>JAXMGX010000001.1:0-1850 GCA_046347045.1 Steroidobacteraceae bacterium
TAGGGATCCGGGAGGATGGCGTGCGCCTCGCCCACGCAGAGACCGTCCCAGCCACTGGTCTCGAGTTCGCGCGCGATGCGGCCGATTTCGGCCACCGGGACCGGCGTGGCCCCCATTCTCCAGAATTCGGCCCGCATGCAATGCCTCCTCCCGCGCACGATGGGCAGGTTGCGGGCAATGATGCCATCGATCTCGCATCCGCCGGCAGCATCGTCCGCACGGAGCCTGATAGAGGGAAGACCTCTTTGTTGCAGACACGAGCTGCGAAGGTCCTCCCGTCGTCTTGCAGGTGGGCCGCAACCCAGGGGGGTGCTCCATGCGGGTGGCCGACACCCTGCGCGCGCAAGGATCCGAAGGGCTCAGCCAAAACCTCAGCCAAAACCTGAATGTTGGTAGCAAATAGAACTGTCCGGTTTAGTAGCACATGAATTGTCCGCTTGGGTGTGGTCGCCGGGTCGGGGGTTGAGGGCGGAGCCCGAGAGCCCCGACCCGGCGGGCGGTCGCGAGCGGACGTCACGCGGCACGCCTGAGTTCCTCGATGAGCTGGCCCGCGGCGGTGTAGCGCGCGAGGTAGCGGGGGCCGTGAAAGATCGCCAGCGTGCCGTCGAGGTAGCGATGCACGCGGACGGTGAGTTTGACGAAATGGCAGCGATGGCGCTGGCGCGGGATCTGCAGCGTCAGGCGACCGAAGGTCACGCAGTTGTCGGCGCTGACGCGGCGTTCGAACTGTTCGCAGAGGATGTCATCGAGAGCGTCGCCCCGCCACGGCACGAAGGCGGAGCCGGGTTCCAGCGCGGGTTGGGCGAACTCGGCGTTGAACGCTGGCCGGTAATGATCCTCGAGGTAGCGGTTCGCGGCCGCCATGTCGATGATGCCGGCGGCGGTGAGTTCGCGCACCAGGCGCGCCTGATGGGTGCGAAAGGCGCGTTCCGAGCGGCCGCGGGCCTGCGGGGAATAGGCAGCGATCATCTCGATGCCGAGCTGCTGCATGGCACGGCCGAACTGGGTGGGCGAGCGCTTGTCGACCTTGCCGCCGGCCTTGGGCGTGAACCAGTAATGGCTGCCGCGATCGGTGTACAGCGCGCTGCACAGGCCGTGGGAACGGATCACCGCGGCGATGCCCTGGAAGCTGGAGTGCGTGCCTTCCTCGGCGACGAACTGCATGGCGTAGTGCTCGCTGGTGGCATCGTCCATGGTCACGATCAGGTCCCAGCGCTGGCCGGGGACCCACTCGTGGCGGCTGCCGTCCTGGTGCAGCAGCATGCCGGGGAGCGGCGCCCGGTCGCGACGCTTGCGATGCGCCCCGCGCTTGGGCGCGCGCGGCACCAGCTGCGCCTCCTGCAGGCGGCGCTTCACCCAGGTGTAGCTGCGCGTGCCGCCGTCGCGCCGGTACCAGGCGAAGTAGTGCTTGGCGCTCCAGCCCGCATGACGTTGCCGGTAACGGTTGGTCAGCGCCAGCACCTCGTCGACCGGGGCGCGGCGGTGCGACAGCTGCTGCAGCCGCCGGTCGATCAGGCCGTCCATGCCATTCTCCTCGTAGCGATCGAGGTAGCGGCGGAAGGTTCGTTCACACACGCCGAGCAATCGGGCGGCCTCCTCCTGCCGTAAGCGGCCGGCCTGCCAGCCGGCGTAGGCTTCTTCGAAACGCATCTTCCGGGTCTCCTGTAGCCACTCCGTCCGTCGCATGGCAGGCCCTCCTCAGGGCCCTACCGTGCACCGGACAGATCACGTGCTACAGAACCGGACAAATCATGTGCTACCTACATCAGCCAAAACCTGAATTGACAGATTGCGGCTGGCGACTATAGTCAAATGAGGTTTCAGCTAGGGCGAGCACGGGACCACGGATG
>JAXMGX010000010.1:0-164727 GCA_046347045.1 Steroidobacteraceae bacterium
TCCGGCGGGCACCTTCAGCTCCACGGTGCCGCCTGGCGTGGGCACCGGGACGCTCGCGCCCAGCGCCGCTTCCCAGGGCGCGACGGGCAGGTCGAGGTGCAGATCGCGACCCTCGGGGCGATACAGGCGATGCGGCGTGAATTCGACCTCGAGGTACAAATCGCCGGCCTTGTCGGCGCCGGGCGGCTTCTCGCCCTGGCCCGCGAGACGGATATGCTGGCCTGCCTGGATGCCGCGCGGGATCTTGACGTTCAACGTGCGGTCGCGCAGATGGGGACGCCCTTCGTCGTCCAGTTCCGGCACGCGCAGCGTGAGCGCGCGCGTGCCGCCGTCGAGTGAGGCATCGAGGTCGATCTTGACGCGCGCATGATGATCCTGGCCGTTCCCGCCGCCAGATCGCGCGCGGCGGCCATCGAATCCACCCGCGCCGCCGCGTCCGAACAGCGATTCGAAGAACTCGCTCGGATCGCCCCGGAAGTGGAACGCGCCTTCCTCGCCGGGACCCGCGTGTCCCGCGCCGCGGAACTCGAAACCGGAGGCGAAATCGGGCGGCGGACGGAATTCCTCACCCGGCGGCGGGCCGCTGCCGAGCTGGTCGTAGGCCGCGCGCTTCTGTGGATCGCGCAGCACCTCGTACGCTTCACCCACTTCCTTGAAGCGCGCTTCGGCGTCGGCCTCCTTGCTGACGTCCGGGTGGTACTTGCGCGCGAGCTTGCGGTACGCCTGTTTGATCTGGTCGGCGGTCGCATCGCGCGCCACGCCCATGGTCGCGTAGTAGTCCTTGAACTGCATCGTTCCGATTCTACGCCTCGCCGCCCCGCAGCATGCGGCGCGAGGTGCCGAATGTCATACTGGGCACCAGCGAGGAACTGGCGCTGCTGCTGCTGCCGTGAGATCCACCCTTGTCTGGCAGGAGATGTACATGGAACGACTGCTTGCCCTTGTCGCCTGCTGCATGCTGTTGTCGGCCTGTGCGCCGCGCACCGCAGCACCCCCACCGTCCGCCACCGCCTATCTCGATTACTCCGCGCGCCCCGACCGTCTGAGCGGCGGAGTACGGATGATCCCGGTGCACACGCCCAAGGGCGATTTCCATGTCTGGACCAAACGGGTGGGAAACAGTCCGCGCATGAAGGTGCTGCTGCTGCACGGCGGCCCGGCCGCAACGCATGAATACCTCGAGGCATTCGACAGCTACTTCCCCGCGGCCGGCATCGAATACTACTACTACGACCAGCTGGGCTCGGCGTACAGCGACCAGCCGAAGGATGCCAGCCTGTGGGACATCCCGCGTTTCGTCGAGGAGGTGGAGCAGGTGCGCCAGGCGCTGGGCCTGGATGCCGGCAACTTCTACCTGTTTGGCCATTCCTGGGGCGGCATCCTCGCCATGGAGTACGCGCTGAAGTATCCCCAGCACCTGAAGGGCCTGGTGATCTCGAACATGATGGCCAGCGTCCCCGCCTACAACGCCTACGCCCATGACGTGCTGATGCCGGCCATGGACCAGAAGGCGCTGGCCGAGATCCAGCAGCTCGAGAAGGCCGGCAAGACCGCCGATCCGCGCTACATGGCGCTGCTGATGCCTAACTTCTACGAGCAGCACATCCTGCGCATGCCGGCGGCCGAGTGGCCGGATCCGGTCAACCGCGCCTTCGCGCACATCAACCAGGATGTCTACACCCTCATGCAGGGCCCGAGCGAACTGGGCGCCGGCGGAAAGATCGCGCAATGGGACCGCTTCGCCGACCTGCCGAAGATCACGGTACCCACGCTGGTGATCGGCGCCACGCACGACACCATGGATCCGGCCTACATGAAGGCCATGGCCGCAAAGCTGCCGAAAAGCCGCTTCCTGCTGTGCCCGAACGGCAGCCACATGGCGATGTACGACGACCAGCAGACCTATTTCGGCGGCCTGACGGCCTTCATCCACGACGTGGACGAAGGTCGGTTCTGAACGGGCGAGCTCCGCCCGCGCGCGCTTGAAAGACAGAGGCCCCGGCACTTTCGTGCCGGGGCCTCTTGATCGATCACTGAAGCTGCAAGCGACGTCGCTTACATCCCCATGTCGCCCATGCCACCGCCCGGCGGGCCGTGCTGGTGGTCGCTCTCATCCTTCGGCGCATCCGCGATCATCACTTCCGTCGTCAGCAGCAGACCGGCCACCGAAGCGGCGTTCTGCAGCGCGAGGCGCGTGACCTTCGTCGGATCCAGGATGCCGGCCTCCAGCATGTCGCCGAATTCGCCATTGGCGGCGTTGTAGCCGTAGGCGCCCTTGCCCGCCTTCACGGCGTTCAGGACGACAGCGGCGTCTTCGCCGGCGTTCTCCACGATCTGGCGCAGCGGCTCTTCGATGGCCCGGGCCAGCAGGCGGATGCCCGTGGTCTGGTCCTCGTTGGCGCCGGTCAGATCCTTCAGCGCCTTCAGCGTGCGGATCAGCGCCACGCCGCCGCCCGGCACCACGCCTTCTTCAACGGCGGCACGCGTGGCGTGCAGCGCGTCTTCGACGCGGGCCTTCTTTTCCTTCATCTCGACTTCCGTCGCGGCGCCGACCTTGATCACGGCCACGCCACCGGAGAGCTTGGCAACGCGCTCCTGCAGCTTTTCCTTGTCGTAGTCGCTGGTGGCTTCTTCCACCTGCTGGCGGATCGACTCGATGCGACCCTTGATGTCGGCGGGCTTGCCGGCGCCGTCGATGATCGTGGTGTTTTCCTTCTCGATCACGATCTTCTTGGCGGTGCCCAGGTCGTTCACCGAGGCCTTCTCGAGCGACAGGCCGACCTCTTCCGAGATCACGGTGCCGCCGGTGAGGATGGCGATGTCCTGCAGCATGGCCTTGCGGCGGTCGCCGAAGCCGGGGGCCTTCACGGCCGCCACCTTCAGGATGCCACGGATGTTGTTCACCACCAGGGTGGCCAGGGCTTCGCCCTCCACGTCTTCGGCGATGATCAGCAGCGGACGGCCGGCCTTCGCCACGCCTTCCAGCAGCGGCAGCATCTCGCGGATGTTCGAGATCTTCTTCTCGGTCAGGAGCACCAGCGGCTTCTCGAGATCAACCACCTGCGTCTGCTGGTTGTTGATGAAGTACGGCGACAGGTAGCCGCGGTCGAACTGCATGCCTTCGACGACATCCAGCTCGTCGGTCAGCGCCGAGCCTTCCTCGACGGTGATCACGCCTTCCTTGCCCACCTTGTCCATCGCCTCGGCGATGCGCTTGCCGATGGACTCATCGGAGTTCGCGGAGATCGTGCCGACCTGCGCGATCGCCTTCGAATCCTTGCAGGGCTTGCTGATCTTCTTCAGCTCTTCGGTGGCGGCGGCCACGGCCTTGTCGATGCCGCGCTTCACGTCCATCGGGTTGCGGCCCGAGGAAACGGCCTTCAGGCCTTCGCGGATGATGGCCTGGGCCAGCACGGTCGCGGTCGTCGTGCCGTCACCGGCCTCGTCCGACGTGTTGCTGGCGACTTCCTTCACCAGCTGCGCGCCCATGTTCTCGAACTTGTCCTTGAGCTCGATCTCCTTGGCGACGGACACGCCGTCCTTGGTGATCGTGGGGGCGCCGAAGCTCTTCTCGAGCACGGCGTTGCGGCCCTTGGGACCCAGCGTCGCCTTGACGGCGTTGGCCAGGATGTTGACGCCGCGGAACATGCGCACGCGCGCGTCGTCACCAAAACGTACTTCTTTAGCGGCCATGATTACTTGCCCTCGATGACGGCCATGACGTCTTCTTCACGCATGACCAGGAGTTCTTCGCCGTCGACCTTCACTTCCGTTCCGCCGTACTTGCCGAACAGGATCTTGTCGCCGACCTTGACGTCGAGTTTGCGGACCGATCCGTCTTCCAGGATCTTCCCGTTGCCCACCGCGATGACCTTGCCCTGGATGGGCTTTTCGGTCGCGGTGTCAGGGATGATGATGCCGCCAGCCGACGTGCGTTCTTCCTCGAGCCGCTTCACGATGATGCGGTCGTGGAGGGGGCGAATCTTCATGCTTGCCACTCCTTGATGCTCAAATGACTAAGGGTTGAGAAACCGGTACATGCAGCCGGGCGGGAGAGCTGTTAGCACTCTCACACGTCGGCTGCTAACGGGCGGGTATGATAGCGACGGAACCTGCGGATTCAAGGGCTGTCGGCGTCTTTACGACGACCCTCTCTGTACAATCCGCCCGATTCGGCCCGCTCCCGGAGATCGCATGCCCCGTCCGGCCCGCCCCACCGCCCCCGTCTTGCTGCTCGCCCTGTTTGCGGGTCTCGCTCTGTTCGCAGCGCCCTGGATAACTGCCCAGGCAGCAGATGCGGCGCAGATCACCGGTCTGGGACTCAGCACGCCCAAGGACGATTTCGTCGACGTGGACGTGGCCTTCAAGGTCAGCGCCGAGGCCACCGCGGCCGACCGCATCGAGGTCGATTTCGTGGTGCTGAAGGGCTACTACCTGTATCGCAACAAGATGAAGTTCGCGGTGGATGCCGGCCAGCCGGCCGCGCTGGGCGCCCCTGACCTGCCCACCGGCGAAACCAAGGAAGACGAGTACTTCGGCAAGCAGGAGGTGTATCACCACGATGTGGTGGCGCGCATTCCGGTATCGCGCAGCTCGAAGGACGCCTTCACGCTGCCGCTGAAAGTCACCTACCAGGGCTGCGCCGAAGCCGGCCTGTGCTATGCGCCGCAGACCAAGACCTTCCAGGTGGCCCTGCCCGCGGCCAATGCGATAAGCGCCTTGCCCGCCGCGGCCAGCAGTGTGTCGGCAGGCGGCAGCGGCTACGTATCCGAACAGGATCGCCTCGCCACCCTCATCCGCAGCGGCAATGTGTTCTTGATGGTGGGCGCGTTCTTCCTGGCCGGCCTGCTGCTGTCATTCACGCCCTGTGTGCTGCCGATGGTGCCCATCGTCGCCGGGCTCATCACCGCCAGCGGCACCAGCGTCACCCGCACCCGGGCCTTCCTGCTGTCGCTGGCCTATGTGCTCGGCATGGCCGCCACCTACACGGCGGCCGGCGTGGCCGTCGCCGCGGCCGGCCAGCAGGCCCAGACGCTGTTCCAGCAGACCTGGATCATCCTGCTGTTCGCCGCGCTGTTCGTGGCGATGGCGGCGTCCATGTTCGGCTTCTTCACCGTGCAGATGCCCTCGTTCATCCAGACGCGGCTGTCGGAGATGAGCAACCAGCAGAAATCCGGCAGCTACGCCGGCGTTGCCGTAATGGGCGCGCTGTCGGCGCTGATCGTCACCACCTGCGTGGGCCCGGCGCTGGTGGCTGCGCTGTCGGTGATCGGCCAGTCGGGGCAGATGGTGCGCGGCGGTGTCGCGCTGTTCTCGATGGCCATGGGCATGGGTGTGCCGCTGCTGGTGGTGGGCGCCTCGGCGGGGCAGCTGCTGCCGCGCGCCGGCGCGTGGATGGACACGGTCAAGCAGGTGTTCGGCGCGCTGATGCTGGCTGTCGCCGTATGGATGGTGTCGCGCGTGGTGCCCGAGCGCTTTGCGCTGCTGCTGTGGATGCTGCCGCTGCTGGCGGTGGCCATCGTGCTCGAGATGGCCCAGTTGAAGAGTGCCGCTGGACGGGGCATCACCCGCGTGCTGGCCACGATCGCCGTGGTGTATGCCGTACTGCTCGGCGTGGGCTTCACTCAGGGTGCCACCGATCCCCTGCAGCCGCTGCAGGCGAAGGCCGAGGAACACGTGCAGCTGCCCTTCCAGCGCATCAAGTCACTGGATGACCTGAACGCGCAGGTGGCAGCGGCGAACACTGCGGGCAAGACAGTGATGCTCGACTTCTATGCGGACTGGTGTGTCTCGTGCAAGGAGATGGAGAAGTACACCTTCCCCACCGCCGAGGTGCGCAATGCGCTGGCGAACACGGTGTGGCTGCAGGCCGACGTCACCGCCAACGATGAAGTGGACAAGGCCCTGCAGAAGCACTTCGGCATCGTCGGCCCGCCCAGCATCATGTTTTACGGCAGGGATGGCGTGGAGCGGCGCGATTTCCGCGTGGTGGGCTTCATGAAGCCCGTCGAATTCGCACCGCTGGTGGCGCGCGCACTGCAATAAGCCGGGGGCGCAGCATTGGCGCCGATTCGCGTACGATAGCGCCATGAAAAAAGGCGTGATGATCGTGGTGGCCATCGCCATCGCCGCGGCGGCCGGCTTCTTCGCACAGCGCAAGCTGCAGGACGCACCCGGTCATGTCGCGACGTCGGCACCGGTCCCGCCGGCCTCCTCGCAGGCCGCGCCAGGCCCCGACGCACCGCAGCCCGAGGCCAAGGTGCCGGATGTGCTCCCTGCCTTCGAGCTGGCCGATCGCGACGGCAGGAAGCGCAAGCTCTCCGACTGGGCCGGCCAGCCGGTGATGGTGAATTTCTGGGCCACCTGGTGCGGTCCCTGCCGCCGCGAGATCCCGCTGCTCAACAAGGTGCATGCCGCCCGGGCGCCGCAGAAGGTGGAAATCATCGGCGTCGCCGTGGACTTCCGCGATGACGTACTGGCCTACGCCCAGAAGACGCCGATTTCCTATCCACTGCTGATCGGCGAAGAGGACGGGCTCGCTGCGGTCCAGGCCTTCGGCATGCAACCGAACTTCCCCTTCACGGCCTTCGCCGACAGCAAGCAACGCCTGGTGGCCCTGAAGATCGGCGAGCTGCACCAGGAAGAAATCGACCTGATCCTGGATCGGGTGCTGGCCGTGGACGCCGGCAAGCTCGATTTGCCGGCCGCGCGGGAGCAGATCAGCGAAGGACTCAAGCAAATCGCCACCCAAAGGGCAGCCGAGGCAGCGAAATCCCCGAAATTGGCAGCAAACTGACGCCAATTAGGGTTAAATTGCGCCCGAGTTGAGTTTGGAGCGCCCGGCCGGGCGATGACAATTATTCCAATGGCGCGGCTGCTGCTGCTGAACGGCCCCAATCTGAACCTGCTGGGATCCCGCGAACCCGGACTTTACGGCGCGGACACCCTGGACGCCATCGTTTCCCGCTGCACCGGCCTGGCGCGTGAACTGGGCCACGAACTCACCGCGCGCCAGAGCAATGCCGAACACGAACTGGTGGAAGCGGTGCAGAAGGCCAAGTCGCAGGGCATCGAGTTCATGATCCTGAATCCCGGCGCGTTCACCCACACCAGCATCGCGCTGCGCGACGCCATCCTCGGCGTGTCGCTGCCCTTCATCGAAGTGCATCTGTCGAACGTGCACGCGCGGGAGGCCTTCCGCCGGCACTCGTATTTCTCGGATATCTCGGTCGGCCAGATCGTTGGCCTGGGGCCACTGGGCTACGAGCTGGCGCTGCGCGCCGCCTCGGCCCGGCTCGCCGTCCCGCGCTAGCGCCGGCAATCTTCTTATTCAGATTTGTAGCAGGAGTTTCCATGGACATTCGCAAGGTCAAGAAGCTGATCGAGCTGCTGGAGGAATCCGGCATCGCGGAGATCGAGATCAAGGAAGGCGAAGAGGCCGTGCGCATCAGCCGCATGCCCACCGGCGCAGCCGTGCCGCAGTACATCGCCGCGCCGGCCGTCGCGCCCACGCCCGCCGCCGCCGCGCCAGCTCCCGCGGCCCCTGCGACGCATGCGCGCCGCAAGGATGACGAGAACATCGTGCCGGCGCCCATGGTGGGCACCTACTACGCCGCCGCCTCGCCCACCGCGAAGCCCTTCGTCGCCATCGGCGACGAGGTGAAGGAAGGCCAGGTGCTGTGCATCATCGAGGCCATGAAAATGATGAACCAGATCGAGAGCGACCGCGCCGGGCGCGTCACGGCCATCATGGTGAAGAATGGCGAGGCCGTGGAATTCGGCCAGCCCCTGTTCGTGATCGAATAACGCGGACGGCCCACGCCTCATGCTCGACAAAGTCGTCATCGCCAACCGCGGCGAAATTGCGCTGCGAATCCTGCGCGCCTGCCGCGAACTGGACATCAAGACCGTGGCCGTGCATTCCACGGCCGACAACAACCTCAAACACGTATTGCTCGCTGATGAAACGGTCTGCATAGGTCCACCTCCCTCGCCGCAGAGCTACCTGAACATGCCCGCCATCATCAGCGCGGCCGAGGTCACGGATTCCGTGGCCATCCACCCGGGATACGGCTTTCTCTCCGAGAACGCCGACTTCGCCGAGCGCGTGGAGAAGAGCGGTTTCATCTTCATCGGCCCCAAGGCCGAAACCATCCGGCTGATGGGCGACAAGGTCTCGGCCATCAACGTGATGAAGAAGGCCGGCGTGCCCTGCGTGCCGGGCTCCGGCGGCCCGCTGGGTCAGGATGACGACGAGAACCGGCGCATCGCCAGGCAGATCGGCTACCCGGTGATCATCAAGGCCTCCGGCGGCGGCGGCGGCCGTGGCATGCGCGTGGTGCATTCCGAGGCCGCGCTGCTGAATTCCATCAACGTGACCCAGCAGGAAGCCCAGGCGGCCTTCGGCAATCCGCAGGTCTACATGGAGAAATTCCTCGAGAAGCCGCGGCACATCGAGTTCCAGGTCATCGCCGACAACTACGGCAACGTGGTGTCGCTGGGCGAGCGCGACTGCTCCATGCAGCGCCGCCACCAGAAGGTGATCGAGGAAGCGCCCGCACCGGGCATCGACGACAAGACCCGCGAGAAGATGAGCGAGCGCGTGGTGGAGGCCTGCCGCGCGGTGGGCTACCGCAGCGCCGGCACGCTGGAGTTCCTGTACCAGGATGGCGAGTTCTACTTCATCGAAATGAACACGCGCATCCAGGTGGAGCACCCGGTCACCGAGCTGGTTACCGGCATCGACCTGGTGAAGACGCAGCTGCTGGTGGCCGCGGGCGAGAAGCTGCCCTTCGTGCAGAAGGACATCCAGATCCGTGGCCACGCCATCGAGTGCCGCATCAACGCCGAGGACGCGCGCACCTTCATGCCCTCGCCTGGCCTGGTGAAGCGCTGGCACTCGCCGGGTGGCCCGGGCATCCGCGTCGACAGCCATGTGTACTCGGGCTACACGGTGCCACCGAACTACGACTCGATGGTGGGCAAGCTGATCGCGCATGGCGAAACCCGCGCCTCGGCCATCGCGCGCATGCGCAATGCACTGGGAGAACTGGTGGTCGAGGGCATCAAGACCAACACTGCACTGCACCAGGAAATCCTCAGCCACGCGGCCTTCCGCGAGGGCGGGCTCGACATCCATTACCTGGAACGCCGGCTCGGGCTGAAATAGCGCAGGATCACCGGGCAATCATGGGTGGATACCTTGCGCTGCGCGTAGACCTGAAAGGACTCGACCAGATCGAGGCGCGTGTCGAGGCCGCCGAGTCGGCGCTGTTCGACGCCGGCGCATTGTCGGTGACGCTCACCGACGCGGTGGACGATGCCATCCTGGAACCCGCGCCGGGCGAAGTGCGCCTGTGGCCGCAGACCGTGCTGCAGGCACTGTTTCCCGCCGAAACCGCGGGACCGGAATCCATCGTCGTCTTGGCTGACGCGCTCGACCTGCCGGCATCGCGAATCAGCGTCGAACGCGTGGCCGATCGCGTCTGGGAACGCGAGTGGCTGAAGGATTTCCACTCCATGCGCTTCGGCCGGCGCTTGTGGATCGTTCCCTCGCACGAACAGCCACCGACGGAACCCGGCAACGTCAGTGTTTCGCTCGACCCTGGCCTCGCCTTCGGCACGGGCACGCATCCTTCCACCGCACTGTGCCTCACCTGGCTGGATTCGCGGCTGCCGGCGGGAGCCGAGGTGATCGACTACGGCTGTGGTTCGGGCGTGCTCGCCATTGCCGCGGCGCGGCTGGGCGCGCGCCATGCGCAGGCCTTCGACATCGATCCACAGGCGCTGATCGCCACGCGCGACAACGCCCGCATGAATGCCGTGCAGCACCTGATCGACGTGCACGAGTCGGCGGGCACGCTGCGCGCGCCCGTGGACGTGGTGCTGGCCAACATCCTGGCGGGCACGCTGGTGGAGCTGGCACCGAGGCTTTGCGCGCTGCTGCGCCCGGGTGGGCAACTGGTGCTGGCCGGCATCCTGAAGCAGCAGGTCCACGAGGTGCGCGCGGGCTTTGCGCCGTGGATTGACCTCGCGGTGTTCGCCGAACGCGAGGGCTGGAGCGCCCTGTCGGGACGGATGGCGGGAACTGCTGCATGAGCATGTTCACCACCTGTCCCAACTGCAAGCTGCACCTGGCGGTGACGGCGGCGGACCTGCGCGTGGGTCAGGGATACGTGCGCTGCGGGCGCTGCGACCGTGTGTTCAATGCGCTGCTGTCACTGGGCGAGGATCCGGAAGGCCAGCACCAGGATGGCCTGCTGGCCACGGGCACAATCACGGTGCCGGCGCTGGAAGAAACCGACGATGCCCTGCTCGGTCAGTCGGAGGAGACTGCCGGCGCGATGGATTCGCCGGCAACCTTGGCGCCGCTGGTGCCGGAGCCGGAAGTCGAGTCGGAGGCGGAGACAGAATCGCCGATTGCAGTCGATATGGATGCTGCGCCCGCGCCGGAGGACTTCACGGCCCCTGCTGAATGGTCGGTGGTTTCGTCGATCCGCCCGCAGCTGCTCGAGGACGTGGAAGTCGAGGAAACCATGGCCACCGGCACCTTCGAGACCATAGTGCTCGAAGGCGACACCATCCTGCAGACCGAGGAGCATGTCGACGAAACCGAAGTCGATGCGCAGATAGAGCAGATCGCAAGCCAGATCGGTGCCGAGCAGGGGGAGCTGGGCGACGAGCTGGCCGGCGTGCGCGAGGCGCTTGCGGCCCAGGAACCTGCGGTCGAGGAATCCGCGATCGAGGAAGTGGTGCTGGAATCGGCGCCCGAGGCCGAGATCGATGCCGACGAAGCCGTGGGCAATGCACCCCGGCTGCATTGGGGCTGGAAGGTTGCTGCGGCGGCACTGCTGGCCCTGCTGCTGGGCCAGTTCGTGAACCACCATCGCCAGGCCCTGGTTTCGCAGGCCTGGGCGGAAAGGCCGCTGCGCGCCATGTACTCGCTGTTTGGCGTGCAGCTCGAACCCCGATGGGACCTGAAAGCTTACGACCTGCGGCAACTCGGCGGCGAGGCGATGCCCGGCGATGCCGCGAAGATCGTGCTGCGCGCCACGGTGCAGAACCGCGCGGCCAGCAGCCAGCCGCCGCCGTTGATCCGGGTGACGCTGCAGGACCGCTTCGGCAATGCCCTGTCGACTACAGCGGTCGCGCCGCAGGACTACCTGCGTGGCGCCGCGCCATCGCGCATCGCCGCCGATCAGCGCCTGGATGCACAGCTCACTCTCGACGACCCCAACCGTCAGGCGGTGGGCTTCGAGCTGGACGCCTGCCTGCCCGATGGCGCAGGCAAGCTCCACTGCAGCAGCGACCCATGAGCTTTTCCATCGGCCCCTGGCGCATCGACGCGCCGGCGGTCCTTGCGCCCATGGCGGGTGTCACCGATCGCCCCTTCCGCATTCTCTGTCGCCGGTTCGGCGCGGGACTGGCGGCATCGGAAATGATCACCGCCGATCAACGGCTGTGGCACACCACCAAGACACGCCAGCGGATGAACCACGAGGGCGAACCGGAACCGCGCATGGTGCAGCTGGCGGGCAACGATCCGGCGCAGCTTGCCGATGCGGCGCGCGCCAATGTCGACCTGGGCGCACAGATCATCGACATCAACATGGGATGTCCGGCGAAGAAGGTGTATGGAAAACTCTGCGGCTCCGCGCTGCTCGGCGATGAACCACTGGTGGGACGATTGCTGGAACAGGTGGTCCGCGCGGTGAACGTGCCGGTAACGGTCAAGATCCGCACCGGCATCGACCGCGCGCACGTGAATGGATTGCAGATATCACGCATCGCAGCAGAATCCGGCGTCCGCGCCATTGCGGTGCACGGCCGCACGCGCGCCGACTTCTACGAAGGCGAAGCCGAATACGAAACGATTCGCGCCATCTGCACCGACGCGAAAATACCGGTGATCGCGAACGGAGATATTGACAGTGCGCAAAAAGCTTGTTCAGTGCTGGATTTCACGCGCGCCAGCGCGGTGATGATCGGTCGCGCGGCGCACGGCTCGCCATGGATCTTCCGCGATGTCAATTCATTTCTGGAAACCGGCAAAAATTCTGCATCACTCTTGCGCACCGAGATCAGAGACATCATCCTTGAACACATCACGGCGCTGTACGCTTTCCACGGAGAAGCGGCCGGCGCACGGATAGCACGCAAGCACCTCGGCTGGTACTGCCAGCAACACACCGACACACAAGGCTTCCGGCCGCAACTGATGGCCGCAGAATCCTCGTCGGCGCAGTTCGCCACCGCGGCGGCTTGCTTTGGCCAATGGGCCGATGATGAGTGGGCGGACAAAGAGAACAAGAGTCCGGGTCAGGAGCGAGGCAATGCGGGCAACGAGTCAGAAGGGCGGCAGGACCGTCACGCGCAAGCACAGCGCCACCAGCACGCCTGACCTGCCGCTGCGCAACCACGCCGAGCGCGCGCTCTCCGACTATCTCGCCAGCCTCAACGGCCATCGTCCGGCCCGCCTGTACGACATGGTGCTGCGCGAGGTCGAAGAACCCCTGTTCCGCACCGTGCTCGACTACGCCAGCGGCAACCAGAGTCAGGCGGCGGTGATCCTCGGCATCACCCGCGGCACGTTGCGCAAGAAGTTGCGCGAATTCGGCCTGTCGGCCTGAAGGCCCGTCACCAGATGGATCTGCCGATCCGCCGCGCACTGCTCTCCGTTTCCGACAAGACCGGGCTGATCGACCTTGCGCGTGCCCTGGCCGGGCAGGGTGTGGAACTGCTGTCCACCGGCGGCACGGCCAAGGCCCTGGCGGCGGCCGGTATCGCCGTGCGCGAGGTGTCGTCGGTCACCGGCTTCCCCGAGATCATGGACGGCCGCGTGAAGACGCTGCATCCGAAGATCCACGGGGGCCTTCTCGGCCGCCGCGGCACAGACGAGGCGGTGATGGCGCGCGAAGGCATCGCGCCCATCGATCTGCTGGTGGTGAATCTCTATCCCTTTGCCGCCACCATCGCCAAGCCCGATGTGACCTACGCCGATGCCATCGAAAACATCGACGTGGGCGGGCCTGCCATGCTGCGCGGCGCCGCCAAGAATCACGCCGACGTCACGGTGGTGGTCGATCCGCACGACTACGCCGGCCTGCTCGATGAAATGCAGGGCAACGCCGGTGCCACGCGCTTCGCCTTCCGCGCGCGGCTCGCCGCCAAGGCCTTCGCGCACACGGCCTGCTACGACTCGCTGGTGGCCGATTACCTCGCGCGCCAGCACGCCACCGCGGCCGATGCCTTCCCTGCCGAGCTGCCGGTGGGCCTGACGCGCATCGCCACGCTGCGCTATGGCGAGAATCCGCACCAGGCTGCGGCGTTCTACCGCGGTCCGCATGCGGCGCCCGACAGCATCGCCGGCGCGCGCTTCGCGCAGGGCAAGGAGCTGTCGTTCAACAACATCGCCGATGCCGACACGGCGCTGGAATGCGTGCGGCAGTTCGACCGCGCGGCCTGCGTCATCGTCAAGCATGCCAATCCCTGCGGCGTGGCCGTGGCGGCGGACATCGGCACGGCCTATGCCCTCGCCTATCGCACCGATCCCACTTCGGCCTACGGCGGCATCATCGCCTTCAACAGGCCGCTGGATGCCGCCACCGCGCGGCAGATCCTGGCCCAGCAGTTCGTCGAGGTGCTGGTGGCGCCTGCGCTGCTGCCGGGTGCTGCCGAAGCACTGGCAGAAAGGCCTGCCGTGCGCGTACTGCTCACCGGCGAACTGCGCGCTGCGCAGCCGGAGCGCGAGCTGCGCAGCGTGGGCGGAGGCGTGCTGGTGCAGGATCGCGACATCGGGCGCGTCGATGCATCCGCACTCACCTGCGTCACGCGGCGTCAGCCCAGTGCGCAGGAAAGCCGCGACCTGGCCTTCGCCTGGGCGGTGTGCCACTACGTGAAGTCCAACGCCATCGTCTTCGTGCGCGACGAGGCCACGGTCGGGGTGGGCGCGGGCCAGATGAGCCGCGTGTACTCCAGCCGCATCGGCGCCATCAAGGCGGAAGATGCGGGCCTGTCGGTGCGCGGCGCGGTGATGGCCTCGGATGCCTTCTTTCCCTTCCGTGACGGCGTCGAGGTGGCGGCGCGCCAGGGCGTCACCGCCGTCATCCAGCCCGGCGGCTCGAAGCGCGACGATGAAGTCATCGCCGCTGCCAACGAGGCCGGCCTTGCCATGGTGTTCACCGGCATGCGTCACTTCCGCCACTGATGACGAGCGGCGCGCCCTACAAGGTGTTGATCGTCGGCGGTGGCGGGCGCGAGCACGCGCTGGCCTGGAAGTGCGCGCAGTCGCCGCGCGTCACCGAGGTGCTGGTGGCCCCCGGCAATGCCGGCACGGCGCGCGAACCCAAGGTGCGCAACGTGGCCATCGGCGCCGAGGACATCGCCAGGCTCGCCGACCTCGCCGCGAACGAAGGCGTGAACCTCACCATCGTGGGGCCGGAAGTGCCGCTGGTCGCGGGCATCGTCGATCATTTCGCCGCGCGGGGCCTGCCCTGCTTCGGCCCGCGCCGCGCGCCGGCGCAACTCGAAGGCTCGAAGGCCTTCACCAAGGAATTCCTGGTCCGCCACCGCATCCCCACCGCCGGCTACCGCAAGTTCACGCGCGAGAACTTCGACCGCGCCTGGCTGGCCTCGCAGCCGGCACCCATCGTGGTTAAAGCCTCGGGCCTGGCCGCCGGCAAGGGCGTGATCATCGCGCAGTCTGCGCAGGAGGCCGTGGATGCTGCCGAATCCATGCTGCAGGGCCGCTTCGGCAATGCCGGCGACGAGATCGTCATCGAGGAATTCCTCGACGGCGAGGAAGCCAGCTTCATCGTGATGTGCGATGGCACGCATGTGGTGCCCATGGCCAGCAGCCAGGATCACAAGCGCCTGCGCGACGCCGACGAAGGCCCCAACACCGGCGGCATGGGCGCGTATTCGCCGGCGCCGGTGGTCACACCCGCCGTGCACGAGCGCATCATGCACGAGGTGATCGAACCCACGGTGCGGGGCCTCGCCGCCGACGGCATGCCGTTCACGGGCTTTCTCTATGCCGGTCTCATGATCGACGCCAGCGGGGCGCCCAGGGTCATCGAGTACAACGTGCGCTTCGGCGATCCGGAGACGCAGCCCGTGCTGTCGCGACTGAAGTCCGACCTCACCCTGCTGTGCGAGGCCGCGCTCGCCGGCCGGCTCGACACGGTGAAGGCCGAATGGGACCCGCGCGCCGCGCTGGGTGTGGTGATCGCCGCGCACGGCTATCCCGATGAAGTACGCAAGGGCGATGTGATCCAGGGACTCGACCATGTCGGCGCGCTGCATGGCAAGCTCTTCCATGCCGGCACCGCCAGCCGCGACGGCAAGGTGGTCACCGCCGGCGGCCGTGTTTTCTGCGCGGTGGGGCTGGGCGCCACGGTGCGCGCGGCCCAGCGCGAGGCCTACGCCATAGTCGATGCCATTTCCTTCGACGGCGCGCAGGCGCGACGTGACATCGGTTATCGCGCCATCGCGCGTGAGGAACGCCGCTAGCACCTGCTCCTGCGCGGCGCGCCGGGCATGAACACCACTGCCCGGCGGCTGCCGCATGTCTCGGCCCGTCGGCTGCGACTGGTGCGCGGCCTGCTGTCGGTGCTGCAGCGATTGAGCCCGCGGCTCGCCGCCCGCGTGGCGTTGCGTCTGTTCCTCACACCGGTACGACGCAAGCTCGATCCCGCGGACGAGGCGCAGATGTACCTCGCCCGCCATCATTTCCTGCGCTGCGCGAATGGCGATCCCATACACGTGTACGAATGGGGCGACGGCGCGCGCACGGCGCTGATCCTGCACGGCTGGGGTTCGCATGCGGCGCGATTCACGACGATGGTGCGCGCGCTCACCGCCCGCGGCTGGCGGGTGCTGGCGCCCGATGCCCCGGGGCATGGGCAATCGCCTGGCGGCACCTCGAGCCTGCCGCAGTTCATCGGCGCGCTGGATTGCGTCATGCAGGCATTGGGGCCGGTGCAGGCGCTGGTGGGCCACTCGATGGGCTCGCTTGCCATCGCCATGCGGCTCACCGATGCGCGCCACCCACCGCCGGCATCGCTCGAGGCCGTGGTACTCATCAGCACGCCTTCGGGCGCGCCCTTCCTGGTCGAGTCCTTCGAACGGCTGTTCGGCATTGCACCGCCCACGCGCGGCCACGGCCTGCGGCTGTTCGAGAAGCGATTCGGTGGCGCGCCGGAGAAATTCATCGCGCTGCCGCCCGAGGCGCGCATCGATCTGCCGGTGCTGCTGGTGCACGACGATGCCGATGACGTGGTGCCGCGCGAACACAGCAGCCAGTTGCTGGCCCGGCTCGGCCACGCTCGACTGCTGGCCACGCAAGGGTTCGGGCACAGCGGCATGCTGCGCGATCCAGCCGCGCTGGCCGCTATCGCGGATTTCCTCGACAGGCCTAGAATCGACGCATGAATCCACTCGTGTCCGGCACCAGCCGCCGCGTCGGCGTCGCGCTCGCATTGATCGCAGGCCTGTGCAGCACGGCGGGCGCCGCCGGTGCCAACGCCCGCCGCCCGGATGGTGCGCAGACCTATGCGAAGTTCTGCGCGGCCTGCCACGACCAGGCCGCCCCGCGCATCCCGCCCCGCGACGCGCTCACCCGCCTGTCACCCCAGCGCATCATGCGCACGCTGGATTTCGGCCTCATGATGAGCGTGGCCTACCCCATGCGGCGCGAGGAGCGCGAGGCCGTTGCGTCATTCCTCGGCAAAGGCAGGGACGATATCGCACCGCCGGCCAGCGCGCTGTGCAGGGCCGATGCACACATCATGTCCTCGCCTTCCAGTGCGGCGTGGACGGGATGGGGCCCGGCGCCGGACAACACGCGTTTCCAGGATTCCACCGCGGCGGGCCTGGATGGCAGCCGAATCGGCGCCCTGAAGCTGAAATGGAGTTTCGGATTCCCCGGCGATGTCATCGCCTTTGCCGCGCCCACCGTGCTTGGCGGCACGCTGTTCGTGGGCAGCGCGGGCGGCAGGGTGCAGGCACTGGATGCGCGCACCGGGTGCATCCACTGGAGCTACCAGGCCGCCGGGCCGGTGCGCAATCCACCGACGGTGACCCAGGACAATGGCCGCACACTGCTGCTGTTCACCGACCAGGTCGGCGGCGTCTATGCGCTCGAGGCGCGCACCGGCAAGCAGGCGTGGAAAACACGCGTTGAATCCCACGAGGCAACGCGGCTCACCGGCGCCATCGCCGTGCACGATGGATTGGCCTTCGTGCCGGCGGCGTCCTGGGAGGAATCACGCGCGGTCGATCCGGCGTATCCCTGCTGCACCTTCCGCGGCAGCATCTCGGCGCTGCGCGTGCGCGATGGCAAGGTTGCGTGGAAGACCTGGCTGGTGCCCGAACCGAAGCAGACGCATGTCACCGCAACGGGCACGAAGCGCTATGGCCCCTCCGGGGTGGGCGTCTGGTCGGCGCCGGCCGTCGACGCAGCGCGCGGACTGATCTACGTGGGCACCGGCAACGACTACACCCATCCGGCCACCGCGCTCAGCGATTCGGTGCTGGCGCTGCAAATGAAGACCGGGCGCATCGAATGGTCGCGGCAGATCTCGCCGCAGGATGTGTTCAATGCACAATGCGCGCGCGGCGGCGACAAGGACTGCGGCCCTGACCATGACTTCGCCGCACCCATCCTGTTCGTGCGCGCACCGGGTGGTCGCCAACTGCTGATCGCCGGCCAGAAATCCGGCGTGGTCACGGCCCTCGACCCGGCCGCGCAGGGCAAGCTGCTGTGGCAGACGCGCGTGGGTGTGGGCGGCAGTTCCGGCGGCGTGCAGTGGGGCATGGCCAGCGATGGCGCACGCGTATACGCGGCCGTGGCCGACGCGGTGCGCAATGGCGGCGACCAGGGTTCGCTGCAGATCGGCAACGCCAATTTCGATCCAGTGAAGGGCGGCGGCCTCACCGCGCTCGACGTGCTGACCGGCGCAAAGCTGTGGTTCGCGCCCAGCACGCCCTGCTCGCCGCCGCGCGAGGGCTGCAGCCCCGCGCAGCCGGGCGCAGTCACCGTGATTCCCGGCGCCGTGATTTCCGGCTCCATGGATGGACACCTGCGCGCCTTCGCCTCCAGCGATGGCCGCAAGCTCTGGGACGTGGATACCCAACGCAGTTACACCACGCTGAACGGCGTGGAGGCGCGCGGCGGTTCGCTGGATGGCGCGGGTGCCGTCGTCGTCGACGGCATGCTCTACATCACCTCGGGCTACCCGCGGCTGGGTGGCGCGCCCGGCAATGTGCTGCTGGCCTTCGGGCTCGACAGCAACCGGCCGTAGCCGGGCGCCGCGCCCGACAATCCCACCAGCCGCGCACCGGCCCACAGGCCATGCGGCATGCTCGATATCACCGGCACCCCGGTGCGCTTTTCCAGCGGCGCGATCAACTCCAGCGTGCGAAATCCACCGCAGGACACCAGCAGTGAATCCGCCTTCGCGGCCGAGGCATGCACGCGCGCGGCGAAATCCTCGAGCTGCTGCGGCGTCACCTTGTCGATGTCGGTCATGGCCTCGATGCCCATGCCGGTCACCACCAGCGGCTCGAGGCCATGCTCGAGCAGAAAGGCACGCAGCCGCTCGTTCACCACGTCGTTGTAGGCCGTCGCCACGGCGACACGCTTCGCCCCCACCGCCTTCAGGCCGTCGATGACACCATTGCTCATGGTGGTGGCCGGCAGTCCGGAGGCCTGCGTCACTTTCGCGCGCAGCTCGCGGTTGTAGGCCTCGCCCTTGTAGAAAGTGAGCGAGGTGCCGGTGAGCTCGATGGCCTGCGCGCCGGCGCCGGCCAGCAGCTTCGCCGCCGCGGGAATGCGCTCCTGTGCCGCATCGAAGCTCTCGGGCGTCATGCGTTCGATGCCGAGGCCGGTGACGACGAAGCGCAGCGTCTTGCCGTACATGGCAACGCCCTCTTCGGGCACTTCGCGCTTGGCGGGTGGCAGGATCAGCCCGAGCACGGGAACCTTGCCGGCCGCGCCGGCGCTGCGAATGCCGAAGCCGGCTGTCGCTGCAGCGGCGGCGCCGGCGAGAATGTCGCGACGGTTCATCTTCGGCGCCCCTCGTGTTGCCCGACTGCACCGAAGCGTAGCGGATAAGGCATGCTTCGGCCATGAGCGAGCCATTTCCCGCCTGCCCGCTGTGCGCCCCCAGGCCCGAGGACTGCGTCCACTGGCTGAAAGTGGCGAGCCTTGAGGTTTCCACGCTGTACCTGGACCGCAACCAGACCTACCGTGGCCACTGCCAGCTCGTCTTCGACGGCCGGCATGTCCAGGGACTGGAACTGCTGCGCGCGGATGAACACGCGGCCCTGATGCAGGACCTGCGGCACGCGGCGCTGGCCATCGCGCGGGTGGCGAAGCCCGACAGGATGAACTACTGCTCGCTGGGCAATGCAGTGCCACACCTGCACTGGCACCTGATCCCGCGCCGTCGCTCCGATCCACGCTGGGGCGCGCCTATCTACACCACCGACATGACCGACATGCGCGTAACGAGGCTGGAGGAGCAGGAGCTTCGCGCGCTGGCGGCCTCGCTACGTCAATCCCTGCAGGAGACCTTTGCATGAAGCACGCGCCGGGAATACTGATGCTGTGCGTACTGCCGGCCATGGCCGCGCAGCCGCAGCCCGACTGGCAGAAGGTGGAGGCCGAGACGCTGCAGCACTACCAGTCGCTGCTGCGTCTCGACACCAGCGATCCACCGGGCAACGAGAGCCGCGTGGCCGACTACCTGAAGCAGGTGCTGGAGCGCGAAGGCATTGCCGTGACGCTGCGCGAGGCCGAAAAGGGCCGCGCCAACCTGGTGGCGCGACTGCCGGGCTCGGGCCGCAAGCGGCCGCTGCTGCTGATGTCGCATACGGATGTGGTGCGCGTCGATCCGGCCAAGTGGCGCTTCCCGCCGTTCGCGGCCACGCGCGATGGCGGTTACATCTATGGGCGCGGCGCCGTCGATGACCGGGACAACCTCACCGCCGCGCTGATGACGCTGCTGCTGCTCAAGCGCGCCGGCATCACGCCGGAGCGCGACGTGATCCTGCTGGCCGAAGCCGGCGAGGAAGCAGCCACGCGGATCGGCATCGAGTACATGGTGAACCAGCACTTTGCCGACATCGATGCCGAGTACTGCCTGGCCGAGGGCGGCATCACGCTGCGGCATGACGGCCGCACGCTGTATGCGCAGGTGCAGATGGCCGAGAAGCGGCCCAATCCCGTGGTGCTGACCGCGAAGGGCACCTCCGGACACGCCTCGATCCCGCGTCTGGACAATGCAGTGGTGCGGCTCGCCCGGGCTGTTGCGGCGCTGGGCGCGTGGCGGCCGCCACTTCGCCTCACCGACACGACGCGCGAATATTTCGCGCGGCTGGCCGCGGTTTCCACGCCCGATGACGCGGCCCGGTATCGGGCGCTGTTGAAACCGGAGAGCGCCGAGGCACAGGCCGCGGTGGACTACCTGGCCCAGCACGACCCCACCAAGGCCGCCATGCTGCGCACCACGCTGACACCCACCTTGCTGAACGCCGGGCTGCAGGTGAATGCCATCCCCTCCGAAGCCACCGCCACGCTGGATGTGCGGGAACTGCCCGGGGAGGATTCCGCCGCCTACCTCGAGCTGCTGCGCAAGGTGGTGAACGACCCCGCCGTGACGGTCGCCCGCAATGGCCAGAACCTGCGGCCGCCGGGCGCGCCCGCGCGGATCGACACCGAGGTGTTCCGCGCCATCGAGGCCGCCGTGAAACGCGTGTATGACGCGCCTGCCATTCCCGCGCTGGGCACCGGCGCCACCGACATGGCCTACCTGCGGGCGCGGGGCATGCAGTGTTATGGCATCAGCGCCGGCGTCGATGCGGAAGACACCGCGCTGGGATACGGCGCGCACAGCGACCAGGAGCGCCTGCAGGAAGCCGAGCTGCACCGCTTCGTGAAGCTGAACTGGGACATCGTTTCGCAGCTCGTGGGCAGCAAGCCATGACAGTCGAGACGCGGCTCGCAGACCTCGACTCGCCGCCAGATGCCGCCGCCATCATCAGCGTGCTCGACTCCTATGCCTCGGATCCGCGTGGCGGCAGTCAACCCTTGTCCGCGGCGGTGAAGGAGAGGCTCATCCCGGGGCTGAAAGCGCATCCCACCACCCGGGTGCTGCTGGCATTCGAATCCGGAGAACCCATCGGCCTGTGCGTGGGGTTCTTCGGCTTTTCCACCTTCCAGGCGCGACCGCTGCTGAACATCCACGACCTGGCCGTGGTGCCGGGCCGCCGCGGCGGTGGCGTGGGGCGCGCCCTGCTGACCGCTGCCGAGACGCTCGCCAGACAAGCGGGTTGCTGCAAACTCACGCTCGAGGTGCAGGACAACAACACGCCCGCGCGGACGCTGTACGAGCGATATGGTTTCAGGGACCTGGTGTTCGGCGATTCCGGACCCACACGCTTCATGAGCAAGACCCTGGCATGAAGCAGCGTCGCCAGGCGGGCACTCGCAGTGGCGCCGGCCCGTCCCTTGTATCATTCACCGCCATGAACGCCAGACCCGCACTGCTGCTCATGACCCTCGCGCTGGGATCGCCAGCCGCCGAGGCGCCGCAACCGAAGGTCGTGCTCCCGGAGCGACTCGGCTTCACCACGCCCGCGCCCTTCCCCGACATCAAGACGGCCTATGTCCTGGGCTCGGAAAGTGCATCCGAAACCTATGTCATCCGGGTGCGATTGAAGGCCGGCGGGCGCGTGCCGGCGCACACTCATCCCGACACACGCTATTCCACGGTGTTGTCCGGCACGTTGTACGTCGGCTTCGGTACCCTGGCGAGCGAGACGCGCGTGACGGCCGTTCCCGCCGGTGCAGTGTATGTGGCTCCTGCGAACGTGCCGCACTACCTGTGGGCCCGCGATGGCGAAGTGGTCTACCAGGAAGCCGGCGTCGGGCCTACGGGCACGAAGGTACAGGGAGCAGCGCCGTGACGATTGCCGCGAACCTGCTGCCCCATGACCGACACGCTGCCGGCCTCGCTGCAACCTGACTGCGCGCGCTGCGGTGCGCTGTGCTGCGTGGCGCCCGCCTTCGATGCCGATCAGGGCTTCGGCTACGACAAACCAGCCTGCGAGCCCTGCCGGCATCTGCAGCCTGATCATCGCTGCGGCATCCATCCGGCGCTGGTGGCCCGGGGGTTTTCCGGCTGCGCCAGTTTCAACTGCCATGGCGCCGGCCAGCGCGCCACGGCGATGTTCGCGGGCGGCTGGCGCGACTCACCGGAACAGGCGGCGCGCCTGTTCGCTACCTATGGCCGCCTGCGCACGCTGCACGAACTGCTGGCGATGGCGACCCTGTCACAGTCGCGGGCTCAAGATTCCGTCGCCCGTGAAACTGTGCAGCGAATTCATGCCGAGCTCACCCGCCTGTGCGAAACCAGCGAACCTGTGGACGGCGTTGCATTGCGACGCCAGACGCTGCAACGGCTGCAGCAGGCATTGCGTGGAGTGGGCGACTCATGAATGGAGCATTGGCGTGGACGGGCGTCGGCGTCCTGACGCTGGTCATCGCGACCTGGCTGGTCGGACGCGCGCGCAGGTCGCGCCCACGCGAGACGACAGCAGCGGCGAGCGCGGGCGGAACCCCAAACGCGGCTGAAGCTTCCCCCGCGCTGCGCCCAACTGCCGCGCGCGAGGCAACCCCCGTCTCGCCGCTGCGCAGTGTGATTGCCCTGGCGCTCGTCGATGGAGGCGTCGCGCAGGCCGGCCCACTGGACCCGGCCGCCACCCAGCTGCTGCTGGGCGCCAGCCAGGAACTGGCGCGCATCGGCAATGAAACCCGCTACACGCCCCGCCGCCCTTCTTTGCTGCCGCAGCTACTCGAGGCGGTAAACGATGAAGAGGCTTCGCTGCGCGCGCTGTCGCGCATCATCTCGCAGGATCCGGCCCTGACCGGCGAATTGCTGCGCACCGCCAACAGCGCGCTGTACCGGGTCAGCGGCAGCCCGGTGGAAAGCATCGAACGCGCCGCAGCCATGCTGGGCACGCAGGGACTGCGCACGTTGATCTCGGCCGCGCTGGTGAAGCCGCTGGCGGGCGACGCGGGCGGAGCCCCCGGTCGCTTCGGTGATGTGATCTGGGAACATTCCATCTGCAGCGCCAGCGCAGCCGAGGCCTGGGCCGCGCGGGCGCAGGACTGCGACCCGTTCACCGCGCATCTGCTCGGGCTGATGCACGGGCTGGGTGATGTCGCCGTCTATCGTGTGATGCGCGACGTGCTGGCCCGGCAGGCGGCAGCGGACTCACCGACGCTGATCGCCCACGCCCTTGAAACCCACGGCGCCATCACGGCGCGGCGCATTGCCGAAAGCTGGGGCCTGTCGGACCGCACGCAGGAGGCGCTGGAGGCTCAGTCAGCCGCGGCGCCCGCGCATCAGGCGACGCCGCTTGCCCGTGCGCTGCGCTTCGGCAGGCTGGCGGGCGCCATGGTACTGCTGTGCCGCCACAAGAAGCTGGACGAGGCCGCGGCGCGGCAGCATCTATCCGATGCCGGCTTCACCGGGCCCCAGGTGGAACGCATCTGGGACAGGCTGGTGCAGGCCTACGCACGGCCCTGAGGTGCGGCTTTACAGGCTGACGCGAATGAAGGCCTGCGGCCCCTGGTAGTCGAAGCGAAACAGGCCCGAGTCCGTCGGGTCGGTGCTTTCGAGGAAGAAGTGCGTGCCCGAATAACCCGCGCCCAGCGTGAGATTCGGCCGCACGCGGAACTGCACATCGGCGTTCCAGGCCTTGTACGAGCCGCGCACGTCGTTCACATGGCCCTTCAGGTAGTTGGCCTGCGCATTCAGCGAGAAGCGCTTCGTGAACCGCCAGGTGCCGTCGAAGGCCAGCGTGGCGAACGGGCCGGCCACGTCGAGGTTCTCGCTGACGAAGCGCACGGGCGCGTTCAGGCTGCCCTCGGCCTGCAGCAGGTGGATGCCGAGGCCGGCCGACAGCTCGATCTTCTCGCGCCGCAGGAAGGAGTATGTATAGGCCAGGTCGAGCTTGCGCAGGTCCATCTTCGAGATCACGCGATCGTTCACGAGATAGACGTCATCGCCGAAGCGCACCTGCTGGTTCAGCACCACGTCACCGCTGCGCGTCTGCTTGTAGAACTGCGCGCGGATGCGATGCCGCTCGAGCATGCGGAACTGCAGGTCGATGCTGGCCTGCTTGAGCTGGTCCTGCAGACCCAGCGATTCCTCGCCGGTCAGCAGCGTGCCCGGCGTGCCGTTCGACGCATCGTTGCGCAGATCGGTGGCGATGGTGGGCATGTAGAAGCGGATGTTCACTGCCAGCCGGTCGGTGATCGGGCTCGCGATGCGCATCTTCGGTGGCTGCAGCAGTTCGCGCCGGGCAGTCTGCGTGTCGTTGCCGGAGGCTGCGGCATCGGCTGCCGTCGATGCGACCGGGACAGCCAGCAACAGGACACCGCCGAGCAGCAGGGGATTCTTTGACATCATCCGCTGATGATCCCAGACGCCCACCGGGCGTGCCAACGTCGCGCTTGAGCGACTGTGACCGGCATCAAAGGGTGACGCTGGTCACAGAGTCCGCAGCCGCCGGAACGCTCCGGCGGATGACCAGGCGGTAGATCACCGGCACCACGAACAGTGAGAACAGCGGCGCCGTCAGCATTCCACCGACCAGCGGTGCCGCGATGGGTCGCATCAGGTCCACGCCGGGACCATCGGCGAACAGCAGGGGCAGAAGTCCGCCGAGGATGACGCCCACCGTCATGGTCTTGGGCCGCAGCCGCAGCAGCGCGCCGCGGATGATGGCCGTGACCGACACCCCGCCACAGCGCTGCGCGGACTGATCCAGGTACAGCAGCATCACCACGCAGAACTCGGCCGCCACGCCTGCCAGCGCGATGAAGCCCACTGCCGTGGCAAAGGACCAGCGCATGTGCAGGATGGCCAGCAACCAGGCACCGCCGGCCACGGCTACCGGCAGGCTGGCCGCCACGATGCCCACGCGGCGCCAGCAGCGGAAGTGCGCGTAGAGGATGAGCAAGGCGCCCAGCACCGTCGCGGCCGTCATGATCACGAGGCGCGTCGTGGCAGCGCGCAGCCGCAGATACTGTCCCACCCAGGTCAGCGTGTGGCCGGGCGCAACGAGTTTCGCGCTGGCCAGCGCCGCCTCGGCCCGTGCCAGGACGCCGCCCACATCGCCATCGCCCACATCCAGCAGTACGTGCAACGCCGGCCGCGCGTTTTCGCTGCGCAACTCCGCCGGCGCATCGACCACCCGCAGGCGCGCCACCTGCGACAGCTCGACGCTCTGCCCGCCGTCGGTGCGGATGCGCAATCCTGCCAGTGATTCCAGCGAGAGACGCGCGGCCGCCGGGTAGCGCACCACGATGGGATAACGCTCGCGGCCGATGAGCAGTGAATCCACGGGCTCGGCGCCCGTGGCCGTGGCCAGCAACTGCGTGATGTCCGACATGCGCACACCCAGCGCACTGGCGCGCGACCGGTCGATATCGATTTCGACGATGCGCCCCGACCCCGGCCGCTCGGCCACCACCGAGCGCACACCTGACACTGTGCGCAGGATGCCTTCGGCCTGTTCGGCCAGGGCCTGCAGCGCCGCGGGATCAGGTCCGCTGATCCGCAATGCCAGGGGTGTCCGCACACCGGTGGACAGCATCTCGATGCGCGTGCGAATGGGATGTCCCCAGGAATTGGTGAGACCGGCCAGACGCACCGTGGCATCGAGCCTGGCGATGAGCTGCTGCGTGGATAGCGGTTGCGGCCACTGCGAGCGCGGTTTCAGCAGGATCACGGTTTCCAGCATCGACAGCGGCGCGGGATCGGTGGCCGAATCGCTGCGGCCGGCCTTGCCATGCACGCTGGCCACCTCCGGCATGGCGCGGATCAGCGCATCCGTGCGCTGCAGGATATCTGCGGCTTCATCCAGCGACACCGAAGGCAGCGTCGATGGCATGTACAGCAAGTCGCCTTCATCCAGCGGCGGCATGAACTCGCTGCCCATGCGCAGCAGTGGGATCGCCCCGCCGATCGCCACCAGCGCCGCACCCGCCAGCACCGCCGCGGGACGGCGCAGCGCCGCCACCAGCAGCGGCCGATAGAGGTTGCGCAGGCCGCGGTTCAGCGCATTGGCGCGCTCGGCGGGCACGGGACCCCGGATCAGCAGACCCATCAGCACCGGAATCAGCGTCACGGACAGTGCCGTGGCCACCGCCATGGCCCAGGTCTTGGTCAGCGCCAGCGGCATGAACAGCCGGCCTTCCTGTCCCTGCAGCGCAAGCACCGGCAGGAACGACACCGTGATCACGAGCAGCGAGAAGAACAGCGCGGGACCGGTTTCCACCGCGCACTCGCGCACCAGCGCGGCGTGGGAAACGCCGGGCGCGGGCCGCTCGAGCTTGCGATGCAGGGCTTCGACCATCACCACGGCCGAATCGACCATGGCTCCCACCGCGATGGCAAGCCCGCCCAGCGACATGATGTTCGCCGTCACGCCCTGCAGCCGCAGCAGGAACAGCGCGCAGAGGAGCCCGATGGGCAGCGTGATCGCGATCACCAGCGCCGAACGCACGCGCCACAGGAACAGCCCGCACACCACGGCCACGACGACGCCCTCTTCGAGCAGCCGCCAGGCCAGCGTGCGCGCCGATGCCTCGATGGGTCTGGCGCGGTCATAAGTGATCCGCAGTTCCGCGCCGGAGGGCAACGAGGACTTCAGCGCCTCGAGGCGCGCCTTCACCTGGCGCGTGACGCGCAGCGCATTCTCGCCCTTGCGCATCACGACGATGCCGCTGACCACCTGGCCCTGCCCGTCGAGGTCGGACACTCCCTGTTGCGGTGCCGGGCCATAGCCCACGCGCGCCACCTGCGAGAGCCGCAGCGTGCCGCCGCGCCCGTCCGGTGCCAGTGGTGCACTCAGCAGATCCTCCGGCCCGTGCAGCCGCGCATCGGCGGAAACCACCAGCCGCTGGCGACCGAGTTCGAACGCCCCGCCGCCGGCAGCCTGGTTGGCATCGCGCACCGCATCGCCGACCTGACGCAGCGCAAGACCCAGCGCCGCGAGGCGATCGGGATCCACATCGACCTGCAACTGCCTTGCGCCGGGACCGAAGGTGGCCACCTCGGCCACGCCGGGAATGGCCTGCAATTCCGGCACGAGCAGAAAATCCTGCAGTGCGCGCAGCCGCTCAACCGGCAGTGCGCCGGAATTTGCCACCAGCGCGTATTGCAGGATCCAGCCGACGCCCGATGCATCCGGCCCGAGCTGCGTGCTTGCGCCGGCGGGCAATTGCGGCGCGAGTTGGGCAAGCCGCTCGGCCACGCGCGCGCGCGCCGGCGCCGCAGCCGCGCCATCGGCGAGCACCACGTAGACGAAGGCCTCGCCGTACATCGAAAACGCGCGCACCGTGCTGGCGCCAGGCACACCCAGGAGCGCCGTGGCCAGCGGATAGGTCACCTGGTCCTCGACCCTCTGCGGCGGCTGTCCGGGGAAGGACACCTTGACGATGACCTGATCGTCGGAGAGATCGGGCAGCGCGTCGAGCTTCAGGTCGCGCAGACCCAGTGCGGCCACCAGCGTGAGGGCCGCCACGATTGCCAGCACCCAGACCGGCGCGGCCAGGCAGCGCCCGATGAGTCGCTGGATCATCCGGTGCACGGCGGCGGTGCCGCCGCGCGATGCAGCTCAGGAACCATGATCCGCATGCGCCATGCGCTGCATCGTCGACTGCAGCGATGCCTCGGCGCTGAGCAGGAACTGTCCGTTGATCACCACGCGATCGCCGGCGGTCACGCCGGAAAGTATCTCGACGTGCTCGCCGCTGGATTCACCGGTGCGCAGCGCAACCTGGCGGAAGCGACCGGAACCGTCGTCGACCACCGCATAGTCGCCCTGACCGCTGCGCAGTATGGCGTCCTGGGGCAGGACGATGGCCTGACGCGCCGCGCGCAGCACACGACCGGTGACCACTTCACCGGCCAGCAGCCGGCCTGCGTGCGCGGGAAGCGGTACGCGCAGCCGCGCAGTGCGCGACACCGGATCGATCTGCGCGCCCGCCGGATCCAGGCGCACACGCATGGGCATGTCCGCGCCCGCCGGCAGGAATTCAAGTTCGTCGCCGCTGCGAACCCGCGAGGCGACTTCGGGACTCAGTGCCAGTTCCACCGAACCCGCCACGGGGTCGGCATAGGCCAAGGCCGTGCTGTCCGGCGCGAGATAGCTGCCCGCCGCGATGGCGATCTCGGTGACGATGCCGCCGCGCGTGGCCAGCACCGGCACCACATCGTGAACGCGGCGGTGCTTCTCGATGTCGTCCACGATGCCCGCCGGCACGTCGGCCGCCAGCAGACGCGTGCGCGCGCGATAACGTTCGCGTGCCACGCTGGCCAGCATCTGGTCCGGGGCGCTGTTGCCCACGCCGTCCATGTCCAGCCCTTTCGTGGCCAGCAAGGCATCGCGACGCGTCAGCAGATCGATGTAGTCACGCTGGCGCTGCTGCAGCTCCGGGGAATAGAGGGTGAACAGCAAGTCGCCGGGCCGCACCGCCTGGCCTACTGCCGCCGGCCCGACCTCGCGGACCCAGCCCTCGACCTTGGACGACACCCGCACCGCACGTCGCGCGTCCGGCAGCGTCACGCCAGTGACATTGATGGCGGACTGGAACGGCACGGGTTGTGCCAGCATCGAGGCCACACCCATGCGCCGCTGCACTTCGGGCGCAACCCGCACCGTGGGTTCCGGTGCGGGATGTTCGTGCTGGTGCTCGTGCTGGTGCTCAGGCTCAGGCTCAGGCTCGTGCTCGTGCTCGTGCCCGTGCTCATGTCCCTGCTGGCGCTGCACCAGCCGCATGCCGCAGATGGGGCAGGCCCCTTCTGCGGCAGCAACCACCTGCGGATGCATGGGGCAGACATAGCCGTCGGCGACAACCAGCACCTTTTCCCCGGGACTCGCGGCCTCGGCGGGTTCGACCGACTGCCGCAGCAGCAGCGTCAGCATCGCGGCCACGGGCAGCAGCACCGAGAACACGATCAGCAGCGGCGTACGTCGGGATCTGGCCATGGCATCCTCGCTACCGCACCAGGATCTTGTCACCGCGACCCAGGGTCGGGTCCGCATCCTTGATGAATTGCACCACCGCGATCGCGCCCGACAGCGCCTGGCGCAGCGAGTGCGAGACCAGCGCATTGCCGCCTTCGACCGGCGAGATCAGATCGAACGCCGCGGCGTCGCCCGGACCGACCACGTAGGTCTGCAGGCCGAACAACGTGTTCTTCGCATTGCCGCTGGGATACACGCGATCCCAGATGCCGGCGATGGGATGGAAGGCCGAGAACTCGTTGACGCCTGCGTTGACGAAGTGGATGCGTACGCGCTCGCCGGGCTTGGCCTGCAGGATGCGCGTGGCGTTCGGATCATGCACCGGGTCGTACTTGAAGATGCCGCCGTTGAACATCACGTTGGTCCACTTGTTGGCCATCATCTCGTCCTGGTTGTCCGGGTTCGGATACAGCTCCGACTGGATCAGGACGTATTCGCGATCGGCCTTCGGCAGCGCGGCGGCATCCTTCGGATCGACGATGATCACGCCGAACATGCCGCGCGCAATGTGCTGGATCATCGGGTCCGAGCCGCAGTGGTAGTAGAACGTGCCCGGATAGGTGGCGGGGAACGAGAAATGCTTGGTTTCACCCGGCTTCACCGACTCGAACTCCGCCAGCACGTTGACGCGCGCGGCATGGAAATCGATGGAGTGCGAGTTCTTGTTGGCCTTGTCGTTGATCAGCGTGAACTCCACGACATCGCCTTCGGTGACACGCACCACGGGACCCGGCACCACGCCGTCGTAGGTCCAGGTGCGGTACATCGTGCCCTTGTTGTCGATGGGCAGATCGACCTCTTTGGGCGTGAGCGTGATCTTCACCGTCTTGGCCTCGGCGATGCCGGCGCCCAGAAGCGCGAGGCACGCTGCGGCCAGCAGGGGTATCTTCATGGTCATTCCTTCGTTGGTTTACTGGACTGGACTGGTCGACGTGGTCTTGCTGATGGAGCGCAGGTAGCGGACGAGATCGCGGATTTCCTCGTCCGACAGCACCATGCCCCACACCGGCATCAGCACCGACTTGTTCACCGCGAGCCCGCCATCCTTGATCGCCTTGAACAGCAGGTCGTCGGGCGTGTCGCCCATGGCCTTGCTGTCGGTGTGATCGCGAGGCTTCACGGCCATGTGTGCACTGTTTATGCCGTTGCCATCGCGATTCACGCCATGGCATTGCACGCAATAGGTGTCGTACAGCTTCACCGCGCGCGGCGCGGGCTCCTCGGCCGCGGCCAGCAGCGGCAGCGCAATCAGGATTCCCACCAGACCCCGCGGCATCAGTGGCTTCAGCGTCATGGCGCGGCTCCTTTCAATGTCATCAGGTAGGAGGTGAGTTTCTGCACGTCCGCGTCGATGAGGCCCAACTTCGGCATCCACACGTGCGGATCGAATTTCTGCGGATCGCGGATATAGGCAACGACGAAGTCCGGTTGCAGCCGCGCACCCGCGCTGTACAGCTCGGGGCCGGACAGACCGCCTTCGCCGGGCTTGCCGGCGTGGCAGGAGGAGCAGCCACGCAGCTTGTTGAACAGCAGCGCGGCCATCATCGCGTTGGGCGGCTCGTTGCGGAATGCGCCCTTCTCCACAAGGTTCAGGTCGGTCCCCAGCGCCATCAACGCCTCCGCGGCCGCCTTTGCCTCGGCGGGGCCGAGCGCGGGGTGGACCGGCACCTGTGAGGTATCGATCGTGTCGGTTGCCCCCCCCGCGCCCGGCTTGACCACATTGCGGTACATGACGCCAGCCGGCCGCAGCACCGTCGGCTTCTGCAGCCAACCCACCAGCCACTCCTGCCGGAACTTCACTCCGGCGTAGTGCAGATCCGGCGCCTTGCGGGTCCAGAGGCGCTCGAGACTGCTGTCGGCGGGCTTTTCCAGTGCGTGGCAGGCGGCGCACGTTGCCAGCGCCGGAGCAGGCGCGGCGCGCCCGGCAACCGGCAGCAGCATCGCTGCGAGCAATGCCGACAGATGCGGCAGCAACCGGATGTTCATCCCTTCATGCCCCCTATTGGATTGCGCGACCCTTGAAGGTGTCGTTGGTGTAGATGCCGGGCCCCTTGGCCAGCGAATCCTGGTAATAGAAGTCGGGCCGCGGCACGCGCTTGTTCCACGGATACCAGGCATCGTCGTCCTTGACTTCGATGTATTCGATCGCGGTCATGATGCCGCCCATCGGGCGCTCGCCATTCATGGTGTGCGAGTCCACGTGGTCGTGAATCATCCAGCGGCCCGGATTGTCGGCGGTGAGGATGATGTCGTAGCGCTCCCCCGGTGAAATCGACAGCGTGTCGGCCTTGTATGGCGCCGGCAGTGGGAATCCATCCTTGAACGCCACCTCGAAGGTATGGCCGTGGATGTGGATGGCATGCGTCAGCTCGCCGGCGCCAATGAAGCGGATGCGCACGATGTCGCCCTTGCGGATGCGCAGCGGCTCGGATTCGGGGAAAGCCTTGCCGTTGATGGTGAAATAGTCGAATACATCGCCCGGGACACCGCCGAAGCCTGGCTTGTCGGCCCACTTCGACGACCAGTCGGACAGCATCATCACCACGTCCTTCGTCACGCGCCGCTCGATGGCCGCGGGTTTGCGCGGGTGCACGATGAACGGCCCGTACATGCCGCGCATCACCACGTGCTCGTTGACGTTCACATGGCAGTGGTACCAGAAGGTGCCAGAGGGTTCGGCCGTGAACTTGTAGGTGAAGCTTTCACCGGGCTGGATCGCCGGCTGTGTCACATCGGGCACGCCGTCCATGCGCCAGGAGTTCTTCTGGTACATGCCATGCCAGTGGATGGTGTGCGGCAGCGCGGTCAGGTTGTTCACCGTGACCTCGATCTGGTCGCCCTCGTCCACATTGAAGAGCGGACCCGGCACCTGGCCGGCAAAGGCGAAGGTGTGGAACTGCTGCTTCTCCACCAGTCCGATGCGCGTGTCCTCGATGTTCATTTCGAAAGTGCGGCGCGCGGCCATCGCATCGCCTGCAAACGCGATCGCGAGTACGACCCCAAGCAGCCGCAGGGCGCAAAAAGCCTTCTTCGCCGACACCGTGCTGTGCATGTGACCCCCAAACATCGAATCGATCTGACGGCTTAAAGAAATACCAAAAATATATCTTTAGAGCAAATGTTCTGAGGAGAATGCAGATTTCGGTGCGGAATGCGAATAATCCATCGGGATTGACGCGCGTGAAACATATATTTAATTTGTTTGTTTCACTGCCGACCTGCCGGCAGTCCGGCAGGCGCCGCACCGCCGCCGGTACAATGGCCTCCTGCCGCAACAGCACCAGGAACCGGCCGATCATTCATGCGACTTACCGTCCATGCCGACTACACACTGCGGGTACTGATGTACCTGGCGCTGAAAGCGCAGACCGGCGCAGGCGCCACCATCTCGGAAATTGCATCCGCCTACGGCATTTCGCGGGCGCACCTGATGAAGATCGTCAATGAGCTGGCAACCAGCGGCTACGTGCAGACCACGCGGGGCCGCGGCGGTGGCGCGCGCCTGGCGAAGCGTCCGGCGGAGATCTCGATCGGCGCCGTGGTGCGAATGGCGGAGAAGGATTTCTCCGTGGTGAGCTGCCACGAGGTGCCGCAATCCACCAACTGCGCGATCCAGCCCGCCTGCGGACTGAAATACGGCATGCGCCGGGCGATGGATGCATTCCTGATGGAACTGGACCGGATGACGCTGGCCGATGCCATCATCGCCCCCGGCGTCGCGGCCACGCTGCTGCACATCGACTCGCCGGAAGCGCAGGAAGTGAAGGTTCCCGTCGCCGCGCTGCGCAGGCGCCGCGCGGCCCGTCAGGCCTGACGCCTGCGATCAGGCCTGACGCGCGCCCTCAGGCTGCGTTGTCGGGAATTTCCGGGGCCGGACCGTGGATGGCCACCACCGTAAGCTGGCGGGTACCGCCCACCGGGCTCGGCCAGTCGATGCTCATGCCCGCCGCCATGCCCACCAGCGCAGCACCCACCGCCGACAGCACCGAGATGCGATTGCGATCCACGTCGGCCGCGGAAGGCCACACGAGCTGAACCGTGCGTGCAGGCCCCGCACCCTCCCGATACGTCACGCGCGAACCCACGCGCACCACGCGCGCGTCGAAGGCATCGTCATCGACCACCTCGGCGCGCAGCAGCTCGCGCTCCAGGTATTCGCCCACATGGGCAAGCCGTGCGTCGACCGACGCTGCAAGCTCGGTGAGCCGCGCGTAGTCGGCAGCGCAAATCACGATGGGCGGCAAAGCGCCGGCACCCGTCATTCCGGTACTGGTCATCATTGGCTCCTGTTGAAGCAACATGGCCCGCAAGGCGGGCGAAGCAAGTGGCGGATGAAACCGCCCGGGAATGGATGGCCCCGGGCGAAAGCGAAAGACGCTACGCCCGGGGCAACGAGCCCTGGATCAGGGTGCCGCCGGTCAGGACACGGCAGGAGAAATTGCGGGCTGCGAACATTAGGGGAGCATAGCCTCAAGCACAGCCCCGGGGCCAGCGGGCTGGCAATCACCGGACGGAAGAGGAACACGCAGCCGCGGAAGCGGACCGGTTGATCAGCGCGCGGCGAAATCAACCATGGGTTCGGCGGGCGCCGAGGGCACCTTGAGCTTGAGGTAAGGCTTTTCGGCTGCGGCGTGGCACCCCTGGCAGGCGCCCAGCGTGGCCTTGTAGGCCACCTCGAACTGCTTCACGTCCTTTGCGGCGATGGCTTCGCCGAGCTTTGCCCAGGCGCCCTTCTCCACACCATCGAGGATGGGTTGCAGTTCCAGGTCACCCGAGGAGATCTTGCGCACCGGCTGGATGCGCAACGCCAGGCGCAACCTGCCGCGGGCATCGCCGTAGTAGAACTGCGCCAGCGTCCAGTTCCTGGCCCGCGCTGCAAACCACAGCATGTTGAAGTTGTAGGCCACCTGCATCATCGCCAGGCTCTGCCCCTGCGCAATGCCATTGAGGCGGTCGATGTCCGCGCGCAGCGCGGCCGGGTCGACGTTGGGCGGCGCGGGTGAAGTCTGCGCCTGCAGCGTGGCGCTCGTGCCCGACAGCGCCAGAACAGCCAGCAATGAGTAGATCGATCCGCTTCGGAACATCCGCGCCCCCATTTTTCTTGTTGAATCGTCGGGCCACCCTTGCGGGCGGCCTTCCCCCATCGGTGGGCCGCCCTTGCGGGCGGCCGCGCTGAGGCTGACAGCCTCAGCGTTTCATGGCATCGAAGAATTCTGCGTTGGTCTTCGTGTCCTTCATCTTGTCGAGCAGGAACTCGATGGCGGCGAGTTCGTCCATCGGATGCAGCAGCTTGCGCAGGATCCACATCTTGGCCAGTTCCGTCTGGTCGGTGATCAGCTCTTCCTTGCGCGTGCCGGAACGGTTGATGTTCACGGCCGGGAAGGTGCGCTTCTCGGCAATGCGGCGGTCCAGGTGGATTTCGCTGTTACCCGTGCCCTTGAATTCCTCGAAGATCACGTCGTCCATCTTCGAGCCGGTGTCGATCAGCGCGGTGGCGAGGATGGTGAGCGATCCACCTTCCTCGATGTTGCGCGCGGCGCCGAAGAAGCGCTTCGGGCGCTGCAGCGCGTTGGCGTCGACGCCGCCGGTGAGCACCTTGCCGGAGCTCGGCACCACGGTGTTGTAGGCGCGCGCCAGGCGCGTGATGGAGTCGAGCAGGATCACCACGTCCTTCTTGTGCTCGACCAGGCGCTTGGCCTTTTCGATCACCATTTCCGCGACTTGCACATGGCGGGCGGCGGGCTCGTCGAAGGTGGACGACACCACCTCGCCCTTCACGGTGCGCTGCATCTCGGTCACTTCCTCGGGCCGCTCGTCGATGAGCAGCACGATGAGGTACACCTCGGGGTGGTTCGCGGTGATGGAGGTGGCGATGTTCTGCAGCAACATCGTCTTGCCGGCCTTCGGCGGCGAGACGATGAGGCCGCGCTGGCCCTTGCCGATGGGCGCGACCAGGTCGATGGTGCGCGCGGTGAGGTCTTCGGTGCTGCCATTGCCCCGCTGCAGCTTCAGGCGCTGCGTGGGATGCAGCGGCGTGAGGTTCTCGAACAGGACCTTGTTGCGCGCGCTCTCGGGCGAATCGAAATTGATCTCGCCCACCTTCAGCAGCGCGAAGTAGCGCTCGCCATCCTTGGGCGGACGGATGAGGCCGGAGATGGAATCGCCGGTGCGCAGGTTGAAGCGCCGCACCTGGCTCGGCGAGATGTAGATGTCATCAGGGCCGGCGAGATACGAGGAATCAGCCGAACGCAGGAAGCCGAAACCATCCTGCAGGATCTCGATCACGCCCTCGCCGTAGACTGCTTCGCCGTTCCTGCCGTAGTGCTTCAGGATGGAGAAGATGATGTCCTGCTTGCGGGAGCGGGCGAGGCTCTCGAGCCCCATCGATTCCGCCACCTTCACGAGCTGGTTGATGGGCTTGGCCTTCAGCTCGTTGAGGCTCATCGTGCGGCGGGCGGCTTCGAGTTCTGCCTTGCTGCAGATTTCGCCATCGGCCGAAGGATCGAACGGCTCCGGATCGTAGATCTCGTCGTGCCGGCCGACGTTGCCATTGACGTTGTTGCCGCCGCCACCACCGCCGCCGCCGCCGCGGTTGCCGTCGCGACGGTGCTTGCCCTGCCGACGCCCCTGGCCGCCGCCCGGCCCGCCCAGATAGCCCCTCACGGCTTGCCGGCCGCTTGCGTCTTGGACAGGTTGCTGTCCAGGAAGGCGACGAGCTGCGACTTGGACAGTGCGCCGACCTTCTGCGCTTCGACCTTGCCGTTCTTGAAGAGGATCAGCGTGGGGATGCCCCGGATGCCGAAGCGCGGCGGGGTCTGCGGATTCTCGTCGATGTTGAGCTTGGCGATCTTCAGCCGCCCTTTGAATTCGTTGGCCGCCTCATCGAGGATGGGGGCGATCATCTTGCAGGGGCCGCACCATTCGGCCCAGAAATCGAGCAGCACGGGCTCGGCGGACTTCAGGACATCGTGTTCGAACGTGGCGTCCGAGGTGTGGATGACGAGTGGATTGCTCACGGATTGAGACTCCAAAGGGGGAGTTGGACTTGTGTTGCGGGATCGCGGGGATCGGGAGAGACGGTTTGGGTGTTTCGGCGCCGCTGCGCTTGGGGCGGGATGAGAAAACCCGCGCCACGGGTAGGGTCGAAGGGTTAGACTAGATGTTTGAGAATTGGTTCCAGGGCGCCAGAAGAGCGCCATGTATGACTGCTTTTTTAGCCGGTCCTTGGGGGATTTGCAAGCCCGGCTCGATCGAGAGGGTATGTTCAGAAAGATCTGGAATAGGTTATTCGGTAAGGCTATATCGGCCACCGGAACGCCACGCGAAGAACCGCCGGTAGCAGCAGCTCCCATCCCGACCCCGCGCGCCGAAAAGGCCGAGGTCGCGCCCGATGGTCCGGAATACGCCAGCTTCGACCTGCAGCCCAGCGTGGCGCAGGGCGTCCGCGATGCAGGCTTCAAACGCTGCACGCCCATCCAGGCGCAGACCCTGCCGCTGGCGCTGGCGGGCCGCGACGTGGCCGGCCAGGCGCAGACGGGCACCGGCAAGACCGCCGCGTTCCTGGTGTCGATGTTCAACACGCTGCTGACGCGCCTGCCCCGCGAAGAGCGGCCGAAGAACGCCATCCGCGGCATCGTCATCGCGCCGACGCGCGAGCTGGCGGTGCAGATCCACAACGATGCGCTGGTGCTTGGCCGACATACCGGCCTGAAGCTGGCCTGCGTGTTCGGCGGCGTCGACTACGACAAGCAGCGCCGGCAGTTCGAGAATGGCGCCGACATCCTGATCGGCACGCCCGGCCGCATCATCGACTACTACAAGCAGCATGTGTTCGACATGCGCTACGTGCAGGTCTGCGTGCTCGACGAGGCCGACCGCATGTTCGACCTCGGCTTCATCGCCGACATCCGTTACATGCTGCGCAAGATGCCGCCGCCCGACCAGCGCCAGTCGATGCTGTTCTCGGCAACGCTGTCGCAGCGCGTGCTCGAGCTCGCCTACGAGCACATGAACAACCCCGAACTGATCCGCATCGAGCCGGATCGCGTCACCGCCGACAAGGTGCGTCAGCTCATCTACTTCCCGGCGATGGAAGAGAAGATTCCGCTGCTGATCGGCCTGCTGCGCACGGCGGCGGCCGAACGCACCATGGTGTTCGTCAACACGCGCCGCCAGGCCGACCGGCTCGAAGAGGTGCTGCGCGCCAACCACATCAACGCGCAGGCGCTGTCGGGCGACGTGCCGCAGAACAAGCGCCTGAAGTACATGAAGGACTTCCACAGCGGACAGCTCGCCGTGCTGATCGCCACCGACGTGGCCTCGCGCGGCCTGCACATCCCCGATGTGAGCCATGTGTTCAACTACGACCTGCCGCAGGACTGTGCCGACTACGTGCACCGCATCGGCCGCACCGCACGTGCCGGCGCCGAGGGCGATGCCATCAGCTTCGGCTGCGAGGACTACGCGCAGTGCCTGCCCGACATCGAGAAGTACATCGGGCACACGATTCCGCGCGGCGCGATCTCGCCCGAGCTGATGGCGAAGGACGTGCATTTCCCCAAGCACAAGCCGCGTGAAGACTTCGCGCCCCGCCATGGCGGCGGCGGTCGCGGCGGCCCGCCGCGCGGCGGTGGCGGGCGCGGACCGGGTGGCGGTGGACGCGGCGGCCCCGGCGGACGCTCCGGTGGCGGTGGTCCACGCCGCGGCCGGCCGCACGGCCGCGGCTGACGAAGGCGATTTGCAGCCGATTCGGACTAGAGAATGTCCGCCACCGCCGCTACATGCGGAAAATCCGCCGGTGCCGGGCGGGGCGGACGACTGGAATCCGGATTCGTCACGGCGATGATGCAGGCGATGCCCGCAGCGCGCGCTGCGTGCAGCACCTTGGGATTGTCGTCGATGAAAGCCGTATGCGCCGGATCGAAAGGCTCCGCATTGCGCAGCCGCAGCCAGAATTCGGCGTGCTCCTTCGGAGCGCCGAACTGGTGCGAACTGAACATGACATCCAGGTGCGCCCGGATATCCACCTTCTCGTCCTTGATGCGCAGCGTCTCGGGATGCGAATTGGTGGCCAGCACCAGCCGCCGGCCCGCGGCGCGCTGCCGTGCGAGGAATTCCCGCGCGCCGGGCAGCCAGGCGATGCGCTCATCGTGCTGCGACTTGATGGCCGACAGGTCCAGGTCGAGCATCCGCGACCAGTAGTCGAGGCAATACCAGTTGAGCGTGCCCTCGGCATCGCGCAGGCGCGGATGGATCTCCTCGCGCAGCGCCCGCTCGGCCGACATGCCGCGCTTGCGACCGTAGTACTCCGGCACCACTTCCAGCCAGAAATGCGTGTCGAAGGCCAGGTCGAGCAGCGTGCCGTCCAGGTCGAGCAGCAGTGTTCGTATGTGATCCGGCAGGCGCAGGCTGTTCATGACTCCGTATGATACGTGGCAGATGGAAGCGCTCGTCGACCTGCACACCCACAGCCACCATTCCGATGGCCTGCTCGCTCCCGCGGAACTGGTGGCGCGCGCCGCGCTGCGCAATGTGCAGGTGCTGGCGCTCACCGACCATGACACCACGGCCGGACTGTCCGAGGCGCGCGCGGCCTGCGCGGGCGCGAACATCGGCTTCGTCGATGGCGTGGAGGTCACTGCCGGCTGGCGCGGCCAGGAGCTGCATGTGGTGGGCCTTGGCGTCGATCCGCAGTCCCCGGCACTGCAGGATCACCTTGCCGCCATCGTGAACCTGCGACGTGAACGGATCGCGGCCATCCGCGCAAAGCTGCAGCGCCTCGCGCGCTTTGCCGCACTCGACCCGGCGCGGGCCGTGCTCGAATCGAGCGCCGTGCCGACTCGCACGCATGTCGCGCGCGCCATTGCAGGGGCGGGCCTCGCCGATTCCGTGCAGGATGCATTCGACCGCTGGCTGGGCCGGGGCCGACAGGGCCATGTGCCGCAGGAATGGCCGTCACTGGCCGGCGCCGTGGCCGCCATCCGCGCCGCTGGTGGCGAGGCGGTGCTGGCGCATCCGCATCGCTACAAGCTCTCCGGTGGCGCGCTGCGCAACCTCTGCGGTGAGTTCCGCGACTGCGGCGGCGCGGCGCTGGAAACCAGCCTGCCGGCCCTGTCCCCGAACGATGCGGCGCGACTGGCGTCGCTGGCGCGACAGTTCGGTCTCGCCGGCTCCGCGGGTTCCGACTTCCACGAGCCCGGCCAGCGATGGCGCCCGCTGGGGCGATTCGCTAAGCTGGCCGAAGGAGTCGAACCGCTGCTGCCGCGGCTGCGGGTGACCGGCAAGAAGTGACGGCATGTCGGAAGACAGCGAAGACAACGTCAATCGCGAGCTGTTCCGCAACATCGAGAAGTTGCGGCAACTGCGCATAGAGCATCGCGACCTGGATCAGGTGATCTCGCGCCTTGCGATGGACATCCACACCGACGAAGTGCAGATGCGCCGGCTGAAGAAGCGCAAACTGATGCTCAAGGACCAGATCGCCAAACTCGAGAGCCAGGCGATCCCGGACCTCAACGCCTAGGGCGACGTGAAAGAACTGATCGACGAGCTGCTGTCGGCTGCCAATCTCACCCAGATCCTGATACTGGTGCTGGCCGCCGTGGCCGGCGTGGTGGCGGCGCATATCATCCGCGGCGCGCTGTCCCGCTCGCCGCTGACCGGCACGCACGACCTCATGGCGCGGGTGCTGCGGGGCGTGGGCGCCACCAGTGCGCCGCTGGTGGCGCTGGTGGTGCTGCTGGCGGCGCGGGGCGTGGTGGGCCTTGGCAACGCCAAGCCGGTCATCCTCGACACCGGCATCCAGCTTGCCGCCGTGCTGCTGGCGGTGCGTCTGGGCGTCTACCTGCTGGCGCTGGCGATGGGGGCGCGAAGCTGGATCGCACGCTGGGAATCGCGGCTGTCGCTGTTGCTGTGGGCGGTGCTGGGCTTCTCGCTGATGGGCTGGTTCGACTTCATCGAATCCAGCCTCGACGCCATCGACCTGATCCCCGGCAAGAATGAATTCAGCCTCTGGTCCCTGATCAAGGGATTGGTGGTGGTGACGCTGTTCATCGTGGTGGCGAGCCTCGTGTCCCGCGCGGTCGAGGCCCGGGTCATGAGGCTGTCCGGTCTCGCGCTGTCCACGCGCGTGGGCATCACCAAGTTCACGTATTTCTTCCTGCTGGCCCTCGGCGTGCTGGTGGGCATCAACGCGGCCGGCGTCGACCTCACCGCGCTGACGGTGCTCACCGGCGCGGTGGGCATTGGCCTGGGCTTCGGCCTGCAGGCCATCGCGAGCAATTTCGTCAGCGGCTTCGTGCTGCTGATGGACAAGTCCATCAAGCCCGGCGATGTCATCAGCTTCACCGGCGTCACCGGCACCAGCACCGAGAACTTCGGCTGGGTGCAGGAGCTGCGCGGCCGCTACGTGGTGGTGCGCGACCGCGATGGCGTGGAGACGCTGGTGCCCAACCAGCAGCTCATCACCAACCCGGTGATCAACTGGAGCTACTCCGACCCGCGCGTGCGCCTGAAGCTGCCGGTGCGCATCAGCTACCAGGACGATCCCGAGGCGGCGATGGCGGTGCTGGTGGAAGCAGCGCATTGCAACCCCCGCGTGCTGCGCGACCCCGGCCCGGTGTCGCGGCTGATGCACTTCGGCGATTCGGGCATCGAGCTGGAGCTTCGCTTCTGGATCGCCGATCCGCAGGAAGGCGTGAACAACGTGCGCTCCGACGTGAATCGTTCGATATGGCGCGCGTTCAAGCAGCATGGCATCACCATTCCGGTGGCGCAGCACGACCTGCGGATGGTGCAGGTGCGCGGCGGCGGACCGTGAAACTGCCGGACCTGAGCGGCGCCACGCAGGTCAGCTTCATCCGCTCCGCCGGCCCCGGCGGGCAGAACGTCAACAAGCTGGCCACCGCGGCACAGCTTCGCTTTCGCATCGGCGACTGCCCGGGCCTCGACATGGCCTCGGCCGAACGCCTGCGCAGGCTTGCGGGTCGCCGGCTGACCGAAGGCGACGAGATCGTCATCGTCGCCCGCAATCACCGCACGCAGGAAGGCAATCGCCGCGATGCCTGGGAGCGGCTCACGGCCCTCATCGAAGCCGCGATGAAGGCGCCGGTGCCACGCCGCGCCACGAAGCCCACACGGGCATCGCGCGAGCGGCGACTCAGCGGCAAGGTGCGTGCGGGGCAGACCAAGAAGATGCGCGGCAAAGTACGTGGCGACGACTAGCGCCGGCAGCCCGCCTGTCACCGACTTCGATCTGGTCGTGGTGGGTGGCGGCATCAACGGGGCCGGCATCGCGCGCGATGCTGCGGGCCGCGACCTTCGCGTCTGCCTGATCGAACAGCACGATCTCGCCTCGCATACCTCCTCGGCCAGCACCAAGCTCATCCATGGCGGCCTGCGCTATCTGGAGCAGGGCGAACTGCGGCTGGTGCGCGAAGCGCTGGCCGAGCGCGAACGCCTGCTGGCCATCGCACCGCACATCATCCGTCCCATGCGCTTCGTGCTGCCCTATGTCGACGGGCTGCGGCCGCGCTGGCTGCTGCGGCTGGGGTTGTTCGTCTACGACCACGTCGGCGCACGGGAAAAGCTCTCCGCATCGCAGTCCGTCGCCCTTGCGGGCACGGCATTGGGCACGCCGCTGCTGCCCACGCTGCGCGATGGCTTCGAGTACTCCGACTGCTGGGTGGATGACAGCCGCCTGGTAGTGCTGAACGCGCTGGATGCCGCCGAGCGCGGCGCCACGGTGTTGACGCGCACACGGGTCACGCAGGCGCGCGATGCCGGCGGGCATTGGGAAGTCGATTGCGTCGCAGCCGGCGCCGGCGTTCCGCGCACGCTGCGCGCACGTGCGCTGGTGAACGCCAGTGGCGCCTGGGTGAACGAGGTGCTGGGCAGCGCCCGGGTGACAGCCCGCCAGCACTTGCGACTGGTCCAGGGCAGTCACCTGATCCTGCGTCGGCTGTACGAGGGCGACCACGCCTACCTTCTGCAGAGCGCCGATCAGCGTGTTGTGTTCATGATTCCCTACCAGCAGCAGTACACGCTGGTGGGCACCACCGATGTGCCCTATTCCGGCGATCCGGCGCGCCCGGTCATCTCGGATGCCGAGCGCGATTACCTGCTCGCCTGCATCAACCGCTTCCTGCGGCGGCCTGCCTCACCGGCCGACATCCGCAGCAGCTACTCCGGCGTGCGACCGCTGTATGACAGCGGGGAAGCTGCGGCGCAGAACGTGTCGCGCGACTATCACCTGGAACTGCAGGCCGGCAACGCGGGCGCGCCACTGCTGTCGGTGTATGGGGGCAAGATCACCACCTACCGGCGCCTGGCCGAGCATGCCTTCGGACTGCTGGCGCCTTCGCTGCGAAAGGAGCCTGCTTCATGGACGGCGGACGAGCCCCTGCCTGGCGGCGACGTGCCCGACGGCGACATGCAGCGCTTCATCGACCACAGTCGCGCACGCTGGCCCGCACTGCCGGCGGCGCTGGTCGACCGGCTGGCGCATGCACATGGCACGCGGCTGGCGCTGCTGCTGGGCGAGGCGCGTTGCATGGCGGACCTGGGGCGCGACTTCGGCGCCGGCCTCACCGAAGCCGAGGTGCGCTACCTGGTGCGGCATGAATGGGCGCGCTCGGCCGAGGACATCCTGTGGCGGCGCACGCGCCTGGGCCTCGCCCTGCCCGCTTCAGCCGTGGACAACCTGCAGGATGCTGTGGCGAAGCTGCTCTGACAGCACGAGCTGCGCGTCATCGGCGATGCGCGCCAGCACGTCGTCGAACACCAGATGGCCCTCGCCATCGGCGCGGATCACGCCGCGCCGGCGCAGCAGGCCCAGGAATCCCTCGAACAGCGAGCGGTCGAAGAACTCCGGCGAATGGAAGCCGTAGAGCGTGACCATGCGCTGCGCCATCTGCTGGCAGCTCTTCTCGAGCTCGGCCTGCGTCAGCGCGCCGGAGCCTGCCCGCAGCAGCAGCGCGATCGCCAGGTAGTAGCGCTCGACGGTCTGCAGCATGGGCTGCGCCAGCACCGATAGCTGCACGGCCTCGGACGAGGTCGGTGGCGCGGTAGCCCATTGCCTCTCCTCTGCGTCGCTGGACAGCAGCCCGGCCGAGCGCAGCGCGCGCAGATTGGCCAGCACCACGGCTTCCAGCTCCGGCTCTTCCCAGCGCAGGAACAGCTCCGAGCTGATGTAGGGATAGATGCGCCCGGCCAGCCGTTGCAGGTCGGCCATCGACAGCCGTTCCTTCGACAGGAAGCAGCAGGCCAGCAGCGACGGCAGCGCGATCACGTGCAGGACATTGTTGCGGTAGTACGGCATCGCCGCCGCGTGCCGGGGCGCAAGGCCGATGGTGTCGGCACCCAGGCGCTGCAGGATTTCGGCCTTGAAGCCGGCTTCGATGATGGCGGCCGCATCGCCCTTCGGCAACGTGATGCGTTCGGAATAAGGCGCCTCGCGCAGCAGCGTGAGGCAGGTGGCGAGTTGTTGCAGCAGGTCGGCCTCGAGCATCACCTGCCGCGGCGTGGCCAGCAGCACCAGCGCGAGCAGGTTCACCGGCGTGACCGCCGCCGCGCCGTTGATGTTGCGCATGATGCTCCGGGCCAGCACATCCACCGCCGCGCTGACGGTGGCGCCGCGGCCGTCCTGCCCCAGCCTCTCGCGCCACTGCGGTTGATGCTCGTCGAGCAGCGGCAGCAGCGGGATCGGTTCGCCGATGTTCACATGCACATGGCCGAAGTTCTCGCGCAGCCGCTTCAGCGAGCGCAGGAATCCCCACAGCGATTCCTTTTCCTTCTTCCTGCCGGACAGCTCGCCCATGTAGCTGTCCACTTCCATGATGCGCTCGTAACCCAGGTACACCGGCACGAACATCACCGGCCGCACGGGCTGACGGATGTAGCTGCGCAGCGTCATCGACAGCATGCCCGTCTTGGGCGCCAGCGACCGACCGGTGCGACTGCGGCCACCCTCGATGAAATACTGGATGGGATGACCGCGCGCCATGATGGCGCCCAGGTAATTCATGAACACCGCGGTGTACAGCGGGCTGCCGCGGAAACTGCGCCGCAGGAAGAAGGCCCCGCCCTTGCGCAGTATCGGCCCCACCACCGGCAGGTTCAGGTTGATGCCCGCGGCGATGTGCGGCACGGCGAAGCCGTGGGTGTACACGGCATAGGGCACCAGCAGGTCGTCCATGGTGCTGCGATGACAGGGCACGTAGATCAGCTCGTTGCCCGCGGCGATCGCGGCAATGGTGTCGGCGTGGGCCACCTCGAGTCCGTCGTAGATGCGCGTCCACAGCCGGCGCAGGAAGCGCTCGGAGAAGCGCACCAGGTTGTGCGAGTAGTCGGCCGCGATCTCCTCGAACATGTCGCGCGCCTGCTGCATCACCTGGCGCACGGGCAGGTTCTTCTCGCGGGCCTCCTGCCGGACGATGTTGCGCACCTGGCGCGCGCGCAGCACCTCGGTGAGCAGCGTGCGCCGGTGCGAGAGGTCGGGGCCGATATAGGCCGTGCGCGAAGCGGCGAGCTGCGCGGTCATGCTGCGGATCACGCGCCGCGCGGGATTGGGCGCGGCACCGGCCAGTAGCGAACGCATCGACACCGGCGTGCCGAATTCCACCACCGTGTTGCGGCCATTGAAGACCACGGCCAGCGCGCGCCGGAAGCCGCTGGAAATCGACCAGTCCTCCGACAGCAGCAGTCTGAACCAGGACACATGCTCGCGCTGCGGCGCGCGCCCCCAGTACACCGCCACCGGCACCAGCATCACATCGAAGGCCGGATCGCGCCTGAGCTCGCCGAGCAGGTCGCGCAGGCCCTGGGGCGGTCGGCGGTCGAGGCGGCGGTTCCACAACCCCACCTTGCGCGACAGCGCCAGCAGCGAGCGTTGGCGCTGCGGCGCCGTCGGCGGCAGCAGGCGCTTGCCGGGACGCGGCAGGCCAATGCGCGCGCAGGCGCGCTGCAGCAGCATGCCGTCGAGCGCGCTGTCGCGCTGCATGACGTAGCAGATGCGCGAGCCTGCGGCACGAAGCTCATCGGAGGCATCCTGCGGTCGCACGGTGAAGCGCAGCCAGGGCAACAACAACCGGCCTGTAAAGCGGTCCATCCGGAAGCTAGCTCACGAATTGCGCGCGGCGGGACTCGACCAGGAAGTACTGGAACAGGTAGCGCAGGAAGGGAATGGCACTGTGCAGATGGTGGTCGGACTCCACCAGGTGCAGCGCCAGGCGGTTGTCGCGCGCGAACTTCATGCTCTGCTCGCAGGGAATGACTTCATCGCGCCAGCCGTGCACCACGGCGATGGGACAGTCGGGCAGCCCGCGCTTCAGCGGCGGAATGCCTGGCATGTGGATCGCAGGCGCCATCAGGAACACGCCCCGCGCATGCAGCGTCGGCGCCGCGGCCAGCGACACGTAGCCGCCCAGACTCGCCCCCACGAGCACCAGATGACCGGAGAAATCGCGGCAGAAGTCCGACAGCATCTGCACGCGCTCCTCCGGATCGGTGATGCCGCGGTAGTCGACCGCCGCCACCTCGAAGCCCTCGCCTTCGGCGATTTCGTACAGCGCGCGGATCTTGGTGCCGAACGGACTGCCGTCGAGCCCATGGGAAAAAACGACATGACCGGTGATGTCCGACATGGTGTCGATCCTAGCTCAGCTCGAGCGCGGCGAGCTGATTGAGACTGACCGGCCGCGTGCTGCTGCCGGCGGGCCGGTGTTCCACCAGCCAGGTAAGCCGGCAGCCGGCATGCACGGGCTGGTAACCGAACAGCAGGCGGAATACGCCATGCCTCTGCTCGGCCGCGCCGTTGAGCCGCTCGTCGCAGAGCACGAAGTAGTGGCGGTTGCGCTCGGTGCCGGCGAAGGCCCCCGCCTCGGCCTGCTCGCGCAGGAAGTCCTCGACCTGACGGGCGATGCGCTCGCGGGTGCGCGGCGTGTTGCCTTCGATGCTCACCCAGCGCGTGCCGCGCTCGATGCTCGCGCACAGGTCGAGCTGCAGCCGGCGCGTGCCCAGCCAGCGCGCATCGGTGCCGGCAGCGGCCTCGCCCGCCAGCGTGCACAGGCCGATTTCATCGCGCGCAGGGCGGCGCGTGGCCCGCAGCGCATTGATGCCGAGCTGGGCGAGCTGGTGCCGCTGCAGGCGATCCACCCACAACGCCGCCTGCGCGCCCGGCCGCAGCAGCGCGGGCTCCTCGGGTTCGCGCCAGAGCTGGGGCCGCGACGCGTCGTCACGCGCAATCAGCGCAGCGGCTGCGGCGGATGGCGTGAAGGATTCGTACTCGCCCGACAGGCGGTTCAGCGCGTTGATGCGCGGGAAGAACATCAGCGCGTCGGCACTGTGGAAGGGCCATTCACGCGCCGCGTCCAGCGCGGCACGCGTGCTGTCCCAGGCCAGTGGTGGATCCACCAGCAGCAGCGCCTGGTGGCGGCGGCAGAACCTCGCCCCCACCACCAGCACGCTCATGCCCAGGTCGCGCCTGCGCTGTGGCGGCGGAATGCACAGGAAGTCGAATCGCGGTCCGCCGTCCAGCGCGAAGATGCCGCTGCGCCGCGCTTCGGAGCCGATCAGGTCATAGTCCGACAGCGCCTCGCCGTCTTCGCCGTCGTTGTTGCAGTCGACATAGCCAATGAGAGCGCGCGGATCGTCGCCGCGCGTGATGTCGGGACGGCGCTTGGGCAGCGGGCCCGCCACGCGCACCAGCCGGGACCCGGCGAGGATGCGTCCCACCTCGCGTGCAGATCCTCCCAGAATGGACACGCGGCGGAAGATTTCCTGCGACTCCACCAGTTCCGAACCGCGCCTGCGCACGCGCTGCACCACGAGATTGAACAGGTCTTCGTCCTGGGTGCCTATGCCGTCGTGGTCCACAGAGGCGCGCAGGTATTCATTGCGCCCCGGACACAGGCCCGACAGCACCATGCGTTCTTCGCCAGCCGGCAGGTCGATGGTCGGCGCCCGCCCCTGGCTGACCACGCGCACCACCAGTGCCCGCGTGCCGCCCTGCTCGAAGAACTGCTCCACCGCGAACGACAGCGTGGAGTGCTCCCAAAGTCCACCGAACACGCGCTGGAAATCCGCGGCGCTTTCGATGGGTACCGGTTCGTTGACGGGCCCCTTGAGGCAGCGGCCAAGGAAGGCGACGACGGCGCCGCTGGTGGAGTGGATGCGAGCGGTGGCGGCCTCGGCAGGCGGTGCCGCAGTGGAGTAAGGGAATGCGTCGCTGCGCTTGGCCAGAGGCACGGCTCCGACGCCATCAGGCCCGGAAACCCCCTGTTCTGTCACCGCTGCTGTTACCTCGCCGCAGGGGCGCCGGTCTTGCTCGCCTGGCGGGCCTGCTGTTCGGCCGCCGCAAGGGCCGCTTCTTCCTGCTTGCGCGCGATTTCGGCCAGCATCAGCTTCAGCCAGTCAGTAAGAGTCGCCATGATGCGACAATATAGCTTAACTGCGCGGCGCCTGCTGCTGCTCCTGCACCATCACCTTCACGTCGCTCTGCGCCTGCAGCGCCGGATCGTCGGCGCCATCCCAGTTGGCGCCCTTGGGGATGCGGTTCTCAACGCGAGGTGCGGCGGCGATCAGCGCATCCTCGCTCTGGTCGGCGGAAGACACCGACACCACGAGGCCCCGCGGATCGCGGGTGATCTGCGCCACGCGCTGCCAGTCCACCGTGGACTTGCGGGCGGCAAGCTCGGCCTGGATGCGCTTGCTGAGCGTCTTCGACAGCAGCTTGGGCTGCGACTTGGACCAGTCGCGCTTGTCGTCCTCGAGCACGTCGAAGCCCTGCAGGTACAACCCGCCGTCGTGCCAGCCGAACACGAAGGGCTGGTTCACCACGGTGACCGTGGTGCCCGGATTCACCATTGCGAAGATCTTCTCGACGTCTTCGGGATAAAGCCGGATGCAGCCATGGCTGGAGCGCAGCCCCACGCCATAGGGCTTGTTGGTGCCATGGATGAGGTAGCTGGGCCAGCCCAGCGTGAACTTGTAGCGGCCCAGCGGATTGTCGGGACCGGCGGGCACGCGCGCGGGCAGGATTTCGCCGTTTTCCTTGTGTTCCTTGCGCACCGACGCGGGCGGAATCCACACCGGGTCCTTCTGCTTCGCAACGACCTTGGTGCTGCCTTCCGGCGTCTGCCAGCCCACGCGGCCGATGCCGATGGGGTGCGTGTACACGACCTGCTTCTCGCCGGGCTTGGCCGGCGGGAAATAGAACAGCCGCATCGCGGCGATGTTGATCACGATGCCCTGGCGCACGGAGTTGGGCAGCACGAACTGCGTGGGCAGCACGATTTCCTTGCCCGCGCCGGGCAGCCAGGGATCGATGCCGGGATTGGCACGCACGATCTCTTCATAGCCCAGGTTGAAGCGACGTGCGATGTCCGGCAGCGTGTCGTCCTTGCTGGTGACGGTGACCTGCACCTGGCCCACCACATCGTCGTGCGCGGCATCGATCTCGAAGCGATGCGTGTCGATGGACGGTGCGTACTGGGGCTTTGGCGGCTCCACCGGAACCGGCACGGGTGCGGGCGCCGGCTCTTCCTTCACTGGCGGAGACAGCAGCGAACAGGCGGCCAGCGCGAGCATCGCGCCTGCGGCGAGCAGCGGTCGTAACGTCTTCATATGCCGATTATGGCATCGGGAAGGGTTTTTACAGCAAGAGCGGCTGATCCGGCAGCTCGTTGTGCCCCGGCTGGCGGGGAGGAAAGTGCCGCTCCAGAAGCTGCGCCGCCCCGTCCAGGGCCGCGAGCGAGCCTTCCCGGAATCTTCCGGCGCGAAAATGCGTCTCCACCTGACGACAGAGCGCATCCCACTCTGCTTGATCCACCCGCCGGGCGAGGCCCCTGTCGGCGACGATTTCCACCGCGTGCTCGGCATGCAGCACGTACACCAGCACGCCATTGTTGTGCTCGGTGTCCCAGACGCGCAGCAGGCCGAAGACTTCCAGCGCGCGCTCGCGGGGCGTAAGCCCCGCGATGAGATCGCCCGGCTCAAGCGCATGCTCGACCACGAACCGCAGTTCGCCCGGATGGCGGACTTCGAGACCGGTGATGCGACGCTCGATTTCGTCCATCAGCGACTGCGGATAGTGACGCCGCGCCACCCACTGCGGCGTGAACAGGTGATGCAGCACGCGGCGCAGCATCACCATCTCCCCGAGGCGCCGCCGCCACCGAAGCCGCCGCCACCGCCGCCAAACCCTCCACCACCGAAGCCTCCGCCTCCAAATCCGCCGCCGCGACCGAAGCCGCCGCCGAAACCGCCTCCGCCCCAACCTCCCCAGGGCGGACCACCGCGGCCTATGCCGCGGCCACTGCTGGCAAGGCCAGCAAACAGGCTGATGATCAGGGCAATCACGCCGGCACCGATGGCGAAACCCAGCACGCGCGACAGCAGCCACACCACCACGCCCGTGGCACCGCCGGTGGCCATGGCGCCCAGCGTGCGACCGAAAATGGCGCGCAGCACGGCGCCGAAGCCGAGCACGCCGATGAACAGGAAGGGCAGCATGCCGGGCAGGCGATCGGCCGGAGCCTGCCAGTTGCGGTCCGGCGGCGGCAGCGCCTCGCCGTCGATGACGCGGATGATCTCGTCCACGCCGGCATTCACGCCGCCGAAGATGTTGCCCTGGCGGAACAGCGGCGTAATGGTGTTGTTGATGATGCGACTGGACAACGCATCCGTGAGCGCCCCTTCGAGGCCATAGCCCACCTCGATGCGCATGGCGCGATCCTTCAGCGCCACCAGCAGCAACGCGCCGTCATCGGGCTTGGCGCGGCCGAGCTTCCAGGCGTCGACGACACGGATGGAATACTGCTCGATGGCTTCGGGTTCGGTGGTCTGCACGATGAGCACGGCGAGCTGCGAGCCCTTGCGCTGCTCGAAGGCGGCGAGCTTCTGTTCCAGCTCCGACTGCTGCCCCGCCGTGAGCGTGCCGGTCAGGTCGGTGACGCGGGTCTCGAGCGGCGGAACGGGTTGCAGTGTCTGCGCTGCCAAAGGCAGCGCAACCACCAGCAGCAACGGCAACAGCAGGAGGCGCAGCCGCGCCATCATCGTGATGCCTAGCGCGCGGGCGCGGGCGCCGGCGCGGGTGCTGCAGCCGGAGCGGCAGGAGCGGCGCCGAAATCCACCGTCGGCGGACGGGAGATGGCGGCCTCGTTCTCGACGCTGAAGTTGGCCTTCACCTTGTGCTTGAACAGCATGGCGGTGAGGTTGGTGGGGAACGAGCGCACCGTGCTGTTGTAGGCCTGCACCGACTCGATGTAGCGGTTACGCGCCACGGTGATGCGATTCTCCGTCCCTTCGAGCTGCGCCTGCAGTTCGCGGAAGTTCTGGTCGGACTTCAGTTCCGGATAGTTCTCGGACACCGCGATCAGGCTCTTCAGCGCGCCGGTGAGCGTGCCCTGTGCCTCCTGGAACTTCTTCATCGCGGCTTCGTCGTTGAGCATTTCGGGCGTGAGCTGGATGGTGCCCACCTTGGCGCGCGCCTCGGTGACACCCACCAGCACTTTTTCTTCCTGTGCGGCGTAGCCCTTCACGGTGGCGACCAGGTTGGGGATGAGGTCGGCACGACGCTGGTACTGGCTGAGCACTTCGGACCAGGCGGCCTTCACTCCTTCGTCCTGGGTCTGCAGCTTGTTGTAACCGCATCCGGACAGCAGCAGGGCGGCGCCCAGCATGGCGACTTTCAGTGCACGCATGACAACTCCTTGGAGACTCTTGGCGCGATATGCGGGTGCAGGGGCGCCCTTCAAGGCCCATTGTGTCATGGGAGCCGGCCGAGCGCTTCCCGGTCGCGGGAGGCTATCAGTGCAGCGTGGCCCAGTTGAGGATCCTGATATCCTCGGCGGCCAGGTGGAAGTTGCGGGCGAGCAGCGCCCGCAGGTCCCGCAACTCGCGCTGCGGGCGCAGCGGACCATCCAGTTCAACCACGCCGCTGTACTCGCCACAGACCTGGGGCTCGGGCGTGTCGGCGACAAAATGGGCGTAGTAGCGTGTGATCATGCGAGGTGAGTCTCCGAGGTCGAGCCTAGTCCCGGCATCCGCCCGCGGCTGTGCGTGTGCGCACAGATACGCCGGTCCAGGGATTCACCGATGAGCCGCTACCGCCCGCCCTCCCGGCCGGGGTCGAAATACATCACCCCCACCGGCCACGAACGCCTGCGCGCCGAACTGGAGCAGCTCTGGCGCGTGGAGCGCCCCCAGGTGACCGCCGCGGTCAGCGCGGCCGCCGCCCAGGGCGACCGCTCGGAAAACGCCGAATACACCTACGGCAAGAAGCGCCTGCGCGAGATCGATTCGCGCGTGCGGTTCCTGCGCAACCGCCTCGACGGCATGACGGTGGTGGACCAGCCGCCCACCGATCGCAACCGGGTGTTCTTCGGAGCATGGGTGCAGATCGAGGACGAACAGGGCAATGAAGCCAGGCATCGCATCGTGGGACCGGATGAGTTCGATCGTGAGCCGGGCTACATCAGCATGGATGCCCCGCTGGCACGTGCGCTGATGGGGAAATCACTCGACGCAGAAATCACGTTGAGCATTGGCGGGGTCGAGAAGAAATTCGTGATCGTTTCCATCGATTACGAATAGATGTCGGCTGGGCGCGGGCGCGGCAAGACCCCTGCAGCGCGCCCACGCAGCCCGACGCACGCCCCCTGAAAATCGGCCTCTTGTGCGGAACCCCGGACGTCAGATGACCCGGACGTTCTTGAACTGCCAGGGGTCGCTGAAATCCAGGTCTTCGGGAAACAGCCGTTCGCGGTCGGACAGGGGCGACCAGTCGGTGTACTCACCGTGCATCCTGCCGAGGTATGGCTTGCAGATCTCGAGGATGCGCTTGTGGTCGAGTTCGTCGGGCTCGAGCAGGCCACGGTCGGGATGCTCCATGGCCCAGATGACGCCGGCGAGCACGGCCACGGTGACCTGCAGGCTGGTGGCATTGTTGTAGGGCGCGAGGCTGCGGGCTTCCTCGACGGTTAGCTGCGAGCCGTACCAGTAGGCGTTCTTCTTGTGGCCGGCCAGCAGCACGCCGAGTTCGTCCATGCCCGAGGTGATCTCGTCCATCAGGATGCGCTTGCGATCCTGCATCTGCCAGTTGCGGCCCGCCAGTTCGTGGATGGACATGACCGCCGAATCGCTGGGATGGTAGGCGTAGTGCGAGGTGGGCCGGTACTGCACTTCGCCGTGCTTGCGCACGGTGTAGTAGTCGGCCAGCGAAATGGCCTCGCTGTGCGTGATGAGGAAACCATGGATGGAGCCGGCGCGCGGCGTCCAGGTGCGCACGCGCGTGGCGGCGCCGGGCTGACCCAGGTAGATGGCCGCGCCATTGCCGAAGTCATGCCGCTTGGCGTCGCGCGGGAAATTGCGCTCGTGCGTGCCCCAGCCCAGTTCCGCGGGCTGGCAGCCTTCGGAGACGAAGCCATCCACCGACCAGGTGTTGACGAATTCGTTCACCTCCTTGACCTTGGGCGACACCTGCGTGTCGCGCTCGGCCACGTGGATGACACGCACGTTCAGCGCCTGGGCCAGTTCCGCCCATTCGTTGCGCGTGGCGGGCTCGGCCTTGTCCTTGTCCACGCCCAGATCGCGCTTGAGATTGAGCAGCGCCTCCTTCACGAAATGCGATACCAGGCCGGGGTTGGCGCCATGGGTGAGGATGGCGGTGGGATTCTTCGCCGTGAGGTCGGTGCGCAGAGCCAGCGCGTCTTCACGCAGCGCGTAATTGGTGCGCTTGCCCGGCGGCGTGGCCGGATCGGTGTAGCCGCCGGCCCAGGGCTCGATGCAGGTGTCGAGGTACATGGCGCCGCGTTCCCAGCAGAACTTGACCAGCGCGATGCTGGAGACATCCACCGACAGGTTGACGAGAAAGTCGCCGCGGCCGAGCAGGTTCTCGAGAACGCGCCGGTAGTTCTCGCGCACCAGCGGCTCCTTGATGAAGCGCACGCCCAGCTTCTCGGCCTCATCGCGGCCCGAATCCTCGGCGGTGACGATGACCACGCGGTCGGGCCGAATGCCGATGTGACGCAGGATGAGCGGCAGTACACCCTGGCCGATGCTGCCAAAGCCCACCATGACCAGACGACCGGGGAACTCGACGTAAACCTTGTGACTCATTTCGGATCCATGCTCTCCACGAAGGACGGTTTGAACAGCGACTCGACGCGGCGCAGCCAGCGCGCCGTCTGGGGGTAATGTACTTCAACGGGCAGGAAACGCGCTGACAGCTCCTGCGCCTCGGGACGCATTAACGCCCGATGCAGCAGGCGGATGCAAGGGTAGATGGCAAGGTCTGCCGCCGACACTGCGTCGCCCACGATCCACTCGCCCTTGCCCAGCCGGCCCTCGATGGTGCGGGCCTCGCTGGCCACGGTGTACATGGCGCGGGTGAGGGCCTCGCCCAGGCGGGGCGTGGCGGTCTGCAGTTCGCGAATGATGCGCATCAGGCCTTCCTCGGTGTAGGCCTGGAATTCGTTGATGACGCGCATGATCACGCCGCCCTCCTCTGCCGACTGGCCGAAGATGGGCGGCGACGGATACTTGCGGTCGAGGTAGTACAGCACCGCCAGCGACTCGAACACCACGTAGTCGCCGTCCTTCAGCACGGGCAGCCGGCCGCGCGGATTCATGGCCAACATGTGCGGCGCCTTGTGCGCCTGCAGATCGGTCTGCAGCGGGTGGCTGCGCCACGCCAGCCCCTTGAGCTCCAGCGTCAGCAGCACGCGCCAGCAGAACGGGCTGTTCGCGGACCAGTAGACGTCGATCACTGCATTCCTCGTCTGGATTGCCGGCCGGAATTGTAGCGGCGATGATGCGCACATGGCAGGAAGCACCGTTTCCACACCGCTGATCGAGGCCGGGGAATTGCTGCGGCTGGCGCCCGCGCAGGATCTGTGCATCCTCGACTGCCGGCACGAGCTGTCGAAGCCGCAGTGGGGCGCCGAAGCCTACGCGCAAGGCCACATTCCGGGCGCCGTGTTCGCATCGCTGGACCGCGATCTTTCGGCGCCCATCCGGCCGGGCACGGGCCGGCACCCGTTGCCCACTCCCGCCGATTTCTCCGCCACGCTGGGGCGCTGGGGAATCAGTGCGACAACGCGGGTGATCGCCTATGACCAGGGCCCGGGCGCCTGGGCCGCGCGACTGTGGTGGATGCTGCGCGCCGTGGGCCATGGCGCGGTGCAGGTGCTGAACGGCGGCCTGCCGGCGTGGACGGCGGCGGGCGGCAGCCTTGCCACCGCCGTACCGCAACCCGCATCCACCCGCGTGCCGGTGCGGGAATTCGCCGGCGTCGTCACCACGGCCGAAGTCGAAAAGCTGCTCGGCGCAGGCGCCATCACGCTGGTGGATGCGCGCGGCGCCGACCGCTTTGCCGGCCAGAACGAAACGGTGGACCCGGTGGCCGGTCACGTGCCTGGCGCCATCAATCATCCCTTCGGCGGCAACCTCGATGCCGCGCAGCGATTCATGCCGCCGGGCGAACTGGCGCGGCGCTGGCAGAAGGAAATCGAGCTCGCCGCCACGCGCCCGCTGGTCGCCATGTGCGGTTCCGGCGTGACGGCCTGTCACAATCTGCTGGCGCTGGAACTCGCGGGTCACCGCGGCGCGCGCCTGTATGCCGGCAGCTACAGCGAATGGATTGCCGATCCGGCGCGGCCGGTGGCCACAGGAGCCTGACGTGTCCGCGAAAACACCCCCCGCCCGCAGCGAAGACACCACGAACTGGAGCGTCGAGGATTCGCTGGAGCTGTACCAGATACCCGCCTGGGGCAAGGGCTACTTCGGGGTGAACGCCGCAGGTCACCTGGTGGTGCGCCCCGATACCACGCCCGAGCGCGAGATCGACCTGCACGAGGTGGTGCAGGGGCTTTCGGCGCGCGACCTGATGGCGCCGGTGGTCATCCGCTTTTCCGACATCCTCGCGCATCGACTGAAGCATCTGCACGACGCCTTCGCGCAGGCCATCGCCGAGAACGAATACCGCAATCGCTACGCGGCGGTGTTCCCCATCAAGGTGAACCAGCAGCGCCTGGTCGTTGAAGAGGTGTATCGATACGGCAAGGCGTATGGCTTCGGTCTCGAGGTGGGCTCGAAACCCGAGCTGCTGGCCGTGATGGCGATGACCGAGGATTCGCCCGACCGGCTGATCGTCTGCAATGGCTTCAAGGATTCCAGCTACATCGAGGCGGTGATCCTTGCCACCAAACTGGGCCGCACCATCATCCCCGTGGTCGAGAACTTCTCCGAGCTGGCGCTGATCCTGAGACACGCGGCAACCTACGGCGTGCGGCCGCGCATCGGCGTACGCGTGAAGCTCGCGAGCGAAGGCTCCGGCCGCTGGCGCGAATCCGCCGGCGATCGCTCGAAGTTCGGGCTGTTCGTCACCGAAATCCTCGAGCTGCTGTCGGTACTGCGCGAAAAGGACATGCTCGACTGCCTGCAGCTGGTGCACTGCCATCCGGGCAGCCAGCTGCAGGACATCCGCCGCGTGAAGGAAGCCATCAACGAGCTGGCGCATGTCTACGCGGAGCTGGTGAAGCTGGGCGCGGGCCTGAAATACATCGACGTGGGCGGAGGCCTCGGCATCGACTACGACGGCAGTGGCACGAACTTCTCCTCGTCGATGAACTACACCCTGGCCGAATACGCCAACGACGTGGTGTACCGCATCGCCAGCGTCTGCAACTCGCGCGGCGTCGAGCAGCCGATGATCGTCAGCGAGTCGGGGCGGGCCATCGCCGCACATCACAGCGTGCTGGTGTTCAACGTGCTGGGCCGCTCGGCGCTCGATGGTTTCGACATCGCGAAATCCGATGTGGAGAAGGCCTCGCTGCGCGAGCTGCCGCAGCCGGTGAAGGACCTGGCCGATGCCTGGCGCTCGGTGACGCCGCGACGGCTGGTGGAATGCTTCCACGACGCCACCACCGCGCGCGACGAAGTGCTGCAGATGTTCAAGCTGGGGCTGCTGTCGCTGGAGCACCGGGGTCTGGCCGAGCGGCTGTACTGGGCCACCTGCACCAAGGTGCGCGATGCAGCGCGCAAGCTGGATGAAGTGCCCGAGGAACTGGCCGATCTGGAGGGCGTGCTGTCGGATACCTACTTCTGCAACTTCTCGGTGTTCCAGTCGCTGCCCGACAGCTGGGCCATCGACCAGCTCTTCCCGATCACTCCCATCCATCGCCTGGCCGAGCAGCCCACGCGCAAGGCGGTGCTGGCCGACATCACCTGCGACTCCGACGGCAAGATCGACCGCTTCGTCAGCCTGCGCGACGTGAAGCGCACGCTGGAGCTGCATACGCTGCGCGAGGGCGAGGACTACTTCCTGGCGGCCTTCCTGGTGGGCGCCTACCAGGAAACCCTGGGCGACCTGCACAACCTGTTCGGCGACACGCACGTGGTGCATATCCGGCTGCACGACGGCGGCGGCTGGTGGATCGAGGAAATCGTCAAGGGCGACACGGCCAACAAGGTGCTCGAGTACATGGAGTACGACGTCGCAGAGCTCTACCCTGCCCTCGCCCGCGACTGCGAGCGCGCGGTGCGCGACGGGCGCATGACCGTGGCTGAAAGCCAGTCGATCAAGCGCTTCTACGAGAATGAGCTGAACGGGTACGCGTACCTGGAGCCTTAGCGGAACCTGACCTGGCGGAACCTCGCCCATGATCGCCCGCGCGCGCCACGCCCGCGCGCTACCACATGTCTTTCAGCTTGCTCGTGGCGTCGATGGTCAGGGGTTCTTCGGCCTTCTTCAGCCGCGAATCGTTGACGTGCGAGCCGGTGTAGCCCGACTGTTCGAAACACTTCAGCACCTTCTCGGTGATGAAGCGGCTGCGGCCGCCGTACACATGTCCGTCGCCGCGCGGCGCCTGCTGCGTGATCGGGAACCGCAGCGGCTGCAGCAGCACCAGCTCGTTGCGCGCGCGGGTCATCGCCACGTACAGCAGCCGGCGCTCCTCGTCGATCATCTCGGTCTTGCCGGTGGCGAATTCATTGGGAAAGCTGCCATCCACGACATTGAGCACGTACACGGTGTCCCATTCCATGCCCTTGGCCGAGTGGATGGTGGACAGCACCAGGTAGTCCTCGTCCTGGTGCGATTTGCCCGAGAGATCGCCCGCGGCATTGGGCGGATCGAGCGTGAGCTCGGTGAGGAAGCGCTCGCGCGAGGGAAACTGCTGCGAGAGCTGCTCGAGCTGGTCGAGGTCGCCGATGCGCGTGTGGAAATGCTCGAAGATGCGCTCGAGGTGCGGCTGGTACCACTCGCGCACCAGCCTGATCTGGCCGGGCCAGGGTCTGCCCGGCTCGCAGAGCTTTTCCATGAGTTCGGCCAGACGGGCGTAGTCGCGTTCGCTCTGCGCATTGACCTTGATGCCGCGCATCGCCTTGACCGAGCCACCGGCCTCGGCCAGCGCATCCAGCGTCCAGCGCGCATTCACCGGGCCCATGCCGGGCAGCAGCTGCAGCGCGCGGAATGCGGCGAGCTGGTTGCGCGGATTGTCGGCCCACCGCAGCACGGCGATCATGTCCTTCACGTGCGCGGCTTCGAGGAACTTCAGCCCGCCGTACTTCACGAAGGGGATCTTGCGGCGCGCGAGCTCGACCTCGAGCAGGTCGCTGTGGCTGGCGGTGCGGAACAGCACGGCCTGGCGGCGCAGCGCGGTGCCGGCCTCGCGCCGCTGCAGCACCTGCTGGGCCACGTATTCGGCCTGGGATTCCAGATCGTCGACGCTGACGTAACGCGGCAGCGAACCCGGGCCGCGCACCGCGAGCAGGTGCTTGCGATACTGGCGCGGCGCCTCGGCCATCAGCGCGTTGGAGGCGTCGAGCACCGCCTGCGTCGAGCGGTAGTTCTGCCCCAGCGGAATGACCTCGGCATTGGGCGTGTAGCGCTGCGGGAAACCGAGGATGTTCTCGACGGCGGCGGCGCGGAAGGAATAGATGGCCTGCGCATCGTCGCCCACCACCGTGAGCCCCATGCCATCGGGCTTCATCGCATCGAGGATGCGGGCCTGCAACGCATTCGTGTCCTGGTATTCATCCACCAGGATGTGGTCCCAGTGCGAACCCACATGCTGCGCCAGCTTCGGCTCGGAGACCAGCACCTGCCAGTACAGCAGCAGGTCGTCGTAATCGAGCAGACCCAGCTTCTGCTTGCGCTCCACATAGGTGCGGTACAGCTTTGCCAGCTCCTGTTCCCACTGCTGGCACCAGGGAAACTGCGCCTGCAGCGAGTCGGCCAGCGACTTCTGCGTGTTCACGCGATAGGAGTAGATGGCCAGACAGGTGTCCTTGCGGGGGAAACGCTGTTCCTTGCCGGCCAGCCCCTGTTCGGCGCGAATCTGGTCGAGCAGGTCGGCGGCATCGCTGCGGTCGATCACGGTGAAATGCGGATCGAGGCCGAGCTGCGGCGCGTAGTGCCGCAGCAGCCGGTTGCCCAGCGAATGGAAGGTGCCGGTCCAGGTGAGCTTCTGCGCGATGCCCTGCGACTTGCCGCCCAGTGTGTCGTCCAGCGCCTGGCGCAGGATCTCGATGGCGCGGCGGCGCATTTCCACCGCCGCGCGACGCGTGAAGGTGAGCAGCATGATGCGCGAGGGATCGACGCCGTTCAGCACCAGATGCGCGACGCGGTACGCCAGCGTGTTGGTCTTGCCGGTGCCCGCGCCGGCGATGACCAGCAGCGGCCCGGCGCGCAGCGGCGCGTCGGGAACGGTCTCGCCATAGCCCGCGGCCTTGCGCTGCGAGTTGTTCAGGGATTCCAGGTGGACTGCCGGACTCGACATAAGGCGGGACTATAGCCAATGTGGGCGCCTGCCGCGCCCCGCGCGCCCACCCGCAGGATGAATTTGTGAATCAGATCGGCACCGTGTTCGCAGGCCGCGTCATCACCGTCAGCAAGGAGCGCGTGTTGCTTCCCAATGGCAACACCGCCGACTACGAAATCGTGCATCACCCGGGTGGCGCGGCCGTGGTGGCGCTGGATGAACGTGACAGGGTCTGCCTGCTGCACCAGTACCGTCCGGCAGCCGGCGGCTGGGTATGGGAACTGCCTGCGGGAAGACTCGAACCCGGCGAGGCGCCCGCGCTGACCGCAAGGCGCGAACTGGTGGAGGAAGCCGGCCGCGAAGCGGCCGACTGGCAGGACCTGGGCTCCATGCTCAGTTCCCCGGGCGTTTTCGACGAACGCATCCACCTGTTCCTGGCGCGGGGGCTGTCGACAGTTCCCACGCAGCACGAACCGCATGAGGTGCTCGAACCGCATTGGGTCGATCTGGCGGTGGCGCTGGCGCGGGCCATGGATGGCGAGCTCGTGGATTCAAAGACCGTCGTGGGACTGCTGCGGGCGGCGTCACGATTGGGCATGGTGCTTGGGAAGACGTGATCCAGTACCGGTTTCAGCGAATTTTGCGGGCCGATAATTGGATGATGTCCAAACCGACGCCCGACAAGTTCTCGCTGTTCGTCCCGGACGAGGAAGAACCCGAGCGGGAGATGCCCAAGCAGCTCGAGATCATCGACGATGGCCCCAATGGCCAGCGCCGCTCGAAGCCGAAGCTGGCTGCTGGCGCCTACGATCCGTATTCCATCAGCGGCAGCCCCGGCGATACCGCACGCATGCACAAGCCGCGCGTCGACCTGCGCAAGCTGTCGGAGTGGATCAAGACCACGCAGCAGACGCGCATCCTGAAGGAAGAAGAGGCCGCGGCCGCCCAGCCGCCGAAGCCCGACAAGCGCTGAGCGGCAGGCGCTGGATCGCTACCGCCCGCGCTGGCGTGCCAGCGCGTCGCGGGCGCGCGGCCACAGCAACACCGCCGCCGCCAGCAGCAACGCCGCGGCATGCGCCCACCACAGTCCCAGCAGGCGCGGCGTCTCGCCGCGCTCGAGCATGGTGCGCCCCGCGCTGATGAGCCCCGCATACACCGCGAACAGCAGCACGGCCCATACCACGCGCCCATGCCTGCCCTGGCGCGGCCGCAACCGCGCCAGGGGCACCGCAACCACCCCCAGGACCACCGTGATCAACACCCACGCGACACGCCAGTGCAGCTCGGCGTTGAAACGCGGGTCGGGTGATGCGCGCAATTCGCGCAGAGTGAGCGCATCGACGCGCGGCCGGCCGGGCAAGGCCGCGTCGGGCGCCGGAATGCGCAGCGACTGCTGCCTGAAATGCGTTACCCGCCAGTCGCCCGAACCCGGCGTGCCCTCATGGCTCTCGCCGTCGGCGAGATCGACCAGGTAGTAACCGCGATCGGCCACCAGCGAGTAACGTGCGCTGGCGGCCAGCATGACCTGCAGGCGCTGGCGGCCATCGGCGGCGGGCGGCAGGTCGCGCTCGACGAACACCTCGCGCAGAGCGCCATCCGCATCCTGCGCGCGGAAGTGCAACGTGACGCCGGACCCCAGCGAGCGGAACTGGCCCGGCGCAAGGCCCCGCGACAGCGCGGTGCGCAGCGATTCGGTGCGCATTTGCGCCAGCCGCCGCGCCGCGCCCGGCCCATCGACGAAACCCGTCCAGGCGGCGAGCAGCGCAGCCACCACCGTGACCACGCCGGCGGCGCCGTACAGCAGGCGCGTTCGTACGCCGCAGGCCTGCGCCGCGGTGATTTCGCTGTCGTGATACAGGCGTCCAAGTCCCAGCGTGGTGCCCAGCAGCACCGCGAAGGGCAGGATGATGACGAGATTGCCGCGCATGGAAAGACCGACCAGCGGCAACACGATGTCGGAGGAGATCTGGCCGTCGGCGGCGCGCCCCAGCACGAAGGCGAGCTGGTAGGTGACCAGCACCACCAGCAGCACCACGGCCACCGCGGCGGTGGAAACGGATATGTCGCGAAGTACGTGGCGGAAGAAGATCCCGCCCATCACCAGGGCGCATCTCCGCGGCGCGCGAAACGTGTCCAGGGGTCGGCCGGTTCGTCGCCCACCAGCACATCGGCGGCGTCACGCTGCTGCTCGAAGACATGCAGCGTGTCCGCGGAAAGCTGGAGTCTCAGATCCAGCTTCAATGTCTCGCCGGTGCTGCGCGATGCGGTGCGGCAGGAGCCGCCCTGCAGCGCCGCCTTGAAGCCCGCGCCATCGCGCTGCCACACCAGGTCGCAGCCGGGCCGCGCGCGCAGATCCTGCATCAGCATGCTGCGGAACAGGTCGCGGTTGTTCTGGCCGTCGCGCCAGCGCAGCGGCTCCTTCAGGTCAAGCTGCGTGAGCACGGCCTGCTCGCGCCTGGGCACTGCATTGAGCACCCACAGCTTCTGCGAGAACACCCGGCGCAGGTCGTCGGCGGCCATCTCCTGCACGTAGAAGACATTGTCGCCCACCAGCGGTGCCTGCACCGGCACGATCATCAGTCGCAGCCCCGGATGCTGGGCGTCGCGTCGCGCCTGCGCGATGTTGTCGTAACTGCCCTGCAGCAGCGATGCGAGCTGCGCCAGGAAGACTTCTTCCTTCTTCGGTTTCGCGGCAACTGCCACGGTCAGCGCCAGCGCGAACAGCGCGACGGTGAAGCGCACCGGCCAGCGCGACCCTGTGGATTCATGAGCCATACATCACCCGCCATTGTGCCGGATAGGTGAGACCCAGCTTCACGATGGAATCGAGCAGATCGCCGTAGTTGCGCCCGGCGACGGCGGCCGAGCGCGCGAAGTCCTCCTCCTGCGCCAGATGCGGATTGGCATTGGCCTCGAGGACGTACAGGCTGCCGTCGGCGCGCATGCGGAAGTCCATGCGCGCATAGCCGGTGAGCCCCAGCGCGCGATAGATGCGCCGGCACAGCCGGTCGAGCCGGGCCTCGGTGCCCGCAGGCAGGTCGACGGCCGGCTGGCTGTCGATGCCGTACTTGGCGCGGTATTTCAGATCCCACTTCACCTTGCGCGTGGCGATCGCGCTGCCGCTGGCCGCCATGCTGCCGAAGTTCAGCTCCCACACGGGAAAGCGCGTCAGCCGGTCATTGCCCATCATGCCCACGTACAGCTCGCGGCCCTCGATGTACTCCTCGACCAGCACATCGGACTTGTGCTGCTCCAGCACGAACTCGATGCGCTCCTTCAGCCGCGCCGGGTCGTCGACCACCGAGGCCTGCGCAATGCCCAGCGAAGCATCGTCGGTGCTGGACTTCACGAACAGCGGGAAGCGCAGCTTGCGCGGCAGCTTCACGCGCTGGCCGCGGGGAAAGACCTGGAACTGCGGCGAAGGAATGCGGTGGAAGGCGAACACCTGCTTGCACAATGCCTTGTCGCGCGACAGCAGCAGGCCGCGCGGATTGCAGCCCGTGTAGGGCTGGCGCAGCATCTCGAGGAAGGCGATGACATGCTGGTCGTAGCTGACGATGCCGTCGAATTCTTCCAGCAGGTTGAACACCACGTCGGGCTGCCAGTCGGCGATGGTGCTGCGCAGTTCGGTGATGCTGTCGAGCACGGGCAGCGCGCGCACTTCGTGGCCGCTGGCCCTGAGCGTCTGGATCACGTCGTATTCTGTGCGCCACTCAGCGACCGCCTTGGGGTCCTGTCCTTCCAGGGTGTCCGGTGGCATGAGGCTGGGATGCAACACCACCAGGACAGAAGATCGCTTCATAGATTCAGTTGTGGCCGCTCCCGCTCGCCAAATATACGGACCAATCCGCCCAGGAGCCAGCGCGCGTGCGGTGAGGCGGTGCGCTGCGAGCCGCGCAGGTGCAGATCGAGGTAGTCGGCGCGATCGATGGCGATGCGCAGCAGCTGGTGCAGCGTGTAGGGCTCGACGCCGGTGTCGCGCTGCACGGCCGCGAGCAACGACTTGCGGGCGCCGCGCAGGAACTGCGCCGCGCGCACTGCGCCGCGCCGCGCCGGCCGCCGCGCGAACACGCGCAACAGCAGATTGTCGGCCGCTTCGCTGCGCCAGCTATGCTGGCGCGCCAGGCGTTCGCGGTAATGCTCGGCCAGCGTGCGCTGATTCTCGCGCAGCGGTTCGATCTGCGCGCGCGAGCGCACCAGCGCCGCCTTGCCCGATACCTCGCGCATGACTTCATCCACGAACGCGAGCTTTTCCCATGCGGGCCAGCTCGCATAGGTGCGGCGCCAGTCCGAATTGGGCTTCAGCCACACCGCGAAGGTTTCGGCGAAATCCTCGGTGGGATGGCTCTGTGCATACCAGTCGCCCAGATGCTGCACATAGCGGCGGCTGCGGGTGCGTGCGCGGTAGCGCTGCGGATACGGCAGCGATGCCGGACCGAACACTTCGCGCCAGCGTGCGCGGCGTCGCAGCCGGTATGCGGTGTCGATGGCATGGCCGGCTTCATGCCGCAGGATGCGCATCAGCCAGTTGCTGTTGCCGCCCTCCACTTCCTTCATCATGCGCCGCTCGAGCCGCTGCAGCCGCGGATGCGCGAGATAGAAAGGCACCGCGATGCCCGGCACACCATCGGGCGAGAACCATTCCTCGGCCAGCCACATATGCGGACGAAAACGGATGCCGCGGCGCTGCAGTTCATCGTTGATGCGGTTGAGCCGCCGTTCCAGCCGACTGCCGGCGAGCTTCAGCTCCAGGTCGCAGAAGCGCAGGTTGAGCAGTTCCTCGTCGGACAGCCGCGTCCACGCCTGCGAGGGCGTGCGTGCGGGGCGGCGGGGAGCGGTGGCGGGCATGGGCCTCGCACTCTATGCGAGCTGGCCGTCGCTAGGCGAGTTGGCTGTTGGCCACACCGGGGCGACTGAACAACTCCCCGGCGAGACCAGCCAGCCGCGGCAGGCCGGTCACCCGGTTGCGCAGGTCCGCCGGCAGGCCCGGCTCGCCGTACCAGGCGCCTGCCAGCGCGCCGTAGGCGGCAGCGATGGCATCCCGTTCGGCGCCGGAGCCCGCCAGGACCCGCTCCAGTCCGTCGGCAAAGCTGCGGCTGCGGGCGAAACAGCGCACGGCCCGGTCCAGGGCCCCCAGGATGCCCGGCGGGCGCCGCCGCCGACCGGCGGGTTGCGCGCTCCAGTCCGAGGCCAGCAGTCGCAGCTCCTCGCGCAGCGGCAGGGCGCCCGGCCGCATGGCCATGCCCAGCACCTCGGAGCGGGCCTGTCCCCGCAGCGCCGCGGCGATCATGTCGGCCAGCAGCCGGCAGGCGTCCACCGGCGTGGGCGCCTGGTGGGTGATGCGGGCGAGGTCGGCGCCCAGCGCGCCGGCGGGACCTGGCACGGCGGCGAACAGCGCCGCGGCCGCCGCCCGCGATAGCGGCGAGGCGTCCTGCTGGGCGGGATCGTGCGAGCCCAGCACCTGCGATTTGCTCCATAGCGCGCGCGCCAGCACCTGGCTCACTGCGGGACGCAGTGCCGCATCGGGCGCTGCGCCTGCCGCGACCGGGTTCTTCGCCCAGGCGCGAAGGCGTTCGAGCTGGTCGCGGCCGTCGAAACGGCCCATCGCCAGCAGGCTCTCGGCGGCGCAGAGCGCGAGCGCGGTGTCGTCGGACCATCCCGCCGGCCCCTCCGCGGGCCCGCGCGTGGCGCACACATCCGCGATGGCAAGCCCCATCAGACAGCCGCGATAGCGCTCCAGTGCCGCAGGCAGGGACTGCCCCTGCGGCTGCCAATCGAGGATGTACTGCTCCTGCTCGGCGGTTTCCGGAATGCTGGGCCAGCGCGCCGAACGCGCGTTCTGCAGCCAGAGGCGGTTGAGCAGCTCCAGCGCCTCGTGGGCGGATTCGCCCTTTTCGCGCAGATAGCAGCCGATGGTGATGCCGGTACGGCCGATGCCTGCCCGGCAATGCACGTACACCGGCGTGCCGGCCGTCACCATGCCCTGCAGAGCATGCTGCACCTCGTGCATGTCGTGCACGCTGCGTGGTATCGAATGATCCGGAAAAGGAAACGAGTGGTATGCCACATCCGGCGGCAACAGGGCGCTGTAGTCGGGCAGTTCATCGATCTGCGTCAGGTCGATGAAGCCGCGCACACCCGCATCGAGCAGGGTCTGGATGCGTTCGCGCGTGGCCTCCACGCTGCCGCCGTCGGGATGTTCGCCGGCGAGCACCCTGCCCGGCTCCACCCAGTAGCTGTTGGGAAGCGGCGGCTTCACTTCGCGGCGGATTCCGGCAACGGCGCGAGGCCGGCGAAGTCGAACAGCCGCGTGTCGGCGAGGTGCGCGGGCTCGACGTTGCGCAAAGCCGTCAGCAGCGACTCGGTGCGGCCCGGATGCTCGCGCTCCCAGTCGGCCAGCATCTTCTTCACGGCTGCGCGCTGCAGGTTTTCCTGCGAACCGCACAGGTTGCAGGGGATGATCGGGAAGCCACGCGCACTGGCATAGCGCGCCACATCGCGTTCGGACACGTAGGCCAGCGGCCGGATGACGATATGCCGGCCGTCCTCGGAACGCAGCTTTGGCGCCATCGCCTTGAGCTTGCCACCGAAGAAGAGATTGAGGAACAGCGTCTCGACGATGTCGTCGCGGTGATGCCCCAGCGCCACCTTGGTGATGCCGTTCTCGGCGGCATGGCGGTACAGCGCGCCGCGACGCATGCGCGAGCACAGGCTGCACATCGTGCGGCCCTCGGGAATCAGCCGCTTCACCACGCTGTAGGTGTCCTGCTCGATGATGTGGTAGTCCACACCCAGCGACTTCAGGTAATCCGGCAGCACATGCGCGGGGAAATCCGGCTGCTTCTGATCGAGGTTCACCGCGACCAGCGAGAACTTCACCGGCGCCGAGCGCTGCAGCGACAGCAGCATGTCGAGCAGCGTGTATGAATCCTTGCCGCCCGACAGGCACACCATCACCTTGTCGCCTTCGGCGATCATGGCGTAGTCCTCGATGGCCTTGCCCACCAGGCCCCGCAGGTGCGCGCCCAGCTTGCGCTTGGTGGCGGACATCGGCAGCGGCACGGCCACTTCCCGCGCAGCGGTGCCGGAAGGTGCGGCGATGCTGGCCGGCGTCGCGTTCACTGCGCGCCCTCCAGGTACTTGGCTTCCAGGTAGCGCAGCGCCGCTGCGGCCGACAGCGCCTTGCCCGTGGCCTTCTTCATCAGTTCCGGCGGCGTCAGCCGCGCACCCTCGGCATGCACATGCTCGGCCAGCCAGCCCGTGACCACGCCGAACTCGCCGCGCGCCAGATGCGCGTCCAGTTCCGGCGTGCGCGCGCGCAGACTTTCGTGCAGCTGCGCGGCGATGGCGGCGCCCATGGCATAGGACGGGAAATAACCGAACGAGCCATGCGCCCAGTGGATGTCCTGCAGGCAGCCTTCGGCGTCATCGGCGGGCTTCACTTCCAGCCGGTCCATCATGCCCTTGTTCCAGGCCTCCGGCAGATCGCGCACGGCAAGGCGACCCTCGAGCAGGTCCTTTTCCATGCCATGGCGCAGCACGATGTGCAGCGTGTAGGTGAGTTCGTCGGCATCCACGCGAATCGGGCTGCGGCGCACCTGCGTGAGCACGCGATACAGGTTGTCGACCTCCCATTCCGGGCCGGCGACTGCGAAGTGCTTTTCCAGCAGTGGCTTCAGGTACTGCAGGAAGGGCCGGCTGCGACAGACGATCATCTCGAACATCAGCGACTGGCTCTCTTCGAGCGCCATGCCGCGTTCCTTGCCCACCGGCTGCGCGCGCCATTCGCGCGGCACGCCCAGATCGTACATGGCGTGCCCGGTCTCGTGCAGCGCGGCCAGCAGGCCCTTGAAGGGGTCGGTGGCATCGAGCTTGGTGGTCACGCGGATGTCGCCGGCCACGCCCTCGGTGAAGGGATGATCGCTCTCGTCGAGGCGGCCGCGGTCGAAGGGGAATCCAAACGCCTTCATCACCTCGACGATCAGCGCGCGCTGCTTGCCGGGCGCAAAGCGGCCAGCGATGGGCAGCGGCGGCCGTGCCGCCTGGCGTTCGATCACCTCGCGGATCAGCGCCGGCAGCCGTCGCGAGTAGGTACGAAACACGGCGTCGATTTCCGCGCTGCGCAGACCGGGCGTAAAGCCATCGATCAGCGCATCGTAGGGGGCGAGACCCAGCGCCTGCCCCAGCAGCGCCGCGCGGTCGCGCACCAGGTGCAGCACCTCTTCCAGGTGCGGTGCGAACAGCGTGAAGTCCTTCTTCTCGCGCGCCTCGGCCCAGCGCACCTCGGCCAGCGAGGTGGCACGCGCCAACCGCGTGATCAGCGACACGGGCATGGCGATGGCATGGTCGCGCTGGCGGCTCATCTCGCGCAGGTTGGCCTGCTGCCATTCGTCGAGCTCCGCGGCGCCGGCTTTGGCGCGTTCCAGCAGGCGACTCACCCTGGGCGAGGTCAGCAGCGCATGCTGCTCGGTCTCGATGGCGGCGAGCTGCTCGCCGCGCACATCGGCGCTGCCGCGGGGCATCATCACGGCGGCATCCCACCGCAACAGCGACAGCGCGCCGCTGAAGGCGTGCAGGCGCTGCCACTCCTGCTCGAGCTGCTTGTAGGGGGTCGTAGCCATAGTGGGGGCCCGGAATCCGGGTCGCCCATTCTACCCGGGCACCGCCGGGCACAGGCAGGTCAGGTGGCCCGGGGAGGTGCCGCCTGGGCCGCAGCCACGGTGGGCGATTTCACCGTGGCCGGGGACGCCGAATCGCCCTCTTCGGGCACCGGAGCGCTCTGGCTGCCGCGCAATTTGTCGATAATCCGCGAAAGGTACTGCGGCGAGCTGGTATTGCGCGCGATCAGCACATAAAGCGCCGGCACCACCACGAGCGTCAGCGCCACCGCGAACACCGAGCCGAAGAACACCGTGGCGCCGATGGACTGCCGGCTTTCGGCGCCGGCGCCAGTGGCCAGCATCAACGGCACCGCGCCCACGGCAGTGGCCAGCGTGGTCATCAACACCGGGCGCAGGCGCGCGCCGGCCGCCTCGATGGTGGCCGCGACGAACTCGCGCCCGCGGTCGCGAAGCTGATTCGCGAATTCCACGATCAGGATGCCGTTCTTGCTGGCGATGCCCACCAGCATCACCGCGCCGATCTGGCTGAAGATGTTGATCGACGAGCCGAACAGCCACAGGCCGAACAGCGCGCCGGTAAGCGCCATCGGCACGGCCGCGAGGATGACCATCGGGTGGATGAAGCTTTCGAACTGCGCGGCCAGCACCAGGTACACGATGAGGATGGCGAAGCCGAAGGTGAGATAGAGGCCGCCGGCCGAGCGCTTCAGTTCGCGTGACTCGCCGTCGTAGTCGATCTGCACGGGCACGGTGCCCTGCACGTCGCGCACGGTCTTTTCCATGTAGTCGAGCGCCTCGCCCAGCGAGTAGCCGGGGTTGAGGTTGGCGGTGACGGTGACCGAACGCATGCGGTTGAAACGGCGCAGCTCCGATGCCGTGCCGGTTTCCTGCGTGCTGACCACGCTGGCCAGCGGCACCAGTTCGCGCGTGCGGTCGGAGCGCACGTAGATGTTGCTGAGATCGTTCACCGAGGCGCGCTGCTCGTCGCGGGCCTGGAGCACCACGTTGTACTCGTCGCCGCCCATCAGGAAGGTGGTGACCACGCGCGAACCCAGCATGGTCTCGAGCGCGCGACCCACGTTGTTGAGCGACACGCCGAGGTCGGCCGCCTTGTTGCGGTCGATGGCCACGCGCAGCTGGGGCTGGCGTTCCTGGTAGTCGATCTCGATGTTGGCGAGGCCGGGGTTCTCCTGCGCCTTCTGCATCACCTTGTCGGCCACCTGCGCCACGGCCTGGTATTCGGGGCCCTGCAGCACGATGGCCACCGGCTTGCCGTTGCCGCCCAGGCCGCCGGGCGTGCGCGGCACGATGCGCGCGCCGGGGATGTCCTGCGTGCGCGCGCGCAGCCGCGCGACGATCTGCGCGGCGGTGTCGGGCCGTTCGCCCCAGTTGTTCAGCGGCAGCATCACCATGCCGTTGTCCACCGCCGCCTGGCTGTTGAAGTTGCCGGTGCGGGAGATGACGCGCGGGGCATTGCCGCGCTTGACCTCGTCGAAGGCGATCTCGGCCACCTGCGCGATCTGGCGCGAGGTGTAGTCGAGGCTCGAGCCTTCCGGCGCCTGGATGAACACCTGCACACGGCCACGGTCTTCCTGCGGCGCAAGTTCCTGCGGCAGGCGCATGCCCTTCCACGGGATGCCGAAGATCAGCAGCGAAATGGCCAGCGCCGCCGCTAGCCCCGCGCAGCTGAGCAGTAGCACGGGCTTGCGGCCGGCCAGGCCCCAGTGCAGCGCGCCCATGTACGACTGCGTGAGCTGCTTGAATGCGCGGTCGATGGCGCTGGCGAAGCGGCCGCGGTGGATGCCATTGGCGAAGAGCTTGGAGGTCATCATCGGCGTGAGCGTCAGCGCGATCAGCGCCGAGAACACCACCGCCGCGGCCACCGACACACCGAACTCGCTGAACAGCCGGCCCACATTGCCCTGCAGGTAGGAGATGGGCAGGAACACCGCCACCAGCACCATGGTGGTGGCGATGACGGCGAAGCCGATTTCGCGGCTGCCGTTGATGGCCGCCAGCAGCGGCGGCTCCTTGTGCTCGATGCGGCGGACGATGTTCTCGAGCACCACGATGGCGTCGTCGACGACGAGGCCAATGGCCAGCACCGCGCCCAGCAGCGTCAGCGTGTTGATGGAATAGCCGAACACCGCCATTGCCAGCGCGGCGGCGAAGATGGACACCGGGATGGTGGCGGCGGGAATCAGCGTGGCCCGCATGCTGCCCAGGAACAGGAAGATCACCACCAGCACGATGGTCATGGTCTCGGCCAGCGCGACCACCACCTTCTTCATCGATTCGCGGATGAACACCGAGTTGTCGATGTTCACCTCGATCTTGATGTCCTCGGGCAGCGTCTTCCTGATGAGGTCGATCTCCTTCTTGATCGACTCCGACACTTCGAGCACGTTGGCCGTGGACAGCGCCTGCACCGGCATCATCAGCGCAGGGCCGTCGTTGGTGGCGGCGCCGCTGCGCTGGTTCTCGGCCGCGAGCTGCACCGTGGCCACGTCGCCCAGGCGCACCAGGTAGCCGTCGGGCCCGCGGCCCACCACCAGGTTGCGGAAATCGTCCTCGGTGCGCAGCGAGGTGTCGGTGCGCAGCGAGAATTCGCGCTGCTGCGATTCGATGCGCCCGGCCGGCAGTTCGATGTTCTCGTTGCGCAGCGCCGTCTCGAGGTCGGTGACGGCGATCTTGCGCGCGGCCATCGCGCCGCGGTCGAGCCAGACGCGCATGGCGTAGCGCCGGCCGCCCTGCATGAACACGCTGGCGACTCCCGGCACGCTGCCGAGGCGGTCGACCAGGTAGCGTTCGGCGTAGTCGGTGAGCTCGAGCGCGTTGCGCTTCGTGCTGGAGAGGATGGCGATCAGCACCGGGTCGGCACCGTTCTCCACCTTCTGGATCTGCGGCGGGTCGGCCTCGTCGGGCAGGCGCGCCATGATGCGCGTGACGCGGTCGCGCACGTCGTTGGCGGCCGAATCCATGTTGCGGTCGGCGTTGAACTGCACGTTGATCGAGGCGCGCTCGTCGCGGCTTTGCGAGGTGAGCTTGTCGACGCCCTCGAGGCCGGCCACCTCGTTCTCGATCACCTGCGTGACGCGGGTTTCGATGACCGCGGCATTTGCACCGCGGTAATTCACATTGATGCTGACGACGGGCTGCGAGATGTCGGGATATTCGCGGATCGACAGCCGCAGAGCCGCCATCACGCCGATGATGAGCAGCAGCAGCGCCAGCACGGTGGCGAACACCGGGCGCCGGATCGACAGCTCGGAAATCGTCATGACGGCGGCGGAGCGCCGGCGGTGGCAGTGCCGGACATGCCACCGAGCTCGCGCACCAGCGATCCTTCACGCAGCTTCAACGTGCCTTCGATGACCACATGGTCGCCGGCGTGCAGGCCCTCGGTGATTTCGACGAATCCCGGCTCGCGCCGGCCGAGCTTCACCTCGCGCTTGGCCACCTTGGGACCCTGCACCACATAGATGAACTGGCGCGCCTGTTCGGGCACCAGCGACTGCTCGGGCACCATCAGCGCCATGCGCTGTTCCTTCGACAGGTCGACGGTGAGGAACATGCCGGGCTTCAGCGCACCATCGCGATTGGGCACCAGCGCGCGCACGGTAACGGCGCGCGAGCCCGGATCGACGCGGGAATCGACGCTGGTCACCTTGCCCGCGAAGCTGCGGCCCGGATAGGCGCTGCTGCGCGCAATGATCGCCTGGCCCGGACGCAGCTCGCCCACGTTGAGCTCGGGCACCGCGAAATCGACCTTGATGGCGCTGGTGTCGTCGAGCGTGGTGATGACGGTGCCCGGATTGATCAGCGTGCCCAGGCTGACGCGGCGCAGGCCCACGCGGCCGGTGAACGGCGCGCGGATGTAGGTATCGGCCAGCCGCGCCTTCGCGGCATCGACGCGCGCCTGGTTGGACTTCATCGTCGCCTCGAGCTGCTCGTACTGCGACTTGGACAGCGCCTGCGTGTTGAACAACTCGCGGCTGCGATTGAACTGGCTCTGGCTTTCGGCGAAGGCGGCATTGGCGGCGGCAAGGTCCGCCTCGGTCTGCGCGCGGTCGAGTTCAACCAGCACCTGACCGGCCTTCACGAACTCGCCATCGCTGAAGCGGATGGCGGTGACCAGGTTGGTGGACTTGGAAGTGACCGACACCGATTCGTTGGCATTGGCCGTGCCGATGGCTTCGATGCCCACGTTGATCTGCCGGTTCTGCGCCGTGGCGGTGAGCACGGGAATGGAGTCGCCACCGCCTGCGCCACCGGCGCCCGGAGGCCTGCCACCGGGGCGACCCTCGCCGCCCGCGGCGGGACGTCCCTGCTGCGCACCGCCGGGGATACCGGCGAATCCGCCGGGCGCGGGCTTGTGCTTGGATTCGTAGACAGCCCAGCCCGCGCAGACCAGCGCGAGCGCAATGCTTGCCGCAGTGACGATGGAACGGGTATCGGCCATATCCCGCCGATTATTGCATCGGGGCTCCGCCGCAGGCATCAACAATTGATTCGGAACTATCCGCCCTTTCCATTGTCGGCCGATCCACTTTCGGCAGGACCGAAGGCGCCGGGCAGGAGCAGTTCGTCCTGCCACCGCGGAGCGGCGCCCTCCCCGATCCACAGTACCGCACGCCCGCTGCGTGGCGAAATGCTCAGCCTTCGGCCTGGCGTCTCCGCCACCAGGATCGTGGTGCCCTGCACATCGATGAGGCCATAGCCCAGCCCGTAACCCGGATGCACTGGCGAAGCCAGTGTCATCTGCGCGACATATCCCTGTGGCAGCAGGCGCTGGGTGCCGATCACGCCATCGGAGGCCACCAGCAGGCCCAACCGCAACCAGTCCATCGGCGAGGCTGCAAGGCAGCAGTGCGCTGCGATGCTGCCGCGTCGATGATCGAGCAGCCCCACTGCCTCATGCGCCGCGATTCGACTCCACAGCAGCCGCTGCAGCGTCGATGCATAGCCATCACCTCCCAGCCTGCCGGCCACCAGAGACAGCAACTGCGCATTGGCCGGTGCCGGTTCGAAATGCGAACCTGGCGGCCAGGCCAGTGGCGTCCGCAAGGCGGCCCGATCGAAGTTGGGTCCGGACGAGAGCTGCGCGCGCCGGCTGAAGGGATTCAGCGGCGTGAACCGGCCCGCGGCGAGCCCGCTCATTTCCTGCAGGAGCTGCCGCGGCGTGATATCGCCGCGCAGGTCGGCGTGCAGTTCATCGAGCAGGCCGCGCAGTGGCTGGTCGAGCACCGACCGCCCGGTGTGCTGCTGCAAGGCGCCGAACAACGGCGCAAGCAAGGCAATGGACAGACCGCGGCCATCGACTAGCGCCTGCACATCCACTGCGGGTGCGCTCCACCCGGCAACCCACCCTTTGGCATCGCCGACCAGAAGCAGTTGCGTTGCGCTTTCACCGGCACGCGGCGCAAGACGTGCATCGACGGTCAGCTGCAGCGGCCACGGCGATGCGGATGGCGGCAGCACGAAGGTGGGACCGGCGAGCTGCGCCGGCCATCCACCGGCCGCCGTCTGCCATTGCCAGGCGCGATGCCAGAAGGGCCAATGGGCCGCGATTGCGCCAATCCCCAGCGAGACGAGCACCAGTGCAATGACCGTCGCCGTGACAAGCATCCGCTGCATCGCGCCATGATACCGCTACACTTGATTCATGCCGCTGCGCGTGTGTTTCATCGCCTCCGAAGTCGCCCCCCTGGCCAAGACCGGAGGCCTTGCGGACGTGGCGGGCGCGCTCACCAAGTACCTGCATGCCGCCGGCCACGATGTGCGGGTGTTCATGCCGCTGTACCGGCAGATCGACCGGCGCTCGCTGCACCTGTATCCGGTGGGATTCCTGCGCGACGTGCCGCTGCAGCTGGGCGCGCACTCGCTGCGCTTCGACGTGCTCACCACGCGACTGCCGGGAAGCGAGGCGATGATCTACCTCATCGACGCGCCGGCGCTGTTCGACCGGGACACGATCTACAGCAATGCCCGGGACGAGCACCTGCGCTTCCTGCTGCTGACGCATGCGGCGCTGGTGAGCTGCCAGCACATGGGCTTTGCGCCGCAGGTACTCCACTGCAATGACTGGCACACGGGCATGGGACCGCTGCTGCTGCGCACGGTGTATGCCTGGGACAAGCTGTTCCAGCACACGCGCAGCCTGATGTCCATCCACAACATCGCCTACCAGGGCGTGTTCGATGCGTCACTGAGCGAGGACACGGGCCTTGGCGATGCGGCGCATCTGCTGGATGCGGGCGAGCTGGCCGCGGGCCGCATCAATCCGCTGCGCGAGGGCATCGCGCATGCGGATCACGTGAGCACGGTGAGTCCCACGTATGCGAAGGAAATCCAGACCGCGGCCTATGGCTATGGACTGCAGGACCTGCTGGCGCGCCGCGCGGGCGCGCTGACCGGAATCCTCAATGGCGTGGACTACGAGGAATGGGATCCGCGCAACGACCGCTTCCTGCCGCTGCACTACAACGCCAGCCAGCTCGGCACCAAGGACGAGCTGAAGCAGGACTTCCTGCAGCGCATGGAGCTCGCCACGGGCGCCCGCAGCCGGCAGCCGCTGCTGGGCATGGTGAGCCGGCTGGCCGCTCAGAAGGGCTTCGACCTGGTGATGCAGGCGCTGCCCGACCTGCTGCGGCGGCACGAGTTCTGCTGCGCCATCCTCGGCAGTGGCGAGGCGCGCTTCGAGCAGTTCTTCCGCGAGCTGGCGCACACGCATCCCACGCGCGTGCACTTTCGTGCCGGCTACAGCGAGGAGCATGCGCACTGGATCGAGGCCGCCAGCGACATGTTCCTGATGCCCTCGCAGTACGAGCCCTGTGGCCTCAACCAGATGTACAGCCTGCGCTACGGCACGGTGCCCATCGTGCGTCGCACGGGCGGGCTTGCCGACTCGGTGCAGCACTTCGATCCGCTGACCCGCCGCGGCACCGGCGTGGTGTTCAACGATTACGACGTGGGCGGCGTGACCTGGGGCGTGGAGACGGCGCTGGCGTGGTATTCACAGAAGACGCTGTGGCGGCGCCTGGTGCAGAACGCGATGGCGCAGGATTATTCCTGGCAGACGCAGGTGGATGCCTACGTGGCGCTGTACGAGCGCATGATCTCTAGCGCAGGTTGACGACGCCCTTCTCGTCGAAGGGCAGCGAGCGCAGCATTCCCGACGACAGCGCCACCTTGCCGGTGAGCCGGTAGTCCACCGACTGCAGCTTGCGACCGCCGGCCAGTATCTTCAGCAATGCGCCGGCGGCATTCGCGGTGACGTCGACGTCGAACTCGGCGGTGCCCAGCGCGGGCACGATGAAATTGCGCTCCGACTCGCCGTGCGCGAACGCCTCGCCGGCCACGGCCAGCGCATAGGTGATGCCGGCCACGGGCAGTTCACGGTCGTTGGGGTTCTGCACGCGCATGCGCACCTTGAGCTGCTGTTGCAGCAGATCGCCCTTCAGCAACTGCACATCGACCACGTGCAGCGTGGGCTTCTCGAGGTGCGAATAGGCACAGCCGGCCAGCGGCAGGCCCATCGCCACTGCCAGCAGCAGGGCCGCGGCCAGGCGCAGTGCTTTCATGGATCAGCTCCGGTCGTAAAGCTGGTTGAAGTCGCGGTATCGCCCGGCGAGTTCCGGCGTCAGCGTCTGCAGCGGCAGGCGCCAGCCCCAGTTCCCGGTGGTGGTACCCGGCCTATTGAGGCGCGCCTCGCTGCCCAGTTGCAAGATGTCCTGCATCGGCAACACCGCCAGCACGCCCACCGAGGCCAGCGCGGCGCGTTGCATGGCGTCATGCACCTCGTGATCGGCTCGGCCCAGGTAGCGGCGAACGTGATCGCGCGCGCGCGCATCCAGCGATGCATACCAGCCCACGGTGGTGTCGTTGTCATGCGTGCCGGTGTAGACCACGCTGTCGGCCGAGTGGGCATGCGGCAGGTGCAGGTTGGCCGGATCGCCGTCGAAGCCGAACTGCAGCACGCGCATGCCCGGCATCGAGAAGCGCCTGCGCAGTGCATCCACCGCCGGCGTGATCACGCCGAGGTCCTCGGCCACCAGCTCGAGACGGGGCAACACTTGCCGCGCGCGCTCCAGCATGTCGGCGCCCGCGGCGGGGCGCCAGGTTCCGCTGCGCGCCGATGTGGCAGCGGCGGGCACCGACCAGTATGCCTCCAGCGCGCGGAAGTGATCGATGCGCAGCAGGTCGAAGCGATCGGCCTGCTGCGCCAGGCGCTGCATCCAGAACGCGAAGCCATCGCGGCGCTGCGCGTCCCAGTCGTACAGCGGATTGCCCCAGAGCTGGCCGTCTTCGGAGAAGTAGTCGGGCGGCACGCCGGCCACGGCGATGGCCCTGCCGCTGGCGTCGAGCTGGAACATGCCCGGCGATGACCAGGTCGCCACGGAGTCCGGTGCCACGTAGATGGGCAGGTCACCGAATATCTTCACGCCGCGCGCGGCGGCATGGCGGCGCAGCGCGCGCCATTGGTCGTCGAAGCGCCACTGCGCATGCGCCAGACGCGAGATGTGCCCGGACAGGCGCGCACGTGCGGCGCGCAGCGCGGCCGGATCGCGACGCCGCAGCGGCTCCGGCCATTCCCACCAGGGCGCGCCATCCTGCTCGACGCTCAGTGCTTCGAACAGCGTGAAATCGTCCAGCCAGGCGCTGCTGTCGGCACGGAACTGCTCGAAGTCCGCTTCGCTGCCGGGATCGTCCGCGGTGGCGTCGGCCAGATCGCTGCTGCCGGCACGATCCGCGCGCGCCCAGTACGGTGAGCCACTGGCATCGGTGGGCACCAGCGGCAGCAGCTGCCACACGGTGAATCCCGCATCGGCCAGCCAGTCGATGAAGCGATGCGCGCGATCGCCGAAGGCGCCATGATGATCGTGGCGCAGCGCGGATGCGGGCAGCAGCACACCGCTGCGTCGTCGCGCCAGCACCTTGTCGCGGGCACCCGCACTCACGGATTCAGCCGCGTGCACCGTTGCATCCCCGTTCACCGCTTCACCTGCGCTCACGAGCGACGCATCACGCCACCGGCTTCCGGCGCGCCGCGACCAATGCTGATGCGCTGTTCGAGCGCGGCCGGCGGCTGCAGGTCGAGCGAGCGGTAGAGGCTGGCGAGCTGGTGGCGGAACAGCTCATCGAAGTCGCGCACGGCGCCCGCGGGATTGTAGTCGCCGAACCACCAGAACCAGTCCGAGGCCTCGCAGGCCGCAAGCTGCAGTTCGGCGCGCGCGCGCGCCTCCGGCGAGAGCCGACCACTTGCCACTTCGGCATCGAAGGCGCGCTTGGCCTCGCAGAGCAGATCCCAGCCGGCGTTCTTGTCGGGATCGCCCATCCACGTGGACAGCGTGCCATACACCCAGCTTCCGGCGCGCACCTGCGGCAGCGGCGCTGGCGCGATGCCGGCCGCGCGATGTTCATCGACGATTTCGGACAGCGTGACCAGGCGAAGGTCGGGATGCGTTGCCAGCGCCGTGTACATGGCACGCAGGAAATACCAGCCATTGAAGGGGTAGTACTCCCAGGCGTTCTCGCCATCGAGGGCCACCAGCAGCACCCGGCCCGGTTCGCCTTCGGTGCGCGCGGCCAGGGCGGCCAGCTCCTGCGTGAAGTTGGCGGCGGCATCGTCGCCATGCCAGCGCGAGTACGTGAAGCCGATCAGGTCGGAGATGCCGTCGTGGCGGAAATAGCATTCCAGATTGCCACCGGGCCGCGCCCCGCCCTGCACCGCGAAACCACGGTTCAGCAGGCGCTCCGCGGCCGCATGCTCCGCGGGCAGTTCGATGCCGGACTTTTCCAGCGAGGGCTTCAGCACGCTGACGCTGGTGGCCAGCCAGTCGAAGCCGGCCGACTCGATGGCAGCGACGGCCTCGTTGCTGATGGCGCCCTCGGAGGGCCAGCAGCCGCGGGGCGCGAAGCCGAACACGCGCTCGAACTCGCTGCGGGCATGGTGCAGGTGCCAGCTCACGCGCTCGGCGCCGCCCGGATACGCGGCGTGATGCGGCCGCGGCGCATGCGGTTCGCCCTGCAGCGCGGCGCCGAAGTCGAACAGCAGTGGCAGGATGGGATGGCTGTACGGCGACACCGCGAGCTCGCAGCGCCCCTGCTCCGCCAGTCTGCGAAAGCGCGGCAGCACGCCGGCCAGCAGTTCGCCGATGAGCGTGAGCAGCACGCGGCGCTCGGCGGTGTCGAAGCCGCGCGCCTTGGCCACCAGCGCCACGATGCGCGCATCCTCGCGGCGCACGGCCTCGCCCATCCAGGCCAGGTGGTACCACACCGACAGGTCGTGCAGATACTGATCCGACGCGTAGCCGATGCGTTCGAGGGAATCGAAGGACTGCGCCAGTTCCACCAGCTCCGCGAAGGGCGCGTGGCGACTGACGAGGTTCTCGCGGTCGGCGCGCAGGCAGGCGCGCAGCAGCGCAAGGCGCGGCGCGGCGGCCTGCGGCAGCGGCCGCGCATCGAGCGTGGCGAGCAGCGCGTCCGGCAGGGCGTCGCCCCTGGCAAGGCAGTTGCGCACCGCGGCCGTCAGGTCTTCGATCTGGCCGATGAGCACCGGCGTGAAATTGACCACTGCCTTCGCGCCCGGCACCTCTTCGAGGTGCGCGGCCATGTCGGTGTAGTCCTTGATGGCGTGCAGGTAGGTCCAGGGCAGCACGTAGCGCCCCGACAGTGCGTCGCGGTACGGCGGCTGATGCATGTGCCAGAGCAGGACGACTGGCAGTCGCGGATCGGTCATCCCGGGCGTCAGGCGGTTCGCGAAACCGTAGCCGTCAGCAGCGATTCAGGCGTGACCAGCACCACCCCGCGCGGCGTGACATCGAAGCGCTCGCGATCGCGCGCCAGGTCCACACCGATGTGCGTGCCGTCGGGGATGTCGCAGTGCTCGTCGATGATGGCGTTGCGGATGACGCAGTTCTTGCCTATGTGCACGCCGGGCATGATCACCGAGCGCTCGACCTGCGAGCGCTCGTCGACGCGCACGGCCGAGAACAGCAGCGAGCTGCGGATCACGGCGCCGGAGATGATGCAGCCGCCGGCCACCAGCGAATTGACCGCCATGCCGACGCGGCCGTCGTCGTCGAGCACGAACTTCGCCGGCGGCTGCTGCACCTGGTAGGTCCAGATGGGCCATTCCTCGTCGTAGACGTTCAGTTCCGGCGAGACATGCACCAGCTCGAGGTTGGCTTCGTAGAAGGCATCCACCGTGCCCACGTCGCGCCAGTAGTTCTGCGCCCGCGTGCGCACGTTGCGGAAGGGATAGGCGAAGACCTGCAGCTTCTCGATGGCTTTCGGGATGATGTTCTTGCCGAAATCGTGCGCGGAGGTTTCATCCGCCGCGTCTTCGATGAGGAGTTGCTCGATCAGCGAGGCGTTGAACACGTAGATGCCCATCGAGGCCAGCGACACATTGCCGTTGCCGGGCATGGGCTCGGGATTCGGGGGCTTTTCGGTGAATCGGGTGACGCGATTCCACTCGGTGACCGAGAGCACGCCGAACTCGCGCGCGTCGGGCACCGGCACTTCGACCACACCCACGGTGATGTCGGCGCCCTTCTCCACGTGGTAGGCGATCATCGGGCCGTAGTCCATCTTGTAGATGTGATCGCCGGCCAGCACCAGCACATGCTGCGGATGGTGCTGCCGCACGTAGTCGAGGTTCTGGTACACGCAATCGGCGGTGCCGCGGTACCAGTGCTTGCCCACCTGCTGCTGCGCCGGGATCACGTCGATGAACTCGCCGAATTCGCCGCGCAGGTAACTCCAGCCGCGCTGCACGTGCTGGATCAGCGACTGGCCCTTGTACTGCGTCAGCAGGCAGATCTTGCGGATGCCGGAATTCACGCAGTTCGACAGCACGAAGTCGACGATGCGGAACTTGCCGCCGAAGGGCGTGGCGGGCTTGCAGCGATGCTCGGTGAGGCCGCGCAGGCGTTCGCCGCGGCCTCCCGCCATGATCATTGCCAGAGTACCGCCGGTGAGGCGGCTCACATATCGCCCCGATGAGCTGCGCGACAGTCGAACCATGCAGCTATATTTACCACAATGGCCCCCGCGCCACGCTGACAAGCCGCACGCAAAAGGAAGACCCATTCCGCAGCTTCTCTCACCGGAGCAGATTCGCATTGCCGCCGGGCGCCACCACGACCCGCATGCGGTGCTGGGAACGCATGCCCGGGACGATGGCTCGGTCGTTTGCGCCTACTTTCCGGCGTCGGCCGGCGTGGAACTGGCGGACGGGCGAGCGCTGACACGTATTGGTCATACCGATTTCTTCGAATTGCCTGTCGCGGCCGGCAGCCTCGATCCCCACCCCATCCTGGTACGGATCGACGCGCAGGGCGGGCGCCACGCCCGTCCGGACCCCTACAGTTTCGCGCCCACCCTCACCCCGAACGACCTCGCGCTGTTCGCTTCGGGCGGCCATGTGGAGGCCTGGCGCATGCTCGGCGCCCATCCGGCACGGATCGACGGCATCGATGGCGTGCGCTTCGCCGTGTGGGCACCCAATGCCGAGCGTGTCAGCGTGGTCGGGCCCTTCTGCGACTGGGATGGCCGGCGGCTGCCGATGCGCGTGCTGGGCGGCAGCGGCGTGTGGGAATTGTTCGTGCCCGGCATGGCGGTGGGTGAAATCTACAAGTTCGAGATCGCCGGCCGCGCGGGTCAGCTGATGTTGAAGACCGATCCCTACGCGCGGGCCATGGAAATGCGTCCGGCCACGGCCTCCATCATCACCGATCCGGCGAGCTACCGCTGGCAGGACGATGCGTGGATGCAGGCACGGCCCCGGCATGACTGGCTGCATGCGCCGGCCTCCATCTACGAGGTGCATGCCGGCTCATGGCAGCGCGGGGCCGATGGCGCCTTCCTGAGCTACCGCGAGCTGGCCGCGCAGCTCATTCCCCATGTGCAGCGTCTGGGCTTCACGCACATCGAACTGCTGCCGGTGGCGGAGCATCCGCTGGATGATTCCTGGGGCTACCAGACCACCGGCTATTTCGCACCCACCAGCCGCTTCGGCCCGCCCGACGACCTGAAGTATTTCATCGATTGCTGCCACCGCGCCGGCATCGGCGTGCTGCTCGACTGGGTGCCGGCGCATTTTCCGCGCGATGCGCACGGCCTGGCGCGTTTCGACGGCACCGCGCTCTATGAATATGAAGACCCGCGCAAGGGGGAGCACCAGGACTGGGGCACTTACATCTTCAATTACGAGCGGCACGAGGTGAAGAGCTTCCTGCTGGCCAGCGCCTGCTACTGGCTGGAGGAATACCACTTCGACGGCCTGCGCGTGGATGCCGTCGCCTCGATGCTGTATCTGGATTTCGCGCGCGGCACGAATTTCATCCCCAACCGTCACGGCGGCCGCGAAAACCTGGAAGCAGTGGAATTCCTGCGCACGCTGAACGCGGTCACGCATTCACGCGCACCCGGCACCATCACGATGGCCGAGGAATCCACCGACTGGCCGATGGTGAGCCGCCCAGTGGACGCCGGTGGCCTGGGCTTCTCGATGAAGTGGAACATGGGCTGGATGCACGACACGCTGGATTACTTCAAGCGCGATCCGGTGCACCGCAGGTTCCACCACAACGAGCTGACCTTCGGGATGATGTACGCGTACAGCGAGAACTTCATCCTGCCGCTGTCGCATGACGAGGTGGTGCACCTGAAGCGCTCGCTGCTGGGGCGCATGCCTGGCGACCGCTGGCAGCAGCTTGCGAACCTGCGCCTGCTGTACACCTACATGTGGACGCTGCCCGGCAAGAAACTGCTGTTCATGGGAGGGGAATTCGCGCACCCCTGGGAATGGGATTTCCACGTGGCGCTGCCGTGGTTCCTGCTGGAACATGCCGAGCATCGCGGCATGCAGAATCTGGTGTCGGACCTCAACCGCGCCTACCGCGATCTGCCCGCGCTGCACCGGCACGACTTCGAGCCGGCAGGCTTCCAGTGGATCGACTGCAACGACCGCGAGCAGTCGGTGCTGAGCTTCGTGCGGCACGGCGGCGGCGACTCGGCCGTGGTGGTGCTGAACTTCACGCCGGAGCCGCGCAGGGGATACCGCGTCGGCGTGCCGGCGCCGGGCCGCTACCGCGTGCTGCTGAATTCGGATTCAGGGCACTATGGCGGCGCCAACCTGGGCAGCACGTTTGCCGAAGCCACGGCCGGCGTGTGGCATCAGCAACCCTGCTCCATCGTGCTCGACCTGCCGCCGCTGGCGGGGCAGATACTGGTGCGCGAGCCCTGAGGCTCGCGTCACCCGCGCCACGGCGGGTGGCGCAACGCCGCGTCTAGAAGGTCTTCATCAAACCCATTTCGAGCGGGTGACCCAGCAGCGGGTGCCAGGGATAGGCGCGCACGTCGAGCTGGTACTGGCCCGTGCTCGGCGGCACCGCAGCCACTTCGAACATCACCGTGCCATCGGCGGCCACCGGCCCCACGGGCTCGAACTGCGCGCGCCACTGGCCCGGCGGCGTGCCATGGCCGAAGGAACACAACGGCGCGGCATCGAAGCGCGCCTCGGGCAGCAGGCGTCGCGCCTTGAATTCCACGCGGATGTCGCGCGGCGAGAGTCCGCCGAGTTGCACGCGTGCGCGCAGTTTCAGCGGCGCGCTGGGTTCGGGCGCGCGCGGCTCTTCGTTCACCGCGACGACGGCGACGCCATTCCAGCGCTGGCGCACCAGGTCCTTCCAGCGCGCCAGCTCCAGCGCACCGGCGCCGCCATTGTCGAGCAGCGAGCGGCCATGCGCGGCAGCGGGCAGATACATGCCGCGCGCGTAGTCGCGCACGGTGCGGCGCATGTTGAAGTGAGGGATGACGGTGGCCATGGCGTGGCGGCAGCGACGCACCCACTCGGGCGCGAGGCCCGCGGCATTGCGCGCGTAGTACATGGGCACCACTTCCTCCTCGATGGCATCGAGGATGGCCTCGGAGTCGAGCTGATCGCGGCGCGATTCGTCCATCGCATCGGCGCCCTGCAGTCCCCAGCCATTGGTTCCGTCGAAGGCCTCGGCCCACCAGCCGTCGAGGATGGAAAGATTCAGGCGGCCATTCACCGCGGCCTTGATGCCGGAGGTGCCGCTGGCTTCCAGCGGCGCGATGGGATTGTTCAGCCAGACGTCGACGCCGGACACCATCCAGCGCGCAAGCTGGATGTCGTAGTCCTCGAGGAACACCACGCGTCCCGCGAACTCGGGCGAGAGCATGGTGCGCTTGATCTCGCGCAACACTTCCTGTCCGGGCCGGTCGGCCGGATGTGCCTTGCCGGCAAACAGGAACACCACCGGCCGGTCCTCGTCCGAGACGATGCGCAGCAGGCGCTCGCGGTCGCGCAGGATCAGCGCCGCGCGCTTGTAGGTGGCGAAGCGGCGCGCGAAGCCGATGGTGAGCACGTTGGGATTGCCCGGGTCCAGGTGCCGCGTGATGTGCGCGTACTGCATGGGGCCCAGGCGCTTGCGGCGGAACTCGCGCTCCAGCCGCGCGCGGATGCCGGCGATCATCCGGGATTTCACATCCTGCGCAGTGGCCCAGAAAGGCCCCTCGGGCAGTTCATCCACGGCCTTCCAGAAATCGGCTTCGCACAGGCGGTCGCGCCACTCGGGCAGGCGCTCGTCGAGGTACTGCGCCCACTGCGTCGAAAGGAATGTGGGCACGTGGATGCCGTTGGTGACATAGCCCAGCGGGTTTTCCGCGGCGGGGATCTCCGGCCAGTGGTCGGCGCACAGCCGCGACGACACCGCGCCGTGGATGCGGCTGACGCCGTTCATGCGGCGCGCGGCGTTCAGCGCAAGGCGCGTCATGTTGAATCGTCCGTCCTGCCCGGGCGCGCGGCCCAGCGCCAGCAGCCGTTCCAGACCCACGCCCATGGATTCGGCGAAGCCGCCGAAATGCTCGGCGAACAGGTGATCCGAGAATGCATCGTGGCCCGCGGCCACCGGCGTATGCGTGGTGAACACGCCCTGCGCGGCCACCGCCTCCATGCCGGCCTCGAACGGGAGGCCTGCGGCGAGCTGCTCGCGCAACAGTTCTATCGACAGGAATGCGGCATGGCCTTCGTTCATGTGCCACACCGAGGGCTTGAGTCCCAGCAGGCGCAGCGCGCGCACGCCGCCGATGCCCAGGACCATCTCCTGCTTGATGCGATGGGATTCATCGCCGCCATAGAGGCGGAAGGTGATGTCGCGGTCGGTTTCGGAATTCGCGGCGACGTTGGTGTCCAGCAGATACACGGACACATGACCCACTTGCGCGCGCCACAGGCGCGCCACGATTTCACGGCCGGCCACCGGCACGCGCACCTGCAGCCACTCGCCGGCCGCATCGCGCACCGGCTCCACCGGCAGGTCGCGGGGGTCGGCATCGCGGTAGCCGGCATGCTGCGCGCCATCGCTGTCCACCGACTGCGTGAAATAGCCCTGGCGATACAGCAGGCCCACGGCCACGAAATTCAGCTGTTCGTCGCTGGCCGCCTTGCAGTGATCGCCCGCCAGGATGCCGAGGCCGCCGGAGTAGTTCGGAAAGCTTTCGTGGAATCCGTATTCGGCACAGAAATACGCCACCAGCGGCGCACCGGCCTGCGCGGCAGCCTGCGACTGGTAGCGGTCGTAGTCGTACAGCACCTCGGCGTAGCGGCGCAGGTAGTCCTGATCCTTCGCGGCGGCATCGAGCGTGGCCTGGCTTACACAACGCAGCAACAGCCGCGGGTTGGACTGTGTCTGTCGCCACAGCACCTGATCGAGGTCTTCGAACAGGGCGCGAGTGGGTCGGTGCCAGCTGTAAGAGAGGTTGCCGGCCAGTTCCGGCAGACGGGAGAGTGCGGCCGGGAGTACCGGCGAGATTTCGACGAGTTGCATGGTGCGTAGTGTAGCGGCCGCGCCGGCGCGGCTGATGAATCCACGCACACTTTGAAGCCACGGCCTAAGATTGCGGGCATGCACCAGCACCTGTGTTTGCTCCTGGCAGGCATTGCCATGACGGCCTGCGCCTCCGACAACAGCGAAAGCGCGCCGCAGAAGGCCGCGGCCGCAGCGGATTCGGCATCCGGCTGCATTGACGGTGGTGGCGGAACGCTGCAGGCGCAGTTGCGCGGCGCGCTGACCGCGGACCTCAACTGGTCGAACGAGGTCATGCTCTGCGAAGGCGGCGCACGCCCCGATGGCAAGGGACTGCGCGTGACGCTGGCCGGTCCGCTCGCCGGCAGTGCGCCGGACAATTCGCCGCGGCACCTGCGGTTCATCTTCGGCATCGACTACAAGGACGCGGCCGCCGGCGGCGCGCAGGCCCTGCCCACCAATGTCACCGTGATCCTCGAGGGCGAGGGCCGCATGTTCGCCACGCGCGGCAATGACCGCTGCGCCGTCGAAACACTGACCCGCACGCCGTTGCCCGCGGCGAGCGGCAAGTTCGAGCGCGTGCAGGTGCGCGGCTACTGCACGGAACCCGCCGCGGAACTGTCCGGCAGCGAGCGGCTGCTGCTGCCCACCTTCGAATTCACCGGCCGCGTGGCCACCGGAGATGCCCCATGAACCGACTGCTCGTGATGCTCGCCATGGCATGCGCGGTGGTTGCGCCAGCCTGCGCGCAGAACCCCGTGCGGCCGGCCGCGCAGGCTGCGGCGGACCGGACCGCCGCATCGGATTACCAGCCCGAGCAGCTGCGCGGCTTCGCCCGGGACACGCTGACCATCCAGCGCAGCAGTGGGCGTGACATCTTTTACATTTGGCTGGCCGAGACCCCCGAGCAGCAGCAACAGGGGCTGATGTGGGTGCAGAAGCTGCCGGCGGACCATGGAATGCTGTTCCTGCTGGATGAGCCGCGCCCCATGTCCATGTGGATGAAGAACACGTATGTGCCTCTGGATATGGTGTTTTTCGACGCACAGGGCCGGATCCTCCGCATCCACGAGCACGCGGTGCCGCTGTCGGAGGCAATCATCGACTCAGGCGTGAATGTGGCCGGCGTGCTGGAAATCCTGGCAGGCGAGGCTCACAGGCGGGGATTGCAGGTCGGTGATCGCTTGCTGCTTCAACGACTCGCCCGGTAGCATCCTTGCTTCGATTCGCCATCGGGCGAACCTCCAAGGGGAAACAAAGTGAAAAAGCATGGATTGAAACTGGCGGTGGCCGCTGCGCTGCTGGGAACGGCCGTGGCGGCCCAGGCGGGCACCGACGTGGGCCAGTGGAACCTGGGCGCCGGTGCACTGTGGCACAGCCCGGATTCCGACCGCGGCCTCGATGATGCGGTCGGCTACTACGGCGACCTGAGCAAGGCGCTCAGCGAGAAGTGGGACCTCGGCGTCAACCTCTTCGACTCGAACCACGACATCCGTCGCGCAGTCGGCGACCACGAGATCAAGGGCGCCACGCTCGACGCCACGCGCGTCTACAACCGCGACCAGAAGTTCTCGCCCTTCTTCACGTTGGGCGCAGGCGTGATCGATGCCTTCAAACCCACCAAGCCCGACAAGGAAGTGGCCGTGAAGGCCGCCATCGGCGCCGTGGCAGACCTTGTCACCTATGGCAACGGCAACAAGCTGCAGACCAAGTTCCAGGTGGGCCTGCGCAAGTCCATCGATCGTCCGTACTCGGACCTGTTCGCGGGCCTGGGCCTGCAGCTTGCCTTCGGTGGCACGCCACCGGCTCCGCCGCCGCCGCCCGCGCCGCCCCCGGTCGCGGCTGCTCCGCCGCCGCCCCCGCCTCCTCCGCCCCCGCCGCCGCCTCCCCCGCCGCCGCCGCCTCCCGCGGATGACGACCACGATGGCGTGCCGAATACGGCCGACCGCTGCCCCACCACGCCCGCGGGCGATCGCGTGGACAGCGTGGGCTGCAGCGTCACGGTGCGGCTGGAAGTGTTCTTCGACACCAACTCGGCGGTCGTCAAGCCCGAGTCGTACGCGGACCTCGACCGCGTGGTCACCTTCATGAACACGGCGGTCACTTCGGCCACCGGCGTCATCGAAGGCCACACGGACAGCGTGGGCAGCGATGCGCTCAACCAGGCGCTGTCGCAGCGTCGCGCCGATGCGGTGCGCAAGTACCTGCTCGACAAGGGCGTGGCTGCTTCGCGGCTGGAAGCCAAGGGCTTTGGCGAAACCCAGCCGGTGGCCGACAACAAGACGGCCGAGGGCCGCGCGCAGAATCGGCGCGTGGTACTGCGCCGCACGGACGTCAAGTAACGTCCGACCAAGGCATCAGCCCGCCAGCACCTGTTGCAGGCGGGCCAGATGCGAAGCGTAAGGCGCCCATTTGGGCGCCTTTTGCTTGGTGATGCCCTGGCGGATGGCCACGGCACTGGCGGTGGAAACGCCGCCTGCGGCCGGCGTGAGCCGGCTCATAGCGGGCTCAAACGGTAGTCCGCAGAACTGCGCCACGGCGAGCATCTGCTGCTCCGGTTCTTCCACCAGTCTTTCATAGCTCACGTCGAGGATCCGGTCGGGGAATGACTTCGACCAGTGATCCATCACGCGTTCGTACTGGCGGTAGAAGGCGCCCAGTTCCGCCTGGTCGTAGGAATACGGATTGGCGTCGAGGAACAGTTCGCGCAGGTTCGAGAAGCAGGTGTCCATCGGATCGCGCCGCATGTGGAGCACCTTGGCCTGCGGCAGCGCGCGGCAGATGAAGCCGGCGTTCAGGAAATTCGAGGGCAGCTTGTCGATGAAGAACTTCTCCTTGCCCAGGCGCCAGGCAACGCCCTCGAGATAGCCGCGCCCCACTGCGTCGAAATCCACGCCGATGGCGAGGCGCACGATTTCGTTGTCGATGACCCCGCGGCAATGATGGCCGGTGGCCTGTCGCATCTGGCAGGTGAAGTCGTACAGCTCACCCAGCCCGCGTACGTCGCTGTGGCCCTGCAGAAGCTGTTCCAGCAGCGTGGTGCCCGAACGATGCATGCCGACGATGAAAATGGGCGTGGGGCCGGCCGCCTGCGTGGCGGAAACCGGCGCCTGGCCCGGGGCCAGCCGGTAAGAGAGCAGCGCGTCGGCCAGATCGACCGTGTCCTGGGTGCGGTACTTGAGCGTGGAGCGCTTGGCGAGGCAGGCCATCTCGAGCGCGGACCAGGCCTTGTCGTATTCGCCCAGGTCATCGAGGGATTTGTGGAGAGCGAAGCCGAGCTCGGCGATGGCTTCGGACGGTAGCTGCGGCTGACTCAGCAATCTCCTGAGGGGCGCCACGTGGTTCAGCTCCCGTGTCTGCTTGCGAAGCCCGACCAGCAGCGGCCATCCGCGCCACATGCCCGGTGAACGCGCGAGACAGGCAAGCGCATCCTGCTCCGCCTCGTCGAGTCGCCCGAGGTAGGCCAGTACCTGGCTGCGGGCCAACAAGATGGATGCATTGTCCGGTTCGCGCTGCCGCGCCACGTCCAGCAACTCGAGCGCGCGTGACTGCTCGCCCAGGTAGCTCAGCTGTGCTGCAAAACCCACCAGCAGCGCCTGCGGCATGCGCGCGGACTGAAGCTGGCGATCCAGGCAGGCCAGGAGCGCCGGAGCCTCGTTGAAGGTCCGGAGGCGCGCGATGAGTTCGAGGACCTGCCGCGGATCAGAGGGCGCAGTCCCCGCGGCCCGCACGGCGAAGTCGCGCGCCTGGCGGTAATCGCCCGCAAGGGAGCTGACGTACGAGAGCTGCAGCAGGATGTCGGCATCGCCCGGCCGCCGGCGGAGCAGTTCCTGGAAAGCGGCCAGCGACTGCGCCCACTCGCCACGCGATGCATGGGCTTCGGCCACCTGGCGCAGCGCCGGGTCGGGAATCGGATTCATGGCTGCAGCATGCCCGAAAAGCCGCGCGCGCCCGGAAAAAGAAAGGGCCGCCCGAAGGCGGCCCTCTCGTTCGTGACGCTGCTGAGACTGGATCAGAAGTCGTACGAGACCGTCAGACGCACGCTGCGGGGCGAGGAGTAGGCCAGCGGTCGACCATAGGTCGGCAGCTTGCCGGAGGAATCCTCGTGCAGCTCGTCCATGGACAGCACGCGCTGCGTGTTCATCACGTTGAACACGTCGGCACGCACCGCCAGGCCTTCCAGGGCCGAAGGCTTGTAGACCACGCCCAGGTCGAGCGAGTAGTTCCAAGGCAGGCGCCCCTGCGAACCACGCGGCGTCGGCTTGCCATCGCAGTAGAAGAACTGGTTGTAGCCACCGTAGATGTCTTCGCCCGTGCCGGCGTACAGGCCCAGGCAGTTCTTCGGACGGCCCGACTCGGCCACGAAGGAGGCGCTGAAGCCCACTTGCTGGAAGGCCTGGTAGTAGCCGAAGCCCTTGATCTGGTGCCTGCGATCGTTCGGCAGGTTGCCGTACGAGTACTCCATGATCTCCTTGAAATCCCAAGTCGAGGTAGTAGCCACGTCGGACTGGCCGGTATCGGACTTGGTCTGGCCCTCGGTATTGCCCCGGCTCTTCGACCAGGTGTAGCTCAACTTGCCGTACCACTTGTCCTTGAACGGATGCTCGAGGTACAGGTTGAGGGCGGTGTAGTTACGCTTCGCCTTGGGCAGGCCGAGGTCCGCGGCGCTCAGCGCGAACTTCACCTGCTTGCCGGAGCCGTCCACGTCGAAGTACAGCGTGTTGCCCGTGCCCACGTTGATGGTGGCGCAACCGAACGGATACGGATCCGCCGTGATGTTGATGTTGTTCTTCGCCGCGTAGGCATCGATCACGCGGTAGTCGCAGAAGTCGTCCATGGACGCCTTGAGCTTGCGGTACGTGAACGAAACGCCGCCGACGTAGTCCGGCAACACCTTGGCATCGATGCCCAGGGTCGCCTCGTCCTGGTAGGTGGGCTTCATCTTGGAGCCGGAGACGGCCAGCGGCGCCTTGTCCTGTCCGTACTCGTTGTTGCCCGAGAACCAGTTGCCCAGCGGGATCAGGCCAGTGGGCTTGCCCGTGGCGGCATCCACGCCGGTGTAGCGGTAATAGCGATCCAGCAGCGCCGACGGGCTGGCGCCGCGCACGGCGATGTGCGTGGGCACCTGCACGCTGTAGCGGCCGGCCGAGCCGTACACCTTCATCGAGGCATCGCCATGGACGTCCCACGACGCGGACAGGCGGGGGCTGATGAAGCTGTCCATCTTCAGGAACTTCTCGCCCGCGCCATTCACGTTGTAGAAGCTCTCGTTGCGGATGCCGCCGGTGACCTGCAGCGTGTCCGTCACCTGCCAGCGATCCTCGATGTACTGCGCGGCCTGGTTGGATTCGGCGTTGGTGATGTCGCCGAACTCACGCACGCGCACGTAGTACCAGCGACCGCTGGCATCGGGCGTGGCGCCCGCCGCGGCCAGCGACTGCGTCTGGTAGCTGTTGCGGTAGATCGCGGTCGTGCCAGTCGCGGTGGCAGTGCTGGTCGTCGACGCGTACAGGTAGTACGCGCCCGTCAGGCCCGGGGCGATGATGGTGTCGCTGGTCTGGGGGCTGAGCACGATCTCGCCCGCGCCCACCGACTTCAGCTTGTTGATGTCGACGCCCGCGCGGAGCAGGTGACTGCCGATGCCCCACTCCAGGTCGAAGCGGTAGGACTTGGTCGACTCATGCGCGCCCGGCGCGATGCCCGTGGTGCCCGGGGGCAGGAAGTTCTGCAGCGTGATGTTCGCGGGGTTCACCAGGCGCGGGTCGACCAGCCGGGCCGTGTTCGTGGTGCTGTAGCGCACTTGCGGCTTGGTGATGTCGACGCCCGCGAACGTGTCCTTGTGTTGGTACTTGCTCTGGCCATACAGAGCGGTGATCGTCAGGTTGTCGAGCAGGTGGCCGGTGTACTTCAGGATCTGGGCGTCGCCGCCCACGCCCGGAGTCACGCCGCCGAAGTTCTTCGCGCTCTCGGTGTACTTGTAGGCACCGGGCGAGAACGTCGCGTAGTCGTACCCGGAGTAGCGGTCCTTGGCGGTGTAGTTGTCGCCCAGGGCCGTGCCTTCGAGGCGGTGGTCCTCGCTGATGTACCAGTCGACCTTGGCCAGGTAGCGCTTGTTCTTGAACGTGGAGTCCTTCCAGCCGCTGGTGGCCGCGTTGCCGGAACCGTTCTCGACGTTCACGGACTTGTCGTCCGTCTTCTTCAGATCGGCCGCGGCGAAGAAGTACAGCTTGTCGGCGATGACGGGACCGCCGATGTTCGCGCTGTAGGTCATCACATCGGTGGAATTGTCCTTGGTGTAGCGGTACAGCGTTCCATCCGTGGTCGCGCCGGTCTTGCCATAGAACAGGTTGTGCTCGGATGCGCGCAGGGAATCCGGCTCCCACGACACCGCGGCGCCACCATGCCACTCGGCGCCGCCATTCTTGGTGATCACGTTCACCACGCCGCCCACGGAACGGCCGAATTCCGCACCGTAGCCACCGGTCTGGACCTGCACCTGCTTGATGGCCCCGTAGGGCAGTTCCATCGAGCCGAGCTGCGTCAGCGGGTTGGTGACCGCGAAGCCGTTGATGTAGTAAGCGTTTTCGGAAGGGCCACCGCCGCCGATGCTGATGCCGCCGTCGTAGCGGGAGTCCGCCTTCACGGTGCTGGTGGCGAGAGTCATGATTCCGTTCAGGTCATGGTTCGCCACCGGCAGCTCGGCGAGGGACGTCGCATCAAACAGCGTGCCATTCGTTGTGGAAGAAACGTCGATGGCGGCTGCTGCGCCGGTGACGACCACTTCTTCCAGTTCAGTGCTGAAAACGGCCTCGGTGCCACGGCCGGCAAGCACATCCAGGACGAGCTTGGACACCGGCGCGCCACCCTTGTTCAGGGTGACCAGGTACTTGCCCGGGGGCAGCGCAGAGGATAGGAAGCGCCCGTTGGCCCCCACGGCCACCGTGCGCTCGACACCCGTGTCCTGGTTCTTGACGGTAACCGTGTCGCCGGCATTGGCGGTGACCTGTCCGAACACATTGCCGACGGTGGTCGATTGAGCCATCGCCATGGGCGCGACGATTGCGCCCGAGACGGCCAGCGCGACGGCAGCGGCGACAGACTTCTGCCACGGGCGCTGACTGGAGCTTGTTGCTGATTTTTCCATTTGATTTCTTCCTGGATGTGTTGCGCGATGTGTGAACCCGTGCTCACAACCGCAGTGCATGAAGAATAATTAAATACGTATAAGCGCGACAAGAGCGCGGCCGTTGTGTTACGGCAACAACGGCTCTCGGCGAACTCATCCGAGGTGAGTGCCGGAGCAGCTCCAGAGCCTTCTGAATCAACGACTTGTGGCTTTTCGTCAGCCGCAAGTCGGATCCGGGATCGCCTTGGTGGGGTTTTCCAACACCTGAGGTCGGACCCGAAGCAGCGCCATGCCGGCGCCGGACCGCAACGCTCAGCGCGCGGCGCGCACCCTGGTGCGGACTCCGCCGCGGGTCTCGAGCATCCACGAGCCGAGCATTGCCGGCTTGATGCTGACCGTGTCTCCCACGCGCACTTCCGCAGCCGGATCGCGCTCGAGCTGCGTCCACACCTGACCATTGTCCAGCGTTATGGCAAAGCGATCGCCGGACAGCCGGCTCACTGAAACGATACGGCCCGTGACCGGCGCATCGTTTGGCCTGCTGGTCGGCTGCGCGGGAGGAACGGGCGCTGCAGCGGGCGCAGCCGCTCGCGATACCACTGGCGGTGCGGCCGGCACTGCTGGTGCCGATGGCGTGGCCTGCGCCGGCGCAGCAGTTTGAGTCGCGCCGGCGGGTCGCGCCGGCTTGCCGAACAGCGCGTCATAGCAGGCCAGCCGCGCGGCGTCTTCGTATATCTCGAAGCAGCGGCGTGTGCCGTCCGCCGCGGGAGCTTGCGAGGCGAGCAGCGCGACCGCAGCAGCGCCAAGGGAGACCACGATGTTCTTGTTCTTCATGCCGGCGAGCATAGCGCCGGCCGGGGCAGGCGGCGAATCGCCGGGCGGAAGTTATGACCGTCGGGAACCGACCCGCGGACCCGCGCCAGGCGCGGCGCCCGGAGGACGGTGCGAATCCGCCGCGCTGCAGCCCGCGCAGGCCGATTCATCGCGCCGCAACTGTCCTTCGAGCCGCCACGCCAGCCTGGCCAGCGGTCCGCGGCTACCCGACAACCGCCGCATCCAGCTCACATACCGCAGCCGCGTCGCCTTGCCCGGCAGCTTCCACAGCGCCATCAGCAGCGCCGCCGCGACGAGAATCCCCACGATGAGCTGCTGCCACATCTTCAGCCTCCCATCATCGCGCTGGCGATGTGATAGGTGAGGAACGACGCCACATAGGCCATGGCGAACAGGTATCCCATCATGATCAGCGGATACCGCCACGAGTTCGTTTCGCGCTTCACGGTGGCCAGCGTCGACAGACACTGCGGCGCGAACACGAACCACGCCAGCAGCGACAACGCCGTGGGCAGGCTCCAGCTTGCGGCCAGCAGCGGCGCCAACGCCGTGTCCATGTTCTCGGCCGTGGCCGACAGCGCATACACCGTGCCCAGCGCGCCCACCGCCACCTCGCGCGCCGCAAGGCCCGGCACCAGCGCGATGGAGATCTGCCAGTTGAAGCCGATGGGCGCGAACACCACCTGCAGCGCATGGCCCAGCATGCCGGCCAGGCTGTAATCGATGGCCGGCCGCGTGGCATCCGGCGGCGGCGCGGGATACGTGCTGAGGAACCACAGGATGATCGACAGCGCCAGGATGATGGTGCCCACGCGGTTCAGGAAGATCTTCACCCGCTCCCACAAACCCATCACCAGATTGCGCAGGTTGGGCCAGCGGTATTCGGGCAGCTCCATCAGCAGCGGGTGGTAGCTCGACTTCATCGTGATGCGCTTCATCACCAGCGCCACCAGCAGCGCGGCGACCACGCCCGCCAGGTACAGCCCGAACAGCACCAGTCCCTGCAGGTTGAAGATGCCCACCCGCCGCGCCGGAATGAATGCGCCGATCAGCAGCGCATACACCGGCAGCCGCGCCGAGCAGGTCATCAGCGGCGCGAGCAATATGGTGGCGAGCCGGTCGCGAAGGTTGGGAATGGTGCGCGCGGCCATGATGCCGGGGATGGCGCAGGCAAACGACGATAGCAGTGGAATGAACGCGCGGCCCGACAGCCCCACACCGCCCATCAACCGGTCGAGCAGGAAGGCGGCACGCGGCAGATAGCCGCTGTCTTCCAGCACCAGGATGAAGAAGAACAGGATCAGGATCTGTGGCAGGAACACCAGCACGCTGCCGATGCCGGCGATCACGCCATCCACCAGCAGGCTGCGCAGCGGGCCATCCGGCAGCATGGTGCCCACCCAGTTGCCCACCACGCCGACGCCGCCATCGATCCAGTCCATGGGCACCGCGGCCCAGCTGAACACGGCCTGGAACATCAGGAACAGCACGAGCCCCAGCAGCGCGGGGCCGGCCACCGGATGCATGACCACGGTGTCGATGCGCGACAGCGCGCGGGCGCGCAGCGGCTCGCGATAGCCGATGGCATCGAGGATGCGGCGCACTTCACGCTGCGTGGCTTCGACCTCGGCGCGTTGCGGGGATTTCCAGTCGCGGTAGCGCGTGGCATCGCCGCGCTGCGCGTGCGCCAGCGCCGCCAGCAACTGATGCTCGCCCCCCGGACGCACGGCCACGGTTTCGACCACCGGACATCCCAGTTCGGCGGCGAGCTTCTCGGGGTCCACGCTCATGCCGCGCTGGCGCGCGATGTCACTCATGTTCAGCGCGACGATCATCGGCCGGTTCAGCTTCAGCAGTTCCAGCGACAGCCTCAGGCCCAGGCGCAGATTGGTGGCGTCGACCACATTGATGATGATCTCGGGCAGTTCTTCGCCGGCGAGACGGCCGAGCACGGCATCGCGGGTGATGGCCTCATCGAGCGTGGTGGCGCCGAGGCTGTAGCTGCCGGGCAGGTCTAGCACGCGGTAATTGCGGCCGCTGCTGGCGTCATGGCAGTGGCCTTCCTTGCGCTCGACGGTGACGCCCGCGTAATTGGCCACGCGCTGGCGACTGCCGGTGAGGCGATTGAACAGCGCGGTCTTGCCGCAGTTGGGCACGCCAACCAGTGCCACCCGCAGCGGCAGGCCGGTGGCGGCAGAAGCAGAAAGCGCGGCGGCGTTCACGTAAGTGCCGGGCACACCATCACCGCGGCGGCCTCGCGGCGCCGCAGCGCGAAACAGGTGCCACCGATGCGCACCGCGATGGGATCGCCGCCAGGGCGCGACTCGGCGATGATCTCGAAGCGCTCGCCCTGCACGAAGCCCAGCTCCACCAGCCGCATCACGATGGTGCCGCCGGTCTCGTCACCCAGCACGGCGCCATCGTCCTCCAGCACGCGGGCAATGGTCCCCGAGGCTCCCTGGTGAAGGCTGGCAAGCGATACCGGTTCACCGGAGACAAGCTGGGGCGCGGACGTGGACTTCATCAGCATGGATCAGGTTGCAAATGCGAATTACTCTTGATTAGAGTAGCGCATGCCCACCGCGCCCGCCACCGGTGCGGTCAAATGCTGCCCACGGCCGTAATCCTGCGCGGCGGCTAGAGCCCGGACCCGCCGCAGCCCTTGGCGAAGTAGTCCTCGATGCCCTTGAGCTGCTCACCCATGGTCTGGCGGGTCCAGGCCGGCCCATGCGCGTAGTCCTTGAACTCGCGCCAGGTCACGTCCTTGCCGGCCCCCTTGGCCTTGTTCACGAACCACTGCGACTGCTCGATGGGCACCGTCTGGTCGCGATCGCCGTGGTAGACATAAATCGGTATCTGGATCTGATCCGCCTTCGACAGCGGGCTCAGGCCCTGCACCGTGCTGCTCTGCCCTTCGCGGAAGAACACGTTGGTGAAGTACTTGGCCCAGATGCGATCGATGTCCGAGACGCCGGCGCCGGCGATGGCGCACTTGTACAGCCCGTTGGGACGCACCGCCGCCGCCATCGATGCATAGCCGCCATACGAGAAGCCGAACATGGCGATGTGGCCCGGCTGCGCGATCTTCTGGTCGATGAGCCACTTCGCGCCATCGTCCTTGTCGTCCTGCATCTTCTGGCCCCATTCACGATCGCCCGCCATCCACAGCTTGCGGCCCCAGCCCTGCGAGCCGCGGTACTGCGGTTGCAGCACGGCCATGCAGCGGCTGACCATCAGCGGCACCCACATCGAGCCATCGAAGCCCAGCGCATCGCGCGCCCACGGCCCGCCGTGCGGATGGATCACGGTCTTCCACGGTCCCGGGCCGCACAGGTCGGTGCTCGGCGTGTGCAGGAAGGCGGGGATGTCGAGGCCATCGCGCGCCTTGTAGTAGACGAGTTTCGTCTGGCCCAGCGCCCGCGGATCGATGTCGGGATAGGCCTTGGTGAGCACCGTGAGGTTGTTGTCCTTCAGCAGGTAGTACGTGGCGGCCTCATTCGGTGAGTCGGCCGCAAAGACCATCACCTTGCGATCCTGCGAAATGCTCAACGGCCGCCAGTCGCGGCCCATGCGCATGGCGGCACGGGCGGTATCGCCGGTGGCAGGATCGACGAGCTGCTGCGGCTCGGCCACGATGCCCAGCGCCTTGGCCACGCGCGCATCCATCTCGCGGCTCCAGGCGGAATTGAAGTAGAAGTCGCCTTCGCGCGGGCCATCGTAAATGAAATATTCCACCTGGCCGAAGTTCGCATCCTTGATGTGCCACACGCCCATGCCGGTGGCGTCGAAGAACTTGTGCTCGAACACCACTTCGCCCAGCTTGCGCGCGGCGATGTCGTAGGCGTAGATGGCCGCCTTGTCGCGGCCCACGTTGCTGAGCACATACGCGATGTTCGGATCGGTGGAGAAGCCCACCACCGTCACCACATCGCGCGCCTTCGCATAGGACTTGAAATGCTGCTGCCAGGCGCCGCTCTTCGTGTCGCGGATCTCGGTGGCGACGAAGGCGCCGCCGTCATCGGTATCCAGGCGCACGCGTCCGCGGATGTCACCGTCCAGGTCGGTGATGTAGCCGCCGGTCTTCTCGTCGGCGCGCTGGACGCGCACCGCGCGACCGCTGGCCACTTCCACCTTGTAGATGTCGCCCTGGTCGCTGCCGGTGTTGTTGACCACCAGCACATTGGCCGGATCGTTGGGCAGGTCGTCGAGGACGGACGGGCTCGACAGCGATTGCTCGATCTCCTGCACCTTGCTGCGCGGCACCGGCTGCTGCAGCGGCTCGCGCCAGTTCTTGCCCGCAAGGTCGGTGAAGTACAGCTTGCTGATGAAGGTCTTGGTGGTGTTGTCGAAGCGCAGGTCGTAGGGCTGCCACAGCGTGACGGCCAGCGTGTCGTTCTTGATGAACTCCACCCGCTGCAGCTTCATCTTTGTGCTGCCGATGACGGTGGGCGGCGCCGACAGCGCATCGGTCTTCCACACCAGGATGACGCGATCCTCGCCGCGCGCTTCCATCGCGGCCAGGTGCGCGCCATCGGGCGAAACGGTGAAGCCCGACATCTTCGGATACGCGGCCAGCACCGCGATCGAGGGCGGCACGGGCTTGCCCTCGGCGACGAAGGCAGGCGGCGCTGCGAGCAGCAGTGAAACGACAGCGATGAATTTGCGCATGTGGATCCCCGAAGCGACCGGATTGCTGCGTCAATCTTACGCCCGCAGCATCCGCAACGAAAAAGGCCCCGCGTCGCCGCGGGGCCCGAAGGTTTCATCGTCAGTCAAAGCCGGCCGGAGCCGGCTCCGACTCATGCCCTCAGAACGCCTTGGCGACGTTGATGAAGGCCGTGCGGCCCAGGTAGTCGAAGCCGCTGTACAGGGGCGAGTTGCCCACCCGGTTGTAGAACCCGGAGGAGATCACCGGCGGGTCCTTGTCGAACAGGTTGCGCACGCCGGCCGTCACTTCCCAGTCCTTGTCCTTGAAGCGCACCGAGGCGAAGTGGGTGATGTAGGTGCCGACCTTGAAGTCGTAGATGGTATCGGCCGGATCCTCACCCAGGTACTCGGTGCTGTCTTCCTTGCCCAGGAAGTCGAAGCCATAGCGATAGCGCCAGCGACCGATGGTGTAGGTGGCATCGACGAAGCCCGACCACTTCGGCGAACCGATGTTGCCGTTGGTGTCGTCGAACAGCTCGTCGGCGAACAGCTTCGTGGCCTGCTTCTTGAACTTCGTCGCTTCGGTGCGGAACACCAGCTTGCCGGTGCCGATGTCCTTCTCGTAGCGCAGCGTGAAGTCGAAGCCGCGCGAGACCTGGCTTGCGATGTTCACGTAGGCGTTGGACACCAGCAGCCGGTACGCCTCGCCCGCGCCGCGGCGGTCGACCAGGCGGCAGTAGCCTGCCGTCGGGCTGAACGTCGGGTCGTCATAGCACAGCGACAGGATGTTGCCCGCGCCGATCTGGTCCACCTGGTTGTCCACGCGCACGTCGAAGAAGTCGACGGCCAGCGAGAAGTCGCCCAGCAGCCCGAGCTTGGGCTGCAGGATGACGCCCAGGGTGAGCGCATCGGAGGTTTCGGCCGACAGACCCGCTGCCGCACCGCCCTGGCTGAACACCGTGATGCCCTGCGTGGCCTGGAAGGTCGGATTGCCGGGGATCACCGACGCGCAGTTGGCACGCACGATGGCCGACTTCGAACCGTAGTCGTTGCAGGGGTCGCCCGACTGGTTCAGGAAGCCGGTGGTGGCGCCCTGGTACTGCTCGAACAGCGCAGGCGCACGGTAGGAGGTGCCGGCCGTGGCGCGCAGCGACGCCCATTGCACCGGGCTGTACATCAGGCCCAGCTTCCAGGTCGTGTCCGAACCATAGGAGTTGTAGTCGGTGTAGCGGAACGAGCCGTTCAGCGTCAGCGACTTGGCGAAGGGCAGATCGGCGAGGATCGGCGCTTCCAGCTCCGTGAACAACTCCGTGACATTGTCCTTGCCCTTGGTGGGCGCGGCGCTGGTCAGGTTGTACAGGTTGCCGGCGATGCTGTTGGCATCGGGCTGGTCGTCGATCTTCACGCGGCGATGCTCGACGCCGAACACGCCCTGCAGCTTGCCGTAGGGCAGCTGCATCAGCGGGCCGTCGACCACGGCGCTCGCGATCCATTCCTGGTACTCGGTGTTGCCGGTCACGGGACGGAAGATGTAGTCCTTGAACTGCTGCGGCAGGATGCCACCCACCGTCGCCGAGTTCAGGCGCGGGAACGGCACGCAGTTCTCGCCCGGCGTGGTGAGGTTGATGGCGCAGGTGAAGCCGCCGTAGTTCAGCGACGGGCTCAGCGAGGACGGGGCCGTCACCACGTTCGACGCATAGGCCAGCTTGTCGGTCAGGAAGGATTCGAAGGTGTAGGAGGCCTTCGACTTGCTGAACGTGGTGTATGCGTCATAGCGCCAGCCACTGAGCATCGGCAGATCGCCGCGGATACCCAGCGTCGGCTTGTAGTAGTCCACGTTCTGGCTGTTCTGGTCGTTGCCGAAGCCGATGAACGCTCGCACGCCCACCGGCACGCCGCCGGTCTGCGGCTGGCCGCCGAGGAACGCCGTGGCCGACTGCAGATTGGTCGGGATCATCGGGCTGCCCAGCGGATAGTCGAGCGAGAGCTGGCGATAGCCGGTCTGCTCGGACTTGCGGTTGGTGGCCAGCAATTCCGCGTAGATCTCGGCATTGCCCAGCGCCTGCAGGTCGTAGCTGCCCTGCACGAAACCGGTGAGATTCTGCGCCGGCGAGATCATGCTGCGGTTGAGCATCTTCGGATCGAAGGTGTCACGGATGTTCAGACCCTGGCTGCCGGAACGGTTCACGCCTTCCCAGCCAGCAAGGCCGGTGGTCACCGCCGAGTTCGGGCGCCAGCGGTTGAACGCCGTGCCGACGTTGCCGGCAGCGGGCACGCCGGCACGCGTCGGCGTGCCGATGGTGTTGATGGTGACGCCGTTGGAACCCGTGGTGGTGATGGGATAGCACTTGGGCTTGCCCGTCAGCGGATCGATGTAGTCGAGCGGTGCGCCCGTGGTGGGATCGAACAGGTAGTCGGTGTTACAGCGTGCCCAGGCGCGGTCGCCCAGCGACAGGTCGCCGCGCTTGTAGTATTCCACCGAGCCGCTGAGGTTCCAGCGATCGCCCGTCATGCCGCCCACCACCGATGCGCGCGTGGCTTCGCCGCCTACGTGGAAGGGACGGTTGTACTGGCCCTCGAGCGTGAGGCCCTGCGCCTTGGTCTTCGTGATGACGTTGATCACGCCCGCGACGGCATCCGAACCATAGATGGACGAGGCGCCGTCCTTCAGGATCTCGACGCGATCCACCATGGCCGAGGGCAGCACGTTGAGGTCGGCCGAACCCACGGCGCCGCGCGTGCCGGCCGGCGAAACGCGACGGCCATTGATCAGCACCAGCGTGCGCGTGGCGCCCAGGCCGCGCAGCGACACGGTGTTGGCACCGGGGCCGCCATCGGTCACGAAGCCGCCGAAGGCATTGTTGATCTGGCCGGCGCCGCTGGTCAGCGACGAGGACTGCAGCACTTCGGTGGTGGAGTTGAAGCCGGCGGAGGTCGAGTCCTCACGCGTCACCACAGCGACGGGCGCGACGGAGTCGAAGGTGTCGCGGCGAATGCGCGAACCGACGACGACCAGCTCCTCGAGTTCGGGCGTGGCGTCTGCCTTTTCTTCCGCCGCCCAGCTCGTGGCCGGCGCGGAAATTCCGGCAGCGAGCGCCAGGCTCAGGCTGCACGCCGCTGATAGTGAACGACTAAAAGGAAATGCGTTTTTCTTAATTCCCTGAAACATGTTGCCCTCGCGCAAATGGCTTAGCCATCTCTGGCTGATTGGATTCGAACTCCGGTCACGAGGAAAAAACCCGGTGATTACTGGAGTTGATGCGACATCGTAGTCCAGGGCTCAGCATTGGAGCAACCAATCGGTGACTTGGATGTTGCGATGACGCAACAAGGCTGGTGCGCCGAACCTCGCCAAACTAGCTGCCCGGGCAGAAGAATCTTGCGCCGAAAAGCGTCTTGGGGGCGCGCATGCGCCCGTCTCGCAGCGGCCTTTCCATGGCCGCTCGATCGCAGCCTTACAGGTTGGCCATCACCTGATCGACCTCATCCGCACTGCCCAGCACAACGCTAGAGGTATCCAACGACGTGGTCGACTTCCTCGCTGCTCCCCAGGATCACCGTCGTGCGCTGGTGCACCTCGGTGGGCTTCACGTCGAGGATTCGCTGCCCCGGCGCCACCAGCGCCTTGCCACCGGCCTGCTCCACCAGCATGGCCATGGGATTGGCTTCGTACATCAGGCGCAGCTTGCCCTTCGGCGCCTTCTTCGTCGGCGGATACATGAACACTCCGCCCTGGATGAGGATGCGGTGCACATCGGCCACCATGGCGCCGATGTAGCGGCTGGAATAGCCGTTCTCCTGCGCCCAGTTCAGGTAGCGCTGGTAGCCCTCGGGCAGCGTGAGGCGGTTGCCCTCGTTCAGCGAATAGCACTTCTGCTTCGGCGGAATCTTCAATGACTCCCCGACGCGGATGAAAGCGCCGATGGACGGATCGAGCACGAACAGGTCGACGCCATTGCCGATGGTCAGTGCCATCACCGTGGATGAGCCGTACAGCACGTAGCCCGCAGCCACCTGCCGGGTGCCCGGCTGCAGCAGCGAATCCTCGATGTTCGACGAGCGGCGGTCCTTGCGCAGGATGCTGAAGATCGTGCCCACGCCGCCGGCGATATCGAGATTCGACGAACCATCCAGCGGATCGAACATCACGCAGTAGCGGGTTTCGCCATCGTTCTGCTCGCGCAGGATCACGGGCTGCTCGTTCTCTTCCGAGGCCACCACCGCCACGCCCTGCCGGCCGGCGAGGTTGCGCAGCAGGATGTCGTTGGCGATCACGTCCAGCTTCTGCTGCGTTTCGCCCTGCACGTTCTGGCTGCCCACGTTGCCGAGCACGTCTTCCAGGCGCGCGCGGCGCACCGCCGCCGAGATCATCTTCGCGGAGATGGAAATCGCGGACAGGATCCACGAGAAATCACCGGTGGCCTCGGGATAGCGGGCCTGCTGCTGCAGGATGTGCGACTGGATGGTGACCAGCGGCCGGGTGCCGGGCAGTGCGCCCGGCGCAGTGTTGTTGTTCATTGCCGGCAATTATCGCCGCGTCCGCCGACGCGGCAATGACGCGGAGCAAAGTTTATGCTCTGCGCATGTGGCCCCTGGGAGATGCGGAACTCGCCGCGCTGCGCCTGAGCCTCGCGGTGGCGGGGCGCAGCGTGGCGATAAGCCTGCTGCCGGCAGTCTTCCTCGCGTGGCTGCTGACGCGCCGGCGCTTCCCGGGGCGCATGCTGGTGGATGCCGCCGTGCACCTGCCGCTGGTGCTGCCGCCGGTGGTGGTGGGCTATCTGCTGCTGGTGCTGCTGGGTACGCGTGGCCCCATTGGCGGCTGGCTCGATCGCAGCTTCGGCATCCAGCTCGTGTTCACCACACTGGGCGCGGCAGTGGCCACCGCGGTGATGTCGTTCCCGCTGATGGTGCGCGCCATCCGCATCTCGCTCGAAGGCGTGGACCGCGGCCTTGAAGAAGCCGCGCGCACGCTGGGCGCGAACCGCTGGCGCCGCTTCGGCACCATCACCTTGCCGCTGATGCTGCCGGGAGTACTGGCCGGCGCGGTCACCGCTTTCGCCGCGGGCCTGGGTGAATTCGGCGCCGTGATCACCTTCGTCTCGAACATTCCCGGCGAAACACGCACGCTGCCGCTGGCGCTGTACACCGCGCTGCAGACTCCTGATGGCGGACCGCTGGCGGCACGGCTGGCGGCGATGTCGCTGCTGCTGGGACTGTCCGGACTGCTGGTGGCCGAACTGCTGTCGCGCGGTCTGCGTCGCTGGCTCGGACGCTGATGCTCGAAGTCGCGGTCAAGCTGCAACGCGGTGCATTCAGGCTGGATGCGCGCTTCGATGCGCCCACGCCGGGCGTCACTGCGCTGTTCGGCCGCTCCGGCTGCGGCAAGACCACGCTGGTGAACCTGATCGCGGGTCTCATCCCGGGTCAGGGCCGCATCTGCCTCGACGATGAGTGCTGGCTCGACAGCGAGCGCGGCATCCGCGTGCCGGCCGAGCGGCGGCGCATCGGCTATGTGTTCCAGGATGCGCGGCTGTTCCCGCATTACAGCGTGCGCGGCAACCTGCTGTACGGTGCGCCGCGCGCGCCACGCGCCGGACTGTTCGACGATGTGGTTGCACTGCTGGGCCTCGAAGCGCTGCTGCAGCGCCGCCCGAACGCGCTCTCCGGCGGAGAGCGCCAACGCGTGGCGCTGGGCCGCGCGCTGCTGGCCGAGCCGCGACTGCTGCTGCTCGATGAACCGCTGGCCTCGCTGGACCAGTCGCGCCGTGATGAGGTGCTGCCCTTCCTGGTGCGGCTGCGCGACCACTTCGCGCTGCCGATGATTCATGTCAGCCACCAGTTCGATGAAGTGCTGCGGCTGGCCACGCGCCTGGTGGTGATGGAACACGGCGCCGTCGCGGCCAGCGGCGGAGTAGGCGCGGTGAGCCTGCATCCGGCGCTGCGCGCCATCGTCGGGCCGGATGCGGTGGGCGCCGTCATCGATGGCCGCGTCGCGCGCGTGGATGGCGAGGACCTGGCCACCGTGGACGTGGGGCCGGAGAGCAGCATACGCGTCACCGCCCATGCGCTCGAGGCGGGCCAGCAGGTGCGGCTGCAGTTGCTGGCGCGCGACCTGATCCTCGCCACCAGCGAGCCGCTGGGGCTGTCGGTGCGCAATCATCTGCGCGGCCGCGTGGTATCGCTGCTGTCCGAGGGATCGGCCGACCTCATCGAAGTCGACCTCGATGGCCGCCGCGTACTGTCGCGCATCACGCCGGCGGCCACGCGCGAACTGAAGCTCGTGCCGGGACGCGAGGTCTGGGTGCTCGTGAAGGCCGTGTCAGTCAGCCCGCACCCGCTGGCGCGCACCTGAGGCCGCTGCCACCGGCGCGCCGTTACGCTGCGTTGCCGGCGGACGCCAGCCGCAGCACCGTGGTGTTCTCGTGCAGGCGCCGCAGGAAGGCGGCCGCATCGTTCTCGGGCATGGGCTTGCTGAACAGGAAGCCCTGCACATCGACGCGATTGCGGGGCTGCAACTGCTGGATCTGCTCGGCCGCCTCCACGCCCTCGGCAGTCACATGCATGCCCAGCGCCGTGGCCATGTCGATGATGGCGCGCGACAGCGCCGCATCGCGACCGTTGTTGGCGATCTGCGAGATGAACTGCCGGTCGATCTTCAGGCGGTCGACGGCGAGGTTCTTCAGCCGGCCCAGGCTCGAATAGCCCGCGCCGAAATCATCGATGGCTATCTGCACGTCCAACGCCTTCAGGTCACGCACGGCGCGGTCGGCGGCGGCCTCGTCGCCCGACAGCGCGTCCTCGGTGATCTCCACTTCCAGGTGCTCGGCCGCGAGCCCGGAATCACGCAGCACCTGATCGACCAGGCCCGGAAACTCAGGCCGCAGCAACTGCGATGGCGCCACGTTCACCGCCACGCGACCCAGCGGCAGCTTCTGCGCAAGCCAGTGCGCGGCGTCGGCGCAGGCCCGGCGCAGCACGAATTCGCCCACGTCCCACATCAGGCCCGATTCCTCGGCCACGGGCAGGAACTCGGTGGGCGAGATATTGCCGATGCCGGGGCAGTTCCAGCGCACCAATGCCTCCATGCTGCAGGTGCCCTGCCCCATCTGGTCGACGATGGGCTGGTATGAAACCGTCAGCAGGCCAGCCGGGATCGCATGGCGCAACCCGGATTCGATGGCGAGGCGCCGGTTGGTGGCCTCGGACATGGCGCGGTCATACAGGACGATGCGGTCGGCGCGCTCGCGCTTGGCGCAGTACATCGCGATATCGGCATGCTTCAGCAGCTCGTCGATGGTTTCGCCATGCTCGGGCCACAGCGCGATGCCGATCGAGGCGCCCACCAGGAGCTCGTGGCCGTCCACTTCAACCGGACGCGTCAGGCGCTCCAGCATGCGGCGCGCCACGACCATCGCCTCATCGGCGGTGGACACATCGGCCAGGTAGACGATGAATTCATCGCCGCCCTGTCGAGCCAGCATGCTGCCGTCGTGGCAGCCGGGCGAGGCATGCACCACGGTGTCGGTGGCACGCACCGCACCGCTGAGGCGCGAGGCCACCTCGCGCAGCAGCCCGTCGCCGGCGCGATGACCCAGCGTGTCGTTGATGCGCTTGAAGTGATCCAGGTCCACGAACAGCACCGCGGCGCCGCCACCCGGCGCGGGGTCGCGCCGCAGGTTCTTGCCCACGGATTCGCGGAAATTGGCCCGGTTGGCAAGGCCGGTCAACGGATCGTAGTAGGCCAGCTTGTGCACATGCGCCTGCGCGGTGCGCTTGGCGCCCAGCGCACGCGCCAACTGCCGCACCTCGTGCGGATGGAAGGGCTTCTGCAGGAAGAACAGCCGCTCGGCCGGTGGCACGCGCTCGATCACCGTCGCGGGCTCCACGTCGGAATAGGCCGAGCAGATGACGATGTCCACTTCGGCGTCCAGCTGGCGGATGTGTTCCGCGGCCCACAGGCCGTTCTCGCCCGGCGGCATCCGCATGTCGAGGAAGATGGTGGAGAAGTGCACGCCCTGCGCGAGATTCGCCGCGACCATGTCCACCGCCTCGCGCGCACTGGAGGCAAACTGCGGTTCGAAGCGCGGCGCAGGCGCAGCAGCCGGCGCGGCGCCGGTGGCACCGCCAGGCCCGGCGCAGTGCGGGCGGCGCCCTTGGCGCCGAAGAGCTGCGCGCGCATGTTGGCCATCTCGCTGGCCGCGCCCGAAGGCGCCTTGGGCATCAGCGTGTCGCGATAGGCTTCGCGCACTGCCGTTTCGTCATCGACGATCAGCACGTGGATGACGGGGGCCTCGGCGGCCGGGTTCCTGTCCTGGGCGAGCGCGCTCATGCTGCCTGCTCCTTCCTGATTTCAACGGGTACACGCAGCGTGAATGTGGCGCCATGGCCGGGGCCTTCGCTGGCCACGTCGATGGATCCGCCGATCGAAGCCATGGCATTGGCGCACCAGTGCAGGCCGATGCCGGAGTTGCGCTTGTAGCTCTTGGTCGAGAAACCTTTCTCGAATACCTTGCCCAGCGCCTCGGGCGCGATGCCCGCTCCATTGTCGGCAAAGGCGATCTGCAACCAGGTGCCGCCGGAATCCTGCATGCGCTGTGCGCTGACGCGGATCACGCCGGACTCGCCGACGGGCAGCGCCTCGGCGGCATTGATGATCAGGTTCTGGAACACCTGCTTCATCATCATTACCGGCACGCGCTCGGGCTGCAGCGCCTGCAGCGTCGGATCGGCCTCGATGCGGATGCGGCTGATGCGGTCCGGCGGACACAGCCGCGTGCTTTCCTCGAGCAGAGTCGCGATGCTGGCGCGGTCGACGAGCTGCTCGCGGCGGCTGGCGCCCATCTGCAGACGCAGCAGGTCCTGCAGGCTGTCGACGCTGCGTTGCAGCTCCTCGGAGGACTTCGTGGCGAGCGCAACCTGCGCACTGGACTCGTCGACGGCCAGCCCCGCGAAGCGCAGCAGCTCCGCCGCGCGCGCCGCGTCGTCCTGCGATTCGCCCAGCGCCTGCAGCGCCATCCCGATGTCGGACAGCGGCGCGGACTTCAGCGCCGTGGCGATGTTGGCGCTGTGCACCGACATCGGCGTCAGCGCATTGCCCACGTTGTGCAGCGTGCCGCGCACCATCTCGGCAGCACCGGCCTCGTACGAACGCTCCACCAGCCGGCTGCGCGCATCCTGGAGCTGGCTCACCATCGAATCGATACCGGCGCCAAGCTGGCCGATCTCGTCGCTGGTGCCCAGGCCCAGCCGCTGGCTCAGGTCATCGGAACTGCCGATCCGCTGCACATGTTCCGACAGCCGCGTCAGCGGCTTCAGCACCAGCTTGCGCAGCAGTGCCACCAGCACCAGCAGCGACACCAGCGCGGCAACGAGAATGGAAACCGCCGCGAGCTGTACCGTGTCCTTGCCGCGGGCGAGCAGGTCGCGCGGCACGCGCACCACCTGTTGCAGCAGCGGCGCGCCGGCAAGATCGGTGAGCGTGCCCGTCAGTTCCAGATGCGATTCAGTTTCGCGCAGCGCAGGTGCCGCAGCGACTCCGGCACCCGCGCCCCGAGCCGCGCCGGGCGCAGCATTCTCCGGCACCGCCACGAAGGCCAGGTCCAGCTTGGTGCGATGCGCGAGCTCGCCGATGATCTTGGGCGTGAAATACCGGCCCAGCATTATCGAGCCACGCCGCGGACCGCCGCCCTCGCCGTTCAGCACTGGCGCCGTCGCGATCAGCATCGCGCCGCGCGCGGTGCGGATCATGCCGCTGCGGGTTTCGCCATCGCGCATGGCCTTGGCCCATGTCACCAGCACCGTGCTCTGCACGGGCGGCGAGTCGATGGGCGCGCGTGTATCCGGATCCAGGCTGCGCGCAAACACGATGCCGCCGTCGGTATCCACCAGCTCCACGAAGTCGGCGCCCAGCGTGTCCATCGCGGAGACCGAGAGGTTGGCCTCCGGCACCGCCGGATCGCGCGACTCCATGTACCGGTGGATTTCGGCCCAGTTGCCCCAGTCCTCGGCCATGGTGCCCACGACTTCGAGCTCGCGCTGAAAGGCTTCGCCAGCGCGTTCCATGTCGCGCTGCGCGGATTCCTGTTCGAGCTTGTGGAATTCCTGCAGCACGAAATGCCGCTGCAACGCGTAGTTGCCCGCGGCATACGCCAGCATCACGGCACCCACGATTCCCAGAACCTTCAGAGGCAGAGTTACACGCAAGCGACAGTTCCTGCGGCGATTCCATGGTTGTGCCGCGAGGGTGCACAGTAAAGGAGCTGCCGTAAGGAAATGTGCGGCAGTTCACAGCGGCCGGGAATGCGATTCTCTTCAGCCCCGGATTGGCGATTGACCGCACAATTCCGGCAAAACCATCGTTCGGATGGCAGCGCGCCGCTGCGCTACGGTTCGCCGGAACGCAGTCCCTGTGCGCTGCGCGGCTGCACCAGCAGCTTGTCGATGACGAGTCCGTCCATGTCGACCACCTCGATCGACAGGTCGCGCCAGGCGAGCTTTTCGCCGGTCACCGGCATGCGACCCAGATGCCAGAGCACGAAGCCGGCCATGGTGTTGTAGTTGTCGCCGCGGGACAGGTCGCGGCGCGCCAGCACGCGCTCGGCCTCATGGATGGGCAGGTGGCCGTCGATGAGCCAGCTTCCATCCTCGCGCTGCTGCGCGCCGGCCGAATCGCGGCTGCCCATCTCGGGCAGGTCGCCGGCAATGGCCTTCAGTATGTCGGCTGGCGTCACCAGCCCCTCGATGCCGCCGTATTCGTTGGTGACCACGCCCAGATGCACGCTGGAGCGGCGGAAGGTTTCGAGCAGCTTGAAGATCGAGATGCTCTCGGGCACGTGCAGCGGCGGCTGCACATCCACTTCCGGATCGAGTTCGCCGCGCCGCAGCGCCTCGCCCAGGTTCGCCAGCGACACCACGCCGATGAGCTGTTCGAGCTCACCGCGGCAGAGCAGGAAGCGCGCATGGCCGCTGCGGCGCGCTTCATCCCACAGCGTGGCGATGGGCTCGTTCACGTCGAGCCAGAGGATGTCGCCGCGCGGCACCATGATGGCGCCGATGCTGCGATCGGCAAGGCGCAGCACCGAGTCGATCATCTCGGCCTCGTGCCGGTGCAGCGCGCCGGTCTGCATGCCTTCGGTGGCCAGCGCGCGCACATCGTCGTCGGTAACCTCGGCCTGCGTGCCGGCACCCGAGGGAATGAGCTTCAACAGCGCATTCGTGGACCACTGCAGCAGCCACACCAGCGGCGCGCCCGCGCGCGCGACGAATTGCATCGGAATGGCCACCAGCGTGGCCCAGCGGTCGGCATGCGCCATGGCGAGGCGCTTGGGCACCAGCTCGCCCACCACCAGCGTGATGTAGGTCATCACGATCACCACGGTGGCGTAGGCGATCTCCCTGGCATAGGGCGCTGCGGGCGGATACACGGCGCTGATCCAGGCCGCGAGCTGACTGGAATATGCGGCGCCCGAATACACGCCGGTGAGGATGCCGACGAGGGTGATGCCGGTCTGCACCGTGGACAGCAGCCGGGTGGGGTCTTCGAGCAAGGCCAGCGCGGCGCGGGCGCCACGGTGCCCGGATTCGGCCAGCGCCTTGAGCCGCGGGCGCCGCGCCGACACCAGCGCCAGTTCGGCCGACGAAAACAAGCCGCTGATGACGATCAGACAGAAGACGACCGCGGCTTCGCGCATCGAGGAGTCTAGGACCCCCTTTGGGGCCACCGGTGGCAGAGCGAACTGGCATCATACCGCGCTCAAGGAGCACTTTGCCCATGCGCCCAGCCTTCAACCCCCACGCCCCCACCTGGAAGGTCTTTTTGATGTTCCTGGTGCCGATGATGATGGCGAACATCCTGCAATCGCTGTCGGGAACCATCAACAACATCTACCTGGGGCAAATGATCGGGGTGCAGGCGCTGGCGGCGGCCTCGTCCTTCTTCCCGGTCATGTTCTTCCTGATGTCCTTCGTGATGGGCCTGGGCTCGGGCTCCTCGGTGCTGATCGGGCAGGCTTGGGGCGCCAAGCAGCCCGAACGCGTGCGCGCGGTGGCCGGCACCACGCTCACCGTGGGCCTGTTGGGCGGCGTGGTGGTCGCCCTCTTCGGCGGCAGCTTCGCGCACCTGATGCTGGAACGCCTGCACACGCCGGCCGACATCATGGCCGAGGCCACGCATTACTCGCGCATCTGCCTGTTTGCCATGCCGGGCTTCTTCGCCTTCCTGCTGATCACTTCCATCATGCGCGGCGTGGGCGACACCATCACGCCGCTGTTCGCGCTGATCGTCTCCACCATCGTGGGCCTGCTGGTCACGCCGGCGCTGATCAATGGCTGGATGGGACTGCCACATCTGGGCGTGGCCAGCGCCGCGGTGGGCTTCGTCGCCTCGTTCGCGGTCACGCTGGTGTGGCTGTGTTTCTACCTGCGCATCAAGGGCCACGCGCTGGCGCCCAATGCCGAACTGATGAAGCACATGCGCATCGACGGCGCCATCCTGAAGGCGGTGCTGCGCATCGGCATCCCCACCGCGCTGCAGATGGTGGTGATGTCGCTGGCCGAGATCGTGCTGCTGCGCATGGTGAACGGCTTCGGCTCCGATGCCACCGCGGCCTATGGCGTGGGCAACCAGGTGCTGGGCTATGTGCAGTTCCCCGCCATGTCGATCGCCATCGCGGCGTCCATCCTGGGCGCGCAGGCCATCGGTGGCGGGCACACCGAGAAGCTCGGCGCCATCACGCGCTCGGGCATCCTCATCAACTTTGCCTTCACCGGCACGCTGCTCGTCATCTGCTACATTTTCGCGCGCCCGATGATCGGCCTGTTCACGCAGAGCCCCGACGCCACGCAGATCGCGCTGAACCTGCTGCACATCGTGTTGTGGAGCACGCTGATCTTCGGCTGCTCCGCCGTCACCTCGGGCGTGATGCGCTCCAGCGGCTCGGTGATGATCCCGACGCTGCTGTCGATCAGTGCCATCCTGCTGGTGGAGGTGCCCACGGCCTATGTGCTCAGCCAGCACATGGGCTTCGGCATCAATGGCGTGTGGATGGCGTATCCGGTGACCTTCATCACCATGCTCATCCTGCAGGCGTCTTACTACCGGCTGTTCTGGCGCAAGCAGAAGATCGAGCGGCTGGTGTAGCGGTTCGCCGCGCGCAGCTAGCCGATCCGGAACAGCGGCAGCGCCTTGGCGAGCGTGGTCCACACGCCCCAGGCCATCGGGATGCCCACGGCCAGCCAGGCCAGCGCCACCTTCACCCCGCCGCTGCCCGCACTGCCGGCGCGGGCCGCGACGCCTGCGCCTGCGGTCGCGATCTCATGCGCCTTGGCGCGTTCGGCCGCCAGTTCCGCATCGCTCATGAAGTGCTTCTCCGCCACGGGCCTGACCAGCAGATTGCACAGCAACCCCAGCACCAGGAATGCGGCCAGGATGTACATGGTCATGTTGTAGGCCTGCGCCGCGGGCAGGCCCCGATCGAGCTGGTACTGGCGGATGTAGTTCACCACCACCGGCCCCAGCACGCCCGCCGCCGACCACGCCGTGAGCAGCCTGCCGTGGATGGCGCCCACATGCTGCGTGCCGAAGAGATCCGCAAGATAGGCCGGTATCGTCGAGAAACCGCCGCCGTACATCGAGATGGCGATGCAGAAGAACGCGGCGAACAATGCCACCTGCCCCGCGCCGCCGGCCCAGGGTGCGCTGCCGTACAGTGCGATGCCCAGCACGAAGAACACGAAGTAGGTGGATTTGCGGCCGATGACATCGGAGAACGATGCCCAGAAGATCCGTCCGAAGATGTTGAACAAGGACAGCAGGCCGAGGAATGCCGCGCCGATGGTGGCCACCTGCGCGCGCTGGTCCGTGGCCAGTTGCGACAGTGCGCCGCCGGCGCCCAGCAAGCGGCCGCCAAACACTTCCTGCAGCATCGGTGAGGCCATGCCCAGCACGCCGATGCCGGCGCTGACGTTCAGGCACAGCACCGCCCACAGCAGCCAGAACTGCGGAATGCCGAAGACGCGGTCCACGTTCACATGCCGCGTGGTTTTCAGCTTTGCCGCCGTGGGCGTTGGCGGTGTCCAGCCTGCCGGCGCCCAACCCGCGGGCGGCACGCGATAGCCGAAGGCGCCCAGCAGCATCGCGATGAGGTACAGCAGCGCCATGGTCACGAGCGTCGGCGCCACGCCCACGCTGCCCGCCGTGGCGAAGTGCTGCATCAGCCGGTCGGCCAGCGGCGAACCGATCATCGCGCCGCCGCCGAAACCCATGATGGCAAGGCCGGTGGCCATGCCGCGTCGATCGGGAAACCACTTGATCAGCGTGGACACGGGCGAGATGTAGCCCAGGCCGAGGCCGAAGCCGCCGATCACGCCGCAGCCCAGCCACAGCAGCCAGAGCTGGTGCAGATGCACGCCCAGCGCGCCCAGCAGCAATCCGCCCGACCAGCACAGCGCGGCCACCACGCCGGCCTTGCGCGGGCCCGCGGTCTCCAGCCAGTGGCCGAACAGCGCGGCGGCCGATCCCAGCACCACGAAGAACAGCGTATAGGTCCACCCCAGCATGGGCTGCGGCCAGTCGCAGGTGGTGGTGAAGAGGTAGGTGAACACCGACGTGTCGGGCGAGCAGGCCGCGGGCCTGGTTACACCCAGTGAACGCGACAGCGGCAGCCAGAACACACTGAAGCCGTAGGCCATGCCGATGCACAGGTGAATGGCCAGCGCGGCGGGCGGAATCAGCCAGCGGTTGAAACCCGGGCCGGCAATGATGCGGTCACGACCCAGCCATCGATCGAGCATTTTGCGTCCCCCTGCGCGAAGCCTTATGGTTCACGCCCGTATTTGTCGCGCCAGTATATGAAGCCCACCCACACCTTTCGCGGCGTCGTCGTGTCGAAGCCGGTGAAGCAGCCCGCACCGAAGCCCGCAGGCCCTCCCGGACAGGCCAGGGTACGGGTGGCGCGCGAGGTGGCCGGCCGGGGCGGCAAGGGCGTGACGGTGATCACCGGGCTGCCGCTGGGCGGCGAGGCACTGGAGGCGCTGGCGAAGGAGCTGAAGCGCGCCTGCGGGGCCGGCGGCGCGGCCCGCGACGGCCGGATCGAGATCCAGGGCGAGCATCGCGACCGGCTGGTGGCGGAGCTGGTGAAGCTGGGCTACGACGCCAAACGCGCCGGGGGTTAGAATCGACGGTGAGGTGAGCATCATGAAATACCGCAACTCACTCATTGCCGGCATGGCTGCGCTGTTCATGGCGGCGGGCGTCGCCAGCGCCGATGACGCGGCCGCACCAGCGGCCAAGCCCGCCAAGGAAGACACCAAGAAGCCGGCGTCGCAGGCACCCCAGTGCACGCAGGCGCCCGGTTCGCATATCCGGCTGGCCAAGCCTGCGGATTGTGCGAAGGTGGCCCGCGGACCGTACCGCAGCTATTCCAAGGAAGACCTGGAACGCACCGGCGAGACCGACATGTCGGAGGCGCTGCGCAAGCTGGATCCGTCGTTCCGCTAGCGCGGATGCTTCGCCACTGCTGCTTCAGGCACCAGCGGCCTGACTTCCAGCATCACCGTCACTTCTTTTTCATCTTCGAACAGCAGCGACAGCGGCACCTTCGTACCCGCAACGAAGGGCGCCTTGATGTCCATGAACATCACATGGAAGCCGTTGGGGTCGAAGCGCAGGGTCTCGCCGGCCCGCAGCGTGAACTCGCCCATGGGCCACATGCGCGCCACGCCGTTGTTGTCGATGCTGCTGCGGTGGATCATCACCCGATCGCTCACCGGCGAGACGATGCGCAACAGGCTGCGCGATTCGCCGCCGGTGTTGGTGAGCACCAGGTAACCCACCGCGGTGGTGGCGCGCGGCGGTGTGGCGCGCGACCAGCCATCGGCCGCCACGATGTCGGCGCGTACCGGCGGCGCGGCCAGCAGGACCAGGGCAAGAAAACCGGCGCAGTGGCGGCGCAGCAGGGGAATCGGGTGCTTCATGCCCGCCGATTCTACGCGCCGCTTGCACCGGTGGCATGGCTTGCCTAACCTGCCCGCCCCTTCGCCTGCCGATTCCGCGCCGAAACACCCGCCATGCTCAAGTTCGAAGCCGTCACGCTGCGGCGCGGTCCGCGGATATTGTTCGCGGCGGCCGATTTCAGCCTGTACCGCGGCGAGAAGGTGGGCATCACCGGCGAGAACGGCAGCGGCAAGTCGAGCCTGATGTCGCTGGTGCGCGGCGAGCTGCAACCGGACGCCGGCCACTTCGAGATGCCGTCGAACCTGGCAGTGGCCCATGTGTCGCAGGAGCTGGAAGCCAGCGACCGCCAGGCCATCGAATTCGTGCTCGATGGCGACGCGGAGCTGCGCACGCTGGAGGCGCGCATCGCCGCGGCCGAGGCCGGCGACACCGACGGCACGAAGCTCGCCAATCTCTATACGCAGTACGCGGCCATCGGCGGCTACGACGCGCGCGCCCGCGCCGGCACGCTCATGCACGGCCTGGGATTCACCGCCGACGACGAGACCCGCGCGGTGCGCGATTTCTCCGGCGGCTGGCGCGTGCGGCTGAACGTGGCGCGCGCGCTGATGTGCAGGTCCGACCTGCTGCTGCTCGACGAGCCCACCAACCACCTCGACCTCGACGCCATCGTGTGGCTGGAAGGCTGGCTGAAGGCGTATCCGGGCACGCTGCTGCTGATCGCGCACGACCGGGAATTCCTCGACCGCGTCGTCAACCGCATCGTGAACATCGAGCAGCAGAAGGTCGCCGTCTACAGCGGCAACTACTCGGACTTCGAGACGGCGCGCGCCATGCAGCTTGCGCAGCAGGCCACGCTGTTCGCCAAGCAGCAGCGCGAGATCGCGCACATGGAAGCCTTCGTCGCGCGCTTCCGCGCCAGCGCCACCAAGGCACGGCAGGCGCAAAGCCGCATCAAGGCGCTGGAGCGCATGCAGCGCATCGCGCCGGCGCATGTGGATTCACCCTTCGAGTTCAGCTTCGCGGAGCCGGCGAAGCTGCCGCGCCCGCTGCTGGCGCTGCAGGGGCAATCGGCAGGGTATGGCGAGCGCGTGCTGATCGCAGGTGTCAGCCTCACCATTTATCCCGGCGATCGCATTTCACTGCTGGGCAGGAATGGCGCGGGCAAGTCCACGCTGATCAAGCTGCTGGCGCAGGAGATCCCCGGCCGCGGCGGCACGCGCGACGATGCGCGCGACCTGACGCCGGGCTATTTCGCCCAGCACCAGCTCGAACAGCTCGATGCCGATGCGTCGGCGTTGCTGCATGTGCAGCGCCTCGCCGCCTCGCTGGGCCAGCGGCCGGGCGAACAGCAGCAGCGCGACTTCCTCGCCAGCTTCGGCTTTCGCGGCGACCGCGTGTTCGAGCCGGTGGGGCCGTTCTCCGGTGGCGAGAAGGCGCGGCTGGCCCTGGCGCTGGTGGCCTGGCGCAAGCCCAACCTGCTGCTGCTGGACGAGCCCACCAACCACCTGGATCTGGAGATGCGGCAGGCACTGGCCATGGCGCTGCAGGAATACGCCGGCGCCGTGGTGATGGTGTCGCATGACCGGCACCTGCTGGCCACGGTCACCGACCGCTTCCTGCTGGTGGATGCCGGGCGGGTGCAGGAGTTCGATGGCGATCTGGAGGACTATGCGCAGTGGCTGGCGCGTGGCAGCGGTGCAGCCGCATCCGCGGCGGCCACGGCCGGTGCGTCTGCAAGAGCAACCGCGCCGAAACCCGCCGCCAAACCCGCCGGAAAATCCGCGCCGCAACGGCGCAACCTCTCGCCACTGAAGTCGCGCCTGGCACGCGTCGAGAAGCGCATGGGGGAACTGGCCACGCTCGCGGCCGAACTCGATGCGAAGCTGGCGGACCCGAAGCTCTATGAACCCTCGCAGCGCGCGCAGCAGATGGACCTCACGGCCGCACGCGCCCGCGTGGCGCAGGAAACCGGCGAGGTGGAAGCCGAGTGGCTGCAGATCAGCGAGGAGCTGGAGAGCGCGGCGGGCTGAACGCACGACGACAATCCAGCCATGGCGCGCCGGCGCCATGCAGGCTGAAGACGCTCGTCAGTCGTCGCCCGGAATGATATGTCCGGCGCGGTCGCGCTTGGTGCGGATGTAACGCTCATTGTGCGCGTTCGGCGGCGCCAGCAGCGATTCCATTGCCACCACGTCGATGCCGCGCGCGCGCAGCTCGCGCAGCTTGTGCGGGCTGTTGCTGAGCAGGCGGATGCGCGTGAAGCCGAGCTGCCGCAGCATGGCCGCCGCGATGGCGTAGCTGCGCTCGTCGGCGCTGAATCCCAGATGCCGGTCGGCGTCCAGCGTGTCGAGGCCGGCATCCTGGAGCTGGTAGGCACGCAGCTTGTTGGCAAGGCCGATACCGCGGCCCTCCTGCGCCAGGTACAGCAGCACACCGCCGCCGGCGTCATGCAACCGCTTCACCGCCGTCTGGAGCTGCTCGCCGCAGTCGCAGCGCAGGCTGCCCAGCAGATCGCCCGTGAAGCAGGAGGAATGCGCGCGCACCGGCACCACGCCCACCGGATCGGGGCGGCCCACGATCACGGCCACATGCTCGCTGGCATCGCGGCGGTCGCGGAACAGCACCAGGCGGCTGTCCTCGCCTTCACGCAGCGGCACGCGCGCCTCGCTGATGCGCAGCAGGTCGTCCTCGCGCGGCTGCGCGTGGCGTTCCACATCGTCAGTGCCCACGACCAGCACATTCGCGGGCACCGGCCCCGTCTGCACCGGCGACACCAGCAATGCGGGCAGCAGTTGCGCGCCCTTGGCCAGGTGCACGGCGGCCACGCTCAGCGCATCGCCACAGGAGGCCTGCTGAACCGCACCACCCAGTGCCTTGCGCCAGCCATCGGCCTCCCAGTGGTGACCGAGCTCGCGCACCTGTGCGGAGGTGAGGCCCGCGGGCAGCGCAAGCAGCAGCACCTCGTCGGCTTCGCAGGGCACCTGCAGCGCGGCGGCACGCGCGCCGGTGACGACCAGCGCGGCATCGGCGCGCAATATGTAATCGACCAGGTCCGCGTCAGCGGTTTCCAGCGGCACCACCAGGCGCCAGCCCCGCGCATCGCGCACGGCGATGCCGCGACCGCGCCGCAGCTCGCCCAGCGCGCGATCCACCGCGATGAGCGCGGCATCGCCCTGCGGCGGCGCGGCGGCGCGTGGAACGGCCTGCAGAAGGGGTTCGGACATGGATCAAGGGTACTCCAGCCACCCCCTGAAAAGCGAAAGCCCCACAACAATGTGTGGGGCCTTCATTCGACCGGAAACCGCTTACCTGCCTTGAAAAACGGGCAGACCCTCGAGGGCGGGTGAGCACCGCACCGGTCAGTGCTCGGAGAAACGTATCGGCACGGTTCGAATGCTAGTTGAACGTGCATGAACGAACCGTGAACGGCTTCCCGTCCACCCTCGGGTACGGGTTTCGCCTAGTGCGTCATCGCGTACACGATGTAGTTGATGCCGAAGCGGTAGCCCTGTGCCGTCATCGGCTCCGGATAGTCCGGTGTATTGGCCTCTTCCCAGGAATCACCCACATCCTGGTTGTAGTTGGCCCCCACCATCAGCCGGCCGCGATCATCGTAGATGCCCAGCCAGCGCGGTGGTGGCAGGTCGCTCACCCGACCGAAGCCCCGCAGATGGCGCAGCCCGGGAATCTGCAGCGCCTCGTTGATGCTGAACACCACATGCAGCACGGCGTCCTCGCCATGCAGGTCGACGATGGAACGGTCCGGGAACACACGCGCCATGGTGGCGCTGAAGGCCTCAAGCTCGCCCTCGCCCCAGAAGTCGTCGGCCATCAGGAAGCCGCCGCGCAGCAGATATTCGCGCAGTCGCGCCACTTCCTCGTCGCTCAGGTCCCAGTAGCCGGCCTGCGTGACATACAGCCAGGGAAAATCGAACAGGTTCTCATCGGTGAGCCGCACCGTCACCGACTCGCCGGTGTCGACGCGTGTGATGCGCTTCAGGTTCTGCGTGAAGTGCTCCTCGGCCTCGGGCCAGTCCTGCTGCCACCAGCCGCGTCCGAACCCGCCACGCCCGAAGCCGCGGGCGCCGGAGTAATCCAGGTAGACCATGCGGGCGAACTGGAACTCGTGAGTGCCGGCCACCTGCCCTGCGGCACCGGTGGCCGACGCATCGCCGGTCAGGCGCGCATCATCGCCGGCCGCGAAAGCCAGCGTCGAAGCCATCAACAGCAGTGTTGCCGCGCGCACAACCGGATTCATCACGGGTTCGATTCACAGGCTGCCCGATGCCAGCATACGCGCGAATTCCGCGGCGGGCACCGCCGCGCTGTGCAGGTAACCCTGCGACTGATGGCAGCCGAGCTGCGCCAGCATCTGAAGCTGTGCGGCGGTCTCCACACCCTCGGCAACTGTGGTCATGCCGAAGGTGCCGGCCAGCGCGATGATGGTGCGCACCACGCTGCCGCCGGGGCCTGCCCCGACGAGCTGCCCGATGAAGTGCCGGTCGATCTTCAATGTGTCGATGGGCAGCAGCGCCAGGCGGCTGAGCGAGGAATACCCAGTGCCGAAATCATCGATGGCGATGCGCACGCCCTTCTCGTGCAACTGCTTCAGCATGTCGACTTCCGAGGCCGAATCCTCGTGCAGCACGCCCTCGGTGATCTCGATGTCGAGGCCGAAGGCGGGCGTGGCCCAGGATTCCAACAGCTGCAGGAATTCCTTCGCGAACTCGGGATAGCGCAGCTGCGCCGGTGCGATGTTCACGGCCACGCGCACCGGCGGCAGACCGGCCGCCTGCCATTGGCTGCAGTCGGCCGCGGCCTGGCGCACCACCCAGTCGCCCACCTGCACCACCATGCCGGTGGCTTCGAGCAGCGGCAGGAACATGCCCGGCATCACCAGACCATCCTCGGGACTGCGCCAGCGCAGCAGCGCCTCGGCACCGACGATGCGTCGCGTCTGCACGTCGATCTTGGGCTGGTAATGCAGCTCGAACTGCCGTCGCTCCAGTGCGAACCGCAGCCGGTGTTCCAGCGCCAGACGCCCGACGCTCTGCGAACGCACCGTGGCATCGTAGTGCACGTGCTGTTCACCGGTGGAACGCGCATGCCGCAGCGCCGCCTCGGCCTCCTGCACCAGCGTGGCCCCGTCGCGGTTGTCGTCCGGATACAGCGCGAAGCCGATGCGCACCACCACGGGTATCGACTGGCCATCGATGACCACGGGCTCGGCGAAGAGCTGCATGATCTCGCGATACAACTGCGAGTGAATCTGCGCCAGCGACTGATCCGGCTGCGGCCGCACCAGTGCGAAGGTGCCGCCGCCGAAATGGCCGATCTGGTCGTTGCGCGCCACGAAGCGGCGCAGCCGCTCGGCCACCTTCTGCAGCAGCAGGTCGCCCGACTGCCAGCCTATCGAAGCGTTGATGATGGACAGCCGCTCCACGTCCAGCGCGATCACCGCATGACAATCGTCCCTGCCGGAGGGACTTGCGATCAGCCGCTGCACGCGCTCGGAGAACAGCGGCCGCTTTGCAAGGCCGGTGTTCGGATCGAAGTGCGACAGGAAGCGCGCCTTGGTGTCGCGCTGCAGGTACTTGAGGCCGAACGACAGGCTGCCGGCCACTTCGCGCAGCATGCCCAGCTCTTCATCGCCCACCACTTCGGAGTCGCGCGCCGCCAGCACCAGAAGACCCACGGTGACGCCATCGACCACCAGCGGCAGCGCCACCACCGAGCGCACGCCGGCATTGACCATCAGCGCATCCAGTGCGCCGGTGGAATGCATCGCCACCGTGTTGTTGCAGACGAACTCATGCCCGGTGGCGATGACGGTGCCGAGCAGACTGTCTTCGCGGGCGGTGGACGAGGCAATGTAGGCGCGCAGGTCGTCGGTCATCCGCGTGTCGTCGCCGGCCCAGGCCATGGGTTGCATCAGTCCGGCGCCCGCCACCTTGCCGACGGCGATGGCGGCGCTGTAGCCACCGGCGGAGGTTGCCAGCCGGCAGGTCTCGCGCATGACTTCGGTGCGGTCGCGGATGCGCAGCACCAGTGTGTTGACGCCGGAGAGCATGCGTAGCACGCGGTTCAGCCGCGCGATCTGCGCCTCCTGGCGCGCGCGTTCGGCGCGCGCGGCCGCATCGGCCAGCGCCCGCTGCACCGCCGGCGCCAGGCGTGCAAGGTTGTCCTTCAGTACATAATCGACCGCGCCGGAGTGCAGTGCATGGATGGCGCGTTCCTCGCCGATGGTGCCGGAGAGGAACAGGAAGGGAATCTGCGCCGCACGCGTGCGCGAGATCGCCAGCGCCTCCATGCCGTCGAACTGCGGCAGCGAGAAATCCGAGAGGATGACATCGGGCTGAAAGTCATCGAGAGCGGCGACGAGTTCGGGACCGGTCTGTACACGCAGCCACTCGCAGCGCAGTCCGACGCGCTTCAACTGGTACATGGCGCGCTCGGCATCGACCTCGAGGTCTTCGATGATCAGCACGCGCACCGGTCTGGTTTCGGTATCCGTCGGCAATGCAAGCAATCCCGCGTTGCGCACCTTCCATGGAGCGGTTGAAACAGTTTCGCGGAATTTATCGTGGAATCGCACACCGCGTCGCGGCGTCCGTCACATTGCGTTGTCAAGTCATCGACTGCAGGCGATGACTTGATTTGCAGGCGTTGCTAAGGTGAACGCATGACCCCGCAGGAATCCAACGCAGCCAGTGCCGCGATGCGCGGCCGACTGTTGATCGTGGACGACGAGTCGGCGCAACTGCGCGCGCTGTGCGAAACGCTGGGCCTCGAGGGCTATTCCACGGAGGGGTTTGCATCGCCGCGCGCCGCGCTCGCCGCATTGCAACCGGGGCGATACGAGTTGCTGCTCACCGACCTGATGATGCCGGAGATGGACGGCATCGAGCTGATCGCGGCCGCGCGGCGCATCGATCCGGAACTGGGCGCCGTGGTGATGACCGGCAATGCCTCGGTGGATTCCGCCGTGCAGGCCATGCGCGGCGGCGCGCTGGACTACATCCTCAAACCCTTTCGACTGTCAGTGATCCTGCCGGTGATCGAACGCGCGCGTGACATCCAGCGGCTGCGGCGCGACAACGCGCGGTTGCTCGATGCCGAACGCCGGCATGCCGCCGATCTCGCGGCGGCGTACCAGGACCTGGAGGCGTTTTCCTACTCCGTGTCGCACGACCTGCGCGCACCGCTGCTGTTCGTGAAGGATTTCGCCCAGCGCCTCGAAGATGAATTCGGTGCGAACCTGGGCGCCGAGGGCAGGCGCATCACGCGCATCATCCGCGATGGCAGCCGCAGCATGGACGACATGGTGGTGGGCCTGCTGGCCTTTTCGCGCGCCAGCCGCCAGCCGCTGCAGACGCAACTGCTCGACATGAATCCCATCGTCGATTCCTGCCTTGCCGAGGCGCGCAGCACCCATCCGGTGCCGCCGGGCGCACAGTCGCCGCTGATCGAGATCGGCCCGCTGCCCGCCGCGCTGGCTGATCCCACGGTGATCCGCCATGTGTGGTGCAACCTCATCGGCAATGCACTGAAATACAGCGCGCGGCGGGAACCGCCGCGCATCTCCATCGGGGGTCGCGCCGAGGCCGCGCAGGTGATCTACACGGTCGCCGACAATGGCGTCGGGTTCGACATGCGCTACGCCGACAAGCTGTTCGGCGTGTTCAAGCGCATGCACAGCGCGCAGGATTTTCCGGGGACCGGCGTTGGACTTGCCATTGCACAGCGCGTGGTCCGGCGGCATGGCGGGCGCATCTGGGCGGAGTCGGTTCCGGATGAAGGAAGCTGCTTCCGCTTTTCGCTGCCGGTGGCGCCGGCGGGTTCCGCGCGGGCCGCGCAGTAGCGGCGAAGATGGTGCCCAGGGCCGGAATCGAACCAGCGACACGCGGATTTTCAAGAGCCGGCCCGAAATACCCTGGAAGATACCGTGTCATCACAATCAATCAGTTATCCACTTTGCGTGGGCTGGCAGCGCACCGCGAATGACCGTGGATCATGCTGAATTGGAAACAGGAATGGAAACCAAATTCGCTGAGCTCGGCAGGTCGGAATGTAGCTTCCAGTTGGCCACCGACCAAGTGCCCGCCTTCTTCGGGGCACAGCGATCGGCAGCCTCACTGCACGCAACGTCTGCACAACGTAGCTCGGCGCGCCGCGTGCGCTCGCTCACCAACCACTCGCCCTGCAGCCGGCGTGCCGGGCGCGAAGATCAGGGTCCACTGATCCACGTTTTGGCCGTTTGTGTCACAACGCTAAGCCGGCGGCCATCCTGCGTGCCCCTCAGAACGCCACCGCGCGGACACTACTTGGAGCCCACTTGCTGCGCAATCTCACCTCTCAACAACCTTCCGCCCAAGAACTCGGCAACGATCAGCCAGGCAATGATGGCGACTCCAGCAACCACCGCTATTCGCAGCACGAACGGGGCCACTTGCCGGGTGGCAAAGAACACGCATATCGGCCAGAACATGGCAAAGAGAAAGGACCTCGTTCTATTCACCTGCACGCGCATCCGACGTTGCTCACCCGCATTAACGAACCCAACTTGAACACCACTGATGAACACGAACGGATTTATGCCAACCCAGTTCCGTCTCGTGTAGATTTTCCTTTCAACCCCAAATATCGCGAATGGAGTTCTGGTAGAGGCGATGGTCGATTCAGAAACCTCAAATTGTTGATTTGCACCCAATACTGACCCGTCTGTAAGGGGTATTTGCATCAATTTTGACCCACGTACACCCCCATCCTGCTCTCAGGGGCAGGAGATTTCGGAGTGATCGACGTGGCGATATTGAGTGTTATTCGACGCTGGCACTGCGCGAAGGGGTGCCGATCCGCGGATTGCCCGGCGCAAGCTGTCCCGGAACACCATCCGCAAGTACCGCCAGTGGCGTGGTGGAGCCTGTCTACCCGCAGCGCAGAGCCGAGCAAGCTCGACCCGTTTGCCGACATGTTGGCCTGCTGGCTGGAGCGCGAGGCCGGCCGCGGCCGCAAGCTTCGGCGAGCGGCGCCAGCTTTATCAGATCTGCAGGCGCTGGGTTATCGCGGATCGTACGACCGGGTGGCGGCCTTTGCCCGGCAGTGGCAGCGCAGGCAGCAGGAGGCAGAGCGTACCAGCCGCGGCACGTTCGTGCCTCTGGTGTTCGCCCGGAGAGGCGTTCCAGTTCGACTGGAGCGAGGACTGGGCGGTCATCGGTGGTGAGCGCTGCAAGTTCTACGTGGCGCAGTTCAAGCTCAGCCACAGCCGTGCGTTCCTGCTGCGGGCCTATCCGCAGCAGAGCCACAGATGCTCGATGCCCACAACCACGCCTTCGCCGTCTTGGCGGCGTGCCCGGCGCGGCATCTACGACAACATGAAGACCGCCGTGGACAAGGTCGGCAAGGAGCGCACCGTCAACGCGCGCTTCCGGCCATGACCGCCCACTTCCTGTTCGATGCGGACTTCTGCAACCCGGCCGCGGGCTGGGAGAAGGGCCAGATCGAGAAGAACGTTCGCGATGCGAGGCCGCGCATCTGGCACGAGGTGCCCCGGTTCCCGGACCTGCCGCGCTCAACGACTGGCTGCAGCGGCGCTGCATCGCGCATGGAGCCAGATCAAGCATCCCGAGCAGTCGCATCGCACCGTGGCCGAGGTGCTCGCCGAGGAGCAGCCGCACCCGATGCACGCGCCATCGCCGTTCGACGGATATGTCGAGGACACCAAGCGCGTCTCGCCCACCTGCCTGATCGCCTTCGAGCGCAACCGCTACAGCGTCCCGGCCTCCTTCGCCAACCGGCCCGTGAGCGTGCATGCCTATGCCGACCGGCTCGTCGTGGTGGCCGAAGGGCAGATCATCGCCGAGCATGCGCGGCTGTTCACGCGATCACAGCAGCAACGCGGCGCGCACGATCTACGACTGGCGCCATTACCGCCGTCATCCAGCGCAAGCCCGGCGCGCTGCGCAACGGCGCGCCGTTCGCCACGTTCCCGGACGGGTTCCGGCGACTGCAGGCCGTGCTGCCAAGCGCCCGGGCGGGGATCGGAGATGGTGGAGATCCTCGCACTGGTGCTGCGCCATGACGAGCAGGCCGTGCTGTGCGCGGTGGAGCTGGCGCTGGAGTCCGGCACCGTCTCCAAGCCGCACATCCTGAACCTGCTGAGCCGGCTGCTGGCCACGGATGCGCCTGCGCCCATCCACGCCGGCACCCGCATTGCAGGAAGAGCCAGGCCAACGTGGATCGCTACGACAACCTGCTGGGAGATCGCCATGTCGGTTGATACCTTGGCCGTCACCCTCAAGTCCTGAAGCTCCATGGCATGGCCCGGCGGTGGATGACCTGTCGGCCCAGCATGGACCTGCGTTCAATCAAGCCGCCCGATACTGGAAGACCTGATCAGGCCGAGGTTGCCGAGCGCGAGTGCGCTCGGTCAACTACCAGCTCAAGGGGCGCGGTTCCCGCGCACCGTGATCTGGCCGGGTTCCGGTTCGAGCACAGCGATGTGGATGCCGCGCTCATCAAGACCCTGCACGAGTGCCAGTTCCTGCGCAGTGCCCACAACGTCGTGTTCGTCGGCAGCCGCGCACCGGCAAAACCCATCTGGCCACCGCCATCGGCATCGGTGCCGTGATGCATCATCGACTGCGCGTGCGGTTCTTCTCCACCGTCGATCTGGTCAACCAGCTCGAGGCCGAGAAGGCGCTGAACCGCAGGGCATCTGGCTCGAGGTCTCGCCAGCACTGACCTGGTGATCCTGGATGAGCTGGCTACCTGCCGTCTCGCAGACGGGCGGTGCGCTGCTGTTCCACCTGCTCAGCAAGCTCTACGAACGCACCAGCGTGCTGGTGACCACCAACCTGAGCTCGGAGTGGGCCAGCGTGTTCGGCGATGCAAAATGACCACGGCACTGCTGGACCGGTTCACTCATCACTGCCACATCGGAGACCGGCAACGACAGCTACCGGTTCAAGAACAGCTCAACCCAACCCCGCAAGGAGCGACGAACAGGCAAATCCAACCCTTCCTGAGCGATACTGACAACGACCAAGGCGGGTCAACTTTGGATGCAAATCCCGGGTCAGCTTTAGGCGCAAATCAACAGTGGCTGAAGATTCCGCCTTGGATGCCAAGATCCTAGCGGAGGACCTCAATAACGAGATCGTTGCTGTTCCGGGATTCTCGCGAGCGTTGATCGAGGAAGGTGCGGCGTCTTGGCCTCTAGTTTGGTTTCCGATTCTTGGAGAGGGACGTGTGGGCCAGCTCCAGAAGATTCTGTCGAGCGTTATATCGGAGACAGCGGAAATTTGCCCCGTCCTGCCCAGCCCTTCGAAAGATCCTCGCCGCGCCGACCTACTGCTAGCGGAATATCGTGAGGCCCTTTTTCCAAGAGGCGTCTCCGCGATCAGCAATTTTCTCTTGGTCCATGAGGCCCATCCGTTCGAGTCCTACAGGCAGCTGCTCCGAGCTATGAAGCGTTACCGGGAGAGCCTAGAACTACTGGGGGGGTGTCGCCTGTACCTAAGCCCACTTGGAAGCAAGTTGGTTACGATAGGGGCAGGCTTGGCATGTTTCGATATGCGTACTAATGATCCGGCGGCGAAGTTTCGGATAGCAATCCCGCACGCGGAACCGACTCGTTATCGAGTGGATTTGGCGAGCCTCGCGGCATCGCAGCCCCAGCTCTGTTCCGTTCTGCTTACCGGCGAATCGTATTCCCCAGATGCACCGGCGGGTAAGACTTAGTTCGCGGGGCGTTTGGTGCAGATGGATACAAACTGGAAACGAGAGCGCCTTCCCGCTTAAAGCGGAAACCGCTAAGACATTGATTTAAATGGTGCCCAGGGCCGGAATCGAACCAGCGACACGCGGATTTTCAATCCGCTGCTCTACCAACTGAGCTACCTGGGCTTGGGCGCTCCAAAGGGGCGCGTATTAGACCGGGGGCGGCTTCCCACCGTCAAGGCCGGCGCGGATCAGGCTCCGGGGGCCTGAAATTCCTTGGGTTTTTCCGACCCCTTGCCGAAGAAGTACTTCTCCATCTCCTCTTCCAGGAACTTGCGGGCCTTGGGGTCGACGGGGGTGAGCCGGTATTCGTTGATCAGCATGGTCTGGTGTCGCACCCACCCGGTCCAGGCCTCGCGCGACACCTCGTTGAATATCCGTTGACCCAGCGCCCCGGGATAGGGCGCGCGATCGAGGCCGGGCGCCTCGCGCTTCAGCAGCACACAGTGCACGTTGCGCGTCATGGAACATCCTGCAGCAGTTGGACGATGGGAGCCGGCAGTCCGATCTGCGCGGGCTGCGCGGGGTTATACCACAGCGATCCGGCGGCATCGGCCACCGCCGCGCCCGCACTGTCCTCGGCCCACACCGGATGGATCAGCAGATCGAAGTGCGTGAAGGCATGTGGCAGCGGTGGCGCTTCGCGCAGCGATGACATGGCTGCCGGCGGCAGCGTGGCCAGCAGCGCCTCGCGCGCGTCGAACTGCGGTGGCGCCCACAATCCACCCCAGATTCCCGCAGGCGGACGCTGCTGCAGCCACACGCTGCCGTCCGCGCGTCGCGACAGCAGCATCCATACGCTGCGCTGCGGGCGGTCGCGCGCTTTGCGCGAGGCAGGGAATTCCTGCGGCCGGCCCGTCGCATGCGCGGCACAACGCGATTCGAAAGGACATTCGCCGCAGCGCGGATTGCGGCGCGTGCACAGCGTGGCGCCCAGATCCATGATGGCCTGCGTGTACTGCGCCACGCGCGCAACAGGAGTCAGCAGCGCGGACAGGCGCCACAGTTCGTTCTCGAAGGCGCGCTCGCCCACGCGGCCAGGCACGGCCGCGAGGCGCGAAAGCACGCGCCGCACATTGCCATCGAGGATGGGATGCGACTGGTCACGCGACAGCGCGAGGATGGCGCCGGCGGTGGAACGACCGATGCCGGGCAGCGCGGCCACGGCATCGAAGTCCTCCGGAAACACGCCGCCATGTACATCGCGCACCTGCTGCGCGGCGCGGTGCAGGTTGCGCGCGCGGGCGTAGTAACCCAGCCCCGTCCACAGGTGCAGCACGGCATCCACGGGCGCATCGGCCAGCGCACGCACATCGGGGAAGCGCTGCATGAAGCGTTCGAAATAGGGAATCACCGTGGACACCTGCGTCTGCTGCAGCATCACCTCCGAGATCCACACGCGGTACGGCGTGCGGTCGGCCTGCCAGGGCAGGTCGTGGCGGCCCGCCACGTCGTGCCAGGCCAGCAGTGCGGCGGCGATGGGGGCGGGTTCAGTCGACATCGATGTGCAGTTCCCGCGCCGCCGCTCCCGCGAGCGTGGCACGACGGATGGTGAGGATGCCCCTGGCGTCCAGCGCCTTGAGTTCGGCCAGCGGCAAGGTGAGCGGCGTACCGGGCTCGTCCTCGGGCGTGAGATAGCGATCCATGTCCACCTGGTCCGCGGCGAGGTTGAAGCGCAGCGACAAGGGCGCGAGCGTGGGCGCCTTCACCTCGCCCCGCAACTGCGTAGCGTCGAGTTTCGCCTGCAGCTTCGTCAGCGACAGGGCGTCCTCGCTCACCTCCACATCGGTGGACAGATCCAGGGGTCCCAGCACGCCCGCATCCCGCGTCGCGGGCATCGGCACTGAAACCGTCTGCAACAGTCGCCGCAGCGAGGGCGCCTGGATGCGCAACTTGCCACTGCCTGAAGGGTGGCTCGCGGCGTGGAGATCCAGCGCGCCCTCGAGGCGGGCGTCGTTCCACTGCATCAACCACGCTGGCGCGCGCAGGCGCAGGGGTTCGCGCTCCACATCGAGCCGGGGCAGCGTCAACTGCAGGGCGACGCCAGCAGGCTCCAGTGGTGCGCCCTGCAGCCGCGCCTGCAGCGACAGATTCGAGAAGCGCAGACTGGGCGCGTCGATCTGCGGCGGCAACTGCACATCGAGCGACAGGCCCGACGCAGACCACGCCCGGCCGGCGACCTGGTCGGTGAAACTGATGCGCGCCTGGTGCAGCCTGGTGCGGCCGATGGCGAAGGTCATCGATCGCGACGCCCCGGAATCCGCCGGCGCGGCCAATGAGGGCAGCTCCCAGTTGACACCCCGCGTGCCGCGCACCAGGTCGAGCGTCAACCCCTCCACCTCGATGCGATCCACCACCACGCGATCATCCAGCAGCGGCTTCAGCTCCACACCCAGTCGCAGCGCTTGCCAGCTCGCCAGCGGCGCCGGCCCGAAACCTTCGGCGTTGCCGATGCGCCCGCCCCTGCTCTCGATCTGGAAGTTCCACCCGGGCCGCCAGCGCAACGCGCCGGTGAGCTGCACGGGCCTCCCCAAAGCTTCGCTGGCGGCGCGTTCGAGGCGACCGCGGAACACATCGGGATCCATGCCCCAGAGCAACAGCGCAATGGCCAGCATCACCAGCACTGCCAGCGACAGCAGCACCCCCGTTGTCCAGACAATCAGCCGGCGGGCGTGCCGTGCCATTTGATGGCGTACTGCACGAGCTGCGCGTTCGTGTCGAGTGCCAGTTTGCGCTTGATCGTGAGGCGGTGGGTTTCCACCGTCTTGACCGACAGTGAGAGGCTGTCGGCTATTTCGCGGGTACCCAGCCCGCGGCCGATGAGGCTGATCACCTGCAGTTCGCGCGCCGACAGGCGCGAGCTGGGACCGCCTTCGACCTCGCGCCGCGCCTCGAGGCTGCGCTTCAGTGAATCGCTGACGAAGCGCTCGCCGCGCAGCACCGTGCGCAGCGCGGTCACGAGCTGGTCGGTGGCCGCCTGCTTCATGATGTAGCCGGCCGCGCCCTCGGCCAGCAATCTCTCGGCGTAAATGGCCTCATCGTGCATCGACAGCACCAGCACGCGCGTGTTCGGGAAGTGCGCGTGCACGTCGCGCACCACGTTGAAACCATCGCCCTCGGACAGCGACAGGTCCACCAGCAGTGCATCGGGCTTCAGTTCCCGCACCAGCTTGCGCGCCTGCTGCTCGGTCTGCGCCTCGCCGCAGATGGTGAGGTCGGGTTCGGCCTCGATCATCAGCTTGATGCCCTGTCGCACCACGGGATGATCGTCCACGATCAGCACACGGCGCGGTGCCGCGGTGGATACGCTGTTCGAACTGTTCATGCGGCCTCCTTGCTGAGCTGGACGGGACATCGGCATCGCAGCGTGGTGCCGGCACCGGGCCGCGATTCCACGGAAAGATAACCTCCAATGAGCTGTGCGCGAAAGCGCATGATGCGCAATCCCATTCCGCCGCGGGCGAACTGCAGGGGGTCGAACCCCTTGCCATCGTCTATCACCAATAACTCCACATCCGGCCCAGTCACCCGCAGCCGCAGGTGCACCTGGGAGGCGTCGGCATGCCGGGCTGCGTTCAGCACACCTTCCTGCGCGATGCGGTACAGGTTGGTGGCCGTGTTTTCGTCTAGCGACAGGTTCTCGGGCAGGTTCAGCTCCATGTGCACGCGCATGCGATAGCGCTCCAGCACCTGGTTCACCAGCTCCTCGAAGCCCTCGAGCAGTCCCTCGCGCGAAGCACCCACGGGCGAAAGGCCACGGGCCAGCGAACGCGTGCTGCGGATGGCGGCATTCACCAGCTTCACGATCTCGTCCACTTCAGCGCCCAGGGCTCTGCCGCCCGCATTCGCCACGCGCTGCCCCAACCCCTGCAGCATCATCGCGACGCCGGCCAACTGCTGGCCCAGGCCATCGTGCAGGTCACTGCCGATGCGCTGCTGGATGCGCGTGGCCACCTGCATCACCTCGCGCTCGAGCTGCTTGCGCTCGGTCACGTCGGTGATCACGGCCACCACGCAGCGTACGGTGCCCAGCGTCATCGACGAGAAGAATCCCTGGATCGGGCACATGCTGCCGTCGCGGCGGCGACCCTCCAGATCGATGACCGACGTCCGACCTTCGTTGGTACCGTCGAACACCGTGCGCAGCAGCCCTTCGAAGGCCGCGCTGCTGCGGAAACTCAGTGTGCGCGCATCGCGTCCCACCAGCTCGCCGCGCTGGTAGCCATACAGCTTCTCCAGTGCCGGGTTTGCAAACAGGATGGTGCCATCCCGCGCCACCAGCATCACGCCCTCACCCATGCGCTCGATGATGGCGGCCTGGAGTTGCAGCTGCTGGCGCTGTTCCTGATGCTGGGTGATGTCCTCGATCACGCCAAGCGCACGCACGGGTCGGCCGTCGGGCGCCAGGTGGTAGGTCCCTGCATGCCGCACATGGCGCCAGCTTCCGTCGGCATGGCGCACCCGGTAGGTCATGTCGTAGTTGGTTCCGCGCGCGCGGTTGCTCTGCACGCGGGCGACCACCGCGTCGCGATCCTCCGGGTGAATGATCGACAACCACCCGCTGAATTCGCGGTCCTCTTCGAGCGTGTCGTAGCCGAACACGCGCTTCAGACCATGCCGCACCACCCTGCCGGTGCGCAGGTCGAGGTCGTACACCAGCCCGTGCAGCGCAGACAGCGACATGCGGAAGCGCTCCTCGCGCTCGCGCAGCCGGTCGACGTCCTCGTTGCGCGCGGTGACATCGATGGCGAACCCCAGCGACGCGCGACCCCCATCGCCCGCGAGGCGCGGCAGCCAGCGCGCGCGTGACAGCACCGTGATGTAGTGCCCTGCCTCATGGCGCACACGATAGATGTCCTCATACAGAGAATCGGAGCCCTGCAGGAAATCCTCGATCGTCAGATGCCAGGCGGCCGCGTCTTCCGGATGCAGGCGATTGACCCAGAAATCGCGCTGCAGGCGACCGACTTCCGGCGCGACGCCGACCAGATGGTAGATGCCATCGGAGCAGACAGTGCGATGCTCGGGCAGGAAATGTTCCCAGACGCCGGCTCCAACCAGATTCAGCGCGGTTTCGATGCCCTTCTCGACGAGCCCCAGCGCCGGCCCCGGCGAATCGCCGGAATCGCTGTCGGTGACCGCAGGGTTCTGCGCAGCCGAATCTGCCTGAACCATCTCGGGGCTTACCTTGGTAGATCCATCTTCCGCGAGCATCGTCGCCACGTGCCGGAATATGGTGCCCCCGCACCCCCGGCAATGGCAATAGAATCCGGCGGGCTCGCACGCAGGCTGAGCAAGGTCCGATGCAGCAGGGGAACACATGATTTGCAGGCAACTCTTCGCGGCGATCACGCTGGCGGCAGTCATCCAATCGGCAGCGGGCGCACGCGAACTGCCAAAGGCGAAACCCGAATCGGTGGGCATGTCCACGCAGCGCCTGGCGCGCATCGACACACTGCTGCAGCGCTATGTCGACAGCGCCCAGATCGTGGGCGCCGTCACGCTGGTGCTTCGCGATGGCAAGGTGGTGCAGCAGGGTGCCTATGGCCATCTCGATCCCGACGCGCAGACACCGATGCGCGCCGATGCACTGTTCCGCCTGGCCTCCGAATCCAAGCCCATCACCGCAGTGGCCATCCTCACGCTGGTGGATGAAGGACTGGTGCGCCTTTCCGATCCGGTGTCGCGCTTCATTCCGGAGTTCCGCGGCGCGCGCGTGGCCGTATCGAAGCCAGGCGCCCCGCCCTTCGCGCCGCTGCCGCCGGGTGTCGCGCTCACGGGCCCGAAACCGGAGGCCGACTTCGTGCCCGCCGCGCGCGAGATCACCGTGCGTGACCTCCTGACGCATACCTCGGGCCTGGGCAGCGGCGGACTGGGCACCATCGTGGCAGGCGACATCCCGCGCCAGCCCACCGACCGGCTGTCCGACTTCATCCCGAAGCAGGCCAAGGTGCCGCTGGATTTCCAGCCAGGCTCGCGCTGGGCCTACAGCGTCAGCGCCGGCTTCGAGACACTGGGGCGCATCGTCGAGATCGCCTCGGGCAAACCCTTCGACGTGTTCCTGAAGGAGCGGGTGTTCGGCCCGCTCGACATGCACGACACGGACTTCGTGGTGCCCGCGGCCAAGCGCTCGCGCCTGCCGTCGATGTACCGCCGCACGCCCGATGGAAAGTGGGAAGCCTCGCAGCCGCCGCCCACCTTCCTCAGCGAGGTGTATTTCTCCGGCGCAACCGGCCTCATCAGCACGGCACGCGACTACGCGCGCTTCGAGCAGATGCTGGCCAATGGCGGCGAACTGGATGGCGTACGCATCCTGTCGCCACGCGCCGTGGAGCTGATGCAGACCAACCACGTGGCCGACCTGTTCCATGGCATGCGCGGCAACGAGGACGGCATGGGTTTCGGCCTGGGTGTGGCCATCACGCTGGATGAAACCAGGGCAGTATGGCGTCGCTCAGTGGGCAGCGCCGGCTGGTACGGCGCCTTCGGCACCATCGTCTGGCACGACCCGCGCGAAGGCATCGTGGCAGTGCTGGCCACGCAGCAGTCGAGCGCCCCGCTGCAGAATGATTTCGGCAATGCCGTGATGCAGGCCATTACGGCCTCGCGCCCCGCGAGGTAGCTGCGGGCAAATACCCGCAGCCCGGCGCGGACCTTCCTTACATCTGGACTTCGAAGTCCCCGTCCTTGGGGTTGAGCTTGAAGCGGCCATTCTGCACGGCCGACACCCACTTCGTGGTCTTCAGGAAGCCACCGAATGCAAACAGGTGCACCGACTCGAAGTTCGACTGCCCGCTGCCCTTCGCAGCAGCGAGTTGCGTGACGACTTCTTCCGGACCGCTGTCCTTCAGCAGGCCGGCGATCAGGCTGGCCTTGCCGCTGGTCAGCGCGCGGATCGAGGCGCCGGCGCCGCAGATCTTGGCGTAGCGCAGCAGCGTCTTGATGCTGGCGGGGCCGCCGAGGCCCGGGCGGATGGTGTTGGTGATGCCGTTGGAGCGCATGATCTTTTCCCACGCGATGATGGGTTCGGACTCGAAGCACACCTGCGTAGTGAACTTCAGCTCGAAGCCCTGCTCCTTCGAGATGGCGACCTTGCGCGCCTCGAACTGGCGCTGCTGGTCCACCGTCATGTGCGGATGGCCTTCGGGATGGCCGGCCATGTACTTGGTCTTGATGCCGGCCTTCGCGAAGTGGCCGGTCTCGAGCACGCCGATGGTGGAATCGAACGCGCCCTCGGGTTTGGGCATGTCGCCGGCGATCAGCAGCAGCTTCTTCGCACCGGCCACCTGCGTGAGCTTGCGCGCGATCTCGGCCACTTCGGCGGCATCCTTGATGCGGCGGCAGGGCACATGCGGCACGGCGTTGAAGCCGGCTTCCTGCACGGCCTTGGCGGCGGCGGTCAGGTCGTCCCAGGTCTGGTTCGGGAACAGCGCGATGAAGATGTCGGTGCCCTTGGGCACCAGCGTGGCCGCTTCGGCAAGGAACTCGGTGTCCTTGCAGGTCATTTCGATCGAGGCGTTCTGCAGCAGCGCGCGGATCTGCTCGCTGGTGGCGTTGATGACGGACATGATTGAGCGGACTCCTGCTATTTTCTTCTGAGTGCCAGCGCGCCGAGCAACAGCAGCGCCGGTATCGACAGCGCACCGCCACCGCCGCTGCCGCCCGCATCGACGGGCTGCAGGGCAGGCGCATTCACCTGCAACGCGGCAGTCGCCACGCGCGCCACACCTGCACCATCGGTGCAGGTGAGCGTGTAAGTATAAATACCGACAGCCGTGGGCGTCACGGAAAGACTGCCCGAAGTGCCCACCGTATCGGTCCAGGCGCCGCCCGCGGCACAACTTGCTGCCGTAGGCGATGACCAGGTCAGCGTGGCGGAGGCGCCAAATGCAATTGCTGTCGACGACACGAATAAATCGACAGGCAATGCGGTGGCCGTGCCCTGATCGAGCTTGAACACCGCACCGGCGCCTGCAATGGAATCGGCGAAGGTGACGCCGTACAGATCGCTGCCCTGCACCAAGAGGTTCGCATAGGGCTTGTAGCCGTCGAGCGTGCCGCCGCCGAAGGCATGCAGCAGGCTGAACTTGCCCGTGGTGTCGATGCGCCACGCGGCGCCCTGGTTGAGATAGCCGCCGAATTCGGTGGTGCCGTAGAGATTGCCGGCCGCGTCCTGCGTCACATCGGCCAGCGGGAATGCGGCGCCGAACGACGGGCCGGTGAAGGCATGCACCACCGTCACCGCGCCGGCCGGCGTCATGCGGAACACCGTGCCGAATCCGGCGGCGCCGCCCTGGTAGGCGGTGCCATAGAAGTTGCCGTCGGCAGCCAGCAGCAGCTTGGCGCGTGGATTCGCGCCCGTGGTATTCACCGCCTGCCCCGCCGAATTGAACGCGCCCAGCCCGGGGAAGGAATACAGCGTGGTGAGCGTGCCGCTCGGAGTGATCTTGAACACCGTGCCGCGATTGCCATCGCCGCCCTGCAGCGTGGTGCCGTAGAAATTGCCGTCGGCGCCGACGATCAGCGCGCCTTCGGGATTCTCGCCATCCTGCCCGCTGAAGCTGTGGACGATGGCGAAATCGCCGCCGGTGGTGGACACACGGAACACCGTGCCCTTGTCGCTGGTGCCGCCGCGCAGCGTGGTGCCGTACAGGTTGCCGTCGGGCGCCTGCATCAGCCCCGCGTAAGGCAGCACCGCGTCCTGCTTGTTCTGGCCAAGGTTGGCGAGCACGGTGTACGTGCCGTCGAGCGCCACCTTGTAGACGACGCCGCCACCCTTGTTGCCGCCCAGATAGGTGGTGCCGTACAGATTGCCGTCACTGCCCTGGATCACGCCGGCATAAGGCGAGTAGCCCTCGTCGTTGGTGGCCATTGCATGCAGCACCGACAGCGTGCCGTCCGGCGCGATCTTCGCGATGGTGCCGCGGCCGGTGCCGCCGGTGGACGACACCACATAGAAGTTGCCGTCGTTGGCGCGGATCATGTTGCCGCGCACGGCGGTGGGCGGCTCGGTGACCGCGGTCACCGCCAGCGGCACGAAGCTGATGAGGTTGGCGTACTCGGTGCGGGGCAGTGTCTGGCTGAAGGCCGGGAGCGCCAGCAGGCATGGAATCAGGGCGGCGGCGAAGCGACGCATGCAGGAAGGAGACGGCATGGAAATCCCGCGGATCGTAGGGCGCGGAATTACAGCACAGCGCGCCCGTGCCGGGAAGCTTGCAGGCCCGCGACTACCTGCACGGGGCCCCGGGGCTGAACGGCGACTGAACTATTCGTAACGCAGCGCGTCTATCGGCGGCTGCAAAGCAACCGCAGCTATTCGTACCGCAGGGCGTCTATAGGGGCCAGATTGGCAGCCTTGCTGGCGGGCAGGATGCCGAAAATCATTCCGATCAGCATCGAGAACAGCGCCGAGCCCACCACGGCCCACCAGGGCACCGACGGCGGCGGGAAGTTCGGAATGAGTCCCGCTATGCCATAGGCCAGCGCGAAGCCGAGCAGCATGCCGATGATGCCGCCGATCACGGCCAGCACCATGGCTTCGATCAGGAACTGCAGCAGGATGAACCGCCGCGGCGCACCCAGCGCCTTGGCGATGCCGATCTCGCGAGTGCGTTCGGTGACCGACACCAGCATGATGTTCATGATGCCGATGCCGCCGACCAGCAGCGAGATGCCCACGATGCCGCCCACCACCAGCGTGATCATGCTGGTGATCTGCGAGAAGGTCTTGGCGATGGAGTCCGAGGCCTGCACCTGGAAGTCGTTGGGCTCGTCCTTCTTCAAGCCATGCGCGCGGCGGATCAGCGCGGTCACGCGCTGCTTCACGTTGTCGATCAGATCGGCGTCATCGACCACGAAAGTGACCTGGAAGTCCGGACGCACGCGATCGCCCGAGAAGGCCAGCGCCGTCTGGTAGGGCATCAGCATGAACAGGTCGAGGTTCTGGCCGAACACCTCGCCGCGCGGCTCCATCACGCCGATCACCTTGAACCACTCGCGTCCGAGCTGCACGAATTCGCCCTCGGGATGCTCGGGCATCTTCAGGTCCTTGCGGATCTTGTCGCCCAGCACCACGACGCGGCGGCGGCTGTCATCGTCGCTGTCGCTGATGAAGCGGCCGGTGCGCGGGAACAGATGCTGCACGTCCTGCAGGCTTTCGGTGGTGCCGAAGAACTGGCCCGCGGCGCTCTGCGAGCCCCAGGTCACCTGCCCGGCCGTCACCGGCACGATGGGCGTGATGTGCGAGATGCCCTCCATGCGGTAACGCAATTCATCCACGTCGGTGAGACGCAGCCGGTTGATCTTGCCGCGAAGCTGATCCTGCAGCGATGTCTCGGCGCGCAGCGTCAGCGACGAGGAACCCAGGCCTTCGAAGAGCTGCGAGATGCGGCTGGACATGCCCTGCACCATCGCGATGACGCAGATCACCGAGGCCACGCCGATGATGATGCCGAGCATGGTGAGGAAGCTGCGCAGCCGGTGCTGGCGAATGGCCGACAGCGCGGAGCGCAGGCATTCCTGGATGGCGTAGAGCAGCCGGCGCGAGGCGCCGGCGTCGTCGGGCAGCCGTGGCGCGGATTCAGACATTGCGCGCTCCGTGGACAGGCCAGGCGCGATGGGATGCCGGCTTACACATTGCGGTCTTCAGCTATCTTGCCGTCGTGCAGGCGCACGAGGCGTTTGCAGCAGGCGGCGATGCCCGGATCGTGGGTGACGATGATCACCGTCTGCCCCTCGGCATGCAGCTGCGAGAACAGGTCCATGATCTCGCGCGCGGTGCGGCTGTCGAGGTTGCCGGTGGGCTCATCGGCCAGCAGCAGCTCCGGATGCCCCACCAGCGCGCGCGCCACGGCCACGCGCTGGCGCTGGCCTCCGGACATCTCATTGGGCCGGTGGCGCATTCGATCGCCCAGGCCCACGCGCTTCAGCGCCACCTCGGCATGCGCGCGGCGCTGCGCGGGCGCGATGCCGCGGTAGATCAGCGGTTGTGCCACGTTGTCGAGCGCCGTCATGCGCGGCATCAGGTAGAAATTCTGGAACACGAAGCCGATCTTGCGGTTGCGCACCGAGGCCAGTTCTTCCTCGTCGAGGCCGGCGACTTCCTCGCCATCGAGCGAGTAGCGTCCCGAAGTGGGCGAATCGAGGCAGCCGATGATGTTCATCATCGTCGACTTGCCCGATCCCGACGCCCCCGTGAGCGCCAGGAACTCGTTGCGCTTGATCGACAGCGACACATCGTCCAGTGCCGGGTATTCCACCCCGCCCAGCATGTAGCGCTTCGAGATGCCGACCAGTTCGATCAAGGGGCTTTGGCCCCACGGACAGCCGGCGCCTCTTCCACCACCGGCGCGGGCTTCACCCGCTCGTTGTCGCGCAGGAAGCGCAGCACGCGCGCCGGTCCCACGACGATCTGCTCACCCGCAGCCAGCCCCTTCGGGATGGCGATGAAGGCATCGTCGGCGATATCGGTTTCGACGCTGCGCTGCTTCGCGCGCCCGTCCTTCACCACGAAGATGCTGGACTTGGCCGGCGCGTCGCGGTCGGTGGATTCCTCGTATTTCACCGCCTGCACCGGCACGGCCACCACCGCGTCGGCATTGGTGCCGCGTGTGGCGATCTCGGCGCGGCAACTCATGCCGGTGTGGAACTGCAGCGTGGCGCTGGGCTTCAACCTGATCTTCACCGGGTAGCTCTTGCCCTGGCCCGCGATCTGCCGCGGCGACACGGCGACGGTCTCCACCGTGCCCTCCCACGACTGATCCGAGAAGGCCGCCGGCACGATCTTCGCCGTCTGCCCCGGCACCACGCGCGCCACGTCGGTTTCGTTGACGTTCACCTCCGCATACAGATTGGAGGTGTCGGCGATGATCAGCAGGTCGGAGCCCGCTATGCTGGTGACGCTGGGCACGGCCGTCTCGCCCACCTTGATGGTGAGCTGCGTGACGCGCCCGGAAATCGGCGCGCGCAGTTCGGTCTTGGCGAGCTGCTCGCGGGCCTGCTTCAACTGCGCCTGGGTTTGCATGGCCATCTGCATGGAGCTGCTCAGCTCCACCTTGGCCTGCTCGTTCTGCGAGCGAATGTCGTCGTATGAATTGGCGTCGATGACGCCCGACTGGCGCAGCTGCTGAAAGCGCTTCCACTTGGTTTCGAGCGTGTCGGCAGCCACGCGCTGCCGGTCGATGGCCAGCCGCGACTGGCGCAGACCCGCTTCCAGCGCATCCACCTGCGCCTGCATGGTGGCCGGGTCGAGCCGCAGCAGCACATCGCCCTGCTTCACCAGGTCGCCTTCCTTCACGTAAAGGCTTTTCACGCGCCCCATCACCTCGGAGACCATGCGGATCTCCGTCTGGTAGGTGAGGCTGCCCGAAGCCAGGATGGTGGGCGTGATCACATGCTTGGCCACGGTCTGGATTTCCACTTCCTTCACGTCGCCGCCGCGCAGGTTCTTCAGCGCCACCGCGCCGGCCACTGCCAGCAATACCAGCGATATCGTGACGATCTTGCCTGTCCGGGTCATGTCTACCTCAGCGAAATGAATGCCCAGATGCCGTAGATCAGGAGGTACGGCAGCAGCGCGAAAATGGAGCTGAACAGCCACGAGCGACCCGACCAGGTGCGCACGGCCACCACGCTCAGGTACATGCTGAAGAGCTGGAACAGATCGATGCTGCCGAACAGCGCGTAGCCCGGCTGGTCGAAATTGCGGTGCATCAGCAGCGCGTTCAGCGACAGCGGCTTCAGCTCCGTCTGGTCGAACTGCGCGGTTGTGGTGGTGAGCAGCACGAAAGCCGCCGCCACCAAGCCGAACACTGCGGCTGGCAGCGCCGCCCACCAGGTGAGCGCAAACCAGTGGCGGAAGCTGCGTCGCACGCGCGTGGCCTTGCCGGCCAGCAGCAGATAAAGCGCGCCGAGCATGCCGACCACGACGATGACGATGGGCGTGCCCAGCGTGGTTGCCACCGTGCCCAGCGTCTTGCGCTCCACCGAACGTTTCACTGCTTCTTCGATCTGCGCCTCGGTGAGCCGCGAGGCGAAGGCGCTAGTGCGCATGGCCCGGTCCGTGACCCACTCGATGTCGACGACCGAGCGGTACCAGACGGCGATCACCACGGTGGTGACGATCACCACCAGCAGCGGGAACCAGAACCGCGGCCTGGCGTCGAGTTCCATGAATACCTTGCGCGGCTCGAACAGCAGCGCCGAGCTCAGGCCCAGATTGTTCATCCCCAGTCCTTTGACCCCTCTTGGGGGTCCTTGTGGCGGATAGTCCGGGCCATCCGCGGTTTCTTACATTGTAAGAAGCCTGTCCGCTGGCGGACTATCGATTTCCATGACCGACACCGTCCGCGAACAGCGTTTCCTGACCCTGCTGAACGCGAACCTGCCGGCGCTGGGCCGTCTGGCCGGCAGCTACGCCGGCAGCACCGGCGAACGGGACGACCTGCTGCAGGAGATCGCGCTGGCGCTGTGGCAGGCCCTGCCCCGCTTCCGCGGCGAATGCTCCGAACGCACCTTCCTGTTCCGGATAGCCCATAACCGCTGCATCAACCACATCGCCCGCCGCCGCAGCATGGAATCGCTGCAGGCGCTGGAGCTCGACCCGGCCGACGATGCCCGGCCCGTGGACCAGGCCCTGAGCCACGCGCAGGACTCGCTGCGGCTGGCCGATGCGGTGCGGCGCCTGCCGGTGATCCAGCGGCAGGTGATCGTGCTGGCGCTGGAAGACATGGAATACCAGGAGATCGCCGCCGTGCTCGGCATCTCCGAAACCAACGTGGGAGTGCGCCTGAACCGGGCGCGCGCGTCCCTGCGCAAACTGATGGGAGAAGGCCCATGAACGTGAATTCCGATCTCGACAGCCTGCGACAGCGCTGGCAGACGCAGGCACCTCCGACCGCCGATGTGAATGCGCTGCGCCAGCGCGTGGCCGACGAGTCGCGCACCAACACGCGCACGCTGGTCATCGTGTCCATCGGCACACTGCTGGTGCTGGGCTTCACGCTGCTGCGCGCCATGCGCAGCGACGAGCCCAACACCTGGGTGTCGGTGGTGTTCGTCACCTGCTTCGCCGTGCTGGTGTGGCTGGTGGCGATGGTGCTGTCACGCGGCACCTGGCGGCCGCGCGATGACTCCATCGCGGCCTACATCGATCTGTCGATCCATCGCTGCCGCTCGGTGATCGTTGCGGCACCGGTAGGCATCGTGCTGTATGTGGCGGGTCTCATCGGCTCGCTGGCCTGGCGGCAACGGCTGCTGGGCGTGGAATGGCAGCAACTGCTGCAGGCGCCGGAGATGATCCTGGCGGGCTGGATAGGCGCGCCCGCCTATGCCATCGGCATGCTCATCAACGCGCGTGTCCAGCGGCGCAGGCTGGCGTTTCTGGAGAAGCTGCGCCGGGAGCTTGGAGAAGGCTAACGCCTCCTGGTGCTCTTCTTCGGCGCTGCCTTCTTCGGCGCCGCCTTCGCCTTCGGCGCGGGCTTCTTCCTGCCGCGCTTGGCCAGCTCTGCCGCGTAGATATCCGGAATGATGAATGCGGTGGCCTCTCGGCGGCCCGCGGGTACGGCCTTCGTCGAGAACGAATCCATCATCAGTTTGAATCGTTCGCGCGCCACGTCGGCGAACTCCGGATGCGAAAGGATGTACAGGTCGTTGCGGCGGATGCCCGCCAGCACCTGGCGGCCGGCTTCCATCGGGTCCATGGCCACGCCCATGAGGTCCACCGGCTTTGAACCCGGCAGCAACGGCGGCGGGCCCGCGGGTTTTTTCGCGCCCGCACCATGCGAGACGGGCCGATTGCGCTCGGCATCGAAGATCTGCGTGCGCACCAGCCCAGGGCAATACACCGAGACGCCGATGTTGCGACCGGACATCTCAGTGCGCAGTGATTCCATCATGCCCACCACCGCGAACTTCGTCGTGGCGTACACGCCCAGCGAGCCGGCAACGATGCCGGCGGATGAAGACGTGGCCATGATGTGCGCACCCTCGCCGTGCGCGAGCATGCGCGGCAGGAAGGTGCGCACGCCGTTGAACACGCCGTTGATGTTCACGTCCATGGCCCAGTCCCAGTCCTGCCACGACACATTGCTGAGCAGCGCCGGAATGCCCACGCCGGCGTTGTTCACCAGCAGGTGAACGTTTCCGAACACGCGCTCGGCCTCGTCGGCGGCACGCACCACGCCCTCGCGATCGGCCGTGTCGAGCTGGATGGCATGCACGCCGGCGTTGCCTTTCGGGAAGGACGCCAGCGCCGCATCACGGTGATTTTCGCTGCGGTAGGTGATCACCACCTTCATGCCGGCAGCCGACAGCACGCGCGCGATGCCAAGACCAATGCCGCTGGAGCCGCCGGTCACGAAGGCGGTCTTGCCGGCCACCTTCGCGAGCGGCTTCTGGACAGGCGTGATCTTGCGGGCCATGGTGATTCCTCTTCAGCGTGCGTGATCAGTGTGCGTATGGCGTTCCGGTTCAGGAGGAGTCGCAGGCGCAGGCCTGATGCGGTAGTCTGCTTCATCCCGGGCGCGGGTGTAGTTCAATGGTAGAACTGTAGCTTCCCAAGCTACTAACGTGGGTTCGATTCCCATCACCCGCTCCACTTCGATTGCCGCTGTTGCCCGACTCAGGATTTCGACGCCTCCAGACCTTCCAGCAAGGTTGCCAGCGCCGCCTGCAGCGGCTCTTGCCCGACCTTCCCGGGGATCAGAAGTCCCTCGATGGACAGCATCGTGATGCCATGAACTTGAGCCCAGCAGGCGGCTGCTTGTCCCTGCACGGGCCGTTGCTTGAATACGCCGGCCTGCTGACCCCGGGCAAGGATGTCGAGCAGGACGCCAAACGTTTTGAGAACGCGCTCGCTGGCGTGAACACTGGCCGCGTCACCGGCTTCGGAACTGAACATCAGGCGATAGAGCGCCGGGTTTTGCACACCGAACTCGATGTAGGCGAGCGCTGCAGCCTTGAATGCCTTGATGACGGAGCGCGACTGGGGAGTGATGGCGGCGACCATGTCCCGCCCCAGTTGCTCGAAGCCCTGCACCGCAAGCTCCGCTAGCAATGCGTCCTTGTCCGGAAAGTGCTTGTACGGGGCCGCATGGCTGACGCCCACGCGCCGGGCGATCTCGCGCAGGGTGAATTGCCAGCCTTTCTCTTCGACCAGCATCTTCGCGGCCGTGTCGACGATCACCCTGCGCAGGTCGCCGTGGTGGTACGGACGCGCTGTTGCTTTTTTCATGTCGAATCTCGCCAGTCAGCCCCGGGACGGGATGAGCGTTCTTGCTGCCTCGAGTTTCCCAGAAAGATGTCAGGAGAAACATAGTTGACAGGAGAAACATCAGGCGTTACGCTTCACCAATGTTGTCACTGTCTACATTGGAGAGCGCCATGAACACCCTCTGCACAGACCCCGCACGTGACATGAAGGTCATCCTGGGCCGCCAGCGATCCGCCTTTCTCGAGGAAGGACCGCCCACGTTGAGCCAGCGCAGGGACGACCTGCTCAAGCTCAAGTCACTTGTGCTCGGGCACCAGGAAGAAATCGTGGCGGCGTTGCACGAGGACTTCGGCCACCGGGCTTCGCACGAAACCGCCATCATGGAAGTCATGCCGCTGGTCCAGGCGATCAACTACCAGCGCAGCCACCTGCGACGCTGGATGCGGCCCGAGAAACGCAGCGTCCCCATGCCCTTCCAGCCCGGGCGGGCCTGGATCAAGCACCAACCGCTGGGTGTCGTCGGCATCATGTCGCCCTGGAACTACCCATTGCAGCTCGCCCTCTTGCCGCTGGCCACCGCCATCGCGGCCGGCAACCGGGCCCTCATCAAGCCCTCCGAGTACACGCCCGCAACCTCTGCGCTGCTGGAGCGCATGCTGGGCCAGGCCTTCGGCCAGGAGCAGGTGGCGGTCTTCACCGGCGACGCAGCCGTTGGGCAGGCGTTCGCGGCGCTGCCTTTCGATCATCTGGTCTTCACCGGCAGCACAGCCGTGGGCCGATCCATCATGAAGGCAGCCAGCGAGAACCTCGTTCCCGTCACGCTGGAACTGGGCGGAAAGTCTCCAGTGATCGTTGACGAGGGGCATCCCATCGAACATGCGGCAACGTCGGTCGCCTACGGAAAACTCGCCAACGGCGGGCAGATCTGCATCGCGCCCGACTACGTGCTGGTGCCAGAAGGCCAGGCGGAGGCATTCGCCAGCGCCTACGACACGGCCGTGCGCGCGCTGTATCCCGCCGGCCCCACCAGCGACAACTACACGTCAATCGTGAACGAGCGGCACTATCGCCGACTGCTCGGGCTGCTCGACGATGCGCGCGCCAGGGGCGCCAGGGTCGTTGAAGTGGGCATCAACCCCGGTGAAGCCAGGCAGCGACCGCACAACATCGCCCCAACCGTCGTGCTGGGAGCGACGCAGGACATGGCCATCCTGCAGGAAGAAATCTTCGGCCCGCTGCTGCCCGTGGTGACCTATCGGGGCATTGACGAGGCCATCGGCTACGTCAACGAGCGTCCCAGGCCGCTGGCCCTGTACTTCTTCGGCAGCGACGGCCCCAATCGCCGCAAGGTGCTCGAACGCACGACCTCGGGCAACGTCACCGTCAACAACACGCTGATGCACTACGCCCAGGAAGACCTGCCCTTCGGCGGCGTCGGCCCCAGCGGCATGGGCGCCTATCACGGCATCGAGGGCTTCAAGGCGCTGAGCCATGCCAAGGGAATCTACCAGCAAGGCCGCTGGAACATGAGTGGCGTGCTGCGCCCGCCGTTTGGCGGCGTGGCCGATCTGGTCCTGAAGCTGACGCTCAGGTGAAGTCCTCGCGTGCCTGGCGAGCAGCTGATTACTGGTGCTCGTGATGCCCCGGCATTACCGGCACGACGCCCGCCTTCGCATCCTTGGCCAGCACCTGCAGATGCCCCATCATGCCGACCTCGGCATGATCGAGGATGTGGCAGTGGTACATCCACACGCCGGGACGCTCGTCGAAGTTGATCGCGATGCGGACCTTCGACTTCACCGGCACGTTGACGGTGTCCTTCCATTCCGGCACGCGCTTGTCGTCCAGCACCTGGAAGAAATAGCCATGCAGGTGGAAGGGATGATCGAAGTCCGAGTTGTTGACCAGCGTCCACACCTGCTTCTCGCCGATGCGCGCCACCAGTGGTTTTGCGTTCCAGAACGGCACGCCGTTGATGCCCATCTCGACCCGTTTTCCATCCAGGTTGATGGTGAGTTCCAGCGTCTGCTCCACCGCTCCGGCGATATTGGGTGGCGGGATCTTGCGCAGCGTCTGGGGAATGACGGCGGGCTGCACGGGCGCGTCAGCCACGCTTTGAATGGCCATCACGTCCTCGGGCGCCCGGTTGGTAACCGTGCCGAAACCGCGGTTGTAGGCCGTCCACCGCATCTTCATCGTGGTGCCAGGTTCCACCGCCGGCGTGTAGACGAGGTCCATGCGCTCCGCCGGCGCGATGACGATGCGGGTGAGCGGCTCGGTGCGCGCGGCTAGGCCGTTGTCTCCGCCCAGTCGCAGGAAAGTGTTGTTGCGCAGCGAGAAGTTCCAGTAGCGCGAACGCGCGGCGTTGATGATGCGCCAGCGCTGCTGCTTTCCCTGACGCACCTTCAACGTCGGCATCACGCGACCGTTGACGAGCAGCGTGTCGCCCTCGCGACCGAACAGATCGCCGAAGTTGCCGCCCTCCTTCCTTTCCATGAGCTGGTTGTCATACAGGCTCATGTCGGACAGCATCAGCACCAGTTCGTCCCCGAACTCCTTCGGGTCGGCCGGATCGGTGACGACGATCGGGCCATAAAGCCCGAAGCCAACCTGTGCGGCGGACTCCACATGCGGGTGATACCAGTAGGTACCCGCATCGCGCAGCACGAAGTCATAGGTGAAGTCCCCGCCCGGCTCGATGGGCGGCTGGGTGATGCCGGGCGTGCCATCCATGTTGTTCGGAACGCGAACGCCATGCCAGTGAATGGTCGTGGCCTCGGGCAGTGAGTTGTGGAAATGGACGATCAGCCGGTCGCCCTTCGCGGCCCGGATGTAGGGGCCGGGAAGCAGACCGTTGTACGTCCACACCTTGGTCTTGATGCCGGGCCTGAGTTCGACCTCCGCGATTTTCGCCTCGAGCCGAATTTCGAGGATGTGCGGATCGGGATTGAGATCCTCCGGCTGCGGCAAGGTCAATTCGCGGTCCCAGCCCTCGGGCTGGGAGACGTCCTGCGCGCGAAGCAGGGGTTCCGCCACGCGCGCGGGCATCGTTCCCGTGAGCATCGCGAGGGTCAACAGCGGCAGAATGATCTTGAAGTGTGGCCGAAACATGCTGCTCTTCTCACTCCGACTTCATGGTGGCGCACAACCCTTGCGCCCAGTTCCCGACATGTTCACAGCGTAGCACCGCAGCCCATTTCAGCCCTGCGAATTTGACGTAGCGAATCGCCGGACGCAGTCGATTCCCATCACGCGAAACCATCATCCGGATTTCGATATCGAAGCGCTGCAACAAGTTCCGCGCGCGGCGGCGACGGATCAGCAAACCACAACCGAGGCAGCAGTTTGATCTCGCGCTAGGGGAGCGCGACCGTCCTGAATCCGATGTGCGCCGTGCCCAGGCCCTTGCTCTGACCGATGCGGGCCTCGGGCCGATAGCGCATGCAGTAGTCGGGCGAACACAGATAGGAGCCGCCCTTGAGCACGGCCACGTCGCGTTCATCCGGCTGCGTCGGGTCGAAGCCACCGGGATGGGCGGCCATGTCGACGCTGTCGTGACGTGCGAAATAGGGACTGCGCGTCCACTCCCACACATTGCCGATCACATCGTAGAGCCCATGCGCATTCGCGCCGAAACAGGCTACGGGAGCCGCTCCGGCATAGCCGTCGGCCGCCGTGTTGTGCGACGGGAACAAGCCCTGCCAGGTATTGGCCGCCCAGCCGCCGGATGCATTCTTGCGGCCGCCGCCCTGGGCCGCATATTCGAACTGCTCTTCGGTAGGCAGCACATGGCCCTTCCACTTCGCATAGGCCTCGGCGTCTTCGAAGGCGATGTGCACGACGGGATAGTCGTCCTTGCCTTCGATGGTGGAGTCCGGCCCATCCGGATGTCGCCAGTTCGCGCCGGGCATGAACTGCCACCAGTTCACGAACGAGCGCATGGCTTCGCCCTCGCCGCGCGGACGGAAAACGGCGCTGCCGGCAATCACGGGCGCATCGGCCCGGGCGGTGGTGCGTACACCCCGTTCGGCCAGCGTTCTGTATCCGGTTGCCGCCACGAACTGCGCAAACTGCGCATTCGTGACTTCCGTCTGGTCCATCCAGAAGCCTGCCACCTTCGCCTCGAATGAAGGACCTTCCTCGGGAAACGCCGCATCGGCGCCGAAGCGGAAGCTGCCGCCCTGCACCCACACCATGCCCGGATGCGCCGCATCGCCGGGCGCCGGACCGCAGTGACGCGGTACCTGTGCATCAGACTGCGCCGCGCCTTGATGCTGCGCCGACAAATCCAGCCCCGCGGGCCCTTTGCCGGCCAAGCGGTCTCTCATCCACGCCGCGCCCGCGCCGGCCGCCGCCGCGATCGCGACGAAGGCGAGCAAGGCACGCAGTTGCATCCTGAACGGCTCCGCAGGTTCAGCCCGGTCAGAAAATCACGCCATTGCGCTTTTCGTAGGAATCCCACGCCGAGCGCATCTTCGACAGCTCCTGCGGATTGCTGTTGGCCAGATCGCGCTGCTCTTCGAAGTCGGTGGCCACGTTGAACAGCTCCCACTTGCGCTGTGCGGGCGGCAACGCGGCGTCCCACACCAGCTTCCAATCGCCCTGACGCACGCTGCGATAGCCGAACAATTCCCAGCCGTGGATTTCATCCGCCGCATGCACCGCCTTCGCCTGACCGTAGAACAGCGGCAGCAGCGACACACCCTGCGGCTGCAGCACGGGCTTGCCCTTGTAGGTGGCTCCCGGATGCTGCGCGCCGGCCAATGCGAGGAAGGTGGGCAGCAGGTCCATCACCGTACCCATGGCATTGCTGCGCGTACCTGCGGCCACCTTCTTCGGATAATGCACGAACGCCGGCACATGCACGCCGCCCTCGAAGGCGGTGGCCTTGTGACGGAAGAACGGCGTGGCGCTGACGCTGGCCCAGTTGGCGCCGTACATCACATAGGAGCGCGCGCTGCCCAGGCTTTCCAGGCTGTGATCGTATTCCTTCCCCACATGCTCCTGGATGTTGGGCGCCAGGTCGCGGCGGCTGGACTCGGCGCCATTGTCCGACATGAACATGATGAAGGTGTTGTCGTACTGGCCCGTCTTCTTCAGATAAGAGATGACCTCGCCGATGTAGGTATCGAGGTCACTGACCATCGCGGCGTAGATCTCCATGTGCCGCGCTTCCACGGCCTTCTGCTCCGCGGTCAGCGTGTTCCAGCGCGGCTTGAAGCGCGCATTGTCGATGGGCTGCGCATCCCTGGGAATGAGCCCCAGCGCCTTCTGCCGCGCGAACCGCTTGGCATAGGTGGCCTCGTAGCCCTCGTCATACCAGCCCTTGAACCTGGCGATCGAAGCCTTCGGCGCCTGCAGCGGCCAGTGCGGCGCGGTATAGGCCATGTAGGCGAAGAAGGGCTTGCCCTCGGCGCGGTCCTGCTCCAGGTAGCCGATCATTTTCTTCGTGTAGTCGCGCGTGGTGTACCAGTCATCGCCCACGTGCACGACGTTGTCGCCGTCCCAGTAGTTCGAGGGCTCCGGCCCGCGCCAGTCCCAGCCGCCCAGGTGCGCGGCACCATCGAACGAGGAGAACACGCGCTTGAAGCCGCGTGCATGCGGCCCGGTTTCCACCTTCGCGCCATCGCTCAGATGCCACTTGCCCACCATGTAGGTGTTGTAGCCCGCGTCGGTCATGAGGTCGGCGAGCGAGGCCACGCGGAAATTCAGGTAGCCCTCGTAACCCGGCTTGCCCTTCTGGTCCTCTCGGGTGGGCGCACCCATGACGCCAAGCCCGGCAAGATGATTGTCGGTGCCCGACATCAGCATCGAGCGCGTGGGCGAGCAGGTCATGCCGGCGTAGAAGTCGGTGAGCAGCAGGCCCTTGCGGGCAAGCTCATCGATGTTCGGCGTGGGAATCTCGCCGCCGAAGATGCCGATGTCGGCATAACCCAGATCGTCGGCGAGGATGAAGAGGATGTTCGGCCGCTGCGCCGCCACCGGGGTGGCGCCAGCTCCGCCCTTCTGCATGCAGGCCGACAGCAGCGTGGCGCCCAGCAGCGTCGCCAGCACCAGGCGCAGCAGCGAGGCGCGGGCGATGTCCGGCACGCGTTCGATTCCCTTGTTCATGGCATTCCCCCGACTTTCGTAGAGGGAGAGCGTACAAAAAAATCGTCGTGGCGTGCCGGTGTATTCGCGCCCACGCGCGCGGGAATCAGTCGAACCGCGCGCGGAACATCAGCCGGAGGTCCCGGCCCGGCAGGATGATCTCGTCCTTGTTCAGCGCCACGGCGTTGCGCTGCACGGAATTCGTCAGGTTGCGCCCCACCAGCGCGAATTCGATCTGCCGACGCTCGCCCCAGGGACGCAGGGCCACCTGGGCATCCACCGAGGTGTAGGCTGCCGTGGGCGCATCCAAAGCCCCGGGATGCGACTGGCGGCCGGCGTGCTTCACCGACACACGGGCATCCACCCGCCGGGTCTGCCAGGAGACGCCGGCACCCAGGTGCCAGGGCGGAATCCGCGGTACGTCGCCGCCACCGGCGAGCTCGGCGCGCACCACGTCGCCCAGGAGGTCCAGGTGCAGATCGCCCATGGAATGGCGCAGCAGTTCGATCTCCGCATGCGCTTCGGCGCCGGTGAAGCGCGCATCGCGCTGGGTGTAGAACAGCTCCCGCAGACCGGCATCGCTGCCCACTGCGCAATGGCCCGCTGCGTCGCAGCGGCGACCGGTGAGATCGCCATGGATGTAGTGAGTGAAGCGCGTGGCCCACAACGCGCCGTCGGCATGCACGCGCCCGCCGCGCCAGCGCAGCGTGGTCTCGAGGGAATTCGCCCGCTCCAGGCCCAGCGTCGGGTCGCCGGTCTCGAAGGTCTGTGGCCCATCGTGCGGGCCGCGGGCGAACAGCTCGGTCTGCGCCGGTGCGCGGGCGGCGGATGACAGCGCCAGGCCCAGGCGCAATTCATCGGTCAGGTCTGCCACCAGGCCCAGCGAGGCACTGAGCGGCGTGAAATCGCGCGACACCGGCGCATCGTCGGGCGCCGTGCCGTCGATGCGCACGCGCTCCACGCGGGCACCGAACTGCAGCCGCAGCGCGTCGCTCAATGGCGCTTCGGCGAAACCGAAGGCCGCTGCGCTGCGCGTGGTGGTGGGCAGCAGGTAGTCGCGCCCCTCCCCCAGCGCGGAAAAGTCACGCTGTTGCATCTGGATTCCCAGCGCCGATTCACTCAACGCACGCCAGCGACCGGCCACGGCCTCGGCGCGCGCATCCCATTCGCGGTCGCCGAAGGTGGACAGCGCCGCGCCGGCCGCGTCGCGCTCGCTGTGCGCATAGTCCGCCCAGCCGCCATCCACTGTCAGCGTGCGCCACGGACCGGTGCGCAAGCCAAATGAGGATCGCAGCAGCAGCTTGGTCTGGTGCATGTCGATGTGCGACTGTTCCGCGGGAATGCCATAGCGTGACCCGGTGCGGATCACCGCCATGCCCAGGCGATCGTCGCCATCGATCCACGAGCCGCCCAGCGAGGCGCCCTCGCCGCGCAGCCAGGAATTTCCCTGCTCGCCGCGCGGCGTGTCGTAGTCGCCGGCGTGCCGCGTGAAGGCATCGGCATGCCAGGCCACGTCGCCGGTGCGCGCGCCCGCCTGCGCCGCGAAGTCGCGGCCTGCGGTGCCGCTGTTGTAGCCCCCGGTCGCCTCGGCGGTGAATGGCGCATCGGGAAAGCGCGTGGGCACGCGCTGACTGATGGCATTCACCACGCCGCCGATGGCCTGGCTGCCGTAGCGCAGTGTGGCAGCACCGCGCACCACTTCGATGCGCTCGGCGGTGAACGGATCGATGGGCACGCCATGGTCGGGTCCGACGTCGGATACATCAAAGCTGCCAATGCCGTTCTCGAGCACCCGCACGCGATTGGCATCCATGCCGCGGATCACCGGCCGGCCGGCACCGGCAGCAAAGCCGCTGCTGGTGACACCGGCCACCTGCGAAAGCCCGTCGGCCAGCGTGGCGGCGCCACTGCGCAGAAGTTGCGCGCGATCCACGCTGCCGGCGATGCTCGCAAGCCGGTCGGGATCGCCGATGGGAGAGGCGGTGACCACCACCGTCTCCAACTCCTGCGCATGCTCGGGCGCATCGTCGGCGGCGTGGACGGAAAAGGATGCGAAAGCGGCACAGGCGGCGCACAGGCCGCGGGCATTGAAATATCGATGCACGGGTAAATCCTCCGGAATGAAACGCGATCGCGGGCCGTCATCAGGCCGCGAAGAGGTCAGTTGCGTTTCAGACCCGGGGCGGTGCGCGCCCCTGCCAGGAATGCGCAGGGCGCAGCCGCGGAACCGCGGCGGCAACTTCCTGCATCGCAGCCGACTGCGATTGCAGGAGGGTGATCGATACCCACTGTGCGGGCGGCGCCGCGGCGGTGCCCATGTGCGCCGCCACCTGGCACAGCAGGCAGCCATCGTGATCGATGCCATCGGGCGAGGCCGGCTGCGACTGGGTGCTGACGACCAGCGCATTGCTGTGCCAGTGCGTTGCCGCAACCACCTGCAGTGCATTGCCCGCGAGCACCAGCAGGGCCCACAGCGCGACCTGCAGCGGGCGTTTCATCGCGTCACCATTTCCCAGGCGCGCAGGTAGGCACCGGGATCGAACAGCGCCACGAAGGCAAGCCCCGCCAGCGCACCGCCCAGGTGCGCATCGTGATTGATGCGGTCACGGCTGTTCCGCGCCGACCACCAGGTGTAGGCCAGATAGGCCAGGCCGAACACCGGCGCGGGCACCGGAATCGGCAGGATCAGCAGGCTGAGCCGGCTGGTCGGTGCATACACGATGTAGGCGAACATCACCGCGGAGATGGCCCCCGAAGCGCCCAGCGTGGCGTACTCTGGATGATTGCGGTGCTTGAAATAGGTGCCGAGCTGGCTCGCCAGCAGGCCCGCCGCATACAGCAGCACGAACATCGGCGTGCCGATGCGCCATTCCAGCGGCGGACCGAAAAACCAGAACGTGAGCATGTTCATCAGCAGGTGCGCCATGTCGGCGTGCACGAAGCCACTGGTGATGAGCGTGGCGCGACGCAGGCCGCGCGCGAACTCGAATGGACGGAACAGGCAACGCTCGATGATGCGCGGCGCGACGAACAACCCGGCCAGCGACAGGCCGATGTTCGAGACCAGGATGAAGAGCGACGCCGGACCGATGCCCATGGTGGGCAGTGTAGCGGTCTAGCGCGTCGCTGACGCAGCCATCGCCGCCTCGGCCGCCGCCGCCACGCGCTGGGGCGAGGTGGCAGCAGGCTTGACGGCAGCCTGGGCGGCGGACTTCTCCGCCGCCAGCGATTCCCCGGGTGTGGAAGGCAGGGCTGGCGCAGGCGCCGCAGTGGCTTGCGCGTTGCCGGGCTGCCCGTTCTCGATGGCCTCGCGCGTCCCTTCCACATCAGGCGCATCGGTGGACAGCGCCGTGGCCTCCGCGCTCTTGGTCATCACGATGATGCTGATGCGCCGGTTGATCGGATTGTAGGGATTCTGCTTGTCGAACAGCACCGACGAAGCCAGGCCCACCACGCGCGCGATCTTCGCCTGCTCCAGCCCACCTTCGAGCAGCGCGCGCCGCGCGGCATTGGCACGATCGGCCGACAGTTCCCAGTTCGAATAGTTGCGCGTGGCACCGAAGGCATTCATGTCGGTGTGGCCGGAAAGGCTGATGCGGTTGGGCACCGAGTTCAGGTACTTGGCCACCTCGTGCAGAATCTGCGTGGTGTAGTCCTTGAGCTGGCTCTTGCCCAGGTCGAACATCGGCCGGTTCTGCTTGTCCACGATCTGGATGCGCAGACCCTCGGGCGTGATGTCGAGCAGCAGCTGGTCCTTGAAGGGCTCCATCGCCACGCTCTTGTCGATGGCTTCCTTCAGCTCATCCATCAGCGACTCGAGCTGCTTCTTCTCGGCCTCGCGCGCCACCTTGCGCGCCTCGTCCTCGGTGACCTTCGGATTGCTCTCGGACATGCCCTGCTCGGGCGTATTCACCGATTTCGGCGCATCCATGCCGCCGCCGAGGTTGATCACCGAAGTGCTGGCGCCGCCGGGTCCCGCCTGGCCCGGCGCGGCCTTCACACTGTGCCCCTCTTCCATGCTGGGGTTGTGGAAATACTCGAACATGGCGGCGCGCTGTTCCTTCGACACCGACGCCACCAGCCACATCACCATGAAGAAGGCCATCATCGCGGTCACGAAGTCCGCATAGGCCACCTTCCACGCGCCGCCATGATGGCCGGCCGCGTTGACCTTCTTCTTGATGATGTATATCGGTCGCTTGTTCTCGTCGGCCACGAGGCGCTACCTCAACCGGCCGGCTTCTTGCCGCGCAGTTCCTGTTCCAGGTCCTTGAAGTTCGGACGCACCGCGCTGAACAGCAGCTTGCGCGCGAACTCCACGGCCACCGGCGGCGGATAGCCGCGGACGCTTGCCACCAGCGCCATCTTCACCACTTCGAAGGCCTTGGATTCGTCATGCGCCTTCTGCTCCATTGCAGCCGCGATGGGGCCGACGAAGCCATAGGCCACCAGAATGCCGAGGAAGGTGCCGACCAGCGCCGCGCCCACCTTTTCGCCGATCTCGGCGGTGCTCGAGCCTTCGATCACGGCCATGGTGCCGACGATGCCCAGCACCGCGGCCACGATGCCGAAGCCCGGCAGCGCGTCGGCCACCTTCTGCACGGCGTGCGCGGGCTCGCCGGCTTCCTTGTGGTGTGTATCCAGTTCGTATTCGAGCAGGCTCTCCAGCTCATGCGGATCGAGGTTGCCGCCGGAGATCAGCCGCAGGCAATCGGTGATGAACTCCATCATGTGATGGTCGGCAAGGATCTTCGGGTACTTCTTGAAGATGTCGCTCTTCGCGGGGTCTTCGATGTGCCGCTCGATGGCCAGCACGCCCTCCTTGCGGGCCATCACCAGAATGTCGTACACCAGTTTCAGCAACTGGATATATTCTGCGCGCCCGTAGCGGGGCCCCTTGGCCACGCCCAGCGCGCCGCCAAACGCCGCCTTGACCACCTTCATGGGATTGCTGATCAGGAAGGCGCCCAGCGCGGCGCCGCAGATGATCACGATTTCCATGGGGTGCCAGAGCAGCAGCAGGCTGCCGCCCTCCGCCATGAAGCCGCCGAGAACCGCGCCCAGGACGACCAGCGTACCAATGATTGCCAACACGACTTCGCCCTCTGCGATCCATCACGTCCGTACCAGACAGATTATCGGCAGCGTTGCGGCAGTCCTGACGGACCGGCGTCACGGTTGAGTGCACCAGAAATGCCCCCGGTACTCCGCCTCGATGATGTTTCGCTGGCCTTCGGATCGAGGCCGTTGCTGCTGCATGCCTCGCTGCTGGTCGAGCCCGGCGAGCGGGTGTGTGTGGTGGGTCGCAATGGCGAAGGAAAAAGCTCAAGTCTGCGGCTGGCCTGCCGTCAACTTCTGCCGGACTCCGGCAGCGTGTGGCTGCGGCCCGGCGCGCGCATCGCGGTGATGGAACAGGACATCGCAGAGGTTGCCGAGGCTACTGTCCGCCAGGTGGTCGCGGCCGGGCTTGCGGCCATCGAAGGCCTGGAGAGCTGGGAAATCCCCACCCGCACGGAAATCGTGCTGACGCAGCTCGGGCTCGACGGCGAGGCGCGGTATGAAGAGCTTTCCGGCGGCTGGCGGCGGCGTGCGCTGCTGGCGCGCGCGCTGGTGGTGGAGCCGGATCTGCTGATCCTCGACGAACCCACCAACCACCTCGACATCGGCACCATCGAGTGGCTGGAGCAGCGCCTGCTGGAGTTCCGCGGTGCGCTGCTGTTCGTCAGCCACGATCGCGCCTTCGTCAACCGCATCGCCACGCGCATCGTCGATCTGGACCGCGGCGTGCTGTCGAGCTGGCCGGGAAACTACGACACCTACGCCGAGCGCAAGGCCGCGCAACTCGCCAACGAGGCGCGCGAACGCGAACTGTTCGACAAGCGCCTGGCGCAGGAAGAAGTGTGGATCCGCAAGGGCGTGGAAGCCCGCCGCACCCGCAACGAGGGCCGCGTGCGCGCGCTCGAAGCCATGCGCCGGGAACATCGCGCGCGCCTGGAGCGCCCCGGCGAGGCGCGGCTGGCGGTGCAGGAAGCCGCCAGCTCCGCGCAGCTCGTGTTCGAAGCCGAGGATGTCGCCGTTGCATACGGCGACCGCGAGATATTCTCCGGCCTCACCACGCGCATCCTGCGCGGCGAGCGCATCGGCATCGTGGGCCCCAACGGCGCTGGCAAGAGCACGCTGCTGAAGCTGCTGCTGGGCGAGATCGAACCCTCGCGCGGCCGAGTGCGCCGCGGCGCACGGCTCGAGACCGCCTACTACGACCAGCAGCGCGCACAACTCGACCTCGACGCGCCGGTGACACACAACATCAACGCACGCAGCGATTTCGTGATGGTCAACGGCGAGAACCGTCACGTCAGCGGCTACCTGCAGGATTTCCTGTTCCGCCCCGAGCAGCTGCTGACGCCCGCGCGCGCGCTGTCGGGCGGCGAACGCAACCGGCTGCTGCTGGCGCGGCTGTTCGCGCAGCCCGCCAACCTGCTGGTGCTCGACGAGCCCACCAACGACCTGGACATCGATACGCTCGAGCTGCTGCAGGAGATGGTGGCGGATTTCTCCGGCACGCTGCTGCTGGTCAGCCATGACCGCGCCTTCATCGACCGCGTGGTCACGAGCCTCCTGGTGCTGGAGGGCGATGGCCGCGTGCAGGACTTCGTCGGTGGCTACAGTGACTGGGCGCGCTGGCGCGATGCCCGCGATGCCGCGCGCGAAGCCGCCCGTGCGCCGGCACGCGCCGCAGCGAATCCCGCGGCTTCCGGCAGCGGCGCGGCAGCGGGTGCCGCCCCGGTCAAACGCCGCCTTTCGTACAAGGAGCAGCGCGAGCTCGATGCCCTGCCCGCCCAGCTGGAATCCATGGACACCGAACGCGCCGCGCTGCAGGCGCAGACCGCCGATCCGAAGTTCTACTCGCGCGACCACGCCGAGGTGGCTGCCACGCTCAAATCGTTGTCCGATCTGGAAGCCCGCATCGAAGCAGCCTTCGCGCGCTGGGAAGAACTGGAAAGCCGATGACCGACGAAGCCACGCCTCAGCGACGCCCGATCAAGAGCTATGTGGTGCGCGGCGGCCGCCTCACCGATGCGCAGCAGCGCGCGCTGGACGAGCTGTGGCCGCGCTACGGCGTGCCGTTCACGCCGCAGCCGCTCGATCTGGCCGCGCTGTTCGGCCGCGACGCGGCCTGCACGCTCGAAATCGGCTTCGGCAACGGCGACAACCTGCTGGCGCTGGCGACAACCCAGCCGCAGTGCAATTTCATCGGCGTGGAAGTGCATCCGCCCGGCGTGGGGCATCTGCTGCGCAAAGCCGGCGACGCAGGACTCACCAACCTGAAGGTGATCCAGCACGATGCCGTCGAGGTGCTGCAGCAGCAGATCGCCGCGCAATCGCTGGATTCGATACTGGTGCTGTTCCCGGACCCCTGGCACAAGAAGCGCCACAACAAGCGCCGCCTGGTGAATCCGGATTTCGCGGCGCTGGCCGCGTCCCGCCTGAAGGCGGGTGGCACCCTGCAGCTCGCCACCGACTGGCAGCCCTATGCGGAGGCCATGCTGGAAGTGCTCAACCCGGCGGCCGGGCTACGCAATCGCGCAGCGGACCGCCGCTTCGTGCCCCGCAACCCGGGCCGCATCCTCACGCGCTTCGAGAAGCGCGGCGAGCGGTTGGGGCATGCGGTGCACGACCTGTGCTTCGAAAAACTCTAGCGGGAGGCGATCAGCCCTTGCGCTGCAGCGACGACAGCACGCCGAAGACCATGAGGCCGAGGATGGCGACCGCAGCCAGAGTGTGGAAAATCGTGACGGTAAGGGCGATGTCGGACATGGTTTTCTCCTTCAGTTGAAAATTGTTGCCGTCGCAATAATTGTCTCGAGGACAACTGCTGTGACAACGATATGAGAGTCATGTTCCCAGATTTCAATGGCCTCTTGGTGACGACTGGGTCGCAATCCCTCCATTCGGCGGCGTAGAAGGCCTGATGTTGCTGACCAAGGCAGTTGCTTGAGCCCCTCCAGGAGCCTCGAATGGTGACCCAGGACACACGCAGCGACCTGAGCGACCTGCTGCGCTGCCTCGCCATGCCCTTCCAGCTCCAGAGCCTGATCTTCGTAGGGCTCACGTCGGTGCTGCTGGGCTTCTTCATCGGTGGCGGCCTCATCCGCCTGCTGGTGTCCATTGCCGCGATCTGGCTGCTGCTGGTGTGGCTGACGCAGTACGCGCTGCACATCATCGATGACGCCGCCAACGGAGTACGCGAGGCGCAGACGGCCTCGGTGGAGATGGCCACTGCCTTCCTCGATGCCCGCGCGTGGGTGCATCCCACGCTGGCCGTGGCCATCGCCGTGGTGCTGTACATGAACCCGTCCTGGCCGCGTCTGCCCGTGCTGCTGGGCGCGGCGCTCATCTTCCCCGCCTCGCTGGGTGCCTGTGCCATGTCGGGCCATGCGCTGCATGCCCTGCATCCGGGCGAGATCGCGCGGGCGATCCGGGGTCTGGGCCTGTTCTATCCGCTGGTAGTGGCCTTCGTGCTGGGCTGCGCGCTGCTGGGAGCCTTCATCGTCGGGCATGTCGACTCGATGTTCCTGATCGTGGCCTGCGTCGAGATGCTGCTGCTGGTTGCATACGCCGGCATCGGCGGCGCGCTGTACCTGCGCCGCCGCGAACTGGACTTCGAGCCGCGACACAGCCCTGAGCGCATCGCGCAGCGTCAGGAAGCCGAACGCCATGCGGAGCGCCAGCGCTTCGTCGATGAGCTGTACAAGGATCTGCGCGTGCGTGAATCCACCCGCGCGGCCGAGAATGCCGCCCGCTGGCTGCGCGCCAGCGCGCCGGCACAGCTCAAGGGCGATGTGCACGCCATCCTCGAGGCAGGACGGCAGTGGAACGAACCCCGCGCCTATCCGCGCATGCTGCGCGGCCTGATCCCGGTGATGATGGAGATGAAGCAGCCGGCGCTGGCGTTCTCGCTGGTCGAGGCCGCCCTGGCCGCCGCGCCGGACTTCGCGCCGGCCACCGAGGCCGAGGCCGTGCAGATCATCCGCTACGCGCAGCACACCGGCCGCAAGCGCGCCGCCACCCAGATTCTGAAGAACTTCCTCGGCGCGCCCAATGCGCCGCAGCCCGGCGAGGCGCTGCAGGCGCTGAAGTCCGCGATGGAAAGCGAAGCCGGCTGAGGGGGTTTCAGGCCGCGGCGGTGACCGGCATCAAGCTCTGCCGCACGCCGTCGATCACGTACTGCACGGCGAGTGCGCCCAGCACCACACCGAACACGCGGTTCACCACATTGGCGCCGGTCACGCCCATCAATTTCATGATGGGCGCGCCCAGGTACAGCGTGACCAGCGAGCACAGCAGCGCCAGCGCCACGCAGGCCAGCAGGCCAACGAACAACAGCGGGTCATTCTGCGCCGGACCGAAGGACAGCAGGATGGTGGCCAGCGAGCCGGGCCCCGCGATGAACGGGAAGGCCAGCGGGAACACCGAGATATCATGCCGTCGCATGCCCTCTTCCTGCTCCGGATCGCTGGTCCGCGAGCCCGAAGGCTTGCCGAACACCATCTCGAGCGCGATGAGGAACAGCAGCAGGCCGCCGAAGATGCGGAATGCATCGAGGCTGATGCCCAGTGTGCGCAGGAAGGCGCCGCCACCGATGGCGAACAGCAGGAAGATGATGCCCGCGATCATCACGCCCTTGCGCGCCATGCGCCGGCGTTCCTTTTCCTCCACACCTTCTGTCATGGCAATGAAGATGGGAATCACACCGATGGGCTCGACGATCACCAGAAAGGTGACGAAAAATTTCAGCAGATGATCGAGCATGGTGCTGTGCGCAATTTTCTTCGCTTGTCCCGACGTGCGTGCAGGCGCAGGATACCAGTGAAGAGCGGGGATCATCACGCAACGTGCGGAGGATCAGGCGGATGGCAACAGCGCACTGCATCGAGCCCATCGTCGGCGACTGGTACCGCAGCCACGGACAACTGTTCGAGGTGGTGGCCATCGACGAACGCGATGACATCGTCGAGATCCAGCATGCCGACGGCGATCTCGAGGAAATCGACATGGACGACTGGTACACGCGCTGCCGCGCCGGCTCGCTGACCGTTGCCGATCCGCCCGAAGATGTGCGACTGGTGAACGACCGCGAGGACGTCGAGGACTACGGCGTCATGAACTCCACCATGAATGAAATCCGCGGGCTGCGCGCGGATGCCATGCAGGATCTCGACCTGTTCGAATGACGCTGCGGGGCGCCTACTGCGCCTCGCCATCCACCTCGCCGCCCAGGACCGCCGTCTGGCCGCCCGCCGTCACGGGATTGCGGTTGTTCTCGCAGTACGAGCCTTCCATGCTGCGCTGGCCGCTGAAACGGTACATGCGCTTGAGCTTCCACGGTTGCGTGAACATCACCGGATCCTCCAGCGTGATGTCGAACTCGATCTGGTTGCCGGGCACGCGCCGGATGCGCTCCATCAGATGCAGCTCGGCACTGTGCGGCGCGCCGGAACGATCGTAGATGCCGGGCTGCATGTGGATGGTGTCGACCACCAGCGTGTCGCCTTCCCAGTGGCCGATGGAATGTCCCATCACCGTGGGCGGATACTCTGCCGCCGGCGGATGCGGACGGCCGTCGGTGTAGATGCGACGCATCTCGTTCATGTAATCCCAGATGATGGTGGTCTGCTCGGGCGTGACCAGGAACTCCGTGGGACCGGGACCGCCGCCCAGGATGCGTGGCATGCCATGCGGCACCATGCAGCTTCCCATCGGGTCGTAGACCCGGAACTTCTCGCGCGCCAGCTTCACGCGCGCGTCGTAGATCTTCTGGTATTCCGGTTTGTAGGGCGCGCCGGTGAAGTACGACCCGGGCAGCTCGCCGTAGGTGAAGCCGCCATCGCCGGCGGCGGGATTCTTCGCGTCGACCGCGAATTCCTTGCCGGGAAAGCTGCAGCAGCCGATCACCGACCAGGCGCCGGTCCAGTCGGGCAGTTGCGAAAGTCGGTCGCCCCAGGCCTCGGCCAGCGTGCCTGTGGCCGGTGCTGCCGCCGCCGGAGCACTGTGGTGCGAACCGCAGCCGCACAGCGCAGCCAGCATGGCCAGCATCGCGGCGCAGGGCGCGGCGCCAACACGCCGCCATGCCCCGGCGCGCGCGGCGCTCATGGCTTCACCTTGATCGCCTGCGTATCGCCCACATCGCAGTAGGTGCCGCGCACGTTTTCCTGCGGCGTCGTGGAACGCTTGTAGCGACGCGTCACCTTCCACGGCGCCGTGAACATCACCGGGTCTTCGAGCGTCATCTCGAGCGTGAGGGTGTCGGGCGCGGTGCGCGTGTAGCGCTCGGTGAGGTGGAGCTGATTACTGTACGGCGCGCCGCTGCGATCGAGGATCCCCGGCTTCATCCACACCGTGTCCACCACCAGCGTCTGCCCTTCCCAGCGACCCACCGAGTGGCCCATGACGCGCGGCCAGTCCTCGTCCGCAGGATGCGTACTGCCGTCGGTGGCGATGCGGCGCGTCTGGTTCATCGCATCCCAGATGATCCAGGTGCGCTTCGGCGTGAGATGGAATTCCACGGCGCCGGGGCCCGCGCCCGCAAGACGCGGCATGCCATGCGGCAGCCAGCAATTTTCCACCGGATCCTGCGCGCGGCCTGCCGCCTTGGCCCTGGCCACGGTGGCCTCGTACTGCTTCTGGTACTCGGGTTTGTAGGGAATGTGCTGCAGGTACGCGCCAGCGGGCACGCCCTGCGCGAACTCGACGCCGCGGATCACGCGCGGCTGCGATTTGGCATCCGGCGGCACCATGGTGTTCTCGGGGCCACCGAACAGCAGCGGGCCTTCCAGAAACCACACGCCGCGCCAGTCGGGCAGTGTCTTCCAGTCTTCGCCGAGGGCTGCGGCGAGATTGGGCGCCTGCGCCGGTGCGGGCGCCTCCGCGCCACTGGAAACGAGCGCCACGGCGCCCGCAAGCAGCACGCCACCGAGCAGCAGCGCACCGCCGGACCGCGTCACATCGACAAACCGTCTCATCACTTCGCCGCTGGCGCCGTGGCCGCCGCAGCACCCGCATTGCGGGGCGGCATGCCGACCACGCGTCCATCCGCCAGAGTCAGCGCGATGAAGCTGCCACCCGGACGCCCGTCGCGCAGTGGATGCGCCTTCAGCGTCACTTTTTCCCCGGCCTGCAGCGCCTTGGGCTTCAGGCCGATGCGCGCCATGATCTGCGGCCCCTCGCCCTCGATGCTCCACTGCACCGGCTTGCCCCTGGCATCCGGCACCATGAGTTCGATCCACACATGCGGATTGGTGAACTGGTATTCCTTGACCGTGCCGGCGAGCGTGATGGTTTTCGCCTGATCGAACATGGCGCCCGAGTGATGCGCCGAAGCCGCGGTGGCCAGCGCGCACAGCACCATGCACATGGTGGTCGATCGCATCGATCCCCCTCGCCCCTCGCGGGCAGTTGCCGCCGATCTTATCGCGGCCAGCGTTCCAGTTTCGCCAGATCCAGCTCTTCGTCGAGGCAGATCCTGCCATCGGTCACGCGCACGGCGATGCGCCGCAGCGAGTCATCCACGCAGGGCCCGGCGATGCACAGGCCCGTGTCCTTTTCGAACAGGGCACCATGGGCCGCGCACTGCACCAGCCCCCGCTCGGGCGTGATGAAGCGATCGGGCATGTAGTTCAGCGGGCGCAGCGCATGCGGACAGCGGTTGAACCAGGCGTGCACATCGTCGCCCAGGCGCACCGCAAAGCCGCTGGGCGGCCAGTCGCCGCCACCCAGGATGAACTCGCGCGTGGCGCCATCGGGCAGGTCGGCCAGGTGCATGAGCACGGTGCCGGCGGGGACCACATCAGCCATCGGTCTTGCCCGCCGTGCCCATCGCGCGATCCACCAGGCCTGATCGCATCATGTACCAGAACAGCACGATGCCGGGCAGCGCGACGGCAGTGGTGAGCAGATAGAAGTCCACATACCCGAGGCTGTCGATCAGCCTTCCCGCCTGCGTGCCGGTCAGCAGGCGCCCGACGACACTGGTGGCGGCCGAGATCAGCGCGTACTGCGAAGCGGTGAACTGCAGGTTGCACAGCGCCGAGAAATACGCCACGACCACCACACCACCCAGACCACTGGCGATGTTCTCGAAGCCAATGGCGGCGGCGAGACCCACATTGCTGTGTCCCACGGCGGCCAGCAGCGCGAAGCTGAAGTTCGAAACGCCCATCAGCACCAGGGCGAGCAGCACCGATCGCTTCAGGCCCATGCGTGTATAGAGCACACCGCCAATGAAGATGCCTATCAGGTAGGCCCAGAACCCGACGCCCACATCGTAGGTCGCGATTTCGTCGTTGGTGTAGCCCTGGTCGTTCAGCAGCAGCCGCAGCGTGAGCTGCGCCAGCGTGTCGCCTATCTTGTGCAGCAGGATGAACAGCAGCACGAGGAACGCACCCTGTCTGCGGAAGAACTCCAGGAAGGGGCCGGTGACCGAGTCGAGTATCTCGCCCAGCCCCTTGCGCGCGTTGCGCACCACATGGCGCGCGGGTTCGCCCACCCACAGTGCAGTGATCATTGCCGGCAGCGCGAAGATCGCGGTGACCAGATACCCGACATGCCAGTCGTAGCGCCCCGCCACCACCAGCGCCAGCGCACCCGCGCCAGCCGATCCAATGCGCCAGCCGTACTGGCTCATCCCGGAACCCACGCCGAGCTGATGCGGCTTCAGCGTTTCGATCCGGTATGCGTCGATGACGATGTCGTAGGTGGCCCCGGCCGCCGCCACCAGAATCGCCGCGATCGCCGTGTATTCCAGGCTGGCGCGCGGGTCAGCGATGCCGAGGTTGCCCACCGCCAGGATGACCAGCAGTCCGGCCACCAGCATCCACGACACCCTTTGCCCCAGCCTGCCGAGCAGGGGCAACCGCACACCCTCGACGATCCAGGCCCAGAGAAACTTCAGGTTGTAGACCAGGAACACCAGCGAGAACGTGGTGACCGTGCCGCGCTTCAATCCTTCCTGCGAAAGCCGCGTGGTCAGCGTCGCCGCGATCATCGCGTAGGGAAATCCGGACGAGACGCCGACGAAAAACGCCGCCAGCGATTCCTTCTCGAGATAGGGCCGCAATGCCTGCAGCCAGGGATGCCTGCTGTCGTTCGTGGAGGGCGTTATGATGCGCACGCGGCATCATAACGGCACAGGAAGCCATGCAGGAACACCAGAAGCAGTTCATCCAGCTCGCGCTGGCGCGCAATGCGCTGCGCTTCGGCGAATTCACGCTGAAGTCCGGCCGCGTCTCTCCCTACTTCTTCAACGCAGGCGCCTTCGACGATGGCGCCTCGCTGGCGGTGCTGGGCCGCTGTTACGCGGCGGCCATCGTCGCCTCGGGCCTGCAGTTCGACATGCTGTTCGGGCCGGCTTACAAGGGCATTCCGCTGGCGGCCACGGCCGCCGCCTCGCTGCATTCGCTGCATGGTCGCAACCTGCCCTTCGCGTACAACCGCAAGGAGGCGAAATCGCATGGCGAGGGCGGCAACATCGTGGGCCGACCGCTGGCCGGGCGTGTGCTCATCATCGATGACGTGATCACCGCCGGCACCGCCATCCGCGAATCCATCGACATCATCCGCGCCGCCGGGGCCACCCCCGCGGGCGTGGCGCTGGCCCTCGACCGCCAGGAACGCGGCCGCGACGCGGCCGGCAACGACCTTGCCGAATCGGCGGTGCAGGAGGTGCAGCGGCTCTACGACATCCCCTGCATCAGCATCCTCACGCTGACCGATCTGATCGACGCCATCCGCCAGGGCGGCAATGGCCTGCCGCCCGAGGCACTGGGCGCGATGGAGGCCTATCGCGCCCGATACGGCAGTGCCAAGGTGTGAGGTCGGGCGCATCTATTACTTGCGGGTTTTGCAATTCGCGGGCCTTCCGGGCGAGGATGCGCGAATGAACCACCGACCGGCTTTGCTTGCCTTGGCAATCAGCCTCGCGCTGAGTCCGCTGCTGTGCGCCATGGAGAAGGGCACCAAGTCGTACAAGTGGGTGGACGACAAGGGCATCACGCACTACGGCGACGCCGTGCCACCGGAATACTCGAAGCAGGGCCGCAGCGAACTGAATTCACAGGGCGTGGAACTGCGGCAACTGCCGCGCCAGCTCACGCCTGCCGAGGCCGATGTGGCGCAGAAGAAGGCCGCCGCGGAGGCGCGCCGCAAGCAGCACGACTCCTTCCTGCTGACCACCTACTCCAATGTCTCGGACATAGAGCGACTGCGCGATGAGCGCCTGGCGCTGATCGATGGGCAGATGGACATCGCGCGCGGTTCGATGGAATCGAATGCGCAGCGCCTGAAGGACGTGGAGCAGCGGCTGCAGGGATTCGCGCCCTACTCCACCGCGCCCAATGCACGGCGCATTCCCGACCAGCTCGCCCGTGAAGCGGTGCGTACGCTGAAGGAACGCGACCAGTTGCGCGACGGGCTCAAGGCCCGCGAAAAGGAAAAAGCCGAACTGCGCGCCCAGTTCAACGAAGACATCGTGCGGTACAAGGAACTGACCGCGCGAGGGGCCGGGCGCTAGCGGCCGCCACGGCCGCAGGCCTTACTTCACGCTGTAGCCGCGGCCGGTGAGGCAGGCCGTCATCGCGCGCAGGTAGTCGGCGCGCTTGTCGGCATCGTAGTTCGAGTCCACCGGGTCGTAGTGAGCCTGGTCGGCCGCCCAGCGGTGGCATTCGTAGCGATCATCCGCCTGCTGCTGCTCGCTCTGGCCCTTGGCCGGGTACACGAACATGTCCTCGTCGCGGGCTTCTGAATACTCCTCGTCCTGGTCGTCGCCGTAGGGCGAGCGCGTCACAACATAGCCGCGGCGCGCGGGCTCGTAGGTGTAGTAGGTGTCGTCGGCGTAGAAATAGCGCGTGTTGCCGAACCAGAAGCTGCTGTAGTAGCCCGGCAGGAAATCCACGAACAGGCCATAGGGCGCGCCCACCACCACGTAGCGGTTGCCATACGGGCGATACCAGTGGCCGCCATAGTTGTAGTACGGACGGCCGTTCCAGTTGTACTGGCGATAGCCGCCCGGCAGGTTCGACACATAGCGCGGCGGACGGCGGTTGCCCTGGTAGCTGCCGCCATTGCCGCGATCGAAGTTGCGCTCTATCACCGTGCCGATCGTGCCGCGATCGCCGCGATCGCCGCGACGCTGCACCACGGTGCCGGAGGAAGACGGACCGCGGCGGTCGAAGTTGCGCTCGACCACCGTACCCATCGAGCCGCGATCCGAACGTTCGCTGCGGAAGTTGCCACGGCCGGCCGAGGGCGCCGGTGCAGACTGCGCGGGCGCCGGCTGCGCGGGCGCCGACTGGCGTGGCGCGGACTGCCGTTCGCGATGCGGCGGCGGCGGCGGCCGATCGCTGTCTGCCTGGGCTTCACGCACCAGGTCGCTCAAGGGAGCCGCATGCACGCCAGCCGACAGCAGCAACGCGCCGGCCGCGGCAGCAAGCACAGTGTGGATACGGAATCGCGTGTTCATGGCAACCTCACTTCACCGAATAACCGCGGCCTTCCAGGCACGCGGACATGGCACGGCGGAACTCGCCCGCCTGCTGATCGAACCTGCGGTCGACACGGCGCTCACGGTACTGCGAGACGCGCTGGGCATCGTTCTGCTCGGCAGCGGCGGCCGCCGAACCCAGCACCGTGCCGGCCATGGCACCCACCACGGCACCGCTGGCGGTGTTGCCCGGGCGGGAGGCGATGGCACCGATCACGGCGCCCACTGCGGCTGCCGCGCCAATGGTCTGGCCCGACGAACGCGCGGGCACCACGGCGGCGCGCTGCTCCTCGGGCACGGCATGGCGGCTGGGGTCGAAACCTGTCTGGCGCGTGGCCCAGTTGAAGCACTCGTACTGGTCGCGATCCTGCTGGGTCTCGTTCTGACCCTGCAGCGGGTAGAAGTACACCTTCGTGGGCTGCACCGGCGGGGGCAGCGGCGCGGCGGCCGTCCGGGGCGGCGGGGTGGTGACGCAGGCCGTCAGCGCGGCGCCGGCAGCCAGGACTACGAGGACGCGGGGCAGGATTTTCGGGTTCATGAGCTTCAGACTACGCCGGACCGATGAACACTCCCTGAATCCGCGTCGCTGAATGAAATTTTATCTGGGCGTAATGCGCAGCAGCGCATCGCCTGCGAAAATGTAAAGTGCGCCGTCGGGACCCTGTCGCACCTCGCGGATGCGCTTCTTCAGGTCGGTGAGCAGCCGCTCCTCGGCCACCACGCGTTCGCCGTTCAGCACCAGCCGTACCAGTGCCTGTCCGGCCATGGCACCGACGAAGAGATTCCCCTTCCAGTCGGGGAAGAGATTGCCGGTGTAAAAGGTCATGCCCGAGGGAGCAATCGAAGGCACCCAGTAATAGATGGGTTCCTCGACGCCGGGCATTGAGGTCTTGCCATTGCCCACCGGCACGTTCTTGCGGCCGTCCTTCTGGCGCGCGTCGTACTGCCGGCCGTAGCTGACATCCGGCCAGCCGTAATCCTTGCCCGCGCGGATGATGTTCACTTCGTCGCCGCCCTGCGGGCCGTGATCGACGACCCACAGCTCGCCGGTGACGGGGTTGAGCGTGGCGCCCTCCGGGTCTTTCAGCCCATGCGCGAAGGTCTGTGCATCCACGGTGGCGCGGCCGAGCCAGGGATTGTCCTTCGGGATCCACCCGTCCTTCGTCACGCGCAGCACGCGGCCGGAGAAATTTCGGCGGATATCCGGGTCGGCGGTGAAGTCG
>JAXMGX010000011.1:0-164259 GCA_046347045.1 Steroidobacteraceae bacterium
CAATCAGTTAGGAAGCGGTTAGGATCCCTCACTCTCCGCCACTTCAAGCTGATCCGCCGTCTTTCAACGGGTAGGGCGGGCGGTGCGCGCCAGCAGCACGCCGACGAGCGCCGCGACGAAGCCGGCGAATTGCAGCGGCAGCAGGGTTTCGTCGAAAAAGAAGTAGGCCAGCAGCGCCGCGAGTGGCGGCGCCAGCAGCACGAGCGCGGTCACGCGCGTGGCTTCGCCATGCCGCATCATCCACATCAAGAGCGTGGTCCCGATGACCGAGGCCACCAGCACGGCCCAGGCCAGCGCGCCCCACAGCACGGGCGAGTTGTCCCAGTGCGTGGTGCCTGCCAGCGCGAACACGATGGCCGCCACCATCGCCCCGCCGATGTTCTGAATGCAGGCGGCGGCGCGAATGTCGGTGCCGGCGAGCTTCTTCTGCAGCAGCGCGCCGGCGGTGATGCCGGTGACGCTGAACAGGGCGGCAGCGACCGTGAGCACCGTGAGCGAACCCGTGCCGTTGGTGGCCAGCTTTGGCTCGAGTACCAGCGCCACGCCGGCGAAGCCGATGCATAACCCGATCCACGTGCGGGGATCCAGGCGCTGGCCGCGCGCCGCGAAGAACAGCGCCGTGAAGATCGGCTGCAATGCGCCGAGCAATGCCATGACGCCCGCAGGCAGGCCGCGCTGGATGGCCCAGTAGCTTGCGCACAGATACACGCCCTGCATCAGTACGCCGGCTGCCAGATGCAGGCCGAGCTGCCGGCCGCGTGGCCAGCTGGCCTGCGCAAGCCACGCAGCGCTTGCCATCACCAGTGCGGTGAATGCGAAGCGCGCGAGCAGGTAGAGCTGCAGGTCGGCATGGGGCACAGCGGCCTTGCCGACGATGAAGCCCGATGACCAGATCAGCACGAAAAGGGCTGGAACGCCGAATCGAAGCATGAATTCCGTGGGTCGCTGGGGCGGTGCGCGATGGTACAATCTCCAGGCTGTGCGTGAACCGCACCTGCCGCCTCAATCAGTCATGTGGTGGCCCGCATTGGCTCCTTCGCGACGATACGCCGTGAATCCCGCCAGGCCCGGAAGGGAGCAACGGTAATGGTCGGATCGGGTGCCGGAGTTCAGGCTGGTGCGGGCCGCCTCCATACCTTGGTCGATTCCCCATGAGTTACACGGCGCTGGCCCGCAAGTGGAGACCGAAGAGCTTCGAGGAGCTCTCGGGACAGGAGCATGTGCTCAAGTCGCTGGCCAATGCGCTGGCGGCCGGGCGCGTGCACCACGCCTTCCTGTTCACCGGCACGCGCGGCGTGGGCAAGACCACCATCGCGCGCATCTTCGCCAAGTGCCTGAACTGCGAGCGGGGCGTGTCGGCCACGCCCTGCGGCGTGTGCGCGGCCTGCACCGACATCGATGCGGGGCGCTTCGTCGATCTGATCGAGGTGGATGCCGCTTCGCGCACCAAGGTGGAAGACACGCGCGACCTGCTCGACAACGTGCAGTACATGCCCACGCGGGGGCGCTACAAGATCTACCTGATCGACGAAGTGCACATGCTGTCGGCGCATTCGTTCAATGCGCTGCTGAAGACGCTGGAAGAGCCGCCGCCGCATGTGAAGTTCCTGCTGGCCACCACCGATCCGCAGCGGCTGCCCGTCACGGTGCTGTCGCGCTGCCTGCAGTTCAACCTGAAGCGCCTGCCGGTGAGCGTGATCGCCGCGCGGCTCACGTACATCCTGAAGGAAGAGGGTATCGCCGCAGAGCCGGCAGCCGTGCGGCTGGTGGCCACTGCGGCCGATGGTTCGCTGCGCGATGCGTTGTCGCTGCTGGACCAGTTGCTGGCGTTCGGCGGCGCGAGGCAGGTTCGCGAGGCCGAGGCCCGTGCGATGCTGGGGACGGTGGATCGTCAGCAGGTGGTGCAGCTCGCGCGGCATCTGGCCGCGGGCGACATGACGCAGCTTCTGGCGGGCGCGCGCGCGCTGGATGAGTTTTCGCCCGATTACCTGGCGCTGCTCGAGGAGCTGAACAGCCTGCTGGCCCGCGTGGCGCTGTTCCAGGCCACGGGTGCGGCCTACGATGAGGAAGAGGAAGTGCCGGCTGCGACGCTCGCCGAGCTGGCCGCCGCGATTTCGCCCGAGGACCTTCAGCTCTACTACCAGGTGGGTCTCACGGGCCGGCGCGACCTGCCGCTGATCGCCGATCAGCGCAGCGGCTTTGCCATGACGCTGGTGCGGATGCTGGCGTTCAGGCCGGGTGCGGAACGTGGCGCGTCGCAGGCGGGCAGGGCGGGTGGTTCCACCGCGACGCTCAGTGCTGGCACAGGCGCAAGCGCAAGCACGGGCGGTGCGCGCACTGGTGGGGCAACGGCGGCACGTGCAGCAGCCATCGGTGCTGCACCGGTGGCTGCGACACCAATCGCCGCGACAGCAGCAGCGGCGGCGCCAACGGGCAATGCGCTGCCGCTGCTGCCGGAGAACTGGCCGGCCATCATCGATGGCATGGTGGAGCAGGGACTGGCAGGTCTTGCGCGCCAGCTCGCCTCGCATTGCGCGCTGGCGGGCCGGCAGGGCGCCGTGGTCCGGTTGCTGCTCGACCCGCGCAGCCAGTCCATCCGCACGCGCGCCAACGAGGAAAAGCTCGCGGCGGCGCTGGCGCGCTACTGCGGCGAATTGCTGCGCGTGCAGATCGAACTGGCCGAAGGCGACGCGCCGGCCACGCCGGCGCGCGAGCGCGCTGCACAGGCCGATGAGCGGCTGGAACGGGCGCGCGCTGCGCTGGAAGAAGACCCCAACATCAAGGCCCTGCGCACGCAGCTTGGCGCCACCATTTTCGCCGACTCAGTGCGGCCCAACTTCACCGAGGAGAACTGACCCCATGCGAGGCAACATCGGCAACCTGCTCAAACAGGCGCAGGCCGTGCAGGAAAACCTGCAGAAGGCGCAGGCGCAGGTGGCGCAGATCACCGCCACCGGCGAGGCCGGCGGCGGCATGGTCAAGGTCACTGTCAACGGCAAGCACGAGGCCGTGCGCGTGCAGATCGACCCGACGCTGCTCACCGAAGAACGCGAGATGCTCGAAGACCTGGTGGCCGCAGCCATCAACGATGCCACGCACAAGGTGGGCGTGGCGGTGAACGAGAAGATGGCAGGCGCGATGGCCGGACTGCAGTTGCCGCCCGGCATGAAGCTGCCGTTCTAGCACGCAGCGATTCGATGAAGCATTCTCCGGCCCTCTCGCGCCTCATCGACGCGCTGCATGCGCTGCCCGGCATCGGCCCCAAGACCGCGCAGCGGCTGGCCTTCCGCCTGCTGCAGGACGAGCGGGGCGCGGCGCAGGAACTGTCCGAGGCCGTGACGGTGGCGCTGGACCGCGTCGGGCGCTGCGGTCGCTGCCGCATGCTGGCCGAGGGCGAGCTGTGCGAGCTGTGCGCGTCCACGACGCGCGACGATGCGCAACTTTGCATAGTCGAATCGCCCGCCGACGTGATCGCGGTGGAGAACTCCGGCGCCTATCGCGGCCGCTACTTCGTGCTGATGGGGCATCTGTCGCCGCTGGATGGCATCGGGCCGGCCGAGCTCGGCCTGCACGAACTCGATTTGCTGCTGGCCGAGGGTCGCGTGCGCGAGGTGATCCTCGCCACCAATTCGACCGTGGAAGGCGAAGCCACGGCCCATGTGGTGTCGGAGCTGGCGCGCACGCGCGGACTCGCCGTGACGCGCATCGCGCAAGGTGTGCCTTTCGGGGGGGAACTGGAATACGTGGACGGTGGCACGCTGGCACATGCGCTGGCGGGCCGGCAGCAGGTGGGCTGACGGCCATCGGGCGACAGCGAGGCGCTGGATCGACTCACCGCCGACGCGCGGCGCGTTCGGCGGCAGGTCTTCTTTCCCAGAGCCGGTCGTAGAGGCGGCGCAGTCGGCGGTAGCTCTCGTAGCGTCGCGCGTCCATGGTGCCTTGCTCCACGGCGGCGCGCACCGCGCAGTGTGGCTCCTGCAGATGCCGGCAGTCGAGGAAGCGGCAACCCGCGGCAAGAGCGGCCACTTCACGAAAGCCCAGTGTCGAGGGCGCAAGGTCGTCGATGGCCGGCGCGTAGTCGCGCACGCCGGGGGAATCGATGATGCGCGCCGCGCCGCATTCGTACAGGCGCGAGGCCGTGGTGGTATGGCGGCCTTCTTCGTCCTTCACCAGCGCGCCGATGGCGATTTCGGCCGGATCGTCGGTGAGCAGGCGTGTGAGCGAGGACTTGCCCACGCCGGACTGGCCCGCGAACACGGTGGTGTGGCCAGCCAGCGCCGCGCGCAGCGGTTCGAGCAGCGCCGGATCGGCGGCGGCCTGCGCTGCACTGATGTCGCACAATGCATACTCCAGCACGCGATACGGTTGCAGCAGGGCGCGCAAGCCGGCATGCTCGGGAAGCTCGCTCTTGTTGCAGACAATGAGCACGGCGAGGCCCGCGCATTCGGCCGCGCTGATGAAGCGGTCGAGCACGAAGAGGTCGGGCGCGGGCAGCGGCGCCACCACGATGGCCAGTTGCGTGAGGTTGGCCGCCATTGGTTCGCTGCGGGCGCGCAGCGAAGTACGACGCAGTGCTGTAGCACGCGGCAACACGGCGACCACGACCGTCTCGCTGCCCACGCGGTCGCAGCGCACGCGATCGCCGCAGACGATGTCGTGCGAGCGGCCCTGCGGGCGTGCCATCAGTGTTTCGCCCGCAGCGTCGCGCAACAACAGATGGCGCCCGAAGGTTGCGATGACCTCGGCGTTCATGTTCCCTAGAATGCCATAGCCGCCATCGCGGCATGGACTTGCGAGGATGAAGTGCAGCATCGGGACAACCTGATCTGGATCGACCTGGAGATGACCGGTCTTCGTACCGATACCGATTCGATCATCGAGATCGCAACCGTGGTGACGGACGCGCAGCTCAATGTGCTGGCCGAGGGCCCGGTGTTCGCCATCCAGACGCCGGAGGCCATGCTTGCGGCGATGGATGAATGGAACACGCGCCAGCACGGCGCCAGCGGGCTGGTGGCGCGCATCCGCGCCAGCGGTGTGGCGCTGGCCACGGCCGAGGAGCGCACGCTGGAATTCCTGCGGCAGTGGGTGCCGGGCGGCATTTCGCCGATGTGCGGCAACAGCATCTGCCAGGACCGGCGCTTCCTCGCGCGGCAGATGCCGCAGCTCGAGCGCTATTTCCACTACCGCAATCTCGATGTGAGTACGGTGAAGGAGCTGGCGCGGCGCTGGGCGCCGCAGCTGGTGAAGGATTTCAGCAAGCAGGCCTCGCACCTGGCGCTGGCCGACATCCACGATTCCATCCGCGAACTGCAGTTCTACCGGCGACAGCTCTTCGTGCCGGTGGCGCAGGCGCCCGGTGCGGCGGATCTGGGGGACCTGCCTGCATGAGCGCCTCCAGCGAGGCACTGCTGCCGGTTGCCTGGTCCACGCGTCCGCGCGGCTTCGGCGCGCTGATGGCGCTGTACGAGAGCAACTACCTGCGACTGCTGCAGCTCACGGGCGATCCGGCGCGGCTGGCCGGCGAGCGCATCTCGCACGTCACCGGTGGCTGCGACCTGAAGCTGCATGTACTGGAGCAGTGCGCCTACACGACGACCATCGGCCTCACGCATCTGTTCCGTGACCACGCAGCGGTGGGGCCGGGGCTTGCCACCTTCCTCACGTACCCTGATGTGCGCATCCGCGTGTACTGTGACGCGCGTCTCGCGCAAGCCCAGCACTGGCCGCTGGACCAGCCGGAGCCCTTTGGCCGCGATCCGCTGCAGTCGGAGCGTGAACTGGAGCACCGCTGGGTGCACAACACAATGTTAAACAAGTGGCTTGAATACTGCCTGGAGCTGGGCCACTCGCTGCGATCGGCGTGATCCCTCCGGGCGCGCCCGCGGGCGGGCGCCGGATACGGGATCGACGCAGTGAACACACAGTACATCAACTGGATTGGCAGGCTGTTCAAGAGCCGCGTGGTGCTGACGCATCCTGATGCGCCGGAAGACACCCGCGTCGTCAATCTGTTCAAGAACAGGGCCGAACTGAAGAAGGAGCTGGGCGACGCGCAGGACGAGGTCCATCGACTGCGCGACCGCGTGAAGTTGCAGGAGGCCGCCACGGCGCGCGTGCGCGAGCAGTTCGAGGCGCTGGAGGGTCGGCTGGCCTCGCCGGTGTCGGGCCTGAACGCCATCCTCCACTACCAGCTCCGCGACCTGTGGGCCACGGCGCATTCGCAGATCGCCTCGCTGGTGCGCGAGGCAGCGCAGATGCGCGAGGACCGCGAGCGCCGGCAGTTCCTGGCCGACATCAACCGGCAGACTTTCGAGCGCCAGCAGGCCGCGCGGGCGCAGCTCGCCGATGCCGAGCGCATGCATGCCGATGTGCGCGGCAAGCTGGCCGGCATCAACCGCGCGCTGGATGCCGCGCGCAGCTGGTGGAAGTATTTCGCGCGCCGCGAGCAGCTGCGCCGGCGGCTGATGATGCAGGCGGAGCTGACCACCGCGGACGAGCTGCTGCACAACGCGCGCGAGGAATTGCAGCAGGTCGAGGAACAGGGCGGGGCGAAGTTCCCCGGCCTGTCGCTGGAATCGCGCCGGCTGCTGAATCTCACCTCGCTGGCCTGCGCCTGCACGCTGGCCTCGCGCCTCGCGCCGCCGACGCTGCTGGCGCGGGTGCAGGACGCCATGAGCCGCAGCGAGCCGAAGTCCGAGCAGCGCACCGATGCGGCTGCCTATCTCGCGGCGATGCAGGAGATCGCGCGCGCCCGCGCCGCCATGCTGCAGGCTCAGCCGGCGCTGCAGGCCGATGTGCGCAAGCTGGTGGATCACCTGGCCGCGGCGGCTAGTTACCGGACGCCGGCCGAGACCGTGCCCACGGATTCCTCGGTGGCCAGCCTGCTGCGCGGCGAGACACGCCCCGGCGAAGCCGGCTTCGACGTGCTGGGTCAGGACCTGTGGAGCGTGTCGGACCTGTTCTACGAGTGAGGGCGCCGCGGCGCCCGTTCGAGCGCGCGGCGCTTGAGGGGCGCTAGGGCGCCGCCGGGGCGGTGCCTTCCTGGCGCTTGGCCACGGTCCGCGGCGGCGGCTTCGAGCCATCCACCACGATGTCGGCCATGATCTGCAGCGTGCTGTCGAGCAGGATGTCCGGCGCCTTGTCGCCGCTGGTCTCGTCCGATGCGTCCATCGCCACCACGGTGGCGAATGGCGTCTTGCCCTTGTCGACGCGCCGCGTGTTCTCGCGCGCCAGCCGCGCCGCATCCAGCAGTTCGCGCTCGGCCTTGCGGTCGGCGAGATTCAGCGACAGCGACTTCTGCGCGCGCAGCTTGTCGTTGGCGGCGATGCTGGCCACGAGCCACTGGAAGTCGGCGTCGGTCTTGCTGCGCTCGGCCTCGGCCTTGTCGAGCGACAGCGCCGTGGGCAGCGGGTGCGCCATGGTGTAGTGCTGGAAGCGCGCCGGTGCGATGCGGTCCCAGGGCAGTGCATCGTCGAGCGAGCTTTCGCCCACTTCGGTGAGATCGATGGGCGAGGGCAGCGCGATATCCGGCTCCACGCCGCGATGCTGCGTGCTCTCCCCGGTGACGCGGTAGAACTTGCCGATGGTCACGGTGAGCTGGCCTTCCACCGGCTTCTGCGTCCAGCGGTCGAGCGAGATCAGGTTCTGCACCGTACCCTTGCCGAAGGTGCGCTGGCCGACGATGTAGCCGCGCCCGTAGTCCTGGATGGCGCCGGCGAAGATCTCCGAGGCCGAGGCGCTGTAGCGGTCGACCAGCACCACCAGCGGACCGTCGTAGAAGGTGCCCGCGGCGGGATCGTCGAGCACTTCGACGCGGCCGGTGTAGTCCTTGAGCTGCACCACCGGGCCCTGGTCGATGAACAGGCCGGTGAGCGCCGTGGCTTCCGGGAGGAAACCACCACCGTCGCCCCGCAGGTCGAGCACCAGACCGTCGAGAGGTCCTTCGGCGCGCAGTTCGTCGATGAGCCGCGCCACATCGCGCGTGGTGCTGCGGAATTCCTTGTTGCCGCGCGCCTCTTCATCCACGTCGCGGTAGAAGCCGGGCACGTTGATGACGCCGATGGAAAGCTGCCGGCCATTGCGCGTGACGAGCTTGCGTTCCTTCTTGGCCGCCTGGCCCTCGAGGGTGACCTTGCCGCGCGTGAGCTCGACGGTTTTTTCCGGCGAGCCGGGCGTGGCGCCGGCCGGCAGCACGTGGAAGCGCACCAGCGTGCCGCCCTTGCCGCGGATCTTCTGCACCACGTCGTCGAGGCGCCAGCCGATCACGTCCTCGAAGGCGCCATCCTTGCCCTGCGCGATGGCGGTGATGCGATCCTTGATGTTGAGCGTGGGCTGGTTCTGGCTGCCGGCCACCGCGGCGGGTCCGCCGGGCAGCAGGTTCACGATGCTGGCGTAGTCGTCCTCGGTCTGCAGCGTGGCGCCGATGCCCTCGTACGAGAGGCTCATCTGGATGCGGTATTCCTCGGAATTGCGCGCCGAGAAATAGTTGGAATGCGGATCGAAGGTGCGCGCGTAGGCGTTCATGAGGTTCTCGAACACCTCGTCGCCCGTCACCTGGTCGGCGCGCTTCTGAACGCGGTCGTAGCGCTGCTTGAGCGTCTCGGTGGCCTCGGCCCAGCTCTTGCCGGCGATGATCAGCGACAGGCCGTCGCTCTTCACGCGCTTGCGCCACAGTTCGTTCAGCTCGCTGGCCGAGGCGGGCCACGGCGCCTTCTCGCGGTCGAACTCGAAGCTTTCCTTCAGCGTCCAGTCCGGCTCCTTGGCGAGCAGGTCCTTCGCGTACTGGATGCGTTCGCGATTGCGCTGCTGGAAGCGCGCGTACATCAGGAAGGCGGGTTCGACGTCGCCGCTGCGGATCATGTCGTCGAAGCGTTCCTTCCAGGCGTCGAATTCGGCGATGTCGCTGGCGAGGAAATAGCTGCGCTGGCTGTCCAGCGAATCCAGGTAATGGTGGTAGATGTCCACCGACATCTTGTCGTCGATGGTGGCGCGGCGGTAATGCGCCTGTTCGAGGATGGTGCCGATGCGGCGGGCCAGCAGTCGCTGCCGCTCCGTGGGTGCCAGGGCGCCCGGGGGCAGCAGGGAACTCGCGGCCGGTGCCACCGAGGATCCGGAACCCGCCAGCACCAGGGCCAGCAGCGCGGAAATAGCCAGCCATCCCAGGGGGCGGCGCGAGCGACGGGAAGTATGATTGGAGGTCATGAGGTTCAGGCTAGACGGCATCCGTCCCGGCAGCAAGCCCGGGACGCGGATAGCGCGACTTGCCTGCGGGAAGGCTGTGCAGGCGTTGTGGAGGGGTAATGCGACCGCTCGCGGTACTGATAGGAATTGTCATGGGATCGGCCGTGGCGCTGTTTGGCGGGCTGGTATTGACCTTGTTGGTCTTCTTGCTGCTGCCGGAGTTCCGCGAGGAGCTGTCAGGCGAATTCCTGCCGCTGGCGCAAGCCATTGCCTGGGCAGCACTACTGGCGGCTGTGTCGGTGGCCGGATTCGTGGGAGAGATCCGCCATCGAGCGTGGCGGCATGTGGCCCAGCTCGCCACGGTAGGGGCGCTGCTGGGGATTGGCTGGCGCTACTGGCCCAGCTGACTCAACCGGCCGAGCCGGTCAACGCGGACGCTTGCGATCCCAGGCCGTGGCCTTGGTGCGGCTGCGATTGTAGGGATCGGTGCCGGTGCATTCCTCGGCGAGTTCCACCACCGAAAGCTTGTCGGCCAGCAGCGCGGCCTCGATCTGGGCGAGCACGGTCTGACGGCGGTCGATGCGCGCCGTGGAGGCAGTATCGATGGTGTCGAGCTTGCGGATTTCGTCGCTGGCCATGTGTTGTGAGTGTACCCCTGAACCAGTTCGAATTTCAGTCCACTTCAGTTAACAAGTCCCGGATTTATGTCACATTTTGAGCAGCGCCCGACTGCCACGGTAGGCCGCGAAAAGCAGGTAGGGCCCGAGCAGCACCAGCCAGTAACCCGGCGACAGTGACCCCACGCCGCGCAGGAAGTCGAGCGTCAGCGCCATCGGACCGCCGGTGGGGGAGCCGGCGGGCGTGCGGATGTAGTCGCCCAGGAAGAATTGTCCGGCGAACCAGATCATCGACGGCAGTATCAGCACCGCGAACAACAGCGCGACGCCGAGGATGATGAGCTCGCGTCGCAGCGGAGGCTGGGCGCGAAGGCGGGCAAGGCCGCTGCGGATGGCTGTGATCACGACGCGCATAATACCCAAATGAGTCCACATCGACCGGAACCGCCTTCCCGACCCGCGCATCTGGATCGCTCGCCCCGGCGCGTGACGGTGGCGGCGACGCAGTTCGCCTGCGGCTGGGACCGGCAGCAGAACATCGACAGGGCCGAGGCGCTGGTGCGGCAGGCGGCGCGGGATGGCGCGCAGGTGATCCTGCTGCAGGAGCTGTTCGAGACGCCGTATTTCTGCATCGAACAGGATTCCCGCCACCTGCGGTTGGCCACCACGTTGGCGGAGAACCCGGCCGTGGCGCGCATGCGCAAGCTGGCGCGGGAATTGTCGGTGGTGTTGCCGGTGAGCTGGTTCGAGCGCGCCGGCAATGCGTACTTCAACTCCATCGCGATCGTGGATGCCGATGGCGAAGTGCTGGGCGTGTATCGCAAGGCGCATATTCCCAATGGCGCGGGGTACCAGGAGAAGACGTACTTCTCGCCGGGGGACACGGGCTTTCGGGTGTGGACCACGCGGTACGGCCGACTGGGCGCGGGCATCTGCTGGGACCAGTGGTTCCCGGAGAGCGCGCGCATCATGGCGCTGATGGGCGCGGAGCTGTTGCTGTATCCCACGGCCATCGGCAGCGAGCCGCCACCGGCGCTGCCGGTGAATTCGCGCGATCACTGGCGGCGCACGCAGCAGGGACACGCCGCGGCCAACCTGATGCCGCTGGTGGCGTCGAACCGGCATGGTGTGGAGCGCTCGCTGCAGGACCCGCAAAACCTCCATCTGCGGTTCTATGGTTCATCGTTCATTGCCGACGCCACCGGTGCGCTGGTGGCCGAGGCGGCCGAGGACCACGATGCCGTGCTGCTGGCGGAGTTCGATCTGGCGGAGCTCGCGGAGCTGCGCGACAACTGGTTCGTGTTCCGGGATCGACGGCCCGATCTGTACGGGCCGCTGCTGACGCTGGACGGCGGCATCCCGCAGCCGTGAAGCGCATCCTGTTCGTATGTCTGGGGAACATCTGCCGTTCCCCGACGGCGGAGGGCGTGGCGCGAACACTCGCGCGTCGCGAGGCACCGCATCTGCAGCTCGAGTTCGATTCGGCCGGCACTGCCGATTACCACATCGGCGCTCCGCCGGATGCGCGCAGCATCCGGGCGGCGCTGACGCGAGGGTACGATCTCACTCAGCTTCGGGCGCGGCAGCTGCAGCGGGATGATTTCCGGCGATTCGATCTGCTGCTGGCAATGGACGAGGAAAACCTGGCCAACATGCTGCGCCTGGCACCGCGAGGCGATGCGCATCGGGCGCGGTTGTTCCTGGACTATGCGCGGGACTGCGGCCTTGCCGCCGTGCCGGATCCCTACTACGGGGATGCGGCGGGATTCGAGAAGGTGATCGACCTGGCCGAACAGGGCGTGCGCGGCCTGCTGCGCGACATTTCTGCCGCGCAGCGCTGAGGTCCTACTCGTCGCGGTCGCCGCGTGAGGACCAGTCCGTGGCACTGGCCGAGGACGACCAAACCACCGAGGGACGCGACTCTGGCGGCGGAGGCGGCGGAGGCGGCGGTGCGCTGACCTGCTGCGCAGGCGACTCGGTGCGCGGTTCGGGTGAGCGTTCGCGCGCAGTGCCGTTGCCATTGGCCTGGTCCATGGCCTGAGCCGGGCCTTCGCTGTGCTGCAGCCTGAAGCTTTCCGGCGCCGTGGCACCTTCTTCGCCCCCGGCGCCCATCGGCAGGCCCGAACCTTCGCCACCGCGTCCACCACGACCGCGACGGCGACGGCCGCCACGACGTGAACGACGCTGCTCGCCCTCGGGGCGCAGCGGCCCGCCCTCGGTCGGCGGAGCCCCGGAAGCAGATGATGCGTCGGCCTCGCCGACCAACACCGCTGGTGCGGCTGCGGCGACATCCTGGCGCTCTGCACGCTCGGGACGCGGCCCCTGGTTCTCGGGCTTGGGCTGCTGCGGCGACTGCTCGCGACGCGGGCGCTGTTCGCGGCCTGCTTCGCCTTCGGCGCGCGGCTTGCGCTCTTCCTGCGGACGCTGGCGGTCGCGGTCACGGCCGTGTTTGCGATCGCCCCCCTGCTCACCCTGAGCGCGGCGGGCGTCGCGATCGCGGTTGTCACCGCGCTCGCCACCACGTTCACCACGGTCATTGCGGTCACGGTCGCCGCGGTTGCGGTCGCGACCGCGCTCACCACGGCCACGGCCGCGATCGTCACGGTGGCGGTCATGGCCGCGCCCCGAAGCCTTGGCCGGCTTGGCTTCTTCAGCCGCCTTCGCCGGTGCGCCATCGCCGAACAGCGAGACCTTCAGCCAGCCGAACAAACCCAGCCGCGGCGGCGGCGCGGGCGGAGGTGGGAGAGGCGGCTCCGGCGCCGAGGGGGCGGGCTCGCTGGGCATGATGGGCGCCACCACGGCCACCGGCGCCGGCGGGCGCTTGGGCTGCAGCGCGGTGACATCCGGCGGCTCGGCAGCCGCAGGCATCTTGTACGAAGTCTGCGTGTTCTCGGGCGCGCCGACTTCATCGCCACGCACGCGCCGGATCTCGTATTCCGGCGTCTCGATGTTCGGGTTCGGTACCAGGATCACATCGACGCCGCATTTTTCCTCGATGCCGCGCAGCGCCGCGCGCTTCTCGTTCATGAGGTAGGTGGCGACGTTCACCGGCACGTGGATGATGAGGCGCGCGGTGCGGTCCTTGCGGGCGTCTTCACCGGCCAGGCGCAGGATGGCCAGTGCCATCGATTCCACGCTCCTGATGTTGCCGATGCCATTGCAGCGCGGACAGGCGATGTGGCTGGACTCGCCCAGCGACGGGCGCAGCCGCTGGCGCGACATCTCGAGCAGGCCAAAGCGCGACAGCCGGCCGATCTGGATGCGCGCGCGATCGTGCTTCACGGCATCGCGCAGGCGGTCTTCCACCTCGCGCTGGTTCTTCGAGGACTCCATGTCGATGAAGTCGATGACGATCAGGCCGCCGGCGTCGCGGATGCGCAGCTGGCGGGCGATTTCGTCGGCCGCCTCGAGGTTGGTGTTGAGCGCGGTGGTTTCGATGTCGCCGCCGCGCGTGGCGCGCGCGGAGTTGATGTCGATGGACACCAGCGCCTCGGTGTAGTCGATCACGATGCTGCCGCCGGAGGGCAGCTGCACCTTGTGCGCATACGCCGATTCGATCTGGTTCTCGATCTGGAAGCGCGTGAAGAGGGGCACGTCTTCCTGGTAGAGCTTCAGGCGGCGCTGTGCCTCGGGGGGCATGAAGCGCTGCATGTATTCCTGCGCCTTGGTGTAGGCGGTGGGATCGTCGACGAGGATCTCGCCGATGTCATCGCCCAGGTAGTCGCGCAGCGCGCGCGTGACCGCATCGCTTTCCTGGTACACCAGGAAGGGCGCGGCCTTGGCCTTCAGTCCATCGGCAATGGCGTCCCACTGCGTCTTCAGGTTGTCGAGGTCCCACTGCAGTTCCTCGACCGAGCGGCCCACGCCCGCGGTGCGGATGATGGCGCCCATGCCATCGGGGATGGCGAGCTGGTCCATGGTCTCGCGCATCTGGTCGCGGTCCTCGCCCTCGATGCGGCGCGATACGCCACCGGCGCGGGGATTGTTGGGCATCAGCACCAGGAAGCGGCCGGCGAGACTGATGTAGGTGGTGAGCGCGGCGCCCTTGTTGCCGCGTTCTTCCTTTTCCACCTGCACGACGACTTCCTGTCCCTCGGACAGGATCTCGCGCATCTGGCGGTTGCCCTGGGCCTGGCCGTCGCGGAAGAACTCCTTCGAGATCTCCTTCAGCGGGAGGAAGCCGTGGCGCTCGGAGCCGTAATCGACGAACACCGCCTCGAGCGAGGGCTCGATGCGGGCGATCCGGGCTTTATAGATGTTGGCTTTTTTCTGTTCGCGGGAAGGGATATCGATGCTGAGGTCGTACAGCTTCTGACCATCGACCAGGGCAACGCGCAACTCTTCCTGCTGAGTTGCGTTGACGAGCAATCGTTTCATGAATTCCACTCGAGGTATTCGAAGTGGCAGGCCGGGAGAGGACGCGCGCGAATGCGGGCGCCGGTTCGGACCGGTCGAAGCAGAAGAGAGCGTCCAGCCATGCCAGCATGCTGGCGAGGAGGGCGTGGATTGTGGCTTGCACTATCTAGTCTGACCTGTCGCCTTCGCCTCTGACGCGAACGCGGCGCAATCCGTAACTGCTCGGCCACGGGGCTCTCGCACCGCGGGCTCACCCGCTTGTGCGGGGAGCCAGGGTTAGCGCCTGGCCTGCCAAACGATGATCCGTTTGACCGGATCAACAATGATGCGGCGACAAGCGCCGCAAGGTTCCGTGCCGCTCGGTTTGGGGGGCCTTCCGATGGGAATGCGCACCATGCCGTTGGGGGCACGTGCGGCGAAGTATACTGTCACTTGCTTTCAAAACAAGGCTTTACGTCGAAAATGACGGAAGACAGGTCGCAAGACATCCCGGCGGATGCCCCTGCCGAACCGCGCGAACCGGGCATTCGGACCCCGGTGCGCACCGAAACCATCGGCGCGGAGGATGCCGGCAGCCGGGTTGATCGGGTGCTGGCGCGATTCCTTCCAGGTGTGCCGCACAGCCGTATTTTCCGGCTGCTGCGCAAGGGCGAGGTGCGGCTGAACGGCAGGCGTGTGGCCGGCGAGGTGAGAGTGGCCGAGGGCGATGTGCTGCGCGTGCCACCGGTGCGGATGGAGGCGCCGTCCGAGGGCGCAGCGAAATCCGCAAAGGTTTCGCCCCGCCTGGTGGGACAGGTGGAAGGGGCGATCCTGCACAAGGATGCGGGCCTTCTGGTCATCAACAAGCCTGCCGGCATCGCCGTCCATGGTGGCAGCGGCATCAGCGCGGGAGTCATCGAGGCACTGCGGGCCTCGCGGCCGGATGAAACGCTGGAACTGGTGCATCGCCTTGATCGTGACACCAGCGGCTGCCTGCTGGTGGCGCGCAGGCGTTCGACGCTGCGCGTGCTGCACGCCATGCTGCGCGACGACGTGGAAGAGGCAGGGAACGACGATTCGGGCTTCGACAAGCGCTACCTGGTACTGGTGCGCGGCAAGTGGGAGCTGGGCAGGAAGCGCATCGAGGCGCCGCTGCGCACCGACATCCGCGTCGGTGGCGAGCGTACCGTGAAGGTGGCGCCCGATGGCAAGCACGCGGCCAGCGAGTTTCGCGTGGTGCAGTTCTTCGGCAGTCTGGCGACGCTGCTCGAAGTGCGGTTGCTCACCGGGCGCACGCATCAGATTCGCGTGCATGCAGCCTATGCAGGGCACCCCGTGGCGGGCGATGAAAAATACGGCGACGAGGAATTCAACCGGCAGATGCAGCGCTTCGGGCTGTCACGGTTGTTCCTGCATGCGCACAGCGTGAGCTTCGAGGATCCGGAGCGGCATGTGCCGGTGAGCATCAGCGCACCCCTGCCGCCGGAGCTCTCCGCGGTGGTGGATGTGCTGGCTGGCGGCGCCGGCAAGCTGAAGCCTGCGGGGGCGGCGAAACCCGGTGTGGCGACCGCGCGATTGCTTGCGCCGGCGCGCCCGGTCAGACCCGCACGCCCAACTGGCGCAGCGCCGCGCAAAGCGCGATCAGCGGCAGGCCGATCAACGCCGTCGGATCGCGGTTCTCGATCCACTCGAACAAGGTCACGCCGAGGCCCTCGCACTTGAAGCCGCCTGCGCAGTCGAAGGAGGGTTCGAGATCGAGGTAGGACTCGATACTGGCGGCGTCCAGCGCCCGGAATCGCACGCGCGTCAGATCGCCATGGGCGATCACCCGGCCCGCATGCGCCACCGCAAGCGCCGTGTCGAAACGTGCCGTGTGCCCTGACAGGGCGGCAAGCTGCCGGCGGCAGTTCTCGCGAGTGCCAGGCTTGTGCAGCACCTCGATGCGACCCCCGGTTTCCAGGCTGGCCACCTGGTCGCTGCCGATCACGATGGCATCGGGCCTCACGGCCGCGACCGCCTGCGCCTTGGCCAGCGCCAGCCTTGCGGCCCGGTCCGCAGGCGCCTCCCCGGCAAGTTCCGCTTCATCCACCCCCGGAGCCAGACTCTGGAATGGCAGGCGCAACCGCTCCAGCAGCAGCCGGCGGTGTGGCGAAGTGGACGCCAGCACGAGGGGGGTATGGGTGGTCATGAGCCTGAAAAACAATAACTTGCACCCCCGTGGGGCGATACCTATCATACGCGCCCCATGCCTGAGGACGGCTCGAGACTGTGCAATGTCGCGGCTCTGGCCGATGAGGGCCGCCAGGTTGACTTGGCGGTGCCCCTCGCGCGGCTTGCGCGTATCGCGCCGCTGCTGCTGAGTACCGAAGGCATGGCGCAGGGGGCGGTGGTGCTGGGCCATGAGCAGGGCTGCACCGTCGCCGATGTGACCGCCCAGGCCACGGTGTCGCTGCAATGCCAGCGCTGCCTTCAGCCCATGTCGCTGCCGCTCGCGGGCAGTTCGCGCGTCGCACTGGTGGAGTCCGAGGCCCTGGCGGCCGAAGTGCCACCGGAGTTCGAGACCGCGCTGGCGCCCGATGGCCGGCTGCGCCTTGCGGACCTGATCGAGGAAGAATTGCTGCTGGCCTTGCCGCCAGCGCCACGGCATCCGGCAGGACAATGTCCAGCGGATGCCGCGGTGGAGAAGACCGTGGAAAGTGCGGAACCGACGCAGCGACCGTTCGCCAGCCTGGGCGATCTGCTGAAGTCGCAACGCCCGAAGAGTTGATTCAGGAGATCATCAATGCCAGTCCAGAAGAGTCGCAAGACTCCCTCCAAGCGCGGCATGCACCGCTCGCACGATGCGGTGGCCAAGCCCGCGCTGTCGATCGATCCGCAGTCCGGTGAAACGCACCTGCGCCACCGCATCACGCCCGATGGTTTCTATCGCGGCAAGCGGGTGATCGAGCCGCGGCCCGACGCCGCCGACCAGGATTAAGGACGCTCGCGGCGCATCATGCGCCGCGACCGTTCCCCACTATCCCATCGCCGGATGTACGCGAGAATCATCGGCACCGGTTCCTTTCTTCCCGAGCGCGTCGTGCACAACGCCGACCTCGAGAAGATCATGGACACCTCGGATGAATGGATCCGCGAGCGCACCGGCATCCAGCGCCGGCACTACGCGGCCGAAGGCCAGACCACCGTCGACCTCGGCGAGCAGGCCGCGCGGCGCGCCATCGCCGCCGCGGGGCTGCGGCCCGAAGACATCGACCTGATCGTCTTCGGCACCACCACGCCCGATCTGGTGTTCCCCAATGCAGGTGCGCTGCTGCAGGCGCGACTGGGCTGCCTGGGCGGCGCCGCGTTCAGCGTCGAAGCCGCGTGCAGCAGTTTCATCTACGCGCTGTCCGTCGCCGAGAAGTTCGTGCGGCTGGGCGAGGCCAGGCGCGCATTGGTGGTGGGCGCCGAAACACTCACCCGCATCACCGATTTTTCCGACCGTACCACGGCCGTGCTGTTCGCCGATGGCGCCGGCGCCGTGGTGCTGGCACCCTCCGAGCAGCCCGGCATCATCTCGACGCACCTGCACGCCGACGGCAGTTACCAGAACCTTCTGTACTGCACGGGCGGCATCTCCAAGGGTTACGAGCCCGGCACCGACAATCGCGCCGTGATCCGCATGGCCGGCCGCGAGACCTTCAAGGTGGCGGTGACCATGCTGGGCAATTCAGTGGACGAGGTGCTGGCGAAGAACAACCTGCCCAAGTCCGCCGTGAACTGGCTGGTGCCGCACCAGGCCAACATTCGCATCATTCAGGCCGTGGCGAAGAAACTCGACATGCCGATGGAGCGGGTGATTCTCACCGTGCAGGAGCATGGGAACACCTCGGCGGCGTCGGTGCCGCTGGCGCTGGACACCGGGGTGCGCGATGGCCGCATCAAGCCGGGCGAGCTGGTTTTGCTGGAAGCCTTCGGCGGCGGGTTTACCTGGGGCTCTGCACTGGTTCGCATGTGACGGAGCAACCCGCGCAATAGACGCGTGGTCCGCATGTAGCGCTGCGCCAGTTTTCACCGGCGCAGCGCGTCGCTTTCCGCTAGTTGATCTCTCGATAGCCCACGCGGCGAACCGAGCCTGCGCCCGCAGCGCCAGTTGGCAGCTCGAGGGTACGCGTGCCATCCGGCGTGTTCACGATGGCGACCAGGTGTCCATTGGGCAGCCGGACCACCGTCAGGCCGGTGCCGATGGTGTGCGAATCCACCTGCATTCCCACCACGCTGGTGGCCTGGGTGGAGATGGCGGTGCCCGTCCTGTAGTCGAGTGCATACAGCCAGCTCGAGCCGCCCAGTGAGCAGTATTCGTCCCTGGGCCTGTTGGACACGAACGATACCGTGCCCAGTTGCAGTCGCGGTTCGACAGTCACGCGCTCGCCCAGATCCGGCAGCATCACGTACCAGCCATTGTTGCTGGACCAGTTCACGGCGGCCGCCGAGGCGCTTGGAATGGCGCGCGTGGGCGGGGAGGTGGCCACATCCACCAGCGTTTGCTGGATGAGGCCGCCACTCGAGTCGAAGGTGATGGGGGTCATGGGACCCGGCAGGTCATCCTTCACCGCCAGCAGCACCTGACGCGTGAGCTCCGGGACGGAAGCGCCGGACACGTCGGTTCCGCCGAGATAGCGCCCGGTGCCCACATACACCACGCGATGGTATACGCCGGAGGCATCGCGGATGCGCGCCACCTCAGGACGGGAAGTGATGGGGCGCGCGCCTGGCACCGCGGATGTCTGGCCCAGCTTCACCACCGTCATCGCGTTGATGTCGAAGCGCCACAGGTTGCCGGCGAGATCACCGCCGTACACATACTGCGTGCTGTTGTCGACCATGGTGTCCAGCACCCAGTTGGTGATCTTCGACAGGCCGCTCAGGTTGGCATTGGTGCCGGCGGTGGTGACGATGCCGCTGCCGATCTGGGCGCCGGTGAAGGCATTGACCATGTACAGCCGGCCCTGGCCATCGCCGGGCGAAACATTGTTGTAACCAGACGTGAACAGCACCACCCACATGCCATCGCTGGCGCGCTTGGTGAGGATGGGATTGCCGAAGCTCTTGCCCAGGTTCGCATCGGTGAACTCCCACAGCACGGAGGGATTCGCCGGATCCGTCACGTCGAGCGCGAAGTAGCCCCGGCCGCCGGCGCCCAGGCCGGCGATGAGCACGGTGCGCCAGCTGCTGCCGTTGTAGGCATCGCCGACGGTGACCACGCCATTCACGTAATAGTTGTGATTGTTGGCGTAGTTCGTGTCGGCCAGCTTGTAGAGCTGGCTGTGCAGCATGCGCGGTATGTATGCCCAGCGCTCGGTGCCGGCGTTGACGGGCGTCGGGTCGCCCACGTTGACGGGCGGCGAGGCATCGAATGCGTGCAGCATGCCGTCGTTGGCGCCGGCGTAGACGGTGGCACCGCGACCCGCCTGCGTACCGACGAACGCCGCATAGCCGGTATCGGCGTAACGGAAGGGCGGCTTGCGCACGTACACCGGCGAGCTGTCGATGATGTCGCCGATCACGTCGTTGTGCCAGATGTCGCTGGCATCCTTGTGCTGCCGCGCGCGATACAGGCGTGAGTCCGGATCCGTGTGGGTTGCATCGCTACGCAACTCGAAGCCATGCTGACCGCGGATGTAGTTGATCAGCGAAACCGGTGTCGCCCTGGCCTGCTGCGCGGCGCTGAGAACGCCCCACTGCGACAGCGCGCTGGCATTGAAATAGGCGGCGTTTACATCGGGACCAGGCACGAAGTCCACGCGGGTTCCGGCGGAACTTGAGGTGTAGATCCTGCGGGTATCGGTGGTGGTGCCCACCGTGCCTTCGGCCTTTGCCAGCGCCGACCACACGATGGTGCCGGAGACATTGCCGGTGGCGAGGTCGATGGTGTGCGCCTCGATGTCGCCGGTCCAGCGGGCAGTGGTGTACTGCGCAATGTAGGCGAAGTTGTCGCCGGTGACGGGCTCCAGGCTGCTGGTCGCTGCCGCGGCGCCGGAACGACCCTTGTCGGTGATGGTGGCCAGCGCCGCGCGCAGCGCAGCCACGGCCTCCTCGGGCGTCGACGCCGTGGCATAGGTGCCATCGCCATTGACGGCGGCATGCCACAGGTCATCGAGTCGGGCGGGAATGGTGGTGTTGTCCCCGGATACCCCGGTCTGCGGATCGGGCCAGTCGAGCGCACCGGATTTCAGTGCCGGCGCATCGCCTGGATAGTTGCGCTCACCGCTCATGCCCAGACCCAGCGTGATGGTGGTCATGTGCTGGTGGCCATCGGGCAGGTCGTTGCCCTGGGTGTCCTTGATGTTCGGGCTTACGTCTGAGCGGGTCACGCCGTCGTCCTGCAAGCCGCCCAGGGCGTTTGTCGTGCGCAGATCGGTCTTGTTGTAGTAAAGGGCGATGTCAGCCAGCGTATTGCTGTAGTGACCTGCCTCGTACTTGGGCCTGTCGGTCGGACTCAGGACACCGTCCTGGTCGCCGACGTCGGTGACGTTGTCCTCGCGCTTGGGGCCATAGGTGGCCGTCTCGTCGTGCTTGTTCCAGTAGCCGTCGGTGGTGAGAATGGCGAAATTCTTCTGGCAGGAATACTGCACCGGATCGTCGTTGCCGGTGACGAGTCTGCCGGCGTAGTAGCGACCTGCCTTGGACAGGGCGCCGCGCAGCGGCGTCCAGCCGACGGTGGCTGCGCCATAGAGTTTGCCGTACCAGCTCGTTTTCTGGACGGCATCGAACCTGGCATTGCCAAGCCAGCGTGCCGCGGCAGTGCCACGTTCACTGATGGTGGTGTAACCCACGCGGAACTCATCGTCGATGCCGGAGAAGGCGCGGCCCGCGGCCGACTTCATCATCATCAGCCGGGTGCGGTAGAAGCTGTACCAGTTGGCGTAGTTCTGCTGCTGCGCCGCCGTCAGCGAACTGACACCGACCTTGGTATAGCTGGCATCGGCTGCGCAGGTGCTCGGTGGGGCGTTCGGGCTTGCGGTAAACGAATAGTAGAAATAGTTCGCCTGATTGACGAAGGTGTTCCAGGTGAACGTGACGGTGGCCGCCGTGCCGATGGCCGGACTGCTGGTGGCGTTTGCCACGTCATTGGTGACGCCGGAGGTGTCGAACTTGAACACCGTGCCACTGACGATCTGCGTGATCGGATAGGTGCGGCCGTTGATGCGGATGTTGTTGACTCGCGCGTTGGGAACCACGCCCGCGAAACTCACGGACATTCCCACGGCCATGTTGGCCGTCGAGGGCACGGTGACCGTGACGGTCCTGCCGTTGCCCGCGGTGCTCGTGGCAATGGAGTTGTTCGCCAGGGTCAGCACCGTGGTGTTCGGCGTCGCCACCGCCGTGACGCCGGTCAGATTGCGCGGCCCGCCCGAGGAATTGAAGCCGTTGTCCCACGCGCTGGCGGGATTGGCATTCACGAAAGGCGAGCCGTCGGGATTCTTCGGCGGGAAATACGTGATGCTGGGGTTGTAGGCGATCTTGTTCCAGCCCCAGTTGTAGAAGCAGGCCTTCGTATCGTCCCAGTTGTCATCCGGCATGTAGTCCGAATCCATACTGCCGGAGTCGTCCAGGATGAACATGACGTTCGGCCGCACCACCTTCGTGGACATGGAAACCAGCGGCACCGTGGCAATGTTCACGGGGTCGACAGCCAGCACGTTCGAGCTGAAGAAGCTCGCGAGCGTCAGCCAGGCAACGAAGCGGATGGGTTTGCTGGGAGTCATGTCCTTTTCTCCTGGACTACGCGACCACGAATGCCTGCACGTACCGCACGGTATTGCGCGGTCCCATGACACGAGTCGTGACGCGGTAATAGGTCTGCGGGACGCCCGACAGCGGCAGGCTGCCGTAGGAACCGCCCGCACGGGTGCTGTTGGAGCTGTCGGCGTTGTTCTGCCGCGAGCAGATCATCGGCGTGACGCCGTCGGCGCCCACCACCGAGCCCGGATCGCCCGGGACATTGCAGATGCGGTTGATGACATACGAAACCGTGTAGCCGGCTTCGGCGCCGGCGGGCACCACCGTGCGCGCGATCAGCGGGCAGTTGGGATTGGCGGGGCCGCCCGCCCAGGCGACGTCATCGGTGGGGTCGTTGGGCGTGCGCTGTCCGGTGAGATCGCAGTTCTCCGCGGTGCGCGAGAAATAGCCGTTGGCGGAGTCATCCAGATGCAGCGTGGCCCCGACCAGCCGCGCGGTGAGCCAGGCAATGGCCGTCTCGGTGCCGGCATCGCCCGAAGCCAGCGCCGTCTTCTTGAAGGTGAGGTTGCCGGCGATCATAGTGGCCGTGTCGGTGGAGCGCAGCAGCGCCACGGCCGCGAAGCTCATGATCACCAGCGCGATCATCACCACGATCAGCGACACGCCGCGCTGCGCGGCCCGGATGGCAATTTGACCCCGCGAATTCTTCATACACCCGCCCAGATGACATTGATCAGCGGCACGACCACGGTCAGCACCTGGTACCGATAGCGGCGCTCGGCCGCGGTGAATACATGGTTCCTGACGGCGGGCGTGGTCCACAGCGGCACTGCGGCCGGCGTCGGCGGCACGGGCGAGGTGTTGTCCCGTTCGCCGCGCGTGACGATGGAGATGCGCACGGCCTTGATGCGGGCGAGATTCGCAGCCGACGGCACACCGGCCCAGGCGCCGGTGGCGTCCACCCAGGCATTGACGACCTGGCTGCCCGCGGGTGCCACGCCGTATTGCGCCTGCACGTCCACCACCTGCGAGACGATCGATTCCGTGTTGGCCATGGTGGGCGCGACCGCCAGCGCCAGCGGATCGAACCATTTCAGGTCGCAGACGTTGGTGTCGACGGGCACTGCGCCGACATTGCACACCACCTGGAAGCGCCGCTGGCCGTAGTTGCCGAGGTTCACCACGCTGTCACGCGGCTGGTACAGCGCCGCATTGGTGAATACCGCAGTGGGTGTCGCCGGGTTGTACGGCAACGCCGAGGTGTGCGGAAGCTGCCAGTTGCCGCCCAGTGCGGTGGGTGCGCCGGACAGTTGCATGATGGTGCAGCGCTGGCTGCCGTCGTTGCTGGTGACCAGCAACAGATCGTTCACGTTGAAGCCGGCGTTGCGGTCCACGATCACGTTCGCAACGGCGGTCGCCATCGGCGCCATGACGGTGGCCGGTGCCACGCCCAGGTCGGCGTTGCTGCGCACGATGTTGATCTGGTCGGGATTGTTGCCGCCGCCGTCGACGATCATCAGCGGCATCACCTGGCCGCCATCGACCACCGTCGCGCCGTTGTAGGCGATGTTCACACCCTGCGGGCAGGCCAGACCCAGTGCGTTGGTGTAGCCGGCGCCGGCCATGCGCACCTCGCGCTCGATGGCATACATGCCCAGCGAGGCGCTGATCGCCGCCTCATTCGTGCCGGCGGTGGTCTGCTTGCGCGTCTGGAAGCTGCTCAGCACGTTCAGCACGACGACGGCGGTGATGCTGGCGATGACCAGCGCGATCATCACCTCGACCAGCGTGAAACCCTGGTTGCGCTTCTTCATGATCAATTGCCCACGATGGTGGCGGTGACGCGGTGCGAGCTGGGCTGCGCAGCACCGGGTGCCTGCCAGTTGATCGTCACCGTCACGACGTTGCCCGCCACGGTCACCACGCGCTGGCCATTGGGCAATTCCGGCACCGCGGTGCCCGCCGTGACATAGGCGGGCAGGTTGCCGCGATCCACCCACATCTCGCCGATGGCCGTGTCGGCCAGCGTCGCGGCGGTGGAGCGGTATTGAAGCGAGCCGGTGTCCTGCACGGCGGTACCCAGCACCCGCATCAAGCCGATGACGCCCACCGAGAACAGCACCACCGAGACCATGACTTCCACCATGGTCGAGCCGCGCTGCGCTGCAGGCAGGTTGCGAGGGGTGATTTTCCTGATCATAGACACACCGCCGGATTGGGAGCGGCAACGGCCGGATTGCACAGCCGCGACGCACCCGTGGCCTGGATCTGGATGCGCAGCGGGCGGTAGATGCCCGACGAGGGCGGGTGGGTCGAAACGATGTCCACCTGTCGCAGCGTGGCGGAACCGTTCGCGTTCGCCGTCGTGCGGCCGAAGGAATCGAAGGTGATGCGATCGGCGGCTGCAGGGGTGAACCTCAGCGTGAGACCGGTGCGGCCCTCACTGCCACTGGCCTCCTGCAAGGGATTGGCGGCGCCGGGCAGGCGCACCACCCAGCCCGTGGCCTGCGACACGAACTCGACGCGCTGGTTGAGGCGCACGGCTTCGTTGCGGGCCATGGACAGACCGTTCTGCATCGATTCGGAAGCCGCGCGGATGCGCGCATTCTCGATGAAGCTGCGCATGGCCGGCGCGGCGATGGCCACCAGTATGGCCGACACACCCAGCGCCACCATCATTTCCACGAGGGTGAAGCCGAGCACGGGAGCGCACCGAGTGCGCCACCCGCGCATGGAAGCGCGCGTGGCGGTCAGCATGGCTGCCCCTTCCTCATGATCCAGCAGGCGCCATTGCCCCAGGGGCTGGCCGTGGCGCGCTGGTTGCGCTCGTTGATGGTGTAGGAAAACGCCGCGAGGGCACCTGCGCCGGTGGCCGTGAGCGTGTAAGTCGCGCCGTCGGCGGGAACAGCGCAGGTGACGACGAAGTTCTCGGTGTCGGCGGGGCACACGCCAGGGGCGACCTTGGGATCAGCGCCCGTGAAAGTGCGGTTGTCGAGGAAATACTGCTCGAAGGCGACTCGGCCCTGCGAAAGCACCGCGGTGGCCTCTTCCACCTGTCCGCGACGCACGTGATCGCGATAGGAGGGGATGGCGATGGCCGCCAGGATTCCGATGATGGCGACCACGGTGAGCAGTTCCATCAGCGTGATGCCGCGGTTGGCGCTGGGGCGAGACCAGTTGCTGGTTTTCATGGCGCTCGATGATAGGAAGGGGTGGAGACCTGTCTTGTGACACAGGCTACAGATCGCCTCCGCCTGCGGGCGTCGTCCCGACGGGCGGTTGCTGGCGGGCGACCAGCGGCAAAAAAAACGCCGCGCACGAGGCGCGGCGTTTTTCATAACGAAGCAGTCCCTGGAAGGGACCGGCTCCGCCTGCCTTACTTCGAAACGGACCGCTTGAACATGCGGTCGATCTTCTCGTTCAGGTCGTTCACACCGGTCTGCGCGGCCTGGGCGGCCGTCAGGGCCTGGTTGGCCGTGTTCTGGGCCGAGTCGGCCTTCGACGAAGCGGCACCAGCAGCCGTGTTGGCGGCACCGGCGGCGGTGGCGGCGTTGGCAGCCGTGCGGTCGGCCTTCAGCGCAGCGACGTCGGAGGACAGCGAGCCCACCTGCGTCTTCAGGCTGTCGATGTCGGCCTGCAGCGGCTTCAGGTCCGTGCAGCCCGCCAGAGCAGCAAAGGCGGCGACGGCGGCAATCTTGATTCCAATCGAGCTCTTCATTTTTTCGATCCCCTTACAAGGTTGTGGAGCTATCCATCAACGGGTTGGCCAAAGTTACCGCTTCCCGGACACCAACAAACTGATGTCGTTTCGCGCGGGTGCAGCAACTTGAACATAACGGGGGCGCTTCGGCAACCGCTTTTCGCTCTCTGTCGTCTGTAGGAGACAACTTACTCTTGCGCGCGAAATAGGCTTGGATTCCAGACTCACGCGCGTTTGTTGCGAATCATGGCAAGCGCGCAGTTGCGTCCAGGCAACCCGGTCACGCCGCCACCCGGATGCGCGCCGGCGCCGCACAGATACAGTCCTGCCACGCCGGTGCGGTAATCGCCGTGGCCCAGCAGCGGTCGTGCGGCCCAGAGCTGGTCCAGTCCCAGCGCGCCGTGAAAGATGTCGCCCGACGGCAGGCCGAAGCGCTGTTCCAGGTCGAAGGGCGACAACGCCATCACGCCCAGGATGCTGCGGCGGAAGTTCGGCGCATGGCGCGTGACCGTATCGATGACCAGATCCGCCGCTTGCTGCCTTGCGTCCTGCCAACTTCTGCCATCGGGCAGTGTGGGCGCGAAATGCTGGCAGAACAGGCTCGCCACGTGCTGGCCGGGCGGCGCCAGTGAATCATCCACGGTGCTCGGAATCAGCATCTCCACCACCGGTTCGCGGGACATTCCCTCCAGGCGGGCATCGGCATGCGCGCGATCCATGTAGGCCAGCGTGGGGCCGATGAGAATGCCCGAGCGGTGGATGTCCTGGGCGGCACCGCTGCCGGCGGGGCCGCTGTCATCGAAGCGGGGCAGTTCCGACAGCGCCACGTTCATGCGGAAGCTGGCGGAGCCGGCGCGGTAGCGTTGCATGCGCTCGCGCACGTCGGGATCGACGTCGCCGGCATCCAGCATCTGCAGGTACAGCGTGCGCGGGTTGACGTTGGCGGCCACGCGCCGCGCGCGCACCTCGCGTCCATCGGCCAGCATGATGCCGACGGCGCGGCCGTTCTCCACCAGCACGCGCTGCACCGGCGCATCCACCTCGATGCGCGCGCCATGCGCGGTGGCTTCCTTCGCCAGCGCCTGCGTGATCGAGCCCATGCCGCCGATGGCATGGCCCCAGATGCCGCGCTTGCCGTTCACCTCGCCGAAGGCATGGTGCAGCAGCACGTAGGCGCTGCCCGGCGTGTAGGGGCTGGCGTAGTTGCCGACGATGGAATCGAAGCCATGGGCGGCCTTCAGGCCCTCGTCCTCGAACCAGCCGTCGAGAAAATCCCCGGCGCTGCGCGTGAACAGCTCGTGCACGGCGCGCTGGGTTTCAAGTTTCAGCGCGCGGAAGGCGCGTCCCACGCGGATCATCGACCACAGATCGCCGAAGCGTTCGAGGTCGGTGGGTGGCGTTTCGAGCAGCAGCGCCTTCAGCAGCGCGACGCCGGCATCGAGCTGCGCGTGATAGGCCTCGTAGCGTTCGGCATCGCGGGGTGAACGCAGGGCCAGTTGCCGGCGCGTGTCGGCGCTGGTGGGGCCGAGACGCAGCCCGCGGCCCGGCGCCTCCACCAGGTAGTTCAATAGCTGCCGCTCGACTATCCGCAGGCCATGTTCCTGCAGCCTGAGATCGCGGATCACCGCGGGATGCAGCAGGCTCACGGTGTAGCTGGCGGTGGAGTTGCGGAAGCCCGGGTGGAATTCCTCGGTGACCGCGGTGCCGCCGAATATCCCGCGGCGCTCGAACAGCGTGACGCTAAGACCCGCCCGGGCCAGGTAGGCCGCACAGGCGAGGCCATTGTGGCCGGCGCCGATGATGGCAACGTCGAGAAGCCGGTCCTTGGAAGTCATGGAGTTGCAGCGCTTCCTGCAGATGATTTGCCATCTGGCGCAGGCTGTATATACTTACAGCCACCTGTATGGAAAACCAGCCACGGAAATACCGCCATGTCTGACTCAGACCTCACGCCCCGGCAAACCGAGATTCTGCGGCTCATCCAGCGCTCGGTCCAGGAAACCGGCATGCCGCCCACGCGCAAGGAAATCGCCGAGGAACTGGGTTTCCGTTCGCCCAATGCCGCCGAAGAACATCTGCGCACGCTGGCGCGCAAGGGCGTCATCACACTGTTGCCCGGCGCTTCGCGCGGCATCCAGCTCAAAGACACATTGAGGGAGCAGATGGGCCTGCCACTGATCGGCCGCGTCGCCGCCGGCTCTCCCATCCTCGCCGAAGAAAACATCGAGGATCACCTCTCCATCGATCCCACGGTCTTCCATCCGCAGCCGCATTACCTGCTGAAGGTCATCGGCATGAGCATGAAGAATGCCGGCATCCTCGATGGCGATCTGGTGGCCGTGCACCGCACGCCCAATGTGCGCAACCGGCAGATCATCGTCGCGCGGCTCGAAAACGAGGTCACCGTGAAGCGCTACCGCCAGGAAGGCCCGGTGGTGTGGCTGCTGCCCGAGAACGAGGACTTCGAACCCATCAAGGTCGATCTGAAGCAGCAGCACATGCTGATCGAAGGCGTGGTGGTGGGCGTCATCCGGCGCGGCAAGGGAATGGGGCTGTAGGAATCTCCGCTCTTGCCAGGCAACGCTCATGACCAAGGTCGATCTACGCAAGGAGCTTAAGCAGCTCTATCTGCCATCCGCGAAAGCCATTGCCGAGGTGCAGGTTCCGGCCTTCACCTTTCTGATGGTGGATGGCCAGGGCGATCCCAACAACTCGGCCGATTACACCGAAGCCGTCGAGGCGCTCTTCACGGTGGCCTACACCGCGAAGTTCATGATGAAAAAAGCACCGGCAGGCGGCCGCGACTACGCCGTCATGCCGCTGGAAGGCTTGTGGTGGGCCGATGACCTTGCGGCCTTCCACAACGGCGACCGCGCCAGCTGGCGCTGGACGCTGATGATCATGCAGCCTTCATTCGTGCCGCACGAGGTGCTGCTGACCGCCATCGAGCAGGCCGGCAAAAAGAAAAAACTGCCGGCATTGCCGCGGCTGCGCATCGAGACTTTCGAGGAAGGGCGCTGCGCGCAGATCCTTCACGTCGGGCCCTTCACCGACGAAGGACCGGTGATCGAGCGCCTGCATGCGTACATCGAGGCACGCGGGCATCTGCGCGGCCGACACCATGAAATCTATCTCACGGACATCCGGCGGACCGATCCCTCGCGCTGGAAAACCGTCATCCGCCAGCCCATGGAATGAGCATGGAGCAGGCCGGCAAGGCGCAGCTTCATGCCCTGCTGCAGCATCCCGCGCTGTGGCGCGGCCGTGGCGCCGCGCCCCGTGAAAAACATGCCACCGGCTTCGACGCGCTCGATGCCGCATTGCCCGATGGGGGCTGGCCGCGTCAGGGACTGGTGGAGATACTGGTGCCGCGCTTCGGCAGCGGCGAACTCACGGTGTGGGGGCCGCTGATCCGCCGTCTCACGCACTCGGAAACCGCACGCTGGTGCGCCTTCGTCGCGCCGCCTTTCGAACTGTTTGCGCCCGCCTGGCAGCAGCAGGGCGCAAGACTCGACCGTCTGCTGGTGGTGCAGGCCCGGTCCGCCGAATCCTCATGGGCGCTGGAGCAATGCCTGTTGTCGGGCACCTGCTCCATGGCCATTGCCTGGCTGCCGACCGCAGGCATGACCGAACTGCGGCGGTTGGCGCTGGCGGCGGAGCGTGGCGCATCGCTGGGCGTGCTCATCCGTCCGCTGCGCGCCGCAGGCGAATGCACCGCCGCCATGCTGCGCATTGCGCTCACGCGCACGGCCACGCACCTGCGACTCGATCTGCTGAAGGGGCGCGGCCTTGCGCCCCGCGTGGTGGAGCTGGCGCTGCCATGAGCAGCCCTGGTTCCCTGAACGTGCATCAGCACAGTCTCGATCTGGATGCGCCGCAGCCGGCATCCACCACCACCACCACCTCGATGCCTGCACCGATGCCTGCACCGGTGCGCGCGCAGGTACGCGAAGTACCCGCCGGCGATGCGCGACCGGCTTGCGCGACAGCGCGCGAGTTGTGGGCGGCCGTGCAGTTCGGAGACTGGCGCGGCGAATCGGCAGGTGAGGGCGACGCCATCAACAGCGCGCAGGCTGCGCTGATCCGGCGCGCCCAGTCGCTCACGCCGCGCGTGACGGTGGAATCCACCGATGCGGTGCTGCTTGAACTGGCCGGCAGCCAGCGCCTGTTGGGCGGGTTGCCCGGATTGCTGGCCGAGCTGCGCAGGGTTTTTCCGCGGCCGTTGCAGCTCGCGCTGGCACCCACGCCGCTGGCCGCGGTGCTGCTGGCGCGCGCCGGCCGCAACTGCTGCATCAACACCACCGCCCGGCTGGCGAGCCGGATCGCGCCGCTTTCGCTCAAGGTTCTGCGCTGGCCCGACGATGAACTGCAGCGTCTGGCCAGCATGGGCGTGAAGACCCTGGGCGAACTGCTGCGCCTGCCGCGTGCGGGCCTCGCGCGGCGCATCGGTCCGCAAAGGCTGTGGCAGCTCGACCGGCTCACCGGTGTCCGCGCCGACACGCGCCAGGGACTGGCCCCCACGCCGCGTTTCAGCCGGCGCATCGAGCCGGACTTCGACACCATCGATCGCGAACGACTGCTCGCTGCACTGCAACCGGCGTTGCAGGGGCTCGAGGAATTCCTGCGCGAGCGGCAACGCGGCGTGATGGCGCTGCGGCTGGTGCTGCACCATCGCCGCGCCGGGCAGGCAAGCTGCCTGCTGCGCTGTGTGGTGCCCGAATACCGCGCCGCGCGCTTTGCGGCGCTGCTCACGGCAAAACTTGAAACGCTGCAACTTGTCGAGCCCGTGCGCGCCATGGAACTCATCGCCGGCCGGCCGCGGCGCTTCGTGGCCGGCAGCGGCGCGCTGTGGGCACCCGGCGAACATGGCGGCGCCCTGGCCGCTGCGCAGGCGCCGGAATTCCTGCAGATGCTGCTGGCGCGGCTGGGCGAACGCTCGGCCCATGGACTTGCGCCGGTCGATGAGCATCGACCCGAGCGGCAACACCGCGCCATCGCGCCTTCACTCACCGCGATGCAGGCGAAACAGGTCCATCCGCAGCATGCCCCCCGGCCGCTGGGCCTGATGCGCGAACCGCTGCCGCTGGAGCCGGTATGCGATGCCGCCGGACGCGTGCGCCGGTTGCTGCACGCAGGCCGCGAACTGCATCTGGTCAGCGGCCCCGAACGCATCGAATCCGGCTGGTGGGATGGCGCCGACGTGGCGCGCGATTACTACATCGCCCGCACCGGCGATGGCGCGCAATGGTGGATTTTCCGCGAGTGCGAGGCACCGCGGAACTGGTTCGTGCATGGATGCTTCGCCTGAGGCCTCCGGCGTTGGTGTCAAAGCCGATGGCGATGGCGATACCGGCGCCGCGGAGCCGGTCGCCGATTACGCCGAACTGCATGCTTTGAGCAATTTCAGCTTCCTGCGCGGCGCCTCGCATCCGGCCGAGCTGATTGACCAGGCCAAGGCGCTGGGCTATCGCGCGCTGGCGCTGACCGACGAATGCTCCATGGCGGGTGTGGTGCGTGCACACATGGCGGCGAAAAAAGCCGACCTGCCGCTGATCGTCGGCGCGGAATTCACGCTGGTCTGCGGCCTGAAATTCCTTGCGCTCGCTGCCACGCGGCGCGGTTACGGACAGATCTGCCAGTTGATCACCCGTGGCCGGCGTGCGGCGCGCAAGGGGAGCTACCGGCTTGCGCGCGAGGATGTGGAAGAGTGCATTCCGGCCGGCGGCGATGCATCCGGCAGCATGGCGGCGGCCGACGACAAGCAAAGCGCGGCGCCCGACTGTCTGCTGATCTGGCGGCCCGATGAAGCGGCGCTGGTGCCCGATTGCAGCGCGGATTGCGAACGGCAGGGCCAATGGCTCACCACTCGCTACGCCGGCATGCTGTGGTTGGGAGTGAGCCTGCTGCGCAGCGGCCAGGACGCACTGCTGCTGCGCAGCTCGCTGCAGCTCGCCGCGCGGCTCGGCATCCGCTGCGTGGCCTGCGGCGACGTGCATATGCACGAATCCGCGCGGCGCAAGGTGCAGGATGTGCTGACGGCCCTCCGCCATCGCGTTCCCATCCGTGAGGCCGGCCGGCGGCTGTTCCCGAATGGCCAGCGGCATCTGCGTCCGCGCGCGGACATCGCACGGCTTTATCCCGCGGCGCTGCTGCAGGAGAGCGTCGCCATTGCGGCGCGTTGCCACTTCTCGCTGGAGGAACTGCGCTACCAGTATCCGCGCGAGATCGTGCCGGAAGGCGAGACGCCGCAGGGTTATCTGCGCCGGCTCACGGAGGAGGGCGCAGCCGAATACTGGCCAACAGGGGTGCCCGACGACATTCGCGCGCTTATCGAGAAAGAGCTCGAAATCATCGCAGCCATGCAGTACGAGCCCTTCTTTCTCACGGTTTACGACGTGGTGCGCCACGCGCGCGAGAACAGGATTTTGTATCAGGGTCGCGGCTCGGCGGCCAACTCCATCGTCTGCTACTGCCTGAAAGTGACGGCGGTGGGGCCGAAGCAGCTCGCGATGCTGTTCGAGCGCTTCGTCTCGAAGGAGCGCGACGAGCCGCCGGACATCGACGTGGATTTCGAGCACGAGCGGCGCGAGGAGGTCATCCAGTACCTCTACAAGAAGTACGGGCGCGACCGCGCCGCGCTGGCGGCCACGGTGATCACCTACAGCGCACGCAGCGTGGTGCGCGACCTGGTGCGCGTGTTCGACATCGAAGCACCGCTGGCCCGCGCGCTGTTCCGCGGATTGCGCGGCTGGCATGGTCATCACGTGGATGCGCAAAAACTGCACGTCGCCGGCGTGGACATCGAAGCGCCGGTGGTGCGGCAGTTGCTGGAGATCGCCGCCACGCTGGTGAACTTCCCGCGTCATCTGTCGCAGCATGTGGGCGGTTTCGTGATCTCCGAAGGGCCGCTGTCCGAGCTGGTGCCGGTGGAAAACGCCGCCATGCCCGAGCGCACCGTCATCCAGTGGGACAAGGACGACCTGGAAGACCTCAAGCTGCTGAAGGTGGACGTGCTGGCACTGGGCATGCTCACCGCCATCCGCAAATGCTTCGACCTGATCAAGGACTTCAGCGCCGAGTCACCTCTGACCATCGATGCGGTGTTCCGGCAGCAGGATCCGGCCGTGTACGCAATGATCGCCCGCGCCGACACCATCGGCGTGTTCCAGATCGAATCGCGCGCGCAGATGTCGATGCTGCCGCGACTGAAACCGGATAATTACTACGACCTGGTGGTGGAAGTGGCCATCGTGCGCCCCGGTCCCATCCAGGGCGACATGGTGCACCCCTATCTGCGCCGCCGCATGAAGCTGGAGCCGGTCACCTATCCCAGTCCCCAGGTGAAGGGTGTGCTGGAACGCACCTATGGCGTACCCATCTTCCAGGAACAGGTGATGCAGATCGCCATGGTGGCCGCGGGTTTCACCGCCGGCGAGGCCGACCAGCTGCGTCGCGCGATGGCGGCCTGGAAGCGGCGTGGCGGCATGGAGAAATTCGAGCAGAAGCTGCTCGATGGCATGCGCGAGCGCGATTACACCGAGGAGTTCGCGCGGCAGATCGTCGCGCAGATCCGCGGCTTCTCGGATTACGGCTTCCCCGAGGCGCATGCCGCGAGCTTCGCGCTGCTGGCCTATGTTTCGGCCTGGCTCAAGCATCACCATCCGGCGGCGTTCACCGCCGCGCTGATCAACAGCCAGCCAATGGGTTTCTACCAGCCGGCGCAGCTGCTGCGCGAGGCGCGCAAGCCCGGGGGCAATCATCATCCGGTGGAGGTGCGGCCGGCCGATGTGCTCGTCAGCGATGTGGACTGCACGCTGGAAGAAGGTAATGAGGGTCAGCCCGCGCTGCGGCTGGGGCTGCGCTGCATCCGTTCCTTGAGCGAGGCCGCGCGCCAGCGCATCGTCAGCGCGCGACAGAAGGCGCCTTTCGACAGCTTCAATGACCTGGGCGACCGCGCGCAGCTTTCGCGTCACGACATGGAAGCCCTGGCCGCGGCTGGCGCGCTGGCCGGTTTCGACGAACACCGGCATCTGGCCTTCTGGCGCGTGGCCGGTTACCTGCCGCCATTGCCCGCGGCGCCCGATGTGACCAGGGAGGGCATGCAGCCGCTGTTGCGTCCTCCCACCGAGGCCGAGGACATGCTGGCCGACTACCGTGCACTGGGCTTCACGCTGGGCCGGCATCCACTGGCCATGCTGCGCGACCGGCTGGCGGCCCGGCGCGTACTCAGCGCCGGCCAGCTTCAGGACGAAGTGGATGGGGCCGCCGTACGCGTGGCGGGCCTGGTGATCACCCGCCAGCGCCCGCAGACCGCGAAGGAGGTCACCTTCGTGACGCTGGAGGACGAATCAGGCCAGGTGAACGTGGTGGTGTGGCAGAGGCTGGGCGCGCGGCAGAACGACGTGCTGGTGGGCGCAAGGCTGATGGAAGTGCGCGGCACGCTGCAGCGCGCAGCCGACATCACCCATGTGGTGGCGCGCGAACTGATCGACCGCTCGGCGCTGATCGGCTCGCTGCAGTTCGCGAGCCACGATTTCCACTGATGCGGCGCTAATGCCGCATTCCCTGCCGCCGTGAAGCCTTGAGCTCATCGAGCTCGTAGTCGTCGAAGTCCGAAGTAAGTTCTGCGGTGCGCCGCTGCTCGGCCAGCAGTTCGAGCTTGCGCCAGGCGGGCACGCCGTTGCGGGCGCCGCGTCGCCGGGCCATGTCCAGCTCCTTGGAGAGCCGGGCGAGATCGACTTCCTCGTCGCCCTCCAGCTCCTCATCGTCTGATTCGTCGAAATCCTCGGCTTCCTGTTTCTCGCTCATGACGCCTGCTCATGAATGGAAAACTGCGACCCAGTCTCAACATAAATCGGTCGCTGAAATTTATACCTCAGCGAATCAGCGAGTTCATCTGGAAAATTGGTAACAGCATCGCAAAAACGATGCCAATCACGAATACGCCCATCCCGACGATGAGCAGCGGGCCCAGCAAGCCCACCATGGCCGTCAGCAGGCCGTCCAGTTCACGCTCCTGGCTTTCGGCCGAGCGCTGCAGCATGGTGTCGAGCTCGCCGCTGGATTCGCCGCTCGAAATCAGATGGATGGTCATCGGCGGGAACAGGCGACTCGCACCCAGCGAGCGGCCGATGGGTGCGCCCTCGCGCACGCGAGCCGTTGCCTGCGCAACCGCATCGCGCATGGGCAGGTTGGTGACCACCTCGCCAGCGATGCGCAGCGCCTCCAGCACCGGCACCGAAGCGCCCGACAGGATGCTCAACGTGCGCGTGAAGCGCGCGGTGTTCAGCCCGCGCACGATGCGGCCAACGAGAGGCAGCCTCAGCTGCAGCCGACCCACTCGTGCGCGCACCGCCGGCTTCTTCAACTGCCGCAGCAGCAGCCAGATGACGATGGCCAGCCCGATCAGGAACCAGATGCCCCAATGCCGCACGAATTCGCTGACCCAGATGAGCACCCGCGTCGACAGCGGCAGCTTGGCGCGGTAGCTGTCGAACACGTCGACCACCTTCGGCACCACGAACACCAGCAATATCGACACGATGATGAAGCACATGCCGGTGAGAGCGATGGGGTAGAGCAGTGCGCCGAGCACCTTCTGCCGGATCACCTCGCGGTTCTCGGTGTAGTCGGCCAGCCGCTCCAGCACTTCGTCCAGATGCCCGGCCTGCTCGCCGGCCGACACCGTGGCGCGGTAGATCTCCGGAAACACGCGCGGATATTCGGCTAGGCCGTCGGCCAGCGTGTGGCCTTCCATCACCTTGGCGCGCACGCCCAGCACCACGCTCTGCACACGCGCCTTTTCGCTCTGCTGCGAAACGGCGAGCAGCGCCTCTTCCAGCGGCAGCCCGGCCCGCACCAGCGTGGCGAGCTGGCGCGTCAGCAGCGAAAGATCGGTGGTGGATACGCCGCTGCCAAATGAAAACGAGCGGCTGCGGCGGGCTTCCTGTGCCGCGAGTTCGGTGACGGTGACCGGCAGCAGCTGCTGTTCGCGCAACTGGCTGCGCACGTGTTTGGCAGTGTCGCCTTCCAGCACACCGCGGCGTTCCTTGCCGCTGCCATCCAGTGCCGTGTATTCGAAGGCCCCCATCTGCGGGGCGTCAGTCTTCGCGCGTCACGCGCAGCACTTCCTCGACGGTGGTGTCGCCGCGCAGGATCTTGGCGCGGCCATCGTCGCGGATCGAAGGCGTGAGTGTGCGGGCGTAACGCTCGAGCTCGTGCTCGGCGGAGCCGTCGTGGATCATCGTGCGCATGGTGTCGTCGATCAGCACCAGCTCGTAGATGCCCATGCGGCCGCGATAGCCGCTGCCGGCATCCGCGCCGGGGCGGTAGATGCGCGGCGCATCCTCGCCGGCAGGCACATTCAGCAGCCGGCGCTCGTATTCGCTGGCCGGTGCCGCTACGCGGGTTTCCGGGTTCAGCACGCGCACCAGGCGCTGTGCCACCACGCCGATGAGGCTGGATGACAGCAGGAAGGGTTCGATGCCCATGTCCCTGAGGCGGGTGATGGCACCCACGGCGGTGTTGGTGTGCAGCGTGGACAGCACCAGATGGCCGGTGAGCGAGGCCTGCACGGCGATCTGCGCCGTCTCGAGGTCGCGGATTTCACCCACCATCACCACATCCGGGTCCTGGCGCAGGATGGCGCGCAGGCCGCGCGCGAAGGTCATCTCGACCTTGGTGTTGACCTGCGTCTGGCCGATGCCATCGATGTAGTACTCGATGGGGTCTTCCACGGTCATGATGTTGCGGCTGTTGTCGTTCAGCCGCTCCAGCCCGGCATACAGCGTGGTGGTCTTGCCCGAGCCCGTGGGGCCGGTCACCAGCAGGATGCCGTGCGGCTTGTGGATCAGTTCATCCATCAGCTCGCGCGTGCGCGCATCCATGCCCAGACTCTCGAGATCGAGCCGGCCGGCCTGTTTGTCGAGGATGCGCAGCACCACGCGCTCGCCGTGGCCGGAAGGAATGGTCGATACGCGCACGTCCACCGCGCGGCCCGCGATGCGCAGGGAAATGCGCCCATCCTGCGGCAGGCGCTTTTCGGCGATGTCGAGCTTGGACATCACCTTGATGCGCGAGACCACCAGCGGCGCCACCGCGCGCTTGGTCTGCAGCACCTCGCGCAGCACGCCGTCGACGCGAAAGCGCATCACCAGGCGGTTCTCGAAGGGTTCGATGTGGATGTCCGAGGCGTTTTCGCGGATGGCCTGGCCCAGCACGGCGTTGATCAGCCGGATGATGGGTGCGTCGTCGTCGCTTTCGAGCAGGTCGGCCTGCTCGGGCAGGTCCTGCGCCAGGTGCGCCAGGTCCGCGCCTTCCTCCAGGCCACCCACCATCTGCAGCGGCGTGCCGCCGCCTTCATAGGCCAGACGCAGCAGCCGGTCGAATTCCTCGTCGCTGACGCGCTCCAGCTGCAGCGGCAGCCGCACGACGCGGCGCAGTTCGGCCACGGCCACCGCGCTGGCATCCGAGCGCAGCGCGCAGATCGCCGTTCCCTGCCGCACCTCGCGCACCACCACGCCGTGGCGCTTGGCGAAGGCGAAGGGCACTTCGCCGGCGGGCCGCGCAATGGGTTGAGGGTTCGCGCTCAAGGCCGTTCCTGTCAGTCCGCGGCCTTGCCATCCGCGGGCACCGGCCGCGTGGTGGCGGGTGCCGCGGGCGGGGGTGGCGATGCCGAGGAGGGCGCCGGCCAGGGCGTGGGTGCCGGCACGGGCGGCGCAGGCGGCAGCTGCGGCGGCTTGTCGAAGGGCAGCAGCGGCAGCACTTCGTGCGTATTGCCCTGCTTGATCTGCGCATCGCGGATCAGGTTGTACTTCGAGTTGGTTTCGATGGCCGACTGCAGGCTGTCGGTCATGATCTTGGGACGGATGAACACCATCAGGTTGGTCTTCTCGCGCGTGCCATTGCGCGTCTTGAAGGCCTCGCCGATGATCGGGATGCGACCCAGGAAGGGCACGCGCGTCTCGCCGGTGTTCTTCGCGTCGCGGATCAGGCCGGCCACCACCACGGTGGCGCCATTCTCCACCAGCACCTCGGTCTTGAACGAACGCTTGAGCGTGATGGCGCTGCCCGCATCGCCGGTCTTGCCGGTAAGTTCGGAGCTTTCCACCTCCACCTTCAGCGTCATGGCGTTGCCGCCATTGATCTGCGGGGTGATCTTGAGGATGGTGCCCACTTCCTGGCGCTGCACGGTGGTGAAGGGATTCACCACGCCGGTGCCGGTGGAGGTGCTGTTGGTGTACTGGCCGGTGATGAACGGCACTTCCTGTGCGCTCTTGAATTCGGCCGTCTGGTTGTCGGTGGCCGTGATCGAGGGCGTGGCGATGACGTTGCTGTTGCCGTCGGCGCGCAGCGCGCGGATCATCGCGCCGAAATTGATGCCATTGTCGCGCAACCGCCCCACGGCCATGGTGGTGCCCAGCGGCACCGTGGTGGCGGTGGCGGGGTTGAGCACTGCGCGCGTCAGGTCGACGATGCTCACGCTATTGCCGTTCGCCGACCCCACCGGATTCACGAAGCCGCCAACCGGAACGCTGGTGCCGTTCTCGTTCGAAAACAGCGCCCAGTTCACGCCCAGGTCGGCCGACTTGGTGGTGCTGACATCGGCGATGATGGCTTCCACCAGCACCTGCGCGCGTGGAATGTCGAGCTTGTCGATCACCGTGCGCAGCGAGCGCATCATCTTCGGCGGCGCCGTGATGACGATGGCATTGGTTTCCTTGTGCGGCCAGATGGTGACGCTGCGGTCGGCGGACGCGCCACCGGCTGCGGCACCCGCTGCACCGCCGGCGGCAGCGGCTGCCACGCCCGTGGCCTGTTCCTTCAGCTTCGCTGCCAGGGCTTCGGCGTCGGCATACTTCAGGTAAACCACCTCGGTGCCACCGCCGTTCTCCAGCGGCGTGTCGAGGTGCGCGATCCACGTGGCGATGCGCAGCCGCTGCGCCGGATCGCCGCTGATCAGCACGCTGTTGGTGCGGTCGTCGGCCACCACGCGTGGCACCAGGCCCGCCGCCGCATCGGCCGGCTGACCGGCAGTCAGCGCATTCAGCGTGCGCACCAGATCGCCCGCCGTGGCGTTCTGCAGCGGAATCACTTCCACGTTGTTGTTGCCGGTCTGGTCCACGCGGTTGACGATGCGCTGGATGCGCGCCACGTTGCTGGCGCGATCGGTGATCACCATCGAGTTGGTGCCCGGGATGGGCTGCAGCAGACCGTATTGCGGCTGCAGCTGGCGCAGCACCGTGGCGAGCTGGTTGGCGCTGATGTTCTTCACCTCGATGACGGTGGTGACCATCTCGTCACCGCCGCCGCCCAGCGAGGAGGGCAGATCGTTGCCCGGCATCTGGCGCGCGTTCACGTCGGGCACGATCTTCACGATGTTGCCGGAGCGCAGCGCCGCGAAGTTGTGCACCTGCAGTATCGACAGGAAGGCGTAGTACAGCTCGTTGGCCGTCATCGCCCGCGGATTGACCAGGCTCACCTGCGCGCGCACGCGCGGATCGACGATGAAGGTGGTGTTGGTGGCTTCGCCCACTGCCTCGGCGAGCTGCTCGATGGGCACATTGGTGAAGTTCGGCGTGATCATCCGCGAACCCGCGGCGGGCGGCGGCCCCGGCGGTGGCGTCTGCGCCGTGACGCTGGCAGCGGCGCCTGCCAGCAGCACTGCGATGCGCACGAAGTGGGCGGGGGTTCGGATCATGGGTTACCTCGCACTCTCGGATGCGCCGGGTGGTGGGGCGCCAGGTTCGACACCGGGGCCCTGGTTCAGGCGTTCGGCTTCGCTGGCCAGTTCGGCCAGGTTCAGATGCAGCTCCAGCGGGCTGCCATTGCGGATCACGGTGACACGCGCCTCGGCGGCGCCGTTCAGCGAGTTGAATATCTCCTCGCTGCGTGTCTGGTCTTCGAGCGTGGTGCCGTTGATGGCGGTCACCAGATCGCCGGGGCGCAGGCCCAGCCGGTTGAAGGCCGGTGCGTTGCTGCCGGGGTATACGCGTAGGCCGCGCAGCTTGCCCTCGGCCGAGATCACGGGCTGGCGCTGGATCACCTGATTCACAAGCGCCGGATTGTTGCGCAGCACCTGCTGCACCCGCGCCACCGAACTGCCCGGTGGCGGGGGCGGCGGTCCGACCAGAGGTCCGGCGGTGCCGGCCGTGACGCGGGGGATCATCAGTGCCTCGATGCTGCCGCCGCGATCCAGCAGCACGCGGTCCACCAGCACCGCGCTCAGCCGCGCGCCGCCAGGGAGTGAGTCGCCCACGCGGTATACGCGGATGTCGGTGGCGGAAGTGCCCAGCATCGCGAAGCCATGCTTCTCGTCGACATCGGCGATCACCCCGGCCAGCACCAGCGCCATGGTGGTGACCGGCGCATTGCCGGTGCCGGGTGCGGGTGCGCCCTGGCCGAACAGGTTGGCGCGCAGGATGGACGGTACATCCACCACATTGCGGGTGGCCGCCGGCGGGGGCGGCGAAGCGCCGGGCGCAGTGGCGGGGGCGCTGGACAGCGAGGCCACCAGCGTGGCCGCGCGCACCCCGAGCAGCACCACCAGCGCGGCGGTCACCCAGCGCGGCGCGCGGGCGATAAGCTGGCTTGCCAGCTCGCCGTCCAGATGCAGCGCTTGCGCAATGGAAGCCACGATCCAAGTATTATGCTCAGGTGTGGAATACACGCTCAAGCAATTGTTTTGACTTCACAAAAGGATCACATTTTCCGGGCACGACTGTCGCCTGCCGGCGACCGGGCAGGCTGTACGCTGGCGTACTTGGTATCGGGTTCCGAGGCCCCATAATCCATTCATCCCTATGACCAAGGCGAATAGTCCGGAAGAACAGGGCCACACCGGCCTCGTTGTCGAGGAGGCGGCCCCGGAAACCAAGCAGCCGCCGCTGTACAACGTGGTGCTGCTGAACGACGACTACACGCCCATGGAGTTCGTGGTCAACGTGCTGGAGCGCTTCTTTCGCATGGACCGGGAAAACGCCACCCGGGTGATGCTGGAAGTGCACATGAAGGGCAAGGGTGTCTGCGGTGTTTTCACCTACGAAATCGCCGAGACCAAGGTGGCGCAGGTGATGACCTATTCCCGCGACAATCAGCATCCGCTGATGTGCACGCTGGAACAGGCCTGAAGGAAACGGAGGCGACAGTGCTCTCATCCGAACTCGAAAGCTGCCTGAACGGGGCCTTTGCCCAGGCGCGCGAAGCCAAGCATGAATTCCTCACGGTCGAGCACCTGCTGCTGTCGATCATCGACGCACCACGCGTGCGCGAGATCCTCAAGGCCGGCGGAGCCGATATCCGCCGCCTGGCCGACGAGCTGCGCCGTCACATCGACGACACCACGCCGCGCATGAAGGCCGGCGAGGACGAACGTGAAGTGCAGCCCACGCTGGGCTTTCAGCGCGTGCTGCAGCGCGCGGTGTTCCAGGTGCAGTCGGGCGGGCGCCGCGAGGTGGGCGTCGCCGATGTGCTGGTGGCCATCTTCAGCGAGAAGCAGAGCCATGCCGTGTTCCTGCTGAACCGGCACGAGATCACCCGCCTCGACGTCACGCAGTACATCTCCCACGGCCTGCCGAAGAACGCCGACGAGAAAGTGGGCCGCGACGAACAGGCGCCGGAAGGCGAGCGCGATCCGGATGGCGGCAGCGCGCTCGACAAGTACACCGTCAACCTGAACAAGGCCGCGGCCGAGGGTCGCATCGATCCGCTGGTGGGCCGGCAGGTCGAGGTGGAACGCACGGTGGAAATCCTCTGCCGCCGCCGCAAGAACAACCCGCTGTACGTGGGCGAGGCCGGCGTGGGCAAGACGGCCATCGTCGAAGGCCTGGCGCGGCTGATCGTGGAAGGCAAGGTGCCCGATGCGCTGGCCGATGGCGTCATCTATTCGCTCGACCTGGGAAGCCTCCTGGCGGGCACCAAGTACCGCGGCGATTTCGAGAAGCGGCTGAAGGCCGTGATCAGCGAGATCAAGAAGCAGCCCGGCGCCATCCTGTTCATCGACGAGATCCACACCCTGATCGGTGCCGGTGCCACCTCCGGTGGCGTGATGGATGCCTCCAACCTCATCAAGCCCGCCCTCACCAGCGGTGAGCTGCGCTGCGTGGGTTCCACCACCTACCAGGAATACCGCGGCATCTTCGAGAAGGATCACGCGCTGTCGCGCCGCTTCCAGAAGGTGGATGTGGTCGAGCCCACCGTGCAGGAAACCGTGGAGATCCTCACTGGCCTGAAGCCGCGCTACGAGGAACATCACGGCATTTCCTACACCGATGCGGCCATCAAGGCGGCGGCCGAACTGGCCGCGCGTCACATCAACGACCGCCACCTGCCCGACAAGGCCATCGACGTGGTGGACGAAGCCGGTTCGCGCGCGCGCCTGAAGCCGGCCACCGAACGCAGCGGCATCGTCGATGTGCCGCAGATCGAGGACGTGGTGGCGCGCATCGCGCGCATCCCCGCCAAGACCGTCTCCACCTCCGACAAGGAAGTGCTGCGCAACCTCGAGCGCAACCTGAAGCTGGTCATCTTCGGCCAGGATCCGGCCATCGAGGCGCTGGCGGCCGCCATCAAGATGTCGCGCTCGGGCCTGGGCGAACAGCGCAAGCCCGTGGGCAGCTTCCTGTTCGCCGGCCCCACCGGCGTGGGCAAGACCGAGGTCACCCGCCAGCTCGCCACCTCGCTGGGCGTCGAGTTCCTGCGCTTCGACATGTCCGAGTACATGGAGCGGCACACCGTATCGCGCCTCATCGGCGCGCCTCCCGGCTACGTCGGCTTCGACCAGGGCGGCCTGCTCACCGAGGCCGTCTCGAAGCACCCGCACTGCGTGCTGCTGCTCGATGAAATCGAGAAGGCGCACCCCGACGTGTTCAACCTGCTGCTGCAGGTGATGGACCACGGCACACTCACCGACAACAACGGCCGCAAGACCGACTTCCGCCACGTGATCATCGTGATGACCACGAACGCCGGCGCGGCCGACATGGCGCGCCCGTCGATCGGCTTCACGCAGTCCGACAACGTCAGCGACGGCATGGAGGCCATCCGCCGCCTGTTCACGCCCGAGTTCCGCAATCGCATCGACGCCATCATCCAGTTCGGCCCGTTGTCCAAGGCCACCATCGAGCGCGTGGTCGACAAGCTGCTGATGGAAACCGAAACCCAACTCGAGCAGAAGGGCGTGCAGTTCTCCATCAACGACGACGCCCGCGGCTGGCTCGCCGACCACGGTTACGATCCGAAGATGGGCGCGCGCCCGATGGCCCGTCTCATCCAGGACCAGATCAAGCGCCCCCTGGCCGAGGAACTGCTGTTCGGCAAGCTGGCCGAAGGCGGGCAGGTGATGGTGTCCGTGTCGGATGACGGCAAGTCGCTCAAGCTGGAGTCCACGCCGACCCCCCGCAAGGTGCTGCCGCAACCTGCTACCTGAGCACCCTCACGCGCGACGCTGGATTCCGAACCGAGGAATTGCTGAACGCAGCGCGGCCGCGCGTCCTACAGGAACTCTCGATCGCCCGGAAATCGGGCGGTCAACGCCCGCGATAGACGATGCGACCCTTGCTGAGGTCGTACGGCGTCATTTCCACCGTAACCGCATCGCCGGTCAGGATGCGGATGTAGTTCTTGCGCATCTTCCCCGAGATATGGGCAGTTACTACATGTCCATTCTTCAACTGCACGCGAAACGTGGTGTTCGGCAGGGTTTCCACAACCTCGCCTTCCATCTGGATCGCGTCGTCTTTGGCCATGTGTCCTGTCTGAATACCCTTGGAAAGGTCGCGGATTCTGCGGTAACCGGGGCCTCAAATCAAATGACGAAGGAATTCGGCGCGCGGCAGGGGGCGGCTGCCCATGCTGCGCAGGTGGGCCGAGGGCATCTGGCAGTCGATCAGTTCGATGCCCCGGGCCGGGCATTGGGCAGCAAGATGCGCCAGCGCCACCTTCGATGCATTGTCGCGCCGGCTGAACATGGACTCCCCGCAGAACACCCGGCCGGTGTGCACGCCGTACAGGCCGCCGGCCAGTTCGTCGCCAGCCCACACCTCGATGCTGGAGGCCACGCCGAGCCGGTGCAGTGCCTGGTAGGCCGCGCGCATTTCGGCAGTGATCCAGGTGCCCGCCGTCGCGGCGCGGGCCGTGGCGCAACCCTCGACTACGGCCGCGAAATCGCGGTTTTCCGTCACCTGGTACGTGCCACGCGCAAGCAGGCGGCGCAGGCTGCGTGACACGTGCATCTCGCCCGGGAACAGCACCTCGCGTGGATCGGGAGACCACCACAGCACGGGCTCGCCTTCCGAATACCAGGGGAAGATGCCGCGCGCGTAGGCTGCCATCAGCCGCGCGGTAGACAGATCTCCGCCGCCAGCCAGCAGCCCCGGGGGATCATCCAGCGCACGGCCAACCGGGGGAAAACTGTCCGGCGGATCGTCGGGCTTCAGCCAGGTCAGCCGCTTCATGGTCGGCGGAAGGGCACATGCGCAGCCACGGCGTCGGCATAGGCGTCCACCTGCACGGCCTCGCGCTGCAGGAAGTCGGCGATGGCGTCGCGGAAGCGCTCGTCGGCAATGTAATGCGCCGACCAGGTGTGGCTGGGTTCGAAGCCGCGGGCAATCTTGTGTTCGCCCTGCGTGCCGGGCTCGAAGCGCGACAGTGCCTGCTCGATGCAGAACTCGATGCCCTGGTGGTAGCACAGCTCGAAATGCAGGCTGTGGAATTCGCCCACCGCGCCCCAGTAGCGCCCGTACAGTGCGTCGGCGCCCATGAAGAACACGGCGGCCGCCACCGGTTCGCCCGCGCGCATGGCCAGCTTGACCACCAGCGCATCGCCCAGCACGCGGGCGAGCTCGCGAAAACAGGCGAGGTTCAGGTAAGGCTCGTGGCCATGGGCGTGGAAGGTGCGCGCGTGCACCGCGTGCACGAATTCCAGTACGGGGGCGTCGATCGAGGCGCCGCGCAGCGTGCGCACGACGATGCCGCTGTCGGTGATGCGCCGGCGTTCGCGGCGCGCCTGCTTGCGCTTTTCCGAACGGAAGGTGGCCAGGTAGGCGTCGAAGTCGGTGAATCCCTGGTTGTGCCAGTGGAACTGCACATCGCTGCGCAGCAGCCAGCCGCGCCGCTCGAAGGCCGCGCGATCCTCATCCGAGACGAAGGTGGCATGCGCCGATGAGAGCCTCTGCCGGCTGCAGCGTCGCTGCAGTTCGCCGATGAGCGCATCGCGCAGGTCGGCGGCGTCCGCGCCGGCCGTCACCAGCAGCCGCGCGCTGTTCACCGGCGAGAACGGCACGCCCACCAGAAGCTTCGGATAGTAGGCGAGGCCATGACGCGCATAGGCCTGGGCCCAGCCGAAGTCGAACACGAACTCGCCCCAGGAATGCGCCTTGCGGTAGGCGGGCGCGGCGGCGCGGACACGGCCGTGTTCGACGAGCAGGAGGTGCGCAGGCGTCCAGCCCGTGTTGCCCCCCACGCAGTGGGTGTGTTCCAGCGCGGCCAGGAACTCATGGCGCAGAAACGGGCAGTCGCTGCCTTCGAGTGCGTTCCATTCCGCGGCGGACACCTCGTCGATGGCCGAGAGCTCGCGGAACTCCATGCGTCAGCCGCCGTGCTCCACGCCTTCGAGGTACTTGTCGGCATCCAGCGCCGCCATGCAGCCGGAACCGGCCGAGGTGATGGCCTGGCGGTAGATCGAATCCGCCACATCGCCCGCGGCAAAGACGCCGGGAATGCTGGTGGCAGTCGCATTGCCCTCGGTGCCGCTGTGCACCCGCAGATAGCCGCCGCGCATGTCGAGCTGGCCCTCGAACAGGCCCGTGTTCGGCGCATGCCCGATCGCGATGAATACGCCGGTGACCGGCAGCGTTTCGGTGCTGCTGCCGTCGGTGGCGCGGATGCGCAGGCCATGGACGCCCGTGTCGTCGCCCACCACTTCGTCCACCGCGTGGTTCCAGCGGATGCTGATCTTGCCGGCCTTCTCGCGCTCGAACAGCCGGTCCTGCAGGATTTTCTCGCTCTTCAGCTTGTCGCGACGATGCACCAGCGTCACATGCGCGGCGATGTTCGACAGGTACAGCGCCTCCTCGACAGCGGTGTTGCCGCCGCCGATCACCGCCACGCGCTGCCCGCGGAAGAAGAAACCGTCGCAGGTGGCGCAGGCCGACACGCCCTTGCCCTTGAAAGCCTCTTCCGAAGGCAGTCCCAGGTACTTGGCGGCGGCGCCGGTGGCAATGATCAGTGCATCGCAGGTGTAGGTGGCCGAGTCACCCACCAGCACGAACGGACGCTGCGTGAGCCGCGCCGTGTGGATGTGATCATTGACCAGCCGGGTGTTGAAGCGCTCGGCATGGCGACGCATGCGATCCATCAGATCCGGCCCCTGCAGGCCCTCCACGTCGCCGGGCCAGTTGTCCACTTCGGTGGTGGTCATGAGCTGACCGCCCTGTTCGACGCCGGTGATCAGCAGCGGCGAGCGATTGGCGCGCGCCGCGTACACCGCGGCGCTGTAGCCCGCAGGCCCCGAACCCAGGATGATCAGGCGGCTGTGGATGGTCTGGCTCATGTATAATTTTCCGAAGCTGTCGATAGGCTTATTGTGCCGGCAGGCGCCGCAACCTGCAGCGCGGAATCAAATGGAAATCCTCAAGGCGTTGACGGTTTGAGTCAGTCATCATCCGTGTCCGGTGGGGCCCGCTTCACGCAGGCGGTGCTCAAGGCGATCCGCGAAAGCGTCGCCATCGCAATGATCGTCGTCGCGCTGGTGCTGCTCACGGCGCTGTTCACCTTTTCGCCTGCCGATCCGGGCTGGTCCTATTCGGGCGAGGGCGGGCCGGTGGAGAACCGCGTCGGCCCCTTCGGCGCGCTGATGGCCGATCTGCTGTATTTCCTGTTCGGCAAGCCGGCGTACCTGCTGCCCATCATGCTGCTGGTGGCCGCCTGGCTGCTGTTCCGCAACCGCTTCTCCGACCTGCAGCCGGTCACGCGCGCCAACGCCGCGGTTCGCGTCGGCGGATTCCTGCTGCTGCTGGCCGCGAGCTGCGGCCTCACCAGCCTGCACTGGGCCGCCGATGGATTGCGCGCCACCGCCGGTGGCGTGCTGGGACAGGCCGTGGGTCCGGGCCTTGCCGCGGGCCTGAAGCCACTGGGCGCCACGCTGCTGCTGCTGGCCGCCTGGATGGCAGGCGCCGCGCTGGCATTCCATGTGTCGTGGATCAACGTGATGGATGGCATCGGACGCGGCTTCTGGCGGGCCGTGTCCTGGTTCAAGGGGTGGCTGGGCACCCGGCGCGATGTCACCGAAGGCCAGGAGCGCAAGCGCGAACGCGCCGAAGTGGTGCGGCAGGACAAGGAAAAGAAGAAAGCCACGCCGCGTGTGGTGCCCGTCATCGAGCAGCCCGCGCCGGCGGTCGAAAAGAGCGAACGCGCCCAGGCCGAGCGGCAGGTCACGCTGTTCGATTCGCCCAAGGATGGCGCGCTGCCGCCGATGAACCTGCTCGACGATCCGCCGGAGCGCGTGGCGGCCTATTCGCCCGATGCGCTTGAAGCCATGTCGCGCCTGGTGGAAATCAAGCTCAGGGATTTCGGCGTCGAGGTCGAAGTGGTCGCCGTGCATCCGGGGCCCGTGGTCACCCGCTTCGAGATGCAGCCGGCGCCGGGCGTGAAGGTCAGCCAGATCTCCGGCCTTGCCAAGGACCTGGCGCGCGCGCTGTCGGCCATCTCGGTGCGCGTGGTCGAGGTCATCCCCGGCAAGTCGGTGATGGGCCTGGAGATCCCCAACGAGAAGCGCGAGATGGTCACGCTGGGCGAGATCATCAAGTCGCGTTCCTACGAGGAAGTGAACTCGCCGCTGACGCTGGCGCTGGGCAAGGACATCGGCGGCAACCCCGTCGTCGCGGACCTGGCGCGCATGCCGCATCTGCTCATCGCCGGCACCACCGGCTCCGGCAAATCGGTGGGCATCAACGCCATGGTGCTGTCGCTGCTGTACAAGAGCACGGCGGAACATGTGCGGCTGATCATGATCGACCCGAAGATGCTGGAACTGTCGGTGTACGAGGGCATTCCGCACCTGCTGGCGCCGGTGGTCACCGACATGAAGCAGGCGGCCAATGCGCTGCGCTGGTCGGTGGCCGAGATGGAGCGCCGCTACCAGCTCATGGCGGCCCTGGGCGTGCGCAACATCGGCGGCTTCAACAAGAAGGTGCGCGAGGCGAACGAGGGCGGCAAGCCGATCAAGGATCCGGTGATGATGCAGTACGCGTCCACCGATCCCACCTTCGATCAGAGCAAGATTCCGGACCTTGTGCCACTGCCCTACATCGTCGTCATCATCGACGAGCTGGCCGACCTGATGATGATCGTCGGCAAGAAGGTGGAAGAGCTCATCGCGCGACTGGCGCAGAAGGCGCGCGCCTCGGGCATCCATCTCATCCTCGCCACGCAGCGTCCCTCGGTGGACGTCATCACCGGCCTCATCAAGGCCAACATCCCTACACGCATCGCCTTCCAGGTGTCGGCCAAGGTCGATTCCCGCACCATCCTCGACCAGGGCGGCGCCGAGTCGCTGCTGGGGCATGGCGACATGCTGTACCTGCCACCCGGTACCTCGGTACCCAACCGCATCCACGGCGCCTTCGTGTCGGACGAGGAAGTGCATCGCGTGGTGACCGCGCTCAAGACCGCCGAGCCGCCGAACTACATCGAGGAAGTGTTGAACGGACCTTCCATGCCCATCCCTGGCATCAGCGGAGAAGAAGGCGCTGCCGGCATGGCGGGTGGCGATGCCGAACAGGATGCGCTGTACGACGAGGCGGTGAAGATCGTCATCAGCGAACGCAAGCCGTCGATCTCTTATGTGCAGCGACGGTTGAAGATCGGCTACAACCGTTCGGCGCGGCTGCTCGAGGCCATGGAGGCCGCCGGCGTGGTCGGACCGCTGCAGCCCAACGGATCGCGCGAAGTGCTGGTGCCCGGAGGTTCCGGTGAGGACTGACCGGTTCGCAGCACTGGCGCTGGCATGCGCCGTGGTATTGGCGCCGGCCCTGCTGCCGGCGGCAACGCCCGCAGTGATTCGGGCCCCTGAGGCCGCGGCAGCGACTGCTTCGCCCGCACCCACGGGTACCGTGCTCGACGCCTATCTGGCGAACCTCTCGACCTGGCAGGGGGCGTTCACGCAGACCGTCGTGGATTCGCGCGGCAAGCGCGTGGGCAATGGCCGCGGCCGTCTCACCATCGTGCGGCCCGGCCGGTTCCGCTGGGAGTCCGCGCCCGACGGCGCCGACGATGCGGTGCAGCTGCTGATCGCCGATGGCCGCAACCTGTGGTTCTATGATCGCGACCTGGACCAGGCCACGGTGAAGCCGCAGGCCGAAGCGCTGCCGCAGTCGCCGGCCATGCTGCTGGCCGGCGGTGCCGATCTGCGCGCGGCGTTCAAGGTCGCAGCCGGAGGCCGTCGTGACGGCTTCGACTGGGTCAACGCCCAGCCGCGCGACACGCAGTCGGATTTCCGCGAGGCGCGCTTCGGCTTTCGTTCCGGCGAGCTGCAGCAGCTGGTGGTGGTCGACAAGCTGGGACAGCGCTCGACGCTGGTGTTCAGCGATGTACGCCGCAACGCCGACGTCGACCCTGCGCAGGTGAGTTTCACGCTGCCCAAGGGCGCCGACCTCATCGGCAAGCCGCTGCCGTGAATCCCGTGCTTCGCCCCGAGCTGCGCTTCCGGCGGCTGTGGTTCGTCATGGGATTGGCGCTGGCGGCGTTCATCCTCGTGCTCTGCCTGTTGCCCGGCAAGGACCTGCCGCAGATTCATCTGTGGGACAAGTTCGAACATGCATTGGCCTATGTGGCGCTGGCATTCCTGTTCGGCGGCATCGTGATCCGCCGGGATTACTTCTGGCTGGGCGTCAGCCTCGTGGCTTTCGGTGGATTCATCGAGCTGCTGCAGGCGCATGTGGGCCGCGACGCCGAGTGGTTCGACCTGTTGGCCGATGCCATCGGCGTGGTGCTGGGCCTGTTGCTGGCCCTGACCCCGCTGGGCCTGTGGGCGCACTGGATCGAATCCCGGTTCACGGGAAGTCGCGCGTGAGCGAGCCGCTGCTGCGGCCGCTGGCCGACCGCATGCGGCCGCAGACCATCGACGAATTCGCTGGCCAGCGCCATCTGCTGGCGCCCGGCCGCGCGCTGCGCGTGGCGCTGGAGCGCGGCCAGTTGCATTCGATGATCCTGTGGGGTCCGCCCGGCACCGGCAAGACCACGCTGGCGCGCCTGTTCGCGCGCGCCATGGATGCCGAGTTCATCGCACTGTCGGCGGTGATGGCGGGCGTGAGGGACATCCGCGCCGCGGTGGAGCAGGCGCGGCAGTTCCGCGCGCTGGGCCGCGCCACGGTGCTGTTCCTCGACGAGGTGCACCGCTTCAACAAGGCCCAGCAGGACCTGTTCCTGCCCTTCGTCGAGGACGGCACCATCGTGTTCATCGGCGCGACGACCGAGAATCCCTCATTCGAAGTGGTGGGCGCGCTGCTGTCGCGCGCCCGCGTGTATGTGCTGAAGTCGCTGGGCGCCGACGACATCAAGTCCGTGCTGCTGCGCGCGCTGGGCGATCGCGAGCGCGGCCTCGGCGGGCGCGCGCCCGGTGGCGTGGACTTCAGCATCGACGAGGAGGCGATTCAGGCGCTGTGCGCCGCGGCCGATGGCGATGCGCGGCGCGCGCTGGGCACGCTTGAAACCGCCGCTGATCTCGCCACCGGCGGCCACATCGGCGCCGACACCATCCAGGATCTTGCCGCCGGCACTCGCCGCCGCTTCGACAAGGGCGGCGACCAGTTCTTCGACCAGATCTCGGCGCTGCACAAGGCCGTGCGTGGCAGCGATCCGGATGCCTCGCTGTACTGGCTGGCGCGCATGCTCGATGGCGGCTGCGATCCAGCCTACCTCGCGCGGCGCATCACCCGCATGGCCGTGGAGGACATCGGTCTCGGCGATCCGCGCGCGCTGCCGCTGGCGCTGGAAGCCTGGCAGGCCTACGAACGGCTCGGCAGCCCCGAGGGCGAGCTGGCGCTGGCCGAATGCGTGGTGTTCCTGGCCGTGGCGCCCAAGAGCAATGCGGTGTACACGGCCTGGGGCATGGCCCGCGAGGATGTGGAAAAGTACGGCACGCTCGACGTGCCCGCGCGCTTTCGCAACGCGCCCACGAAGCTGATGCGCGAGCTGGGCCATGGCCAGGGCTATCGTTACGCGCATGACGAAGCGGACGCCTATGCCGCCGGCGAGCGCTATCTGCCCGATGAAATGCCCGACCGGCGCTATTATTCCCCGGTGCAGCGCGGCTTCGAGATCCGCATCGCCGAGGCCATGGCCCGGCGCCGCCTGCTTGACACCCGGAACAAAGAGACCGACAGGAAAGACAAGTGATCGACCCGAAACTGCTGCGCGCCACGCCCGAGGCGGTGGCCGCCAATCTCGCCCGGCGGGGCTTCAAGTTCGACGTGGCCGCGTATGTGAATCTCGAGGAGCGCCGCAAGGCCGCGCAGATCGAGGCCGACCGCGTGCGCGCCGAGCGCAATGCCACCGCGAAGCAGGTGGGCATGGCCAAGGGCAGGGGCGAAGATGCCGCGCCGCTGATCGCCCGCGGCGAACAACTCGCGCAGCAGCTCGTCGATGCCGAGGCGGCGATCAACGGCGTGCAGGCCGAACTCGACGCGCTGCAGCTCGGCCTGCCCAACCTGCTGCAGGATTCAGTGCCCGATGGCACGGATGAAAACGCGAACCGTGAAGTGCGCCGCTGGGGCACGCCGCGCACATTCGACTTCACGCCCCGCGATCACGTGGAACTGGGCGAGCGCCTGGCGCGGGGCATGGACTTCGAAGCCGGCGCGCGCATCGCGGGCAGCCGCTTCGTGGTGCTGCGCCATGACATCGCGCGGCTGCATCGCGCGCTGGGGCAGTTCATGCTCGACCTGCACACGCGCGAGCATGGCTACACCGAGGTGTATGTTCCCTACCTGGCCTCGCCGGCGTCGCTGAAAGGCACGGGACAGCTGCCGAAGTTCGAGGCCGATCTGTTCGCGGTGCGCAGCGAGCAGAACTACTACCTCATCCCCACCGCCGAAGTGCCGGTGACCAACCTGGTACGCGACCAGATCCTGGAAGCCGATGCATTGCCGCTGAAGCTGGTGGCGCATTCGCCGTGTTTCCGTTCGGAGGCGGGTTCGGCCGGCAAGGACACGCGCGGCATGATCCGTCAGCACCAGTTCGACAAGGTGGAGGTGGTGCAGATCGTGGCGCCCGACAAATCGCAGGCCGCGCACGAGGAACTCACCGCGCATGCCGAGGCCGTGCTGCAGCGGCTGGAACTGCCGTACCGCGTGATGGCGCTGTGCGCCGGCGACATCGGCAATGCCAGCTCGAAGACCTATGACCTCGAGGTGTGGCTGCCGGGCCAGCAGAAATTCCGCGAGATCTCCTCGTGCAGCAATTTCGGCGACTACCAGGCGCGGCGCATGCAGGCGCGCTGGCGCAATCCAGCCACCGGCAAACCCGAACCCGTGCACACGTTGAACGGCTCGGGCCTGGCCGTGGGCCGCACCCTGGTGGCGGTGATGGAAAACGGCCAGAACGCCGACGGGTCGATCACGATACCGGCCGCCTTGCGGCCTTACTTCGGCGCGGAGAAAATCGCCGCGCGCCAGTAGAACAAGAAGGCGAAGAATCCGGGGGGAGAAGAATGGCGAAGAAATCTTCTGCCGCGGCCGCGTGCATCGTGGTCGCGACGCTGTTGCTGCAGGCCTGTTCCAGCCGCGATGGCGCCACTGCCGATGCCGCAGCGAAGACCGCGGATGCCGCATCGAAGGCCCCGGACGTCGCCGAGGGTTCCCCGCTCGAGACCCGCGAGCGCAACGGCAAGGACTACCAGCCCGCTTTCGCAGGCCAGACGCGCGCACCGGGCATCCGCAACGGCCTGCAGCCGGAGGTGCAGGTGGTGACAGCGGGTCTCGCGCTGCCATTCGGCGTCGAGTCGCTGCCCGATGGGCGCCTGCTGGTGGCGGAAAAGCCCGGGCGCCTGCGCATCATCACCGCCGATGGCCGGGTTTCGCCCCCCGTGGAAGGGCTTCCCACCATCCACTACAAGGGACAGGCGGGCCTGCTGGACGTGGGGCTCGACCCGGGCTTTGCGACCAACAAGATCATCTACTTCTGCTTTGCCGACCTGCGATCGAAAGACGCCGGCGGAATCTCACTGGCCCGCGCCCGGCTGGAGGAAGAAGCCGGCAAGGCGAAGCTCGTCGATGTGAAGGTTATCTTCCACCAGTTGCCGGACATGGTCTCGGACCGGCAGGTGGGATCACGCATCGTCTTCGGCAAGGACGGCAAGCTGTACGTCACCATGGGAGAGCGGGGCGTGGAGGGCGCCGTGGGGCAGGCGCAGGATCTGCACAGCCACTTCGGCAAGGTGATTCGCATCAACAGCGATGGCAGCGTGCCGAAGGACAACCCCTTCGTGGGACGCGCCGATGCTTATCCGGAGATCTGGTCGTATGGCCACCGCAACCAGCAGGCGATGGACGTAGACCCTGTGACAGGCGACCTCTGGGTGATCGAGCATGGCCCGCGCGGCGGCGATGAGCTGAACCTCATCAAGCGCGGCGCCAACTACGGCTGGCCCATCATCACCTACGGCATCGATTATCCCGGCAACAAGGTGGGCGAGGGCATCACGCAGAAGGAAGGCATGGAGCAGCCCGTCTACTACTGGGACCCTGTAATCGCGCCTTCCGGCATGATCGTGTACCACGGCGACATGTTCCCGGAATGGAAGGGAAGCATCTTCGTCGGCGGCCTGGTGGGCATGAAGGTGGTCCGCCTGCAGATGAAGGACGGCAAGGTGGCGGCCGAACAATGGCTGCTGCAGGACCGGCACAAGCGCATTCGCGATGTCCAGCAGGGAGCCGATGGCGCCATCTACGTGCTCACCGAGTCCGGTGAGAATTCCGAGTTGCTGCGGCTGACGCGGAAGAAGGGCGGCTAGTATCGCTTCAGCAGCGCCGTGAGATCGGCCCTGGCTGCCGACATGGCGCGCTCCCGTCCCACCTGCGGCAGACGCTCGCTGCCGTTCACGATGATGGCAAACGCCATCCAGCCGCCGTTGCGCTTGCGCAGGTAGCCGGCAATCGCATTCACCGACACGGGGTCGGTGAGCGAGCCGGTCTTGAGCGCCACGCGATCCTGGAACTCGTCGCTGCCGTTCTGCAGGAACTCGAAGGCGGCATCGCGCGGCACCACGAAGCTGCCGTAGAAGGCCGGGAAGCGCCGTGGATCGCGGTATTCATGCGCCAGCACCGCAATGAAGTCGCGCGCCGACAGCCGGTTGCTGGTGGTGAGCCCGCTGCCGCTTTCCAGCAGAGGACCCTCGCCGGATTCCAGCTTCAGCGCGACGCGGGCCTCGCGCGCCATGTCGCCCAGCACCTTCGATGCAGCGGCCAATGAAGCCGGCGGCGCGCGATTGCGCTCCAGCGCCGCGTCCATGGTGAGCACGTCGGCAATGTAGTTGTTCGACCAGCGCATCATCCGGCCCACCTGCTCCTGCAGCAGCAGGCCTTCCACGCGCGCCAGCACCTGCGTGGCCGCGGGCACGGCGATCTGGGTTTCCACGCCACCACTGACGGCCACACCGGTCTGCAGCAGCATCGAGCGCAGCAACTGCCCCGCGCCCAGTGCCGGATCGGACATGGCGCGATGCACCTGGCGCAGCTCGCCGCTGGCGATGGTGCCGCCCACCTCGATGCGATCTCCATTGTCATCGGTGTAGCGGTCGATGCGCGGCATGCCGCCCGTGCCCGACTGCACGCGGCCGGTGAGCGGGATCGGCAGGTCTCCGGACGCGCAGCCGCCCACCTGCGCCGGCTGTCCACTGGCCTGGCCGCGCACGGCGATGCACCAGCTGCCGTAGTTCACGCCGATGGCGCTGGGGGCGGCGTTGTAGGCGCGCGAACTGCGGCGCAGCGCCCGGCAGCGATCCAGCGTATCGCACCCCAGTTCGCCAAAGGCGCGCGCTCCACGACGACTCGGCCGGAAACCCAGGCCAACCCGGCGGCCCGCACCAGGCGGCCAGGCCCCACAGCGTGGTCTCATCGAGCGTGGCATCGCCACTGCCGCGCAGCACCAGATCGCCGCGAAGCTGCCCATCGCGAGGCAGCGCGGTGGCGCGCACTTCGGTGGCGAAGGTCTTGTCCGGTGGCCAGGGACAGCGCCGCGGCGGCCACCATGATCTTGGACAGCGACGCGGGCGTCAGCCGCGTACTGGCACCCAGCGCAGCCAGGAGGTGCTGCCCCGGCATTCCACACCTCCGCGCGACGCGCGCGCCCTGCGCAACGAGACGGAAAGCTGGTCGAAGCGCTGGCGCGGAGGAGGTCGCCGGTTCGGCGGCGTGCAGCGGCTGCTGCCGCGCACAGCAGCGCGCCTGGCAGCAGCCGCTGATGCAGTTCCACTTCTGGTCGAGCTGGGCGCGGAAGAATTCGCCGGCCGTCATCGGCGTGGCGCCGGGCTGGGTGCGTTGCATGTGGGCGACGTACTTGTCGTAGGCATCGTCGCCCGTCACGCCCCGCAGCAGCGAAAGGCCCGCCGACAGGAACTGCCGGGCGGAATCCCTTGCCTGCTTCGGGCCGAACTTCTGCATGGGATCAATGCGCCGTGGACAGCGAAGCGGCATCGAGCTTCGTGGCCACGAAGGGGGTCTCGGAGTTCGGCGGCACGCTCTGGCCGCGTGCCTCGGCGAACGGCCACCCGTACCATGGCCAGCAGCACGATCCACATCAGCGCCGAAAGACGATGGTGAGCACGCCATCCAGCTGCTGGTTGAAGATCAGCGTCGGCGCCACCTTCGGCCCGCTCCGGAGGCAGGGCGCCCGACGCCAGCTTGGCTGCGAGGTCGTTGGCCGCGGCGAAGAAGCCCAGCTTCACGTCGGAAATACCGAAGATCTCTTGCCGCCGCGGTGGTGGTCACGGCGATGATCCACGCCAGCGGCAGGCCCGTCACCCACACGTGCTTCCACTTGCCACCCTTGATGAGGATGCCCGTGGCCACGGTCAGCGCAATGCCCGCCAGCATCTGGTTGGCGACGTAGCGGCCAGAGGATGTTGATGCCGCCGTTGGGATCGACCACGCCCACGTAGAGGAAGTAGCCCCAGCCGGCCACGATCAGCAGGCTCGAGATGATGACGGAGGGGTACCACGACGTGCGGCCCATGGGCTTCCAGATCTGGCCCATCGTATCCTGCAGCATGAAGCGGCCCACGCGCGTGCCGGCATCCACGGTGGTGAGGATGAACACGGCCTCGAACATGATGGCGAAGTGGCGCCTGGCTGCGCGCCAGCAGGCCCTCGCCGAAGGCGGTGCCGAAGATGCTGGCCATGCCCACGGCCAGCGACGTGCCGCCGGTGCGGGCGAAGAGCGAGGTTCGCCCATCTCGCGCGCGAGTTCGTGCATCTGCTCGACTGTGACCGGAAAGCCCCAGCCGGAGATGGTGGCCACCGCGGCATCGGCCGTGGCGGCCCACGGCGCCAGCGCCGGCGTTGATGGCGAAGTACACGCCCGGGTCGAGCAGCGTGGCGGCGATCACCGCCATGATGCCCACGAAGGATTCCACCGCCATGCTGCCGTAGCCGGCCAGGCGGATATCGCCTTCGTTGGCCACGAGCTTCGGCGTGCGCACCGGACACCAGCGCGTGGAAGCCGGAGAGGCGCCGCAGGCAATGGTGATGAAGGGGAACACCTTGCCGGCGAAGATGGGGCCGGTGCCGTCGATCGAACTGCGTCAGCGCCGGCATCTTGATGTCGGGGCGCATGATGAGGATGGACACCGCCAGCAGCACCACCACCGCAATCTTCAGGAAGGTGGAAATGTAGCCGCGCGGCGCCAGCAGCACCCACACCGGCAGCACCGCGGCGATGAAGGCGTAGACGATGACGAAGGCGGCGAGCGAGGTGCCGTCCCAGTCGAGCCAGGCGTCGGGCTGTGGTCGATCCAGCCGCCGGCCACCACCGCACCCAGGATGAGCACCAGCCCGATGATGGAGCCTTCCATGATCTGTCCGGGTCGCCAGTAGCGCACGTAGAAGCCGATCAGTACGGCGATTGGCAGCGTGGCGAACACCGTGGAGGTTGCCCAGGGGCTGTGCTTCATCGCGTTGACGATGACGAGGCCCAGCACCGCGATGATGATGATCACGATCATCAGCGTGCCCAGCACGGCGGCGGTGCCACCCACTGCGCCCAGTTCATCACGCGCCATCTGGCCCAGGCTGCGGCCGTCGCGACGGGTGGACATGAACAGGATGATCATGTCCTGCACGCAGCCGCCCAGCACCGCACCCACGATGATCCACAGCGTGCCGGGCAGGTAACCGAACTGCATGGCGAGCGTGGGGCCCACCAGCGGGCCGGCGCCGGCGATGGCGGCGAAGTGATGGCCGAACACCACCCAACGGTGGGTGGGCAGGAAGTCGCGGCCGTTGTTCAGCCGCTCGGCCGGGGTGGCGCGGGCATAGTCGGCGACGAATACCCGGGTTTCGATCCACTTGGCATAGAAGCGGTAGCCCAGGATGTAGATGCACACCGAGGCCGTGACCAGCCACAGGGAATTGATGGGTTCGGCGCGGTGCAGCGCGATGCCGCCCACGGCAAAGCCACCCACGACGGCCAGCAGTACGCCGATCAGTTTCGAATACATATTCTTTGTGACCCCCGAAGACAGTCCGGGGAGTGTCGCAGGATCGCCACCGGCTAGCCAACCCCCGGTCTCGCGCCCGGATTCGCAGTCCGAATCGCTGTGGGATGCAGCGATGTTGTGTATCGGGGCCGGAAGGGGTATTTATGCCGCGCCGGCTGCACGTTATCGCCGGTAGAACCAACATCCGGGGTATTCGATGAACGTCGGGCAAGTCACGGCACAGATCATGAAGCTGGAGGGCGTCGAGTACCTCCTCACTTATCCACTGAACCCGCTCACCGAGCGCTGCGCGGAAGTGGATATCCGCCCGATCGTCGTGCGCCAGGAACGCGTCGGCGTGCACATGGCCGATGCCATCAGCCGCCTGTCGTCGGGCGACAAGGTGGGTGTGTTCGCCTGCCAGGAAGGCCCCGGCATCGAGAATGCCTTTGGCGCCGTGGCGCAGTGCTGGTCCGAGGGCGTGCCGCTGGTGGTGTTCCCCAGCGGTGGCGGATCCTTCGTCAAGCCGGCCTTCAACTCGACGCTGAACTTCCAGCACATCACCAAGCACTCGGAAATCGTCACGCGCCCCGAGCAGATCGTGCCCGCGCTGCGGCGGGCATTCAGCATCGCGCGCCAGGGCCGTCCGGGCCCCGTGCTCATCGAAGTGGCCGGCATCTGGGGCGCCGAGGTTCCGAACAGTGCCGACGTGGCCGCGCTCAACTACACGCCGACGCGCCGCTACCGCTCGGCTCCTGACGCTAAGGACGTCGATGCCGCCGCCGCCGCGCTGATCGCCGCCAAGAAGCCGCTGGTCTACGTGGGCCAGGGCGTGCATTACGCCAAGGGTTGGGAAGAACTGAAGGCCGTCTGCGAACTGCTCGAGGCGCCGGTGTGCTCCAGCCTCGAGGGCAAGAGTGCCTTCCCCGAGACCCATCCGCTGGCAGCAGGCTCGGGCGGCCCGACCATGTCGCGTGCCGTGGCCGCACTGGTGGCCGAATCCGACGTGGTGTTCGGCGCCGGCGCGAGCTTCTCGCAGACCGGGTTCGGCATCCAGTTCCCGCGCGAGAACAAGACCTTCATCCACAACACCGTGGATGCGCACGACATCGACAAGAACATCCCCGCGAAGTACGCGATGGTGGGCGATTCCAAGCTCGCGCTGGGCATGCTGCGCGATGCGCTGAAGGATCGCCTGAAGAAGCCGCGCGGCCTGACGCCCGCCACCGCCGCGCACATCAAGGAACTGAACGATCCCTGGTACGCCGAGTGGATGCCGCGCCTCACCAGCGATGCCAAGCCGCTCTCGCCGTTCCGCGTGATCTGGGACCTGATGCACATCGCCGACGTCCCCAACACCATCATCACGCACGATGCCGGTTCGCCGCGCGACGAACTCTCGCCGTTCTGGAAGTCCGTCACGCCGCTGTCGTACATCGGCTGGGGCAAGTCCACGCAGCTCGGCTACGGCCTCGGCCTCGCCATGGGTGCCAAGCTCGCGCATCCCGAGAAGCTGTGCATGAACATGTGGGGCGATGCGGCCATCGGCATGACCGGCATGGACTTCGAGACCTGCGCCCGCAACAAGATCCCCATCATGTCGATCCTGTTCAACAACTTCGGCATGCACATGGAAGACGAGGCGATGGACTACTCCCGCAAGAAGTACGGGTCCACCAACATCTCGGGCAACTACTCGGAGTTCGCCAAGGCGCTGGGCTGCTACAGCGAGCGCGTGACCGAGCCCACGCAGATCGCGCATGCGCTGGTGAACGGCATCAATGCCACCAAGGAAGGCAAGCCGGTGCTGCTGGAGTTCATCACCACGCCCGAAAAGGTGTATTCGCGTCCGCAGCGCGGTGGCTACCGCGGCGGCTCGACCTCCTGATCGCCTGACAGCAGGGGTTCGCCTGATGCGAAGGGCCCGCCACATGGCGGGCCTTTTGCTTTGGTGGACAGCTGTATCGCAAAGCCGCTGCTTACGTCGGCAGCGGCGGCTCCGATTCCGTGCGCCGGTCACTCAGCGTGGTGCCCAGCGAGGCGGCGATCACCGCCGCGATGCCCAGCCACTGCGCCAGCGACAGGCGCTCGGCCAGCAGCATCAGTCCCATCAATGCGCCGATGGCCGGCTCGCCGCTCATCAGGATGCCGAAGCTGCGCGCCGGGATGTGGCGCAGCGCGTACATCTCGAGCGTGTAGGGCAGCGCGCTGGAGAGCACGGCCACCACGAGCGCCGTGCCCAGCACGGGCCACAGTGGCAGCGTGGACCAGGCATCCGGATGCAGCCGCGGTTCCAGCAGCAGGCCCGTGGGCAGCACGATCACGGCGGCCACCAGCACACCCAGCGCGGCCGCCTGCGATCCCAGCGCCGCGCCGGCGCGCTTGCCCACCAGGATGTATACGCCCCACAGCACGCCCGCGCCCAGCGCATAGGCCGCGCCAACCAGCGCCACGGCCTGCCCCGGTGCGGGGCGAGGGACCAGCAGCAACACGCCGACGACGGCGCAGGCCACCCACAGCAGGTCGCGCCGGTGACGCGAATGCAGCACCGCCACGGTCAGCGGGCCGGTGAATTCCAGCGCGATGGCCACGCCCAGCGGAATCCGCTCGATGGCCAGGTAGAAGAGCACGTTCATGCCGGCCATCCGCAGCGCGTACACCGGCGGCGCGCCAGCGGCTGCATCGGGACGTGCGCGCCAGGAGCGCATCGTCACCACCAGCACCAGTGCCGCCAGGCACAGTCGCAGCGTGGTGGTGCCGACCGGGCCCACCCACTGGAAGATGCCCTTGGCCAGCGAGGCACCCAGCGTGATCGACACCAGTGATCCCAGTACCGCAAGGCTTGGAGCGTGGAACGGGCGGTCGCCGGGGAACCGTGATGCGACTCTACAGGCGGTACGCTGATCCGCATGGTGAAGCGCATCCGGCAGGGTGTGGCGGGGAAGGGTGGCCGAGCGGTTTAAGGCTCCAGTGCTGAAAACTGGCGTGCTCTCACGGGCGCGTGGTTCGAATCCCACCCCTTCCGCCTGGTTGCCGATCTCACGCTGGCTCGGGCGATGCAGGAAATGCTGAAAGAGGCCCGTGAGCTCGGATTATTTGCGGTCTCACGGCGTCTCGCGAAGCTCTCGGTATGTCTCAACGAGGTGCTGGTACTTTTGAGGGTATCGCACCAGTGGCGCAGGTCACATCAAATGCTGACGGACACCAAGGTTCGCGCGCTGCGAGCCACAGAGAATCCTACAAGCTCGCCGATTCACGAGGCCTGTACCTTCCGTTATCAATCAACGGCGGGCGCTATTGGCGCTTCAACTATCGATTCAACGGCAAACAGAAAGACGCTGGCACTTGGGACCTATCCCGACATGCTGGCGCGGCGAGGAGCAGCGCTGCAAGGCGCGGCGCGAGCTCGCCAGTATCCGTCTTCCCGGCGCGCTGCCGAAAAGCCAGGCCGTGAAACAGAACTGGCGGTAATGTCGCCGCCATAACCTGCCGTTAACGCGTGGCCAGGTCAATTCGGCGCAGGCCGTCGTCCCGTGATCACCAGCGACGACATCTCGACGGTGCCGTCGTGGCGGAAGCGACGGCCGCCGAGTTCAGGATGCCGTGCGCAAGGTTGAGGCGGCGTGGGGCCGCCGAGGTCTTGCAACGGCACCATGCAGAACTGCGGGGCAGATCATGCGCTACGCCGTGGCCAACGACCTCGCGCCACGCAACCTGGCCGAGGTGAAGGCTGCTCGACATCCTCCGGCCCGCAAGAAGCGCAACTACCCGCGCGTGACCGCGAGGAACTCCCGACCTGCTGCGTGCCATCGACGGCTACGCCGAGGAGCAATACCTGCCGCGCAACCCGCTGCAGCTGATGGCGCTGACCTTCGTGCGCACCTCGAGCTGATCGGCGCCCGCTGGCCGGAGTTCGATCTCAAGGGTTCCCGTTGGGACATTCCCGCCGAGCGGATGAAGATGAAGACACCCCACGTCGTTGCCCTGAGCAAGCAGGCCAAGGCAATTCTCGAACGGCTTCAGGCAATTTCGTTCGACCGCGAGTTCGTGTTTCCCGGTGACCTGAACCCACACAAGCCAATGAGCAACAACACTCTGCTATTTGCGCTGTACCGGATGGGCTATCGAAGCAGGATGACCGGGCACGGGTTCCGAGGCGTAGCCTCCACGATTCTGCACGAGCAGGGCTGGCCGCACGAGCACGTCGAGCTGCAGCTCGCTCATCAAGAGCGCAATGCGGTCAGTGCGGCCTACAACCATGCCCTGTATTTGGAGCCGCGCGCGAAGATGATGCAGGCGTGGGCGGATCACCTTGACCAGCTACGCGGTCGTGCGAGCAATCTGGGTCGAGAAGCAGTCTGACTGCGCGCGCGACGGCCTTATGAATAGTTCCCCTTTTGATTGACTAGCGCGGCCGCAGATGACGCGTCAATTATTTGTGCAGATAGTCTTAGCCGCGAATCAATTGCCGGGCGAGGTCGACCAGACTCTTCAGCAGACCTGCAAGCACGATCCAGTCGTGCGCTCGCAGCCGTTTCCACCAGTGAGTGCGGTACCTGGCCTTGGCCGTCATTGCTATCGCTCCTTTCGTTGCTGCTGACGAGGGAACGATGCTCGTGAGGCGATATGCCCGTCACTGACAAGATTTGACGGTTATCCAGTCTGCAGGATCAGCTCAATTCTTTCGCCCAGCTTGTATCCTTTCAGCAAAGTGTGCAGTTCCATGGCCTGAAAGTGCGCATTTTCAATTACGGGACCGAGCCATTTCTCCCACCTGCGCATGTAGACTCTCCACAGCGTGCCGGGGTCCCGGTCATCGAATTCGCCTTTCTCCTGCAATGCCAACGCTAGATGTAGGACGGGGAGGGACTGCTGCCATCTTCGCCATATGGTGCGGGCTCTGTGTTCTTCCAGGTCGTCGATGGCTTCGGAGATATTTTTTGGACCGGAGACGACTAGCCTAAGCATGAGCGGCGGCGAGTCGCCGACCTTCACCTTTGTTTTGGAATCGTTGACCAATCGGGCCATTGCTTGACCGCGTAGCTCGTACGCGAGGCGAGCCATCTCCAGTCGGATTTGGATTCGCCGATCTCCTCTATCCAGCGTCGCAAACAGTCGATCCCTTCGACCGTGAGCGAAGGCAGAACCTCGTGGGACGCGGGACCTTCCTGCCGAGCGTGCGGTCGCGCCCTTCATGAATTCCAAAATACTGTTAATGAATTGATCGCGTTGCCGGTGACTTCGCGGATCGGTGCCAGGATAGGCCAGTACCGCTAGAACCATCATCGCGCTGAGCGGGCCCTGCGCACCTTGGAGCGACACGGAAGTGGTTTCCGCCGCCGGATACTGAGCGACCAGTTTGCCCCAGCTCGTCACGCCGAGGTATGTGCGGCGTCCCCTGGGATGTCGCCCAGTCGACCCACGACTTCACTCATTGTGTAGTGTGTTGATTTGCGCCTAAAGCTGACCCGGGATTTGCATCCAAAGTTGACCCGCCTTGGTCGTTGTCAGTATCGCTCAGGAAGGGTTGGATTTGCCTGTTCGTCGCTCCTTGCGGGGTTGGGTTGAGCTGTTCTTGAACCGGTAGCTGTCGTTGCCGGTCTCGACGATGTGGCAGTGATGAGTGAACCGGTCCAGCAGTGCGGTGGTCATCTTTGCGTCGCCGAACACGCTGGCCCACTCCGAGAAGCTCAGGTTGGTGGTCACCAGCACGCTGGTGCGCTCGTAGAGCTTGCTGAGCAGGTGGAACAGCAGCGCGCCGCCCGTCTGCGAGAACGGCAGGTAGCCCAGCTCATCCAGGATCACCAGGTCAGTGCTGGCGAGACCTCGAGCCAGATGCCCACTGCGGTTCAGCGCCTTCTCGGCCTCGAGCTGGTTGACCAGATCGACGGTGGAGAAGAACCGCACGCGCAGTCGATGATGCATCACGGCCTGGATGCCGATGGCGGTGGCCAGATGGGTTTTGCCGGTGCCAGGGCCGCCGACGAACACGACGTTGTGGGCACTGCGCAGGAACTGGCACTCGTGCAGGGTCTTGATGAGCGCGGCATCCACATCGCTGTGCTCGAACCGGAACCCGGCCAGATCACGGTGCGCGGGGAACCGCGCCCCCTTGAGCTGGTAGTTGACCGAGCGCACTTCGCGCTCGGCAACCTCGGCCTTGATCAGGTCTTCCAGTATCGGGCGGGCTTGATTGAACGCAGGTCCATGCTGGGCCGACAGGTCATCCACCGCCTGGGCCATGCCATGGAGCTTCAGGGACTTGAGGGTGACGGCCAAGGTATCAACCGACATGGCGATCTCCCAGCAGGTTGTCGTAGCGATCCACGTTGGCCTGTGGCTCTTCCTGCAATGCCAGGTGCGCCGGCGTGTGGATGGGCGCAGGCGCATCCGTGGCCAGCAGCCGGCTCAGCAGGTTCAGGATGTGCGGCTTGGAGACGGTGCCGGACTCCAGCGCCAGCTCCACCGCGCACAGCACGGCCTGCTCGTCATGGCGCAGCACCAGTGCGAGGATCTCCACCATCTCCCGATCCCCGCCCGGGCGCTTGAGCAGCACGGCCTGCAGTCGCCGGAACCCGTCCGGGAACGTGGCGAACGGCGCGCCGTTGCGCAGCGCGCCGGGCTTGCGCTGGATGACGGCCAGGTAATGGCGCCAGTCGTAGATCGTGCGCGCCGCGTTGCTGCTGTGATCGCGCGTGAACAGCCGCGCATGCTCGGCGATGATCTGCCCTTCGGCCACCACGACGAGCCGGTCGGCATAGGCATGCACGCTCACGGGCCGGTTGGCGAAGGAGGCCGGGACGCTGTAGCGGTTGCGCTCGAAGGCGATCAGGCAGGTGGGCGAGACGCGCTTGGTGTCCTCGACATATCCGTCGAACGGCGATGGCGCGTGCATCAGGTGCGGCTGCTCCTCGGCGAGCACCTCGGCCACGGTGCGATGCGACTGCTCGGGATGCTTGATCTGGCTCCACTGCGCGATGCAGCGCCGCTGCAGCCAGTCGTTGAGCGCGGGCAGGTCCGGGAACCGGGGCACCTCGTGCCAGATGCGCGGCCTCGCATCGCGAACGTTCTTCTCGATCTGGCCCTTCTCCCAGCCCGCGGCCGGGTTGCAGAAGTCCGCATCGAACAGGAAGTGGGCGGTCATGGCCCGGAAGCGCGCGTTGACGGTGCGCTCCTTGCCGCGCCCGACCTTGTCCACGGCGGTCTTCATGTTGTCGTAGATGCCGCGCCGGGGCACGCCGCCAAAGACGGCGAAGGCGTGGTTGTGGGCATCGAAGAGCATCTCGTGGCTCTGCTGCGGATAGGCCCGCAGCAGGAACGCACGGCTGTGGCTGAGCTTGAACTGCGCCACGTAGAACTTGCAGCGCTCACCACCGATGACCGCCCAGTCCTCGCTCCAGTCGAACTGGAACGCCTCTCCCGGCGCGAACACCAGAGGCACGAACGTGCCGCGGCTGGTGCGCTCTGCCTCCTGCTGCCTGCGCTGCCACTGCCGGGCAAAGGCCGCCACCCGGTCGTACGATCCGCGATAACCCAGCGCCTGCAGATCCTGATAAAGCTGGCGCCAGTTGCGCCGAAGCTTGCGGCCGCGGCCGGCCTCGCGCTCCAGCCAGCAGGCCAACATGTCGGCAAACGGGTCGAGCTTGCTCGGGCTCTTGCGCTGCGGGTAGACAGGCTCCACCACGCCACTGGCCAGGTACTTGCGGATGGTGTTCCGGGACAGCTTGGTGCGCCGGGCAATCTCGCGGATCGGCACCCCTTCGCGCAGGTGCCAGCGTCGAATAACACTCAATATCGCCACGTCGATCACTCCAGAAATCTCCTGCCCCTGAGAGCAGGATGGGGGTGTACACGTGGGTCAAAATTGGATGCAAATACCCCTTACAGACGGGTCAGTATTGGGTGCAAATCAACAGGCAGGTCAACCAGATCGTCCTGATCTCGGGAGATGCCGACTTCGTACCCGCTGCCAAGCTGGCACGCCGCGAAGGCATCGACTTCATCCTCGACCCGATGTGGTCAACGATCCGGCCGGATCTGTACGAGCACGTGGACGGGCTGCGAAGCGTTTGTCCCAGGCCGGCGACGAAGCAGAACGGGGCGGCCGAGGGAAGTAAGTGAGCATACTCAAGATCAGTGAGGCCGGCAGTGTGCAATTCCCAATGGTGGGTCATGCCGTCGAGATCGGTTGGAAGCCGCTCACGCCCATGGAGGCGCTATATCGGCGTGGCGATGAGTCGGCCCGGATGTTTCGCGGTGTGCTGGAACAGAAGATTCTTGCCTTCAATTCCTGGATGTCGGCGGACGCTGCACGCTCTGTAGTGGAGACGCTGGATGCGCTACCCGCCAGCATCGAGGGAAACCGCGAACTCCTATCGTGGTTGCGAGGCGAGCGCCAGTGGTACGACGACGTCGAAAAGCGTCATCGGCCCGTGACCCTGATCGACTTTGGCAATCCCGCCGCAAATGAATTGCACGTCACATGGGAATGGAAGATCAAACCACCAGCGCGAAAGGGCAACCGTGCTGATGTGATGTTCCTGGTAAACGGGATTCCCGCGACCATAGTGGAGCACAAGAATCCCAAGGATGCAGGCGCTCTGGAACGCGCCGTCAAACAGCTACGTCGCTACGAGCTCGAGACGCCAGAGCTCCTCGCCACGGTGCAACTGTTCAACGTCACACACCTGCTCGACTACTGGTACGGCGTGACATGGAACGCCAATCGTCGCGACATGGCCCGCTGGAAGCAGGCGCCGGAGGAGACCTATCGCTTCGCAGTGCAGGCCTTCTTTGAGCCGACGGACTTCCTGCGCACCTTGCAGCATTGGGTTCTCTTCTACGTTCAGGACGGGGAGACGAGGAAGTCAGTGCTGCGCCAGCACCAGCGCCGTGCTACCGACGCCATTCTGGAGCGCTGTTCTGACAAGATCAGGAATCGAGGCCTGATCTGGCATACGCAGGGTTCCGGCAAGACTTTCACCCTGTTGACGGCGGCGCGCCTGATTTTGGAGGACAAGGCGCGCTTCGCGAATGCGACGGTTATTCTTGCGGTGGATCGCACCGAGCTCGAAGGTCAATTGAAGGGGTGGGTGGAGCGCCTGCTGGGCGAAATGCAGCAGCAGGACATCGCGATCGAGCGTGCGGACAACAAAGCGAAACTTCAATCGCTTCTGGACGCCGATTTCCGTGGGCTCATCATTTCGATGATCCACAAGTTCGAGGCCATCCGAAAGGATTCGTGCCCGCGCGACAACGTCTATGTGTTCATCGATGAAGCTCACCGCTCTGTGGCAAAGGATTTGGGCACGTACCTGATGGCGGCGGTTCCCAAAGCCACGATCATTGGCTTTACAGGCACGCCGATTGCCCGCAGTACTCAGGGCGAAGGCACCTTCAAGATTTTCGGCTCGGAAGACGAAAGCGGCTATCTGGACAAGTACTCCATCGCCGAGAGCATCGCCGATGAGACCACGCTGCCTATCAAGCATGTGATGGCTCCCAGCGAAATGACGGTACCTGCAGAGCGCCTGGACAAGGAATTCTTCACGCTGGCTGAAAGTGAAGGTATCACGGACGTGGAGGAATTGAACAAGGTGCTGGACAGAGCCGTTGGCCTGCGCACCTTTCTCTCCGCCGATGATCGAATCGAGAAGGTGGCGGCGTTCGTCGCGAATCACTTCAAGGAGAATGTTCAGCCGCTCGGCTACAAGGCGTTCGTGGTGGCCGTCAACCGCGAAGCCTGCGCGAAGTACAAGAGGGCGCTGGACAAGCTGCTACCACCGGAGTGGACGGCGCCCGTCTACACCCAGAACGCTTCAGATGTGGTGGATCGCCCGCTGGTCGCGGAACTCCAGCTTTCCGACGAAGCCGAGGAGCAGGTGCGCCTGTTGTTCAAGAAACCGGCTGAGAATCCGAAGATCCTGATCGTCACCGACAAGCTGCTCACTGGTTACGATGCGCCGCCGTTGTTCTGTCTGTATCTCGACAAGCCCATGCGCGACCACGTCCTGCTGCAATCCATTGCGCGGGTGAATCGACCCTACGTGGATGCTAACGGTGTGCAAAAGCGTGTTGGGCTGGTCGTGGATTTCGTTGGCGTGTTGCGCGAGCTGAAGAAGGCACTGCAGTTCGACTCGAACGACGTCAGTGGCGTTATCGAGGACCTGGATGTCCTCTTGCAGGATTTCCTGCAGCGCATTGCCCAGGCCAGGAAGGACTATCTGGAGGTTGACTCCAGTAACAGTTCGGACGAACAGCTGGAGCAGCTGGTGTTCGGGCGCTTTCTTGCGCCGGAAGCCAGGAAGACCTTCTTCGAGGCCTACAAGGAAATTGAGGCCTTGTGGGAGATTCTTTCTCCCTCGCCAGAACTGCGTGACCACATCAGCACGTACAAGCAGCTGAGCCAGCTTTACGCGGCTGTACGCAACGCCTACGCGGAGAAGGTGGGTTTTATCGCCGACCTGGCCTACAAGACGCGACGCCTCATCGAAGAAAGTGCCGAGCAGCAGGGGTTGGGTCGCTTGACGAAGAGCGTGACCTTCGACGTGGCGACGTTGCAATCACTCCGCGGCGAGAAGGGGTCTGACGAGGGAAAGGTGTTCAACCTCGTGAGGGGACTTCAGCAGGAGATCGACACGGACGCCGCGGCTGCGCCCGTCCTGCAGCCGCTGAAGGAACGCGCCGAGCGCATCCTGAAGGACCTGGAGGACCGCAACATCACGGGCCTGGCCGCAATGGATCAACTTGCGGCCTTGGCAGCGGAGAAGGAATTGGCAATGAAGGCTGCGCGGGACAGCGGCCTGTCGGCACGGGCTTTTAGTGTGTATTGGGTTGTACGGGACGATCCAGCTGTGAAGTCGGCATCACTGGATGCGATGGCGCTGGCCAAGGAGTCTGAGGACTTGCTGGATCGCTTTCCCAACGCCGCAGTCAATGCTGACGAACAGCGCCGGCTGCGAGCAGCGATTTACAAGCCCATGCTGAAGCTGCCACCTGAGGAACGAGCCCGGGCTGTCGATCTGGTAGTCAAGTTGCTTTTGGCAGAGAGGGAGGAATGAAGCGCTCCCTCTATCCATCACAGGAGCTACGGCTCCGCACGCTGGCCTGGGCGGTCAAGCTCAAGGTGAGCCCGCGCGTGGTACGTGTGCAGCCCATGAGGCGCAAGTGGGGCTCTTGCTCGTCCAGGGGCACTCTCACGCTTGCCCTTGATCTTCTGGATCAAGAGCCGCGGTTTCGGGACTACGTGATCGTCCATGAACTGCTGCATTTGCGCCTACCTACTCATGGGCGCGTGTTCAAGGCATTGATGAGCGCGCATGTGCCCGGCTGGAGGGCGCTGGAGCAAAGGCGCTAAACGGCATGTTCGACGGATTAGGACTCAACACCCGCCCGAGTGGCGTCTATGAGGCGGGCGTCCTTGATGTCCTCGGAGAGGCGCTTGAAAACCTCATGGACGCGTTGACCTGTTTCGATGGCAGTCGAGCTTGCGACGTTGGCAACCAAGTCGCGACGATATGTGGTCCTGTCGCGAAGGTACTGGTTGCTGCTCGCCAAGGACGTCTTGCCCATGCGGGGATTGTAGCCTCGCAGGGGAGGCCACTCGTCCGATCAGCGTGATGTGCGATATGCTCCCGCCCGGAGCCGGGAGCAGCCTCGGCCGGCAGGGGTGGCAGAATCTTGCGGCGCGCGGTGAGGGTACTTCTGAGGGTATCGAATTCCGCCTCCTGAAATTTCCGCCCCGAGAACAGCAGCTTGCGGAGCGGTGTGAATCCCACCCCTTCCGCCAATTGTTGTTGGAGGGTTCCATGCGCAACTCATCGACGACCCGACACATGATCCTGCAGTGCGCAGCGCTGGTTTCGCTGGCGCTGCTTGCAGGCTGCGCCACGCGACCCGCGTCGCCTCCCATTGCCAGGGAATGGCGCGTCCCGGTCGCCGATGGTCTGCAACTGCAGGTACGGGCCGAGGGTTCGGGGCGCGACACGCTGGTGGTGTTGCACGGCGGCCCCGGGCTGAGCATGGCCTACCTGCAGCCCGATCTCGGCCCGTTGGCGCTCCACCATCGGGTCATCTACTACGATCAGCGCGGTTCAGGCCGCTCCTCATTGGTGGTCGGCGCGACGCCGGTCGATGCCGACCGGCACGTTGACGACCTGGAACAGCTGCGGCGCCACCTGCGCATCGAGCGTCTCACGCTGCTGGGTCATTCCTGGGGCGCCGCAGTCGCCTTTCTGTACGCGACGAAGTATCCGGAGCATGTCGCGCGCCTGGTGCTAGTGGATCCGATCCCGCCGCGCCGGACTCCGTATGGGGAGCAAATGGACGATCACCTGCACGCCTGGATGGATGACGCCACGCGCGCGGAGCTTTCCCGCCTGGGCGCCGCACGCCGTGGCGCCGCGGATCCGGTCGCGGCCTGCCGCGCGTACTGGGCCCTGTTCATCCGCGGCTACGTGAACGATCCTCAGCATCCGCCGGCGTTTCGCGGCGACCCCTGCAACGTCCCCGCGGAGAGCTTCACCAGCGCGGCGCGCGTCGGCGAACTGACGATGGCCTCGCTGGGCGATTGGGACTGGCGGCCGATGCTGCGCAAGCTGCGCGTGCCCACGCTGATCGTGCACGGCGATCACGATCCGATCCCGTTGGCGTCGGCTCAGGAGTGGGCGGCCGAGTTGCCTGACGCACGCCTGGTCACGATCCGGGACAGCGGCCACTTCACGTACCTCGAGCAGCCGCAGGCGTTCTATGCGGCCATCTATGAATTCCTGGAACGCTGAGGCGGCGGCGCGGCGCTGGGCGGAACGTATTATTGCCGATCGCGGAGCAACGCTCTGCTAGCATCTAGAAACCAATAAGAATCCAGACGGGGTCTCGCTTGGCGATGGATCGCACGGCCCGCGGCATCGTGGCTGGCTTCACGGCTACGATTTTCCTGTTCTTCACGGGCATGGGCGAGCCTGTGCAGGCAGGCGTCAATCAGTGGACGACATCCGGCCCCGATGGTGGATGGATCACGGCCGTGGCCTGGCATCCGGCGCGAAGCGGCGTGGTGTTTGCCACCTCGAGCCGGGTTTTTCGCAGCCTCGACAGTGGCGCGCACTGGGCTGCAGTCACTACCGGGATATCGGTGGACGGGCATTTCGCCTTCGATCCGCAGAATCCAGACCGTATCCTGGTATCAGGATCTCCGGTCCGGCGCAGCACCGACGGTGGGGCCACATTCGTGCGCGCGGCGAACATTTCCGATTCTTCGGCCGTGAGCAACCTGGTGATCACGCCGAATGGCAGCGCCGTCTATGGCACGTCGGGTGGGCGGGTATTTCGCACGACTGACTTTGCCTCGTCCTGGCAGGAGGTTTCGACCGGCCTGCCGGGCGGACTCCTGGAACACGCGGCCAGCCTGCGCATCAGCCCGTCGGATCCCAACACACTGTATGTGGCCTTCCTTTCGGCCGGACTGTTCAAGACCACCAATGGCGGAGCCAGTTGGACACGCGTGTCGTCGCTGGCCAGCGGCGTCAGCCAGTTCGCCATCAATCCGAACAATGCCTCGCAGATGCTGGCCGCGACCTCGAACACGATGCAGCGCTCCACGGATGGGGGCGCGACCTGGTCCACCGCCGCGTTCGGCTTCTTCATGCTCATCGAATTCGATCCGCTCGTGGTGAACCGCGTGTTCGCGTACGAGAACTTCGATGCGCACGTGCTGGTCAGCACCGATGCAGGCGGCGCGTGGTCGCTGGCGGCATCCGTGCCGTCGGTGCAGGCCAATGCGCTGTCGATCAGTTCCACCGTCGCGGGAACGCTGGCGCTGGGCACCTCGGAGGGCATCTACGTCAGCACCAACGCGGGACAGTCGGTCTCATTCCGCAGCACTGGCCTGTACGCTTCAAGCCTGCGCTCCATCGCAGTCTCGCGCTCCGCGCCGCTGCGTGTCTACGCCAGCTTCTACGGCGGTCCCAACGGAGTCATGCTGAGGTCGGGCGTGGCGTGGCAGGCCACCAATGTGTCGCAGCTGAACACGGTGCTTCCCCCGCGTTCCGTGATCAGCGGTCTGGCTGTAGATCCCAATGATTCCTCGATCGTCTACGCCGGCAGCTACGGCGGCATTGCCAGAACCGCGGACGCGGGCAACACCTGGACGATGACCAGCAGCTATTTCGCCACCAGTCTGCCGTACTCCATCGCAATCGATCCCGCAAATACGCAGGTGCTGTATGCGGCCACCGGAACGAAGGGAATTTCACTGTCGACGAACGGCGGCGCCACCTGGGTGGAACGCAATTCGGGACTGCCTATGTCCGGAACCGACGTACCGATGCAGCACGTGTTCATCGACCCGGCGAACAGCCAGCGCATGTTCGCCATCGACCTTTCCGGGGCTCTGTACCGCTCGGTGACGGGCGGCGCCTCCTGGTCGCGGGTGGGCGGTGGGCTGCCAGGCAGCGAAACCGTGATTACCGTGGCATTCGATCCACATGATCCCGATCGCATCATCCTCGGCGCGGGGGAGGGACTCTACAGGTCCATGGACGGAGGAGTCAGTTGGAACATCATGTCTACGCCGGTGAACACGCGCTACGTGACGGCCATCATGATGGATCCGACGGTGCCCGGGGTTTTCTCGCTTGTGGCCACTGGCAGCGTGGTTCCCGTGCTGCGGACCGTCGATGGCGGTGCGACGTGGGAGGCGCTGCCTTGGGAAACCGTTCCCGAGGATTATGTTTCCGCGCGCAGTGGCGCGCTGGATCCCGCCAACCCCGGCAATCTGCTCGTGGGCGTGGTGGCTGGGAGCATCCGGGAATTCCAGCTCGCCCCGGACCTCTCAGTTGCATTGACAGGAATAGGGGCTCAGATCCGCATCGGAGCCCCGACCACGCTGCGCATGACCGTGCAAAACAAGGCCACATCGGCATTCGCGGCATCGGATGCCACCGCGACGCTTACGCTGCCCACGCAGCTAGCGCCGGGGACGGTGACCTCGAACCGGGGCAGCTGTTTGCGTGCCGGGCAGGTCATCACCTGCCGCACTGGCGTCCTGAAGGTAGGCGAGGCCGCGCAGGTTGATGTGGTCATCACTCCGGCGGCTGGCTCCGGTGCGGTCTCGGCCTCCGTCGCGCCGCGTGAAGTCGAAGCGCTGCCTGCCGACAACTCGGTGACGCTGCAAGTTACCGGTCTGCCTTTCGCCGGGCTCTCCGCGACCGTTGCGGCTCCCGCAACGGCGGATCACAACAGCACCGTGACCGTGCAGGGCCGGATGACCAATGCCGGTCCGGATGGCGCGGTGAATGCATCGATCCGGTTCAACCTGCCTGCGGGCCTCGAACTCCTGTCCGGTACCGTGACCGCGCCCTGCGTTGCGGGGACGAACAGCGTCATCTGCCAGATCGGCTCGCTTTCGTCCGGAGGCAACGCCACCGTGGACTTGCAGCTGCGCGCAACCGGCACTGGAGGGCAGGACGTCACCGTCGTGGCGACTTCCAATTCCTATGATACGGACCCGTCAAACAACTCGGCGACGGCGTCGATCACGGTGAAGCCCCTGGCCGACCTCGGCATTGCATGGAGTGCGGTCCCTGCCACCTTGCAGCGGGGTCAGACGGGAACTGCATTGGCCACCATCACCAACATGGGACCTGATGCCGTCAACATAGCCGTGGCGAATCTCTCGGGCACCAGCCTCACCGTGACCACCGCTTCCGTGAACGGTGGCAGCTGCAGCGTGACGGCGGGCGTGGCCAACTGCTCGCTTGGCACTATCGCTTCGGGCGCGTCCCGCGCCATCGACATCGTCTTCACGGCCGACCTCACCGGCGTGGCGCAGCTCAGTGGCACGACAAACTCGGAGGCGACGGATGGCGCCACGGCGAATAATGCGGCGAGCAGCTCGATCACCGTGACAGCTCCTCCTTCTGGCGGTGGCGGAGGTGGCACCGGAGGCGGTAGCGGAGGCTCCAGTGGCGGCGGTGGAGCACTGGACATCTGGAGCACGTTGGTGCTGCTTGGTGGGGTGCTTCGCATGTTGATGCGGCGGCATCCCCTGCCACCTGCCGGATCGTACCGCTAGTTCGAGCGGTTCACGTCCGCGCCGGAGGACTTCTCCACCTGCACCTGCGACGCCCCGCCTTCGATCCGCACGTCGGAGCCACTGGAAGCCGACCCGTTCACGCTGCGACTGGCAAAGACCGTCACATCGCTGCCGCTGGACGCGTGCACCGTGGCGGATTCGCATCGCAGATCGCCGGCGTCCAGATCCGAGCCGCTGGAGGCCGTCACGTCCAGCGCCGAGCAGGTGCCTGCTATGTCGAGGTCGCTGCCGGAAGAAGCATGGGCTTTCACCGTCCCACCCTTGATCTGCGTTACCTCGACGTCGCTGCCCGATGAGGCATCGACGCTGAAATCTCCTTCGCTGGTTCCCTTCACCTTCACATCGGCACCGGACGAGGCGTTGAGCGAGCGCAACACGGGCGTGACCACGCGGACCTTGTAGTCGGTTCGCCTGAAGGAGAACCAGCCTCGGGTCGGGCGATCGATGCGCAGTACATTGCCTTCCACCGCGATCCTCAGGTCGTCGAAGTCGCTGGCCCGGGTTTCGGCGACGACGCTGCGGGTGTTGCCCAGGGAAATCTCGGCATCCACGCCAGCGGCGACGGACACCGACTCGAAGGCACCGACGTCATAGGTGCGGGTGGCGGCCGAGGCGGCCAGGGGCACGAGCAGAAGGCAGGCCGCGGTGATGGGCTGGCGGTGCATGGGCAATCCTCCGGGTGGTCCTCCCCTGTATACGCGCGGGAGTGTGGACAGGGTGCAGCGCTGGCGGGAATATGATGGCGGCTGAGCCAGGGGGAACCATGCGTCGACAGACAGTTGTGCGGACAATCTTCTGCCTGGCGTTGTGCGGGGTCTTCGGTGTGGCCCATGCCCAGGAAGACCAGTTGGCGCGCATGCGCATCGCGCTGGCGGTGCCGGAGCGTTCGGCCGACAACAAGGCGCGCGATGCCGATCGCAAGCCGATCGAGACCATCCAGTTCCTGGGCGTCCGCAACGGGGATGTGGTCGTCGACATGATCGCCGCCGGCGGCTGGTTCACCGAGGTGCTGTCGGCCGCCGTGGGGCCGCGTGGCCACGTGTACATGCAGAATCCACCGTTCTTCCCGGAGACCGAGGCCGAGAAAGCCCTGCTGCGTCGGCTGGGGAACGCGGAGTCGGTTCGCGTGCCGCTGGCGCAGGCCGGCATCGCGGCCAAGGCCGACGTGGTGGTCACGGCCATGAACCTGCACGACATCTACAACGGCTTCGGCAACCAGCCGGCCGGCGAGCCGGCCGCCGTGGAATTCCTGAAGACGATGTATGCGGCGCTCAAGCCCGGCGGCTTACTGGGGGTCATCGACCACGTGGGCGTGGCGGGACAGGACAATGCCAAGCTGCACCGCATGCTGCCGCAGCAGGCCCGCGATGCGCTCACGAAGGCCGGCTTCACGATCGAGGCGGAATCAAAGCTGCTGGCGCACCCGGCGGACGATCACACCAAGCCTGTCGTGGAAGCCTCGGTCCGGGGCCACACGGACCAGTTCCTGATCCGGGCACGCAAACCGCGCTGAACTGAACGGCGGTTCTCGCCAGCGATCAGGGGGCCGCTCGCCGCTGGCGGAATTCCCCGGGTGTAAGGCCGTTCTGCCGGCGGAAGAACCGCGTGAAATACGAAGGTTCGGGGAAACCCAGTCTTGCGCCGACGTGGGCTGCCGGGGCCGTGGTGAATATCAGCAGGCGACGCGCCTCCTCGGCCAGTCGCCCGAGGATTACCCCGTTTGCGGTCTGTCGCGTGAAGGAGCGGCAGATCCGGTTCAGCCGCGATGGCGTGCATTTCAGGCGACGCGCGTATTCCGGCACCCTCCAGTGCCGGTGGAAATTCTGTTCGAGCAGCGCGCGGAAGTCATAGAACAACCGGCGGTCGCGATCGTCGTGGTGAGCCTCCTGGCGGGTCTCCACCGCCCGCCAGTGCTGCAGCAGGATGAGCCGCAGCAGGTATTCCACGCCCGCTCGACGGCCCCGCCGCTCGTTGCGCAGTTCCTCGTCAAGCTGCGCGAACAGTGTGGCGAGCAGGGCTGCCTGCGGCGGACTGGATTGCAGGTCGATCAGGTGCGGTTGGCGAAGCAGCGAGGTGACGCTGTCCTCGTTGCGGACCAGTGGCGCGTCCAGCACGTGGTCATGCGCGACAGTGAGGATCCAGCCGGCTGCATCGGGGCCGAAATTGAAGCAGTGGGCGATGCCGCCCGGGATGGAGACCAGGCAGGGCGCCACCAGCGTGTGGGCGTCGCCGTCGATGGTGGCTCTGCATACGCCGCCGCCGGCAAACAGCAGCTGCAGCATGCCCGGGTGAACATGCGGTCGCACCGTGTAGGCGAGCTGCTCCGCGCGCGCCTGCATGGCTTCCAGGTGCAGGTCCAGGAGCGCGGGCTGGCCAGGGCGCGACGGGGCGGCTTCGCCGTAGATGGCCAGGCGCTGAATCTCCTGGTCCTGCTGTGGATTGCGGCGCCGCGGTGACATGTACAAAAAGTACCATGCATCGGCTGGTTTTGTGCATTTCCGGCGCCTATGGCGTCGATAAAGTGACAGGCGTCGCTTCAAGGAGATCGATGCCATGGCCCAGTTTCCGAAAACCAAGGGTTTCACCGACACGCTGCGCCCCATCCGCATGGAGTGCGACATCCTCGACCTTGAAACCGAGGGCGAGATTCCCGCCCAGTTGAGCGGCACCTTCCACCGAGTGCATCCGGATGCGCAGTTTCCGCCGCGCTTCGAGAACGACCAGTTCTTCAACGGCGACGGCATGATCACGCTGTTCCGTTTCCGCAATGGCAAGATCGACCTGAAGCAGCGTTACGCGCAGACCGACAAGTTCAAGGTGGAACGCAAGGCGGGTCGCGCGCTGTTCGGCATGTACCGCAACCCGCTCACCGATGAAGAGAGCGTGAAGGGCATGATCCGCGGCACGGCCAACACCACGCCCATCGTGCATGCGGGCAAGCTGTTTGCGCTGAAGGAAGACAGCCCGCCGCTGATCATGCATCCCCTGACGCTGGAGACCGAGGGCTACAGCTACTTCGGCGGCAAGATGAAGAACCAGACCTTCTCGGGCCATCCGAAGATCGATCCGGTCACCGGCAACATGTGCAATTTCGGCTATGCGGCCAAGGGGCTGCTGACGAAGGACGTCTCGTACATGGAGATCAGCCCCGGCGGCGAGCTGCTGTTCGAGACCTTCTTCGAGGTGCCGTACTACTGCATGATGCATGACTTCGGCCTGACGCAGGATTACGCGGTGTTCCACATCGTGCCCTGCACGGGCAACTGGGAACGCCTGAAGGCCGGCAAGCCGCACTTCGGCTTCGACACCTCGCTGCCGGTGTACCTGGGCGTGCTGCCGCGCCGTGGCACGGCCAAGGACATCCGCTGGTTCAAGGCGCCGAAGACCATCTTCGCCAGCCACGTGATGAATGCCTATCAGGATGGCACGAAGATCTACTTCGACATTCCCGAGGCCAAGGGCAACTGCTTCCCCTTCTTCCCCGACATCAACGATGCGCCCTTCGATGCGGTGGCCGCGCGGCCCTACCTGAAGCGCTGGGTGGTGGACATGGCGTCGAAGAAGGACGAGTTCGAGTCCATCACGCAGCTCACCACCATGATCGACGAGTTCCCGCGAATCGACGAGCGCTACATGGGCCAACCGTATCGCCATGGCTGGATGCTGGTGATGGATCCGGACAAACCCTTCGATGGTCCCGGTGCGCGTGCCTCGGGCTTCCGCATGAACAACATCGGCCATATCGACATCGCCACGGGCAAGACCGATGCCTGGTTCTGCGGACCGCAGAGCATCATCCAGGAGCCGCAGTTCATTCCGCGCCACAAGGATTCGGCGGAGGGCGATGGCTACATCATCGCGCTGGTGGACAACGTGGTGACCAACTACTCCGATCTGTGCGTGTTCGATGCGCTGCGGCTGCCGGAAGGACCGATCGGTCGCGCCAAGCTGCCGTTCCGCGTGCGCTCGGGACTGCACGGCACCTGGGCCGACGAGTCCAAGCTGCCGCAATAGCCACTTTCGATCGCGCCGGGCTGCATCCCAGCCCGCCCGGCGCGATGGGAGTCACGGGCGGCCAGCGGGAAGGCACGCCCATCGGGCCAGTTGGTATCATCGATGCCAACGTATCCGGATTCGCAAGACTTCAAATCATGACCCCCATCGTTCTGGATTTTCTCGCCCACAACGCCCGCGTCTGGCCGAACAAGGAAGCTCTGGTCGAACTGGTCACCGGCCGGCGCTGGACTTGGGCGGAATTCGATCGCGATGCGCGCCGTGCCGAGCAGGTGCTGCGCAGTCGCATCGGCGATCCAGCCGGCGCGCGGGTGGCCATGCTCAGCCGCAACAGCGCAGCCATGCTGATCGTGCAGCAAGCCTGCATCCGCGCTGGCGCGATCTTCGTGCCGCTGAACTGGCGCCTGGCGGCGCCCGAGATCGCCTTCCTGCTGCAGGATTGCGAGCCGGCGCTGCTGATCCATGAAGAACTGTTCCGCGACCTGCTGCCGGCAGCGGGCTGTCAGCGGCTGATCATCGGCGATTCCCGCGACGAACTGGCCGATGCAATGCAGGGCGTGCAGGTGCAGGGCGTGGGCGAGGGCAGGCGGCTCGATCCCGACGCGCCAATCACCATCCTCTACAGTTCCGGCACCACGGGCAAACCCAAGGGCGCCGTGATCAGCCTGCTCAATGGCTTCACCGGTGCGCTGGGTCTGGCGCTGGGTACCAACGCGAACCTGCATGGCACGCTGCTGCTCGACATGCCACTGTTCCACACGGCAGGGCTGTTCGGTTCCGGATGGTCGATGATGCTGGTGGGCGGGCGGGTGCTGATCAGCCAGAAGTTCGAGGCCCCGGTGACCTATGCGCGCCTGTCCGATCCGCAGCTCGGCGTCACGCACTATTTCTCTGTCACGCAGATGGCCATGAGCATGCGGCAATTGCCGGATTTCGATGGCCGCAGGTTGTCGCGCCTCACCGCCTATGTCACCGGCGGCTCGCCGAACCCGGAGGCGCACCATCGCGTGTGGCTCGAAGACGGCGTGATGATGCTCAATGGATTCGGCATGAGCGAAACCTGCTCGTCCACGGCGACGCCCATCGGCGATCTGGAACTGCTGAAGCGCAAGGCCGGCACCGTCGGCGTGCCGCACCTGGCGCTGGAGCTGCGCATCGTCCGCCCCGATGGACAGGATGCAGGCCCCAACGAAGTAGGCGAACTGTGGTGCCGCGGTGCATCCGTCACGAGCGGGTACTGGAAGCGCCCCGAACTGAACCAGGCGGCCTTCACCGATGGCTGGTTCAGATCCGGCGACGCCGCGCTGCGCGACGCCGACGGCTACTACATGCTGGTCGACCGGTTGAAGGACATGTTCATCTCCGGGGGCGAGAACGTGTATCCGGCCGAGGTGGAAGCGGTGTTGAGCGCAATGCCCGGCATGGGCGACATGGCCGTGATCGGCGTGCCCGATGAGCGCTGGGGCGAGGTGGGCTGCGCCTATGTGGTTCCGGCCGCCGGCGCCAGCCTCACCGAGCAGCAGGTCATCGAGCACTGCGGCCGATACCTGGCAAAGTACAAGATACCCAAGCAGGTGGTGATCACCGATCGCATCGAGCGCACCGCATCGGGCAAGTCGCAGAAGCATCTGCTGCTGGAGCGGTGGCGCGCGCAGTTCAGCACTGCGCGCGCATGAACGGCTTCCTCGTCGTGTTCCTGGGCGGCGGGGTGGGTGCCGCTGCCCGGCATGGCGTGAACCTGCTGGCGGCGCAGGGCAGCGCGAAATTTCCCTGGGGTACGCTCGCCGTCAACGTGCTCGGCTCGCTGCTGATCGGTGTGCTGGCCGAATGGTTTGCGCTGCGCGCGCAGTTGCCGCAGCCGCTGCGGTTGTTCCTCATCACCGGCGTGCTGGGCGGCTTCACCACCTTTTCGGCGTTCTCGCTGGAAGTGGGACTATTGATCGAGCGCGGGCAGATGGCCGCCGCGGCCGGCTATGTGCTGGCTTCCATCATCGGCGCGGTGGGCGCGATGTTCGTGGGCATGTACCTGGTGCGGCATATCGCCGCATGAGTTCACGGCGCCTTGAGAATGTGCATCAGATATACGTCATATATATCTAATTTATAAGTGAATATTGCTTCACATCAAACCGCATCGATCCGCGAGCGCTGCTTCGCGTAGACTCGCCGCTCCACGCGGCTGGCAAGGGTTGCGAGCCGTGGGCAAACGATCAACGATCATTCTTTGGGGGTTGGAAACCGATGTCGATTTTCACGCATGTGGTGCTGGGTGCGAACGATCTGGAGAAGTCGCGCAAGTTCTACGACGCCGCGCTCGGCGCGCTGGGCGTCAAGAACCTCGGACCGTTCGGCGACAAGGCCTTCCTGTATGGCAAGGACTCACCGGAATTCCTGATCACCAAGCCGGCCAACGGCCAGGCGGCCTGCCATGCCAACGGTGGCACGCTGGGTTTCGTGGCCCCGTCGCGCGATGCCGTGCACAAGTTCCATGCTGCGGGGCTGGCCAATGGCGGCACTGATGAAGGGCAGCCGGGTCCGCGCACCTTCACGCCGACTGCGTACGCGGCCTACCTGCGCGATCCCTGCGGCAACAAGATCTGCGCGTACTGCTTCGCGCCGGCCTGAGCTTCAGCCATCACCCAGGGCACGCCACAGACCCGTGTGGCCCTTGCCCTGGTTCTTGACTTCGTAGAGCGCGGCGTCGGCACGGGCCAGCAGCGTTTCGGGTTCACGGCCCTGCAACGGCGCCAGTGAAATGCCCACGCTGCAGCCGACGCGCAGTACGCGCCCATCGGCGATGCGGTGCTCGCGTGAAATGGCGTAAATGATCTCATCGGCCACGGCGCGGGCGGTGAGCCCGTCGGCATCCCGCAGCAGCACCACGAACTCATCGCCGCCGATGCGCGCCACCAGTTCGTCCGGCCCCGTGACCTGCCGCAGGCAGTCGGCCACGCGCTGCAGGATCTCGTCGCCTGCGGCATGGCCATGCGTGTCGTTCACGGCCTTGAATCCATCCAGGTCGATGTAGAGCACCGCGAACCGGTGGCCGGCATCGCCAGTGCGCGCCGGCAGTTCTTCGCAGTACTGCGCGATCTGCTCGATGAGTTGCGCCCGGTTGGCAAGGCCGGTCAGATGATCGGTCTGCGCCATGCGCCGATGCAGTTCCTCGGCGGTGATGGCAGCCAGCAGGTTTTCCTGGTTCTGCTTGGTGAAGGTGGCCACCGAGAACACCACGCACAGGATCACCAGCGCCGCCGAGATGTATGCGCCGCCCTGCAGGATCAGCGTCAGCGCGGGCGGAGTCATCGTGACCACCATGGCCGCGATGGCCGGACGTGGCAGCGCCGCCCAGCGTGTGGCCAACCCTGCCAGCACGCCCATGGCGCCGGCCAGCGTGATGGTCATCAGCGCGATGTTGCCCGAGAGGATGGACATGGTCGTGGCGAAGGCGAAGCTGGTCATCGACAGACCCGCCGAGATCATGATGCCGGACAGAGGCTGCATCAGGCCCAGCCGCCGTGCTGCGAAGGGCGAAACGTAGCGCCAGGCGATCATCGCGCCCGAGAAGACCAGCCAGCCCCAGGCCCATGGTTCGCGCGAGATGTATACCGTGGTGATGGCGATCACCAGCAGCGTGAAGGAATAGAACGCCAGCGACAGCGCAGTGGTGGGGATGGTCGCGAGCATCCGCTGGCGCACGGCCAATGGCGCGTCGGCGAGGTTGCCAAGCACCAGGCGGGCGAGGGGGCCGGTTTCGCTGGCCATGGGTCGCAACGCTTCCTGCGATTCTGGGGGCCTGTTATTCTCACCGCCCACAAGCCGGAGTGGCAAAAAAACTTCACGGGCCGGCGGCTACTGTCAAATCGGGGGAAAGACTTCATGGCGGTTACAGCAGGCGGGACCAACCCGATCGAGGTGGTCGACAAAAATCCGATGAGCGCGCGACAATGGACCGTCGTCGTCTTGATGATCTTCCTGAATGCGCTCGACGGCTTCGATGTGCTGTCCAGCGCCCTGGCCTCGGCGGGCTTTTCCAAGGATTGGGGACTGACGCCTTCCGCGCTGGGCTGGGTGCTGGGTGCCGACCTCATGGGCATGGGTGTGGGCTCGATCTTCCTGGGCAGCCTTTCCGACAAGATCGGCCGCAAGCCCGCCATGCTGATATGCCTGGTCATCATGGCGGCGGGGATGTACGCCGCGGCCGCGCTGGCCAATGACGCACAGTCGATGTTCATCTATCGACTGATCACGGGCATGGGAATCGGCGGCATGCTGGCGGCCACCAACGCGGTGACGGCCGAGGTGACCAGCAGCGCATCGCGCAGCCTCGCCATGGCGCTGTACGTGATCGGCTATCCGCTGGGCGGCACGATTGGCGGCTTCGCCGCGCAGCTCTGGCTGCTCAAGACCTACGACTGGCACGCAGTGTTCATGTTCGGTGCCATCGTGACGGCAGTGATGATTCCGCTGGTCATCCTGCTGGTGCCCGAAACGCCGGCCTTCTATGCCGCGCGTCGCAAGCCGGATGCGCTGGAGCGGATCAACCGTTCGCTGCGGGCCATGAAGCTGCCGCTCATCGACGCGCTGCCGCCGGTGAAGTCCGAGGTGAAGCCCAAGGTCTCGGACATCCTGTCGAAACCCGGCCTGCGAATGACCACCTGGCTGCTGGCGCTGGGCTACATGGTGCATACCTTCACCTTCTACTACGTGCTCAAGTTCGCCGTGAAGATCGTCTCGGACGCGGGCTACACGCAGCCCGAAGCGGCCAGCACGCTGACCTGGGCCAATGTCGGCGGCGCCATCGGCGGTTTCCTGTTCGGCTTCCTGCTGAAGAAGTGGGACATCAAGGGTCCGACCATCGCCTGCATGCTGCTGGGCGCCGTGGCCGTGGCTTATTTCGGCATGGGACACGACACGCTGAACTACTGGCGGCTGTCCACCTTCCTGCAGATGTTCTTCCTGAACGCCGCGATCGTGGGTTTCTATGCCGCGTTCGCGCGGGGTTTCCCGGCGTACGCGCGCGGCAGCGGAACCGGATTCGCGCTGGGCATCGGCCGCGCCGGCGCCGCGGGATCGCCGGTGGTCGCCGGCTACCTGTTCACCGCGTTCGGCGGCGCCACCACGGAGAAGGGGCATCTGGTTGCGCACCTGATGCCGGTCTCGCTGGTGATGACTATCGGCTCGCTGGTCGGCATCGTGCTGCTGCTGGTGCTGCCGCTGCGTGACGCCGACAAGGATCTCATGGCACAGGACTCGAAAGGATGACGATCAAGCGAATCGAACCGGGCGCGCGCATGTCGCAGGCCGTGGTGGCCAATGGCTTTGCGTACCTCGCAGGACAGGTTGCCACCGACCCTTCCGCCGACGTGGAAGGGCAGACGCGACAGGTGCTGGGCGAGATCGATCGCCTGCTGGCCGCCGCGGGCACCAGCAAGCAGCGCATTCTCAGCGCCACCATTTACCTGGCGGATGTGTCCACGTTCGCGCAGATGAACAGGGCCTGGGAGGCCTGGGTGCCCGCCGACGCGAAGCCCGCGCGCGCCACGGTCGAAGCGAAGCTGGTCGCCGCCGAATACAAGGTTGAAATCCAGGTCGTCGCACTGCTGTAGGAGTTCTCCATGCGCCACATTGCCCCGGTTCTGGTACTGACGATCGTCGGGGCGATTGGGGTTGCCCCCGTGGCTTCCGCTGCGGGCTGCGACAAGACCTGCCTTGAACGCATTGCGGCGGAATATCACGCCGCCTGGCTGGCGCATGACCCCTCGCGCGCACCGCTGGCGCGCAAGGTGCGCTTCAGCGAGAACAATGTCGAGCTCACGCTGCCCGATGGCACCTGGTCGACGGTGACCGAGGCGGTGGGAACGCCACTGGTACTGTCGGATCCGAAGACCGGTAACGTGGGCCTGTACACCACGGTACTGCAGAGCAAGGAGATCCAGACCTACGCCGCCATCCGGCTGAAGGTGGAAGGCGGCAAGATCACCGAGGCCGAGCACATTCTTTCCACCAAGCGCAACCTCAGTTCGCCGCCCACACCCTTCGGCGACATCTACAAGAACCCGCGCGATCCGGATTTCACGCGCATCGTGCCCCCTGGCGAACGCGCCTCGCGCGAGGAACTCAAGCGCCAGGCCAATGGCTATTTCTCGACGCTCGAGAACAACAACGGCGAGATACGCGGGGCGCGTTTCTCGCCGACGGCCACGCGCAATGAAAACGGCATGAACTTTCCCGAGATCGAAAAGGGCTTCAAGAGCGGCCGCTACGGCTTCAACAACCGCGTGCGCGACCGCGACTGCATGGTGGTGGACGAAGAACGCTCGGCGGTGATGTGCCGCGGCTTCATCGACCACAAGGGCGTGGTGGACTATGTGCAGCTCACCGACGGCACGAAGCAGAAGTCCGTGTTCCAGGAGCCGCACACCTGGTCGTTCCTGGAATCGTTCAAGGTGAAGAACGGCATGATCGTGGCGGTCGAGGCCACGTTCACGGGCGCGCCGTACTACATCAAGTCGCCGTTCACGAAGAAGCCGGACCCGGTGTACGACGCCATCAGGCGCTAGCGCCCGCGGGCGGTTCCCCGGGCCTATCATGGGCGGATGAAAACCCGGCGGCTGCGTTTCATCCAGGGGCATTCGCTGTGGCGCGATCTGGCCGTCGCGGCCGTGCTGGCGGTGCTGGTGGCTGTCGTCGCCGCGGCCACCGAATTCGGCGAGAAGCTGTTTGCCTACACCCGCGGATTCGAGCACTACCAGCTCGATGAGTGGCCCACGGCGCTGCTGGCCTTCGCTATCGCGATGGTGATCCTGTACGCGCGGCGGCATGCTGAACTGCGCCGTGCGCTGGACGAAAATCGCCGGCTGATGGCGCGGCTGCTCGATGTGGAGGAAGAAGAGCGCCGCCGCCTGGCGCGCGAACTGCACGACGAGCTGGGGCAGACGCTGAACGCCATCAAACTCGATGCCATGGCGCTGCAGGCCGCGCCCGCCGCGGCGGTGGACGAGATCGCGCGGCGCATCGGCGGCAACGCGGATGCGGTGTACGGCGCCGCCGGCGACCTGATCCGGCAATTGCGGCCACCGGCACTGGATGATCTGGGGCTGGTGGATGCGCTGGAGGCCTGCGTGGACCGCTGGCGCGCGTCGAATCCGGCGCTGAACATGCAGCTTTCCACGGGCGGCAGTCTGCAGGGCCTGGGCGAGACACTGAACCTTTCGCTGTATCGCATGGTCCAGGAGGGACTGACCAACTGCGTGCGGCACGCGGGGGCACGGCACATGTACATCGATCTCACCCGCGAGCCTTCGCCCGGCGGCAAGATCCTGCTGGAGATGCGCGACGATGGCGGTGGCTTCGACGCAGCGGACACGGCGCGGGGCAACGGCCTGAACGGCATGCGCGAACGCGTCGCGCTCCTGGGCGGTCATTTTGAAGTACTCTCGCAGCCCGGAAAGGGCACGACGATCCGTGCCGAAATCCCGACCGCGAGGGCCAAAGACCGATGAGTGCTGCCGACGTCGTTACCGTGCTGCTGGTGGATGACCATGCGGTGGTGCGCGAGGGCTATCGCCGCCTCCTCGAGCGCAGCAGCAGCATCCGCGTGGTGGGCGAGGCCGCGGATGCACAGTCGGCGTATCTGGCCTTCATCGAACATCAGCCGCAGGTGACGGTGATGGATATTTCGCTGCCGGGAGCCAGCGGCATCGAGGCCCTGCGGCGAATCCGCAAGCGCGATCCGCAGGCGCAAGTGCTGGTGTTCAGCATGCACGACGACCCGGTCTTCGCGTCCAGGGCATTCGAAGCCGGTGCACGGGGCTACATCGCCAAGGCGGCGGCACCCGAAGCCCTCGTGGAGGCCGTAATGAAGGTGGCCCGCGGCGAACCCTACCTCACGGGGCGCATGGCGCATGATCTGGCGCTGCGTTCCAAGGCTGGCGGCGAAGCGCCGGCCGATCTCTCGCCGCGGGAATTCGAGGTGCTGCGCATGCTGGTGGCCGGCCGCTCGCTGGGTGAGATCGCCGAGCACCTGGGTCTCACCGCCAAGACGGTGGCCAACCACCAGTCCATCCTGCGGCAGAAACTTGGCGCAGGGTCGGCATTGCAGTTGTTGCAGGCAGCCGCGCGCCTGGGAATATCGGCGCAAACACCCACCTAGTCGGGAGCATTTCCCGCTCAAGTCGGGATGAAGTCTCTGGCTCGCGGTCGCGGGCCTCGCGGAAACTGTCTGGATGACAACCCATCGTCTGCTCGCTTCTTCCGTCAGTTGCCTGGCTGCCAGCGCCATTGCGGCTGCGATGTCGGCACGCGCGGCCGAAGCCGACAAGGATCTTCCCGTCCTGCCCACCGTCGTGGTGGTGGGCGTGACTGCGCTGCCGGGCGTCGGCATCGATCCGGATCAGGTGGCGGCACCGGTGCAGACTTCCACGGCCGCGGACATGGCGCGCACCAAGGCGCTCGACCTGAGTGACTTCATGCGCCGCTCGCTGGGCAGCGTGTACGTGAACGACATCCAGAACAATGCGCTGCAGCCCGACGTGAACTACCGCGGCTTCACGGCCTCGCCGCTGCTGGGCACGCCGCAGGGACTTTCCGTCTATCTGGACGGCATGCGACTGAACCAGACCTTCGGCGATGTCGTGAGCTGGGATCTGATTCCGCGCGAGGCGATTTCCGTGATGACGCTGATGCCTGGCTCCAATCCGCTGTTCGGCCTGAATACATTGGGCGGCGCGCTGTCGCTGAAGTCCAGGGATGGCTTCACCGATCCAGGCTATTCGGTGGGTGTGAACTATGGCTCCAATTCGCGGCGGCGCGCCGATGTGGAGGCGGGCGGTCACACCGACTCCGGCTACCACTGGTTTCTCACGGCCAACAAGCTGAAGGACGATGGCTGGCGCGACGATTCGCCCACCGATGCGGCACAGGCATTCGGCAAGTGGGGCTGGCGCGGCGACAGCACGGACATGGCACTGAGCGCGGCCTATGCCGATACCGATCTGAACGGCAACGGTCTGCAGGACATGCAGTTCCTGCGCGGGGATTACGCCAGCGTCTACACCAGGCCTGACAACACCAGGAACCAGTCGTGGTTGCTGAACCTGGTCGGTTCGCACAGGGTGGGAAAGCTGACGATCTCCGGCAATGTGTACTACCGCAACATCGAAACGACCACCTTCAATGGCGATGTCAATGACGACGCGCTGGGCGAGTCGCTGTACCAGCCCGGTGCCGCCGAGCGGGCAGCGCTGAGCGCGGCCGGATTCACCGGCTTCCCCGCAAGTGGCGAAACCCAGGCCAACACCCCGTTTCCCAAGTGGCGCTGCATTGCCAACGCATTGCTGAACAGCGCGCCCAACGAGCAGTGCAATGGCCTTGCAAATCGCAGCGCAACCGACCAGCGCGACCTTGGCGTGTCAGTGCAGGCGGCATGGAATGCGGAGCTGGCAGGCAGGGCCAACCTGTTCACGCTCGGCGGCGCGATCCTGGACAGCCACGCGCACTTCGTGCAGAGCTCGCAGTTCGCATATCTCACTCCCGATCGCGGCATCGTCGCCGTCTCCGGTCCCGGCGCCTTCGCCGATGGCAGCCAGAACTCCGGGAGCGCCTTCGATTCGCGGGTGGACCTTGCGGGCGCGGCGCAGACCTTCAGCGTGTTCGCGAGCAACATCACGCAGCTTGCGAACGCCGTGCAGCTCACGCTGTCGGCCCGCTTCGATCGCACCGTGATCGACAGCGATGACGCCATCACGCCGCAAGGCGAGCCGGGCACGCTGACGGGCAAACACACCTTCAACCGCCTCAATCCGGCGGTGGGGCTGACGTTTCATCCGCGCGATCAGGTAACTGCCTATCTCGGGTATACCCAGGGCAGCCGCGCGCCCTCGGCCATCGAGCTGGGCTGCGCCGATCCGGAGAATCCCTGCCGCCTGCCCAATGCCATGGCCGGCGATCCGCCGCTGGATGCGGTGGTGACGCGCACCGTCGAAGCCGGTCTGCGCGGCAAGTGGTCGGAGAGCTTCAACTGGAACGTGGGCGTGTTCCGCGCCGACAACCGCCACGACATCATGTTCGTGGCGGATGACACCTCGGGCTTCGGCTACTTCCGCAACTTCGGCAAGACGCGTCGTCAGGGCCTGGAGCTGGGCGCCACCGGCAGGGTCGCCACCTGGACGTTGGGTGCCAACTACACCTTGCTCGACGCCACCTATCGCAGCGGGGATGCGCTGCCGGGCGGGGGCAACAGCAGCAACGATCAAGGCCCGGGCTTCGAGGGCGTGATCGAGACCAGGCCGGGCAATCACATTCCGCTGACGCCGCGCCACCTGTTCAAGGCCTTTGCGCAGTGGCAGATCCTGCCGCAGCTTTCCGCCACTGCGGATTTCATTGCCGTGTCCGGTGCGTATGCACGGGGCAACGAGAACAACGAACATGAAGCCGATGGCGTGTTCTATCTGGGCGAGGGCCGAAGCGGTGGCTATGGCGTGGTGAACCTGGGGCTGGAGCTCAGGCCCGCGGAGGGTTTGTCGGTGTTCGGCCAGGTGAACAACCTGCTCGATCGCCACTACTACTCGGCCGCGCAGCTGGGCTCCACCGCATTCAACGCCGCAGGCAGTTTCGTGGCGCAGCCTTTCGCCGGTCCCGTCGTGGATGGCGAGCGGCCCATCACGCGCAGCACCTTCTATGCACCGGGTGCGCCGCGCGCCTTCTGGTTCGGCGCGCGCTACACCTTCGGCAGTTGAGGCCGGAACCCGCGGGCTACTTCGCCTCGGCCATCAGGGCCTCGCGGCGCGACAGCACGTAGTTCTTGAGGGCTGCGAGGTCCTCGGCAGTCAGGAAGTCGAACTTCGGCATCCCGAGCTGCTGATAGGCCCCCTGACGCACGATGTTGTCCATGTTGTCGTAGGTGGCCGGCAGCGCATAACGCAGGTCGGCGATGGCGCCGCCACTGACCGCCGCCACGCCATGACACATGGAGCAGCGGCGCGAGAACAGCGCAGCACCGTGTTCAAGCTGCGCGGGCGTGGTCTTGAACGCCACCGCCGTCAAGGGATTGCGCTCGATGCCGCGCACCGGTTCCAGCTTGGCAGTGCCATCGAGCACGAAGGTGAACAGACGACCGGGCGCCTTGAACTGCTTCGTCGGATTGCCCACATAAAGACCCGTAGCACCGCCCCAGCCCACGAGCACGGAAACGTACTGCTTGCCATCGAGCGTCCAGGTGCTGGGTGCGGCCATCACGCCATTGCCCAGTTGAACCTCCCACAGCTTCTCGCCCTTGTCCGCGGTGTAGGCGACGAGGCGTCCATCGCTCAATCCCTGGAACAGCAGGTTGCCCGCCGTGGTCAGTGTGCCGCCGCCGGTGGCGCCCTGATGCTTGATGCGCCAGCGCGGCTTGCCGGCCACCGGGTCCCAGGCCAGCAGCGAGGAGGCGGCACCCACTTCCTCGCCGGTGCCGGCCTCGTATTCCTTCGCCGGCAGCGGCGGCAGACCCTTGGTGCTGCTGCGCGCATTGAGATCGATGCCCATGTTCCAGAAGCCGGGCTGCCGCTTGAATCCCTGTTCCTCGGCATAGGGGAAGCTGCCTTCGACGGCCGGTATGTACACCAGGCCCGTGGCCGGATTGAAGGACATGGGGTGCCAGTTGTGCGCGCCGCCAGGTCCCGGTGACTGCGTGACCGTGTAGCGGTCATACATGCGCGACTGGCGCGTTTCGACGGGTCTGCCGGTCTTGAGATCGACGCCCTTTGCCCACGTCACCTTCGCATAGGGCTCGGCCGAGAGCAGTTCGCCGGTGAGGCGATCGAGCATGAAGAAGAAGCCATTCTTCGGCGCCTGCATGATCACCTTGCGCGGCTGACCGTTGAACTCGACATCGGCCAGGATCATGTGCTGCACGGCCGTGTAATCCCACTGGTCGCCCGGCGTTTCCTGGTAATGCCACTTCAGCGCGCCGGTGGCGGCGTCGAGCGCGAGGATGGACGACAGATACAGGTTGTCGCCACCCTGCGGGCTGCGCAGCTTGCGGTCCCAGGCCGAGCCATTGCCCGTCCCCACGTACAGAAGCTTCGCCTCCGGATCGTAGGCGAGGGCATCCCAGGGCGTGCCACCGCCGCCGCCGTTGTTCCACCATTCGCCGGTCCAGGTGGGCAAGGCCTTCTTCAATGCCTCGTCCGAGGCGGCACCGTCTGCGCCCTTCGACGGATCGCCCGGCACGATGTAGAAACGCCAGGCCAGCTTGCCGGTCTCGGCATCGTAGGCGGAGACGAATCCCCGCACGCCCAGCTCCGAGCCGCCATTGCCGATGATGACCTTGCCATCCACCACGCGCGGCGCGCCGGTGATGGTGTAGGGCTCATCCACGGGCGTGGTCTGCACATCCCACACGGCCTTGCCGGTGGCCGCATCGAGCGCCACGAGCCGGCCATCGATGACACCGACAAACACCTTGCCCTTGTACAGGGCCACGCCACGGTTCACCACGTCGCAGCAGGCGCGGCTGCCACGGATGCGGTCGGCCTTCGCATCCCAGCGCCACAGTTCCCTGCCGGTGCGCGCATCGAGCGCAAACACATTGCTCCAGGGCGTGGAGGCATAAAGAACGCCATTGGACATCAGGGGCGTGGCCTCCAGGCCCCGCAGCGACTGCGTGTCGTAAGACCAGGCCAGACCCAGGCGACCCACATTGGTGGCATCGACCTGCTTGAGCGGGCTGTAGTGGGTTTCCGCGTAGTCGCGGCCCACGCTGAGCCATTCCTCCGGGGTGGTGGCGGCGGCGCGCAGCGCCGCATCGTCGACCGTGGATGGCTTTTTTGCGCCGGCACAGGCTGCCAGTACCACAGTCATGGACAGCGCAGCGACAACCCGATTCGCGGACATGAGCTTCCCTCCCGGGACATGGCGCGTTTGATGACGCGCTTCATCGGCAAATCATAGGGCCAAAATGCTCCGGCAGCCCAGTCGCACGGGAAAGGCCGATGCTTTGATAAGCTGCACATTCAAAAGGGGGTTCACGATGGCAAGCAGCAGGATGCGCGCCGCAGGCGCGTGGTTGATCGCAGTGTCGCTGGCAATGGCGCTGGTGGCCTGCGTCAGCCGCGGCGCGGTCGATTCGGCGCGACTGGGTGCTGCACAGGTGGACCCCGGGCAGTGGATGTCCTATGGCCGCACCTGGGATGAACAGCGCTTCAGCCCGCTGGACCAGATCAACGAGAACAATGTCTCGCGGTTGGGGCTCGCCTGGTACGACGACCTCAACACCTACCGCGGCGTGCAGGCCACGCCGCTCTACGTCGATGGCGTGCTGTACAACGCCTCGGTGTGGAATGTGGTCACGGCCTACGACGCGCGCAATGGCAGGGTGCTGTGGCGCTTTGATCCCAAGGTGGACCGGCAGTGGGCGAGGCTCGCCTGTTGCGGTCCCACTTCGCGCGGCATCGCCATCTGGAATGGCCGCGTGTACATCGGCGCGCTGGATGGTCGGCTGATTGCCGTGGATGCGCGCAGCGGCCGGCAGGTATGGTCGGTGCAGACCATCGATCCGAAGGAACCCTATTCGATCACCGGTCCGCCGCGAGTGTTCGATGGCCGCGTGGTCATCGGCAACGGCGGTGCGGACTACGGCGTGCGTGGCTTTGTCACCGCATACGACGCGGCGACGGGGAAGAAACTCTGGCGCTTCTACACGGTGCCGGGCGATCCCGCGAAGGGGCCGGATGGCGAGGCCTCCGACAGCGTCATGCCCATGGCCACGAAGACATGGACCGGCGAGTGGTGGAAATACGGCGGTGGCGGCACCGCGTGGGATTCCATCGTCTACGATCCCAAGCTGAACCTGGTGTACATCGGCACAGGCAATGGTTCGCCGCACATCCAGGCCTTTCGCAGCCCGGGCGGCGGCGACAATCTCTTCCTGTGTTCCATCGTGGCGGTGAAGGCCGACACGGGCCAGTACGTGTGGCATTACCAGATGGTGCCGAACGAGCAATGGGACTTCACCTGCACGCAGCCCATGGTGCTTGCAGACCTCGCCATCGACGGCCGGCAGCGCCAGGTCATCATGCAGGCGCCGAAGAATGGCTTCTTCTATGTGCTGGATCGTGCCACCGGCGAGCTGATTTCAGCCCGGACTTATGTGCCCAATCTCTGGGCCACCGAGGTCGACAAGAAGACGGGTCGCCCCATCGTCAATCCGGGCTCCTATGTCACCGAGACGCCGCAGCTGATGACGCCCACGTGGATGGCCGCGCATAGCTGGCATCCGATGTCCTTTTCGCCGCTGACGGGGTTGGTGTACCTGTCGGCGCAGGAGCAGTGGGTGGTGCAGGCGCGGGTGCCGGACGGGGAATTCCGTTTCGTGCCTTTCCGTTCCAATACCGGCAATTCCTTCACGGCCGATCCGGCGCGGCGGCGCGAACTGCAGAAGATCGCCGACAGCCGCGAGAAGGGCTATCTGCTGGCATGGAATCCGGCGACGCAGACCGAGGCCTTCCGCGTGCCGTACAAGTATCCGGGCTCGGGCGGCGTGCTGACCACGGCGGGCAACCTGCTGGTGCAGGGAACCATCGATCGCACCTTGGCCATCTACCGCGCCACCGATGGCAAGAAGCTGTGGGAGATGCCGGTGCAGACCGCGCCTGTCGCGGGCCCCATGACCTACATGGTCGATGGCGTGCAGTACATCGCCATCAACGCGGGGTGGGGCGGCTCGCCGGTGGCGGGCCTTGCGGCAGAGAATCCGCCGGTGCGTTTCGGCCCGGCGCGGCTGCTGGTATTCAGGCTGGATGCGAAGGGCGTGACGCTGCCACCCATGCCGCCGCCTTCCGCCGTGCCTGCACCGCCGCCGCTGCGTGCCAGCGAGGAGCAGATCCGCACGGGCCGCCGCATCTTCGGCGAAACCTGCTCGCGCTGCCATGGCGACAATGCCATCGGCGGACTGAAGGACCTGCGCTTCATGACGCCCGAGACGCGCCGCGAGTTCAATGCCATCGTGCTCGAGGGCACGCGCAAGGAGAAGGGCATGGCGCCTTTCAAGGACATCCTGACTCAGGCCGATGTGGATGCGGTGAACGCCTACCTGGTGGCACGCGCCAATGAGGATTACCAGGATTACATCGCTGGCCGGAAGTGAACTCATGTCCATGCAGCGGAGCGCCAGGCGATGAGCAGGAAATCACCCGACAAGCTGGGCACGAACTCATATCGCGTCAAGCCCGACCGCAGGTTGCGCCTCAAGCACTGCCCGACGACGGTGCCGCACCTGTATCGCAGCGAGGCGGATGCCGCCGCGCAACTGGCGCGGCAGGTGGCCCGCACCAGCGAGTTGCAGGATGTGCTGTACGCCGATGACCGCCATGCGTTGCTGCTGGTGTTCCAGGCCATGGACGCAGCCGGCAAGGATGGCGCCATCAAGCATGTGATGTCGGGGGTGAATCCCCAGGGCTGTCAGGTATGGAGCTTCAAGCAACCCAGCACCGAGGAGCTCGATCACGACTTTCTGTGGCGCACCACGCTGCGGCTGCCGGAGCGCGGGCGAATCGGCATCTTCAATCGCTCCTACTACGAAGAAGTGCTGGTGGTCCGCGTGCATCCGGAATACCTGAATGCCCAGCGCCTGCCGGCCGACAATGTCGGGTCAAAGGAATTCTGGGATGACCGGCTGCGTTCGATACGGCAGTACGAGGCGCATCTGCATCGCAATGGCACGCGCATCGTGAAGTTCTTCCTGCATGTTTCACTGGAAGAACAGCGCCGCCGCTTTCTCGACCGCATCGATCATCCGGAGAAGAACTGGAAGTTCAGCCGTGCCGACGTGGATGAGCGCGGTCACTGGGATGCCTACATGCGCGCCTATGAACAGGCCATGTCCGCGACCAGTACGGAAAACTCGCCCTGGTACGTGATTCCGGCGGACGACAAGAAGAATGCGCGGCTGCTGATCTCGCAGATCGTCAACGACACCCTGGCCTCAATGGACCTGCACTATCCGCGACTGGATCGGGCGCGGCTGGCGGAGTTGAAGGTCGCGCGGCGATTGCTGGGCAAGTAGTTTCTTTCAGAGTTTGCGCACGGCCTCGGCCATCTTCTCCGGCGATCCTTCCAGACCCGCCAGTCGCGCCGGCGAGCCGCGCGGCGTCATCGTGAAGATGCGCTCCACGCTGGTGTAGTCGTGATACCCCATCCGCGCCAGCGGCCGGATGCGCTCGATGTCGAGCCGGCCATCGGCGCGCAGAAATTCGTCGGCGATGTGCACGGCGACCACGTTGCCGAAGATGACGTCAACCGTGCCCACGGGCGTGTTGCCGGGCAGATGCAGCGTGGTGAGCAACCGGCATTCGAACTGCACCGGTGAGGCAGCCACCCTTGGCGGACGCACCTGCGTCGACGGGGCCTTCACGAGCCCGGCGTGCACGAACTCATCGCCGCCGGCGGGCAATTCCTCAGAACTGCTGTTCACCGCCTCGCGCAGTTCCCAGGTGGCCATGTTCCACACGAACTCGCCGGTGGCCAGCACGTTGCGCACCGTGTCCTTCTGCTCGCCGCGCGCATTGAGGTTGGCGCTGAACATCAGCGTGGGCGGGTCGTAGCTCACCATCTGGAACTGGCTGAATGGGGCGAGATTGTCAGCGCCTGCCAGGCTGGTGGAGGAAATCCAGCCGATGGGCCGGGGCACGATGCAGGCCTTGAACGGATCGAAGGGCAGTCCGTGCGGCCTGCTGCCGGGCTCGTAGTACATGTCGTTGGAGGTGGCGTTGGAGTTTTGGGTATCGGCGGCCCACAATATCGCACTGGATTCTGCTCTGCCGGGGAGTTCTCATGCGTAGCCGCCACTTGCTGGTCACCGGACTGGCGTCGATGTTCCTTGCTGCCTGCGGCCAGAAGGCTGCGGAGCCTGCGGCGCCTTCGGGCGCGTCGGCCGCTCCCGCGGCACAGGTGGATGCCACGCGGCTGCTCGCCGCCAATGATGCGGCCAATGCCGGTCAGTGGCTGTCGCATGGCCGTGACTACAGCGAGCAGCGGCACAGCCCGCTGACGAAGATCAACACCGACAACGTGGCGCAGCTCGGCCTCGCGTGGTTCGCGGATTTCGACACGCGCCGCGGCCAGGAATCCACGCCCATCGTCGTCGATGGCGTGCTGTACGTCACCACGGCCTGGAGCAAGGTGTACGCGTACGACGCGAAGAGCGGCAGGGAGCTGTGGAAGTACGATCCGAAGGTGCCCGGCGAGTGGGCCGTATACGCCTGCTGCGACGTGGTGAATCGCGGTGTGGCCGCGTGGAACGGCAAGGTGTACGTGGCCACCATCGATGCACGGCTGATCGCGCTGGATGCGAAGAGCGGCAAGCCCGTGTGGGACATCTCCACCATCGAGCCGGGCCAGCCCTATGCCATCACCGGCGCGCCGCGCGTGGCCAAGGGCAAGGTGCTGATCGGGCAGGGCGGTTCCGAATTCAGTCAGCGCGGCTACCTGTCGGCATATGACGCGGAAACGGGCAAGCTCGACTGGCGCTGGTACGTGGTGCCCGGCGATCCGGCCAAGGGCTTCGAACAGCCGGAGCTGGAAGCCGCGGCGAAGACCTGGAACGGCCAGTGGTGGAAGACCGGCGGCGGCGGCGCGCCCTGGGATGGCATCGTGTACGACCCCACCACCGACTACGTGTACGTGGGCACCGGCAATGGCGCGCCTTGGCCGGCGGAAATCCGCTCGCCGGGCGGCGGCGACAACCTGTATCTGTCCTCCATCGTTGCGCTCGATGTGAACACGGGCAAGTACGTGTGGCACTACCAGGCCACGCCCAACGAGAGCTGGGACTACGACAACACCTCACCGCTGATGACGGCGGATCTGACGCTGGGCGGAGAAAAGCGCCACGTGGTGATGCAGGCGCCCAAGAACGGCTTCTTCTACGTGCTCGACGCGAAGACCGGCAAGCTGCTGTCGGCCGATGCCTATGTGCCCGGCGTGAACTGGGCCAAAGGCGTTGACATGAAGACCGGCCGGCCCATCAAGAACCCCGAGGCCAATTACAGCAAGACGGGCCGGGGCGCGCTGGTCAGCCCGTTCTACGGCGGCGCGCACAACTGGCAGCCCATTTCGTTCAGCCCTGCAACCGGGTTGGTGTACATCCCTGCCAACCAGAGCAGCTACGCCTTCGTGGCCACGCATGAGGACGACAATCCCATGGGGCAGAAGCTGTCGATCAGCTTCTCGGGCAATCTGGAGTTCATGAAGAAGCTCAAGTCGCGCCCGGTGAACGAGGGTTTCCTGCTGGCCTGGGATCCGGTGAAGCGCAAGGAGGCCTGGCGCGCGCCGCTGGGCACTGGCCGCAGCGGCGGTGCGCTGTCGACGGCGGGCGGACTGGTGTTCGCGGGCACCTCGGACAATCACTTCGTTGCCTATCGCGCCGACAATGGCACCAAGCTGTGGTCGAGCGACACGCAGACTGGAACGATGGCGGGTCCCGTGTCATATGAAATCGATGGCGAGCAATATGTGGCCGTGGTGGCGGGTTTCCGCCAGACCGGCAACTACTACGCGCCGAATTACTCGCGCATCCTGGTGTACAAGCTCGGCGCGGCGAACAGGCTGCCGGCAGAGATTCCCTTCCCGGCTCCGGTGCTGAATCCGCCGGCTGCCTTCGGTACGGCCGAAGTGCGCGCGCATGGCGAACAGGTGTATGGGCGATTCTGCAGCACCTGCCATGGCTCGGATGGCCTCTCGCGCGGCATGTTCCCGGATCTGCGCTACAGCCCTGCGCTCAACTCCGATGCCGCCTTCAAGCAGGTGGTCATCGATGGCGTGCGCTCGCAGAATGGCATGGTGTCGTTCGCCAAGGCGCTGCAACCCGAAGACGTGGAGGCGGTGCGCGCCTACCTGGTGAGCCGCGCAATCGACGCGAAATCCGCATCGGACGCAGCCGCGAAGGCCACCGGTCAGCAGCCCCACGGCCCCTGATCCCAAAGGAAATCTTCCGGCGCGGGCCGCTGCCGGCCCGCCCGGAAGAACGACATGCTTGCCTCTTTACCAATCAATCATTTAGGATGCGCGCCCTCATGATGTGGGGCGGTAGCTCAGTTGGGAGAGCGTCGCGTTCGCAATGCGAAGGTCGAGGGTTCGATCCCCTTCCGCTCCACCAATTTTTCCTGAGCCTCACGCTGCTGCTGGCAGCCGCGGCACCCGCCACGGCCGGTTCCCTGCTGCAGGAAATCCAGCAGCGCGGCACGCTGCGCATCGGCACTCCGGGTGACTACGCGCCGTATTCGATAACGGATGCCGACCAGCACCGTCTCGGCGCGGACATTGCGCAGGCTCGCGAGATCGCCCTGTCGCTGGGACTGCGCGCGGAATTCGTGACGACAAGCTGGGCGACGTTGCTCGATGATGCGCGCGCCGGCAGGTTCGACATCGCCGTGGGCGGAATCTCCATCACACCCGAACGCGCGGCCGTGGTCTCCTTCAGCCGTCCCTATCTCGCCGACACCAAGCAACCGGTGGTGCGATGCGGAGAGCAGCGCCGGTTCGACTCGCGTCGCGAGATCGACTCGCCGGCCGTGCGGCTCATCGTCAATCGTGGCGGCACGAATGAGGCCTTTGCCCGCGCGCAGTTCCCCCACGCAGCGCTCACCGTGCATGCCGACAACCGCACCGTGTTCGATGAAATCAGCGCGCATCGCGCCGACGTGATGGTTACCGATGGCGTGGAGGCCCGCCTGCAGCAGGCGCGCGGACAGGGGCTGTGTGCGGTGCGCGTGGGCCGCTGGGCGCCGGCCGGCAAAGCCATCCTGGTGCGCAAGGACGAGGCGCTGCGCCGCGCCGTGGATGACTCGCTGCGCGGGATGGGTGCGAGTCGCGGCTACCAGCGCCGGCTGACCTCGTGGATCGACGATGCGGCGCATCCCGCAGACAAGGCTGCTGCGCGACTGGCCGCGCTGATCGACGAGCGGCTGGCGCTGGTCACCGAAGTGGCGCGATACAAGTGGAACACCGGCGCCGCCATCGAGGATCCGCCGCGGGAACAGGCGCTGCTGGCCTCGCTGCGCGAGAAGGCCATTCCACTGGGCATTCCGGCGGCGCGCGTCGATGCGTTCTTCCTGGCGCAGATCGAGGCCGCAAAGCAATTGCAGCGCGAACTGTTCCTGCGCTGGAAGCGCGAGCGGCGGGACAAATTCCCCGGCATCGCCGACCTCGCTACCTCCATTCGCCCGGGAATCGACATGGTGACCGGCCAGATGCTGCAGACACTGGCCGAGCTGCCCGCGGTGCGCCCGGCGCAGTTGCCCACCGCATCGACAATCTCCGGCATCAGTGCCGGCGCGGTGCATACTGCCCGCGCGCCGCTGCAACAGGCGGGAACTTGAGGCCGCGGCTCGCGGTCGGTATCAGACACATGAAAAAGACGACCACTGCCTTGTTCTGCGTGTTGGGCCTGGGCCTCGCCCTTCAGTCGGGAGCTGCGGCATTGCCCCGCAAGCCCGGCGTGGCCATGGCCTACCGCGTGCTGGTCACCAATGAGCGCGGCGGCACGCTCAGCGTGATCGACGGCGGCTCGCGCAAGGTGGTTGCCACCGTGCCGCTGGGCAAGCGTCCGCGCGGCCTCAAGAGTTCGCCCGATGGCAAGCTGCTGTATGTGGCGCTCAGTGGATCGCCCATCGCCGGCCCCGGCGTCGACGAGAGCAAGCTGCCGCCGCCCGACAAGGGCGCCGACGGCATCGGCATCGTCGACCTGTCGACGCTGAAGCTGGTGAAGGTACTGCGCGGTGTCTCCGATCCCGAGCAGCTCGCCGTCAGCCGCGATGGCAAGCGCCTTTTCGTTGCCAGCGAAGATACAGGACAGGGCATCGTGCTCGATGCAGGCGATGGCCATGTCATCGCCAAGCTGGCCGTCGGCGGAGAGCCCGAAGGCGTGACGCTGTCGCCCGATGGGCGGCACGTGTACATGTCTTCGGAGCAGGAACACCACGTCGCCGTGATCGACGTGGCCACGAGCAAGGTGGTCGCGAGGCTCGAAGTGGGCCAGCGGCCGCGCTTCACCGAGTTCTCGGATGATGGCGCACTGGCCTTTGTATCGGGCGAGAACGACGGCACCATCACCATCATCGATGCGCGCGCGCTGAAGGTGTTGCGCACGATCAAACTCGAAGGCGCGCTGACGCGGCCGGTGGGCATGGTGGTGTCGCATGACGGCAGGCGGCTGTACACCGTCACCGGTCGCGGCCGCAATCTGCTCGACATCGATATCGCCACGGGCAAAGTGCTGCGCACCGTGGAAGTGGGTCAGCGTCCCTGGGGCGTTGCGCTCAGTCCGTCGGGGGATGTGCTCTATACCGCCAACGGCAGCTCCAATGACATCACCGTGGTGGACGCCGGCAATTTCACGGTGCTGGCCAGGGTGCCCGTGGGCGACAGCCCCTGGGGCGCGATCGTCGTGCCACTGCCGAGCAAGTAGCCCCCGTCCCAAGTATCATCGGCGCGCGCCCGAGCCCCGGTAGCTCAGTGGATAGAGCACTCGCCTCCTAAGCGAGGGGTCGCAGGTTCAACTCCTGCCCGGGGCGCCACCGTAAGCGGATTCCGTCCCGCTCACAGGCGATTCATGAGTGGTCCGACCCGCCCGACAGGCGCAATCTGTACCTGCGGCAACTGGATCCTCACCGAAACACTTGCCGCAAAAACCTAACCCGGCCCGGCTAACCATGCCGGACTGGGTTAGGTCTATTATGGCTGCATGAAAACAGCAATCCGGTCGCTTCTGTGCGTGGCGGCGCTGCTTGCGGCCTGCGGCACCAATCCCGTCACCGGCAAACGCGAACTGCAGTTCGTCTCCGAGAGTCAGGAAATCCAGATGGGCTCGCAGAACTACGCGCCCATGCGCCAGAGCGAGGGCGGGGATTTCGCGCTGATTCCCGACCTCACGGCCTATGTGAACGAGGTGGGCCAGAAGCTGGCCGCGGCCAGCGACAAGATCACCGTTACCGAGCGCCGGCTGCCTTACGAATTCAAGGTGCTCAACAGTTCCGTGCCCAATGCCTGGGCGCTGCCCGGCGGCAAGATCGCCGTGAACCGCGGCCTGCTGACCGAACTCAACAATGAGGCGGAACTGGCGGCGGTGCTGGGCCACGAGATCATCCACGCCGCGGCCCGGCATGGCGCGCAGGCGCAGGAGCGCGGCACGCTGCTGCAGGGTGGACTGGTGGCGGCACAGCTCGGCGCGGCGCTGGGCGGCGTGGACGAGCGACTCGGCAGCCTCGCGCTGGCCGGTGCAGGCGTGGGCGCGCAAATGATCACCATGCGCTACGGCCGCGAGGCCGAACTGCAGGCCGACCTCTACGGCACGCGGCTGATGAAGGCGGCCGGCTACGACCCGCAGGCGGCCGTCACGCTGCAGGAAACCTTCGTGCGACTGTCGGAGGGACGCAAGCAGAGCTGGCTCGAAGGCCTGTTCGCCTCGCATCCGCCGTCGCAGGAACGTGTCACGAAGAACCGGGAGACCGCAGCGCAGCTTGGCGCCGGTGGCGACCTGGGCGCGGACCGCTACGTGGCGCGCATCGCCTCGCTGAAGCGCGTGAAACCCGGCTACGACAAATACGACCAGGCACAGGCAGCGCTGCAGAAGAAGGACTATCCCGGCGCAAAGGCGCTGGCCAACGATGCGGTGAAACTGGTGCCCGAGGAGGGCGTGTTCCACCAGCTCCTCGGCGACATCGCGCTGGCCGAGAAGCACGAGCAGGAAGCGATGCCGCACTACCAGAAAGCCATGCAGCTCAATCCGGGCTACTTCGGCTCCTGGCTGGGCGCCGGCGTGGCGCAGTACCGGCTGAAGAACCGCGCGCAGGCCGAGCAGTACCTGAAGCGCAGCATGGAGCTGCTGCCCACGGCGCCCGCCGCGCTGTACCTGGGCAACATGGCGCGCGACAGCGGCGATACCGACGGCGCACTGAAGCTGTACCAGGCCGCGTCCTCCTCGCAAAGCAGCCTGGGGCAGGAGGCGGCGCGCGAGGCCGTGCTCATCGACCTGCCGCGCAATCCGGGCAACTACGTGGCCACGGCCATCCGCGCCGGCAGCGACGGCCGGCCGGTGCTGGTGCTGCAGAATCGTGCGCCCGTGCCGCTGGCTGCCATCCAGGTGACGCCGGTGCAGGTGAATGCAGCCGGGCAGATCGTGCAGCAGGGCCGGGCGATCAGGGTCGCAGGTCCCGTGGCGGCTGGTGCGCAGGTAGCGGTGGATACCGGCATCGAAGCGATGGCGCCGGAGGCAATCGCCGCGCTGCGTGCGCGGGTCGATTCGGCGCGCGCCGCGCAGTGACTCAGGCCTTCGGCCACCGCCGGAAGCAGGCGGGATCGCCGTAGGCGAGGAAGTCCGGGTTCAGCAACGCCTCACCGGTGTTGTAACGCAGCGCCATGCCGTCTTCCAGCCGCACGACCTGACCGCCGGCGGCTTCCACCACGGCCTGTCCCGCCGCGATGTCCCATTCCGAGGTGGGCCCCAGCCGCGGATACAGGTCGGCAGATCCCTCGGCCACCATGCACAGCTTGATCGAGCTGCCTGCCGTCTTCAGTTCATGCGGGCCGAGCGCCGACAGCGCTGCCTCCAGCGCAGGATTGCCATGCGAGCGGCTGCCTACCACTCGCAGCGGCGGGCGGAGCACGCGCCGCACGCCGATGGGCATGCGCCCGCGATCGTTGGCTTCGCGCCACGCCCCCTGACCGGGAATGCCCGAATACGTGGTGTCGGACACCGGGATGTGCACCACGCCCATCACCGGCCTGTGGTCATCGATCAGCGCGATGTTCACCGTGAATTCGCCATTGCGCGACACGAATTCCTTCGTACCGTCGAGCGGATCGACCAGCCAGTAGCGTTGCCAGCCGGCGCGTTCGCTGAAAGGAATTTCAGCCGATTCCTCCGACAGCACCGGCAGACGCGGCTCGAGTTTGCCCAGCGAGTCCACTATCAGGCGGTGCGCACGCAGGTCCGCCTCGGTCAGCGGTGAGTTGTCCGCCTTCGCGCGCGCCTCGAAATCCTTGCCATAGACATCGAGGATCTCGCGTCCCGCGCGGCGCGTGATGTCGATGACGGCGTCGAGCAGGCCGGGACGCGTGAACACGCCTTACAGCCCGGCCAGCGGATTGTTGTAGGCGTAGGCGATGATGCCGGCCTTGTCGAGCTCGCTGATGATGGCCTCGGCGGCCGCCTCCGGCGTGATCTGCGTGGTGCGGATGGTGATCTCCGGATGTTCCGGCGTCTCGTAGGGCGAGTCGATGCCGGTGAAATTCGGCAGTGCGCCGGCGCGAGCCTTTTTGTACAGCCCTTTCGGATCGCGCTTCTCGGCCTCGGCCAGCGGCGTGTCGATGAAGATCTCCACGAACTCGCCCTGTTCCAGCAGCTCGCGCGCCATGCGCCGCTCGGAGCGGAAGGGCGAAATGAACGACACCAGCACGATGAGGCCGGCATCCACCATCAGCTTCGATACCTCCGCCACGCGGCGGATGTTCTCCACTCGATCCGCGTCGGTGAAGCCCAGGTCCTTGTTCAGGCCATGGCGCACGTTGTCGCCGTCGAGCAGATAGGTGTGGCGGCCCAGCGCGTGCAGCTTCTTCTCGACCAGATTCGCGATCGTCGACTTGCCCGAACCCGACAGCCCGGTGAACCACAGCGCACAGGCGCGCTGGCCCTTGAGCTGCGAGCGGGCGGCGCGGTTCACGTCCAGCGCCTGCCAGTGGATGTTGTCGGCGCGGCGCAGCGCAAATTCCAGCAGGCCAGCGCCCACGGTATCGTTGCTGAGCTTGTCGATCAGGATGAAGCCGCCGGTTTCGCGGTTCTCGCGGTAGGCATCGAAGGCGATGGGCCGATCCAGCGCCAGATTGCAGACGCCTATCTCGTTCAGTTCCAGCTGTCGCGCGGGCAGCTGCTCCAGCGTGTTGACGTTGACCTTGTACCGCGGCGTGGCCAGCGTCGCCGTCAGCGTGCGGGTCCCGATTTTCAGCAGGTATTGGCGACCGGGCAGCATGGCGTCTTCATGCATCCAGATCACCGTGGCCTCGAACTGGTCGGACACGGAGGCCGGATCGGTGACAGGCACGATCAGGTCGCCACGCGAGATGTCGATCTCGCGGTCGAGCGTGAGCGTGATGCTCTGTCCGGCGACGGCCTGCGGCAGGTCGCCATCCTGCGTGACGATGCGCGCGACGCGCGCTTCCTGGCCCGAGGGCAGGGTGCGGATGCGATCGCCCACCGCCACCTGGCCACTGGCGATCTGCCCCGCGAAGCCGCGGAAATCCTGATTGGGCCGGTTCACCCACTGCACCGGCAGCCGGAACGGCAGCACGCGGGCTTCATCGGTGATCTGCACCGACTCGAGGTGCTCCATCAACGACGGACCGGTGTGCCAGGCCATGGCCTGGCTGCGACCGGTGATGTTCTCGCCCTTCAGCGCCGACATCGGAATGCAGGTGATGTCGGCAAGGCCGATCTGTTGCGCGAACTTGCGGTAGTCCGCCACGATGGCCTCGAAGGTGGCCTTCGAATAACCCACCGCATCCATCTTGTTCACCGCCAGCACCACGTGGCGGATGCCCAGCAGCGAGACGATGTAGCTGTGGCGGCGCGTCTGGGTCAGCACGCCCTTGCGCGCGTCGATCAGGATCACGGCCAGATCCGCGGTGGAGGCGCCGGTGACCATGTTGCGCGTGTACTGCTCGTGGCCCGGTGTGTCGGCGACGATGAACTTGCGCTTCTCCGTCGAGAAGAAGCGGTACGCCACATCGATGGTGATGCCCTGTTCACGCTCGGCGGCCAAGCCATCCACCAGCAGCGCGAAGTCGAGCTGCTCGCCCTGCGTGCCGTGCTTCTTCGAGTCGGCGTCCAGCGCGGCGAGCTGATCCTCGTACACCAGCTTCGATTCGTACAGCAGGCGGCCGATCAGCGTGCTCTTGCCGTCGTCGACGCTGCCGCAGGTGATGAAGCGCAGCAGGTCCTTGTGCTCATGCGTTTTCAGGTAGGTCAGGATGTCCTGACCGGAGAGATCAATGGCGTGCGCCATCAGAAATACCCCTCCTGCTTCTTCTTCTCCATCGATGCAGCCGAGTCGTGGTCGATGACGCGCCCCTGTCTTTCGGAGCTGGTGGTCAGCAGCATCTCCTGGATGACCGCGGGCAGCGTGTCGGCGGTGCTCTCCACCGCGCCGGTGAGCGGATAGCAGCCCAGCGTGCGGAAGCGCACGTTCTTCATCTGCGGCGTCTCGCCGGCCTTCAACGGCATGCGCTCGTCATCCACCATGATCAGCGCGCCGTCGCGCTGCACCACGGGTCGCGGCGCCGCGAAGTACAGCGGCACGATGGCGATGTTCTGCTGGTAGATGTACTGCCAGATGTCGAGCTCGGTCCAGTTCGACAGCGGAAACACCCTGAGCGATTCACCCTTGTGCTTGCGTGCGTTGTACACCTTCCACAGTTCGGGGCGCTGACGCTTGGGATCCCAGCGATGCTGCGCGGTGCGGAACGAGAAGATGCGCTCCTTGGCGCGCGATTTCTCCTCGTCGCGGCGCGCGCCGCCGAAGGCGGCATCGAAGCCGTACTTGTCCAGCGCCTGCTTCAGCGCCTGCGTCTTCATCACATCGGTGTGCACGGCCGAGCCATGCGTGAACGGACCGATGCCGCTTTCGATCCCTTCGGGATTGGTGTGCACCAGAAGTTCGATGCCCAGCCGCTTTGCCGTCTCGTCGCGGAAGCGGATCATCTCCCGGAACTTCCAGGTGGTGTCCACGTGCAGGAAGGGGAAGGGTGGCTTCGCAGGATGGAAGGCCTTCATCGCCAGATGCAGCATCACCGAGCTGTCTTTGCCGATGGAGTACAGCATCACCGGCTTTTCGCACTCGGCCACCACCTCGCGCATGATGTGGATGGCTTCGGCTTCCAGCCGCTGCAGGTGGGTGAGGGGGGCGGAACGCATGGTCATCGGGTCCGGGGCGCGAGCTTATAACAGGGCGCGCAGTCTACCACTGCCCGTACATGCATCCTGAGCATGAGCTTAGCGGCCGCCTGTGACGCCGGTCACTTCGCAACCGGGCGGTCAGCGCCCGGGCGTACCGCCCTCTAGAATGCATTTTTCCAGGCATTTCCCAAGGCGGACTTTTCCATCGCTGACCTCGACCCCTCCGACAGGCGCCAAGGAAGCGATCGTCGCGAGCGAACATTTCACGGCCTATGGAAAGGTCATGCCATGCGCCGTCGACGCGGCGGCCGCAGACGGGACGATGCACATCCTGCTGGCATCGACTGGCACGACGCGCACTGGCTCGGCGCGGCATTGCTGGTGGTGTTGCTGTGCATCGCCGACGCGCTGCTGACACTCACCCTCGTAAAGCATGGCGCCAGCGAGGTCAATCCGCTGATGGCGCCCCTGGTTGTCGGCAACAGTCCCGGTTTCGCTTACTGGAAACTCGGCCTCACCATCACCGGCGTGGTGGTGCTCGTGGTGCTGGCCCGCGCCCGCCTCTTCGGCATCATTCCCGCGGGCCTGCTGCTCTACCTGGTGCTCGCCATGTATGTCGTCCTCGTGACGTATGAACTGCATCTGCTCGGCGAAGGTGCGAGCGGGTTCGTTTCTTATTGGTGGGGCATTCCATTACACTATCCTGCTTAAGTTAATTCACGCTGAATCCATGAGTCAGAACAACGGTTTGGGCAGCACGGCGCTCGCGGAACAAACGGCGAGCACCGCGCTCTGGGGCGGCAATTCCACCTGGGTCGAAGACCTGTACGAGCGCTATCTCGCCGGCGAGGAGGTGCCCGCCGACTGGCAGCAGTACTTCACCACGCTCGCGGTAAGTCGCGGCGACGTGCCGCATGGCCCCATCGTCCGCTCGCTCACCGAACGCGCACAGCAGCCGCGGGTCACGGCACCTGCCGCCGACAGCGCGGCGGGCGGAGAAAAGCAGGCCGCGGTCTCGCGGCTCATCCAGATCTACACCAACCGCGGCCACCTGATCGCGAAGCTCGATCCGCTTGGACTCATGCAGCGCGCCAAGCCGCGCGTGATGCAGCTCGACTACATGGGGCTTTCCGAGGCCGACCTCGATACCGAGTTCGTCACCGGTACGCGCCTCGACGCACTGCCGCGCCGCGCGACACTGCGCGAGATCGTGGCCATGCTCGAACAGGTGTTCGCGGGCACGGTGGGCGCGGAGTTCGCGCATGTCTCCGACACCGACGAACGCCTGTGGCTGCAGGACCAGTTCACGCTCGGCCGACTGCAGCAGCAGTTCACCAGTGAGGAGAAGATCACCATCCTCAAGCAGCTCACGGCTGCCGAAGGCCTGGAGCGCTACCTGCACACCAAGTACGTGGGCCAGAAGCGCTTCTCGCTGGAAGGCGGCGATGCGCTCATTCCCATGATGAACGACCTGGTGCAGCACGGCGGCGAAGCCGGCCTCGAGGAAGTGGTCATCGGCATGGCTCACCGCGGGCGCCTCAATGTGCTGGTGAACGTGCTGGGCAAGGCGCCCTCCGACCTGTTCTCGGAGTTCGAGGGCCGCTACGACACCGCACACCTGAAGGGTTCCGGCGACGTCAAGTACCACAAGGGTTTCTCCGCCGATCTGCGCACGCCCGGTGGCAATGTGCATGTGGCGCTGGCATTCAATCCCTCGCATCTCGAGGTGGTGAATCCGGTGGTCGAAGGCTCGGTGCGCGCGCGCCAGGAGCGTCGCGGCGAGTCCGGCGACATGCGCGTGATGCCGGTGCTCATCCATGGCGACTCGGCCTTCGCGGGCCAGGGTGTCATCATGGAAACGCTGCAGCTCTCGCAGGCGCGCGCGTTCTACACCGGCGGCACGGTGCATCTGATCGTCAACAACCAGGTGGGCTTCACCACGAGCAATCCGCACGACACGCGCTCGACGATGTACTGCAGCGACGTCGCGAAGATGCTCGAGGCGCCCATCTTCCACGTGAACGCCGACGATCCGGAGGCGGTGATCTTCGTCACGCGTCAGGCGCTGGCGTATCGCATGAAGTTCCGCAAGGACGTGGTGATCGATCTGGTCTGCTATCGCCGCCTGGGCCACAACGAGGCCGACGAACCCGCGGCCACGCAGCCGGTGATGTACAAGGTCATCCGCCAGCATCCCACCGCGCGGCAGATCTACGCCGACCGTCTGGTGGGCGAGGGCCTGCTGACCGCTGCCGACGCTGCTGCGCTCATGGAGCAGTATCGGGCCGGCCTCGATGCCGGCACCTCGCAGGTGCCTGCCTCGCTGGGCCTCATCGGCAACCAGTACACGGTCGACTGGAGCCGCTTCCTCCGCAACGATGCGTCGGAGCCTGTGGCCACCGCCATCGACCCCGAACGCCTGGCCAAGCTCGGCGCGCGCATCGTGGATGTGCCCGCGGGCTTCCCTCTGCATCCGCGCGTGGAACAGGTTTACGCCAACCGCCGCAAGATGCTGGCGGGCGAGATGCCGCTGGATTGGGGCTGCGCCGAAACGCTGGCATACGCTGCCTTGCTGGAAGATGGCTGCCCCATCCGGCTCACGGGCCAGGACAGCGGCCGCGGCACCTTCTTCCATCGCCACTCGGTGCTGCACCACCAGGAAACCGGCGAGTGCTACGTGCCGCTGCAGCACATCGCCCCCAAGCAGCCGCCGTTCACGGTCACCGACTCCGTGCTGTCCGAGGAAGCAGTGCTCGGCTTCGAGTACGGCTATTCCACCACCAACCCCGCGGCACTGGTGATCTGGGAAGGCCAGTTCGGCGACTTCGTCAACGGCGCGCAGGTCATCATCGACCAGTTCATCAGCTCCGGCGAGTCCAAGTGGGGTCGCCTGTGCGGACTCGTGCTGTTCCTGCCGCATGGCTACGAGGGGCAGGGGCCGGAGCATTCCTCCGCGCGTCTCGAGCGCTTCCTGCAGCTTTGCGCCGAGAACAACATGCAGGTGGTGGTGCCTTCGACGCCGGCGCAGATGTTCCACATGATCCGCCGGCAGATGCTGCGCTCGCTGCGCAAGCCGCTCATCGTCATGACGCCCAAGAGCCTGCTGCGCCACGAGCTGTCGGTGTCCTCGCTGAAGGACCTCACCGATGGCGGATTCGCCCAGGTACTCGACGAGGTCGACGACCTGTCCGCATCGCAGGTGCAGCGCGTGGTGTTCTGCAGCGGCAAGGTGTACTTCGACCTGCTCAAGGCCCGCCGGGCCGCCGGCCAGAAGGACGTGGCGCTGGTCCGCATCGAGCAGCTCTATCCCTTCCCCAGCCAGGCCTACGAGGCCGTGCTCAAGCGCTATCCGCAGGCGCGCGAGATCATCTGGTGCCAGGAAGAGCCGCAGAACCAGGGCGCCTGGTATTCCATCCGCCACCGGCTGGAACAGGGCCTGCAGAAAGGCCAGACGCTGCTGTACGCGGGCCGTGGCCATGCCGCCGCGCCCGCCACCGGCATCGCCAAGATCCACGACGCCGAGCAGCGCGAACTGGTCGAGGCCGCGCTGCACGCGCCGCAGCACGAGACCGTGGCTTCGCCGCCACCTGTCGCGAAGCCGCAGGCCGCCGCCACCCCGATGCGCAAGAGTTCCTGAAGGTCCAGCAAACAACATGAGCACCGAGATCAAAGTACCGAAGCTGCCCGAGTCCGTGGCCGACGCCACGCTGGTCACCTGGCACAAGAAGCCCGGCGATGCGGTGGCGCGCGATGAAAACCTGGCCGACCTCGAAACCGACAAGGTGGTGCTGGAAGTGCCCGCACCGGTGTCCGGTGTGCTGAAAGAGATCAAGGTCGCCGCGGGTGCCACGGTCACCAGCGACCAGTTGCTGGCCATCGTTGAAGCGGGCGCTGTCGCATCCGCTCCGGCGGCTGCTCCGGCTGCGACGGCCGCCGCGCCCAAGGCTGCTGCCGCGTCCAGCACTGCCGCCCCCGCGGCTCCGGCCGCTGCTGCAACACCCGCCGCCTCGGGCGCGGTCAAGGCCGGTCCCGCCGCGCGCCGCGCGGCCGCGGAAGCCGGCGCCGACCTGGCCAGGATCGCCGGTTCCGGCCTGGGCGGCGCCGTCACCAAGCCCGATGTGCTGGCTGCACGCGCCGCGCCTGCTGCAGGTCTTGCCGCCGGATCCCGGGTCGAGCGTCGCGTGCCGATGACGCGTCTGCGCGCGCGCATCGCCGAACGCCTGATCAGCGCACAGGCCTCGCAGGCGCTGCTCACCACCTTCAACGAAGTGGACCTGCTCGCCGTGCAGGAACTGCGTGCCCGTTACAAGGACAAGTTCGAGAAGAACCACGGCGTGAAGCTGGGCTTCTCGTCGTTCTTCGTGCGCGCCGCCATCGAGGCGCTGAAGCGCTTCCCCGTCGTCAATGCGGCGGTCGATGGCAATGACATCGTCTACCGCGAGTTCTATGACGTGGGCATGGCGGTCTCCACCGATCGTGGCCTGGTGGTGCCCGTGCTGCGCGATGCGGACCTCCTGAGCTTCGCGCAGATCGAAAAGGCCGTGGGCGACTTCGCCGCGCGCGCCCGCTCCGGCTCGCTGACCATGGAAGACCTCACTGGCGGCACCTTCAGCATCACCAATGGCGGGGTGTTCGGTTCGCTGCTGTCCACGCCCATCGTCAATGCGCCGCAGAGCGCCATCCTCGGCATGCACAAGATCCAGGAGCGCCCCGTGGCGGTGAATGGCCAGGTGGTCATCCGCCCGATGATGTACCTGGCGCTCACTTACGATCACCGCATCATCGACGGCAAGGAAGCCGTGCAGTTCCTGGTCACCATCAAGGAATGCCTCGAGGATCCGGGCCGCCTGCTGTTGGGAGTCTGATCCGTGTCCGACCGTTATGACGTGATCGTGATCGGCGGCGGTCCCGGCGGCTATCCTGCCGCCATCCGCGCCGCGCAGAACAAGCTGTCGGTGGCCTGCATCGACGACTGGCAGAACCGCGACGGCACGCGCGCCTTCGGCGGCACCTGTCTCAATGCAGGCTGCATACCCTCCAAGGCGTTGCTCGAATCCTCCGAGCTGTTCCACCGCGCCGCGCATGAATTCAAGGCCCATGGCATCGGCGTGGGTGCGCCCTCCATCGACGTGACCGCCATGCAGCGCCGCAAGGCCGGCATCGTCAAGGGAATGACCGGCGGCATCGCCTCGCTGTTCAAGTCCAGCGGGGTCATCGCGCTGCAGGGCCGCGGCAGGTTGCTGTCCGCAACGGACCAAGGCTGCCAGGTCGAATTCACCGCAGCCGACGGTGCCAAGCAGACGCTTGCCGCTGGCGCCGTGATACTGGCGTCGGGCTCCGTGCCGATTGAACTGAAGAGCGTGCCGCAGGACGGCAAGCGCATCGTCGATTCCTGGGGCGCGCTCGAATTCGATGCAGTGCCCGCCCGGCTGGGCGTGATCGGCGCCGGCGTCATCGGCCTTGAACTGGGCAGCGTATGGCAGCGGCTGGGAGCAAAGGTCACCGTGCTCGAAGCGGCGGAGGATTTCCTCGCGCTGGCCGACCGGCAACTCGCGGCCGAGGCGCTCAAGCAGCTTCGCAAGCAGGGCCTCGACATCCGGCTGGGCGCCAAGGTCAACGCGGCTGCCATCGACAATGGCGAAGTCAGCGTGAAGTTCACGGATGCGCAGGGCGAGCAGGTGGTGAAATTCGACCGGCTGGTGGTGGCCGTGGGCCGCCGTCCCTACACCACGAACCTGCTGGCCGATGGCACCGGCGTGCAACTCGACCCGCGTGGCTTCATCGTGGTGGACGAGCACTGCCGCACCGGCGCGCCGAATGTCTACGCCATCGGCGACTGCGTGCGCGGCCCCATGCTGGCGCACAAGGCCAAGGACGAGGGCGTGATGGCCGCCGAGCTGATCGCCGGCCGCTACGGCCACGTGAACTACGAGGTGATCCCCTCCGTGATCTACACGGCGCCCGAGATCGCCTGGGTGGGCAAATCCGAAGCCGAGGCCCACGCCTCGGGCGTGAACGTGAAGATCGGCCAGTTCCCCTTCGTGGCCAGTGGCCGCGCCCGGGCCATGGAAGCCAGCAGCGGCTTCGCCAAGGTGGTGGCCGATGCCGACAGCGATCGCATCCTCGGCGTGCACGTCATCGGCCCGCTGGCCGGCGAGCTGATCGGCGAGGCCTGCCTCGCGCTCGAGTACAACGCGAGCTGCGAGGACCTGCAGCGCACGATGCATGCGCATCCGACCCTGTCGGAGGCCGTGCACGAGGCCGCGCTCAATGCCGACAAGCGCGCCATCGACACGCTGAACCGCTAGCCGGGCGGAGCGCGCGGCGCTGCTTTAGCGCAGCCGCTTCACCGCGAATACATTCGGAATCCGCGCGAGCTTGCGCTGCAGCCGCGCCAGCTCGCCGGCATCGTGCACCGTCAGCCGCACTTCGAACCGCGCGATGCGGTCGCGCGGATCGGTATTGCTGCTCACGCCTTCGATGCTCAGGTGCTGTTCGGCGATCAGGTCGGAGATGTCGCGCAGCAACCCGCGCCTGTCGAAAGCCTCGATGGACACCCGCGCGGCCACGCGTGCGGCATCTGAGGCGCTCCAGTCCACTTCGAGCAGTCGTTGCGGCTTCTGCTTCACCATCCGCGCCAGGCCCTGGCAGTCGGCGCGGTGGATGGTCACGCCACGGCCGAGCGTGAGATATCCGCGGATGGGCTCGGGCCGCACCGGCGCGCAGCAGCGCGCCAGCATGATCGGCAGATCGCCGACGCCTTCGATTTCCACCGGTGACTTGCCGGCGCTGCCGACCGGGCGCTGCTTGCGCACGACGCGCGGCGGCTCCTCCTGCCGCGCGGCGGGCGATTCGTGGGCCGCAGGGGCAGAGGGCGTCCGCGCCGCGGCTTCGTCGATGCGGCGAAAATACGCGCGCAGTTTCGACTTGCTGCGCGAGGAGGCGAGGTAGCCGCTGCCGGCCGACAGCCAGTCGCGGCTGGGTGCGGCTTCCTTGCCGGTGATGATCTCCACCACGTCGCCGCTGGCGATGGGCTGGTTCAGCGGCGTGATGCGGCCATTGACCTTGGCGCCCCGGCAGCGCTCTCCCAGGTCGCTGTGCACGTGGAAGGCGAAATCCAGTGGCGTGCCGCCGCGCGGCAGGTCGACCACTTCGCCCTTGGGTGTCATCGCGTAGACGCGATCATCGAACAGCCCCGCCGACAATCGCCCCAGCTCGTCCCCGGGCGCGCCCGCGCCATGCAAGAGCTCCCGCACCTGCTGGATCTTCACGTCGTAGCGTCGATCACCGCCGCCTTCCTTGTAGCGCCAGTGCGCGGCCACGCCGAGCTCGGCCTGGTCCTGCATCTCCTGCGTGCGGATCTGCACCTCCAGTGCACGACCATCCGGACCGGTGACCGCGGTGTGGATGGAACGGTAGTCATTGTCCTTGGGCGTGGCGATATAGTCGTCGAACTCGCTGGGCAGGAAGGGCCAGAGGTTGTGCACCACGCCCAGCGCCGCGTAGCAGTCGGCCACGCTGCCAGCGATGATGCGCACGGCGCGCACGTCGAACACCTGCTCGAAGGCCAGCCCCTTGCGCTGCATCTTCCGGTAGATGCTGTAGATGTGCTTGGGCCTGCCGACCACGCTCGCGGTGATGCCCGCCGCCGCCAGCGCTGCGCCCAGCGTGGCCACCACCTCGTCGATGTAGCGCTCGCGGTCGCGGCGCTTCTCGTTCAGCGCCGAGGCGATGCGCTGGTAGTCCTGCGGATGCAGCTCACGGAACGCCAGGTCTTCCAGCTCCCACTTCAGCGACCAGATGCCCAGGCGATTGGCCAGCGGCGCATACAGCTCCTGGATTTCGAGCGCGATGCGGCGCCGCGTGGCCGCGCTTTCCTTGCGGCAGTGGCGGGCTCGCACCAGTTGCAGCGCCAGGCGGGCCAGCACCAGCCGTGGGTCGCCGACCACCGCCAGCAGCATCTTGCGCAGGACTTCGGTCTGCGCCGGCTGCAGCGGCCGGCCCTGCGACCACTGCGCATCCAGATTGAAATCACCCAGCCGGCCTAAGCTCGTGGCCACGCGCAGCGCCTCGCTGCCGAACAGCGAGCGCACTGCCGCGGGCAGCGCCGGCGCATCGTCCGCGGCGCATGCCGCATGCAGCAGCGTCCCGGCGGCCAGCGGCAGGTCGTCGGCAAGGGCGAGAACCACTTCGCCAGCCTCGCGTGCGCGTTCCAGCTGCTGCAGTGGGAGCTCCAGCGCAGCCAGTGCATCGATGCGCTCGGCGAGCGCAGCGCTGTGCCGGGAAAGCGGGGATGTCGGTGTGGGGTTCACGTTGACTCACGCTATCATATCGGCATGTCCCGCTCCGCAAGCCGCGCCTGGCGTCGATTCGATCCTGCCGAACACCGCACCGCGGATCGGCTGGCCGCGGTCCGCCGGTCGGAGGCGGTGCCGCTGACCGCGGTGCCCGCGCCGTTTCCGCGGCGCGTGCTAGGGCTCGATCCGGGTTCGGTGCGCACCGGCTTCGGCATCATCGACTGCACCGTTCGCGCCGAGAAGCACGTGGCCAGCGGCTGCATTCGCGCCACGGGCGATGACTTCGCGCGCCGCTTGCGGCAGATCCACGAGGCCATCCTCGAACTCGTGGTGCAGTATCGTCCCGACGAGATCGCCATCGAAAGGGTGTTCATGCATCGCAATGCCGACAGCGCGCTGAAGCTGGGTCAGGCACGCGGCGCCGCCCTGTGCGCGGCCGTGGTCAGCGGCGCGGCGGTGTACGAATACGCGCCGCGGGCCATCAAGCTCGCAGTGGTGGGCACCGGCGCCGCCGACAAGGCGCAGGTGTCCGTCATGGTGCAGGCCATGCTCGCCATCGCCGAGCCCAGCACCGCCGACGTCTCCGACGCCCTGGCCGTGGCGTTGTGTCATGGTCAGGTGCAGCGCTCCGCGCTGCGACTGGTGACTGCACGGGTGCAGCGTTGATCGGTTCGCTGCATGGCGTGCTGGCGGTGCGCGACCCGCAGCGCCTGCTGGTCGAGGTGCAGGGCGTGGGCTATGAGGTCGACGTGCCCATGTCCACCTTTCTGGCGCTGCCGCCCACCGGCACCGTGGTGCGGCTGCGCATCCACCATGTGGTGCGCGAGGACGCCTCGCTGCTCTATGGCTTCATCACCGACGATGAGCGCTCGCTGTTCCGCGCGCTGCTCAGGATCAGCGGCGTGGGTCCGAAGATGGCGCTGGCAGTGCTGTCGGGCATGAGTGCCGAGGCCTTCGAACTCGCCATCGCCAGCGAAGACGCCACCACGCTCACCCGCATCCCCGGCGTGGGTCGCAAGACCGCCGAGCGGCTGCTGGTGGAGATGCGCGATCACTTCAAGTCCGTGCCGCGCGCAAAGGGCGCCGTGGCCGCGCCCCGCTCGCCGCGCGAAGAGGCTATGGATGCACTGCTGGCGCTGGGCTACAAGCCCGTCGAAGCCACGCGGCTGCTCGAAGCCGCGGGCGAGGGCGGCAGCACCGAGGAAATCCTGCGCGCGGCGCTGCAGGGCGCGGTGAAATAGCATGGCCTCCGATCGCATCGTCGATGCCGGCGCGCAGCGCGGCGAGGAAACCCAGGACCGCGCCATCCGGCCGCGCCGCCTCGCCGAGTACGTGGGTCAGGAATCGGTCAAGAGCCAGTTGGGGCTTTTCATCGAGGCCGCGCGCCATCGCGGCGAGGCGCTCGACCATGTGCTGGTGTTCGGCCCGCCGGGCCTGGGCAAGACCACTCTCGCGCAGATCATCGCGGCGGAACTGGGCGTGAACCTGCGCCAGACCTCGGGGCCCGTGCTCGAGCGCACCGGCGACCTGTGGGCACTGCTCACGCAGCTCCAGCCCCGTGACCTGCTGTTCATCGACGAAATCCACCGGCTGAGCCCGGTGGTGGAAGAAGTTCTCTACCCGGCGATGGAGGATTTCCAGCTCGACATGATGATCGGCGAAGGCCCCACGGCACGTTCGATCAAGCTCGACCTCGCGCCGTTCACGCTGGTGGGCGCCACCACGCGCGCCGGCCTGCTCACCTCGCCGCTGCGCGATCGCTTCGGCATCGTGCAGCGGCTCGACTTCTACACCGACGGCGAGCTGGCGCAGATCGTCACGCGCTCGGCCGGCATCCTCGGCGTGGCCGCAACGCCCGATGGCGCCGCGCGCATCGCCAGCCGCTCACGCGGCACACCGCGCATCGCCAACCGGTTGCTGCGTCGCGTGCGCGACTACGCGCAGGTGCGCGCCGATGGCGTCATCACCGCGGCCATCGCCGATGCAGCGCTCGACCTGCTCGATGTCGACCCCAAGGGCATGGACGCGCTGGACCGGCGCCTGCTGACCACCATCGTCGACAAATTCGACGGCGGACCCGTGGGCATTGAGAGCCTGGCCGCGGCCATCGGCGAGGAACGCGGCACGCTCGAAGACGTGGTCGAACCCTTCCTCATCCAGCGCGGGCTTCTCATACGCACCGCGCGCGGCCGCATGGCCACACGCGCCGCCTACCTGCACCTGGGTCTCGCAGCGCCGGAGCGGGGCGGTGCGGGCCTGCCGCTTTTCGAGGACAGCGAACGGTGATGGCGACCGACTGGTCGGTGCGCGTGTACTACGAGGATACTGACGCCGGCGGCGTGGTCTACCATGCCAGCTACCTGTGCTACCTGGAGCGCGCACGCACGGAGTGGCTGCGCGCGCTGGGCTATTCACAGGCAAGACTCAGGCAGGAGGAATCGCTGGTGTTCACCGTGGTCGCGATGACGCTCGACTTCCTGAAGCCCGCGCGCCTCGATGACCTGCTGCTCGTCCGGAGTCGCGCGCGACTTGCCGGCGGCGCCTCGGTGGAATTCACGCAGGAGATCCTGTGCGATGCCGAGCGCCTGCTCTCGGCCACCGTGCGCGTGGCCTGCCTGGATGCCGCCACCTTCCGCCCACGACGTCTGCCGCAGGCGTTGCGAGGATCCTTAGAATGAATGCCGAACCGCTCTCCCTGTTCAAGCTCGTCAGCGACGCCAGCATCGTGGTGCAGCTGGTGCTGGGGTTGCTGCTGGCCGCCTCCATTGCCTCCTGGGCAGTCATCCTCGGCAAGCGGGCAGTGCTGGCGCGGGCACGCGCCGAAGCCGAGCGCTTCGAGGCCAATTTTTGGTCGGGCGGCGATCTGGGCTCGCTGTACCGCCAGCTCGAGGCGCGCGGCGGCAACAGTGGCATGAGCAGCATCTTCGAAATGGGTTTCCGCGAATTCGCGCGGCTGCGCCAGGGCGGCGTGCCTTCCGACCAACTGCTGGAAGGCGCCCGTCGCGCCATGCGCGTGGCGCAATTGAAGGAGATCGACCGGCTGGAACACAACCTGGCCATGCTTGCCACCATCGGCTCCGTCTCACCCTATGTGGGACTGTTCGGCACCGTCTGGGGAATCATGGGCACCTTCGTCGCACTGGGCGGGGTGCAGCAGGCTACGTTGGCCACCGTGGCACCGGGCATTGCCGAGGCGCTGGTGGCCACGGCCTTCGCGCTGGTGGCCGCCATTCCGGCCTTCATCGCCTACAACCGCTATGCAGACAAGGTGGGCCGCCTCGAAATGCGCTATGACGCGTTCATGGAGGAATTCTCCACCATCCTGCAGCGGCATGCGGGCCGCCCCCTGACCGAGGCCTCCTGATGGAAGCGGGGCCGCGCAAACGCCGGCTCATGGGCGAGATCAACGTCGTGCCGCTGATCGACGTGATGCTGGTACTGCTGGTGATCTTCATGGCCACGGCGCCGCTGCTGACGCAGGGCATCAACGTCGACCTGCCCAAGGTCAATGGCAAACCCCTGCCACCGCAGCGCAAGCCCGATCCGCCCCTGGTGTTGTCGATCGACCGCCAGGCCCGGTTGTTCCTGAACATCGGGCGCGCGCCCGATGCCGAGCTCGACGACGGCGCGGTGCAGGCGGCGGTGTCGGCGGCGCTGCAACGCACGCCCGAGCGGGAGGTGCTGATCAAGGCCGACACCCGCGTGGACTACGGGCGCGTGCTGTCGGCCATGGTGCTGCTGCAGCGAAGTGGCGCCACGCGCATTGGTTTCCTCAGCGCACCGGCCGAGCCGCCGGCCAGGCCATGAAGAAGGCAGGCCGCGGGGGCAACTGGTCGTCGATATCGCTTTCCGTGCTGCTGCATCTGCTGCTGGCCGCGGGCATCGTCGGCATCTGGTGGTGGAATCGCAGCCCTGAACCCGCTGGCGAACGGCTTGCATTGACCGCGACGGTGGTCGATGCGCAACCGTCGAAGACCGTGCCCCCTCCCGCACCGGAACCCGTCACCGAACCTGCGCCTGCTTCCGAACCCGAGCCGCCGCCGCAGGAGGACGCCGACGCGAAGGCGCGTGAAGAAGCCGAGGCCAGGAAGGCCGAGGAACTCCATGTCGCCGAAGAAAGACGGCTTGCTGCAGAGCAGGAAGCAGCCGAGCGTCAGGCGCGCGAAAAGGCCCAGCGCGAGAAGGCAGAGAAGGACAAGGCCGAGAAGGAAAAGGCTGACAGGGAGAAGGCCGAGCGTGAACGGCTGGCGCGCGAACAGGCGGAGAAGGAGAAGGCCGAACGTGACAAGCAGGAGCGTGAACGCCGGGCAAAGGCCGAGGCCGAGAAGGCGCGCGCGGCGCGCGAAGCCCAGCTCAACGCCCAGCTTGCCGCCGAAGAGCGCCTTGCCGCGGCACGCGCCAGCGGCCAGATGGCCCAGTACATCAGCCAGATCACTTCGCGCATCGAGCGCGCCTGGATACGGCCTCCCAGCGCCACCGCGGGCCTGGAATGCGAGGTGCGCGTGACCCAGGTGCCGGGCGGCGCCGTCACTGCCGTGCAGGTGGGTCGCTGCAATGGCGACGAGGCGGTGCGGCAATCCATCGAAGCGGCGGTGTACCGCGCCTCGCCGCTGCCGCAGCCTGCGGATGCCGCCTTGTTCGAGCGCACGCTGGTGGTTACATTCAAGCCGGACAAATGAAACACCCCATGCATACCCTGTTGAAGCACACCCTCCGGATCGGCGCTGCGCTGCTGCTGGCGGCCGTGACGCCGGCCCAGGCGGAACTGAAGATCGACATCACGCGCGGCGTCACCGATCCGGTGCCCGTGGCCGTGGTGCCCTTCGCGCGGGCAGTGCCGGCCGATGGCGGACTCGACGTGGCGGCGGTGGTGCAGCGCGACCTGGAGAGCAGCGGCCGGTTCCGCGGTGTCGACCGCAATGCAATGCCGGCACGGCCCACGCGCGCCGCCGATGTGGATGCGGCCGCCTGGAAGGCGCAGCGCGCAGACTATGTGGTGGTGGGGCGTGTCGCCGCCGGCGCTGCGGGCGCCGTGCAGTTGCAGTTCGACCTGGTGAACGCGCTCACCGGGCAGGTCATGCTCAGCGAATCCGTCACCGCGCCGCAGAATGCCGTGCGCAATGGCGCGCATCGCGTGGCCGACCGCATCTTCGAGAAGCTCACCGGCACGCGCGGCGCCTTTGCCACGCGCATCGCCTATGTGTCGGTGGATGGCGCACCGCCCAACCAGCGCTTCCAGTTGCTCATCGCCGATGCCGACGGCGAGAACGCGCGCATCGCCATGCAGTCCTCGCAGCCGGTGATGTCGCCGGCCTGGTCGCCCGATGGTGAATGGCTGGCGTACGTGTCGTTCGAGAACCGCGTCGCGGCCATCTTCGTGCAGCGCGTGCGCACCGGCGAGCGTCGCCAGGTGTCCGCTCGCGCGGGCGTGAATGGCGCGCCGGCATTTTCCCCCGATGGACGCAAGCTGGCACTGACGCTGTCGGGCAGTTCGGGCAACCTCGACATCTACGTGCTCGACCTCGCCACGCAGGGCCTGACGCGCATCACCGACGATCCGGCCATCGACACCGAGCCGGCCTGGTCGGCCGACGGGCAGTCGCTGTACTTCACCTCGGATCGCGGCGGTGGCCCGCAGATCTACAACTCGCCCGCACAGGCGGGCAGCCGCGCGCGTCGTATCACCTTCGGCGTGAACTACGCGGCGCGCGCGCGCGTGTCACCCGACGGCAAGATGCTGGCCATCGTCACGCAGGAGGCCAGCGGCTTTCGCGTGGCGGCGGTGGACGTGGCCAGCGGCCAGATCACGCCGCTGTCGCGCGGCAGCCTCGATGAATCGCCGAGCTTCGCGCCCAATGGCGCGGTGCTCATCTACGCGGGTCGCGAACGCGGCCAGGGCGTGCTCGCCACCATCTCGGTGGACGGGCAGGTGAGCCTGCGGCTGAAGTCCGACCAGGGCGAGGTGCGTGAACCGGTGTGGGGACCGTTCGCCAACTGATGTGGTTTGTGAAAAAATCCAGGCCCGACCCGGGCCTTCGAAGGAGCTGCAATTGAAGCATTCAACGCTGATCGTACTGGTTGCCACCGCTTTGCTCGCCGCAGGGTGCGCCAGCAAGCGGCCCGCGGCCAGCACCACCTCGCCCGGTGAAACGGTGGCGTCGGGTTCCACCGAATCGGCCGGCAATGCGCAGAGCAGCGGCGTGGCCACGGTCAATGCCAGTGGCGGTTCCACCTCGGGCGGGGCACTGGGCCCGGATGGCCCGCTGGGTTCACAGCGTGTCATCTACTTCGATTTCGACAGCAGCGACATCCGCAACGAATACGTCGATGTCATCGCCGCCCATGGGCGGTTCCTGGCGAGCAACGCCACGGTGCGCGTGCGGCTCGAGGGCCACACCGACGAGCGCGGCTCGCGCGAATACAACATCGGCCTGGGCGAACGCCGCGCACAGGCGGTGCGCCGTGCGCTGACGCTGCAGGGTGTGCAGGAATCACAGATCACCACGGTGAGCTACGGCGAGGAACGTCCCGCAGCGGCGGGCAGTGATGAAAATGCCTATTCAAAGAACCGGCGGGTGGAGATTGTCTACATCAACTGACCTGCGCGCGCTGCTGGCCGCCTGCGCCCTGCTGGCGCTGGGCGGCTGCGCCACCACGCCCGAGGAAGACCCGGTGAAGATCCGGCTCGATGACCTCGATTCACGCGTGGGCCGCATCGACCGCATCGTCTCCAACCAGAGCCTGATGCAGATGGCGCAGCGCGTCGACGGGCTGCAGGAAGAGGTGCGGACGCTGCGCGGTCGCATCGAGGAGCTGCAGAACGACAACGCCGTGCTGAAAAAGCAGCAGCGCGACCTGTACGCCGATCTCGACAAGCGTCTCACCGAGGTCGCCGCCAACGCCGCAGTGGCCAGTGCGAACGCGCCCACGGCGCTGCCCCCCGGCACGACCACGGGCACCGACGAGCAAAGCCAGTACAACCGCGCGCTGGAGCAGCTTCGCGCCCGCAACTATGCCGCGGCCGTCGATGGCTTCCGCTCGCTGGCCAGCACCCATCCCAATGGCCAGATGGCCGACAATACGCAGTACTGGCTGGGCGAGGCGTACTACGTCACCGCCGAATACGACCAGGCCGCCGCCGCCTTTCAGCGCGTGCTCACGGGCTGGCCCAATTCGCGCAAGGCTCCGGATGCCATGCTGAAGCTGGGCTTCACGCAGATCGAGCAGAACAAGGCGGCTGCCGCGCGCGCCACGCTGCAGCAGCTCGTCACCAGGTATCCGGACTCCGACGCAGCCAAACTCGCAGCCGATCGACTGGCGAAGCTGCCGAAGTAGGCGTGACCGTGACCGCGCCGGCTGCACCGCGGCTGAAGATCACGGAGATATTCCGTTCGCTGCAGGGCGAGGGCGACACGGTGGGATTCCCCACGGTGTTCGTGCGGCTCACCGGCTGCCCGCTGCGCTGCCAGTACTGTGATACAGCCTATGCGTTCGGCGGCGGCCAGTGGATGGGTCTGGATGACATCCTGGACAGCGTGCGTGCACAGCGCACGCGCCATGTCTGCGTCACCGGAGGCGAACCGCTGGCCCAGGCCAACTGCCTGCCATTGCTGCAACGTCTCTGCGATGCGGGCTTCCGCGTCAGCCTCGAGACCAGCGGCGCCCTGCCCGTAGACCAAGTGGATTCCCGCGTGTCGCGCGTCGTGGACGTGAAGACGCCGGGCTCCGGCGAAGTCCATCGCAACCTGCTCGATCAGCTTGCACTGCTGGGTGCAACCGACCAGGTGAAGTTCGTCATCTGCAGCCGCGCCGACTATGAATGGAGCCGCGATCTGGTGCGCCACCGCAACCTGGCCGAAGGCACCATGGTGCTGTTCTCTCCCAGCCACGGACAGGTGGCCGCGCGCGATCTGGCCGAATGGATCCTGGCCGACGGACTGCCGGTGCGGATGCAGGTTCAGCTGCACAAGATCCTCTGGGGCGACGAGCCCGGACGATGAAACGCGAAGCCATCGTGCTGCTGTCGGGGGGGCTGGATTCGGCCACGGTGCTGGCCATGGCGCACGCGCGGGGCTTTCATTGCCGCACGCTGGCGGTGAGCTATGGCCAGCGGCATTCGGCCGAATTGGCCGCGGCGGCGCGGCTGTCGCAGCATTTGGGCGCACTGGAACACCGCCAGATGCACGTGGACCTGGCACGCATCGGCGGCTCGGCGCTCACCGACCCGGATCTGCCTGTGCCGGTGGCTCCCACTCCGGGCATACCCATCACCTATGTGCCCGCGCGCAACACCTTGTTCCTGTCACTGGCGTTGGGCTGGGCCGAGGTCTGCGGCGCGCGTGACATCTTCATCGGCGTGAATGCAGTGGACTACTCCGGTTATCCGGATTGCCGCCCCGATTTCATCAATGCCTTCGAGGCGCTGGCGGGGGTTGCGACGCGGGCGGGCGTGGAAGGCGAATCCTTCCGTATCCAGGCGCCGCTGATGACACTCGGCAAGGCCGACATCATCCGCGCCGGCATCGCGCTCGGGGTGGACTACGGGCAGACGGTATCCTGCTACCAGGCCGATGCCACCGGGGCCGCCTGTGGCCGCTGCGACTCCTGCCGGCTGCGCCGCGAGGGCTTCGCTGCGGCCGGCGTGGCCGATCCCACGCGCTACGCCTGATCCGGTATCCTACGCGCCCCCGCGCCGGACGTTGGCTTCGGGCCGTTAGCTCAGTCGGTAGAGCAGCTGGCTTTTAACCAGTTGGTCGCGCGTTCGAATCGCGCACGGCCCACCAATCACTACAATGGGTCGAATACCCACAGGGAGCCGCGGATGGACATGGGAATCAGGGGGCGTCGGGCCCTCGTCAATGGCGCGAGCGCGGGCATAGGCCTTGCGGCAGCGCAGATGCTGGCCACCGAAGGCGTGCACCTGGTGATGAGCGCGCGCGGTGCGCCGCGGCTGGAAGCCGCAGCGCAGGACCTGCGCGACAAGTACGGCGTCGAGGTGGTGCCCATTGCCGCCGACCACAGCACCGCCGAGGGCAGGGCCCGCATCCTCGCGGCCTGTCCGGCGCCGGACATCCTCGTCGGCACCTGCTCGCCTCCGCCGATGACGCCCGACCACACGACCATCAAGCCCGCCGACTGGCAGGGCGCGCTCGATACCGGCCTCATGAGTCCGGTGCAGATGATCGAGGCCGTGCTGCCGGGCATGGTGAAGCGCCGCTGGGGCCGCATCGTCAACATCGCCTCCATTGCAGCCAAGTATCCGCTGGAACTTCGCATCCTCAGCGGCGCCCCGCGCGCGGCGCTGGTCAATTACACCGTGGCCGTGGCGCGGCGCGTGGCCGCCGACAATGTCACGCTGAACACCGTGCTGCCCGGCATGTTCCACACTGCCTTCACGCACGAGCAGTTCACCGCGAATGCGGCGCGCAATGGCACTACCTATGACCAGGAAGTGGTGAAGTTCACCGAGGCCTACCAGATTCCGGCCCGGCGTTTCGGCGAGCCGCGCGAGGCCGGCGCGCTGGTGGCCTGGCTGTGCAGTGAATTCGCCGGCTACATCACCGGCCAGAGCATCGCCGTCGACGGCGCCACCACGCGCTCCACGTTCTGACCGCATGAGCGCAGGACTCGACGTCGCCTCGCGCGGCGCGCACGACCCGCTGTACCGGCGCACGGTGTGGCGGCTGTTGCTGCCCATCGCCATCCTGACCTTCATCAATGCCATCGACCGGATGAATGTCAGCTTTGCCGGCCAGCCCATGTCGCAGTCGGCGGGGCTTACGCCCACCGCCTTCGGCCTCGGCATCAGCACCTTCTTCGTTGCCTACCTGATCTTCCAGTATCCGCATGCGCTGCTGCTGCGGCGCTGGGGCATCAAGCCCTGGTTGCTGCTGTCGATGACGGTATGGGGTGTGGCCGGCCTCTTGATGTCGCGCGTGCACGATGCCACGGATTTCATCGTCGCCCGCTTCGTGCTGGGTACCGCCGAGGCGGGTTTCGCGCCGGGCATGACCTGGTACATCAGTCAGTGGACGCCGCAGGCCACGCGCGCGCGCGCGATGGCCATCGCGCTGTCGGCCGTACCGTTCTCGCTGGTGGTGGGCGGGCCGCTGTGCGGGTGGCTCTTGGGCATGCAGAACCCGCTGGGGCTGGAGCCCTGGCGATGGTTGTTTCTGGTGTCGGCCGTGCCGAATTTCCTCTTCGCGCTGCTGGCAGCCGCCTATTTCGTCGATCGGCCCTCCAAGGCAGGCTGGCTGCAACCCGGCGAAGGTCTGCAACTCGAACAGCGCATCGCCGCCGAAGGGCAGTCGGCCACGGTTGCCGGCACGCAGCGCGGCAACGCACAGACCAGTCCCTCGCCAGCGGGCAACCTCGCCGCGCTGGCGGATGCCCGTGTGGGGCTGTGCTGCGCCGTCTGGTTCCTGGTGATGACGGGCTCCTACGCGCTGGTCTACTGGCTGCCGCAGATCGTGCGGCAACTGGCGCTGACCCGCAGTGAATGGCTGATCGGCACACTGAGCGCGCTGCCGCAGGCGGCACTGGTGGCGGGCCTGTTCCTCAATGCGCGCCATTCCGACCGCAGCGGCGAACGCCTGGGCCATGTGGCGCTGGGCGCCGTGCTCGCGGGTGTGGCGCTGGTGGTTGCCGTGATGCTGCCCATCGGTCCTAGCGTGCTGGCGCTGCTGGTGGTGGCGGGGTTCGGCATCGGCGCCAATCAGGGCGTGTTCTGGGCGCTGCCCGCAGCACTGGGCATCGGCGGCGGCCAGGTGCCCGTCAGCGTCATCGCCATCATCAGCATGGCCGGCACTGCCGGGGGCATCGTGGGGCCGGCGATGCTGGGCCGGATGTTCGAACTGTCGGGCAGTCATGTCACCGGCATACTGGTGCTGGCGGCGTTCCTGGTGCTGGCTGCGGCGCTGCTGTGGATCTGGCGGATGCGAGGCGGAGACAAGAGCCATGGCCGATGAATCACGACCCGGCGATCTCGCACCACCGGGACTTTCGTTTGCGTTCCGCATCGTGCTCGAATTCGATGCGGGCCCGCGGCTGCGCTTCGAGCCTGCACATCGCGCGGGCCGGCGCGGCCATGTGCCCGTGAAGGGCGGCCAGATCAGCGGCCCCCGGCTGCAGGGCCGGGTGGTGCCGCTGTCCGGCGGCGACTGGCCGCTGTTCTGGCCCGGGGGCCTGGTCGACTTCGAGGCGCACTACCAGCTCGAAGCCGCCGATGGCACGCCCATCTACATCCACAACCGCGGCATCGCCTGGTCATCACCGCAAGTGCTGGCGCGCCTCGAAGCCGGGCAGTCCGTGGCGCCGCATGAAACCTACTGCCGCATCACCCCGCGCTTCGAAGTGCCCGACGGCCCGCACGAATGGCTGGGCCGCACGCTGTTCGTCGGCACCGGCGAACGTCGCGGCGCGCGCTCGGTGTTCGACTACTACGCGGTCACCTGAACCGGAGCACCCATGATCGCCACGCTCTCCGCCGGTGACCGGCTTGAAATCCACGAACTGCTGGCGCGCTATGCGTGGAGCCTCGACACCGGCGACGAGGCCGGCTTCGTGGCCTGCTTCACCAGCGACGCCGAACTGGTCTGGGACGTGTTCGATGAACCGGGGCGCTGGCAGGGCAGTGCGGCGCTGGCGCGCTTCGCCGCGTACTTCCGCGGCCGGCCGGAATCCGCCGGACGCCAGCACCATGTCACCAACATCGTGCTGGCCGCAACCTCCGAGGGTGTGCTGGCCAGATCCTATGTGCTGGTGGCGCTGCGCGCCGACGAAGCGCCGCATCGCCTGAACGTGATGGGCTACTACGAGGATGTGCTGCGCCAGGAAGGCGGCCACTGGCACATTTCGCGCCGCGTGATCCGCGACTGGAGCGGACCGGTGTTGGCCAGCATCGCCGGACAGGATGGCAAGCGCCGCGCGCGACAGCGGCCCGCGGCGCTCGACGGGCTGTGGGCCACGCAGCAGGGTGCTACTTCAGCACGCTGATCACCTGCGGCTCCATGTAGGCCGTCAGGCCCATGTGCGCATAAGTGCGGCCGATGCCCGATTCCTTGGCGCCGCCGAAGGGCACATTGGCCATGGTGAGCCGGTGCTGGTTGACCCACGCCGTGCCCACCTGAAGCTGCGCGGCAATGGCCTGCGCCTGCGCCAGATCGCGACTCCACACCGACCCGGACAACCCGAAGCGCGTGTTGTTCGCCCGCTGGATCGCGTCATCCACGTCGGTGAATTTCATCACCGGGAAGACCGGACCGAACTGCTCCTCGGCCACCAGCCGGTCTGTCTCGGCCAGACCAGTGACCACGGTGGGCGCCACGAAGTAGCCGGCGCCAGCGGGCACGGCCCCGCCTTCCTCCAGATGCCCATGACGCGCGGCATCGGCCTTCAGTTCACACACGCGCTCGTACTGGCGGCGGTTCTGGATGGGACCCAGCGTGGTCGCCGGGTCGAGCCCGTCGCCGAGCCGGGCCTTCCTCGCCTCGGCCACCAGCGCCGCGCACAGCGCATCGTAGATGCGCTCGTGCGCATAGATGCGCTTCACCGCCATGCAGACCTGGCCGCCGTTCACGGTGGCGGCGAAGAACAGCTTCTTCGCCACATCGTTCACGTCCACATCCGCCAGCACTATGGCCGCGTCATTGCCGCCCAGCTCGAGCGTCACGCGCTTGAGCGTGCCGGCGCAGCTCGCCATCACCTTCTTGCCAGTGGCCACCGATCCGGTGAACGAAATCTTGTCGATGCCCGGATGCGCCGTCATCAGCGCACCCAGCGCATCGTCGCCAGCCAGCACGTTCACCACACCGGGAGGAAACACCTGGTTGAGCAATTCACCGATGCGCAGGGTGGTCAGCGGCGTGAACGGCGAGGGCTTGATGATGGCGCAGTTGCCGGTATACAGCGCGGAAGTGAGCGGGCCGATGGCCAGGTTCACCGGCGCGTTCCACGGCGTGATGATGCCGGCGACACCCAGCGGCTGATAGCGCAGCTCGACGTAGCGCTCGGCGTTGTCGAGTATCACCTCCGGCGCGATGACGATCTTTGTCATCCCCACCGACAGCGTGGCGCCACGCGCGATCTCATCCTTCGACTGACCCACCGGTTTGCCCTGTTCCATCGTCAGCAGCCGCGACAGCGGCTCGGCCTGGGCGGACAGCAGATCGGCGAATTTCGCGATGAGCGCGGCACGCGCGGCGAATCCCAGCGCGCGCCAGGCGGGGAAGGCAGCCCGGGCGGCCCCGACGGCGGCGTCGAGCTCCGCCGCACCTGCGGCCGGACAGCGCGCGAAGGTCAGGCCCGTGGCCGGGTTCACCACGTCAAGGGTGGCGGCCGCGCTGACCAGCTTGCCGCCAATGAGAAGGCTGAAAGGGGAGGTTTCGCTCATGGGAGTGGGGTCAAGGAAGCGGGGTGGAATGCTAAGATAGCCGTTCAACGTTCGAGGTTCATCCCATGAAAGTAGGTCTGGCAGGTCAGGGCGCGTTCGGCATCAAGCATCTGGAGGCCATCCAGAAGATTCCCGGCATCGAGGTCATCACGATCACCGGCGGCAACCAGGAATCCACCCGCGAGGTGGCGCAGAAGTTCGGCATCGGGCATTACACCGGCGATCTGGCCGAAAGCCTGAAGCAGCCCGGACTCGAGGCCATGATCCTGGCCACGCCCACGCAGATGCACGCGGCGCAGTCCATCCAGTGCCTGAAGGCCGGCAAGCACGTGCAGGTCGAAATCCCGCTGGCCGACAGCCTGAAGGATGCCGAGGCGGTGCTGCAGGCACAGAAGGAAACCGGCCTCATCGCCATGTGCGGCCACACGCGCCGCTTCAACCCCAGCCACCAGTGGGTGCACAAGAAGATCGCCGCGGGCGAACTGAAAGTGCTGCAGATGGACGTGCAGACCTACTTCTTCCGTCGCACCAACATGAATGCGCTGGGCAAGCCGCGGAGCTGGACCGACCACCTGCTGTGGCACCACGCCGCGCACACGGTCGACCTGTTCCAGTACCAGACAGGCCAGGAAGCCACGATCGCCCGCGGCGTGCAGGGCCCCATCCATCCGGACCTCAAGATCGCGATGGACATGAGCATCCAGCTGAAGGTGGCCTCCGGCGCCATCTGCACGCTGTCGCTGTCGTTCAACAATGACGGCCCGCTGGGCACCTTCTTCCGCTACATCTGCGACAACGGCACCTACATCTGCCGCTACGACGACCTGTTCAACGGCAAGAACGAGCAGATCGACGTGTCGAAGGTGGATGTGTCGATGAACGGCATCGAACTGCAGGACCGCGAATTCTTCGCCGCCATCAGGGAAGGGCGTGAACCCAACGCCAGCGTGGCGCAGGTGCTGCCCGCGTACCGCACGCTCGACCGCATCGAGAAGTCGCTGGGCTGATCAAGCCGCGGAGCTGGTCCTCGTGACGGGCGCCGGCGACGACGCCCGTCACCTCAGCGGTCGAGGATCTGCATCATCGCCGGGGGATGTCGCTCCCCTTGCACCTTGTCCGCCAGCACTTCGATTCGCGCCAGATGCGCCGCCGACAGTGTGAGGCGCGCGCCGCGCAGATTGTCGGCCAGATGTGCCCGCGTTTTCATGCCGGGGATGGTGACCACGCGCGGCGAGCGCGCCAGCACCCAGGCGATAGCCACCTGGGCGGGTGTGGCACCCAAGGCGCCGGCGATATCCCGCAGCGTTTCGACCAGCGCCGCGTTGGCGGGCGCGGCCTCGGGCTGGAAGCGCGGGTTGGTGCGGCGCGCATCGCCCGCAGGCAGGTCCGCAATGGAACTGAAATTGGCGGCCAGAAAACCCCGACCCAGCGGGCTGTAGGCCACGAAGGTGACGCCCAGCTGGGCGCAGGCCGCGAGCATTCCCTCCTCGGGTTCACGCGACCAGATCGAATACTCGCTCTGCACGGCGGCGATGGGCAGTACGGCGCAGGCCCGCTGCAGTGTGTTCACGCTGCATTCCGACAGTCCCGCGTGGCGGATCTTGCCGGCCCGCACCAGATCGGCCAGCGCGCCGGTGGATTCCTCGATGGGCACGGTGCGATCGATGCGGTGCAGGTAGAAGAGGTCGATGTAGTCGGTGCCGAGACGCTGCAGGCTTTCGTCGCAGGACCTGCGGATGGTGTCGGGACGATTGTCCACCAGCGCGCTGCCGCCGGCCCCGCGGGACAGGCCGCACTTGGTGGCGATGAACAGCGACTGGCGAAAGGGCGCCAGCACGCCGCCCACGAACTTCTCGTTCTCGCCCACCTGGTAGCTGGCTGCCGTGTCGTAATGAGTGATGCCGGCCTCCACCGCGGCGAGCAGCGTGGCGCGGGCCTCGTCATCGTTGCGGGTGCCATACCAGCCCACCAGGCCCATGCAGCCGAAACCCAGCGCCGGGAGGCTGGTGGAGGAATTGCCCATGGGCCGCTGCGGCAGGGGAGCAGTCGAAGTATTCATGGCAGTCACGATATCATCCGCCTTCCCCGCAAGGAACGACCGGACGGCCCATGATCATCGACTGCCACGGACACTACACCACCGCGCCTCAATCGCTCACCGACTTCCGCGACGCCCAGATCGCGGCGCTGAAAGACCCCGCGCAAACCCCGTCGCGCGCCTCGCTGAAGATCAGCGACGATGCAATCCGCGACAGCCTGGAAAAGGCGCAGCTCAAGCTGCAGCGCGAACGCGGGTCCGACGTCACGGTGTTCTCGCCGCGCGCGTCGACCATGGCGCACCACATCGGCACCGAATCGACCAGCCTCGAGTGGTCACAGATCTGCAACGACCTCATCGAGCGCGTCGTGGGGCTGTACCCGAAGAACTTCGTCGGCGTGTGCATGCTGCCGCAGTCGCCTGGCGCGCCGGTGGCCGGCAGCGTCAAGGAACTGGAGCGTTGCGCGAAGATGGGATTCATCGGCGCGAATCTCAACCCCGACCCCTCGGGCGGCCACTGGACGGCGCCGCCGCTGACCGACAAGTACTGGTACCCGATCTACGAGAAGCTCTGCGAACTCGACTTCCCGGCCATGGTCCACGTCAGCTCTTCCTGCAATGCGAACTTCCACGCCACCGGCGCGCACTACATCAACGCCGACACCACGGCCTTCATGCAGCTCATCCAGGGCGACCTGTTCAAGGACTTCCCCACGCTGCGGCTGATCATCCCGCACGGCGGCGGCGCCGTGCCTTACCACTGGGGCCGATACCGCGGCCTCGCACAGGACATGAAGCGTCCCCCGCTCGATACGCACGTGATGAAGAACGTGTTCTTCGACACCTGCGTCTACCACCAGCCGGGTATCGACCTGCTGCTGAAGGTGATCCCGGTGGAGAACATCCTGTTCGGATCCGAGATGGTGGGCGCCGTGCGCGGCATCGACCCGACCACCGGCTTCAACTACGACGACACCAAGCGCTACATCGATGGCTCGTCGCTTTCGCAGGGCGACAAGCAGCGGATATTTGAAGGCAATGCGTATCGGGTTTATCCTCGATTGAAAGCGCGCCTGGCCGCCCACTAGGGCCTTCGCCGGCGCCCGAAGACGAGCGGGGGCGACAGATGAGCGGGATCTCGAGGCGCGACATCCTGTCCGGCGTCGGACATGCGGCTGCGTTGGGTGTGCTGGCATCGGCCTTGCCCCGGTCGGGACGGGCGGCGGATGCCGCAGGTTCCGAGGCGGCCATCTGCCTGTCGATGCTCTATCCGGGCAGCAAGGGCAAGTTCGACGCGGATCGATACCGCGACAAGCACCTGCCGCTGATCCGCGGCATCTACGGCGACAGCGTCGAGCGCATCGAGCTGCACGTTCCCCCACCGCCCGACCGGCGCGTGAAGAGCACCCATGCGCCGCCGCCGCCGCCGCTGGCCGCCGCCGTTCACATGTGGATCAGCCGCATCGACGTGTTCGGCAAGCACACTGCCGAGAGTGGCCAGCAGATCCAGGCCGACCTGCTGAAGGTGTCATCGATCACGCCCTACGTGCAGTACGACCAGGCGATTTCCGTTTCCGGCGAAGCCCGCGCCGACATACCGGTCGACAGCGACGTCGCCTCGACGTACTTCCCCAACAAGGACGGCGGGCGCTGGGACGCGAAATACTTCGTCGAGAAGTACCTGCCCAAGGTCAACGAGGTCTACGGCAAGGACGCCCTGCGCCGCATCGAGGTGAGCCAGGGCAGGACAGGCCAGGCCGGGGTCAAGGCCGCGTTCATCGCCGCCTCGCACCTGTACATCCGCGATCGCGCAGCCTTCGATGCTGCGGGCCGGCAGGCGATGCAGCTGTTCCAGGAAGCACCGAACTATACCGACATCATGGGCGTGTTCACCCTCATGAAGGTACACGCCGCCGGCTGAAGGAGCTTCGATGATCACGACCTCGACTGGGTTCTCGCCGCGCAGGATCTGTGGCGCAATCGTCCTGCTGGCCCTGGTCGCCACAGCCGACGCGCAGCAGGTCGTCGATCCGGGATTCAAGAGCGTGGGGCGGGGCGCCCCGTTGTCGGTGGCGATGCCGGTGCCCCCGATCGGCGCCGGCGGCGCCGCGCGCCCGCCCGGCGGCGGATTCGGTGCCCTGTTCGTCGGCGGCGATGCCACCAAGTACCCCTTCGTGGGTCCCATGCAGCTCGGCGGTCCGGGACGCAATGCGCCACCGAACTCCAATGCGCCGCCGGCGCTGATGATCGGGTCGGCCTGGAATGGCGCGGTGCCAGCTGGAGTGCAGCCGCTGCCCATCGACATCTTCACCTCGAAGGATTTCTACAAGGACCGCGAGCTGTGGAAGGACAAGCGTTACTTCCGCTGCAACAGCCCGCAGGGACTGGAACTGCAGCGCGGCGCCATCTTCACCGGCACCATCGGCAGTGATCCGCCGCGCACCGCGGCCTGGGGCTACTGCGACCGTGACCTGCCACGCAGCGCCATGGTCAGTCCCTACAAGTTCAAGACCGCGCAGGAACACTACGAAGCGCTGCTGGCCGAGACCAAGAAGCGCGGCGGCCCCACGCAGCACACCTATGCCACCGTGCCGGGCGAGCTCAGCGGCATGTATGCGCCGGGCAATATCTTCGATAACTGGTATTCCTTCATGGCGCAGACGCAGTTCCCCACGGTGCTGTCGCTGCTGACGCCGGAATACCAGAAGCGCCTGGTGCAGGATGCCTATCACCAGGGCAACACCAATGCCCCGCAGTGGGTGTCGCAGTACTGCTGGCCGGAAGGCTTCATGCGCCGCTGGTATGCCTTTGCCATCCAGTTCCCGCAGCAGGTGGTGGTGTCGCCCAACCTGGTGCAGATCATGGCGGGCGTGGCCGACAACTTCATCACCAACATCCACGTGGGGCGCAGCTTCCGCATGGACGGCGCCGTGCCGCGTCTGGGCCCGGAAGTGCCGCGCTGGATGGGCGAAACCATCGGCTTCTGGGACAAGGACGTGCTCATCACCTGGACGTCGAACGTGCAGGGCTGGTCGGCGCATGGTTCGTTCGAGTTCTCGAGCAAGATGCAGACCATCGAGATCTACACGCCGATCCGCGACGCAAACAGGAACGTGATCGGCCTGAACCACGAGGCCGTCTTCTACGACCCCGAAGCCTTCGTCGAGCCGCTGCGCATCATCCGCAACTACCAGAAGCTCTCGACACTGGATACGGGCGATCCCATCCAGTACATCAAGTGCATCCCCACCATCATGCCCGTGAAGGGTCATGCCACTGCGGTGTCGCCGGGCCAGACCATCGAATACGAGGTGCCGGACATGTACGGCCGCCCCTGGGCGCAGCTCTGGGAGAAGTACTTCGAGCAGGGCATGCAGAAGCCGAAGGAAGACGACATCTTCGACTTCTCGAAGTAGCAGCGGGTGCAACAAAAGGGGCGGGATGCCATCCCGCTCCTTGTCTGCCGGCAGGCGGTTACTTGTATGTCAAGCCGAGTTCGGCGAGCTTCTCGCGGAACTTGTAGATGTCCATGCCCAGTTCGCCCGAGGCCAGGCGCTTGCGCTTCTCCTCTTCCATGGATACGCGCTTGGCGGCGGCCTCGGCCACCTTCGCGGCCTCGCCACTGCGCACCACGCACACGCCGTCGTCGTCGGCAACGATCACATCGCCCGGGTTGACGGCCTGCGCGGCGCAGATGACGGGAATGTTCACCGAGCCCAGGCTGGCCTTGATGGTGCCCTGCGCGTAGATGGCCTTGCTCCACACCGGGAAATCCATTTCCTTCAACGTGGCCACGTCGCGCACACCAGCGTCGATGATCAACGCCTGCACGCCGCGCGCCTGCAGTGACGTGGCCAGCAGGTCGCCGAAGTAGCCATCGCTGCAGGGCGAGGTGGGCGCCACCACGAGGATGTCGCCGGGTTTGCAGACCTCGACGGCCACATGGATCATCCAGTTGTCGCCGGGAGGCGATGACACCGTGACGGCCGGACCGGCGATGGACTTGCCGGCGTAGATGGGCCGCATGTAGGGCGCCAGCAGGCCGGTGCGGCCCTGCGCCTCGTGCACCGTGGCCACGCCGTACTTGGCCAGCGCCTGGCTGACCGCGGCGTCGGGGCGCGGGATTTCGCGCACGCAAACGTGCTTGCTCATGGGAATGCTCCTTGACTCAGATGCTCAGCTTGAAGACGCGGCGCGGGTTGCCTTCGAAGAAGGCCTTCTTGTCCGCATCCGGAATGGTCATGGCGTCGCAGAACCCGACTTCCTCGGGTACGTACTGGTACGGGTAGTCCATGGCGTAGAGCACGCGGTCGACGCCGATCACCTTCTGGCAGAACTCGATGGCCGGCTGCCAGGCCACGCCGGAATTGGTGATGTAGACATTGTTGCGCAGGTAGTGGCTGACCGGATGCTGCAACGGCTTCATGAACGGGTAGCGATTCGAGCGCACGGTGGCGCCATGCATGTAGTCGAGCCGGTACAGCCAGAAGGGCAGCGCCTCGCCGGCGTGGCCGATGATGAACTGCAGCTTCGGGTGCCGGTCGAACACACCGCCGGTGATGATGCGAAGCATGTGCAGTCCGGTTTCCGAACCGAAACCGAACACCGCGCCATCCAGGCCCGCGTCGAGGAAGGGCTTGATCATCGACGGCGGCGGAGTCTGCGGGTGCAGGTAGATGGGCACGTTCAGCGCCTCGGCGGCGGCCAGCACGGGTTCGAACTGCGGCTCGTCGAGGTAATGGCCCAGCGTGTGGGAATTGATGATCACGGCCTTGAAGCCCAGCTTGCGGATGCCGCGCTCCATTTCCTTCACGGCATTGTCCGGATCATGCGGCGCGACGCACACCATGCCCGTGTAGCGCGTGGGATAGCGGCGGCAGGCTTCGGCGAGCTGGTCATTGGCGTCCACCGCCAGTGCGCTCGCCTCGGCGGGCTGGAATACCTGCACGCCGGGCGCCGTCAGCGCGATGATCTGGTGGTCGATGCCCGTGGCATCCATGTCGGCGATGCGCTTGGGGCCCAGGTCGAGCAGCGACTCATGGATGAACTTGGCGCGCGGACTGGCGTGTTTGCCATAAAAGCCCCACAGGCTGCGGAAGCCCGGATCCTGGAAGCTGCTGTCGTCAAGCAAGCGCATGTAGCCCTTGAGCACGTCCTGAGTCAGGAAGGCCTCCTCCGTGGCGATGCGCAGATAGTTCACTTTGTTTACCATTGAAGGATTCCCCCAAGTCGTTACGATCAAAGCCCGGTATTTTAGCCCCATGAGCTACCCCGATCTGTACCTCCTCATCGACGGCCAGCGCCTTGGTGCCGACGGCCGGCGCACCGTACCGGTGATCAATCCCGCCACCGAAGAGGTGTTGGGGCAACTGCCGCTGGCAAATGCTGCAGACCTCGACCGCGCACTCGAGGCCGCGCAGCGTGCATGGCCGGTGTGGCGCGCACTGGGACCGCAGCAGCGCGGCCGTATCCTGCGCAAGGCCTCGGACCTGCTGCGCGAGCGCGCCGATGCCATCGCCGCCATCGCCACCCGCGAAGAGGGCAAGGCGCTGCCCGAGGCCAGGGTCGAACTGATGGTTTCGGCCGATATCCTCGAGTGGTATGGCGAGGAGGGCCGCCGCGCCTATGGCCGCGTGCTGCCACAGCGCATTGCCGGCATGCGAATGACGGTGGTGAAGGAACCCGTGGGCCCTGTGGCCGGATTCGCACCGTGGAATTTTCCGCTGGGCAATCCCACGCGCAAGCTGGCTTCGGCGCTGGCCGCCGGCTGCAGCGTCATCGTGAAACCCGCAGAGGAGACGCCCGCGAGCGCACTGGCCATTGCGCAGGCGCTGGTCGATGCCGGCGTTCCCGCCGGCGTGCTGGCCGTGGTGTTCGGCGTGCCCGCCGATGTATCGCAGCATCTCATTGGCTCGCCCATCATCCGCGCCGTGCACTTCACCGGTTCGATTCCCGTAGGCAAGCAGCTCACCGCCATGGCCGCAGCCGGCATGAAGCGAACCACCATGGAACTGGGTGGTCATGCGCCGGTACTGGTGTTCGACGATGTGGACGTGGACTCGGTGCTCGACCAGGCCGCCACGTCCAAGTTCCGCAATGCCGGCCAGGTGTGCGTGTCACCCACGCGCTTCTACGTGCACGAGGCCATCTACGAGAAATTCGCGCAGGGCTTCGCGGCGCGCGCGAAGAGCTGGCCGGTGGGCAATGGTCTCGAGGCCGGCATCAAGATGGGACCGCTGGCGCATGATCGGCGTCGTCCCGCCGTGGCGGCGCTCATCGATGAGGCCGTGACGCGCGGTGCGCGCAAGCTGGCCGGTGGCGAAGCGCTGCCCGGCAAGGGATATTTCTACGCGCCCACGGTGCTGGCGGATGTGCCCAACGACGCGCGCATCATGAACGAGGAGCCCTTCGGTCCCGTCGCCGTGCTGCAGCCTTTCCGTGAGTTCGACGAGGTGGTGCGGCAGGCGAATCGGCTGCCATTCGGCCTTGCGGCCTATGCGTTCACCAACAATGCCAAGCGGGTGAACCTGCTCGGCGAGCAGATCGAATCCGGCATGCTGGGCATCAACAGCTTCACCATCGCCATGCCCGAGGCACCCTTCGGTGGCGTGAAGGAAAGCGGCCATGGTTCCGAAGAAGGCCTCGAGGGGCTGGAGGCCTGCCTCGTGACCAAGTTCATTACGGAGTCCTGACCGCCGACGGCTCCACTAGAGCAGCAACCAGGCCGCGAGTCCCGCGGCCAGGAAGCGCCACCAGGCGAACAGCACGAGGCCGTGGCGGTTGAGCCAGGCCACCATCCACTTCACGGCCAACGCCGCGGAAATCCACGCGGCAGCAAAGCCCACGAGCAACGCCGTCCAGCCGTAGGCGGCGATCATGCCGTTGCCTTCCTTCAGCGCCGCGTAGGCGGTGGCGGCAGTGAGCGTGAGCACGCCCAGCAGGAAGGCGAACTCGACGGCCGCGGCCATCGAAAGCCCCGTGGCGAGGCCTGCGAGAATGGTGACCAGGCTGCGGCTGGTGCCCGGCCACATGGCCAGGCATTGCGCCAGACCGATGAGGAGCGCGGACTGCCAGGTGAGATCCGCCAGGTCGCGACCTTCGCGGCGCCCCTTCACCCACGGCGAAAGCGCCAGGATGAGAATGCCACCTGCTATCCAGGCCGCGATCACCGGCTTCACGCCGAAGAGGTAGTGTTCGATGCGCTCGTCGAACAGCTTGCCGAACACGGCAGCGGGCAGGAAGGCGACCACTATGCACAGGGCGAGCTTCAGGCCCGTGGCATTTCGGCCGACAACACCCTGCACCATTGCCGCCACACGCTGCCGATACAGTCCCAGCACCGCGAGGATGGCGCCCGCCTGAATGGCGATGGCGTATCCATTGGCCGCGGCACTTTCGGGAATGCCCAGCAGCCGCTGCGCGATCAGCAGGTGGCCGGTGGAGCTGACGGGAAGATACTCGGTGATGCCTTCGACGAGTCCGAGAATGAGTGCCTGCAGCAGATCCATGCGCGCATCCTAGCGGGATTCGCCTGCCAGCGTCAGCGCGCGCAGCGCTGCCGCCGCGCCATCAGGAGCGCACCAGACAACATCATCAGAAGCCAGGAATAACTTCCACCGCCGCCACTACCGGTGGCCGGCGGTGGCGAAGTCGAAGTGGTGCCGCCACTGCTGGCCGCTTCCATCGCGATGCTGACATCGGCGAAGTCACTGGCGCCGAGGTTGTCGGTGACCGTGAGGCGCAGCACCACCGTACCATTGGCCTGCACAGGCACGCTGGCCAGCGGCTGCGTGGCATTGCTGATTGCAGGCGTGCTGGCGCCCAGCGTGGCCGACACCACCGTCCACTGGTAGCTGGCCGTACGCCCGGTGGCCACGCCACTCTTCGCGCCATCGAGCGACACCGTATTGCCCGCCCGCACTGTGCCGGTGACCTGCGCGAGTGCGATGGGGCGCAGCGCCTCGTTCACCGCGCCCGCGGCGAACAGCAGCCCGGCGCCGCATACCTGCGTGGTGCAGATGCATTCAGCGTTCTGCACATCGGTGGAGCCGGTCGGTACATGGCAGGCCGGCACATTCGCATTGTCGCTGGTGGTGGGGAAGGGGCGGGCCGAGGCCTTCATGCGTGCCACCAGCGCCGCCGGCGTCAGCGCCGGATTCACGGCCTTCATCAGGCCGGCAACAGCTGCCGCCAATGGCGAGGCGAAACTGGTGCCCACGTTCGAACGAAACTGGTCGGTGTAGGTGTTGTTGCCCGGGGTGGTCCGGCCGTCGTTGGTGGTGGTGTCGAGCGAGAACAGGCAGGGCGAACCGGCCGTGACGTTGACGCAGTTGCCTGCCGGCGCCGACAGCGCCACAGCGGCGCCCAGATCGCTGAAACCCACCTTCGTGCCCACATGGCGCACACCGGCCACGGCCATCACACCGGGGCAGTTGGCGGGCGAACCCACGTCGGTGCCCTCGTTGCCGGCCGAGGCGACGATGAGTACGCCATGCGCGGTGATGTCGCTGACTGCGGTGGCATACATCGCGTCGCAGGCATCGGAGGAACCCAGGCTCATGTTGATGATCTGCGCCGGCGTGGCATTGAGCGGCGGAATCACGCCACCGGCGAGCAGCGCCGGCGGCGGCGACAAACCGGCCGCCCAGTACATGCCGGCGAGCACGTCGGAATTGAACCCGCCACACTTCGACAGCACGCGCACGGGCTGCACGCGGATGTTGAAACCCGTGCCGGCGACGCCCAGGCCATTGTCGGTGTTGGCAGCGATCATTCCCGCCACGCGCGTGCCATGCCAGGAACTGTCGGTGGGCTGGTCCTCGTTGGTGCCGCCGCCGCACTTGTGACCCGAGAAGGGACCGCTGGCCAGTTCCGCTGCGGTGATGAAGTCGCCCTCGTCGGAGGCATCCGCATCCCAGCCGTCGCCATCACCGGCCGCGGCAGGCAGGTTCACGAAGTCGTATCCCTGCACCAGCTTGCCGGCAAGGTCGGGATGGTCGAAGCGCACGCCGGTGTCGAGCACCGCGACGATCACGGGCGAAGTGGAGGGCGAGACTCCACCACGGGTGACATCCCAGGCCGCATCGGCGCGGATGGCCGAGGGCTGGGCGCCCTTCAAGTACCACTGGCCGGCGGTGAAAAGCGGGTCGTTGGGTGCATACGCCAACGCCTTCACGCGGCGATCGGGCACCACCAGTTCCACGGCGGGATCGTTGCGCAGGTCTGCAATCACGGCGTCCAGCTCTGCGCCGCTGCGTTCCCGGTCGAGACGGACCACGGACATGCCGCCGCCAATCACGCGGCCTGCACTCAGACGACGGTTGCGGCGCTCGGCCAGCGAGGCCACGCGCTCATCGCCGATGCGGGTAGCCGAACCGGCGTCGCGCCACTTGACGATGAGTCGGTCGGTGGGCGCCGATGCCGCGGACGAGACCGCAGGCGCCATCGCCACCAGCGCCAGCAGAAGCAACGGGAAGGAGACCAGGATTCTCACCGTGGCCCCATGGTAGCCCGGGCAGGGCGGCCGCGCACGACCGAAGCAATCGGCGAGTGAGTTGTCGCGCACATATTCGGGACTTGTAACCGATTTGCGGCTTGACGGTCGCAGGGCACCGACGGCGTTTCCGTTTCGACACTAACGCGACAGCTTCAGCCGTGGTGGCGAGCTCATGGCGGCGGTTCAATCGCCGGGCACTTCAACGAACGAGGGTATGACCATGCAGCACAAAACCTTCCAGCGCGGTCAGGGCATGACCGAATACATCATCGTCGTGGCACTGGTGGCCATTGCGGCCATCGGCGTCTACACGGCATTCGGCAAGACGGTTCGCGGTCAGATGGCGGTCACGGCGCAGGCCCTGGCCGGCAAACCCGACAGCCAGGCCCGCAGCGAATCGAATGAGGGCGGCGACAACGCCACTACACAGGCCGGGCGCGACGTCCAGCTCGACAACTTCGACCAGGCGCAGTGAACCCCATGCGTCGGTCGCATTCCGGGCAGGCCTCCGTACTGCTCGTCGCGCTGGTGGCGAGCCTTGTGGCCTGCTTCGCTGTCTCGTACAGCGCAGGACAGCTCGTCAACGACAAGATGCGCCTGGTGAATGCGGCCGATGCGGCGGCCTACAGTGCCGCCGTGTGGGAGGCGCGCAGCCTCAACTTCCAGTCATACATGAACCGCGCCATCGTGGCCAACGAGGTCGCGCTCGCACAGCTCGTCAGCCTGCGCTCGTGGTCGCGGTACGTGAGCACCGCCGCCGGCAACGGCGCGCGCGTGGCCCAGTACATTCCGCCGCTGGCTGCCCCGATCCGCGCGCTGGCCCAGGGATGGCGGGCAGTGGATGCGACGCTGCAGTCCACGCTTCCGGCCCTGGAAGCCAGCCTCAGCCTGTGGAATGTCGCGGTGTTGGCCAATGCCCAGTCCGTGTCGCATCAGCAGGCGCCCATCGTCGCCGCCGATCTGGTGGGAGAGGTGGCACGCCGCAATGAACCCCGCGCACAGGTGACCACTGCCACACGGTTGCTGGAGGTGCGCAATGCCGCCGAGTGGCAGAACCGCTTCACCGACCGCTACCGCAGAGGCGGCGGCGACCTGCGCAGGTTCAGCACCCTGCTCATGGACTCGCGCGACGGCTTCACGCGCTCGCGGCGCGCGAACCTGACCGGGCTGCCATTGATCGACATCGCCAGGCGCGGTGGCACCGATCTGATTGCCGAGAACACCTGGCGCGGCGTCGATACGCTTTCCGTGCACTTGAACCTGCTGTTGTCCTCGGTGGAACTGCCGATCGGCTGGGGAGCGGCAGAGCAGCAGCATGTGCCTGTTGCGCAGCGGGGCGAGCATGGAGGCAGTCTCTCGAAAAACCGCTCGGCCTCAAGGCTGGCGCTGCGTGCGCTGCGGCCGAACCGCAACTACAGCGGCCTGCCGGAAATCCGCGACATCATCACACCGTCCAGACGGGATGACCGTCGGCTGCGCTATGCCGTGGCGCTGAGCATGCCGGCGACCGCGATTTCCACTGCAGACCGCCTGCTTATGCCCGAGGGAATCCGGTCTCCCGATGGCGCCCGGAATTCGCTGGCGCCCGATCTGTCGGCAGATGCCCTCCACGCCCTGGGCACTGCGGAAATCTATTTCAGGAGGCCGGCGTCGAGAGCCGACGGTCGCCACGAGTATCCCAGCCTGTTCAATCCCTACTGGCATGTGCGCCTGGTCGAACCCTCCAGCGCGGAGCGAGCCCTCACTGCGCCGGCGCGCGGTCTGACCGTCGATCCCTTCACGGTTGCCCCATGAAGCGCTGTCGTGGCCAGAGCATGGCGGAGTTCGCAGCCGGCGTGGCAGTGCTCGGGATGCTGGTGCTGGGAACCGTGTCGGTTGCCGGTCTGCAGGAGATCCAGCGACGCGAAATTCTCGCGGCACGCGAGGCCGCCTTCCAGGGTGAGTGGCTGCGAAGCAGGGGCGGCGGGAACGTCTTGCGGGAACAGCTCGCGCGCCACCACTTCGACGATGCGGGATTGACCAATGCCACCGGCACCGCGCGAATGCTGCAGCCCGGTGATGTCTCTGACACGTCGAGCCAGGGCAGCGCCCCCGGACGCGCCGCCGCGGCCTTCAATTTCCTGCTGGCTCCGCTGCGAACGGCCGGTGGTCTCATGCGCGGCGGATTCGATCTCGACGACAGCGGCTTCCGCACGGGAATCATCAGCGCCATGGTGAGTGGTGCCGACCAGATGCCAGCGCCGTTTCGCGAACTCGATCTCAGGTTCGACCAGCCTTATGCGCTGCTGGGCGATGACTGGTCGGCATCCGGTCCGGCGCATGTCGCGCGCCGTGCAGGAGGTCTGGTGCCTTCGCATCTGCTGTCGCCACTGGCAGCCATTTGGCGTCCGCTGTCGGCGCCGCTGGCACTGTTCGAGCCTTCGCTGGCGGAACTATGCCTTGGCCTGATCGAACCCGATCGGGTGCCGGAAGATCGTCTCGGGCCCGGACCGCAGCAGAGGCCCGCCTCATGTCGCTGAGATTGCTGGTTCTGGGGCTCAGCCTTTCCGGCCATGCCTTCGCGCATGAACTGCAGGACGCGGCGCGTGGACTCGCCGTGCACATCGAAACCGTGGACGGTGCGTTGGGTATCAATGGCCTGCCGCTGTCCGTATCGCGCGCCACGGGCACCCAGGTATTGCAACTGGTCGAACGGCTGCTGCGCCAGTGGCGCAGCGAATCAGGCGCCGCTGCAGTTCGCACCGAGGAGTGTTGTGGCTGGTCCATCGCCAGTCGCTTCCACGATGGCAATCCGCAGGTCATTCAATGGCGCGATACGGCCGCCGGCGCCGAGCTGCTGTGGTCAGTGGCCGATGTGAGGGCGGTGAAAAAGGATTCCGCCGAGACATCGGTGCCGCTGCCCGCGGGCTGCACAGGGTCTCCACCCGTGCAGGGACAGGTAGCACAGCGGCGATTCCTGCAGTACACGGCGCGTTGCACCGCTGGCGTGAAGCCCTTGCTTGAGTCGATTGCGCGCGACTTCGCTCGCCATGGCTGGGTGTGGCAGCGCCGCGGATCGTCGCTGCAGGCACAGCAGGGCGCAGTGCAGGCACAGGCCATTGCGCTCGGCGTGCGCGAAGCCGGCCGGGAAGTCACCGCGTTGGTGCTGGTTGAATCCCGGCCCCTTTCCGGACCCCATCCATGAAGACGGCCGCCGGACAGGCCATGGTCGAAACACTGGCTCTGGCGCTGGCACTGGCCCTCGCGCTGCTGATGCCGGTGGGTTCCGATCGCCCGGTGGCCGCAGTGCTGCTCGAGGCCATCGCGGGATTCCTGCGGGCGCAAGCGTTCGTGCTTTCCATAGTCTGAAGACGGAGAACCCCGATGGAGACTTCGGTCCTGCGAAGACTGCTTCAATCCAATCTGCTGCTGGCTGCACTGGCGCTGGCAGCGGGGCTGCTGGCCGCATGGCTGGGTGCCCGACATCTGAGCGAGCGCAGCGTGGCACTGGAGCGGGAAGCCCGTCAGCGATACGCAACGTCGCCCTACATCGTCGCATCGCGCGACCTGGCAAAGGGTCAGACCATCGATGCCTCGTTGCTTTCGATTCGGTCCATGCCAAAGGCCTACGCGCCCACTGATGCACTGTCACCCGCCGAGGCTGGCAGACTGATCGGGCAACGCGCCGCGGTCGGAATCAGACGCGGAACACCCGTGATGACAACGCTGCTGCGTGAATCCGCCGCGGCTCGGCTTTCCGAAGAACTTCCCGAAGGCATGCGTGCACTCACCATCCAGGTGGATCTGCTCAACGCCGTTTCGGGTCACCTGACTGCTGGCGATACCGTGGACCTGTACTACTCGCGCACTCGCGGCAGCGGCGCGGTGCTGGTACCACTGCTGCAACGCGTGCACGTCCTGGCGACGGGCGACACCACGGAAGCCCGGCTGGATGCTGCTTCTGCCGCGCAGGCTGCCGGCGAGTTCACTGCCGTCACGCTGCTGGTCTCCCCCACGGATGCGCAGCGCGTGGTGCTCGCCGAACAGACGGGCCGCCTCACCGTGCTGCTGCGACATGCCGCGGACCAGAAGCTGCTGGACGCACGCCTGTTCGACAGCTCGGAACTGCTCAGGCCCGGTCATGCAGACATCCGCGGCAGCCGCCGGCCTTCCGATCCCGTTGAACTGCTCGTGGGTGGAACCGGGGGCGCTCCCCTGCGCAGCTGGATTTCCCCGGGAGAAGGCGCATGAAGGCCCTGGCGGTCATCGGCATGGCGCTGTCGCTGCTGCTGGGTGCTGCCCGCGCCGCGGAACTGCCCAACGAGGTGAAGCTGTCGGTAGGCGAGTCGAGACTGCTCGGCGCAGACCTGAAGCGCGCTGCACTGGGCAGCGGCAAGGTGGTGAGCCTCGCCACTCCCGAGCGCGGCCAGCTTCTGCTGTTCGGTGAATCCCCGGGCACGACCACTGCGCAGTTGTGGCTGCGCGATGGCAGGCAGCACTCATTGCGGATCACCGTGACCGAACAGGGTCTGGAGGAACTGCTGCAACAGGTGCAGGCGCTGCTACCGATGGACGGTAGCGTCACGGCACGGATCGCCGGTGGCCACATCCTGCTGCAGGGCGACAGGGCCAGCTCCACCGAACAGCAACGCGCAGCCGACGTGGCGGCATTGTTTCCCGGGCGGGTGCTCGACTTCGTCGGTCAGGCGGGCTGGGAGGCCATGGTGCAGATGGATGTCAGGCTGGTCGAAGTTCGGCGCGACCAGATGAAGCAGCTCGGGCTTGGGTGGAACAGCCAGGCGCAGGGACCGCAAGTCTCGCTGACCGCCGGCAATGGCCGGGGTTTTGCACTGAACGCCTCGATCGCAAGCGTCCTGCAGTCGCAACTCGACCTGCTGCAGCAGAAGGGCATGGCCTTCGTGGTGGCTGAGCCCACCTTGAGCTGCAGGAGCGGCGGCATGGCGCGATTCGTGTCCGGCGGCGAGGTCCCCATACCAGTCACCGATGGACTGGGCGCAACGGATGTGCAGTACAAGGAATACGGCGTAATCCTGCAGATCAAGCCCCGCGCCGACAGTGGCGGTGCGATCTTTGCCGAAGTGGAGGTCGAGCTCAGTCAACTCGACGCCTCGGTGCGCGTCGGTGCCTTCCCCGGCTTCGTGAAACGCCGCACCAGCACCGCGATCAATGTACTGGCCGGAGAGACCGTGGCGATTTCCGGCCTGGTGGCCAAGGAACGCAGCCGCGATCGGCAGGGACTGCCAGGGCTGTCGTCAGTGCCGGCCGCCGGCTGGCTGTTCGGCAGCACACGCCGGCAATCCCGCGAAAGCGAACTGATCGTGCTGATCACGCCGCGGCTCGCTGGCCCCGCGGATCAGCAATCGCGCGTGCACCGCGCCGCAGAGCTCACCGGCGCCGGAGTGTCGCCGTGACTGTCGACACCACCCCGGCGCCGGGACTGCACGAGCGGCTGATCGAGCGTCTGGACCTGCGGCGCACCGACATCAATCGCATGAGCGATCCGGAACTGTGGTCGTACGCGCAGAGGCATCTGCAGCAGCTCATCGACCAGAGCGACACCCGTCACAGCCCGGACAGGCCGCTGCTGGAACGCCGCATCCTGCAGGAGGTCGTTGGACTGGGTCCGGTCGAGGACCTGCTGGCCGACGAATCCATTTCCGAAATCATGATCAACGGACCGGCCGATGTGTTCGTGGAGCGCGCGGGTCGCATCGAGAGGGCAGCCACGCGGTTCACCAGCACGCAATCGTTGGTGGGCGTCATCGAGCGCCTGCTGCAGCGGACGGGCAGGCGGGTCGACGAGTCCTCGCCGATGGTCGACGCGCGTCTGCCGGATGGTTCGCGCATCAATGTGATCGTGCCGCCGCTGGCGCTGTGCGGACCGGCGCTGACGATCCGCAAGTTCGGCAAGCGGCGACTGCGGCTGCCCGACCTGGTCGCCGCCGGAACGCTGTCGCCGGACATGGCATCGTTGCTGCAGCTTGCGGTGCGCATGCGCAGGAACATCGTGGTGTCAGGCGGCACGGGCACCGGCAAGACGACGCTCCTGAACTGCCTTTCCGGCCTCATACCCGCGGGAGAGCGCATCGTCACCATCGAGGATTCCGCTGAACTGCAACTGGATCACGCCAACCTCGTTGCATTGGAAGCCCGTCCCTGCAATGCCGAGGGTGCCGGGCTGGTCTCGATCCGGGACCTGGTGCGCAACGCACTGCGCATGCGGCCCGATCGCATCGTGGTCGGGGAATGTCGCGGCGGCGAAACGCTCGACATGCTGCAGGCCATGAACACCGGGCACGATGGGTCGCTCACCACAGCCCATGCCAATTCGCCGCGAGATCTGCTCTCGCGGCTGGAAGTGATGACGCTGATGGCCGGCATGGACCTGCCGCTGGGCGCCATCCGCGAGCAACTGGCCAGTGCGGTGAACCTGATCGTGCAGCTCGCGAGATTCTCCTGCGGAATGCGGCGCGTGGTGGCCATCACCGAGGTGGCCGGCACCGAGAGTGGCCAGATCCAGACGCAGGATCTGTTCCGGTTCCACGCCGGCGGCCTCGATGGCGCCGGGCGTACCAGCGGCATCTTCCGCACCTGCGGCAACGAGCCGCGCTTCCTCGAGTCCCTGCCGCTGGAGTGCAGGCCTGCGCCGCTGTGTAGAGACGATGTCGCCGGACCTGGCGGAGGCGTCGTCGGCATGCGAGGTGCGCCATGCTGACCGCCATCATCGCCGCGGGCGTCGCGGCCGCCTGTGCCTTGCTGCTGCTGGGCCGCCATCTGCGCATCGTGGCAATGCGCGACGGCGCCGGCTTCCTGCAGCGCACGCAGGCGGACCTGGCCATGCTGTTCATCTTCGTCAGCGCGGCGCGACTGCGCTGGATCGCCATCGCGGCCATGGGAGCGACCCTCATCCTGGCCCGGTTGCTCGGCGCCCCGTTGTTGCTGGCAATGGGGCTTGCCGTGCCGGTGGCGCTGGTGCCCCGGCTCGCCGTCGGCTTCCTGCGCCAGCGCTGGAGAGGGCGGCTGGCAACGCAATTGCCCGACGCGCTGACGTTGTGGGCGGGGCTGCTCCGCACGGGGCAGGCCATGGCGCCGGCGCTCACGCACCTGGCATCGCGACAAGCCAATCCGCTGGGTGCGGAACTCAGGCTTGTGCTCTCGCAGTACCGGCTGGGTGTGGGCCTGGACGTCGCCATCGCCCGGTTCCGGGATCGCGCTTCGGTGCCGGACATCCGCATGCTCGCCACGCTGCTGCGTGCCCAACGCGACCTGGGGGGCAATCTCGCCGACGCGCTGGACCGGCTGGCCGTCACGTTGCGCAACCGGCTGGCAATGGAAGCCCGCATCCGCTCGCTGACCGCGCAGGGACGGCTGCAGGGAGTGGTTGTGGGCGCGCTGCCGCTGCTGCTGGCCATCGTGTTGTGGTTCATGGAGCCCGATGCCATGCAGGCCATGGTGACCACGCAGGTGGGATGGGTCGCCATGGCGCTCATCGCCGTACTCGAAATCTCGGGCTTCCTGCTCATCCGCCGCATCGTGAGCATCGACGTATGAGCGCCGCGCCCGGCATCGCCCTGTCATGGTTCCTCTGCGGCCTCGGCGCAGCGGTGTTGCTGATGCGCCTGCAGGCACGCCTTCGCCAGACGGCAGCGCCGGCAGTGGATGCGAGGCTGCTGCCTGCGGCGCTGCGCCTGCTGATCCTGCCGGCGCGAACCTTCAGGGGCCCGGTGGGAGACCTTCTTCCAGAGGGGTACCGCACCGCCATCCACCGACGGCTCGAACGAGCCGACCTGTATCCGGAAGTGGATGCCGCGCTGTGGACATCGGCGTGTCTGTGCGCCGCCGTGACGGCTTCTTCGCTGGCCTGTGCGGCAACCCTGCTGACCCGCACCGACACGCTGCTCGTCTCCTGCCTGGTCGCGCCCTTCACCTGGCTTGGCTGCCAGCGTTGGCTGCGACGGCGGATTTCCGACTGCGAGCAGCGCATCGTGCGCGAGCTGCCTCCCTGCCTCGACCTGCTGACGGTATGCGTGGAGGCGGGGGCCACGCTCACCGCTGCGGCGCGCCTCATCGTCGACCAGGCTCCGCCCGGTCCGCTGCGCAACTACTTCGACCGCGTGCTGCGCGAGGTGCGCAGCGGCCGTCTGCGCGCGCAGGCCTTTGTCGGCGTGGCCGATGCCTATGGCGTGGAGTGTCTGTCCACCATGGCCAGTGCGCTGGCGCATGCCGAGGCGGCCGGCATGAGCGTGAGCCAGGTGCTGCGCACCCAGGCCGAGCAGCGCAGCGCCGAACGCTTCGTGCGCGCAGAGCGCCAGGCCATGCAGGCACCGGTGAAGATGCTCGGCCCGCTGATCTTCTGCATCTTCCCCTGCACGTTCATCGTGCTTGCCGTGCCGATCGCGCACCGGCTGATGGAGGCCTTCGGCACATGAGAATCCAGCGCGTGGAACACAACCGTCGACGGCTGCACATGCACGTGCATGTGTGCGAGTCACGATTGGAGCGGGGCAGAGGGCTGCTGCTGCGGCGCTGCCCGGACCGCGGGACCGCGTACCTGCTGAAACAGTGCTCGGCGGTGCACACCGTCGGCATGACCTATGCCATCGACATCGTGTTCTGCAATGGCACGGGCCGAATCCTCCGGATCGTGACAGGCCTGCGCCCCTTCCGGGTGGCTCGCCACCCCGATGCCACCCAGGTTTGGGAGGTTGCCGCCGGCGTCGCGGCCCAATGGGGCTGGCGCGTGGGTGACGAGATCGGGCCATGCTGACCGCCGGCGGCTCGCAGCGCGGCGCTGCGACGGTGGAGTTCTACCTGGTGGCCTTGCTGGCTCTGCTACCGCTGTGCCTGGGGATGCTGCAGACCTCGCTGCTGCTGGTGGACAATCATCACGTCGACAACGCCGCCTTCATGGCGGCGCGCGCGGGTGCCACGCGCCAGGCCGACATCGGCGCAATGCGCAGTGAATTCGCGCGCGTCATTTCGCCGCTGTTCGTGGAGTCCGCCGGAGGGGTGGACGGGGGCAACGTTGCCGCGCGCGTGGCCAGTGCCTATCTGCGATCCACGGCGGATGTCGCGGCCTTCGCACGCATCCGTGTGCTGGCACCCTCGGCAGCCGCGAAGCGCGACTTCGGCGAAGTGCGCGACGGCGCAACCGTCATTCCCAACGATGCACTCGAACACCGCAGCGATGCACCTGGGTCCACCAGCGGTGAATCCCTGCAGCAGGCCAACATGTTGCGGGTGGAATTCATCTACTGCAGACCCCTGGTGGTGCCCTTCATCCGCGGCTTCATGCTCGGCCTGTTGCGGCGCCTCGACGCAGAGCCGTCTCACCAGCTGTGCTATGCCGCCGGCAGGACGCCCATCCGCTCGGTGGGCACCGCACCCATGCAGTCGGACTACCTGGTGGCGGGGCACGCGGGCTGAGCCACGGCACCCCGATTGAGCGTCAGCGTCCGCGCCAGAAATTCAGCTCCAGCTTCAGCCCATTGGGATCCTCGATGAATATCTGCCTCAGACCAATGCCCGGCGAATCATTGGGGTGAAACTTCAATCCATGGCGGTTCAGCCGCTCGCGCAACTGATCGTAACCTGAATCCGCACCATTGAAGGCCACGTGATCCAGCGGCCCGGTGCCGGCCGCAGGGCGCGTCACCGGAATGCCCAGTCGTTCGCTATGCGCCGTGTAGCTGGCCCATTCGGCGATGTGGATCACCGGCGTATCGCCCAGATACAGCCAGTGACCCAGGAAGCCCAAGTCAGGTCGCGCGCCCTCCTGGAAGCCCAGCACATCGCGGTAGAAGTCGCGCGTGCCATCCACATCGTCGGTCATGACCAGGAAATGTTCCATCTTGTTCAGCACGCCGACCTCCAAGCCAATTCATGGCATCAGGCGCATAATGCGGCCAACCAGATGCCGGGCCAAGCACCGGCGCGACCGGGAGCGACGCAATGAGAGCGGCGGTATTCCATGAACTGAAAAAGCCCCTCACCGTCGAGACGGTGAAGGACCCGACGCCCGGCGATGATCAGGTGGTGATCGAGGTGTGTCGCTGCGGCATCTGCGGCAGCGACCTGCACCTGACTGAAGACGCCATCTTCGGCGTGCCGGGCGGCACCGTGCTGGGCCATGAATATGCCGGCCGTGTGGCCGCCATCGGCAAGGGCGTGGATCGCGTGAAAGTGGGCGATCACGTGGCGATGATGCCGCTGCACAGCTGCGGCCGCTGCGTGCACTGCCTGCGGGGCGAGTACGCCTGGTGCAGCATCATGCGCGTGGATGGCGGCGGCTACGGCGAGTACTCGCTCGGCTTCCAGCACCAGTGCGTGCCGCTGCCGAAAACGGTGTCGCTGGATGATGGCGCGCTGGTGGAACCGATGGCGGTGGGCCTGCATGGCGTGCTGCTGGCACAGTCGCAGCCCGGCGACCGCGTACTGGTGATCGGCGCGGGTCCCATAGGCCTTGCGGCCACCTACTGGGCACGACGCCTGGGTGCCGGACGCATCGCCGTCACTGCTGGCTCCACGCGCCGCGCGACGCTGGCGCTCACCATGGGTGCCGATGCATTCCTCGATCCGGCCGATGCCTCCCCCGAGGCCGCCATCCGCGCACTGGGCGGCATGCCCGATGTGGTCTACGAGTGCGTAGGCGTTCCGGGCATGATCGCCCGCGGTATCGACTACGTCCGGCCGCGCGGAACGGTGGTGGTGCTGGGTCTGTGCACCCGTGAAGATCACTTCATGCCGTTCACGCTGGTGTCCAAAGAGGCGCGCCTGCAGGCCTCCGCGTTCTATGACCGCCGCGATTTCGAGGTCTGCGCCGACGCGCTCGACAAGGACGCCGACACGCAGCGCGCCATGGTCACCGATGTGATCCAACTGGAAGACATGCCCCCGGTGTTCGAGGCGCTGCGCCAGCGCACCACGCAATGCAAGGTGCTGGTCGATCCGCGCCCGAGGGCGCGCTGATGTCGCTGCCTGCCTTCGTGCTCTCGCAGCCCGAGCGGCTGTACATCGGCGGACATTGGGTGAAGCCCGCCAGCGACAGGCGGCTCACCGTGGTGTCGCCGCACACCGAGCAAAGCTGCGTTACCGTCGCCGAAGCAGCCGAGGCCGATGTGGATGCGGCCGTGGCGGTCGCGCGGCGCGCCTTCGACACCGGCCCCTGGCCGCGGCTGTCGCATGTCGAGCGCGCCGCTGCGCTGCGACGCCTGTCTGCCGCCATCGAGCCACGGATTCCCGAGCTGTCACGCGCCTGGGTGGACCAGACCGGTGCGCTGGCCTTCGTTGCGCCCTTCGTCATCGGTGGCGGCAAGTTCTGGCTCGACTACTACGCGGATCTCGCGGCCAGCTTCGACTGGGAAGTGGAGCGCAGGCTCAATGATGGCCCGGGCCGCGGCCTCGTGGTGCGCGAGCCGGCAGGCGTGGTGGCGGCCATCGCGCCCTGGAACAACCCCTTCGGCATCATGACCGGCAAGCTCGCGCCCGCGCTGGTGGCCGGCTGCAGCGTGATCATGAAACCCGCGCCGGAAACACCAGTCGAGGCCTACATCCTCGCCGAGGCCGCGGAGCAGGCCGGAATACCGGAAGGTGTCATCAACCTGCTGCCCGCGCAGCGCGAGGCCTCGGACTACCTGGTGCGCCACCGCGGCGTGGACAAGGTGAGCTTCACCGGCTCCGTCGCCGCCGGTGGCCGCATCGCCTCGGTGTGCGGCGAACGCATCGCGCGCTGCACGCTGGAACTGGGCGGCAAGTCCGCCGCCATCGTGCTGCCCGACTACGACATCGAGGCCGCCGCGCAGGCCGTGGCGCAGACCATCACCATGTCGGCGGGCCAGATCTGCGCCACGCTCAGCCGCGCCATCGTGCCGCGCGCGCAGCACCGGCGTTTCGTCGATGCGGTGGCGGCCGTGATGCAAGCCATCCGCGTGGGCGACCCCTTCGATCCGGCCACGCAGATGGGCCCGGTGGCCATGAAGCGTCAACTCGAACGCGTCACCGGCTACATCGACATGGCGCGCCGCGAAGGTGCAAGACTCGTGACCGGCGGCGGCAGACCCGCGAATCTCGCGCGCGGTTACTACGTGGAACCCACGCTGTTCAGCGACGTGCAGCGCGGCATGCGCATCGCGCAGGAAGAAGTGTTCGGGCCCGTGCTCAGCGTATTGACCTACGACACCGAAGCCGAGGCCGTGGCCATCGCCAATGATTCGAGCTTCGGCCTGTATGGCGCGGTGTTCACGCATGACGGCACCGCCGCCTACCGCGTGGCGCGCGGCGTACGCACCGGCACCATGAGCCAGAATGCCTTTCGCTTCGACACCGCGCTGCCCTTCGGCGGCTTCAAGCAGTCGGGCGTGGGGCGCGAGGGAGGCCCGGAGGGGCAGGCCACCTTTACGGAACTCAAGTCCATCATTCTGCAGTGAGTGAGCAAATGAGCAATGGCAAGACGGTATTGTTGATCGGCGCATCGCGCGGCCTCGGCCTGGGGCTTGCGGGCGAGCTGGCCCAGCGGGGCTGGCAGGTCATCGCCACCGTGCGCGATCCGGCGCGCGCCACCGCGCTCACGGAACTGGCGCAGCGCACCGGCCGCATCGAAATCGAAAAGCTGGATGTGGACGATGTGGGCCAGCTCGAGGCCCTGGCCGCGCGCATCGCCAATCGTCGGCTGCAACTGCTGTTCGTGAATGCGGGCATCGCGGGACCACGTGACCAGTCCGTGGCCGATCTGGCACGCACGGACCTGGCGCATGTGATGTGGACGAATGCGCTTTCCCCGGTGCGCATCGCCGGACGCCTGTTGCCGCAGGTGGTTGCCGGCGGCACCGTGGCCTTCATGTCATCCGCGCTGGGTTCGATCACCGAGAACACGTCCGGCGGGTTCGAGCTGTACCGCATCAGCAAGGCCTCGCTGAACATGCTGGCGAGGGGCTTTGCGGCCACCACCGCCAAGGACAAGGACCTGCGCGTACTGAATCTGCATCCCGGTTGGGTGCGCACGGACATGGGCGGACCGCAGGCGCCGTTGAGCGTCGAAGACAGCGTGCGCGGCCTCGCCGATGTGCTCGAAACCCGGCGCAATGCCGGACATCGCTACCTCGACTACCAGGGCCGCGAACTGCCCTGGTAGCCGCACGGCGCAGCACTGCCGGAGGCCGGCAATGCGGGCCACCCGATCCGCGCACGATCGCGATTCGATGCGGCCGTTTCCAACGATACGGCAAGCGTATCTAGTGACGCGGCAAGTTTGCCGGAGAAGTACGGCGCGCGGATGTGGTTTATCATCATGCGGCTGGACGCAGCGCCGCAAACAGCTCGCCGCACCGGCCGCAAAGGGGAGTAAACAGTCGATGAAGATCCGAATCCTTCTGGCCGCGACGGCAGTGACCTGGGCAGCAGTGGCGACGGCGCAGAACGCCGCACCGGCCGCGCCGCCGGCAGGGCGCACGCCCGGCGGTGGCCTCACCCAGGAGCGTCAGGACGAACTGGCCCAGAAGCACGATGGCTACTACGGTGCACTGGCGCCGCAGAACCTGAAGAAGCCCCGGCCCAAGCCGCCGTTCGACCTCACCGGCACCTGGTTCGTGGACCTGCGGCGTTCGTTTGCCGATTTCCGCTTCGGCCCGCCGTACCCGGAGTTCTTCGAACCCGGCCAGACCGCACTGCGCGAGGCCGAAGAGGCGCGCAAGAAGGGGGTGCCGTATCGCGATGTGATCGGCCGCTGTTTCCCGGCGGGCATGCCCATGATCATGACGCGCGTGTGGCCCACCAGCATGGTGCAGCTACCCACCGTGGTGTACCAGCTCTTCGGTTTCACCAGCAGCATGCGCTTCATCTACCTGGATGGCCGCAAGTTCACCGATCCGGATACCGTCTCCTACACCTACAACGGTGAATCCATCGGCCACTGGGAGGGCAATGCGCTGGTGGTGCATACCAAGTACATCGAGCCCAAGGAGCACTACATCGATTCGGGCATCCCCATCAGCGATGCATTCGAGATCACCGAGCGCTACACGCTGTCGAAGGATGGCATGACGCTGCACGTCGACTACACCATGACCGATCCGAAGATGTGGAAGGGCGAGTGGAAGAGCAGCAAGAACTTCCTGCGCCAGGACTACAGCGACATTCCCGAAGCGGAGTGCCTGCCCAATCTGAACGAGAACCTGCCCAGCACACCCGAGGGACAGAAGGCCATCAGCGATCGGGCCGCCGGCAAGTAGCGGCGCGGGTCGTGCACCGCTGCGGGCCAGGATTCCCGCAGCAAAAAAAAACGGCCGGCATGATGCCGGCCGTTTTCATTTCCGCTCTGTCGAAGCGGATCTTTCGATGCGTGCTTATTTGGCCGCGGCGGGCTGGGCCGCATAGGCATCGCTCTGCCCCGGGCCCGAACCGCCGAGCTTGGTGCCATCGGCCAGCGTGACAGCCACGAACGAGCCACCCGGCTGGCCGTCGCGCAGCGGGTGCACCACCACCGACACCTTGTCGCCACTCTTGAGCGTGGTGCGCTTCCAGCCCTGGCGCACGAGGTTCTGCGGCGCGTTCATTTCAATGGCCCACACCACGTCGGCGCCATCGGCGCCCTTGACGCTCACCTTGAACGAGGAATGCGGATTCACCCAGTTGAACTCGGTGATGGTGCCGCTGATGGTCTGTTCCTTCGACGCATCGAACATGGCACCGGAGTGATGCACCCAAGCAGGCGCCGAGGCACCCAGCAGGGCCATTCCCAACGCAATACGCAAACGGGTCTTCATGACTTACCTCGATTACTTGCCGCCGGGGGCGGGCGGAACCACGGGAACATTGATCGGGCCGCTGGCGCCGGCAAAGGCCGCCTCACCCAGCACCGTGCCATCGGCCATCGTCATCGAGATGAACAGGCCGCCCTTGTGCAGGGTCATGTCACGCAGCGGATTGGTGATGAGCGTGACCTTGTCGCCGTTCTTGACGCTGCTGGACTTCCAGCCCTGGCGCTTGAGGTTGTTGGGGCTGTTCAGTTCGATTTCCCAGACCTCGGCCTTGCCATCCGCCACGGGCACGCTGACGTGGATGAAGGCATGCGGATTGGTCCACTGGAAATCGGTGACCGTTCCCTTGATGGTGATCCGCTGCGTCTGGTCGAACATGGCGAAGGAATGGTGGGCCTGCGCGGCAACAGCCGCGACAGCAAGCGCCAATCCCGAAAGAAACACTTTTTTCATCACGCCCCCGGCACGCACAAATGTGCTGTGGATTGCTGCATTATACGACCATTCGAGACTTAAACAGTTCCAGCCCGGGGGAAGCGCATGACTGCGATTACGCGGAAGTATGTTTTGGCGCCTGCAATGCTCGTGCTCGGCGCGGGTGCGCTGCTGGCAGGTGAAGCGCCTGCCAAGTCAGGCACGGGCGCGCCCTGGCCCAAGGGACATTATGCCGCGCTTAACAATCTGCCCGACTGGGGTGGCGTGTGGGTGCTGGCGCGCGGCCGGCCGTCGCCGGGTGCCGCGGCGCCGGAGCAGCCGAAGTTCAAGGGTGAGTACCTGGCGCACTACCAGGCATGGCAGAACGAAGTGCGAACCAACAACGGTGTGGTTCGCAGGGAGACCTCCAACTGCATGCCACCGGGCATGCCCAACATGATGGGCACTGGACAATATCCGGTGGAGTTCCTGTTCACGCCGGGCCGCGTCACCACGCTGCACGAGGCCTGGATGCAGAACCGCACCATCTTCACCGATGGCCGTCCGCACCCCGAGGATCTGGAAGCCGGCATCTTCGGGCACTCCATCGGACACTGGGAAGGTGACACGCTGGTGGTGGACACCATCGGCATCAAGCCCATCACCGAACTCGGCCCCGGCATGAAGCACAGCGCGAAGCTGCACATCGTGGAACGCATCCACCTGACGAAGGAAGACCCCGACCAGCTCGTCGATGAAATGACGATCAACGATCCGGAAGCACTGGAGGCGCCGTATCACCGCACCTTCACGTTCAAGCGCCAGCGCGACTGGAATCTCATGGAATTCGTCTGCGCCGAGAACGATCGCAACCCCGTCGGGGCCGACGGCCTCACCACGCTGAAGTAGGAGCACGCATGACTCGCAGCAAGACATGCCTGTTGGCAATCTTCGCCATCGCCTGCGCACCGATGGCGATGCCGCATCACTCGCTCAGCGGTCAATTCGACACCAACAAGAGCTTCCAGATCACCGGCGTCGTCTCGCGGGTGGAGTGGGTGAATCCGCACACGCAGGTGTATGTGGATGTGAAGCAGACCAACGGCTCGACCGTCACCTGGAAGCTCGAGTCGCTGCCGGTGGCGATGATGCGCAAGTCCGGGCTGTCGAAGGGCGACCTGGTCGGCGATGGCCGGCCCGTGGTCATCGACGCCTATCCGGCGCGCGGCGATACGCCGCACCTGGGCTATCTGCTGCACATCAAGCTGCCCGACGGACGCGAGATCCAGTTCTCCAAGGTGCCCGGAGCGGAGCAGCCATGAGCGCGCGTCGTATTGCCGTGCTGCTGGCAGCACTGGGAACCACCGGCATGCTGCTGGCCGCGACACCCGCTGCCACGCCGCGACTGCCCGATGGCAAGCCTGATCTGAACGGGACCTGGGAGAACGGCGGCGGCATCGACTTCCTGAAGCCCGTCACGCGGGCCGATGGATCGGTGTGTGTCACCGGTTGCGTGCAGGGAGCGCCGACCTCGGCGGCTGCCGCCGCCGCGCAGGCGCCGGTGCCCGCCATCGGCACCGCCCGCCCGAAGTACAAGCCTGAATTCACCGCGCGCGTCGACGACCTGAAAAAGCGCCAGCAGAAGGAAGATGGCGTGCTGCGCTGCCAGCCTCCCGGTGTGCCGCGCATCGGCCCACCGGACAAGATCGTGCAGACCGGCCGCGAGATCGTTTTCCTGTACGAGGATGTCTCCGGGCCGTTCTTCCGCATCGTGCCGCTGAAAGCCGGCGTGAAGCGCGCCGATGACAGCGAGACTTTCCTCGGCGACGCCGAGGGGCACTGGGAGGGCGACACGCTGGTGGTGATCAGCCGCAATTTCAATGACCTCACCTGGCTCACCGATGACGGCGCCTTTCACAGCAACGCGCTGGTGGTCACCGAAAGGCTGACCCGGCAGGGCAATGAAATCGAATGGCTGGCGAAGGTCGACGATCCGAAGGTGCTGGCCGAACCCTGGCAGCTTCGGCCCCGCCGCATGACGCTGACGGATGTGGAAATGGCCGAACCCGCCCCCTGCGTGGAGCAGGACATGTCCCATATGAAGGACGACTCCTACCACTCCAATCCCAGGTGAAAGGCCCCGGGAAGGCCCGCGGGGCCTTCCATGGACGATTTTCCTGCCCCGGCGGGGGTTTACGCGCGGCCCGACAGGGCCTAGAATCGCCGTCCCGCTTGGAGGGTCAGGCGGGCAAAGGTTTTGATGACAAAGGGCCCCCGCGTGGGGCCTTTTGCTTGATATAGGGCCGGATAAGGGCCCTTTTTTGTTTCAGGCGCCCACTGGGCAGGAGGACGGTAAATGCTGCGGGACAAGCTGCTGGCATTGGCTGAACCCCTGGTGCAGAGCCTCGGCTACGAGCTGGTGGATGTGGAATACGCGGCAACGCGCTCCGAAGCGACCCTTCGGGTCTACATCGACTGGCCCGACGGCAAGATCAGCGACAAGGCACGACTGGCCGGCGACGACGGCACGCGCGCATTCGACGGCATCGGCGTCGAGGACTGCGAGGCCGTCAGCCGCGAGCTGTCGGCGCTGCTCGATGTGGAGGATCCGATCGCGGTTCCTTACCAGCTCGAGGTGTCATCGCCGGGTGCCGATCGCATCCTGCGGACGCCCGCGCATTACCGGCGGTTCGTCGGCGAGCGCGCCCTGGTGGAACTGGTCGCGCCGCGCGACGGCCGCCGCAGGTATACCGGCACGCTGGTGCGGACTGATGACGAAGGGTTTGAAATGAATGTGGATGGTTCAGCGGTGAACGTGCGGTACGCGGAGGTGGGCAAGACCCGCCTGGCACCGGACTTCGCCAGCCAGCGTCCTCGAGGAAAGAAGCGATGAACAAGGAAATCCTGATGGTCGTCGACGCCGTCTCGAACGAGAAGGGCGTCGAGAAGGAAGTCATCTTCGAAGCGCTGGAGGCGGCCCTGGCGGCGGCCACGCGCAAGAAGCATGGCGAGGAATGGGACGTGCGCGTCACCATCAACCGCAAGACCGGCGACTACGACACCTTCCGTCGCTGGCAGGTGTTCGCCGACGATTCCACCGAACTGACCACCCCGGATCGCGAACTGCGGCTGGAGGATGCGCTCGACCTGTCGAAGGATGCCGAGCCTGGCGGATTCGTCGAGGAGCCGATGGAATCGGTGGCCTTCGGCCGCATCGCCGCACAGCAGGCCAAGCAGGTCATGGTGCAGAAGGTGCGCGAGGCCGAGCGCGCGCAGGTGGTGGAGCTGTTCAAGGACCGCGTCAACACGCTGGTCTCGGGCGTGGTGAAGCGCGTCGACCGCAACGGCATCTTCGTCGACATGGGCAACAACGCCGAAGGCTTCATCCAGCGCAGCGACATGATCCCGCGTGAGGCGCTGAAGCCGCAGGACCGCGTGAAGGCCTTCCTGAAGGAAGTGAAGAAGCCCACCGAACAGCAGCGCGGGCCGCTGCTGTTCCTGTCGCGCACCGCGCCGGAGTTCCTGATCGAGCTGTTCAAGCTCGAGGTGCCGGAAGTCGGGCAGGGCACCATCGAGATCCTGGGCGCCGCGCGCGACCCGGGCGTGCGCGCCAAGATCGCCGTGCGCAGCAACGAGCCGCGCATCGATCCGGTGGGCGCCTGTGTGGGCATGCGTGGATCGCGCGTGCAGGCGGTGTCGAACGAGATCGCCGGCGAGCGCGTGGACATCATTCCCTTCGACGAGAATCCCGCGCAGTTCGTCATCAATGCGATGTCGCCGGCCGAAGTGCAGTCGATTGTCGTGGACGAGGACTCGCATTCGATGGACATCGCCGTGGCGGAGGAAAAGCTGTCGCAGGCCATCGGCCGCGGCGGCCAGAACATCCGCCTCGCCAGCCAGCTCACCGGCTGGGAACTGAATGTCATGACCGAATCCGACGCGGAAGCCAAGAGCGAATCCGAGTCGCAGAAGGTGGTGCAGATGTTCATGAAGGCGCTGGACGTGGACCAGGACGTGGCCACCATCCTCGCGCAGGAAGGCTTCTCGACCATCGAGGAGCTGGCCTATGTGCCCGTGAGCGAACTGGCGAACATCGCCGAGTTCGACGAGGAGATGGTGAAGGAGCTGCGCAACCGCGCCCGCGACACGCTGCTGACGCAGGCCATCGCCAGCGAAGAGAGCCTCGAGAGCACCATGCCCTCCGACGACCTGCTGCAGCTCACCGGCATGAACCCGGACCTGGCGCTGGCGCTGTCGTCACGCGGCGTGCGCACGCGTGAGCAGCTCGCCGAGCAGTCGGTGGACGATCTTTCCGATATCGATGGACTGGACGAGACCGCCGCCGGCGCGCTGATCATGAAGGCGCGCGAGCACTGGTTCCAGGCCGAGAAGTAGGCCCGCGGGCCCAAGGACGAACATGGCAGACGTCACCGTTACGCAATTCGCCGACGTGCTGAAGGTGCCTGTCGACCGGCTGCTGGTGCAGCTGGAGCAGGCAGGCATCACCGTGTCCGGGCCCGAGGACATGATCAGCGACGAGGCCAAGATGGAACTGCTGTCGCACCTGCGGCGCAGTCACGGCACGGGCGAGGATGCATCCTCGCCACGCAAGATCACGCTCAAGCGCAAGACCCAGACGGAGCTGAAGCTCGCGAGCACGCAGGGCCGCGCGCGCACCGTGAACGTGGAAGTGCGCGTCAAGCGCACCTACGTGAAGCGCGATGTGCTCGAGGAGCAGAACCGCGCGCAGCAGGAGCAGGCCGATCTCAAGCGCAAGGAGCTCGAAGCCGCGCAGCAGATCGAAGCCGAGAAGGCCGAGGCCGAGCGCCGCGAGCAGGAGCGCCTCGACCAGGAGAACCGCCGCCGTCTCGAGGAAGAGCAGAACCGCAGCCGCCAGCTCGAAGAGCAGCGCCGCGCGCAGGAGCAGCGCGAGAAGGAAGAAGCCGAACGCGAGAAGGCCCGCCGCGCGGCCGAGGCGCAGCGTCCGCCGGAACCGCCGCGCCAGGAGCCGCGCGCCAAGACCGAGCGACCCACGACCGGCACTGCCGACCGCGGTGGCCCGGGCACGCGGTATGGCCGTCAGGAACTGCACGTGGCAAGCGATGCCAGCGCCCGCTTCAAGAAGAAGAAGGTGCGCCTGCGCGGCCGGCCGATGGCCGCCGACGGCGAGCAGAAGCACGGCTTCGAGATGCCCACTGCGCCGCAGAAGCGCGAAGTGGCCGTCAGCGAGACGATCACCGTGGCGGAGCTCGCCCAGCGCATGGCCGTGAAGGCCAATGAGGTGATCAAGACGCTGATGGGACTGGGCGTGATGGCCACCATCAACCAGTCCATCGACCAGGACACCGCGGTTCTGGTGATCGAGGAGATGGGTCACCAGGCGAAGCTGGTCAAGGAAAACGAGATCGAGGAAGACATCCAGGGTGCCGGTGGCGCCGAGGCAGAGGAACTGCCGCGTCCACCCGTGGTCACCGTCATGGGCCATGTCGACCATGGCAAGACCTCGCTGCTGGACTACATCCGTCGCACCAAGGTCGCGGCCGGCGAGGCCGGCGGCATCACGCAGCACATCGGTGCCTACCACGTGGAAACCCCGCGCGGCATGGTGACCTTCCTCGACACGCCGGGCCACGCGGCCTTCACCGCCATGCGCGCCCGCGGCGCCAAGGCCACCGACGTGGTGGTGCTGGTGGTCGCCGCCGATGACGGCGTGATGCCGCAGACCATCGAGGCGGTACAGCATGCGAAGGCTGCGGGCGTACCCATCGTCGTGGCCGTGAACAAGATCGACAAACCCGACGCCGATCCCGAGCGCGTGCGCACCGAGCTTGCCAAGTACGAAGTCGTCTCGGAAGAATGGGGCGGCACCGACATGTTCCGGCATGTCTCGGCCAAGACCGGCCAGGGCATCGACGAACTGCTGGAAGCCATCCTGCTGCAGGCCGAGGTGCTGGAGCTCACGGCGCCGCGCACCGGTCTGGCTTCGGGCATCGTCGTGGAATCCAGCATCGAGAAGGGCCGCGGTGCGGTGGCCACCGTGCTGGTGAAGCGCGGCACGCTGAAGCTGGGCGATCCCATCCTGGCGGGCACGCAGTTCGGCCGCGTGCGCGCCATGTTCGATGAGGCCGGGCGGCCCGTCGAAGAGGCGCTGCCATCGATGCCGGTGGTGGTGCTGGGCCTGCAGGGGGCACCGAATGCCGGCGACGAACTGCTGGCTGTCGAAAGCGACCGCAAGGCGCGCGAGGTGGCCCTGCACCGGCAGGCCCGCCATCGCGACACCCGCGTGGCAGGCCGCATGTCGAGCAGCGCCGAGGACGTGTTCTCGCAGATGGAAGAGGCCAAGGCCAGCGTCATCGCACTGGTGGTGAAGACCGACGTGCAGGGCAGCGCCGAGGCGCTGCGCGAGGCACTGACCAAGCTGTCCACCGACGAGGTGCAGGTGAAGGTGCTGGCCTCGAACGTGGGCGGCATCACCGCCTCCGATATCCAGCTCGCGGCGGCCTCGAAGGCCCGCGTCATCGGCTTCAACGTGCGCGCCGATTCAAGCGCCCGCGATGCCATGAAGGAAACCGGCATCGAGGTGCGCTACTACAGCATCATCTACGAAGCCATCGACGACGTGAAGGCGGTGATGTCGGGCATGCTCGCGCCCGAGATCAAGGAGCAGATCGTGGGCACCGCGCAGGTGCGCGATGTGTTCCGCTCCAGCAAGTTCGGCGTGGTGGCCGGGTGCCTGGTGATCGAGGGCGTCGTGAAGCGCAACAACCCGATCCGCGTGCTGCGCGACAGCGTGGTGATCTTCGAGGGCGCGCTGGAATCGCTGCGCCGCTTCAAGGATGACGTGAACGAAGTGCGCGCCGGCACCGAGTGCGGCATCGGCGTGAAGAACTACCAGGACGTGCGCGTCGGCGACCAGATCGAGTGCTTCTCGCGCGTCGAAGTGGCGCGCACGATCTAGAGGACCGGCGATGGCGGCAAAGGGTTCCGGCAGCGGTCGCACGCAGCGCATGGAAGGCGAGATGCAGCGCGTGCTGGCGGAACTGGTGTCGCGCGAGGTGAAGGATCCGCGCGTGGGCAATGTCACCATAACGCAGGTGGCGCTGGCGCCCGACCTCAGCCATGCGCGCGTGTTCGTGGTGCCATTCGGCGGCTTGAACGCCCATCCGCAGATGCTGGAAGGGCTGACGGCGGCAGCGGGTTTCCTGCGTGGTGAAGTGGGGCGGCGTGTAGGAATGCGGCATGCGCCGCGGCTGCAGTTCGTGCAGGACGAATCCTTCGACCGCGCCGCGCAGCTCACCGCGCTGATCGACGCCGCCAACAAGCCGCGAAGCTGAGTTTTCCGCCTCGGATGCGGATGCAAATCACTCGCTGAAGAGGCACTATTGCCGCATGTTCCGAGGGCGGGGATGTGCGTTGGATTTCGAATCCCGAAGGACCTTTTTGCAATGCACCGCGGCTGCCGCGGGGCTGGCCTGTCTGCCTGCGGTGCCCGCGTTCGCGCGGCCTGCATCCACCCCTGGCCGCGACCGGCTGAGGACAACGCCGATCGCCGAGGGCGTCGCGCTGATCACCGGTGCCGGCGGCAATGTGGTGCTGGTGAAGGGGCCGCGCGGAACGGTGGCGATCGACAGCGGCAACGCGGTGCGCGGGGCCGAGGTACTGAAGCTGGCGCGGGAATTCGGCGGCGGCAAGTTGCCGGTGGCGCTGTTCAACACGCACTGGCACTGGGATCACACCGGCGGCAATGAGCACTTCGGCAGGGCGGGAGTGCCCATCATCGCCCACGAGAACACCAAGCTGTGGCTGAGCATGGAATTCACAGTGGCCTGGGAGAAACGCGACTACATGCCGCGTCCGCGCGAAGCGCTGCCCACGCAAGTCTTTTTCCGCGGTCCGCAGAAATCCGAAGTGGCCGGCCTTGCGCTCGAATATGGCTGGCTGCCGCGCGCGCACACCGATGGCGACATCTACGTGCACATCCCGGAACGCAAGGTGCTGGTCGCGGGCGATCTGTTTGCCGTGGACCGCTACCCGGTGGTCGATGTGGACACCGGCGGCTGGATCGGCCGCACCGGACCGTCGGCACGCATCCGTGCCGCGCAGAAGCCCACGGCGGAGCAGATTGCCGAGATGCGGCGCCGCTCCATCGGCTGGAATGGCGGACTGACCGACGCCAACTTCGCACTGCTCGACCTGTGCGATGCCGACACGCTGGTGGTGCCGGGTACTGGCGCCGCGCAGGGTCGCGCCGCGCTTGCGGCGCAAAACGCCATGCTTGAGGAATTCAGCAACCGGCTGGATGAACTCATCTACAAGGGGCAGGGCATCGACGACATCCTCGCCGCAAAGATCACCGCGAAGACCGACGCCGAGCGCGGCGATCCCACGCAGTTCATCACCAATTCCTGGCTCAGCATGCGGGGCTACCATGTGGGCATCTAGCAAGACACTGCTGGCGCTGGCGGGCCTTGCCAGTGCGGCGCCCGTGCTCGCCGCGCACGATGACCCGGGCACCGGCACGGCCTTCATCACCAAGTACTGCAACGACTGCCACAACGCCACCGACTGGGCGGGCGGCGTGGCTTTCGACACGCTGCCGCAGGACAACCTCGGCAACGACGCGCCAGTGTGGGAGGAGGCCGTGAAGAAACTGCGCGGCCGGCTGATGCCCCCGCCTGGCGAGAACCAGCCGACGCAGGAGGCCATCGATGCGCAGGTCGCCTGGCTCGAGGGCCGGCTCGATGCCGCTGCGGCTTCGCGCCGGCGGCCCGGCAACGTGGTGCTGCATCGCCTGAACCGCACCGAATACCAGAACGAAATCCGCCGGCTGCTCGACCTGGACATCGACGCAGCCGCGCTGCTGCCCAAGGACACCAAGGCCGATGGCTTCGACAACGTGGCGCTGGCGCTGCGTGTGTCGCCGGCCTTCCTCGATGCCTACATCGTCGCCGCGCAGGAAGTGAGCACCAAGGCGCTGGGTGGCGGCGCCGCACGCCCGAGCAGCACCATCTATCGCGTGTCGCCGGGCGCAGCGCGCTACCAGCACCAGGAAGGCCTGCCGCTGGGCACGCGCGGCGGCATGCTGGTGGAACACCTGTTCCCGGCCGATGGCGAGTACACCTTCAACATCACGCAGAGCGGCAATCGCGGCGGCGGCTACATCACGGGTCTGGACACGCGCCAGCGCCTGGTGATGACCGTCGATGGCAAGCGGGTGTTCGAGCAGCAGATCGGCGGTGAGGATGACCTGAAGGCGCTGGATCAGCGCCAGGCCTCGGCCGACAAGGAAGTGCAGGATCGCTTCCGCAACATCCACCTCACCGTTCCCGCCGGCCCGCATCGCATCGGCGTGGCCTTCATCGCGCGCTCGCATGCCGAAGGCAACGAGACTCTGGAGCCGCTGGATGCATCACCCGCATCGGGACTGCCCAACGTGCTGGCCGTGGAGGTGCTGGGACCCACCAAGGTCACCGGCGTAAGCGACACGCCCAGCCGCCGCGCGGTATTCATCTGCCGCCCGGCAAGCGCCGCGGAAGAGATGCCTTGTGCCCGCCGCATCGTCGGCCAGTTCGCGCGCCGCGCCTTCCGCCGACCGGTCACGGATGCTGAACTCGCCGCGCCCATGAAGTTCTACACGGGCGGCCGCGAACGGAGTTTCGAGTTCGGCATCCAGCAGGCCGTGATGGCGATACTGGCCAGTCCCAAGTTCCTGTACCGCGCCGAGGGCGTTCCCGGCGATGCCGCGCCGGGCAGTGTGCATCGCCTGAGCGATATCGAGCTGGCCTCGCGCCTGTCGTTCTTCCTGTGGAGCGAAGGGCCGGACGATGAACTGCTCGACGCCGCGGCCGCCGGCCGCCTTGGCACCGCCGCCGAGTTGGACCGCCAGGTGCGGCGCATGCTGGCCGATCCGCGTTCGCAGACGCTGGCCACGAACTTCGCGGCGCAGTGGCTGACGGTCGACGAAATCGACGCCATCCAGCCGGATCCCACGCTGTTCCCGGAATTCGACGGCGCGCTGCGCCGCGCCTTCCACGAGGAGATGAACCGCTTCGTCGGCAGCGTGTTCAGCGAAGACCGCAGTGTGCTGTCACTGATCACCGCGGACTGGACCTTCGTCAACGAACGGCTGGCGCAGCACTACGGCATCCCCAATGTGCGCGGCGACCGTTTCCGCCGCGTGACCCTGCCGGATTCGCGCCGCTGGGGCATCCTCGGCAAGGGCTCCTTCCTGATGGGCATGTCCTACGCGAACCGCACCTCGCCGGTGCGACGCGGTTCGTGGATCCTGGAGCAGGTGGTGGGCACGCCGCCGCATGCGCCGCCGCCAGGCGTCGAAGCGCTGCAGGAAAACACCGAGGGCAATGTGGCGCGCACCGTGCGCGCGCGTCTCGAGGTGCACCGGCGCGCCAAGAGCTGCAATTCCTGCCACGGCGTCATCGATCCGCTGGGCTTTGCGCTCGAGAACTTCGACGCCATCGGCGCCTGGCGCGTGAAGGACCGCGAGACCGGCACGCGCATCGATGCCGGCGACACCATCCATGGCGTGAAGGTGAGCGGCCCCGATGAACTGCGCGCGGTGCTGCTGCGCCGTCCCGACCAGTTCGCGCAGACGCTGACCACGCGACTCTTGACCTTCGCGCTGGGCAGGGGCGTGGAGGCCGATGACATGCCCACCGTGCGCGCCATCGTGCGCGACGCGGCGGCCCACGACTACCGCTTCTCATCCATCGTCAGCGGCATCGTCAAGAGCGATGCCTTCATGTACACGATGGTGCCCCTGCCGAAGCCGGCCACCACCACGGCCCAGGCCCACTGAGCCAGGCGCTCAAGGAATCGCCGATGTTCATCACCAAGAAACATCTTTCCCGTCGCACCATGCTCCGCGGCGCGGGCGTGGCCATGGCGCTGCCGCTGCTGGATGCGATGATTCCCGCGGCCACTGCGCTGGGCGCCACTGCCGCAGCGCGCAAGCCGCGTCTGGGATTCATCTACTTCCCCCATGGCGCCATCATGGAGCAGTGGACGCCGGCCACCGAAGGCAGGGATTTCGCGCTGTCACCCATCCTCACGCCGTTGAAGGATTTCCAGAAGCAGCTCACCGTGATCAGCGGCCTGGGCAATCCCGTGGCCGACGGCCCGGTGCATTCGCTGGCGCCGGCCACCTGGCTGTCCTGCACACGGCCGCAGAAGGGGCAGGAGCCGAACATGGCGCCCACCGCCGACCAGATCGCGGCGCTGGCCATCGGGCAGGACACGCCCATGCCCTCGCTGGAGATCGCCACCGAGTCCGGTGGCGGCGGTGGATCCTGCGACCGCGACTTCGGCTGCAACTACACAGCCACCATTTCCTATCGCACGGCCAGCACGCCGCTGCCGATGGAATACAACCCGCGCAAGCTGTTCCAGCGGCTGTTCGGTCGCGGCGATTCGCCCGCGGAGCGTGGCGAACTCAGCCGGCAGTACGGCAGCGTGCTCGACATGGTGGCCGAGGACGCCGCCGCGCTGACCGCAAGCCTGGGTCAGCGCGACCGCGCCATGCTCGGTGATTACATGGAAACCGTGCGCGAACTGGAGCGGCGCATGGAAAAGGCGGCCGC
>JAXMGX010000012.1:0-150054 GCA_046347045.1 Steroidobacteraceae bacterium
GGATTTCGGCGTGGCGCGCCTGCTGCAGACCGAGACCCGCGCGCCCTCCCTGACACGCAACTTCGGCCGGGCGCTGACACCGGAATACGCCAGCCCGGAACTGCTGCGCGGCGAACCCATCGATGTGCGCAGCGACATCTACTCGCTGGGCGTCGTACTGCATGAACTGCTGACCGGTCGCCGCCCGACGCTGGCGGAACTCTCCGCATCGCGTCCCGACGACGCAGTGCATGCCGTCGTGGCCCGCGCGCTCGCGCCGCTGCCCGCCGATCGTCAGGCATCGGTGACGGAGTTTGCCGCGCACCTTCGCGGCGCGCTGCAGCCGCCCGCGCAGCCGCGCACCGCAAGACTGAAGCCCGCATTGATGGCAGCCGGTGGCGTGCTGCTGGTTGCCGCCGCGGCTTTCATGCTGCTGCGTGCACCCTCGAAGCCGGCTGCTGTCACGACGACCGCCGCAACCCTCGCGCCCGCGGCACCGGCATCGAAGTCCACCGACGCCTCCACCATCGCGGTGTTGCCGTTCACCGATCTGAGCGAACGACGCGACCAGGCCGTCTTCTCCGATGGCCTCGCCGAGGAGCTGCTGACGCTGCTGTCGCGCATCCCGGACCTTCGTGTGACGGCAAGCGCATCCTCCTTCGCCTTCCGCGACCGACGCAACGACATTCCGGCCATCGCGCGCGCACTGAATGTCGCGAACATCCTCGATGGCAGCGTACGCAAGTCGGGCAACCGCCTGCGCGTGGCGGTGCAGCTGGTCAGCGCCAGCACGGGCACGGTGGTGTGGTCGGAAACCTACGACCGCGAGCTGAAGGATGTCTTCCGCCTGCAGGAGGATGTGGCCAGCGCCGTGGTCGAGGCCCTGAAGCTGCGGCTGCTGGCCGAACAGCACATCCCCGCCAGCGAGCGCACCAGCAACGTGGCCGCCTACGAGCAGTTCCTGCAGGGCCTCAAGTACCGGGACTCGGGCACCACCGAGGATGACCGCCGCGCGCTGGAGGCATTCAGCAGCGCGGTGAAACTGGATCCGGGCTTCGCGCGTGGTTACGCCAGCGCGGCTGCCACCGCCGCCACCATCGGCGGCCGCACCGTGGACCGCAACATGTACGAACTCGCGCGTCGCAACGCCGAGCGCGCCATCCAGCTCGCGCCGCGGCTGGCCTCGGGCTACATCGCGCGCGCCATGGTGCGCCTCCACAACGATTGGGACTTCTCGGGTGCGCGCGCCGATCTGGACAATGCGTTGGCGCTGGAACCCAACAGCATGTCCGCGCAGCAGCTGTTGGCGACGTTCCTGATGATCACCGGCCGCCTGGATGAAGCGCTGGCCACGCAGCAGCGCATGGTCGAGCGCAATCCACTGTCGGCTCCGGCCTGGGCGGGACTGGGAGAAGCCTACAGGGCCCGGCGCGATTATCCGAATGCAAGACGGGCGATGACTCGCGCTGACGAGCTTCGTACCGGCGCCAAGGAAGGAATGCAGATGCGCGCGCTGCTGGAAAGCTATGCCGGCAATGGCGCCGAGGCACTGCGCTATGCACGGCTGGTGCCCGAACCCCACTACCGGGACTACGCGCTGGCCATGGCCGCATGGTCGGCGGGACAGGTCGCCGAATCCCGTGCCGCACTGAAACGGCTGATCGATGAAGTGCCGGGCATCTTCGGCGCCCAGATCGCGATGATCTACGCCTGGCAGGCCGATCGCGAAAACACATTCCAGTGGCTGGAGCGCGCGCTGGCCGCGCACGATCCGGGCCTGCTCGACATCCAGACGCGGCCGGAATTCGATGCTTTCAAGACCGATGCGCGCTACCACCGGGCGCTGCAGCAGATGAATCTCGCGCGCTAAAGACAGCGCGCCACGGCTTGATGGTCGCCGCGCGCTATTCGTAGCGCAGCGCTTCGATGGGATTCAACCGTGAGGCGCGGCGCGCCGGCACGAAGCCGAAGATCACGCCCACCGACGCCGACGCCGCAACGGCCACCAGCACGATCACCGGACTGATGTACATGGGCCAGCCCAGAAGCTTCGCCACCGTGAACGACACGCCGGCCCCCAGCGTGAGCCCGATGAGTCCGCCCACCAGGCACAGCAGCACCGCTTCGGTCAGGAACTGGCCGAGGATGTCGCCGCCACGTGCGCCGATGGCCATGCGCAGGCCGATCTCGCGCGTGCGCTCGGTGACCGACACCAGCATGATGTTCATGATGCCGATGCCGCCCACCACCAGCGAGATGGCCGCGGTGGCAGCCAGCAGCAGGCCCAGCGTCTGCGCCGCCTGGTTGCGTGTCTGCAGGATCTCGGCGAAGTTGCGGATGATGAAATTGTTCTCCTTGTCCGCGGTGATCCGGCGTCGTTCGCGCAACACCCGCTCCAGGTCCGACTGCACATCGGCGAGACTGTAGCGGGGGTCCACCTTCACCAGCAGTGCGCCCACCTGATCCGGAGCGCCGAGTCGTCCCACCAGCCGCGATCGCGCGGTGGAAATGGGCACCATCACCACATCGTCCTGGTCCTGGCCGCCGGCCTGGCCTTTTTCCGCCAGCACGCCGATCACCTCGAAGGGCGAATTGTTCATGCGGATGGTGGCCCCCAGCGGATCGGTGCCGGCAAACAGCTCGCGCGCCACGGTGGCACCGATCACGGCGACCTTTGCACCAGAAGTCGCCTCGCGGGCATCGAAGAAGCGGCCCCTGGACACCGGCCAGTCCTGTACTTCCTGGATCTCGGCACCCACGCCCTGCACCCGCGTGCTCCAGTTGGCGTTGCCGAGCACCAGCGTGACATCGCCGTTGAGCCGGCCGGACACGGCTGCCACGCCGGGGACACCGTCGCGCACCGCACGCAGATCCTTCTCGGTCAGCGGCGGCGCCGAACCGAAGCCGCCGCGACGGCCGCCCACGTTCGCCGAACCCGGAAAGATCGTGAGCTGGTTGGTGCCGAGGCTCGCGATCTGATCCTCGATCTGCTTGCTGGCGCCGCTGCCGATGGCGGACATCACGATGACCGACGCCACGCCGATGATGATGCCCAGCGTGGTCAGCACGCTGCGCAGTACATTGAGCCGCAGCGCGATCAGCGCCGTCTTCAGGTATTCACGCAGGCTCATGGTGGCGCCTCCGCGGTGGCACGGTCCTCGACGATGCGTCCGTCGCGCACGCGCAGCAGGCGTCTGGCGTGCGCTGCCACATCGGGCTCGTGCGTCACCAGCACCACGGTCATGCCCGCATCGGTGAGACGACGGAACAGATTCATGATCTCGAGCGAAGTCTCGGTATCGAGCGCGCCGGTGGGCTCGTCGGCCAGGATGAGACTGGGGGAGTTCACCAGCGCACGCGCGATGGCCACGCGCTGCTGCTGGCCGCCCGAGAGCTGCGAGGGCACGTGGTCCATGCGATTGCCCAGGCCCACCTCGTTGAGGCGCTGCGCGGCGATCTCGTCGGCGCGCGCCTGCCTGGCGGGATTGCGCGAATACGACAGCGGCAGCTTCACATTGTCGAGCGCCGAGGTACGTGCCAGCAGGTTGAACTGCTGGAACACGAAACCGATGGTGCGGTTGCGCAGGTCGGCGAGCTGGTCCTTGTCCAGTGTGGAAATGGATGCGCCGTCAATGGCCAGTTCACCCGAGGTGGGCGTGTCGAGCGCGCCGATCAGGTTCATCAGCGTGGACTTGCCGGAGCCCGACGGCCCCATGATGGCGACGAACTCGCCGCGCTGGATGTCGAAGGACACGTCGCGCAGCGCATGCACGGCATGTTCGCCGAGCTGATACGTCTTGGTCAGATGCCGCGCGGCGATGACCGGCGCGGCGCTCGCCGCCGGCACGGCAACCGGCCCGGCTGCCAGCGCATCGGTCACTTGGCGACCTCGGAACGTGCCCGCACGATGACCTTGGCGCCCTCCTTCAGGTCGCCCTCGACGATCTCGGTGTAGCGGTCATCGGCCACGCCCAGCCGCACCTCGTGCATCTTCGGCACGCCGGCTTCGAGCGTCCACAGCGTGCCACGGCGCGACTGCGCCTGGCCGCCGCGCTGGCTGCGCAGCGTGCGGAGTTTTTCCATCTGCTCGGGTGTGAGGACGCTCGCCATCATGTTCTCGAAGCGGTTGCGCGTGGCCTGCGCCTGACCATTGTTGAAGTTGAAGCCGCCCGGCCCGCCCTGCCCGCCGCCGATGCCCGTGGGCCCGTTGCCACCCTGCTGCGCGCGGATCTGCGCGACCAGTTCCTGGCGTGCCTTGTCGAGCTTCTTCTGCTGCTCTTCGGTGAGTCCCAGTTCCTTCACCAGGTCGTTGTTGAAACCGCCGCCCTGGAAGCCGCCGCCGCCGGCCCCCTGCCCGCCACCGGGAAAGCCGCCACCGCCCGCGAACCCACCGCCCGGCGCAGCGTTCGCCGCGGCATTGCGCAACTCGGGCGGCTGGAAACGGGCCGCATCGTTGGGCACGCGCAGCACGTTCTCGCGGCGCGCGGTGACGATGCGCACATTGGCCGTCATGCCGGGGATCAGCATCTGCCGCGGGTTGTTGGCCTGGATCATCACCGAGTACGTGACCACGTTCTGCACGGTGGTTGCGGCCAGGCGCACCTGCGCCACGCGGCCACTGAATGTCTGGTCCGGAAAGGCGTCGACGGTGAAGGTGGCCGGATCCTCCTGCTTGATCGAGCCGATGTCGGCCTCGTCCACCTTGGCCTCGATACGGATCTGCGACAGGTCCTGCGCGATCTTGAACAGCACCGGTGCCTGCAGGCTGGCGGCCACGGTCTGGCCCAGATCGATCGAACGCTGGATGACTACGCCATCGATGGGTGAACGGATCTGCGTGCGCGACAGGTCGATGCGCGCCTGCGCCAGGCTCGCCTTGCGCGTCTGCACCGACGCCTCGGCGTTCTTGATCTGCGCCTGCGCGATCGCCAGATCGCTCTCGGCCAGCGCCAGCGCCTTGCGACTGTCCTCCAGCGCGCTCTGCGATATCAATTTGCTCTCGGCGAGTTGCTTCGAACGCTCGGCATCGCGGCGGCTCTGGTCCAGCGTGGTCTGCGCCTTGCGCAGGTTGGCCTGCTGCGTACCCAGACCGGCATAGGCCACCGCCAGATCGGCCTCCGCGGAATTCAGCCGCTGCTGATAGATCTGCGGATCGATGACGGCCAGCAGGTCGCCCTTCTTCACCTGGGTATTGAAATCGGCCTTGAGTTCGGAGATCTGCCCGGAGATCTGCGAGCCCACATCGACGGTGACCAGTGCGGCCACCGAACCGGAGGAGCTGATGGATTTCTCCACCGTGCCGCGATCCACGACCGCCTGCTCATAGGTGACCTTGGCGGACTTGCCATGCGGAATGAACCGCCAGCCAATACCGGCAACGACGAGCACGCCCAGCAGGATTCCGATTCGCTTGACCCAGGGGTTTGACATCAGGTTGGTCCAGACCAGAGTAGTTATTGTTGGGAACAGGGAATCGACCGCCCGGCGGCGGTTTGGTTCGCCGCCTTCGCGTGAAGAAACCGGGAGAAATGCCCTCTTGGGGCTAGGCGGCCAGCCCTCCGGCGCGGGCGGCGTCGAGCAGCCCCTTTTCGGCCAGCCAGGCGCGGTTGTACAGGCGCGAGGTGTACTTGGCGCCGCCATCGCAGAGGATGGTGGCGATGGTGTGCCCGGGCCCCATCTCGCGCGCCACGCGCACGGCTGCAGCCACGTTGATGCCGGAAGTGGAGCCGAGGAACAGACCCTCCTCGCGCAGCAGCCGGTACACCATGGTCACGGTGTCCGGGTCTTCGATGTGCACGGCCGAATCGATGGGCGCACCCTTGAAGTTGTCGGTGACACGCGCGATGCCGATGCCTTCGGTGATCGAGCCCTTGCCGGTGGACTTGACCTCGCCGCTGCGGATGAATTCGTACAGCGAACTGCCCGGCGGATCCGCGAGCACCGTGCGGATGTCGGCGCGCTTGGACTTCAGATATTCCGACGTGCCCGCCAGCGTGCCGCCGGTACCGCTGCTGGCGACAAAGGCATCGATGCGACCGCCGGTCTGCGACCAGATCTCGGGGCCCGTGGATTCCACATGCGCGCGCCGGTTGGCGGTGTTGTCGAACTGGTTCGACCAGATCGCGTTGGGCAGCTCCTGCGCCAGGCGACCGGCCTGATGCTGGTACTGCGCGGGATTGCTGTAGGGCACCACCGGCACCTTGCGCACTTCGGCGCCAAGCGCCTCGAGCAACTGGTATTTCTCGGGCGACTGGTTGTCGGGCATCAGCAGGATGAGACGGTAGCCGCGCGCATGGCACACATGCGCAAGGCCGATGCCGGTGTTGCCCGCCGTGCCTTCGACCACGGTGCCGCCGGGCTTCAGCGCGCCGCTGCGCTCGGCCTCGAGCACGATCCACTTGGCCGCGCGGTCCTTCACCGACCCGCCGGGATTCATGAACTCGGCCTTGCCGTAGATTTCGCAGCCAGTCTCGCGGCTGATCTTCTCCAGGTGGATCAGCGGCGTGTTGCCCACTGCATCCACGAATCCCCGACGCGTCGAATTCATCCACCTTCTCCGGATGACCCGGCCGACTGCCGCTGCAGATCGACTAGGCCGCGAACACTGGCCAATGCCGCCACCTCGCCGATGACCAGCAACGTGGGGGACTGAAGCTTGGCGTCATGAGCAAGTCGAGGCAAGTCCGCGAGCGTGGATTTCAGCACGCGCTCCTCCGGCATCGTGGCGCGTTCGAGCAGCGCCACCGGCTGCTCACCGGGCAGGCCGTGCTCGATCAGCTTCGCGGCGATGTGATCGACCTGCGCGGCGCTCATGTAGAACACCACGGTGTGCTGGGGCTGGGCCAGCGCCGACCAGTCGAGGCTGGCGCCCTGCGCACCGGTGGCGGTGACGAAGGTGACCGCCTGCGACAGCCCGCGCATCGTCAACGGAATGCCGGCGCTGGCGGCAGCGCCGATACCCGCCGTGATGCCCGGCACCACCACCACGGGGATGCCTGCCTCGCGCAGCACCGCAAGCTCCTCGCCGCCCCTGCCGAAGATGAAGGGATCGCCGCCTTTCACACGCGCGACGCGCCGGCCCTTGCGGGCCTGCTCGACCAGGAGCTGGTTGATGTAGTCCTGCGTGTGCTCGTGGCGTCCGGGCGTCTTGCCCACATTGATGCGTTCAGCATCGCGGCGCGCGCGGCCGAGGATGGATTCGCTCACCAGGCGATCGTGCAGGATCACATCGGCCTGCTGCAGCAACTGCTGCGCACGCAACGTGAGCAGGTCCGGGTCGCCCGGGCCCACGCCGATCAGGTAGACCTCGCCACGCGCCTCGCCCGCCGCCGCGCGGGCCGATGCCAGCGCCTGGCGCAGACTGTCGTCGGCACCGGAGGCGTTGCCTGCGAGCACGCTGGTGGCCACCGGGCCATTGAAGAATCCGTCCCAGAACCGCAGGCGCGACGACAGGTCGGGCAGCGCGAGTTTCACCGACTCGCGCCAGCGGGCCGCGTATTCGGCCAGCAGACCCAGCCGCGCCGGCAACAGGGCCTCGATCTGCGTACGCACCCGCCGCGCCAGCGTGGGCGAGGATCCTGAAGTGCCGACCGCGACGATCACCGGGGAGCGATCGACGATGGCCGGGAAGATGAAGGAACAGCGCGGCCCATCGTCCACCACGTTCACCAGCACGCCGCGCTCCTGCGCGGCGGTCGACACCGCATCGTTCACCGCCTCATCGTCGGTGGCCGCCACCACCAGCGTGGCGCCATCGATCTGCGCGGGAGAGAACAGCAACGGCCGGTATTCGATGCGTCCGTGGTCGCGGTACAGCGCAAGGTCTGCGCACAGATCGGGCGACACCACGCGCACGCGCGCATGCGCCTTCAGCAGGTGTTCGATCTTGCGATGCGCCACGACGCCGCCGCCGATGACCACCACCAGCCGGTCACGCAGGTCGACGAATATCGGCAGGTAGTCCATCGGGAGCGTTGCGCGCCCGCGCTACAGGACGGCCTTGTTCAGGGTGACGACACGGACCTTGGGATGCAGGCCGCATTCCTTGGAATCTGCGTTCTCCCACCACCAGCGGCCGGAGCGGCTGTCGGCGCCCGGCTCCACGGCGCGCGTGCAGGGCGCACAGCCGATGCTGGGATAGCCCTTGTCGTGCAGCGGGTTGTAGGGAAGTTTCTTCGCGCGGATGTAGTTCCACACATCATCGTGCGTCCATTCGAGCAGCGGACTGACCTTGGCGATGCCGCCGTTGGCCGCATCCACTTCCACGGGCACGGCCTGCGCACGCGTGACCGACTGCTCGTGGCGCACGCCCGTGACCCAGGCGCCATAGCCCGCGATGGCACGGCGGAAGGGTTCGATCTTGCGGACGTGGCAGCAGCCCTGGCGATTCTCGATACTGTCGTAGAAGCCGTTGATGCCGTTTTGCTGCACCCAGGCTTCGAGCAAGGCGGGATCGGGCGAATACACCTTCATCCGCTTCTGATAGCGGCGCTCCAGTCGCTCGATGACGCTGCGGGTCTCTTCATGCAGCCGGCCGGTATCGAGCGTGAAGATCTCGATCTCGGGTACTTCGGTCCAGATCAGGTCGGTGAGCACCATGGATTCGGCGCCCAGGCTGTTGGAGTACGCCACGCGCCCGTAGTCACGCACGGCCGCACGCAGCAGTTCCAGCGTGCGGGCGACCTTGGCCACGGGGATCTGGGGCTGGGGGGAAAGGGCCTCGTTCGACATGAAACGCATTTTGGCCAGCCGCCTCATTACATTGGAGCATCAGGGATCGGACCTGCGCATAAGTTGGGTTATTTGTGGCAGGATGCGGGTTGAACTTGACTCTTGCTGCATAGCAGCATCCTTCATAGCCCAACCCGGACCGCCATGAGCCGAATCAGCCTCCGTCGCCTGCGCCAGGACCCCCATATCCGCGCCCTGACCCGAGAAACCCGCCCCCACCCCGAGCAGTTCATCCAGCCGCTGTTCGTCGTGGAGGGCCTGAAGCAGCGCGAGACCATCCCTGGCCTCACCGGCGTGTACCGCGACACGCCCGAAACGCTGCTGGCACAGATCGAGGCCGACCTCGCCGCCGGCGTCAGCAAATTCCTGCTGTTCGGCGTGCCCACCGCGCATGCCACGCATGCCATCTCGTGGACCTTCACATCCAGCCAGGTGGCAGCCATCAAGAAGCGCTTCGGCAAGCGCGTGTGGCTGGCCGTGGATGTGTGCCTGTGCTCCTCGACGCCGCATGGTCATTGCGGCGTGCTGAACCCCGAGGGCGATCATCTGGACAATGCGCGCAGCGTCGAGGAACTGGTGACCGCCGCCGTGGCCTATGCACGCGCAGGCGCCGACTGCGTGGCACCCAGCGACATGATGGACGGCCGCATCGGCGCCATTCGCCGCGAGCTCGACGAGAACGGCCTCGAGCGCACCGTGCTGATGAGCTACGCGGCGAAGTTCCATTCCACGTTCTATGGCCCGTTCCGCGTGGCGGCGGATTCCGCGCCCAAGGGGGCGAACGCGCTGGGCGACCGCTCTTCGTACCAGATCGATCCCGCGCGGCCGGGCGATGCACTGCAGTCCGTGCAGCGCGACGTGGCCGAGGGCGCCGACATCCTGATGGTGAAGCCGGGCATGCCGTACCTCGACGTGCTGGCCGATCTGTCGGCGCGCTTCCCGCAGCCCTGGGCCGTGTACGAAGTCAGCGGCGAATACGCCGGCATCGAGCTGATGGCCGAGCAGGGACTCACCGATCGGGTGAAGGCGCATCGCGAGGCGTGGACGGGGCTGGTGCGCGCGGGCGCATCGCTGATCATCAGTTATGGCGCGCGCCACGCGCGCGAGTGGTTGCAGTCATGAGCACTTCGGACGATCTGTTCGCGCGCGCCAGGCGCGTCTCCCCCGGCGGCGTGCATTCGCCGGTGCGCGCCTTCAAGGGCGTGGGCGGCACGCCGCGCTTCATGACGGGAGGCAATGGCGCTTACATCCGCGACGTGGACGGGCGCGACATCCTGGATTTCTGCATGGCCTTCGGCCCGCTCATCCTGGGCCATGGCAACCGCGCGGTGCGCGATGCCGCGGTCGCCGCGATCGATCGCGGCTGGAGCCTGGGCACGGCCGAACCGTATTCCTTGCAGTTGGCGGAGTTCATCACCGCGCGCATTCCCTGGGTGCAGAGCGTGCGCTTCGTGAATTCCGGCACCGAGGCGGTGATGTCGGCGCTGCGCGTGGCGCGTGGCGCCACGGGTCGCGATCTCATCCTGAAATTCGACGGCTGCTATCACGGCCACGCCGATGCCATGCTGATCCGCTCGGGCTCGGGCCTGGCCGAGGCCACCGAGCCCGACAGCGCCGGACTCAACAAGGCCACGCTGGGCGGCACGCTGGTGGCGCCGCTGAATGACGAGGCCGCGCTGGATGCGGTGTTCGCGCGTCATGGCAGCGACATCGCCGCCGCGATCATCGAGCCGCTCCCCGCGAACTACGGCCTGCTGCCGCAGCGGCTGGAGTACCTGAAGCATCTTGCCGCGCTGTGCAGGAAGCACGGCGCGCTCTTGATCCTCGATGAAGTGATCAGCGGCTTCCGTGTGGGATTCCAGGGCTGCGCGGGCCTGTTCGGCATCGAGCCGGACCTCGTCACCTACGGCAAGGTGATCGGCGGTGGATTCCCGGTAGGCGCCTATGGTGGCAAGCGCGAGTACATGGAACTGGTGGCGCCGGCGGGCCCGGTGTACCAGGCTGGCACGCTGTCAGCCAACCCGGTGTCGATGGCGGCGGGCATGGCCACGCTGGAACAGCTTGCCGATGGCAAGGTATACGTGCAGCTCGAGAAGCTGGGTGCGGAACTGGAGCAGAAGCTCTCTGCCCTGCCCGGCCTCACCGTGCAGCGACTGGGCTCGGTGTTCTGGCCTTACCTCGCCGCCGACGCAGCGCCGCTGCGCAGCCTGGGCGACATGAAGGCGAAGCCGGCCGCACCATTCGGGCCGGTGTTCCACAAGCTGCTGGATGCGGGCATCTACCTGGCGCCCAGTGCGTTCGAGGTGGGCTTCCTCTCCGCGGCGCACACCAGTGTGCATGTGGAGAAACTGGCGGGCGAAATGCGCAAGGCGATGCAGGCGGGCTGAAGCGCCTACTTGCCGGTGCGCTGCGGTCCTCGCGTCAGCATCTGGATGCGATACACCGAGCCGCGGCCCACCACGAACAGCGAATGCCGGCCCGGCCCGGAGAACGCCAGGTTCTGCGGCGCCTTGGGCAGCGTGATGATGCCCAGCGCCTCGCCCTTGTCCGAGAACACCTGCACGCCGAGCGTGGTGGCCACGTAGAGACGGCCCTTCTCGTCGACGGCTAGACCGTCGGCGCCGCTGCTGATCGCGCCATTGGCCGGCGGCGGCGGCATGGCGAGGCGCGCGAACTGGCGCGCCTTGCGCGCATCGCCATCGCGATCCAGCGCAACGGCCAGTATCCCCTCGCCGGCCGTATTGGCCACGTACAGCGTGCGCTCATCGGGACTCAGTGCCACGCCATTCGGCGTCTCGATGCCCTGCACGATGCGCACCACCTCGCGCTTGCGCGTGATCTGATACACCGCGGGCGGCAGCGAAGACGCGCCATTGGCGGTGGGGCCGGCCGTATCGGTGAAGTAGATGTTGCCGCGGCTGTCGGCCACCAGATCGTTGGGTCGATTGAAAGGCTTGCCCTCGAAGCCGCTGGCCAGCGGGCGCGGCGGCTGCCCGGGCTGCAGCACGCCGATGAACTTGCTTTCGGTCAAGGTGGCGACGATGTCGCCCTCGGGCGTGCGCGTCAGCGCATTGGGCCCGCCCAGGCCTTCGTACCACACGCTGAGCCTGCCATCGGGCGCCAGGCGCATCACGCGGTTCATTCGGTTGTTCGTGAACAGCAGGCCGTCATCGAGCTGCGGCAGCGGACCTTCAACGGCCTCGAAGCCATCGGCGATCAACTCCACCGGCGTGCCCGCGCTGACCACACCCAGGATCATCGGCGCTGCCGCGGGCGTGACGATGCCAGCGGGTAGCGGGACGGCGGTGGAGGCTGCGCCTTGCGCAGGAAGCTGCGCCGCGGGTGCAACCAGCAGCAGCGCGAACACGATCCTCTGCGGGCAACGGATGTTCATGGCTTGGCCTCTTCCCGTGGACCGACGAGTGGAATCAGGTATGACTGGCCCCGGACCCTCTAGCTGCCGAACCGGCGCCGCGGATGCGCGAGCACGCCCGATCCAGTCTGGTATGCCACGCTGAAGCGGTCGAGCTGCGCCACCGCGGTGGCGATGTCCTCGTCGTCAAGCAGTTCGAAGGCATCGAAACCGCAGCGGGCGAGGAAGAACATCTGGTCGGCGCGGATCTTGCCCACGGCGCGAAGCTCGCCCTTGTAGCCATGACGCTGGCGCAGCAGCCGGGCCTGCGTGAAGCCGCGGCCATCGCCGGTGGAGGCGAAGTCGATGGCCACCAGCGGCACGCGCGCGAGATATGGCAGCAGCGGCGCCACATCGTGGTCGGCGGCCTTCAGCAGCGGCGCGCGGCGTGCGGCGGGCTCGCCGGCTTCGATGGCCTTGATGAAATCGGCCAGCGGCAGGATCAGGAGCTGCGCGGATTCGGCGCCCGGCGTTCCGGCCAGCGACCAGTCGTTGTCGGCCGGCGCACGCCCCTTAATGAGCTTTGCCATAGACCTTTTCCGCGAAGGGCTCGACGCCGATGCGCCGTATCGTCTGCAGGAACTCCTCGCCCTCTTCGCGCCGCGCCACGTACACATCGAGGATGCGTTCGATGGTTTCGGCCACGGTGTCCTTTGCCACCGATGGCCCGATGACTTCGCCCAGCGCGCTGTGGGTGCTGGCAGAACCGCCGAGGGTGATCTGGTACCACTCCTCGCCATGCTTGTCGACGCCGAGGATGCCGATGTGACCCACGTGGTGGTGTCCGCAGGCATTCATGCAGCCCGACATCTTGATTTCGATGCGACCCAGGTCGTAGAGGTAATCGAAATCGCTGAAGCGGTCCTGGATCTGCTTGGCGATGCCGATGGAACCGGCGTTGGCGAGGCTGCAGAAATCGAGCCCCGGGCAGCAGATCATGTCGGTGAGCGTGCCGATGTTCGGCGTGGCAAGGTTCAGCGCCTTGAGCGTCTGCCAGGTCTCGATGAGGTCGATCTGGCGCACTTCGCCCAGCACCAGGTTCTGGTCGTGCGTGCTGCGCACCTCGCCGCTGGAAACACGATCGGCAAGGTCGGCCACCGCATCCATTTGCTCCGCGGTGATGTCGCCCGGCGCCACGCCATGCGGCTTCAGCGAAACGACCACGGCTCGGTAGCCGGGCACCTTGTGCGGCCGCGTGTTGTAGCGGTACCAGGCCTGGAAATCCGCGGACTGGCCCTGCGACACGTTGATGTCGACGAGCTTCTCGTACGGCGGCGGCCGGAAGTAGGCGCGCATGCGGTCGATCTCGGCGTCATCGAGCCGCAGTTCGGGAGAGGATTCGCGGATCAATGCCCATTCGGCTTCGACCAGTTGGCGAAACTGATCAGCTCCCTTGGCCTTCACCAGAATCTTGATGCGGGCCTTGAAGATGTTGTCGCGGCGGCCTTCCTGGTTGTAGATGCGCAGGATGGCTTCGAGGTACGACAGCAGGTGCTCGCGCGGCAGGAACTCGCGGATGGTCTTGCCGATGATGGGCGTGCGGCCCAGTCCACCGCCGACGATCACCTCGAAACCGATCTGACCCTCGGCATCGCGCTTCAGGTGCAGACCGATGTCGTGCACTTCGGAGGCGGCGCGGTCGGCCGGCGCGCCGGTGACGGCAATCTTGAACTTGCGCGGCAGATAGCTGAATTCAGGATGCAGCGTGGACCACTGGCGGATGATCTCGCAGTACGGCCGCGGATCGTCGATCTCGTCGGGCGCGATGCCGGCGAAGTGATCGCTGGTGGTGTTGCGGATGCAGTTGCCGCTGGTCTGGATGGAATGCATCTCCACGCTGGCAAGATCGGCCAGGATGTCGGGCACGTCCTCGAGCCTGGGCCAGTTGAACTGCATGTTCTGGCGCGTGGTGAAATGACCGTAACCGCGGTCATACTTGCGCGCCACATGCGCCAGCATGCGCAGCTGGCGCGTGGACAGCAGCCCGTAGGGCACGGCGATGCGCAGCATGGGCGCATGCTTCTGGATGTACAGCCCATTGCGCAGCCGCAGCGGCCGGAATTCGTCTTCCGACAACCGGCCTGCAAGGAAACGCCGCGTCTGATCGCGGAACTGGGCGACCCGCTCGGCCACGAGCGTCGCGTCGATTTCGTCATAGCGGTACACGCAGCGGATTCTAAAGAAATCCCGCCCCCGCGGCCCCTCTGGCCGGGGTATTTCGACCTGCGCCCGGGTTATATGCCGCCGTCAGCCCGTCGTTTGCAGCCCTTGGGCGATACCACTGACGCTGGCAAGCAGTGCCTGCAGCAGGTCGTCGTCCTCGCGGGCCGTGGCGCGCCAGCGGCGCAGCAGATCCACCTGCATGAAGTTCATCGGATCCACGTACGGATTTCGAAGCTGGATGGCCCGCTGCTGGGTACGGTCGCCATCGAGCAGGTCGGCCTCCTCCTTGATGGCCAGTACTGCGTCGCGGCAGCGATCGAATTCGGCGCGCAGCAGCGGGGCGTAGCGGCGCAGCCCCGGGGATGCCAGCTCGACGTAGCGATCGGCGATGGAAAGGTCGCAGCGGGCGAGTTGCGATTCGATGTCGAAGATCACCGACGAGAAGAAACTCCAGCGGCCGTGCATGTCGCGCAGCGCATTCACGCCATGCGCCGCGATTTCATCTGCCAGCGCCTGGCCCGCTCCGTACCAGCCTGGCAGGAAATGCCGCGACTGCGACCAGGCGAACACCCAGGGCGTGGAACGGATGGACAGCGCGGCGCTGCCCTGGGCGCCGGTTTCCCAGATCGAGCGCGAGCCGATCTGCATGCGCTCGATCACGTCGATGGGCGTGACACTGCGGAAGAAATCGTGGAATGCCGGATCGTCCGCCACCAGCGCACGCCAGTTGCGCCGGCTCGCCTCGGCCAGCCGCGCGACGATGGCGTGTTCGACCTCGGACTCGCGTTGCGCGCGCCCACGGCGCTTGGCCAGCGTGGCCAGCCCCAGCGTGCCGAAAGCACGCTCCAGCGTGCGCAGCGCATTGGCCTTCAAGCCGTAGTTCTGACTGATGATCTCGCCCTGCTCGGTGATGGTCAGGTGGCCATCCACGCTTTCGGGCGGCGCAGCGCGGATCATCGCATCCAGCCGCAAGCCACCCCGGGCCACGCTGCCACCGCGCGCGTGGTGGATGGCGGCGGGCTGCCCGGCCTGCGCCAGGGTGGCGGCCAGCTCGCGCTGCGCATCGTAGGTGGCCAGACGCATGGCCAGGTAGCCACTGTCACGACTGGCCTGTGAATAGCCCACGAACATCGACTGCGGCACGCGGCGGGCGGCGAGATGCTCACGGTAGTCGGGATTGGCCAAAAGCTCGCGCATGGTGCCGGCCGCGGTGCGCAGGCTCTCGCCGGACTCGAACAGCGGCGCGAAGTCCATGCCCACGGCGCCCGAGCGGCGATCGTCCACCCCCGCCCAGCGCGCCAGCAACAGCGGCGCCAGCAGGTCGCAGGCACCCTGCGTCGCGGCCACGACGTAGTTGCCGATCGAACGCTCGCCGTAACGCGCGCGGCATTGCTGCGCAGCGCCGAACACGGCCAGCGTGCGCTTGCCCAAGGCATCCAGCGGTGCCACCGGCCCCACGTCGCGGGCGAGCATCTCGGCCAGCCGCAGGGTGCGCTCGGCCTGCGGCCGCTGCAGCCACTGCGCGTCATCCATGCCCTGCCCTATGACGCGGTGATGCACGTCGGCGCGCTGCTTCAGGTCGAGCGTGGCCAGGTGGAAGCCGAAGGTATCGACCCGCAGCAGCAGGCGCCGCACGAGCTGGTTGCCGGCGTGATCGCCGCGATTGGCCTTGAGGCTGCGCGTGGCCAGCACCAGGTCGGCGCGGAACTGCTCCACGCGCTCGTAACGGCCGGCGCGTCCCTCGTAGGTGTGGCGCAGCCGCTCGCCCAACTGCGCGAAATACGCGCGGTAGGGCATCTGGTCGTGGCGCGATGACACGGCGCTGCGCGCCGACGGCAGCAGCATCGAGTATTCATCGATGCGCCGGCGCAGCTCGGCGCTCACGTCGATGCGGCTCGCGCTCTGCGACAACAGCTGCGAGAGCTGCTGGCACTCGGTGAAGTACTCGTTGATGATCACCTGCTGCTGGCGCGCCAGCGTTTCGCGGATGGTCTTGGCGTGCACGTCGGGCGTGCCTTCCATGTCGCCGCCCACCCAGGTGCCGAACTGCAGCACCGTGGGCGGATCGATGTCGCTGACGCGGGCGCCATACAGCGCCTCGAGCGCCGCGGCGATCTCCTCGTAGAAGCCGGGCACGATGCGGTACAGCACCTCGGCGAAATGGAACATCGCGTACTCGCGCTCGTCGGCGACGGTGAGGCGCTGGCGCGGATGCTCCTCGGTCTGCCAGCCGGTGGTGATTTCGGTGCGCAGACGCGACCACACGTGGCGGCGCTCCTGCGGGTCGAGGCTGGGATTCAGCCGGTCGAGCAGCGCCGCAGCCATGCGCTGCTGGCGGCGCAGCTGCGTGCGACGCGTGGATTCGGTGGGATGCGCAATGAGTATGGGCTGGATGCGCAGGCTGGCCAGCAGCTCCAGCACCTCGTCGAGCGACAGACCCTGCGCCTTGAGCTGGGCGAGCGCATCCTCGATGCCGCCGGGCTGCGGCTTGCCGCCGTCGGCCAGGAAATATTCGCGACGGCGACGGATGCGGTGCACTTTTTCGGCCAGGTTCACCGCCTGGAACCAGGTGGAAAACGCCCGCACCAGGTCGCGGGCCACGTCCGGCGGACGGTCGGCAACGCGCAGCGCCAGGTCGGTGGTGCCGGCGTCACTGCGCCGGCCGATGGCGGCCTGCCGGTCGCCCTCGACCATTTCATACAGCGCGGCGCCACCCTGCTCGCGCAGCATCTCGCCCACCAGCACGCCCAGCTGGTGCACGTCCTCGCGCAGCGCCAGGTGCTTGGTGGGAAACTGGATGAGATGACGATCCATGCTGGCTGCGATTCTACCCAACCGCGGCGCGGGCGATGGCATCCTGCGCGCCATGTCCGGCACAGCCCGCAACACCACCCTGGGATTCACGCTCGCCGGCGCCGGCGCCATCCTGTTCGCCACGAAGGGCGTGTTCTCGAAGGCGCTGTGGGCCTCGGGCGTGGACTACCTCACGCTCACCGCGCTGCGCGCGCTGCTGGCGCTGCCGATGTTCGCTGCGCTGGCGCTCTGGCGCGGCATGTCGCTGCGCGCCGCGCCACGCAGGGCGGTGACGCAGGCGGCGCTGGCCGGCGTGCTGTGCTATGGCTTCGGCGCCCTGCTCGATTTCCACGCGCTGGAACTCATCGATGTGAGCCTGGAGCGGGCACTGATGTTCACCTATCCGGCACTGATCGTGGCCTGGTATGCCATCGTCAAACGCGTGCTGCCGCGACCGGCGATGCTGGTGGCGCTGGCGCTCACCTATGCCGGCGTGCTGCTGGTGGTGGGCGCTTTCGACCTGGCGCTGTGGAAGCAGAATCTCGCAGGCGCGCTGCTGGTGCTGTGCTGCGCGGCCACCACCGCATGCTATTTCCTGCTGGGCGAACGCAGCATCCCGCACCTGGGCAGCAGCGGCTTCACGGTGGTCGCGATGACCGCGGCCGCCGTGATGGTGGTGGGCGCATTCCTGGCCACCCACTCGCTCGAAGTGGTGGCGCGACTGGACCTCAGACAATGGCTGCTGCTGCTGGCGCTGGCGGTTCTGTGCATGTTCCTGCCCACGCTGTGCCAGGCCGAAGGCATACGGCGGCTGGGCGCCCAGCGTGGTTCGATGGCCAGCACCATCGGCCCGCCTGCGGCCATGCTGCTGGGCGCGGCACTGCTCGATGAACGACCGGGTGCGTGGCAGGTGGTGGGAACCGGCCTGATCCTCGGCGGCATCGCCGTCATCGCACGCCGCTGATCGCAGGCGCGGCCGCAGGGTCTGCGTAGGTGTCGGCCGGCTCGCGAGTCAACCGGCCAGCAGCAGCGCCTCGGCATGTTCGATGGCGGCCGGAGATCCGTACACCACCAGCACATCCCCTTCGCGCAGCACCAGGTCGCCGGAGGGTTCCCGGCCGGTGATGCCCTGGCGGCGCAGCGCGGTGAACGCAACCTCGGCGCCGCGAGCGCGCACCTCTTCGAGCGTGCGCCCCACTGCCCAGGCCTGCGGCGGGATGACCACCGAACCGATGCTCTCCCCCGATTCCTCCGCGGGCGCCGCAGAGGCCACGGTGTCGGGCAGGATCACGCCACGCAGTGTGGAGTAGCGGGCGCGGCGGATCTCGCCAACGGTGCGCACCACGCGCGCCACCGGCACGTTCAGCAGCATCAGCACCTGCGAGACCAGCATCAGGCTGGCCTCCAGCGTCTCGGGCACCACTTCGGTGGCGCCGGCATCGGTGAGTTCGGCAAGTCCGCCGTCATCGGCGGTGCGCACCAGTACCGGCACGTCCTTGCGATGCAGGCGCACGGCACGGACTATGCCCACCGACACATGCGGGTTGGCAAAGCTCACCACCACCGCGCTGGCCGTGCTGATGCCGCAGGCCAGCAGCACGTCCTCGTCGGAGGAATCCCCGTAGATCACCGGATAGCCAGCCTGGCGCGCCGGCCGCACCCGCGCCAGATCGAGGTCCACGGCGATGTATTCGAAGCCCTGCGATTCGAGCACGCGCGCGATGTTCTGCCCCACCCGGCCATAGCCGCACAACACCACATGCTCGCGGCGCGCCACGTCGCCGGTGGCGGCATCCTCCGGATGGGCAGCGCGCTGCGGTGGTCCCTTCTCGCGCAGCAGGAAGCGGGCGACGTCGCGGTTGTAGCGGATGCCGAAGGGCGCGATGACCATGGTGACGACGAGCCCCAGCAACAGAGGCTGGATCACCGGGATGGTGACCGCCTGCGACTGCAGCAGCAGCGTCAGCAGCGCCACGCCGAATTCGCCACCCCCGCCCAGCACCATGCCCGTGCGCAGCGCCTTGAAATGCGTGGACACCAGCGGCCGCACCGCCACGGACGCGGCGAACACCTTCAGCGTCACCAGTACCACGACGGTGGCGGCAATCAGCGGAAACTGCTGGTACACCAGCCGAACGTCGAGCAGCATGCCCACGGAGATGAAGAACAGGCCGAGCAGCAGCTCGCGGAACGGCCGAATGACCGACTCCACCTGGTGACGGTATTCGGTTTCGGCCAGCATCATGCCGGCCAGGAACCCGCCCAGCGCCAGCGACAACCCCGCATGCTCGGTGACCCACGCCGACGCCAGCACCACCAGCAGCACGGCCAGCGTGAACAGCTCCTTGAGGCGGCTGCGCGCGATCTCGATGAACAGCGGACGCAGCAGCAGGCGCCCCAGCAGCAGCACCACCAGCAGCGCGGCCAGACCGGTGCCCACGGTCTGCAGCAGGGTCGACAGGCTGAAGTGGTTCAGCGAGGTGCCCTCGGCAATCGCGGTGGCCGTTGCCAGCAACGGCACGAAGGCCAGATCCTGGAAGAGGAGGATGGCGAACGACAGCCGCCCGTGCGTGCGATTGAGCTCGTCCTGCTCGGTGAGCTGGCGGATGACGATGGCCGTGGAGGACATCGACAGCGCCCCGCCCACCGTCACGGCCAGCAGCCACGACATGCCCAGCGCCCGGCCGATGACCGCAAACAGCGCGGTCGTGAGTCCAACCTGCATCGCGCCCAGTCCGAACACCTCGCGGCGCATGGCCACCATGCGCGGCCAGGAGAATTCCAGCCCCAGCGTGAACAGCAGGAAAACCACGCCGATCTCGGCCAGCAGTCGCGTGTCGGCGGAGTCGGCCATCAGGCCCAGCATGTAGGGTCCGACCAGCAGGCCCACGACCAGGTATCCCAGCACCGGAGGCAGGTTCAGCCGGCGCGCGGCCATGATGACCAGCACGGAGGCCAGCAGCAGTTCGATGATGAGAGTCAGCGGTTCATGCAGCACCGCTCAAGAATACCGCACTGACCGCGACGCGCGCGTCGCGGTGGGCTCAGGCCGGGAAGAACTCGATCGGCTTGGTGGTGGTCATCGGCTCCACGTCCTTCGCCGCAAAGCGAATGAGCTTCACGCGCGCGACGATCTTGCGCTCCAGCTCCGGATCGTTGAGCTCGCTCGACACCACGCGGCAGGCGGTGACCTCACCCGAAGGCGCGATGGTGAACTCCAGCACCATCTTGCCCTGCAGTTCCGGCCGCTCGCGCAGCGCGCGTGAATACAGGGCGTAGATCGCGCCCTTGTTGCGGTCGAACTCCAGTTCGATCTCTTCCTGGCTGCGCGCGGCCTTGCCGCTGCTGCCGGTGCGGCTGGCCTTGTTGTCGGCGCCGATGTTGGCCACGCGCGAGCTGACGGAGGTGGTAGTGTGTCCGGTCAGCGAACCCGCGCCGGAGCCGAAGCCGCGACTGCTGTTGGTGGACTGCACGCCGGCGCTGCCGGTGCCCGCGCGCGAGGCGATCATCGATCGCTCGGCCTTGCTGTCGGCGCCCACCGCGCCGGTGAGGTTCTTCGTCTCCACCGGCAACTCCTGCGCCAGATCGCGGCGCAGGTCGGCCAGTTCATCCTTCACCTGGTTGAGCTGCTTCTCGGCCTTCTTGCGCGCTTCGGCAGTGCGGTCCACCGGCTGCGGAATGGGCTTGGTCTCGGGCTTCGGCGGCTCGATGGGCTTGGGCGGCGGCGGTGGCGGCGGCGGCTTGGGCTTCTCCTCGACCATCAGCCGGGCCAGGCGCTCGGGCACGGCCTGCGCGGCGGATTCCTTCGGCGTCGGCAGCTTCAGGAAGGGAATGATGAGGCCGCCCAGCACGAACAGCACGAGGCCGATGGTGAGCAGCCGGCGGAAGCGGCGAGCCGAATCCGGATCGCCTTCCCAGGGCAGTTCATAAGAGCGGTAGAACGGTGCGAGTACCACGATGTCTCCGCGCTATTTCGGCTTGAAGACGCTCGGGTCGAGCGCCTTGTCCTTTTCGATGGTGGCGAACGAGATCTTGCCGAAGTCGGCATCGGTGCAGGTGCTCATCACCTTCTTCAGCACCTCGTACGGCAGCGACTTGTCCGCCATCACGGTCACTTCACGCTCGGCGAGCTCGCGCTCGGCCATGCGCTGACCGATCAGTCGCGGGCGCTGCAGGGCCTCCTTCAGCGGCGCGATCACCAGGCCCTCGTTGGCCTTCACCTCGGCGATGGAGGCCACGCGCTCGCCCTGCACGAACAATTCGTCCTTGGTGAGCATGACCACCACGGTCTCGCGCGGCTTGGTCTGCACGATGGACTGCGGGATCTCGATGCCCTTGGAGTTCTGCACCACCTCGACCTCGGTCGAGTAGACGAGCAGGAACGACACCAGCACCGAGAGGATGTCGATCATCGGGATCAGGTTCAGTTCTGCCGCGGCCTGGTTGCGCAGGTGGTGTTCGAACATGCGCCGCGCGCGATTGGAGCTGCTCATGGCCTGCCTCCTGCGGGCGCGTCGGTTTCGGGAGCATCGCCGATGGACACATCGGGGAACAGCTCCGCCTGCACGAGCTGGGTGCCCTGCCGCTGCTCCAGGATGCGGATGGCGTCCATCACCTGCACCAGCGAGTCGTAGGGGATGTCCTTCTCGAGCAGCAGCGAGGCCTCGGTCTTGTCGGGGTACTTGCCCTTCACCACCTGCAGGTATTCCGACAGGCCCTTGAGGTCGTAAGGGCCGTTGGGATCCGTGCGCGGGAAGGTGGCCAGCGGACCGGACTTCTTGTCGGCCACCTGCACCATGTTCTGGCGCAGGATCACCTCCAGCTCGAGGCCGGGCGGCGGTTCGACGAAGCTCGGGTTGTTGGTCGGCAGCTTCAGCTCGAGGATCACCGTGCGGGAGAACACGGCGGTCATCAGGAGGAAGGTGACCAGCACCGTGAAGATGTCGATCATCGGCACGAGCAAGAGCTCCGCGGGTCTGCGGTGCTTTCGCTCCAGCTTGCGCATGGCATAGCTACGACGCACGGGTGGAATTCCTTGGCTCGAGGTTGCGGATCGGCTGTTTCACGCTGGCGGCGTGCTTCAGGCCTGGGCCGCTTCCGTACGACGCTCGACGATGGAGTTCAGGAACTTCACCGACGCCATTTCCAGGCTGTCGATCAGCTCCGTGGTCTTGGTCTGGATCACCGCGTGGATGATCAGCAGCGGCACCGCGGTCATGAGGCCGAAGGCCGTGCAGTTCATCGCCACCGAGATCGAGGCCGACAGCAGGTTGGCCTTCTCGGCCGGGTTCACGGTGGCCACCGCGCCGAAGGCCGAGATCAGGCCCATCACGGTACCCAGCAGGCCCAGCAGGGTCGCGAGGTTCGCGAAGGTGGCGAGGTAGTGCGTGCGCTTCTCGAGCTTGGGCACGATGCCCATCAGGCTTTCTTCCATGGCCTTCTCGATGTCATCGCGACGGCGGGCCTGCGTGACGCGGGCAAGGCCGTAGTTCAGGATCTGCCCCACGGCCGAATCCGACTGCGAGGCCACCTGCGCGGCCTGACGGAAATTGCCCTGCCCCAAGAGCGGCTCGATCTGCTGCCACAGCGAGCGGTTGCGAGCGCGGGTTACGGTGAGGTACACCCAGCGCTCCACGGCGATGGCGATGCCGATCACGGCCACCACCGCGATCGGGTACATGAAATGCCCGCCGTTCTGGAAAAAACGGGCAATGGTCTGAAAGAAATTCATCGTCTTGACTCCCATTCGGCGGGGCGATATTCCCCGCACCTTGTAACCAATGCTGCCAAATTGCTGCGACCTATTTCTCACCCTCCGACCTGCCAGCCGCGGCGTCGGGTTTCAGCGCGTCGTAGTAACGGTTCTGTCGCTTGAAGACGTCACGATCCACCGGCGCCAGCACCTCGTCGAGCAGGCTGTTGGCCGGGCGACCAGCGAGGTCCCCCAGGTCCGAACGCTTCCAGGGGACCACGTACAGCACGCGCGGCAGTTCGCGGTTGCCGGTGATCTGGGTGGTGTCGAGTTCGAGGCGGTCCTGCGCCCGGCTGCGCGGCGTGGCCGCCGCGGCGCCAGGGGTGCGGGCAGCAGGCGCGCCAGGCCGCCCGTTTGTCGCAGGGCCTACCGGCGCCGCGGGCGCGGTGGCCGGCGCCGGGGCTGGATTGGAGGTCGGACTCGAAGTCGAATTCCGGTCCGGCGTCGGCGAGGTATTCACGGCGGGCTGCATGGCGGCCGTATTGGCGGCTGCACTGGCTGGGGGAGCGGCCGGTGCCGTTGATTCGGCGGCGAGCAGCGGCAGCGACAGCATCAACAGCGAACCCATACCGAGGATGCGTTTCATTTTCCGGCCTCCGGCTGCGCAGGCGCTGCGGCGGCACTGTCACGGCCGCGACCGGCGCGCTGCTTCACGTCCGCGATCCAGCTCGCAACGGGCTTGTCTTCTCCAGTGAGTGCCTGGTACTGCTCGAAGTGGGGCAGCGCCGCGGCGGCGTCGCCCTGGTACATGTCTTTCAGGATACCGAGATCGCGATGTGCCGGCGCGTAACCGGCGTCGGCCTCGAGTGCGCGCGTATAGGACTGCTCGGCCGCGGCGAGATTGCCGCGCTCGCGCTGCACCAGACCCAGCGCCGTCAGCGCCGGTGCGCTGCCGGGTTCGCGGCGCACCGCTTCGGCCAACGCCACCTCGGCTTCCTCGAGGCGGTGCTGCGATCGCAGCATCACGCCCAGGTCGTAGGCGGCACCACCAAATTCGGGCGCGGCTTCCATGAGCTGCTTGAACTCCAGTTCCGCATCGCTGGCCGCATCGCCACTGGCCTGCGTGACCGCGCGTGTGAGCTGCGATTCGAGCCGGGCGGGCGGCATGGCGCGCGCCACAGGGGCCTGCGCCACCGCGGGTGCGGCGCCCACGGCTGCATCCTGTCCCGTCGCATCCGCTGCAGGCACCGGCGCCGCAGCCGGCGGCGCATGCGGCAGCGCCAGCGAATTGAGGAATGCCGGCGCGGATTCGGTCTTGCCGTAGCGCGCCGGCATGAGCTTGGCGAGCGCGGCATAGCTGGCCTTCACGCCATCGTCATACACACCCTCGCGCGCGCGGCCCGCGTTGGCCTCGTGCAGCTTGATGGCCTGCTCCTCGAAGGGCGTGGCCTGTTCTTCCAGCAGCAGGTCGTACTGTTCGAGTTCCTCGCCCTTGAGGTTCTTCGGGCGTTCCGAGGCCAAAAGGTCGGCACCGAGCTGGCGGTAGAGCTCCGCGATTTCGAAGCTGGACTGCGTGGCGACTTCGGCCACGTTGTAGGCTGCGGCGCCCTTGTAGGCATTCAGTGCCACGTCCAGTGCGCGACGCTTGGGCGCCAGCGACTTGCTCAGCGGCGTGGTGAGCTTCAGCGCACGGAAGGCATCGCGCGACGGCGCGGCCAGCGCGAGGCTGGCCTTGGCCGCCAGGTACTTCGTGCGGTCCGTGCGGCCCGCACCGGCGCTGGCGTCGGCCTTCACGATCTCGCGCTGCCAGTAGGTCACGCGCTCGGCATTGCCATTGCGCGCGGCGAAATCCGCCAGCTTCTGCCGGGTCTCGATGCGGTCGGCAACCGGCGTGGGATAGTCGGTGACCAGCTTTTCGAGCAGCGCCACGGTCTTCGCGGTGTTGCCGCTCTTCTCGTACTGGCTGGCGGCGATGTTGAGGGCCTCGAGGCGCACCTCGGGCGTGGCCTCCTTCGTCTGCGCGATGCGCTCGAATTCGATGGCCGCGGCCTCGGACCGGCCTGACTCCATGTAGGCCACGGCCAGCTTCTGCGTGACATCGCCCTGCTGCTTGCTCTGGGGATAGTCGCGACGGAAGGCCTCGAGCACCTCGATGGCGCGCGGCCAGCTCTTGCTCTTGATCAGTTCCGCAGCCGCGTCGTACTGCGCGGCTTCCACCGCCGGCGTGCCGGGCGCAACGCGCGCCACGCGCAGGAAGTCATCCACCGCGCCGGCCGCGTCGCCGGCCGCACGCTTGGCTTCGGCCTGGCGGTAGACGGCCACCGACAGCTGCTCGGTGATGCTCTTCTGCAGGGCGGCGTCGCCGGCGGCCAGGTCGCGCGCCAGCAGCCAGCTCTGCTCGGCCGCGGCGAATTCGCCCAGGTCGAAGCGTGCCTGGCCGGTGACGCTGCTGGCGATGCGTCGCTGTGCCGCGGTGGCTGGCGGATTGCGCGCCAGCAACAGCGCCGCCACCTCGATGGCGCGCTGCAACTTGCCTGCCTTGTACAGGTCTTCGGTGGCGCGCGTCAGCACGCCATTGCCATCGGGATGCTCGGGGAAGGTCTGCGCGAACTTCACGCCCGATTCGACGCTGCGTGCATGCCAGGCCGCGCGTTCGGCTTCGGGCAGCAGCGCCTCCTGCTTCTGGTAGGCCGACAGCGCCGCGTAGCCCGCCTTGGCGGAATCCGGCCCCAGCGGATAGGCATAGGCCGAGCGCTCGTATTCGTCGACGGCCGCACCGAACTGGCCGCCCTCGAACAGCACGTCGGCCAGACGGAAATTGACCTGTGCCGAATCGCTGTCCTGCGGGAACGAAGCGAGCTGCAACCGGTACCAGCGCGCGGCCTGTGCGTAATCTTCGGGGCGCTTGTGCTTCTGCGCCTCGGAATGATGGTAGGCAGCGAGGTCGGTCAGATGCGTCTTGAGCTCGCTGACGATCTGCGGGTATTTGGCCTTGTCGCGCCCCTGCCAGAACGAGGTGCCGAGATTGTAGTTCTCCACATACTCGCGCTTGCCATCGAGCACCAGCTGCGCGAAGCCGCCCTTGCGATAGGCCTCGATGGCCTGGGTGGACAGCGTGGGCGAATATTCGTTGTTGGGCTCGCGGCCGACGAAGGCCCGGTATGTGGTGGCCGCGTCCTGGTAGCGCTGCTTTTCGACGTACAGGTCGCCCAGCCGCGCGTACAGCAGCGGCGAATACGGCGGCGAGCCCATCGAGGTGACGAAGCGGTTCAGCGGTTCGACGCCATCCTGGTAGGAGAACACCACGCTCATCACGCGCAGCGTGTCTTCGACGATCTCGCGGTCGGCACGCGGCAGCGTGTCGGGCTGGCGGAAGCCGCGCGGCGCGCGCGCGTCCCTGAGTTTCAGGTCGAGCAGCTTGCCGAATACCGGCAGGCTCTCGTCGTTCAGGTTCTGCTTGAACAGCGACCAGCCCTGCTTGTACAGCGCCTGCTGGTAGAACTCGCCCGCACCCGGCCGCGTGACCTCGGCATAGGCCTTTTCGGCCTCGCCGTACTTCATCGCCGAGAACAGCAGTTCGCCGCGGCGGAACTGCACCTCGGGGATCTGGCTCGATTTCGGAAAGCGCTTCACGATCTGATCGAGCGTGGCCAGCGACTGCTCGGGTTGACCGGTGGTTTCGTAGGCGCGCGCCAGCTGGTACAGCACCTGGTCGTTGCGCGGATAGTCCGGATGCGCCTTCAGCAGCAGCGTGTAAAGACGGATGGCTTCGGCACCGCCCAGGTCGACGCGACCCACGTCGGATTCGAGCCGTTCCAGTTCGCCGCTCTCCAGCGACAGATCGCCCAGCCGGCGCAGGGCCTCGGCCCGCAGTGCCGGATCGGTCTTCTGCAGTTCGAGGAAGCGGCGATAGTTCTCCATGGCCTTGCCGGCATTGGAGTCGGAGGGCGCGTCCTTGCGGACTTGCACCTTGCGCGCCTGCAGATCCTTCAGCGTGCGCGCATCCTGCGGCGCATTCGCGGCGCCGAGCGCCAGCGATACGCTGGCGGCAACCAGCAGTGCGGCAAGGCGCGAACCGTTCATCGTTGCGCTCCGGGCGCTGGCGCGGCTGCTTCGGGCTGCGCGGCCGTGTCGGGCTCACGCGCCGCGTCAGGCGTGGAACCCGGATTTGGCAATGGGGCGGCGGGCGCCCGCGCGGGCTCGGCGGCACGGTCGTAGATGGATGCCAGCGCAAAGCGCGCCTGGACCTCGTAGTCGGCGATGCGCTGTTTCTGCGCATCCAGTTCATGCACGGCGATGTCGGCGAGCAATGTGCTCTGCGCCTGGCGGGCGCCGGCCAGCCGCGCACGAAGCCCGGTCATCCGTGCCTGCAGCGCCGCGATGCGGGTGGCGAAGTCGCCGGTGGTGGTCGGCGCATCCTTGCGCGCCTGCTGCACGCGCAGCCAGCGGGTGTTGGCATCGGTGAGGGCAAGGTCGAGCGCCTTGAGTTCGCGACGCTGCTGGTAGATGCGGTCGCGGAACTTCTGCTTGAGTTCCCAGTAGAGCACGCCCTTGATCAGGCGCAGCTTGTCGCGCGCCGCCGTGGTCTCGGCGCCTTCCGGCGCGCCGGCAAGGCCGGTTTCGATGGCCTGGATGCGCGCCCACTGCTCGCGCTGCTGCTTCGTGCCCAGCGCCGCCACATCGTCGCTATTGATGGCGTCGTTGTAACGCCCTTCCACCGCCTGGCGCCGCGCCATCAGGCGCTCGAGCGAGCCGCTGGCCAGCAGCTCATCGGTGCGGGGGATGCGGCTGGCATAGGCTTTTTCGCGCGCATCGATCATGTCGTTGTAGACGATCATGTTCTCGTCCCAGCGCTCGAGCGTGGAACCGAGATACCCGAGGTCGCGGAAGTTCTTCAGGCCTTCCTGGAAATCGTTGCCCGCGAGGATGGGGAACAGATAGCGCGACTCGGGCGCATCGGGAAGTTGCTGCAATTGCCAGAACCAGCCGCGCTGCGGCGCATGGGCGGCGTCATCCCCCAGCAGGTTCTTCAGCAGCGTGCCGGAACGGATGCGGTCGATGGACTCATCGATGCGCACCTTCTCGGTATCGAAGGACTTCAGCGCCTGTTCGTAGTACTCGGCCGCCTGGCCATTGGCGCCCAGCTTGCCGAAGGCATAAGGCACGGCCAGATACGCCTCCTGCACGGCGGCATCGAGCAGGTTGCGCTCGCGCAGCTCGAGCCAGGGTGTGAGCGCCTGCTCGAAGTTGCCGCCCTGCGCCCGCGCCCAGCCCAGAGCCAGCAGTGCGCGGCTCGACTGCGGACCATTGAGCCGCACGCGTTCGAGGAAGGGCGTGGCCGTGGCGGCGTCATTGGCCTGCAGGTAGGCGAATCCCAGCGCGAGATTGGCCTTGTCCTTCAGCGCCAGCAGTTCGTTGTCGGCGGTGTCGATGCTGCCCACGGCGTCGAGGAAGCGCGCGCCATCGGCCAGACGGTTGCTGCGCAACAGCGCCACGCCCAGATTGAAGCGCGCGTAGTGCATCCAGGAACTGGTGGTGCGCCAGCTCGACAGCAGTGCAATGGCCTCGTCGTAGCGTTCCAGCCGCATCAGCGCATTGGCCGCCAGGTGCAGCTTCTCGGCCTGCATCAGCGGCGGCAGCACGCCCTCGATGCGGTTCAGTGAATCCACGGCGCGGTCGTAGTAACCGCGCGCGTACCAGACCTTGGCGAGATAAAACCAGGCGCGTCCCTTGACGCTCGCGGGAATCCCGGGCCCCAGCAGCGATTCGAAGCGCCGCCCTGCCTCATTGTGCATGCCGAGCTGCAGGTACAGCCCCCCGGCCAGCAGGTCCGCCTCGCCGCGATGATGCGGCATCAGGTTCCACTGCGAGTAGGCTTCGAGCCGCGTCAGCGCCTCGAAATCCTCGCCGATGAAGGTCTGGAACAGCACGTCGCCGTAGTGCAGATCCTGCACCCGGGTGGCCACGAGCTTGTCGTTCGCCTTGCGCGCGGCCGCGTTCGCGCCCGGCATCGCAGCCAGGCACGCCAGGGCAACGGCAATGGCGAGACGGCGACTCATGCGCCGGTCATTCCCAATCCCGTATTTCGAATTCAGGCTGGCGCTTGCGCTGGCGGTCGGAGATCTTCAGCTCCAGGTACTTGGCGCCGACGGATTTCTCGAATTTCAGCTGTGCGCCGCGGGAGTAGTCCTGGCCATTGGGACCCTTGCCGGTGAACAGCGCCACCAGCTCGTGCCTGCCCACGCGCAGGTTGCCCAGGTACAGGCGCTGCACCCCGCCCTTCAGCAGGGCTTCGGCTTCACGCGGCGTGTACAGGTACTTGGACACCTGCTTGTCGTCCACGCGCAGTTCGACGGTGTCGAGCGCGAAGAACTCGCCCACGTCCATCGACAGGAACACGGCCACCTGCGTGTTGGCGGGGAACAGCAGCTCCTCCTCCAGCACGAACAGGTCGCGATTCAGGTCGACCACGTCCTTCTTGATGGACTGGATCTCTTCGTCGAGCGCGCGGGTGTCGGGCGCGGCGACGGGCGCCTGGGCATCGGTGGTGGGCTCGGTCGGCGCGGCGGCGGGCGCACCAGCTGGTGTTGCAGCGCCGGGCGCGGCTGCTGCCGCAGGCGCAGTGGCCCACGCCTGTGAAACCGATGACTCGGCGGCGGTGGCCACATGCGTGAGCGCCATTGCCACGATGGCAAGTAATGCGAGCCACACGGTCCAGATCTTGTTCGAACGATTCATGTTGTTCTCTAGCGTTGGAACTATTCGTCGAGGAGAACGCGTATCTGATCCAGGTACTGTGCATCGCTGTCGCTGCGATAGGCACGATGCACGTAACGGATTGCGCCACTGCGGTCGATCAGCAGCAGCATGGGCAGGTTGTCGACGCGGTAGGCCTTGGCCACGCCCTTGTCCGGATCGAGCAGCACCGGGAAACCCACCGGATGGGCCGCCGCGAAGGCCGCCGCAGCCACCTGGTCGTCATCGACATTGACCGCGAGCGCGGTGAGGCCGGCGGACTGGTAGGTGTTGATCATGCGCGAGAGCGCGCCGAGCTGGGCGCCGCAGGTGCCGCAGTGGCTGCCCCAGAAGGCCAGCGCCACCACATCGCCGCGGTACTCGGAAAGGCGGAAATTGACTCCGGAGGTGCCCTTGAGCGCGAAATCCGGCGCCGGACGGCCCATCAGCCGATAGGCGTCGGCGGCGGGCACGGACAGCGCCGTACCCAACAGGGCTGCCGCCAGCAGAAGTAAGGAGTTCCAGCGATTCTGCACAGCAGCAAGCACCACGCGCCATTTAACAGTATGCGACAGGATAGCGCGTCAGGGCTCCGTGGCAACGACCTGGGTCACACGATCTGGCCAAAAGCCGTCAGTGCGTCACGCTGTGCATTGCCGCCGAGACCCTGCGTGGGGAACAGGTTGGTGAACTGGCCCTGCTGTCCGTGCAGTGCCATGTAGTTCAGGATCACCAGTTCCACCAGCAGATTCACCGCGTTCGCACCCGGGTGCGAGGACGTGACCACCGAGCCATCGCCGCTGTAGTAACCGATCTGGTTCATCGTCGGAGCCGTCAGCGCCGGTCGCGCGGTCGGGTTGAAGACCAGGAAGAACGACGAGGCGGTCGCCTGGTTGTCACCGGTCCAAACACCCTTCCCGCGACCGTTGACCGAATTATCGATCATGCCGTTCGACGAGAGCGATCCGTCGCTGAAGACATACACCATCACCGGGCGGCCGACGCGCGCAGCGTATTCGAGGCAGGCGCCGATGCACTGGCCCGCGCGGAAATCACGCTGCTCGCCCGTGGAACGATCGCCCGTGTGGTAGTCGAAGCCGCCCATCTGGATGGTGCCGGCGCCGGCATTGCCGTCGATGACCATCTTCATCACGGCCGCGGTCTTGCGGAACTCGCCGTCGCCGTCGTATTCGGCCTGCGTGAAGATGCCCGAGGCGCCCACGATCTTCGGGTCGATGCCGGGGTTGAGCGAGGCCGGGTTGTTGAAGCGCTCGGCGAGGTACGCCGACTTCACGTAGCCGCACTTGTTGAACTGCTTGATGGTGGCGTCGTTGGCGAGCCCGGTGGTCACCGCCGCGTGCTTGCGATGCGTCAGCACGGCCATCGATTCCATCACCGATACGGCATCGGCGGGGTTCGGAAACAACGAGCCCAGCTCACCGGTGTCGACCAGGCCGGTGACATCGCTGGCGCGATCCACCTTGGTGGGGCGGATCTGCGGATTCACCATGGCCGCGGGCGCCATGGAATTGCCGCCGGAATCCGAGCTCACCGAGCCGATCAGCGTGAGCAGCTCGCCACGGGCACCGGTCTTCGCGATGCCATACATGGGATTGTGCGGGTTGTTGCCGGTGTCGTTCTCCGAGCGGGCCGCGATGGCGGTGCCGTTGGTGCCGGCACGCGTGGCCGCCTGCGTGCGCGTGTTCATGCCGCGCAGGATGGCGCTGTCGATGTGGAAAGCCGCGCCGTACTGCTGGTCGATCTGGTTGGCGAGGTTCGGCGTCATGTTGCCGGGCAGGCCCAGCTTCGAATAACCCGCCGTGGTCAGGAAGTCGAGCTGGCCGCCCTGCTTGCCGATCAGGATATTGCTGCCCGCGAGGTTCGCGCCGCCCGACAGATCGAAGCAGATGAAGGGGATCTTGCCCGCGCCGCCGGTGATGCCGCAGCCGGCAGCGCCGATGCCATTGAGGTCGGTCAGCACGTCGGCACGCGCCGCGCGGGCGGCGAGCATGCCTGCCACCGTGGGCACCACCACCGTCGCCGAACCCGTGATCAGCCCCGCCGAGAGGAAGTCGCGGCGCGACACCGGCTTCGCATGGTCGGCGTGCAGGATGGGCTCGTTCAGACCGCGGCCCTTGGGAATCTTCGGGATGTAACGCATGGTCGTGGTCCTTCTTAGAGTATCGACAGCGCGCCGCTGCCCAGCGCCGCCGCGCAGGCACCCTTCGCGATGTTGGCGCTGCTGGCTCCGTTGTTCACCAGCCGGTCGATGAGCCCCGACAGTTCGGTGCGCACGTCGCTGTTGGTGGGCTGGCTGATGAGGTCGGTGCCGTTGGTCTGCTGCTGGAACGCCTTCTGCAGCAGCGGCACTAGCAGGATGTCCTTGCCGGCGCCTGCGAACTGCGATGCCGACGCGCTTGTGTCCAGCGACGGGAAGAACGCCGCGCGGGTGGCTGCGTTGTTGATCATCTCCGAGCAGTACTTGATGGCCAGCTGCGCCACGCCCGTCTGATGCGAGGCCAGGAAGGCGTCGATGCTGGGCACCGGCGGCAACTGCTGCTGCACCTGCAGGTAGGTGGCACGCACCGCGGCGTTGGTGGTCGGCACGCCGGTGATCTTCGACATGCTCTGGTTGAGCTGCTCGAAGGTACGCATGCCGATGTCGGCCTGCGGCGCAAGGTCCACCGGCTGCTGCGTGACACCGGTGACCGGCGTGCGCGCGAAGGTGTGCGTGCCGATGCGGTCGAAGGTCAGGAAGAACTGGTCGGAGACCGCGCCCTTCTGCAGACCGATCACCGTGCCCACGTCCGCCAGCAGCTGGCCCGAAGTGGCCGCGTAATTCGCATCCGTCACCGTGGTGTGCACATTGGCATAGGCCTGGCCCGTCTTCGCCTCGGTGCCGTTCACGCCGATGCGGATGCCGTCGATCTGGATCGAGCCGGGTTTGGCGGTCGGATCGAGGCTGATGAACACCGGCTTGGTGAACAGGTAGCTGTAGCTGTCGTACTGGCTGACCTCGAACATGATGTAGCTCTTCGGCACGCCGGTGAGCGCGGTGACGTTGAACAGCAGGAAGTAGCGCTCGCCCACGCCGGCGGCGAAGTTCTGCTGCACCTGCTGCAGAGTCAGCGCGCGCGAGTGCACGGCGGCAAAGCGGATCACGCCCAGCCACTGGCGGTTGTTGGAGGTTTCATTGCCCAGCACCAGCGCGAAGGTGTCGTCCCAGTCGGCCAGCGAGCCGCCCGCGCGCGGATCGACATCGCCGGTGAAGTTGCCGTTCACGTACAGCTTGCGGCCGTTCACCGGATCGTACGTCAGCACGATGTGCTGCAGCGAGGCCTGCGCGTCACGGTCGGTGTCCTTGGTGAGCAGTGCCGGCGCGCCGTTGGCGCCCGTGGTGCTGGAACGACCCAGCGCCTCGTACTGGTAGGCGCGCTGCGCCAGCGTCACGTTGCGCGACATCACGCCGCCGGAGTAGCTGAAGATGTAGGCGTCTTCCTGCGCCACATTGGCGGGAGCGGCCCACACTTCGATGGAATACTCGCCCGTGGCCTTGATGCGGTCGGAGAGCTTCTTGCTGCCGGTGGTGGTGCCCTGGGCCTTGCCGCCGGCCTTGATGTTGATGCCCCAGCCGCCCATCCAGCCGATATCGCCGGACATGTTCAGGTTCAGCGCCGGTTCGACGCCGCTGGTGTCGAAGATGGTGCTGCCGGAGCCGGTCTTGAACTCGTACTTGGCGATGGTGTTGGTCTCGTAGCGGTTGCCGCCGGCGGCAACGGTACCGTCATACAGCGTCAGCGCCTTCGACAGCACCAGGTTCGGGTCCACCGGCGCCACCTGGATGCCACCGACGAACTGATTGATGCGCGCGAGCATGGTGGCCGCGTCGGCAGAGCAGCTCGTGGTCCAGCAGTTGTGCGATTCCTCACCCAGGCGAACCACCAGGCGCGAGATGGCCGGAGTATCGAGATCGATCTTGGCGCGCGCCGCGGCATAAGCCTCGTTCACGTCGGCGCTGGCGAAGAACGGCGACTGCGGCGTCGCGGCATTGGGAGCATGGCAACGCAGGCAGTTGCCCGCGCCGCGCACCAGCGGCCACACGGTGTTGGCAAAGCTGGTCGCGCCGTTGTCGGAGGCCATGGCGGGGAAGGTCTTGGTCGCGCCGACGTCCACGTCGTTCGGCGCCTGCAGTGCGATCTGCGTACCGCCGCCCGCCGCGGATCCGGCCCAGTTCTTGATCCAGGTGGTGAGGATGTCGCCGCAGGCCGAATTGCTGGACAACCAGCAGTTGTGGCCGCCGGCCACCTTCAGCACCATCTTCGACTGGTCGGGCTGGGTGAGATTGACGACGGCATTGGCATCGGCATACGCCAGGTTCACATCGTCGTTGCGCGCGAAACGCGGCGCCTGGCCGGTGGCGTTGTGGCATCCGCCACAGCGATTGTTGGCCTTGACGTTGTCCCACAGGTTGATGCGGAAGGCCTGCACGTCGGCAGTCGACGGCGCAGGACCGGTGTAGTCGGCCACCGTCGGCGGCGCCGTGGTGGGGTTGACCGTGGTGGCGGCGCCGCCGCTGCAGGCAGCGAGGGCGACGAACGCGGAGGCAATCAGGATGTGGCGCAGGATTTTCACGGTGCGTCTCCCTCAATTGCCCTTGCAGTAGGCGGCGGTTTCGGCGAACACGTCCTTGAGCTTGTAGCCACCGCTCTTCAGCACGTTGATCGCATCGTTGACCTTGGCGCGGTCCTGCGCATTCGCGGGCGGATGCAGACAGACGGTCTTGAACACCTTCTCGACCGTGCAGCGCGCGAACTGCTCGCTGTGCGCAAGCTCGGTGCCCATGGACTTGATGCCCGTGCCCTTGCCGGGCAGCGCGGGGTCCCAGCCCAGCACGGTGTTGGCACCGCTGCGCCAGTAGTTCTCCCAGCCATCGTCCTTGGTGACGTAGCCGGTCTTGAAGTTGTCCTGGTTGATGAGGTACTTCGGCTGCACCTGGCCAGGCGTGTACTGCATGCGACCGGCGGTGGAGTCCCAGTTGTAGTAGGCCATCGACTGCGTCAGCGGATCCATGCCGTTGTGGCAGCCCACGCAGCTGTTCAGGTAGATGCGGCTGTCACCACCCGGCGAGCGGCTGACATCCTGCCGGACGCGATCGGGAGGCAGGGTCACATCCAGCACCTGCTCCAGGTCCTTGCACATGTGGTTCAGCATGGTGAAGCGGAACATGGCGCGGTTGGTGCCGGCCTCGAAGAAGGCCTGCGACGCGGCGCGCGTGGTGATCACGCCGGCCGTTGCGGCCGCAGGCACGCCGGTGTGCGCGGACTGCGTGGAGGCCACCAGCACGCTGGAGTTGGACAGGTCGACGTCCTGGTCCTCCATCTGCTGGTAGAGATTGTTGTCGGTGGGCGAGTATGCGGGCAGGCCGTTGCCACCCACGTAGAGGATGTCGCCCGACAGCACCTGCCGGTAGTCCACGTCGTCACGGATCATGCCGATGACGGTGGCGGTGTAGTCGTTCAGCGGCACGAACACCGACTGCTCTTCATTGGTCCACGGCGCCACCCAGTTCTTGAGCGTCGTGGTGTAGAAGGTCTTGGCCTGCATCGCGATGCGCGCGGCCTGCGTGGGCCGACCTGCGACCAGCTCGGCCTCCATCTGGTTGAGCACGGCTTCGCTCGCCGGCACACCCGCGAGGCGATCATGAATGCGCTTGGCCTGCGCGCGCTCGACCGGTCCTGCGAGAGCGCCGGCCGCGCCCAGCGCCGCCAGGCACAACGCGACCGCAGCCGCGACCTTCCCCGTGTTGCCGTGAATTCGTTTCATTTGAGACCTGCCCTCGCCTGTCGCGGGAAAAATGCCCCGCGGCCAATTCCATGTGCAGCGAATCTAAAGGGGGCGCAAGCCCCGCTGTAATGTCTCAATCCGCCTACGTCGCCGTCAGCCGACAACATACGGTTTCGTGTCGCAAAGATATGATTTGCCGCGCAATGTGCGAGCTGCGTCACAGCGACTGCTGCACTTGCCGGACTACTTAGGCGCATAGACCCGCACTGCGGGCCCAGGGAAGCAAACGTGAACAGAATCACTCTCGGTCTCCGGCTCTCCGGCCTCGTCGGCATCGCCCTGCTTGCGGGTGCGTGCAGCAGTGGCGGCAGCGTGGAGCTGGGCAGTGGCCAGGCGGCCGATCCGGGCTCGAATGACTTCCCCATCGCCTACGTGAAACGCACCATTCCCGTCACCGCGGGCGGCCAGCTCATCCAGGACGATGTGCGCGAAGTGCGCGACACGCTGCCGGATGCGGACCTGTTCTTCCGCGACCGCGCCTCGCCCTCTTCCATCGAACGCAACATCACCGACCGCGTGACCGGCAGCGATCCCTACGACATCAAGGACGTGGATGTCTCGCCCGATGGCAAGAAGATCGTGTTCGCGATGCGCGGCCCGCTGGCGAAGAATCAGAAGGAGAAGGACCCGCCGAGCTGGGCGATCTGGGAATACGACATCCCCTCCGACGACCTGCATCGGGTGATCAAGTCCACCACCATCGCCAACGAAGGCAACGACGTGGGCCCGCAGTACCTGCCCGATGGCCGCATCGTGTTCACCTCGACGCGGCAGCGCCAGTCGCAGGCCATCCTGCGCGACGAGGGCAAGCCCGGCTTCGAGGCGCAGACCGACACGCGCAACGAGAGCGCCTTCGTGCTGCACGTGATGAAGGCCGATGGCACCGACATCCACCAGATCTCGTTCAACCAGAGCCACGACCTGTCGCCCTCGGTCATGAACGACGGCCGCGTGCTGTTCAGCCGCTGGGACGGCGCCACCGGCCGCGGCGTGCACCTGTACACCGCCAACCCCGACGGCACGCATCTGCAGCTCCTGTACGGCGCGCGCAGCCACAACACCGGCACCATCGACACCGCCACCGGGTTGCCCACCACCATCCAGTTCACGCGCGCACGCGAGATGCAGAACGGCCGCATCCTGTCGCTGGTGCGTCCGTTCACCGACACCGACCTGGGCGGCGACCTGACGATGATCGACGCCGGCATGTACGTGGAGAACACGCAGCCGCTGGCGGCCTTCGCCGGCAACACGGGCCCGGCGCAGAGCCGCGCCACGCCCAATGAAGTGAAGACCGTGCCGGGCCCCTCTCCGGGCGGCCGCTTCCGTTCGGCGTATCCGCTGTGGGACAACACCAACCGCATCCTGGTGAGCTGGTCGCAATGCCGGCTGATCGACACCACCGTCACGCCCAATGCCATCGTGCCCTGCACGCCGCAGCGGCTGGCCGACCCGAATGCGCAGGTTGCCGCGCCGCTGTACAGCGCCTTCATCTTCGATCCGGCCGACAACACCTTCAAGCCGCTGTTCCAGCCGGTGGAAGGCATCATGATCACCGACCTCGTGGCCGCGCAGCCGCGCGCGCTGCCCGCGGTGGTGCTCGACAAGGTGCCGGTGATCGACTTCGATCCCGACCTGCAGTCGCAGGGCGTGGGCATCCTCGACATCCGCAGCGTGTACGACTTCGACGGCACCACGCGCAACACCGGTACGGGCAACCCCTCGATCGCGACGCTGGCCAATCCCGCGCTGCGTACGGCGGACCAGCGTCCCGCACGCTTCCTGCGCATCGAAAAGGCGGTGTCGATGGGCGACCGGGAACTCGGATTCCCCAACATCGACCGCAACGCGGCCATCGGCAGCGGCGTGGGCGTGATGCGCGAGGTGCTGGGCTACGTGCCGGTCGAGCCGGACGGCTCGGTGTCGGTGCGCGTGCCGGCGAACGTGGCCTTCGTCATCTCCATCCTCGACAAGGATGGCCGGCGGCTGTTCCCCGCCCATCGCAACTGGCTGCAGGTGCGTGCGGGCGAGACGCGCAAGTGCAATGGCTGCCATCAGGCGGCCACCGGCACGGCGCAGGATCTCTCGCATGGCCGCGACGGCACCAGCGTCTCGGCCTGGACTGGCGCCACCAGCACGCGCTTCACCGGCACGGTGGCCGGCTTCTCGGCCAACACCGGCGAGACCATGGCCGAAGTGAAGGCACGCACCACCTGCGTGCCCGGCCAGACCTGCTCGCAGATGCCCAGCGTGAACCTGAAGTACGTGGATGACTGGACGGATCCGGCCGTGCGCGCGCCGGACACGGCATTCGCGTACACGTATGGCGGTGCCGAGGGACTGAAGACGCTGGCGCCCACCAGCGCGGGTTGCCAGTCGGCGTGGACCAGTGTCTGCCGCATCATCATCAACTACACCCAGCACATCCATCCGCTGTGGTACGTGGACCGGCGCGTGCTCGACCCCAACGACAGCACCATCGTGCTCGCCGATCACACCTGCACGGCCTGCCACACGCCGGTGGATCCGGCCAACAACACGCCGCGCGTGCCCGCCGGCCAGCTCGACCTGGCCGATGGCGATTCGGCACAACAGGCACTGCACAAGGCGGCCTATCGCGAACTGTTGTTCTCCAGCGACGAACTCGAACTCGTCGGCGGTTCGCTTGTGCCGAAGGTTGTGACTACAATTGACCCGGACACGGGGCAGCCCGTGCAGACTGCAGTGCAGGTGCCGGCTTCGCTGACCGCCGGTTCCGCCCGTGGTTCGACGCGATTCTTCAGCCGCTTCGTGACGGGCGGTACACATGCCGGATATCTCTCGCCGGCGGAGTTGAGGCTGATCTCTGAGTGGGTCGATATTGGTGCGCAGTATTTCAACAACCCGTTCGATCCCGCTGTTCCGCTCAACTAGCGCCTTCGTCGGCATCGCGCTCGCACTGGCCTGCCTGTTCGCGGGCGTGGTGCGCGCTGCCGACAAAGCCGACAAGCTGCAGCAGCTGTTCATCGCCGAGGCCTACCTCGAACTGCACGAGGGGCCGGGACGCGGCTATGCGGTGACGCAGGTGGTGCCGCGCGGCGAAGCCATCGACGTCCTCTACCGGCGCACCGAATGGTTCCGCGTGCGCACCGCGCGCGGCGTCGAAGGCTGGGCCAGCCAGAAGGACATGCGCAAGACGCTGCTGGCCGATGGCAGCGCCTTCACGTTCGACCTGGGCGATCGCGCGGGCTTCACCCGCCACAACTGGGAGCTGGGTGTGCTGGCCGGCGACTACGGCGGCGCCACGCTGGTGTCTGCCTACCTGTCGCGCGCCTTCAACGAACAGATGGCACTGGAGCTCACCGGCTCGCAGTTCCTGGGCAATGCCTCCAACGGCTACACGGCCGAACTCGGACTCATCCACGTGACGCGCCCCGACTGGCGCATTTCGCCCTTCCTCACACTGGGCACGGGCATCATCTGGATCAAGCCCAAGTCCACGCTGGTGCAGCCCAACGACCGCCAGGACCAGACCGCGTACGCCGGCGCCGGCCTGCGCCTCTACCTCAACCGACGCTTCTTCGTGCGTGGTGAATACCGCCATCACATGGTGTTCACCAGCCGCAACGAAAACGAGGAGATCAACGAATGGAAACTCGGGCTCGCGTTCTTCTTCTGACCGCGCTGATGCTGCCGGTATCCGGCTGCGCCTCGCTGCACTGGCCGTGGTCGAAGGACCGTGACCGGGCCGCCGCGGAAGAACCGGTGGCCACCGCCGCGGACGAGGAGCCGGTCGACGGCGCACCGCCCAAGGTCATCAAGCCCGTGGTCGAGCGCCGCAAGATCAAGGTCAACAAGATCGATGCCGAGAACATCGAGATCGGCCCCTGGTACGGTTCGCTGTCGATCGAGGACTTCGGCACCAATCCCGTGTATGGCGCGCGGGCCGCCTTCCATGTGACAGAAGACATCTTCTTCGAGGCCAATTTCGGACGCTCGAAGGCCGGGCGGACCAGCTTCGAGACACTGGGCGGCAACGTGCAGCTGCTTACGCCCAGTGAGAGGCGCTTCACGTATTACAACCTCTCGCTGGGCTACAACATTCTTCCTGGCGAGGTGTACATCGGTCGCAACCTCGCCATGAACAGTGCGCTGTACCTGATTGGTGGCATCGGCAGCACGAAGTTCGCGGGAGACCAGAATTTCTCCGTGAACTTCGGCGCCGGATACCGCGTGTTGCCGACTGACTGGCTGGCCCTCCACATCGACGTTCAGGACGTGGTGTTCCGGTCCGATCTGCTCGGCACGCAGAAGCTCACCAACAACTTTGCCGCGCACATCGGAGCGACCGTTTTCTTCTGAAGGTCGAGGAGACGGTTTCATGAACATCACCGGAACACTGCGCACTTTGCTGGTCGGCGCCCTGCTGGCTGCGCCCGCCCTTGCCGTCGCACCCGCCGGCCCCGCGCCGACCTTCCAGCTCGCCAGCATGGCGGGCAAGCCGGTGAGCCTGGACCAGTACAAGGGCCAGGTGGTGATGATCAACTTCTGGGCGAGCTGGTGCGGGCCCTGCCGCGAAGAGATGCCCATCCTCGAAAAGCTGCACGCCAAGTACAAGCCCATGGGCTTCACGATGATCGGCGTGAACGTGGAACCGGATTCGGCCGAGGCGGCCAAGTGGCTGAAGGCCACGCCTGTCACCTTTCCGATACTGTTCGACACCAAGAGCGAAGTCAGTAAGCTCTACGCCGTGCAGAGCATGCCGAGCACCGTGATCATCGACCGCAAGGGCAACCTGCGGTGGCTGCATCGGGGCTACAAGGCCGGCGACGAGAACGAATACCTGAACCAGATCCGCGCCCTGGTGCGCGAATAGGATAGATGGAGCCATGCGCAAGCCGTTGCTGATCCTGGGCGCCGCCGCGCTGCTGGCGGTGACGGCATGCGCACCGATCGAGCCGTGGGTCAAACCGTACGAGCGCGAACACCTGGCCGATCCCATCATGTCCATCGACCGTGACCCGGTGTCCTCCTCGTACCTCGACCATGTGTTCGAGGTGCGCGAAGGCGCGCGCGGGGCCACCGGCGGCTCCGGCGGCGGCTGCGGCTGCTCCTGACGATGCATTGCCTGCGACGCACTGCCCTCCTTGCCCTGCTGGCGCTGGGCGCCACTGCCGCGCGCGCGGCCGTGCTGGCCGAGGATCGCGCCGACGTGATGTACCACCGCTACGAGGGTGGTGGCATCACCGTCGACGGCCCGTCGGTGCTGGTGCGCAAGAAATTCGGCGAGTCGTTCGCGGCCACGGCCAACTACTACGTGGACAACATCTCCAGCGCCTCCATCGACGTGGTGGTGTCGGGCGCCAGCCGCTACTCGGAGCGACGCGAGCAGAAGAGCCTGGCGCTGGAATACCTGCGCGGCAAGACCACGTACTCCGCCAGTTACACCAACAGCAAGGAAAACGACTACAAGGCCGACACCTACTCGCTGTCGGTGAGCCAGGACATGTTCGGCGACCTGACCACGGTGAGCTTCGGCTACTCGCAGGGTCTCGACAAGATCGGCTCGTCGGTCGATCCCACGTTCAAGGACCGGATCGAGCGGCGCGACTACCGCGTGGGGCTGACGCAGGTGCTGACGCGGGACCTGCTGGCCTCCTTCAACTTCGAGACGGTGACCGAGCAGGGCTACCTGCAGAACCCCTACCGCTTCATGCGCTTCCTGAACTCTTCGGGCAGCTATTCGCGCGGCCCGGAGGTATTCCCCCGCACGCGCACCAGCAATGCCGGCTCGGTGATGCTCAAGTACTACCTGCCCTGGCGCGCGGCGCTGCAGGGCAATTACCGCTTCTACACCGATACCTGGGGCATCAACGCCCACACGGCCGGCATCGAGTACACGCATCCGCTGTGGAATCGCTTCATCTTCTCGGGCTCGTACCGCTTCTACACGCAGACCGGCGCCAATTTCTGGAGCGACCTGTTCCCGCGCGCGAACTACCAGAACTTCATGGCGCGCGACAAAGAGAACTCGCCGCTGAAGACGCACACCATCGGGCTGGGCGCGAGCTACGATTTCCCGATCCAGTGGGCGGGCTCGTGGCTGAAGAAAGGTTCGGCGAACCTGCACATCAACCACATGATGGTGGATTACTCGAAGTTCCGTGACCTGCGCGACTATCCGCCGGGAACCGCGACGCCGGGCACCGAGCCGTTGTATGCGCTCGATGCCAATTTCCTGACTTTCTTCCTGTCGCTGTACTTCTGACCGCGGCTAGCCACGCGGGCCAAGCGCGCGTTTCACCGGGCGGCGCTCGCTGCGCGGCGGCTCGGCCTCGCTGGCACGCGGATTGACGCGCACGTCGGCGAACACCTTTGCGGCAAGCTGGTCGACGGCATCCTCGAACTGGCGGTAGTCCGCCACCAGCTTGCGGCCGAACTCCGTGAGACGGGTGCCGCCGCCGTCCTTGCCGCCCACGCTCAGTTCCACCACCGGCTGGCTGAAGCCCTCGTTGGTGCTGTGGAGCAGCAGCCAGGCGCGGCGGTAGCTCATGCCCAGCGCGCGCGCTGCCGCCGACAGCGAGCCGGTGCGTTCGATGCCTTCGAGCAGGCCGATCTTGCCGGGGCCGATGGAACAGGTGCCGGAGAAGTCGATGCGGACATGGGCCTGGGGCTTCATGCCGAAAGTCTAGCCGCAGCCACCTTCGCCTTCGATATATATGAGCGGATATTTCGTATAATCGAGAGAATTCCCCACATCGAGGATCCGCCGTGAACGCGAATTCCCTGCTGGCCGGCGTGCTGCTGAGCGTGGCTGCGCTGGCCTGCGGCGCAGCCGAGAAGACGCTGACGGTGTTCGGCGCCGCATCGCTGACCAATGTGCTGGAGGAAGTGGGCAAGGCATACACCGCGAAGTCCGGCGTGCCGGTGCGCTTCTCGTTCGCGGCCAGTTCCGCGCTGGCCAAGCAGGTGGAATCCGGCGCACCGGCCGACGTGTTCATGTCGGCCGACCAGGAATGGATGGACTATCTGGCCGCGCGCAAGCTGATCGACCCGGCCACGCGGCGCGACATCGTCGGCAACTCGCTGGTGCTGGTGGCGCCGGCCGACAGCCCCATCGCGCTGAAGGTGGCGCCGGGTTTCGCACTGGCCGCCGCGCTGGGCGAACGCGGACGCATCGCCACCGGCGATCCGGCCAGCGTGCCCGTGGGCAGGTACGCGCGCGCGGCGCTGATGCAGCTCAAGGTGTGGAACAGCGTCGCGAACCGCATCATCGCCGCCGACAATGTGCGCACGGCGCTGAATTTCGTGGCGCGCGGCGAGGCACCACTGGGCATTGTCTACGCCACTGACGCGCGCGCGGAAAGCCGCGTGCGCGTGATCGACAGCTTCCCCGCCGGCAGCCACGATCCCATCACTTATCCGGCGGCCGCCACGGCCACGGGCGGTGAGCAGGGCGCGGCCTTCGTCGCCTTCCTGGCCACGGAACCGGCGCGTGCGATCTTCGATCGGGCCGGTTTCAGCAGGCCTGACACCACGGCGGCGAAAGCCGCGTTGAAGGCAACGCCCGGCGGCGCAACTCGTTAGTCGCTGCGCGGCCGACTCGCGCTTGCCGATGTGGGCGAACCCTCAGGGTTTGCCCACCTCGACCGCCGTGGCCTTGTAGGGCTTGGCAGGTGGCGGCGTCTCGCCGGGCTTGGGCGGATTCATCATCAGCGCAAGCTGGCCTTCGAGCACATAGGCCGTGGTTCCGACCACGGTGACGGCCACGGGGCCATCGGGGAAACCTTCCTTCAACACCACCGACTTGCCAGTGTCGCCCGAGATGGTGACGCGCGACAGCGCACCCTTGCCGCCGCCCTCGGCCACGAGGAGGTCGCTGCCGCCGAAGCTGCGCATGCCATCCGGGCGGTCGATGACACGGTCGGTCTTGATCTCCACCGCCTTGCCGGCGGCGCCGTTCTCGCCGATGGGCACGGCGTAGAGCTTGCTGGCCATCAGCGCGTTGACGAACACGCGATCGCCCAGCACCGCGATGCCATCGAGCACCTGGCCCTTGGCGCCCAGCGAACCGTCCTGTCCGGCCCAGGTCTCGATCTTCTTGCCGCCCTTGGGGAGGCGGCCAATCAGCATGTTGTTGGTGTCGGTGACATAGACATTGCCGTTGGCATCGAGGGCGATGTCATTGCAGAAGGCATTGGCCTCGGGCATGGGGTACTTGCCCTTGGGCGCGCCGGTGGTCAGATCGAAGGTGTGCAGCGTCGATGGCGGCGGCGGCGGACCGCCGGCCGGTGGCGCGCCGAATGAACCGGAGCAGGCATACAGCGTGTTGCCGGCATTGTCGGCGAACACGCCGAACACGCCCGTCAGGCCATCGGTGCCGGGCTTGATCCAGGCCTCGGCGGTGCCCGCGCCGGGCGCGGCGCGCCAGATGGTGCCGGCCTGCACGCTGCCGATGATCACGTGACCGTCGGTGGTGGAAGTGAGGCTCTCGGGCGTGATGTGCTCGCCGGGGATGACGATCTCGGCAGGCATGCCCGCGGCCAGTGCGGCACTTGCAGGCGCAGCAGCAGCCGCAGGTGCGGCGGAGGCCGGCGCCGCCTCTTCCTTCTTGGCGCAACCGGCGGCGGCCAGCGCCACCAGCAGGGCCACGGTGATTCTCGTGGTGTTCATGGGGTTACTTTCCTTGGGTGTAGGAGATGCGGTAGATCTGGTTGGAGCCGTCATCGGACAGCAGCAGCGAGCCATCCTGCAACTGCGTGATGGCCACCGGACGACCCCAGGCATCGCCCGACTCGGTGATGAAGCCGGTCATGAAGTCGACGTACTCGCCGGTGGGCGCATTGTTCTTCATCGGCAGGCGCACCAGCTTGTGGCCGGTGCGGAAGGCGCGGTTCCACGAACCATGCAGCACGGCGATGCCCTGCCCCACGTACTCCTTCGGGAAGGCCGAGCGGCCGTTGTTCGCCGTGTAGAACAGGATGTTCACCGCCGCCGAGTGCGAGGTGAAAGGCACATCGGGCACGGTGGCCTTGCCGGCCAGGTCCGGACGATGGCCCTTCAGCCGCGGGTCTTCATGGTTGCCCATGTAGTACCAGGGCCAGCCGTAGAAGGCACCTTCCTTCACGCGCGTGGCGTAGTCGGGCACCAGATTGTCGCCCAGCATGTCGCGCTCGTTGGTGACGCACCACAGGCTGCCTGTGGCCGGCTGCAGGGTCATGCCCACGCAATTGCGGATGCCGGTGGCGAAGTTCCTGCCCTTGGTGTCGCCGTTGACATCGAACACGCGGACGCTCGCGCGGTTTTCTTCGTTGCCCCAGGCGGCGCCCAGACCATGCTGCGCCTCCCAGGCCTTCACCTCATCCGGTGTCTTCTTCGCGATGTCTTCGGCCACGTTGGACTGCGAACCCACCGATACGTACATGCGCTTGCCATCGGGCGAGAACACCAGATCGCGCGTGAAGTGGCCGCCACCCACCGGCGAGAGCTGCGGGACGATGACTTCGGGCACGGCGCTGGCGACGGTGTCACCAGTCTTGTAGGCATAGCGCACCACACGGTTGGTCTCGGCCACGTACAGCCACTGCGGATTGACGGCCGAGGGGTAGAAGGCGATGCCATAGGGTTGCAGCAGGCCCTGCGCAAACACCGTGGCCGTGGCCGTCTTGCCGTCGGCCGTGGGACGCAGCACCTTGATTCGGCCGGCGTTGGTTTCGGCCAGCACCACATCGCCATTGGCGGCCACCTTCATCGCACGCGGGCCGGTGAGACCGGTGAGGTACACGTCGACGGAGAAACCCGGCGGCAGCGACAACTTTGCGCCCGCGGGCTTGGGCACCAGGCGCGGGAAGTTGTTCGCCGAATCGGTTTCAAAGGGCTGGGGAAGCTTGGCGAGGTCGATGCGATGCACCTTGCCTGGTGCGTCGTCCTTCCAGTCGGCCGTGCCCTTGGGTGGATTCTTCGGCGGCGGCGGCGCGCGGAAGCCGCCAGGAGGGCCGCCGGGACCAGCCGGAGCCTTCAGCGTGCCGTCCCTCACGCCGGTGAAGTAGGCCACGATGTTTTCGCGGTCGGACTGCTGCGGCACGGGGATGACCATGGCCGAGCCCGGCACCACGGTGGTGGGCGAGGCCAGGAAGCGCTGCAGCGTTGCGTCGTCCCAGGTGAGGTTCGAGCTCTTCAACGCCGGGCTGTAGCTGAAGCCGGCGCCGGTGGCCGCCTTGCGACCCAGCACGCCATGCAGGCTGGGCCCCTGCGCACCGCCGTTGTCGTTGGGTTCGGCGCTGTGGCACAGCGCGCACTGCGCGCGGAAGAAAGTGCGGCCGGCATTGGCATCGGCGCCGATGACGGGCGCGGCGAGCGCGGCGAACAGCATCGCCACGGCCAGAGAGCGGTCGAATTTCATGGGTCCCCCGTTGAAAACCAGTTGGGCGTTGTTGCCGATATTAGCGTGCGCAACCGGGGATTATATCCGCTATGTCGTTTCGGATACTACGGCGGCTGCAGGCCCTTCGAATAGCTGACCTTGCCATCGGCGGCGATGACGATGGCATCTGCATCGGGCAACGAATTGATGAAGTCGATGCCGTCCTTCGGGCCGAGGATGAACACCGTCTTCGTGAGCCCGTCGGTGCGCGTGGCATTGCTGGCGATGACGGTGACACTGCGCACCGCGTGCGGCGAATGACCCGTCTTCGGATCGATGATGTGGTGATAGCGCACACCGCCTTCGTCGAAGAAGCGCTCGTAGTCGCCGGAGGTGGAGAACGCGGCATCGACCAGCGGGATGCGCATGGCGATCTCGTCCTTGCGATCGGGATGGCGGATGCCGACGATCCACGGCTTGCCGAAGCGATCGCCGCTGACGCGCGTATCGCCGCCGGCGTTGACCATGGAATGCGTGAAGCCGCGGTCCTTCAGGATCTGGATGCCGCGGTCCACCGCATAGCCTTTGGCGATGCCGCCCAGATCGATGCGCATGCCGGGTTTGCCGAAGGCCACGGTGCGTTTCACCGGATCGAGCCTGAGCTGGCGATAGTCGATGCTGGGCAGCGCCGCGGCGATGGTTTTCTCGTCGGGATGGAAGTGCTGGCGGTAGTCGTACAGGTAACCGACGCTGGCGTAGGTGATGTCGAAGGCCCCCTTCGACAGGCCCGAGTACTGCACCGAGGTCTGCAGCAGGCCGAACAGCTCCGCGGTGATCGCCACCGGCTCCTTCGCGGCATTGTCATTGACGCGCGAGACCTCGGAGTCGGGCTTGTAGGTGCTCATCAGCGCATCGATGCGCCGCATGTCGGCGAACACCGCTTCGATTGCGGCGTTGCCCGCATTGCGATCGGTGGCCCACAGCTCCACCGCGCAGCGCGTGCCCATGATGGATTCCTCGCGGTACAGCCACTCGGCCTGAACGGCGGCTGAATGCACCGCGCAACTGCCGAACAACAGCAGCAGCAGCGGCTGTCGCCAGACGGACACAACCCGCGTGTTTCGCATGGCTTCACCTTACCCCAGCTTGTGCCGCTGGAGTAAGCTCGCGATCAAGTGCCGTCTTCACGAGAGGAATCCCATCCATGATGAATACCAGGCGCATGCTTGTTGCCCTTGCCCTCGCCGTCATGGCGTTCGCCGCGCAGCGCCCCGCGCTGGCGCAGTCGCGCGAAGAAAGCAAGTTGCTGTCTGCCACCCGGGTGCTGGAAGAACTGCGCGCGCAGCGCGACCAAGCCATTCCCGAACGGCTGCTGCAGCGCGCCTATGGCGTCGCGGTGATCCCCTCCGTGCGCAAGGTGGCATTCGTGCTCGGCGGCCGCGGCGGCCGCGGCGTGCTCACCGTGCGCGACAGCCGCGGGCGCTTCAGCAACCCGGTGTTCATCACGCTGGCCGGTGGCAGCGTGGGCTGGCAGATCGGCGCGCAGGAAACCGACGTGGTGCTGGTGTTCACCACCCGGCGCGGCATCGAGGGCATTGCCGATGGCAAGCTGACTCTGGGCGCCGGCGCGTCGGCGGCGGCGGGCCCGGTGGGTCGACAGGCCGAGGTGGCCGCGGGCGTGAATGCCGAGGTGTTCTCGTATTCGCGCGCGCGGGGGCTGTTCGCGGGCGTGGCGCTCGATGGCACGTCCATCAGCATCGACAACAAGGGCAACGGTTACTTCTACAACAAGCGCGGCGTGCTGACTTCCGACATCCTCAGCGGCGCAGTAGGCACCAGTTCCGAGAATGCGCGGCGTTTCCTTGCCGCCGTGGCCGCCAGCACTGGCGAGAGCGCATCAGCGCCGACCGCCGCGCCGGCTGCGCCTGCGGCGCCGGCCGGAACGCCGGGCCCCGCTCCTGCCGCCCCCGCTGCCGGCGGCGTCAAGACCTTCCCGATGGAAGATCCGGCACCGGGCAAGGAACCGCGCTGAAGTTGCCTCCCACCTGTCCGGGCAGGCGCGCGCGGAATCGGGTTCGCCTCTAGCGAGGCAGCAACCACAGCGCCAGCGGCACGAACACCAGCGCCAGCAGCACCGATATGGATGCGGCGCTGGCGGCCAGTTCCCGATGCAGGTGTTCACGGTTGGCGATCACCACGGCCGAGAAGCCGATGGGTGCCGCGGCGCCGAGCAGCAGCACCGAACGGGTGAGTCCCGTGACACCGAACAGCACGGCGCAGCCGTAGCCCACGGCGAGCCCCAGCACGATGCGCAGTGCCAGCGTGGTCAGCACGCGCGCATCGCCCAGCAGCCGGGCGTCGAACAGCACGCCCAGCGCCACGATCACCAGCATCAGTATCCAGCGCCCCACCGTACCCAGCGTCGTGGTGACGAGGTCAGGCAGATGCGTGCCGGTGAGGTTGAGCGCCAGCGCCGCCAGCAGCGCCCACAACGGCGGAAAACCCAGCACGCGCCGCGCGATGGCGGCAACGCCGGTGCCATGCCCGCCATAGGCCGCGGCGATGGCATAGACCAGGCTCCCCTGGCACAGCGCATTGCCGAAGTCGAACAGCGCCATCTGCGCGAAGCCCACCTGTCCCCATACCGCGATGGCGAAGGGAAACAGGAAGCCGTTGTTGATGGACATGGCGCAGATGGTCATCGCGCCCTGCTCCGCTCGTGGCAGATGCAGCATGCGGCCGGCCAGCAGCGACGCAGCGCCGCACACCATGATGATGATCACCGCACTGGCCGGCAGCGCGATGAGGTCGACGCGCAGCGGCACGCGGCTGACATCGGCCAGGAACAGCGCGGGCAGCCCCACGGTGATGACCAGTTGCAGCATGCGCCCGGCATGCGGCGGCTTCAGCCAGCCCAGCCGGCGCGCGATGAATCCGCAGGCAAACAGGGCGATGAGCAGCAGTATCCGCAGTTCGACGGTCATGAGGCCGCGGATTGTCCCTTGCGGCAGATGGCCGCGCAACCTGTTGATTGCGCTGGTATCATTGCATTCATGGCCATCATCCAGAGCGCGCACAACCTGCGCAAGCCGCACACCGAGGAACCCTGCCCGTACGGGATCCGCATCAGCCTCAAGGCCAACGATCCGTTCCGCCGACTGCTGGGACCGGACTGGCATCGCGTGCACTGGTATCGCACTGCCGGCGAGCGCGACGATGCGCTGCTCGAGATGTCGCGGCGGCACGAGTATTCGCGGCCGCTGGATTCGCCCACGCTGGTGTTCACCAAGATCGAAAATCTTGCAGCCAGCCGCGGGCTGGCCTGACTAGAAGCCCCGCCCCAGCGACAGATAGAACGCGCGCGTGCCACGGCTGTCGAGCCCGATGGCGAACCAGGCAGGCCCCACGAACGTATCGAGCCCGAAGAACAGGCTCATGTCCTTGCGCGCGCCGGCGAGGCTGATGTCGGTGCGCTTCGTCCAGGTGTTGCCGGCCTCCAGTGACATGCCCGCATACAGCGGCACATTGAGGAAACCCTCGCCGCCGCTGCCCACCTTCCGGTAGTACACCAGCCGGCCGATGCTGTAGTGCGGGCCGTTCTGCGAATCGGCCGGTATGCCCGACAGATTCAGGAATCCGCCCAGCGGGAAATAACTGCGCGCATCGGCGAATTCATCGTTCAACAGCGTGCCCGCCGAACCCCAGGCGATGAAGGTGTTGCGCCCCCAGGAACGCGCGATGCGCACGTCGAGGTTGACCGAATCCGATACGCGATCGAGAGAGCGGCCGGACAACTGCCGCCGCCACTGCGCGGTGATGGCCTCGCCGGTGCGCGGAAAGGCCACGCTGTCGAGAGTGTCGATGCTGACGCGCGTGAAGAATTCATTGTTGGTGTAATGGTTCGGCGGGTCGGTCACGTCGCCGAGACGCACGCGCGAATGGCCGATCTCGCGCTCCAGGCCGGCGCGCAGCTCCGCGCTCTGCCCGAGCTCGCGGCCCAGGCTGGCACCAAAGCGGATGGAGCGCACGCGCAGCTCGCCCACCTGGTGGCCGTCTTCGTCGAACTCCGGCACGGCGCGCACCTGGAACAGCGCCGCCGGCTCGAAGAACCAGCGCCGCCGCGCGCTGAGCGGCAGGTAGAGCTGCGAGCCCAGCCGCGGATTGCCGCCCAACTGGGCATCCCACACCCATTCGGCACCCAGCGAATTCAGCTCGGTGAACAGCACGCGCGTGGCGGCGTCGAATGAGCTGTTGCCGCGGAAATCATCCTGCAGCCGCAGGCCGAAGCGCACATAGGTCGGCCCCCAGGAGTTGGGCCGCACCTGGAATTCCATGTCGGCGGTGTCGGCTTCGCCTGGCACCGGCAGCAGCCGGTAATCCAGCGATTCGAGCAGGCCCTGGCCGTAGTAGCGATTGGCGCGACGGTGCAGCAGCTTGAGGTCGAGCGGCCGGCCCTCGAGCGCGCCGAAGAATTCATCCACCTGGTGGGCAAAGGGCGCGGATTCGGGCGCGACGCGCACCTCGCGCACGGTGGGCAGGCTGGCAGGCCGCGCGCGCGCGGCCTGCCATGCCGCGTAGTCCCCGATCGGCACCGACAATGCTGCAAGCTGCTGCCGCTGCGCGATGGCCGCCTGCTCGCCTAAGCGCATGGCCTTGCCCAGACTGCCGAAATCGTACGACGACACGCGCGGCATGTCGGGCGTGATGACCACATCCGCCGGCGACAGCGTGGCGAGCTGCCTCTGGCCTTCGCGGCGAACCATGATGGCCAACATCTGGTTGGCCACGGTGGTGACATCGGCAAGGGCCGAACGGCCCTGCAACGGATTGCCCACGTCCACCACGATCAGCCGGTCGACGTGCATCTCGCGCAGCACGTCGATGGGCAGGTTGTCGGCCACACCGCCATCCACCAGCAGCCGTCCGTCGCGCTCCACCGGCGCGAAGATGCCCGGCGCCGACAGGCTGGCGCGCAGTGCGGTGGCAAGGTCGCCGTCCTTCAGCGTGACTGCAGCCCCGGTTTCCAGGTCGGTGGCCACCGCGCGAAACGGCGTGGGCAGCGCGTCGAAGCTGGCGACGCCGGCCACCGGCATCGTCAGTTCGCGCAGCAGTTGCACCAGCTTCTGCCCCTGGATCAGCCCGCGTGGCAGCTGGAAGCGGCCTTCGCGGAAGCCCAGCGGCAACTGCACCAGGAAATCGCGGTCCTCGAGCTTGCGGCGGAAATTCAGCCGCGAGCGCTGCGGACGGTCGCGGAACGCGTCCTCCCAGTCGATGGTGTTCAGTTCTTTTTCGATCTGCGTCGCCGACATGCCGCTGGCGTACAGGCCGCCCACCACCGCGCCCATGCTGGTGCCGGCAATGGCATCCACCGGCACGTGCAGCGCCTCGAGCTGCTTCAGCACACCCACGTGTGCGGCGCCGCGCGCGCCGCCGCCCGACAGCACCAGGCCAATGCGGGGACGCGCCGGCCGCGAATCGTTCGCATCGGGGGCCTGCTGGGCGGGAACGGGCCGAAGGCCGCCGCAGAAGAGCAGACCGGCCAGGAAGGTGGAAAGCGCAGCGCGCATCGGGCGCCAGCATAAACGGCCTCGCGGGGCCTTGGCCACGCACGGTAAAATTCCGCCCTATGCCGCTGATCCTGATCTCCTACATCATCCAGGCGCTGCTGATCGTTCACTGCATCAAGACCGGCCGCAACCAGCTCTGGATCTGGGTGCTGGCCATGCTGCCCTTCGCCAGCATCATCGCGTACGTGGCGGCAGAGCTGGTTCCGGACCTGCTGGGCAGCCGGGCCACGCGTCGCACCGTCAGGGGGATGAAAAAGGCGCTGGACCCGGAGGCCGACCTGCGCCGCCTGGCGCAGCAGGCCCAGGTCAGCGGCGGCATCGACGCGCGCGTCCGCTATGCCGAGGAATTGCTGAAGCTGGGCCGGGCTGACGAGGCCGCCGCCCAGTTCCAGCAATGCCTGCGCGGCTTGTACGAGCACGATGCCAACCTGATGCTGGGCCTGGCGCGCGCGCAATTCGCCGCCGGCAAACCGGCCGATGCCCGCGCCACGCTCGATGCCCTGATCAAGCACAACCCCCAGTACCGTTCCGCCGAGGGCCACCTGCTTTACGCGCGTGCGCTGGAGGCCGAGGGCGATACGCCGCGCGCGCTGGAGGAATACAAGGTGCTCAGCGGCTACTACCCCGGTGCCGAAGCGGCCGTGCGCTACGCACAGCTGCTGCGCGGACAGGGCCAGCGCGATGAAGCCCGCGGCGTGCTGAAGGGGCTGCTCGACCAGTCGGTCGTGGCGCCTGCGCACTATCGCCGCACCCAGGAAGAATGGCTGAAACAGGCCGAGCGCGAGCTCGGCGCACTCTGAAGAAGAAAAGGTCGACACAATGAACCAGAAGATCATCTACACGCTCACCGACGAGGCGCCCGCGCTCGCCACCTACTCGCTGCTGCCCATCATCCAGGCCTTCACGCGCGCCGCGGGGGTGGTGGTGGAGACGCGCGACATCTCGCTGGCCGGCCGCATCCTGGCGAACTTCCCCGATTCGCTGCAGCCGGCGCAGCGCGTGAACGACGACCTGGCGGAACTCGGCGAGCTGGCCAAGACGCCCGACGCCAACATCATCAAGCTGCCCAACATCAGCGCCTCGGTGCCGCAGCTGCTGGACGCCGTGCGCGAACTGCAGTCGCAGGGCTATGCCCTGCCCGCCTATCCCGAAACGCCCGCGAACGAGGCCGAGAAGGCCACGCGCGCGCGTTATGCGAAGGTGTCGGGCAGCGCGGTGAATCCGGTGCTGCGCGAGGGCAACTCGGACCGCCGCGTGGCCAGGGCCGTGAAGCTGTATGCGAAGGCGCATCCGCATTCCATGGGCAAGTGGTCGGCGGATTCGAAGACCCGCGTGGCGCACATGAGCGCCGGCGACTTCTACGGCAATGAGCAGTCGGCGTCGATCGCGAAGGCCGGCGTGCTGCGCATCGAGCATGTGGATGCGGCGGGCAAGGTCACCGTGCTGAAGGATGGCGTGAAGGTGAAGGATGGCGAGCTCATCGGCACGACCTTCCTGAGCGCCCGCGAGCTGCGCAGTTTCTATGCCCGCGAGATGGATGCGGCCAGGAAGGACGGCCTGCTGATCTCGCTGCATCTGAAGGCCACGATGATGAAGGTCTCCGACCCCATCCTCTTCGGCCATGGCGTCAGCGTGTTCCTGCAGGATGTGTTCGCGAAGCATGGCGCAGCGCTCACCGCCGCCGGCGTGAACCCCAACAACGGCCTCGAGGCACTGCTGGCCAAGGTGGACGCCATGGCCGAGCCGCAGCGCGGCGCCATCAAGGCCGATATCGCGGCCTGCATGGCCGCGCGCGCGCCGCTGGCGATGGTGGATTCGGACAAGGGCATCACCAACCTGCACGTGCCCAGCGACGTGATCATCGATGCCTCGATGCCCGCCGCCATCCGCGCCTCGGGCCAGATGTGGGGACCGGACGGCAAGCTGCACGACATGGTGGCGCTGATCCCCGACCGCAGCTACGCCGATGTGTACCAGGTGGTGATCGACGACTGCCGCAAGCTGGGCGCCTACGACGTGCGCACCATGGGCAACGTGAGCAACATCGGCCTGATGGCGCAGGCGGCCGAGGAATATGGCTCGCACGACAAGACCTTCGAGATCGCCGCGCCGGGCGTGGTGCGTGTGGTCGCCGCCGACGGCACCGTGCTCACCGAGCACAAGGTGGAGAAGGGCGACATCTGGCGCATGTGCCAGACCAAGGACGCCGCCATCCGCGACTGGGTGAAGCTTGCGGTGACGCGCGCGCGGATCACCGGCCAGCCTGCGATTTTCTGGCTGGATCCGGCCCGCGCTTACGACCGCAACCTGATCGCGCGCGTGCGCGAATACCTGAAGGCGCACGACACGAACGGCCTCGACATCCGCATCGAGTCGCCGGTGGAAGCCACGGCCTCCACGCTCAAGCGCCTGCGCGCAGGCCAGGACACCATCTCGGTGACCGGCAACGTGCTGCGCGACTATCTCACCGACCTGTTCCCCATCCTGGAACTGGGCACCAGCGCGAAGATGCTGTCCATCGTGCCGCTGCTGGAAGGCGGCGGACTGTACGAAACCGGCGCCGGCGGCTCCGCACCCAAGCATGTGCAGCAGTTCCTCGAAGAGAACCACCTGCGCTGGGATTCACTGGGTGAATTCCTCGCGCTGCAGGTATCCATCGAGGACCTGGCGCAGAAAACCGGCAACGCACAGGCGAAGGTGCTGGCCGACGCGCTGGATGTGGCCAATGGCCGGTTCCTCGACAACGACAAGTCGCCTTCGCGCAAGGTGGGCGAGCTCGACGTGCGTGGCAGCCATTTCTACCTGGCGATGTACTGGGCGCAGGCGCTGGCCGAACAGAGCGCGGATGACAGCCTCAGGACCAAGTTCGACACCGTGGCGGTGGCACTGGCACAGAAGGAAGCCACCATCGTCGGCGAACTCAATGGCGTGCAGGGCAAGCCCGTGGACATCGGTGGCTACTACCACCCGAATCCTGCGGCCTGCGCGACGGCGATGCGGCCGAGCCGCACGTTCAACAAGGTGATCGACCGGATCTAGCCTGCGGGTGGCGTGCCGGCGGGCGCCCGGCGATCAGCGCGGCGCGCGGCGCGGCCGCGCCGCCGGCACCTGCTGGGTGACGCAGTGGATGTTGCCACCGCCCAGCAGGATCTCGCGCCCCGGCACGCCCACCACACGCCGCTCGGGGAACACGCGTCTCAGCTTCGCCAGCGCGGGCGCATCGGTGCGCGGATCGAGCAGCGGCACCACGATGCCGTCATTGGCGATGTAGAAATTCGCGTATGACGCGGCGAGGCGTTCGCCGGCCCGGCGCGGCTTCGCGCCCTCGCGCTGCTGCACGCCGGCGGCCTCGGCGGCCGTCATGCGCAGCGGACCGGGTGAAGGCAGCTTGTGCACGGTGAAGCGTCGGCCGCGCGCATCGCGCGCCGCGGCGAGGCGTTCCAGCGCGTCATTCGACACCCGCCACTGCGGATCGCGTTTGTTCGACGGAAAAGTCAGGCACACCTCGCCGGGCCGGGCGAAGCAGGCGAGATTGTCCACGTGGCCATCGGTCTCGTCGTTGATCACGCCCTCGCCCAGCCACACGATGGCGGTCGCACCGGTGTAATCGCGCAGCAGCGACTCGATCTGTTCGCGTGTCAGATGCGGATTGCGGTTGCGGTTCAGCAGGCATTGCTCGGTAACCAGCAGCGTGCCCTGGCCATCGCTGTGGAGGGCGCCACCCTCCATCACCAGCGGCGCGCGATAGCGATCCACGCCCTCGACCGCCGCAATCTTCTGCGCGACGAGGTCATCCTGGTCCCAGGGAAAATACAGGCCGCCATCCAGGCCGCCCCAGGCGTTGAACTGCCAGTCCACCGCACGGCGGCGGCCGGCCGCATTGACCACGAAGGTGGGCGCCGTGTCGCGCGCCCAGGCATCGTTGCTGCTGATCTCGATCACGCGCACCGACGGCGGCAGCGCCGCGCGGGCGAATTCGAACTGCGCCGCCGACGCGCCCACGCTCACCGGCTCGAACTCGACAATGGCCCTGGCCAGTGCCGCGAAGGCGCGTTGTGCCGGCAGCGCGCCCTCACGCCAGTTGTCCAGCCGCTCGGGCCAGATCATCCAGGTGCCGGCATGGCGTTCGAATTCGCCGGGCATCCAGTAACCATCGGCGCGGGGCGTGCGGGTGAGCAGACGGGACATGGCGCCAAGTCTAGCTCACGCGACATAAGGCGCGCCGGCCGCAGACCATCAAGTTGCGCCGCTGGCGGCCGATACGCCGGGCATGAGCCCCTTCCCGCATCCAGCCCGGCCCAGCGCCCGCGCAGTACTGTGCACGGTGGCGCTGGCAGGCCTCGGCCCGTTGCTGCTGGCAGATCAGGTGAATGCACCCCTGCAGGTCAGCGCCGTGGTGGCGCCCCGGATCGCGCTGTCGGTGCAGGCGCCCGCGCAGCTTGCAATCTCCGCGCGCGACATCGAGCGGGGCCATGTGGATGTGACCGAACCCACGCGGATCAGCGTGCAGAGCAATGCCCCCGGTGGAGTGCTGCTCGACGTGCAGACCGCCGCCGGGCTGTTCACCGGCCTTGAACTCACCGCCGAGGGCACGGTCACCCGCCTGCCCGCCGAAGGCGGCATGATCACGCTGCGCTGGCCGACACCCACCTCCGAGGGCAGGCGCGAGCAGGCATGGCATTGGCGCTTGCTGCTGCGCCCCGACGTCGTCGCCGGCAGCTATGCCTGGCCGTTGCGCATCAGCGCGCAGCCACTGCAACCGGTGCTGGCCGCGAGGCTCGCACCGTGAGAATCAGTAGGTAACAGTCACGACGATGGTGTCGGCATAGGTGCCGGGCATGGCGTTCTGTCCGGCAGGAATGCGGCCGTAGATGACACTGGATGTCGAGTCGGTGCGGTTGAATCGACTGACGGTCAGCGTACCGCTACCCGTCAGCGATCCGCCCGTGCCATCGCCGCGTATCTGCGTGAGTGCCGCGTCGAAGTAGATGTTGTAGTCGAGGCGGTTGGCGCCCGACAGCATGTAGCGCGTGCCGAAATTGCCGCTGGCGCCGGCGCTGTACTGGGTGACGAGGTTGACCGTGGTGGAGCCGCCGCCGGTCCAGTTGCAGGTCGCCGTCACCGAACCGTTGGAGAGCGTGGCCACGGCATTGAAGGGATTGTAGATGCCGAAGGCCGGACCGGTGGCCGACAGCGTGCAGCTTGCCGCGGCGCTCGCCACGCCCGGTAGTACGGCCGACAGCAGCGCCAGCGTCAGCGCAACGGCATGCCTGCGCAGCAGATGCGCCGGCACCATCACCGCGCGTTCCCCGTGCCGCTGCGGCAGGTGACATCGCCAAGATCGGTCAGCGGATCGCCGGAGTTGGGTGGTTCCAGCCGGAATTCACACTGCCCACCCTCCCAGCGCGCAACGCCCGCGGAGCCATGATCGAGCGTGGTCACATAGGTGACGCCATCCTTCGCCACGACGAAATCCGCGCCATTGAAGCGCACCGCAGCGCCGGCCGGCACCACGCTGCCGTCCGGACGCACCAGCCGGAACAGACCCGGGTGCACGCGCTCCACCGGGAAGCGCGCCACCACACCGCTGCGCCAGCCCGGCTGGACCACGATGGTGCGTGATTCGATCGATGCGTCGAGCGGCAGTTCCACCGGGTCTATGCTGACACGGTTCGTCTGGTAGGGCAGCAGGTTGTTCAGCACCGCCCTGCCCCGCGCATCGGTGCGCGCGACGAACTGGTTTTCCACGTACACCGGCACATCGCTCAGGCCGTTCAGGTCGACGACGGCAAAGGAGCCATCCACCGAGCGCGCGGCGCGCAGCGTGCCATCCAGCCAGGTGGCGCCACCACGCACATTGATGTTCTGCCCCGACTGCCCGAAATTGCGCGAGGCCTGCACTTCCACGTCCATGGTGCGCAGGCGCTGCTGCCACAGCGCGTCGTAGCTGCCCTTCTGCGAGGCGCTGAGACGCCAGCCGCTGCCCTCGCCCACCGGCAATGACTGCAGTATCGAGGCACGCAGGTCGTCGCGGTCTTCCATGCGGGAGCGCAGGGTCTCGCTCGAGGCTTCCATCGAACGCCGCGGCCCGAGCGACAGCGTGTAGCCGATGAACGCCGAGGTGCTGCGCGCCGAGCCGAGTCCGCGGGTGACGAGCGTGCTGAGCGTGCCCCGGCCCACCTGCATGAAATGCGTGATGCCCAGGGACTGATCGCTCTCGAGGCCGCGGTAGTCGCGACGCGCGTAGACCATCGAGAGATTGCCGGCGAGGCCCAGGCCCAGCCCCGCATGCGCGGTGCCGCGCAGCTTCAGCCTTGCCGTGCCGGCGGCGAGCTGCGCCACCTGCCGGTATCCATCGGAAACCTGCTCCAGCGAGGCACCCATGCTGAAGCGCATGCCCTGTCTCTCCCAGGAGATGCCCCGCAGCCATCCGGAAGATGCCGAATCGCCACCGCGCGCCACCGTGATGCTGGCCACGCCGAGCCGCCACAGCCGCGCGGCCAGCGTCGCACCCAGCGCGCGGGCGCCGCCCTGCACGAATTCGGCATGGCCCTCGGCGGTGATGGAGTTGGTGAGGCCGCGGCGATAGTCGGCCGCGCCCACCAGGCTGCCGTAGTCGAAACTCTCCTGCGTGAAGTTCTGCCGCACTGCGCCCAGAGACAACGAATACTGGTCGAGGCCGCGCGCCAGCAGCGATGGGCTGGAATAAAAGCGCTGCGACAGTACCTGCTGCCGACCCAGTGCATCGCGCACCACCACCTGCACGTCGCCTGTGCCACTGACCACCGGCAGGTTCTCGATGGTGAACGGACCGGGCTGCACCTGGCTGGAATACACATGCTGCTGGTTCACGAACACGTCCACCATCGACGGCACGACGGCATTGCCCGAGGCGCTGAGCAGCGGCGCGGTGACAAGATCCGGGCGGATGGCGAAGTTGCGGCCGAACTGCACGCCCGCGAAACGCAGCGCGGAGCCCCAGCTTCCGGGCGTCGTGATGGCATCGCCCAGCCGCAGCGTCACCAGCCGGTCGGGAAAATCGCGGGTGAAGGTGGTTTCAAGCCGCGTGCTGTCGATGCTGCCGCCGGCTTCGCGCATGGCCACAGTGTTGTCGAGCACGCCAAAGCGGCTGAAGAAGGCAAGGTCGGTCAGCGCGCCGCCGGACCAGTCGGACTGCACATGCTGGCCGTAGAGCTGGTAGTTGAACAGCAGGCCCGCCGACGAAGCGCTGAAGTATCCGGAATCCGACACCGGCGCCGACATCTTCGCCTGCACGAAGGCGGCAGCGGGAAACACCAGCTCGAGCCGCGAGCGCGGCGCATCCAGCGTGGCCACGACGCCCGCGATGGCCGACAGCGGGAAATACCGCCGGCCGTCCTGCTGATGCGCCGCGACTTCCGGCAGGCGCAGCCGCAGCCGGCTGAAGTCGTCTTCTTCCAGCCAGAAGTTGCCCGCGCCATCGCGCAGCACCACGAGCATTTCCTGCGCGGCCTGCGAATTGGCGCGCACCTCGAGCACCATGGCCTCGAACTCGCCCGCCTGGTTCGCGGCAGCGGCCGCAGTGCCTGCCGCAGCCGGCGGGGCATCGGCCGCCAACAGCAGACGTACCGGCAACAGCGCAACCAGCACTGCACATAAGGCGCCAGCGAGGGCTTGTCGAGGCTCGTGGGCTTGCGCGCCTGACATGGCGGATCAGCCTGTTTCCCGGATCAGGGTTTGACGATCGCGGCATCGGCACGAAGCTCGCCACGATCGCTGAAAGCATGGATTTTCACCGCGGAGATGGCGCCCGCGCCCGCGGGGGCGTCGAGGGTCCAGCTCATGCGGCTGCCGGGAAGCACATAGCGCGCGAGTTTCGCGCGCAGCGGCGTCGCGGCGTTGTCATAGCTCAGTTCGAAATCGGTCACCTGCACATGCGCAGTGCCGCTGTTGATGGCATCGACGCGCCACTTTCCATCGGCAAGCGGATGCAGCTCCCACCGAAGGTCGGCGCGCGTGCGCGCGAACGACTTCACGAAGATGGGCACGCCGACGCGCAGCGCGATGTTCACGCCCTTGAAGTCCTTCGGCGCGGCCTGCGGCACTTCCTCGAAGAACACGCGGTACGGCAGATCCTTGTCGGGGTCGGCATCGCGGCGCAGTGCGATGCGCACCACGCGCTCCTCGCCGCCCGGGATGGTCAGCACCGGCGGCGTGGCCAGCAGGTCGCGTGTATTGGCATACACGTCCTCGCCATTGGCCTGGGTCCAGCCGACCAGACCCACCTGCACGGTGAGCGGCTCGGCATCGGCATTGCGCAGCGTCACCGTGGCGGTACGCACGGCGCCGCCCAGTTCCACCCGCGTCGGCGCCACACTGAAAGAGCCTGCCGCGGCCCCCTGGGCCGCGGCAAGCAGGCACAGTGCACCCGCCCAGCGAATGAAGCTACGCCGGATCACGAATCGATCAGTACGTGACCGTGACCGTGACGGTGTCGGTGTAGTTGCCGGCCGGCACGTTCTGGTTGGCCGTGCTGTCGACGATGCGACCGTAGACCGTCAGCGCCACCGTGTTGGCAACGCCGGTGCCGGTACCGGCCACCGTGTCGGTGCCAGCCGTCGTGCCCCAGTTCTGCGTGCGACCGGCATCGCGGAACAACTGGTAGGCGAGCTGGTTGGTGCCGTTCAGCATGGCGCGCGTGGTCACCGTGGCGCCCGCGGTAGCGCCGGCGTTCAGGCCGACCGTGAAGGCCGTGCCCGTGGTGCAGCGCACGTTGACAGCCGAGGTCTGCAGGTCGTCGCCCGCACCCTGGGTGTAGGTGCCGAAGGCCATCGCCGTGGCGCTGGCAAGGCAGACCGCAGGCACCGTGGCCGTCACCTGGAAGGTGGGGGCCGGCGTCACCGTGGCGGCGTTGAGGGTACCGACTGCCAGCAGGGCGCCGACGGCAGCGGCAATCTTTGCGAACTTGTGCATGTGCTCTCCTTAGCGGGAAACGAATCCATTCGAAACCGGGGGTTATTGTTCATTTTCCCGTTCGGCATCAGCCGTGAAGCCCTCCGCAGTTTCTGCCCGGGCGGCTAAAGAATTCCCCTCTCCTGCCGACTGGGTCTCGAACCTGGGGCCTGCTGCACGGCCTTGCGGTGTGACGCGATCTACACTGGCTTCAACGCCATGTGAACTGGTTCGAAGTTCTGCAAACCCGGCTTTTCTACGCGTATGACTTATTGTTAAGTTTGCTGCCGGCACAAGGAATTATGTCGCAAACTTCGACTGGAAGGTTCGGCAAGGTGCTGTTTGGGGCTCCCGGACGGGGGCGGTGCTGTAACAACAGGGATTGTTGAACTAGATGGTCAATTCCACGATTCGCGCGCGCCTGCTCGAGGCGCGCATGGCAGCGCGTGAGTGCCAGTTGCAACTGGCGGAGACTGCGAGCGGCCTGGGTGTGTGGACGCTTGAGCCCTCGACGGGCGATCTGGCCTGGTCCGTCCGCTGCCGCACGCTGCTCGACTCCCCCGCCGAAGCCGAGGGCACCTTCGAAGCATTGCTGGCGCGCGTCCACAGCGACGATCAGGCCGGCGTGCGGCGCGCCTTCGCGCAGGCCGCGCACTTGCGGCGCGAATTCAGCGTCGATTTCCGCGCCCTCGATGGCAAGTGGATGCACTGCACCGGCCGCCCGCACACCAGCGCCACCAGCCGCGATGGCGTGGGCCTGTCCGGCATCCTCGTGCCCGCATCCGAAGGCAACGACGCAGGGTCACGCGTGGGCGCCGTGGTCAATCGCCTCGACCGGCTGCGCGAGATCGAGCGCAACTCGGTGGCGACGCGCCTGCAGTCAGAGGTCGCGCAGCGATTGTCGCAGCTTCAGTCGCGGCTGGAATCGCTGGCGGTGAGCGCAGGCGTGGCCGCCGCCACACGCGCCGAAGTGGTGGCGCTGTCGGCCGCCGCCGCCGAATGCATGGATCTGCGCGGCGCCATCTTCGAGATGTCGCCGCCGGGCGTGGCCGAACTGGGCTTCGCCGGTGCGCTGGAACGCTATGCCTCCGAGCATGCCGCGGCGGCGGGCGTGGAGCTGGCATTCGATGTGCCGGCACTGACGCTGCCCGTGGCCATGCCCGTGCTCGAATCACTGTACGTCGTCGCCCGCGCGGGCATCGACAACGTGGTGCGCCACGCGCGCGCGCGCCACATGCGCGTGCAGGTGAAGTGCGATGCCGAAGAACTGTCGCTGCGCATCGAGGACGATGGCATCGGCATCACCGACGCCGATCTGATGAAGGACGATGCCTGCAGCCTGTTCGCCTCGTCGGAACGCCTCGCTGATTCGGGCGGCGAGCTGCGCGTCAGCGGCCGGCCCGACCAGGGCACGGTGCTCGAAGCCACGATTGCGCTGCGCCAGCGGATCCGCCCGCTGCGCCAGAACGTCACGAAACTGCGCGTTGCCTGATCGCGCGCTGGCGCAGGGCCAGGGCTTGCCCCTAGGGCAGGCGCTCGATCAGCGTCCGGATGCCGGGCGTTGCGGAGCGTGCCTTTTCCAGCATTGCCGGCGGATATTTCATCGCGTCGGCTGCCGCCTCCACCAGTCCCGGCGTGCAGGTGGCCGCATGCACCAGTTCGGTGGCAAGGGCCTGCGCCATGGTCAGGAGACTCACCGACTCCGGCCGACGCACACTGTCCTGCTCCTCGCGCCAGCGCAGCACCAGCAGCCGCAATTCGCAGGGCAGCATCCAGCAGCGCGTGACACGCGCCACCAGTTCATCGTCGCGTGCGTTGAGGATCTCCTGCATCACCGGGCCGATGAGCCGCTGGCCCGCGTCGTTCTCGGCCTGCGCCAGTGCGCGCAGCGCCACGATCTCGCCGGCGCGATGCAGCAGTCCCGCGCCGGCCAGCAGCACCGCGTCGAAGTGCGACTGCACCGCCACCACGCGCGCATAGCAGGCCGTCGCCAGCGCCTCGCGCCACAGCAGCGACATCTCGGCGTCGCGGCCCGGCGCGCTGAACAGCGAACCGCGCAGATTCTGCAGCGCGCGCATGCCCATCTGCCGGCTGGGGATCAGCACGGCATCCTCCTGCAGGTAGCCTACGCAGGCGGCAAGCCCGTTGGGCTTCGCCGGCGAGCGCAGCAATGCGGCGCTGAAGGCCGCCACCACCCGCGGGGCTTCCGGCGCGATGACTTCGGGGAGGGCTCGGGCCGGAAAGGGAACGACGGTGGCGGCTGACATAGGCGGCGATTATTTGCCGCCGAGTTGACTTCTTGCTGGACACAATTGCGGAACAGCCAAGCCCGTCAAGGGCCGCGCCGCTTAGGTTAAATCGACTCAAGCCTGGGCTTCGAGCGCCTGGGTGAGATCGGCAATCAGGTCGTCGGCGTCTTCCAGGCCCATCGACAGCCGCACCGTACCGGGTGCGAGCCCGGTGAGCGCGGCGAGTTCCGGCGGCAGTTCGTGCGGACCCATGAGTCCGGGCGGGATGATCAGCGATTCCGGCGAACCCATGCTGGCGGCAATGGCGAACAGCTTCAGCGCGTCGGCCAACCGGTCGCCGGCGGCGGCGCCGGCGCGCAGGTCGAAGGTGACCACGGTGCCGAAGTGTCGCATCTGGCGTGCGGCCAGCGCATGCCGCGGGTGCTTCGCGAGACCGGGATGGTGCACGCGTGCCACCTTGTCGTGCGATTCGAGGAAGCGCGCGACGCGGATCGCGGTCTCGCACTGCGCCTCGTAGCGCAGCAGGTAGGTCTTCAGTCCCCGCTGGATCAGCCAGGCCGCGTGCGGGTCGAGCACGCCACCCATCAGGATGAACTCCGGACGCAGCCGCTTGATCAGCGCAGCGCTGCCGATGACGGCCCCGCCCATCACGTCGCCATGACCCGAGGCGTACTTGGTGAGGCTGTGCAGGAACAAGTCCACATCGGTGTCGCCATGCTGGTGGAAACCCGCCAGCGTGTTGTCGAGCAGCGTCAGCGCGCCGCTGGCGCGCGCGCAGCGGGTGATGTGGCCGATGTCGGCGACGCGCATGGCCGGATTGGTGGGCGACTCGAAGATCACCAGTGCGGTGGGCGTCTCGCGCAGCACGCGTTCGATGCCGGCATCGTCCTCGATCGACAGCATGGTGTGGCGCACGCCATAGCGCGCCAGGGTGCGACGGATCAGCGTGCGCGTGGGCGCGTAGGTTTCGACGAAGCACAGCACATGGTCGCCGGCCTTCAGCAGCCCCAGCAGCGCCTGCGCCACGGCGCCAACGCCCGAGGCGCAGACAATGGCATCCTCGCGTCCCTGCATGGCCGCCAGTGTCTGTTCGAGCTGGCGCGTGGTGGGATTCGACGAGCGCGAATAGAAGAACCCGTCGCGCTCGCCGCGCAGCGCGCGCAGGGTTTCGGCAACCGTGGCGTGCTCGAACTTGACGCTCTGGTAGATCGGCGCAACCAGCGGCGGATTCTCGTCGGGCGGGGCCACCCGGGGCGGATGCACCAGCCGTGTCTTTTCTTTCATGGGCGCAAGAGTATCACCGCAGCGTGCACAGCCGTTCGGCGGCCCGGGTGAGCGTGGCGTCCTGCTTGGCGAAACACAGCCGCAGCAGCCGGTGCCTGACCGGCTCGCGGTAGAACGGCGTCAGCGGAATCGATGCCACGCCCACCTTCTCCAGCAGCACGCGCGCGGCCTCGCCGTCGTCGAGGGCGCCCAGCAGTTCGCTCGCCGAGTAGTCCACCAGCGTGAAGTACGTGCCCGCAGAGGGCAGCACCTTGAGTACCGACCCCGCCAGACCTTCGGTCAGCCGTCGGCGTTTGGCGGTGAAGAACGTGGCCAGGCCGTCGAACACACCCGGTTTCTCGGCCAGGTAGGCCGCGATGGCATGCTGCAGCGCCGTGGCGATGGTGAAGGTGTTGAACTGGTGCACGCGCCGCAGCTCGGTGGTCAGCGGTGCCGGCGCAATGCAGTAACCCACGCGCAGCCCCGTGGCGTGCAGCGACTTGCCGAAGGAGAACACCGCCAGCGAGCGACCGGCAAGCGCCGGCTCGGTGAGCACGCTGCGGTGCACGGCGCCATCGTAGACCAGGTGCTCGTACACCTCGTCGCTGAGCACGAGCAGGTCATGCTCCTCGGCGAGCCGGGCCAGCTGCTGCATGTCCTCGCGCGACAGCACCGTGCACGAGGGATTCTGCGGGCTGTTGACGATCAGCATCCGCGTGCGCGGCGTAACGGCAGCGCGGACGCGATCCCAGTCGAAGCCGAAGTGCGGCGGTTGCAGCGGCACGTGCACGCAGCGCGCGCCGGCCAGCCGTACCGCCGGATCGTATGAGTCGTAGGCGGGGTCGAAAACGATGACTTCATCGCCCTGCCCCACCAGGGCGAGGATGGCCGAGAAGATGGCTTCGGTGGCACCCACGGCAATGGTGATTTCGGCTGCGACGTCGATGCTGCGCCCATGCCGGCGCTGCACGTCTTCGGCGATGCGCTGCTGCAGCGCCGGCACGCCCGCCATCGGTGCGTACTGGTTGAAGCCGGCCTGCATCGCCGCGGTCACGAGCTCGATGAGGCGCGGGTCCACCGGGTAGTCGGGGAAGCCCTGCCCCAGATTCACGGCGCCGAGTTCGTCGGCGCGGCGCGAGATCACGGTGAAGATGGTGGTGCCCACGTCGGGCAGCTTGCTCACGGGTGGCTTCAAGCGGCCGGTCCTGCAATCGCCATGGCGGCGCCGACCACGCCGGCGGCCGGACCCAGCCGCGCCGGCACAACCCTGGCCCGCGAGCGCAGCATCGCGCCGTACTCGTCGAAATCGCCGCTGATGCCGCCGCCCATCACGATCATCTCGGGCCAGAACAGCCGGTTGATGGCATCGAGGTAGGTGTTGACGCGTTCGCTCCACTGCGGCCAGTCGAGGCCCTCTTCAGTGCGCACGCGCGCGGAGGCGCGCAGTTCGCCCTCCACGCCGCCCACCTCCATGTGGCCCAGTTCGGTGTTCGGCACAAGGCGGCCATCGATGAACAGCGCGGAGCCGATGCCCGTGCCGAAAGTGAGCACCATCACCGTGCCGCGCACTCCGCGCGCCGCACCCCAACGCACCTCGGCAAGGCCGGCCGCGTCGGCATCATTGAGGCAGGCCACGTTCTGCCCGATGGCGGCCCGCAGCGGCGCCTGCAGATTGGCGCCGATCAGCGAACCATGCAGGTTGGCCGCGGTGTACGCCACGCCGTTGCGCATCACGCAGGGCAGCGCCACGCCCGCCGGCATGTCGGGCGCGGCGCGCCGCGCGAGCTCGGCGATGGCGGTCACCAGCTGCTTCACGTCGCCGGGCTGTGGAGTGGGAATGGAAGACAGCGGCGTCAAGAGCTGCCCCGAACCGCTGTCGACCACTGCGTACTTGATCGACGAACCCCCGACATCGACACCGAATGCCCCGCCCATCAGCGCCCCGACTCCGCAAGCCGCATTTCGCGTTCGCGCCTTCTCTCGGCGCGCTTCATCAGCCAGGCCGACAGCGCAACGCCCGTGGCCACCATCAGCACCAGGACGGTGGCCAGCGCATTGACGCTGGGATTCACGCCCAGCCGCACCTTGGAATAGATGAGCATCGGCAGCGTATTCGAGCCCGGGCCAGCCACGAACTGCGACACCACTACGTCATCCCACGACAGCGTGAAAGCCAGCAGCCACCCGGACAGGATGGCCGGCGTGATCAGCGGCAGCGTGATGCGGAAGAATACCTTGGCCGGGCGCGCGCCCAGGTCGAGCGCCGCCTCCTCCAGCGAGTCATCGAAGCTGGCCAGCCGCGACTGCACCACCACGGTCACATAGGCCATGGTGAAGGTGATGTGCGCAATGGTGATGGTGGCCATGCCACGGTCGAACTGCCAGCCGAAGGCCACGCGAAAGAGCTGCTCCAGCGACACGAACAGCAGCAGCATCGACAGGCCCGTGATCACCTCGGGCATCACCAGCGGCGCAGTGGTGAGCCCCTGCAGCAGCGCGCGACCCCGGAAGGGACCGAATCTTGCCAGCACCAGCCCCGCCAGCGTGCCCAGCACCACGGCACCGGTGGCCGACATGGCCGCCACGCGGATCGACAGCCAGGCGGCATCCAGCACCGGCCGGTCCGTCAGCAGTGCCACATACCACTTGATGGTTGGCGAGTTGGCGGCATCCCACACGGTGACCAGCCGCGAGTTGTTGAAGGAGTAGACGATCATCGAAATGATGGGCGCGTACAGGAAGGCCAGACCGACGCACAGCGCGATCATCGAGAAGGTGAAGCGGGGCTTCTTCATGCGTCCCTCACCGCTTCTGCGCCTTCAGTTCGCGGTTCTGGAAATGCTGGAACACCATGATGGGCACCAGCAGCAGCAGCAGCATGGCGATCGCCACGGCGCTGGCCTTGGGCCAGTCGCGGTTGCGGAAGAACTCATCCGACAGCAGCCCGGCCACCATCAGCTGGTCGGTGCGGCCCAGCAGCGTCGGAATCACGTACTCGCCCACCGCCGGGATGAACACCAGCAGCGAGCCTGCCACCACGCCGGGCACCGACAGCGGCAGCGTGATGCGGAAGAACGAACGCACCGGCCCCGCGCCCAGGTCCTGCGCGGCCTCGAGCAGCGTGTTGTCGTGCTTCTCGAGGTTCGAATACAGCGGCAGGATCATGAACGGCAGGTACGAATAGACGATGCCCACGTACACCGCGAAGCTGGTGTTCATCATCGTCAGCGGCTCGTTGATGATGCCCAGCGCCAGCAGCACGTTGTTGATCACGCCATCGGTCTTCAGCAGGCCGATCCACGCATACACGCGCAGCAGGAAGGAAGTCCAGAACGGCAGGATGATCAGCAGCAGCAGCACGTTGCGAGTGGCTGGCGTGGAGCGCGCGATGGCATAGGCCATGGGATACGCCACTAGCAGGCACAGCAGCGTGGAGAAGAACGCCACCTTGAGCGAATACAGCCAGGCACTGACGTACAGCGGCTCGTGCAGCAGGTAGTCGTAGCTGCCGAACAGCAGATTCACCTGCAGCGCGCCGTTCTCCAGGATGCGCGCAATGGGTTCGAACGGCGGCCGGCCCAGCGGCGAGAACTCCGCGAAGGAGATCTTCAGCACGATCAGGAACGGCACCAGGAAGAACACCAGCAGCCACAGGTACGGCACCGCGATGACCAGGCGCTGCCCGGCCCAGTTGGCGCGGATGTACTCGGACCAGCGCGGCGGTCCGAAGCGGAAGAACAGCTCCCACAGCGGTCCCACGTGGCCGCTGCCGAATCCACCCGACGGCGGCCGGGCCCGCGCCATTACTGCGTCACCAGCACCGGACTGCCGGGATGCCAGGTCAGGTACACCGTTTCGTCCCAGAGAATGCGCTCGTCATCCGAGAGGCGTTCGATGTTCGGCAGCGTGACCCGGACGGTCTTGCCGCTGTCGATCCGGACCAGATACACCGACATGTCGCCCATGTAGGCGATTTCCTTGACCACGCCACGGGCGAAGTTCTCGCGCGTGTCGGCGGGCGCCGTGCGCTGGATATTGATCTTCTCCGGCCGGATTGCCGCCCAAACGGTGGCGCCGGGCGCGGCGCTGATGCCATGGTCCACGTAGATGATGCCGCCCAGCTCGTCGGACTGTATGCGCACGCGGTCGGGCAGATCCTCGACCAGGCGGCCCTCGAACATGTTCACCGAACCGATGAAATCGGCGACGAACTTCGTGGTCGGGAACTCGTAGATCTCGGTGGGCGTGCCGATCTGCACGATCTCGCCGCGGTTCATCACCGCGATGCGCGAGGCCAGCGTCATCGCCTCTTCCTGGTCGTGCGTGACCACGATGAAGGTGACGCCGAGCTTTTCCTGGATGTTGATCAGCTCGAACTGCGTGTGCTCGCGCAGCTTGCGGTCGAGCGCGCCCAGCGGTTCGTCCAGCAGCAGCAGCTTGGGCCGCTTCACCAGCGCCCGCGCCAGCGCCACGCGCTGCCGCTGGCCGCCGGAGAGCTGGTGCGGTTTGCGTTTCGCGAACTCGCCCAGCCGCACGATGCCCAGGATCTCCTCGACCCGCGCCGCGATCTCGGCCTTGGAGAGCTTCTCCTGCTCCAGGCCGAAGGCGATGTTCTTTTCGACCGTCATGTGCGGGAACAGCGCATAGGACTGGAACATCATGTTCACCGGCCGCTCGTATGGCGGGATGCCCGCCATGTCCTGGCCGTCGAGGAAGATGTTGCCGCCGCTGGTCTCCTCGAAGCCCGCCAGCATGCGCAGCAGCGTGGACTTGCCGCAGCCGGAACCACCCAGCAGGCAGAAGATCTCGCCCTTGTAGATCTTCAGCGAAACATTGTTGACGGCGACGAAGTCGCCGAAGCGCTTGGTGACGTTCTCGATGCGCACATAGGGTTCGGCGCCGGCGTCTCGCCAGGGTTCGTGCTTGTTCCTGTCGTTGCGGCGCTCCGCCATGGGCTGCTACTTGCCCGTGCGGAAGCGGGTCCAGGTGCGCGTCAGCTCGCGCGTGAACTCCGCGCTCTCGGGCAGGTCGGTCACCAGCTTCGACATCATCTGCGGGGTGGGGAAGATGTTGGGGTTGTTCTTGATCTCGGGCTTCACATCTGCCCACGAGGCCGCGTTGCTGTTGGCATAGCTGAGGAAATTGCTGTTCTTCGCCGCCACATCGGCGCGCGACATGTAGTCGATGAACAGATGGGCGTTCTTCACATGCGCGGCGTCGGCGGGGATGGCGAAGCTGTCGAAGAACATCACCGAACCTTCCTTCGGGATGTTGTACTTGATGCTGATGCCCTTGCCCGCCTCGGTGGCGCGGTTGCTCGCCTGCAGCACGTCGCCCGACCAGCCCAGCGCGAGGCAGATCTCGCCATTGGCCAGGTCTTCGATGTACTTCGAGGAATTGATGAGCCGGACGTACGGCCGCACCGACATCAGCACCTTCTCGGCGGCCTTCAGGTCCTCGGGCTTCTCGCTGTTGGCATCGCGGCCGAGGTAGATGAGCACGGCGCCGACGACCTCACTGGGCGCATCGAGGATGGAGATGCCGCACTTCTGGAAGTTCTTCGCCACGTTCGGATCGAAGAACATGGCGTAGCTGTCGACCGGGGCGTTGGGCATGGCCTCCTTGATCTTGGCCTCGTTGTAGCCCACGCCATCGGTGCCCCACATGTAGTTCACCGCGTACTGGTTGCCCGGATCGAACACCTCGAGACGCTTGGTGATGTCCGGGTCCATGTTCTTCAGGTTGGGCAGCTTCGACTTGTCGAGCTTCTGGTAGATGTTGGCCTTCACCTGGCGCGCCAGGAACGAAGCCGAGGGAACCACGACATCGTAGCCCGTGCGACCCGCCAGCAACTTGGTCTCGAGCAGCTCGTTGGAATCCATCACCTCGTAGTTCACCTTGATGCCGGTGTCCTTCTCGAAGTCCTGGATGACGCTGGGCTCGATGTAGTCGGACCAGTTGTAGACGTTCAGCACCTTTTCGGCATCGGTGTCGACGCCCCCGGCCGCGGCATCGGTCTTCGCGGGCTCCGCCGGCTTGCTGCCGCAGGCCGCCAGCAGCGCGGCGGCCACCGCCAGGGAGGTGATCGATCGAAGCTTCGTGAACATGGCAGTCTCCCTGGTGCGGAACGGTCGGGGCCTGCAACTCGCAGGCCCCTGGTCGCTTCAACTATAGCCAGCCGTCCTGTTTCAGGCCAGCAAGCGTCAGGTCCAGCGTGCGGCGGGCCTTGTCCACCAGCTCGTCGATCTCGGCCGGGGTGATGACCAGCGGCGGCGCGATGATCATGGTGTCACGGGTGGCGCGCATGACAAGGCCATTGGCGATGGCATTGTCGCGGCAACGTTCGCCCACCTTGCCGCGAGGATCGAACCACGTGTGACCCCCAGATGCAGTCCCGTACACCGCCCGCTTCGATTCGGCGCCTGCCGGCTCCTTGCTCTTCACCAGCTCCAGCGCGCCGAGCAGTCCCACTCCGCGCGCCTCGCCCACCAGCGGGTGGTCGGCCAGTTCCGCCCAGCGACGCTGCAGGTACGGTCCCGCGGTGTCGCGCACATGCTCCACCAGGTTCTCGCGCTGGATGATCTGCAGGTTCGCCAACGCCACCGCGCTGCATACCGGATGCGCGGAGTAGGTGAAGCCATGCGCGAATTCGCCGCCCTTGGCGATCAGCGTGTCCGCGACCCGGTCGCCCACCATCACGCCGCCAATCGGCAGGTAGCCCGACGACAACCCCTTGGCCATGGTCATGAGGTCGGGCCGCGTGCCGAAGTGCTCGCAGCCGAACCACTGGCCGGTGCGCCCAAAGCCGCAGATCACCTCGTCCGAGACGAGAAGTACTCCATAGCGGTCGCAGATGCGCTGGATCTCGGGCCAGTAGGTGTCGGGCGGGATGACGACGCCGCCCGCGCCCTGCACCGGCTCGCCGATGAAGGCGGCCACCCGCTCCGGACCCATCAGCAGGATGCACTCTTCCAGCTCGCGTGCCGCTCGCAGGCCGAACTCCTGCGGGGACAGTCCACCGCCGCGCTCGAACCAGTAGGGCTGGTTGATGTGCTCGATGCCCGGCATGGCCAGGAGGCCCTGCTCGTGCATGTACTTCATGCCGCCCAGGCTGGCGCCGGCAATGGTGCTGCCGTGATAGCCGTTCCACCGGCCGATGATGATGTTGCGCTCCGGCTGTCCCTCGAGCTGCCAGTAGCGGCGCGCGAGGCGGATCACCGTATCCACGGCTTCGCTGCCCGAGCCGGTGAAGAACACATGCTGGAACTGCGGCGGCGTCACCTCGGCCAATTTGGCCGCAAGCTCGATGCCCGGGGGGGTCGCGCACTGGAAGAAGCTGTTGTAGTACGGCAGCTCGCTCATCTGCCGCGCGGCCACCTCCACCAGCTCGGCACGACCATAGCCCACTGCCACGCACCACAGGCCCGCCATGCCATCGAGCAGCTTGCGGCCCTGGCCGTCGTACAGGTACACCCCCTCGCCGCGCGTGATGACGCGCGTGCCGCGCTCGCCGATCTGCTTCGAATCGCTGAAAGGATGCAGGAAGTGCGCCGCATCCAGCCGCTGCCAGCGGCGGAACTGATCTTGCTCGCTCATCTCGCCCCCCGGCCCGCTACACGTTCAGCAGCAGGTGTTCGCGCTCCCACGAGGAGATCACCTGCAGGAACACCTCGTACTCGGCGTTCTTCACGATGGAGAATGCGGCCACGAAGGGTTCGCCCAGCACGCGGATCAGCGCCTCGCTTTCCGACAGCCGGCGCAGCGCGGAATCCAGCGCGCGCGGCAGCGCGAACGGCAGGTCGTGCGCGGAGCCCGCGATGGGCTCGGTGGGCTGCAGGTTCTCCACCATGCCCAGGTAGCCGCAGGCCAGCGATGCCGCGATGGCAAGGTAGGGGTTGGCATCGGCGCCGCCCACGCGGTTTTCCACGCGGCGCGCGTCGGGCTCCGACACCGGCACGCGCAGCCCGGCGGTGCGATTGTCGTAACCCCACTGCACATTGATCGGCGCCAGCGCCGCGCGCGTGATGCGCCGGTAGGAATTCACGTTCGGCGCGAACAGCGCCATGGCCGCCGGCAGGTATTTCTGCAGGCCGCCGATATGCGCGAAGAAAAGCTGCGAGGGCGAGCCATCGGGATTGCTGAAGATGTTCTGCCGCGTCTTCTTGTCCACGATGCTCTGGTGGATGTGCATGGCGCTGCCCGGCTCCTTGGCATGCGGCTTGGCCATGAACGTGGTGTACATCTTGTGGCGCAGCGCCGCCTCGCGCGCGGTGCGCTTGAAGAGGAACACCTGGTCGGCGAGATCCAGCGGATCGCCGTGCAGCAGGTTGATCTCCATCTGCGCCGGGCCGTCCTCGTGGATCAGCGTATCGATCTCGATGTCCTGGCGTTCGCAGAACTGGTACACATCGTCGAACAGCGGATCGAATTCGTTCACCGCCGCGATGCTGTAGCTCTGCCGGCCCGGCTCGGCGCGGCCCGAGCGCCCCACCGGCGGCTTCAACTGGTAGTCGGCGTCGAGGTTGGGCTCGATCAGGTAGAACTCCAGCTCCGGCGCCACCACCGGCTCCCAGCCGCGCTGCGCGTAGAGCTCCAGCACATGCCGCAGCACATGCCGCGGCGCCATGGTCACGCGCCGGCCATCGGAATAGAAGCAGTCGTGGATCACCTGCGCGGTTGGCTCGGCGGCCCAGGGCACCTCGCGCACGGTCCGGGTGTCCGGCTTCAGCACGATGTCGATCTCGGCCGGACTCATCGCCGAGGAGGTATCCGGCGGGTAGTCGCCGGTCACCGTCTGCAGGAAGATGCTCTCGGGCAGCTTCATGCCCGCATCGGCCGCGAATTTCTCGGCGGGCATGATCTTGCCGCGCGCCACACCCGCCATGTCGGGGATGATGGCCTCGACCTCGGAGATGCCGCGTTCGCGGAAGAACTGGTGGATGTCACTGGTCATGGGTCACCTGTCTTTGTCCTGCGCGGCGCGCTCGCGCGCCGCCGCGCCAAATGCCTTGAACAGCGCCGTGGAGAAGGCGTTCTCGCGCGGCTTCCATTCCGGATGCCACTGCACGGCCACGGCGAAGCGCCGCGCCCCGCCCACGCGGAAGGCTTCGATCAGGCCGTCGTCGGCGCGTGCTTCCTCCACCAGTGTCGGGCCCAGCGTGCGCACGCCCTGGTGGTGCAGCGAGTTCACGGTGATGCGCGCGGTGCCCGCGATGGCGCCGAGCAGCCCGCCGGGCGCCAGCGTCACTTCGTGCGCGGGGCCGTACTGCACATCCAGCGGCTGCGTGGTGTCCTCGTGATGCACGCGGTGACCGGGCTGCTCATGCACGTGCTGCCACAGCGAGCCGCCATAGGCCACGTTCATTTCCTGGAAGCCGCGGCACACGCCCAGCACCGGTACACCGGCAGCGATGGCGCGCGGAATCAGCGCCAGCGTCGTGGCATCGCGCTCGGGGTCGTGCAGCGTGCCGGGGCGGCTGGCCTCGCCGCCGTAATGGTGCGGCTCCACATTCGAGGGACTGCCCGTGAACATCAGCCCATCCAGCTCCGCGACCAGGGCCTCGAGCCCCAGTTCCTCGCCCAGCGAGGGAATCAGCAGGGGCAGGCAGCCGGCGATGCCCAGCAGCGGCGTGATGTACTTTTCGCCTACCGCGTGGAACGGATGCAGCCCCAGCATGCGCCGGTCGGCCGGAATTCCGATGACGGGTCTGCGGGCAGGCATACGTTCACGTGTTTAGGATGTTCTACAGGGCGGAGCCCGGAGTGGGCCGTGCTGTGCAGGAATCATTAGACCACAGCGCACGCCCTGCCCGCCCGTGAATCGGGAAGGATTGCGTGCAAGTCCGTGAAACCCCAAAGGAAATTGATTTGATGCGGCGCACAAGAGTAGGCTGTCGTGTAACGAAATTCTAAACAGGGCTCCCGTGGGGCCCGCCAGGTTCGCCCCCATGCCGACCGAACTCGCTGCCTTCCTTGCCGCGCACCCCGAGGTCCGGTTCATCGACCTGCTGCTGCACGATCTCAATGGCGTGGACCGTGGCAAGCGGGTGGACATGGCCAGCGCGCCCTCGACCTTCGCCAATGGCCTGCTGCTGCCCGGTTCGATGTTCGCCCTGGATGTGCCCGGCGGCACCGTGCAGGCCACTGGCCTCGGCTTCGACGAGGGCGACGCCGACCGGCCCTGCCGACCCATCGCGGGCACGCTGCTGCCTGTCCCCTGGCTCGATCATGGCGTGGCACAGGCGCAGGTCACCATGCACGAGCGCGATGGTCGTCCCTTCGCCGGCGATCCGCGGCATGCGCTGGTGCGCGTGCTGCAGCAGTTCACCGCGATGAACCTGTCGCCCGTGGTGGCCATCGAACTGGAGTTCTACTTCATCGATCGCGAACGCGGGTCCGATGGCTTGCCGCTGCCGCCGCGCGCGCCGCTGACGGGCCGCCGCGAGTTCCGCACGCAGATCAACTCCATGATGGACCTGGACGAGTACTCCGCCGTGCTCGCCGACATCGACGCTGCCTGTCGCGCGCAGCAGGTGCCCTCCACCACCGCGCTGGCCGAATACGGCCCGGGCCAGTTCGAGGTGAACCTGATGCACGGCGATGCACTGCTGGCCTGCGACCAGGCCGCGCGCTTCAAGCGCATCGTGAAATGCGTGGCCCGGCACCATGGCATGGACGCCACCTTCCTGCCCAAGCCCTATGCCGACATGGCCGGCAGCGGCCTGCACGTGCATGTGAGCGTCAACGACGCCGCGGGCACCAATGTGTTCGCCTCCGAGCATCCGCTGGGCAGCGCAGTGATGCGCCACGCCGCGGCGGGCATGCTGTCGACCATGGCCGAAGGCATGGCGATCTTCGCGCCGCTGGCCAATTCCTGGCGCCGCTTCCGCCCCGAAGCCTATGTGCCGCTCACCGCCGACTGGTCGGTGAACAACCGCGGCGCCGCGCTGCGCGTGCCGGTCAGCGATGCCGCCAACCGCCGGCTGGAGCATCGCGTGGCCGGCGCCGAGGCCAACCTGTACCTGGTGGTGAGCTGGATCCTGGGCGGCATCCTGAAGGGCCTTGCCGAGCGGCGCCTTCCGCCGGCGCCGCTGGAAGGCAATGCCTATCACAAGGATTCCCCCGGCGAACTGCTGCCGCGCTACTGGCCGCTGGCGCTGGACCGCTTCGACGGCAGTGCCTTCGCGCGCGAGCTGCTGGGCGCCGACCTGCATCGTCTGTATTCGCTGGTGAAGCGGCAGGAACTGGATGATTTCAACGCGCGGATCACCGCGCATGAATGCGCGCTGTACCTGCCCGCGCTGTAGACCATGAGCACCGACACCCGCAGCCTCTCGTACTACTGGGCGGCGCTGCCCGACATGGCAGCGCGACCGGCGCTGACCGGCGATGCAAGCTGCGAGGTCGGCGTGGTGGGCGGCGGCATTGCGGGCATCAGCGCGGCGCTGCACCTGGCGCAGCGCGGCTATCGCGTCACCGTGCTCGAGGCCGAGCGCGTGGGCTGGGGCGCCTCGGGCCGCAGTGGCGCGCAGGCGCTGTTCGGCGTGGCCGCGGGCCAGGACAAGCTCATCCGGCTGCTGGGCGCCGCGGATGCGCGCCGCATCTGGGACATGTCGGTGGAATCGCTGGCGCTGATGCGCGAGCTGATCGCCGCCCATGCCATCGACTGCGATTTCGTGCCGGGCCAGATGCACGTGGCCATCAAGCCGCGGCAGTGGAACGAGCTGCAGCACTGGCACGATGAGCTGCACCGCGACTACGGCTATACCAGCGTCAGCCTCACCTCCGCCGCTCAGACCCGCGCGCTGGTGGACAGCGCCCGCTACATCGGCGGCCTGCACGATTCCAACAGCGCGCATCTGCAGCCGCTGAAATACCTGCGCGGCCTGGCCGCCGCCGCGGAGCGCGCCGGCTGCACCATCCACGAACACGCGCGCGTGCTGCGGCATTCACGTCGGGAAGGCGGGCCGGTACTGCACACCGCACAGGGCGCGCTGGCCTGCAAACACGTGGTATATGCAGGCAATGCCTGGCTGGGCGCCACCGCGCCCGCGCTTTCCCGCCGCATCATGCCCGTGGGCACATACATCGTGGCCACCGAACCGCTGGGCGAAGCGCGCGCGCGCCTGCTGCTGCCGCAGAACACGGCCGTCACCGACATCAACTGGGTGCTCGATTACTTTCGCCGCAGTGCCGACCACCGGCTGCTGTTCGGCGGTCGCGTGAGCTACTCGGGCCTCGACCCCTTCAACACCGCCCATGCCACGCGCGCAAGGATGCTGAAGGTGTTCCCGCAGCTTGAAGACGTGCGCATCGAGCATGCCTGGGGCGGCTACGTGGACATCACGCTGAACCGCGCACCGGATTTCGGCCGGCTGGAGCCGGATGTGTACTACCTGCAGGGTTTTTCAGGCCATGGCATCGCGCTCGCCGGGCTCGCCGGCAAGGTGGTGGCCGAAGCCATCGCCGGCAGCGCCGAGCGCTTCGATGTGTTCGCGCGCATTCCGCACCGGCAGTTCCCCGGCGGCACGCTGCTGCGCCGGCCGGCACTGGTGCTGGCGATGCTGTATTACCGGCTGAAGGATCTGCTCTAGATTCCGGCGCCGGCTTCAGGTCGACGCCGGCCTGCTCTCAACGCCTGCGCGACAGCAGCCCCACCGCCAGCGCAGCCACCAGCACGATGCCGCCCACCGCCAGTACCTTGCCGCCCATCTCGGCGAACACACTGCGCGGGATCACATCGAGCACCACCAGTATGCCCAGCAGGGCCAGCACCACGATGCAGCCCGACGCGACGGCGCGCATGGCGCCCCCGCCGCTGGCAGCGGGCGTATCGACATCGGGATTCGGATTCTCGTGCATGGGTGCCTCTGGCGGTTGTCCACGGAGTCTAGCGGGCCCCGTGCGCCGCGCTGTGCACCAGCGCACAGTCGCCGACTCGCCCCACCTCCACCATGTCCGCAGACCCCTCAAGGGCCAGGATCAGTGGCGACGGATTTCTTCCAAAGACAGGCCAGAGCCCGCAGCACGTCGTTGTGGCTGCGCATCGTGTTTGCACTGGCACTGGCTGCCACCAGCTTCGCCATGACCATCGTGCTGCTGCTCATCAGCCAGGGTGCCCTCGGCGGCCTGCTGTATGCGCGCACCTACCCCACGCTGTTGCAGACGGCCTTCGTCCACGGCCACATCGGCTGGAGCGTCGGTGGCCTGGTGCTGGCCATCTGCCTTGCCGCCAGCGCGCGCAAGGCCTGGCAGCTGCGCGGCGGCGGCGCGCGCGTGGCGGAGGCGCTCGGCGGCCGGCTGCTCGTGCCGGGGGAAGGCACCGACGCCGAGCGCCAGCTCATGAACGTGGTGGCCGAGATGGCGCTGGCGGCGCGCATCCCGCCGCCGCAGACATACATCCTGGCCGGCGAACGCAGCATCAATGCCTTCGCGGCGGGCCTCACGCCACAGAGCGCGGCGCTGGGCATCACCGATGGCGCACTGGCCACGCTCACCCGCGATGAACTGCAGGCCGTGGTGGCGCATGAATTCAGCCACATCCTCAACGGCGACATGGCCCTCAACACACGCCTCGTCGCCTGGCTGCATGGCCTTACCGTGATCACGGGTCTGGCGCGGCGCCTGAAGCAGCGCAAGAAGGCGCGCTGGCTCACCTGGCAGTTCCAGGTGTATGCATGGGTGTTCTACGCAGTGGGCAGCTTCGGCACCTTCATCGGCCGGATGCTGCAGGCCTCCATCTCGCGCCGCCGCGAGGAGCTCGCCGATGCCTCCGCCGTGCAGTTCACGCGCAACCCCAACGCGCTGAAATCGGCACTGCTGAAGATCGAGGCCGCCGAAGGCGCCGGCCGGATCACTGCGGTCGACGCGGCGGACCTCGCCCACATGTTCTTTGCCGAGTCGCGCGTTCCCGTGTCCGAATGGATGGCGCGTCTGAAGGACGCCTTCCTCGCCACGCATCCGGCAATGCTGCATCGGATCCGCGCACTCGATCCCAAGCTGACCGAAGCCCAGCACCGCGCGCTGGTGCGCCGCGAGCGCAAGGCGCTGCTCGGCAAGGAAGAAGCGGCGAAGGCACCGGTGGTCGTCGCCGGCGAAATCCTGCAGGCGCCCGCCGCAATGCCGACGATGATGCACGAGCATCTGCCTGAACTGCTGATGGGGCGACTGAGACCCGAATCGCGGCAGGCGGTGCAGACCGTCACCACCGATGCAGCGGCGGACCACGCGGCGCTGCAGGGCATGTTCATCGGCGCCATGCTGTCGGCCGATGCCGCGCGGGCGCGCGCGCAACTGACGCAGCTCGCCCCATTCCTGGGTGCCGCACTCACGGCGCGTTCGCAGCGCGAGCGCATTCGCCTGGACCAGCTGCCGCCCTTCGCGCGGCTGCCTGCGCTCGCCACGCTGCTGCCCCGGCTGTCGGCGTTGCCGGACAAGGATCGCGCCAGACTCGTGAAGATCGCGCGCGCCTTCCAGGCACAGACGGCTCCTGTCGAGGTACTGCGCTTCGCGGTGCCGAGGCTGCTGCTGCAGCGCCTGTCGGCGCCCGCGCCGGCTGCGCCTGGCAATCTCAGCGTCGACGACGCCGCGGCGGGCTGCGCGCTGCTGTGCGGATGGATGGCATCGCTGCAGGGCGCAGCGGCCGCGGCGGCATATCGCGTCGGCATGGAAGGCATGGTGGCGGTGACACGGCGACCGCCATACAACCCGGCGGCACTTTCACCCGCGGCCATCGATGCTGCGCTGGCCGAGGCGGCACGACTGCCGCCGGTGGGAAAGCGCACCCTCTGCGATGCCCTGCTGCGCGTCATCGGCGCGGACCAGTCGATGGACGCGACGGAATTCGACCTGCTGCGCTTCATCAGCCTGCGCCTGGGCGTGGCGGTTCCCGCCATCCCGCTGGCCATCCGCAGCGCCGACAACGCCGCCTGAAAGACCTGCTCTAGGCGCCGGTCACCAGCTCTAGTTCGATGCCATCGACATCGCGCAGCCGCAACACCTTGCCATCGTCCGACACCACCGTGCCCCCGATGGCGGCGATACCCTTGGCGACCGCGGCGCGGTCGAACGGCGCGACGCGGATGCCATAGCGGGCGATGCGCGTCTGCGCCTTGCCGTAAGAATAGGTGGCCTGTTCCAGCAGCAGGCGCGATCCGTTGCGGAACGAGAACACCGCATTGCTGCCGGAGAGCCGGCTCTCCTTGCCATACAGCACGCGGTAATACTCCACCGCCTTCTTCAGGTTGCTGACGATGAGCCAGGCGCTGTCCACGCGCTGCGGCACGACCAGCCCCTGGCCACCCGGCACCAGGTCGGACGGTACGGCCGCCGTGACCAGCGTATCCGGCGCGGGCAGGAACTGGATCTCGATGCCGTCCGGGTCGTCGAATATCCCGCCGAATCCCGAAGACCCCGGGAATTCACCGAAACCCGCCGCTGCAAATCTTTCCTTCATGGCGGCGAAGATCGCGGCACTGTCGCGCCGCCAGTCTTCCACCGACGTGCAGAAGTGGCCGATGTAGGTGCCGCGGCCACGCGAGGCACCCACCGCCAGATACCCCACCGCACGGTTTTCAGGCAGCGGGCCCAGCAACACGAAGTATCGCTGGCCGCCCTGGAAAGGCTGCGCATGCAGTGTGGTCTTGAACAGACCCATGTAGAAGCGCGTGGTCTTCTCCACGTCGGGCACGATCACGTCCAGGTGGTCGAGCCCTGGTGTGCGCAGGGGCAACAGTGCCTGTGGCTGCTGTGCAATCGCGCCCTGCGACAGGGGCAATCCGGCAGCGGCCATCATGGCCACGATTTCGCGCCGAGTCAGCGTCATGAGAATTCCCGGGTTGGCGTGGGGATGCGGATGTTCACGCAGCGACACCCGGGTGTCTATCCAGTCCCGGCATTGCCGCAACGAAACAACCGTTCAGGGACTCACCGCCAGGGGATGAACCTCAACCACCTCGGCGGAAAGGTCCGTCTGCTTGTACCCCGCCACCGAAACCAGCGCCTCGAAAGACTGCGGCAGTCCGGCAGCACCCGCGGCGGCCTGGATCGCCTTCACACCTGCAGCGGATGTCAGCGTGCTGACCACCTGCAGCAACCCAGCGTTCCGCGCGCCCGAAGTCAGCACCATGATGTGATTGCCCGCCGATCCCGGAAAGCGTGACACCAGCGCGTAGTCCCGATGATGGGCGCCCAGTTCGCCTTCCGGCGCGTAGACCTTGCCGCTCTGTATATCCGTGATCCGGTTGTTCGACGGGTCGAAACGGTAGCGGGTCCCCATGTGGTTGTCGCTGGCCAGCGGACCCAGACGGGTGATGGGTCCAAGGTAGACGATATCGAAGGCGCGCAGATCGTCTGCCTGCAATTCGTCCCGCAGTCGCACCTCGATCGGCCGGCCCGGAACGTCAAGCAATTGCAGCAGCCGTACCAGACCAACGGCCGTTGCCTTCTGGATCATGGTGGAATAGCGCAGGCCGCGGTCGGCGGAGAGCGTCGGATTGCTGGCCAGGAATGCCCGCAGGTCCTCACTCGAGTTGATGCGCGAATCGCGCACCGTCTGCGTGCGGCCGGTAACCGGATCGGTCTGCGTGTACATGAACAGGTCGCCCAGCACGAACAACAGCGGCCGCCGCTCATCCGCGAAGGGCGCCCACAGGGCGCTGTGCCTGACCTGATGCAATTCACCGTCCTGTCGGGGACGCGTGTTCCACATCCACAGGTTTCCGGCCAGCGAAACCAGCAGCACGGTGATGCCCGCCGCAACCATCCACCTGCGGCGGGCAACGGGCCCGGCGCCAGGCGGCACGGCGGCATGCGGGGGATCCTGCGCCAGAGGGGGCACGACTCTTGGGGAGACAGTCAGCCGGTAGCCGCCCTTGGGCACGTCGAAGACAAGCTGGTCCTGGTTGCCCGCAGCCGAGTAATGCTCCAGCAGCTTCTGCCGGAGACTGCGAATGGCCACCCGGACCACCGAATCCTCCGCGCCGTTGAAACTGGCATCGCGCCCGAAGACGTCGATGGCGATCTCCACTTCCTTGGGGCCGTCGCCGCCACTGAGCATCCGGTCGACAAGATAGGTCAGCAGCCGGCGATTGGCGGCCGACTTGGACAGGGTCTCGCCCGCCAGGAGCTGGGCCAGCGTCGCCCGGATCTGTTCCGGAGTGGGTTCGGACATGGAATCAGTGGAGTATATCGGCACGACCTTCATTTTCTACCGCGCCAGGCGGACACACTTCCGCCAGATCGCAGTTGCTAACTTGCTATCGATGCAAATCTAACTGTTTATCACTAGCTACACCGCGTGATTGGCGAGATGCTCGCCATCCTTGAACGGAATCGCATGCTGCATGCGGCCCGTGAACCGGGGGAAGACTGATGCCGCGAATCGCTGGACTTGCCTTTGGCCTGGGTGCGCTGCTGCTGCCTGGCTTCCATGTTGCGGCAGCAACACCGGTCAACGGCAAACACGGAGCGGCGCCCGCGCAGTGGGGCATCTTCGAGCGCTACTGCGCCGAGTGCCACAACACGGTGGACTGGGCGGGCGGCATACAGCTCGAAGCCAACGATCCTTCTGCGATAGGCGAAGACCCGGCGATGTGGGAATCCGTGGTGCGCAAGCTGCGCACCGGCATGATGCCGCCGCCGGGCAAACCCCGCCCCGCTCCCGAGCAGCTCAATTCCCTGTCGCGCTTCCTGGAAACCCGTCTGGATGATTCCTGGAAGCGCCATCCCATGCCGGGCACGAAGACGCTCCACCGCCTGAACCGCAATGAATACGCCAATGTGATCCGGGACATGCTGAACCTGGAGGTGGATGTCTCCACCCTGCTGCCCGCCGACGACGCGGCCGAGGGCTTCGACAACATGGCCGATGTGCTGGGCGTCTCGCCCACGCTGATCCAGTCCTATGTCTCGGCGGCCATGAAGATCAGCCGGGCTGCGGTGGGCGACCCGAAGATGGCGCCGGTGCTGGCCCGATTCAACGCGCCGGGTGGCGCCCTGCGCGGCGCGCATGTGGAAGGGTTGCCGCTGGGCACGCGCGGCGGCCTGCGCATCGCCTACAACTTCCCGCTCGATGCGGAATACGAAATCCGCGTGGCCGCAGGCCGTGGCGGCGGACTGAACTTCGGCATCGGCGACATGATTCCACCGAAGGTGGACATCACGCTCAACGGCAAGGCCGTGTCCGTGCCCGATCCGCGCAAGTTCCGCATCCGCGTTCCGGCCGGTCCGCAGATTCTCACCGTGGCCATGGTGGACCAGGTGCATGGCACGGGCGTCGATGATCTGTATGCCCAGGCACCGCCACGCCGCGACGATGTCGACAATGTCACCATCCAGGGCCCCTTCGACGCCACCGGCCCCGGCGACACACCTGCCCGCCGCGAGATCTTCATCTGCCGGCCCGAGGGTCAGGCCGATGCCCTGCCCTGCGCGCGCCGGATCATTGCGCACCTGGCCAGCGCCGCCTTCCGCGTGCAGACCACGCCGCAGTCCGCCGTCACCGACGAGATGCTGCCGTTCTACACCGCGGGCAGCCGCAACGGCGGCTTCGAGACCGGCATACAGCAGGCGCTGGCGCGCATCCTGGTGGATCCGCGATTCCTGTATCGCGTCGAGGCCGACCGGCCGGATCTGGTTGCCGGCGCGCTGTACCGCATCAGCGACGAGGAACTGGCGAGCCGCCTGTCGTTCTTCCTGTGGAGCAGCATCCCCGACGCGACGCTGCGCCAGCTGGCGCAGCAGAAGAAGCTGCACGAACCGAAAGAGCTGGAAAAGCAGGTACGGCGCATGCTGGCCGATCCGCGCGCGGCCTCGCTCACCGAGAACTTTGCCGGGCAATGGCTGCACCTGCGTGAACTGGACAACGCCCAGCCGCTGGATCGGGGATTCGATGACGGCCTGAAGCAGGCGATGCTGCAGGAAACGCAGATGCTGTTCGCCAGCGTCGTGCGCGAGAACCGCAACATCGTCGACCTGCTCGACATGGACTACACCTTCCTCAACGAAAGACTGGCGCGCCACTACGGCATCGAAGGCGTGCGCGGCACCTACATGCGCCGCGTGCCGCTGCCGAAGGACTCCCCGCGACGCGGCCTGCTCGGCCAGGGCAGCATCCTCACGGTGACCTCGGTGGGCAACCGCACTTCGCCCGTGATGCGCGGCTCGTGGGTGCTGACGACGCTGCTCGGCGCCACGGTGCCCAATCCTCCACCCGGCGTGGAGGCCGATCTCAAGGAAGGCGCCGATGCAAACCTGCGGCCGCTGTCCGTGCGCGAGCGGCTGGAAAAGCACCGGCTGAACCCGAGCTGCGCCTCCTGCCACCGGATCATGGATCCGATCGGCTTCGCGATGGAGAACTTCGACCTGATCGGGCGCTGGCGCGAGATGGATGGCGGACTGCCCGTGAATGCGCGCGACGAACTGGGCGACGGCCGGATGGTCAATGGTGTCGCGGACCTGCGGCAGGTGCTGCTGTCGCATTCCGATGAATTCCTCACCAGCGCCAGCGCGAGGCTGCTGCAATACGCCCTGGGGCGCAGGCTCGAAGCCTACGATCAGCCGGCCGTGCGCCGCATCGTCGAAGAAGCCCGCCCCGGGAACTTCACGGTCGCTTCGCTGGTGCAGGCGGTGGTGCGCAGCGCCCCCTTCCAGATGCGCGTGAAAGCGCCATCCGAACCCGATACCCGCCAGGCCAAACGCTGAAGGAACCGCGAGACATGAACTTCCTCACCCGCAAGTGCCTGTCACGTCGCGCCCTGCTGCGCGGCGCCGGTGCCGCCCTCGCCCTGCCGCTGCTCGATTCGATGATTCCCGCCGGCAGCTCCCACGCCGCGGGCATCACGCCGAAGACGCGTTTCGGCGCGATCTATGTGCCGCATGGCGCCGTGATGAGTCACTGGACGCCGGGCACCGAAGGCAGCGCCTTCGCCATGCCCGAGACGCTCAAGCCGCTGGAACCCTTCCGCGAGCGGCTCAACATCATCAGCAATCTCACGCTGCCGCTGGCCTATGGCCAGGATGCATCGGCTGGCGCCAACCACACCCGCTCCTCGGCGGTGTACCTCACCGGCGCATCGCCCGGCGTGGGCGCCGAAGCGAAGCTCGGCATCAGCCTGGACCAGGTGATCGCGCGGCACATCGGCCAGGGCTCGCCCCTGCCCTCGCTGGAGATGTCCATCGAGGACGGCAACCTGTCCTGCGGCGCGGGCCTTTCCTGCGCCTATCGCAACACGATTTCCTGGCAGTCGCCGACCTCGCCGCTGCCGATGGAGAACAACCCGCAGGTCATCTTCGAGCGCCTGTTCGGCGATGGCAGCACCGACGAGGAGCGCGCGGCGCGCCGCGCCGAGGCACGCAGCCTGCTGGATGCGGTGACCGGCGAAGCCGCCAGCCTCAACCGCCGGTTGCCCGCCGCCGATCGCGTGCGCCTCGACCGCTTCCTCACCGATGTGCGCGAAGTCGAGCGGCGCATCGCGCTGGCGGAGAAGACCATCCCGGCCGGCGTCAAGCTGCCGCCCGCGCCCACCGGCATCCCGGACGACTTCGACGTGCACGTGAAGCTGCTGTTCGACCTGCAGGTGCTGGCCTGGCAGACGGACATCACGCGCGTCACCACGCTGATGTTCGCGCAGGAGGTGAGCAACGCGGTGTTCGCCGCCAGCGGCGTGCGCGAGCCCTTCCACAACCTCTCGCATCACTCGAATGTGCCGGACAACATCACCAAGCTGGCGCAACTCAATCAGTACCACGTGGCCACGTTTGGCTACCTGGTGAAGAAGCTCGCCGAGACCAACGACGGCGACGGCAGCCTGCTCGATCACAGCGTGCTGATGTATGGCAGCGGCATGAGCAACAGCAACCAGCACGACCACAAGCCACTGCCCATCGTGGTGCTGGGCGGCGCCGGCGGCAAGCTCAAGGGCGGCCGCCACATCAAGGTCGAGGCCGACAGCGTGCCGCTCTCCAATCTGCAACTGGCGCTGCTGCACAAGCTGGATGTGCAGGCCGGATCCTTCGGCGACAGCACCGGCGCGCTGGAGATCTGAGCATGTACACGATGCGCAACGCGCTGCTGGTGGCCGGCCTGTGCGCGCTGGCGGGCGCACCCCGCGTCGATGCAGGCCCGCGGGCGGGCGCGCCCCATGCGGATGCAGGCGCGCTGGCCGAGGCCGCCGAGAAGGGCGACATGCTGTCCGTGCGGTCCCTGGCAAACCGTGCCAACGCCAACGAACCCGGCGCCGAGGGCACGCCGCCGCTGCACTGGGTCGTGCGCATGCAGGATGTCGACACGGCCGGCGCATTGCTGAGGGTGGGTGCTGACGCAAACCTCGCCAACCGTTATGGCGTGCGGCCCCTGCACCTGGCCATCGCCAACGGCGACGCAGCGATGGTGAAGCTGCTGCTCGATGCGGGCGCCAATCCGGATTCCACCGACGTGACGGGCGAGAACTGCATGCTGATGGCCGCGCGCACCGGCCGGCTGGATGTGGTCGAGGCCCTGCTCGCCAGGGGCGCAAAACCCGACGTGGCAGACCCGAACTACCGGCAGACGCCGCTGATGGTGGCCGCGCGCCTGGGGCATGCGGACATCGTGAAGCTGTTGCTGAAGCAGGGCGCGCGTGTCGATGCACAGACGCGCACGGGCCGCACGCTTGCATTCCGCCTGCCCTCCTCCAATGCCGGCTCCAAGGGCGAGGGCATCGTCCGTGGCGGGTGGCCCGAGCGGGGCCAGCGCGAATCCACGCCGGGCGCGAAGACGCCGCTGCTCTACGCGGCGCGCGAAGGTCATCTGGAAGTCGTCAAGCTGCTGCTGGGCGCCGGCGCAAACATCGAAAAGCCCGATGCCGACGGCGTGACGCCGCTGCTCATGGCCGTGCTCAACGGCAGGATTGCCGTCGCCCGCTACCTGATGGAACACGGCGCCAACGTGAAGGCCGCGGACTGGTACGGTCAGACGCCGCTGTTCGCCGCGGTGGACCTGCGCGACCTGGATGTGCCCGGTCCCACGCGCGACAACGGCGTGGACCGTGCGGCCGCGCTGGAGCTGATCAAGGACATCCTCGCGCGCAAACCCGACGTCAATGCCCGCACCAGGGAATCGCTCCCCGAGCGTCGCTGGGTGGTGCGCCTGGGTTCGCTGGCGTGGGTGGATTTCACCGGGCAGACGGCCTTCCTGCGCGCGGCGTATTCCGGTGATGTCACGGTGATGCGCCTGCTGCTCGAGAACGGCGCCGATCCGAACATCCCGACGTTTGCCGGCACCACGCCGCTGATGGCCGCCGCCGGCGTGAACTGGACGGTTTCGCAAACCTTCGACGAGGGCCCGGCCGCGCTGCTCGAGGCGGTGAAGCTGGCCTACGAAAAGGGCAACGACGTGAATGCGGAGAACTCGATGGGCCTGCGCGCCATTCATGGCGCGGCGAACCGCGGATCCGATGACATCATCCGGTTCCTGGTCGAAAAGGGTGCGGCGACCGATACCCCAGACAAACAGGGAAGAACGCCGATCACATGGGCGCAGGGCGTGTTCCTGGCCACACATCCGCCTGAGGCCAAGCCCAGGACGGTGGCGCTGCTGAAGCAGCTGCAGGGAAAGCACTGAGCGGACCTGGTCCCGGGGCTTTCCTGCCAGATTTTCTTGATGCATCTCGATGAGGGAGGGTTGGACATGTCCGTACGAAACGTGATTTCCGGGATCCTGGCTGGCGCAGTCGCGGCCAATGCGGGCTTTGGAACACTGGCGCACGCCCAGCAGGCCGGCAGCGCGGAAAACACCGTGGATCTGCAGGAAGTCACCGTCACCGGTTCGCGCATCCAGCGCGACGGCATGACCACACCCACGCCGGTCACGGCCGTATCCGCTGCAGACCTCAGCGTGCTGGCACCCACCACGCTCGCGGCCGGACTCACGCAGCTGCCGCAGTTCAACAGCAGCTCCGTGCCCGAAGGCGCGCCCGCGGCGGGCTGGACCGGTGCTTCCGGCGCCAGCATCCTGAATCTGCGCGGCGTGGGCCAGAACCGCACGCTGGTGCTGCTCGATGGCCGGCGCATCGTGCCGTCGAGCCGCCGTGGCACGCTCGACGTGAACCTGCTGCCGGACCCGCTGGTGAAGCGCGTCGAGGTCGTCACCGGCGGCGCGTCGGCGGCTTATGGATCAGACGCGGTCAGCGGCGTCGTCAACTTCATGCTCGACACCGACTTCACCGGCGTCGAGGCCAACCTGCAAGGCGGCATCACCGAACTCGGTGACAACGGCAACCTCAAGGCGGGGCTTGCGGCCGGCATGCGCATCGGCGACCGCGCGCACCTCATGGGGTCGCTGGACTACTACCAGGCCAACGCGATCAAGGACGCCACCCGGCGCGACTGGCAGCAAAGCTGGGGCGTCATCGCCAATCCGCTGGCAAGCCAGGCCGGCCAACCGGCGCGCATCACGCGCTCGAATGTGCGCTCCCGGCAGTTCACGACGGGCGGCCTGATCCTGAGCGGCCCCTTCATCAACCAGCAGTTCATGCCGGGCGGCACGCTTGCGCCGTTCGTTGCCGGCACGGACGTCACCAGCACGACTCAGGTGGGCGGCGATGGCCAGGATCCCTCCTGGTACAACTACTTCACGCCCGACAGCAAGCGCGGCAGCGGCTTCGCCCACTTCAGCTACGACCTCGCCGATGACGCAACGCTGTTCGTGCAGGCGCTGGTCGGCCGCAACGACTCGAGCTACCTCTCGCCTCCGGCCGGTGGCCAGTTCGCGAACTGGGCGATCACGATCTACGGCGACAACGCCTTCCTGCCGCAGGTCATCCGCCAGACGATGACGGCGAACCAGAACTTCCGGCTGGGACGCGCGGGCGACCTCGATTACGGCGCATCCAAGGCCATCAAGCAGGAGAACCTGCTGCAGTCGTACACCACCGGACTCAAGGCGCGCCTGGGTGACTGGAAACTGGATGCCTACTACCAGTACGGCCGCACCAATTCCGACATCTACATGGACAACGCGATCCGGCTCGATCGCATCTACCAGGCCATCGACGCAGTGAACAGCGGCGGGCAGATCGTCTGCCGCTCCACGCTGATGTACCCGGGCAATGGCTGCGTGCCGATGAATGTGTTCGGCGTGGGCTCGCCATCGCGCGCAGCCATCGACTGGATCTCGCAGGACATCTCGCAGAAGCAGCTGGTGCAGCAGCACGTGGCGGACATCGCGCTGTCCGGCTCCCCGTTCAGCAACTGGGCCGGCGCGGTCTCGCTCGCCACCGGCATTTCGTGGCGCGAGGACACTTTCCGCCAGGTCGTGTACCCGGTGGCGCTGCATGCCGGCACCGACATGCCGGTGATCGGGCCGACGCTGGGCTACAAGGGCCTGCCGACCGTGTATTCGGGCAATGCCAACATCTTCGAGCGCGGGCCTTCGGCCAGCCCGCAGGGTTCGTACAACGTGCGCGAGGCCTTCGCGGAAATGCAGATGCCGCTGCTGGGCAAGACGGCGCTCTCGAACTCCATCGATTTCAATGCTGCCGTGCGCTTCGCCGACTACAAGGGCAGCGGCGGCGTCTGGGCATGGAAGGCCGGCCTCGACTGGCAGGTATACGATGATCTGCGTCTGCGCGCCACGCGTTCGCGCGACGTGCGCGCCGGTACGCTGTCGGAACGCTTCGATTCCTCCCGCGGCCCGGGCAATGTCACCGACCCGACCACCGGCAACGCAACGCCCTATGCCATCACCGTGGTCGCGGGCGGCAACCCGAACGTGAATCCGGAAAAGGCCGACACGCTGACCTTCGGTGCCATCTATCGTCCTGCCTGGCTGCCCGGTCTCAACCTGTCCGTCGACGCATTCAACATCGACATCGCCGGCGCCATCGGCCAGCTTGGCGCGCAGAACATCGTCGACCAGTGCTTCGCGGGAGCCACCCAGTTGTGCGGCTTCGTGCACCGTGACTCCGCCGGCATCATCTCCGTGGTCGACAACCTGTTCATCAACACCGACAAGGCAAAGACGCGCGGCGTCGACATCGAAACCTCGTACCGTGGCGCGGTCAACCTGTTTGGCGGCGGTGAGCAGATCGGTGTGCGGTTGCTGACCTCCTACATCCACGAGCTGTCCACGACGCTGGCCGGCGCGGCCAAGGTCGATCGGGCCGGGCAGACCGGCCAGGCGGGCGGCGCCCCGGACTGGCAGGCAACGCTGAGCCTCAACTACGACCGGGGACCGTTCTCGGCAACTCTGCAGGAACGCTATATCGCTGCCGGCACCTACAATTCGACCTGGACTCAGGGCGTGGACATCGACGACAACTCGGTGAGCGCCTCGTACCTCACCAACCTGCAGCTGGCCTATGGCGGCGACCTGTCAGGTGGCGGCTCGTACAAGGTGACGCTGAACGTCAACAACGTGTTCGACGCGGATCCACCGCTGGTGGCTTCGTGGGGTTTCACCGGGTCCCAGGCGACCAATTCCGGCCTGTTCGATGTCTACGGCCGGCGCTACAGCCTGGGCGTGCGCTTCAAGTTCTGACACCGTTTTACCGGAGAGCAACATGAACCGAATTGGAAAGTGGATCGGGCACACGGTGCTTGCGCTGCTGATGCTCGCGCCCTGCGCCTTCGCGCAGGGCAAGCTCACTCTCGAGGTCTACACCGGACATGGCGTCGTCGGCTACGACGTCAACTCCACGCTGATCTCGGGAGAAAAGGACCTGCTGCTGATCGATGCGCAGTTCTCGCTCAGCGAAGCGCACAAGCTGGCGGCGAAGATCCTCGAATCGAAGAAGAACCTGGTCGCCATCTACGTCACCCATCCGCATCCGGACCACATGTTCGGGCTGGCGGTGCTGAAGCAGGCCTTCCCGCAGGCGCGCGTGCTGGCGTTGCCACAGACTGCCAGTGCGGTAAAGGCGGCCTGGCCGAATCGGCAGAAGTTCTGGGTTGCCACCTATGGCAGCAACATCCCCGGACCGGAACCGGTGCTGCCGGAGGAACTGGCAACGCCCTACCTGGAACTGGAAGGCCACCAGTTTCCGGTCACCGGTCCGGTCGGTGGCAGCGATGGTCCGGGCAACAGCTTCGTGTACATCCCGCAGCTGAAGGCCGTGGTCACGGGCGACATCGTCTTCGACCGCGTGTATTTCGGCGTGCAGAAGGACAAGAATCGGGAAGAGTGGCTGAAGAGCCTCGACCAGATCCTGGCGCTCAAGCCCGAGATCATCGTGCCGGGCCATGAGGGCCCGGGCGCCACGCGCAACCCCGCTTCCATTGCCTTCATGAAGAAGTACGTTGCCGACTGGGACGCCAACGTGGCCCGCTCGAAGAATGCCGCCGAAATGAAGAAGGCCACGCTCAGGAAGTATCCGAAGTTAGGCATGGAGTTCACGCTGGACCAGCGCGTCGCGGCCTACTTCCCGGCGCAGCCGGCGCCCGCCGCTTCCAGCGCGCCCGCACGTTAGCGGCCGCCGGCTAGAGGGTCAGGGCGCTGTACACGATGGTCAACACGATCATCAACACCAGCGACACGGCGTAGAACGCGGCGATTGCGGTGAGCTTGGCCAGCGTGCGGATGCGGCTGTCGCCGTAGAAGCGACGCATCGCCAGGTACAGGTAGATCACCAGCCAGCATGCCAGCAGTACGCTCACGGCCGCTGACACCGGGGCCAATGCGGGCCAGGCGTGGGCAGTCCCCTGCAGCACGATTGCGAGCGCGCCCAGCAGAAAGGCCGCCGTATGAGTGTGCAGGTAGAACACCAGGTGCTCCACGTACCAGCGGCGCGGCCGCCAGTACAGCAGCAACATGCCCGCCGCGATCAGCGGCAGGAACAGGAACATCGCGCGCGGCAGGGAGGCCATGAACAGGTGGTTCAGCGATGCCCCGCCATCTGCCAGCATCTTGTTGCAGGCGCTGCGCGCCCGTTCGGCCAGCCACGCCGGATTGGAGGAAAGCCCGGCGCAGCCCTGGGCCTTCTCCGCGTCATCGACCTTGAAATGCAGCAGATCGTCGTGATGGAAGACTCCGAGCAAGCCGAAGAACAGCAGGCTGATCACCAGGTACAGCCGGAACGGAGGCATGAAGCTGGCGCGACGGTTCGCGACGAACTGCCGGGTCACCTCGCCCGGTTTCGTCATCAGGAGCCACAGCGTGCGCCACAGGCGCCCGTCCACGTGCGTCAGCGAATGCCAGCCATCATGGAACAGGGCGTGCATCGAACGCGCGCTCTCGTGCGCGCTCTGGCCGCACTGGGAGCAATAGGGGCCGGCGAGCGGCGCCTCGCAATTGCCGCAGTGGCTGGGGTGCTCGGACATGACCGAAAGGATATAGAGCCGCCAATGAAAAGGCCCGCGCGATCACTCGCGCGGGCCCGTTCGAAGCGGCCGAATGGACCCCGTCAGGCGACCGAGAACCCCTCGCGGGTGATCGGCAGCGTGCGGATGCGCACCTTGGTGGCCGCATAGATCGCATTGCAGATCGCAGGCACCGCCGGCGGGAATGCCGGCTCACCCACGCCCGTCGGCGGGAAGTTGGTGTCGAGGAAGTGCACATCGACCACCGGCGCCTGCGACATGCGCGCCAGCTTGTAGGTGTCGAAGTTCTTTTCCTGCGGCCGGCCGTTCTCGATGTGGATCTCCTGCCCCATGGTGGCGATGGCATCCACGACGCAGCCCTGCACCTGGTTCTCGGCGGCCGACAGGTTCACCACGGGGCCGATGTCGCCCACCACGGTCATCTTGTGCACGCGGACCTTCTTGTTCCTGTCCACGCTCACCTCGGCCACTTCGGCGAAATGGCCCTGGTGCGAGAAGTGGAACGCAAGGCCATGGTAGTGACCCTTCGGCAGCGGCTTGCCCCAGCCCGAACGCGCAACCGCTTCCTTGATGGTCGCGATGGCGCGTTCCGGATTCAGTCCACCGCCACCCGGGCCACGCCCGGGACCGGCAGCGGCCGGCGCCGGCTGCTTGTTCTGGAAGGTGTCGATCAGGAACTCGGCATGATCGCGACCCGCTGCCGTCGACAGCTCATGCATGAACGACTGCACCACGAAGGCCGCGGTGTTCGAGCCCGGCGCGCGCCACGGGCCGCAGGGGATGTGGAATTCCTCCAGCGTCTGCGACAACCGGTAGTTCGGCGTGTACTCGGCCGGGAACTCGCCCGGCGAAGGCCAGCCGCCGCCGTTCACCGCGCGCTTGCTGCCGCCCGGCGTATTGTCGGAGAAGGAGATGGCCTGACCCGACCAGGCCACGATCCTGCCCTTGTCGTCGAGGCCGGCCTTGAAGGCGTGGAATCCACCGGGACGATACCAGTCGTGCCCCATGTCGTCCTCGCGCGTCCACACCAGCTTCACCGGAATGCCGCCGGCCTGCTTGGAAATGGCCGCGGCTTCGGAGACGAACTCCTGCATCAGGCGACGGCCGAAGCCGCCACCCACACGCATCTGGTGCATCACTGCGCGCTCGGCGGGCACGCCCACCACCTTCGCAGCCGTGGTGCGGGCACCATCGGGGATCTGCACCGCGCCCCAGATCTCGAGTCTGTCGCCGGCCGGATCCTTCTGGTACCAGGCCGTGGTGTTCTGCGGTTCGAGGTTGGCATGCGCGACGAAGCCGAAGGTGTAGAAGGCCTCGACGGTCTTCTTGGCACCCTTCAGGCCCGCTTCCACGTCACCGACCTTGCGCAGTTCCTGCGCGCCCGGACCCTTGGCGGATTCCTTTGCCTTGGCGGAGAAGGCCGTCCAGCTGTCGCGCGAGGCATTGCTCTCGTCCCAGGTGATCTTCAGCTTCTTCTTCGCGGAGAAGGCGGCCCAGGTGTTGTCGGCCACGATGGCGACGCCCGGCATCACCTCGATGACATTGTTGGTGCCTTCGACCACGAAGGCATCGACCACGCCCGGCAGCTTGCGGATCTCTTCGAGATTGGCCGATGCCACCTTGCCGCCCACCGCGGGGCACTTCTCGAACACCGCCACCTTCATGTTGGGCAGCTGCACGTCCATGCCGAACAGCGACTGGCCGGTCACGAGCTTGGTGTTGTCCACGCCCGTGAAGCGCTTGCCCATCAGCTTCCAGTCCTTGCGGTCCTTCAGCTTCAACTCGGCGGGATTCGGCACCGGCATCGACGCGGCCGCCGTGGCCAGCGAGCCATAGCCCGCGCTGCGGTTGCTGGCGGCATGGATGACCGTGCTGTCGGAAGTGGTGATTTCGGAAGCGGGCACACCCCACTGCTGGGCCGCAGCGGCCACCAGCAGTGCGCGCGCGCCGGCGCCGGCCTGGCGCAGCGTGGTGAAGTTCATCGGGATGGACATCGAACCGCCGGCGAACTGCGCGCCGTAGACGGCGGCATTGATCGGGGACTGCTCCACCGTCACGTCGGCCCACTTCGCATCCAGCTCTTCAGCCAGGATGACGCCGAAGCCGGTCTTGATGCCCTGGCCGATTTCCGGGTTCTTGGAATACAGCGTGATCTTGCCATTCGGCGCGATCTTCACGTAGGCGCCCGGGTTGAATGCCGGTCCCGGCGGCGGACCCGCGGGACGCGCACCGCCACCACCAGCCTGCTGCGCTTCGGCGGTCTGCGGGTTCAGCATGCCGAAGGCCACGAGCAGGCCACCGCCCGCGGCCACCGAAGCCTGCAGGAAGCCGCGGCGCGACACCGGCGCACCAGCCAGTGCCTTCATCGAGGCGCCAAGCCCTTCGGGCTTGTCGAGCTGCTCGCGCAGCACCTCGGGGTAGTACTCGTTGTTGACGATGGAGTTCATGAGGCGCTCCCGTTCAGAGACTGGGCCGCGGACTTGATGGCCGCGCGGATGCGTACATAGGTGCCGCAGCGGCACAGGTTCTGCATCGCGTTGTCGATGTCGGTATCGGTGGGATTCTTCTTCTGCGCCAGCAGCGCCGAGGCGCTCATGATCTGGCCGGCCTGGCAGTAGCCGCACTGCGGCACGTCGTGATCGATCCAGGCCTTCTGCACGGCGGTGAGCACGCCGTTCTGCGCCAGGCCTTCGATGGTGGTGATCTTCTGTCCTGCCACCGCAGTGGCCGGTACCGAGCACGACCGCACCGGTGAACCGTTCAGGTGAACGGTGCAGGCGCCACACTGCCCCACGCCGCAACCGAACTTCGTGCCGACGAGTTTCAGTTCGTCACGCAGCACCCACAGCAGAGGCTGATCGTCCATCACCTCCACTTCACGATCGATGCCGTTGACGTTCAATTTCACTTTGGCCATGTTGCCCGTCCGAGTCTTGTGACTTGAATAGAAGAGCGGGACGCCCCGTAAGCCCGGGAGCATAACTGCGCCCTATGCGCCCTTCAACGCGCTTTGATTTCAAAGCAACGATGGATGCGCGGATTCCCCTGGAAATCGAAGGGCAAGGTTGCCGCGCTGATGTCCGATACTCGAAAAGCGCTATGTATGTCCGTAGCGAGCGAGAATCGCTGCGCATTGGTGGAGAAGATCAGCGCGCCTTCTGGAGCGAGGATGCGCATGCAATCGCGGATCAGCGCCGCGTGATCGCGCTGCGTGTCGAGCACGCCTTCCATGCGCGCTGAATTCGAGAAAGTCGGTGGATCGAGGAAGATCAGGTCGAAGGCCGGCACCGACGGTTGCTCCGCCAGCCACCGCACCGCATCGGCCTGCAGCAACCGATGCGCGGGTGATGCGAATCCGTTGAGTTCGAGGTTGGCGGCAGCCCAGTCCAGGTAGGTGCGCGACATGTCCACGCTGAGTGAACTGGCCGCGCCACCGGCCACGGCATGCAGCGTGGCCACGCCGGTGTAGCAGAACAGGTTCAGGAAACGTTTGCCGCGCGAGCCGGCACCCACGCGCTGCCGGGTCAGGCGATGATCGAGGAACAGGCCCGTATCCAGATAGTCGTCCAGGTTCACGCGCACCCTGATGCCCGCCTCCTCGACGATGTGGAATTCCTCGCGGCGGTTCAGCTTCTCGTACTGGCCATCGCTCTGCCGCCTGCGCGTGCGCAGCCGGATGTCGGGCAGCGCGATGCCGGTGACTTCGGGCAGCACGGCCAGCGCTTCCTCGCGCCGGCGGCGCGCGGCCTCGGGATCGACCGTGGCGGGCGGCGCGTATTCCTGCACGTACAGCCAGCGCCGACCTTCGTCCGGCCCCGCGCCGGTGTACAGGTCCACCGCCAGCGCGTACTCGGGCATGTCGGCGTCGTACAGTCGCCAGCAGCCCACGTGCTGCCGGCGCGCGGCCTTGCCCAGATGCGCCAGGTTCTTGCGCAGCCGGTTGGCGAACATCTGCGCACCCGCCGACTGCGACAGTGCGGGATTGTCGATCACCACGCCGCGCGCCTCGCGCCGCGCCTTGCGCTCGCCGGGCGCGAAGCGCAGCAGCCGGCATTCGATGGCGCCATTCCACACCGTGTGCACGCGCGAGGCCTCGCAGCCGATGAGCTGGCCGAGTTTTGGTTCGCCGGTGAGCACGACGCCATTCCAGTCGGCGAAGGGACCACGCAGCGCCTCGCCGATGGCGCGGTGCGCATCGGCCGCATCGTCGGTGCCCGGAATGCGCTGGCCATAGGGAGGATTCACGCACAGCAGACCCGGCGGCGCGTCGGCCGCCGCGTTGCGCGGCGACAGCGTGGAGATGTCGCAGTGCTCGAAGACAAGGTCGCGGCCCACACCGGCGCGGCGCGCATTGGCCTGCGCGGTGGCGATCGCCGCGCGATTGCGATCCGCGCCGCGCATCACCACGGGCAGCTGCTGCTTCATGCGCGCCTTCGCGGCGGCCACCAGCTCTTCCCACAACGCGGCGTCGTGACCGCGCCAGCCCTGGAAACCCCAGAAGTCGCGCAGCAGGCCCGGCGCTGTATCGGACGCCATCCACGCCGCCTCGATGACGAAGGTGCCCGAGCCGCACATGGGATCGAGGAATTCGCCGCCCGCGGCGGCGATGGCAGGCCAGCCCGCGCGCATCAGGATGCCCGCGGCCAGATTCTCGCGCAGCGGCGCTTCGCCGCCGGCAAGGCGATAGCCGCGGCGGCTGAGCGCGTCGCCGGCCAGGTCAATGGAGAGACTCACCTGGCCGCGCTGCACATGCGCGTGCACGGCAATGTCCGGCCGCTGCGTTTCGATGCTGGGTCGCTGGCGCGTGGTGTCGCGCAACTGGTCGCAGATGGCGTCCTTGAGTTTCAGCGCCCCGAAATGCGTGTTGGTGATGGCCGGATGCTTGCCGGTGAACTCGCAGGCCAGCGTGCCCTGCGGGTCCATGTGTTCGCGCCAGTCGATGCCGCGCGCCAGCGCATAGAAATCATCGGCGCTGTGCATGGGGCCAGTGGCGACCTCCAGCAGCACGCGGCTGGCCAGGCGCGATTCCAGCAGCACCTTGTAGCCGGTGGCCAGCGATCCTTCGAAGTTCACGCCACCGGCGTGGTCGCGCACGCCCTGCCCGCCCAGCGCACTGATCTCCCCCGCGAGCAGATCGGAGAAGCCACGTGGGACGGTTGCAACGAAGCGCAGGTCTGTCATGCGCACACCGGGACGGTTGCAACGAAGCGCAACGGGGTCAAATCAGCTCTATCCACGTGGTCTTCAGTTCCGTGAACTTGTCGAAGGCATGCAGCGACTTGTCACGCCCCATGCCCGACTGGCGGAACCCGCCGAAGGGCACGGTGATGTCATCGGCGTCGTAGCAGTTCACGTACACCATGCCGGAGCGGATGGCACGGGCCATGCGGTGCGCAGTATTCAGGTCACGCGTCCACACGGCGGCCGCCAGGCCATACTGCGTGCCGTTGGCGATGGCAATCGCCTCGGCCTCGTCGCGGAAGGTCAGCGTGGAAAGCACCGGCCCGAAGATTTCCTCGCGCGCGATGCGCATTGAAGGCCGTACGCCATCGAACACCGTGGGCTCCACGTAGCAGCCGCCCGTGTCGCGGCGCACCTGCGAGCCGCCCAGCGCCAGGCGCGCGCCCTCTTCCCTGCCGGCATCGATGTAGCCCAGCACCCGCTGCATCTGCTGCGTATCGACTATCGCACCGAGCTTCGTCGCAGCATCCAGCGGATCGCCGGGCGCGAGTTCGCGCGCCACCTTCGCCACCTCATCGAGCAGCGCATCCTTCAGGCTCTCGTGCACCACGAAGCGCGAACCGGCCGAGCACATCTCGCCCTGGTTGAAGAAGATGGCATAGGCCGCCGCGCGCGCCGCGCGCTGCACATCGCGGTAGTCGGCCATCACGATATTGGGCGACTTGCCGCCGCACTCCAGCGATACGCGCTTCAGGTTCGACTGGGCCGCGTAACCCATGATGAGCTTGCCGGTGGCAGTGGAACCGGTGAAGCCGATGCCATCCACATCGCCGTGCAGCGCCAGCGCCTTGCCTGCGGCATGGCCGAAACCCGGCACCACGTTGAACACGCCCGGCGGCAGCCCCGCCTCGACGGCCAGCTCTGCCATCCGCAGCGCCGTCAGCGGCGATTTCTCCGATGGCTTCAGCACCAGCGAATTGCCCGAGGCGAGAATCGGCCCGATCTTCCACGCCGCCATGATCATCGGGAAATTCCACGGCACCACGGCGCCCACCACGCCCAGTGGCTCGCGCGTCACCAGCGCCAGGGAACTCGGGCCCGTGGGCGCCACTTCGTCGTAGATCTTGTCGATGGCTTCGGCGTACCACTGGATGCAGTTGGCCGCCGAGGGCACATCCACCGCCAGGCTGTCGCCGATGGGCTTGCCCATGTCCAGCGTCTCGGTGAGCGCCAGTTCTTCCTTGTGCGCGCGCAGCAGCTCGGCGAAGCGCAGCAGCACCTGCTTGCGCTCGCGCGGCGCACGGCGCGACCAGTCGCCGCGCTCGAAGGCGGCGCGGCCGCTTGCCACTGCCGCATCCACATCGGGCGCATCGCCGGCGGCCACCTTCGCGAGCAGTCGCCCGTCGATGGGGCTGATGCAATCGAAGGTCGCGCCGCTGACCGCGTCGCGAAAGCGGCCGTCGATGAACACGCCGCAGCGGGGCGCGAGTTTCGCGGCACGCGCGTGCCAGTCGATTTACAGGGTTGAACTCAAATGCGGCTCCGGGCGCCGTCCGCGCCGCGCATTGAATCAGAACGAAGGCGGCGTGCTTGCGCTGACGATCTCGCACACCTCGCGCCCGGGGTTGCGGAAGCGGTGCGGCAGATTGCTGGCGAAGTAATAAGCCTCGCCGGGCCCGAGCACACGCGTCTCGTTGCCGACGGTCACCTCGATGCGCCCACGCACCACCACGCCGCCCTCCTCGCCCTTGTGCGCCAGCATTTCCTCGCCGGTGCCGGCGCCGGGCTCGTAGCGTTCGTGCAGCAGCGTCATCTGCCGCCCGCTGCGCGTGGCGGCCACCAGCTTCAGCGAGGCCGACTCGTTGCCGATCTCCACCAGTTCGTCGGTCGCATAGAAGGCCGGCGTGCGCTGGTTGAAATCGCCGGTGAAAAACTCGGCCAGCGACATGGGAATGCCGTCGAGCAGCTTCTTCAGCGAACTGACCGACGGCGACACGCGGTTCATCTCCACCAGCGAGACCAGGCCGTTGGTGACCCCGGCGCGGCGCGCCAGCTCCCGCTGCGACAGCCCGTGCATCTGGCGGATGGCGCGCAGCCGCGCGCCCACATCGATGACACTCATGGCGTTTATTATCTTCGACAAACCCTCGTTATTTGGGTATGTGTCGCCCCAACTGTCAACTTTTCTTATCATCCCGCCTTTAAATGCCCCAGGAGAGGCCATGAACGCCCGTCCCGAAGATTTCGCCGCCCGCGCCCTGTCCCGCGAGGAGCTGGAAGCGCACTGGATGCCCTTCACGGCCAACCGGCATTTCAAGGCCAAGCCACGCATTCTTTCGCATGCCAAGGGCATGCACTACTGGACGGCCGAGGGCCGCCAGATCCTCGACGGCGTCGCAGGCCTCTGGTGCGTGAACGCCGGCCACGGCCGCAAGGAAATCAGCCAGGCCGTGGCGCACTCACTGGAGCAGATGGATTTCGCGCCGCCCTTCCAGATGGGCCATCCCCAGGCGTTCGATCTTGCCAACAAGGTGAAGAAGATCGCGCCCGCGGGCCTCGACCATGTGTTCTTCGTGAACTCGGGCTCGGAGTCGGTGGACACCGCGCTGAAGATCGCGCTGCAGTACCAGCGCCTGAAGGGCGAGGCTACGCGCACGCGCCTGATCGGGCGCGAGCGCGGCTACCATGGCGTGAACCTGGGCGGCACCACGCTGGGCGGAATGGTCGCCAATCGCAAGGCCTGGGGCCCGGCGATGATCCCGGGCGTGGACCACCTGCCCCACACGCACAACCTGGCGAAGAACGCGTACTCGAAGGGCCAACCCGAGCATGGCGCGGAACTGGCGGGCGAGCTGGAAAGGCTAGTGGCGCTGCATGATGCCTCGAGCATCGCAGCCGTGATCGTCGAGCCCATTGCGGGCAGCACCGGCGTGCTGGTGCCGCCGAAGGGCTACCTGCAACGCTTGCGCGAGCTGTGCACCAAGCACGGCATCCTGCTCATTTTCGATGAGGTCATCACCGGCTTCGGCCGCACCGGTTCGGCCTTTGCCGCGCAGGAATTCGGCGTGACGCCCGACATCATCACCTGCGCCAAGGGCCTGACCAACGGCTCGGTGCCCATGGGCGCGGTCATCGTGAAGAAGGAAATCTACGATGCCTTCATGACCGGCCCCGAAGGCGCCATCGAGCTGTTCCATGGCTACACCTACTCGTGCCACCCCACGGCTTGCGCTGCGGGCATCGCGACGCTCGACATCTACGAGAAGGAAGGTCTGTTCCAGCGCGCGAAGGAGATCGCGCCGTACTGGGAAAATGCGGTGCACAGTCTGAAGGGACTGCCGGGCGTGATCGACATCCGCACCTATGGCCTGGTGGCGGCGCTGGAATACGAGCCCATCGCAGGCTCCCCGGGCAAGCGCGGTTTCGATACCTTCCTGAAGGCGTTCGAGGCCGGCATCCTGGTGCGCGCGGCCGGTGACATCACCGCGCTGTCGCCGCCGCTGATCATCGAGAAGCACCAGATCGACCAGCTCGTCGATACGCTGGGCAAGGTGTTGAAGGCCGCCTGACCGCGGGTTGCGACCCCGGGGCACCAACCCCGGGGCCGCGACTGCCTACTCCGCCTTCCAGGGCAGCGTGGTGCTGATGCTGCCCACCACCTGGTTGCGGCCTTTCAGCGCGCCGTCGCCGTCCACCCACTTGACCGACAGGCTGAAGTTGCCCGCGGTGTAGCCCACGCCCAGCGAGTAGTCGACGTCCTTCAGCGGACCCGACCACGAGGCGTCGCCCCAGGTGTAGCCCGCGTGCCCCAGCAGCGAGAAGTTGTGGGGCAGTGGCACCGTGGCATTGCCTTCGATGTACCAGCCACTGTCACCGGTGCTGGCGATGTTCGGCGAATACCACAGCTTGCCCGACAACCAGCCCTTGCTCAGGCCGCCGTAAATCTCGATGGAGTCGATGGAGCTGGCGCTGGGATAGGCGTAGTAGATCACGCCCACGTCGTAGCCCACGGTCTCGGCCGCATCGCCGCCACTGAAGCCCGTGAACAGGTCGACCTCGACATTGGGCTTGCCCGGACCGAAATCGACGTTGCTGCCCCACACGCCGGCATAGAAACCGCTTTCGTGGTTGTAGTTCAGGCCCAGCTGGAACGCCGGGTCTTCCAGGGTCTGCGTGACGCCACGGAAGTCATAGTCCGACACGACAGTCGGGGTCACCGTGAAATCGGCATATGCCGAACCGGCAACCGCCAGCAGGGCGCCCGCCATCGCAATGCGTGACTTGATCATTAAGCTTCTCTCCTTGGAAAACGCAGTTGTTGTATCTGACCTACGTCAGAGCTTTGCAAGCATCGTACCAGTGGCGATTTGACAGTGTCATTGCGGTTGCAGCGATTGCAGGCGGGGTATCGAATATCTGCCGCCGGCTTCAGCTTTGGCGCATTGAGGATTGTTTTGACTGATATTTCCCGGCCTATTGTTGGACTTTGAACTGCCGTGGAGAGCCTGTCGTTGCGCACAGTACCGAATTGGGCAAACGCTCGTGGAGGCTGGAAAGACCTGTTGCGTCAATGCAACGTCAGAAATCGTGCACCAATCCGACACCGAGTTGCCGCGCCTGCACCAATCCGGCCCGCGCGGGCTGCTCAGCGGGGAAGCTGAGCCGCTGTCCAGTCGCCCAGCGACAGGGCCAGCGCCGAGCGCGCCCGCCAGTAATCCCGCAACAGACCCATCTGCTCCTCCTGCGTGGCCAGCATGGTCAGGCGCAGCGCCAGACGATCCGGGTCATCGGGATTGCCCGCGGTGCCCAGGCCTACGGCCATGGCCTGCTGGTTCGGGATGATGGAGCCGTCATAGTTCTCGAGCAGCGCGCGCGTCAGGCGCATCTCCTGCTCATGCGTGCGGATTTCCGCGCGGGCACCGCCGCGGGTGGATTCCAGGTTGCGCAGCGCCGAACGCAGTTCGGCATCCGCGGCGAGCAGTTGCGCCTGCCGCTGGTCGAACAGCGGAATCTCCACCACCGCATTCGGCCCGCTGAAGGCCGTGCCACCGATGGCCTTGTCGCGGAACACGCCAAGATCGAGCTGGTTCAGCCAGCGGAAGCGCCGCTGCATCGCGAGGATGGCCAGCCGCGTGTCCACTGCGCGCGCGGCGGCCAGCACATCGAAGCGCTTTTCGACACCGGCCTCCTCGAGCGCGCGCGCGTCGAAGTCTGCCGCGGGCAACGGCGGCAGATCCCCGGCCAGGCGCCAGTTGTCGCGCCAGCCGCCCACTCCCAGCAGCAGCGCCAGTTTCTCGCGCGCCGTGGTGGCATCGACGCCGGCACGCAGCACCTGGTTGCGATATCGGAACAGGTTCGCGCGCTGCTGCGAGAGCTGCGAGGCGCGCGCGGCAGCCACCGCCGGCGTGACATCGGCATTGCGCGCCTGCGCGGCAGCGAGGTTGTCGAGCGCCGTCTGCACGATGGACTGCGAGCGGCCGCGCAGCTCCTCGATGCGCAGTGCGGCGTTGTATTCCAGCCAGGCCTGCGCGACGCGGGCGCCGAGCTGCGTGACGCGACTGGCGGCCTCGACGCGCGCGCGCTCCAGATCGCGCCGCGCGATGCGCCGGCGATCCGGCAGATTCAGCAGGCCGATCACATTCTGCAGCACGCCCACGGTGACATTGCGGCCCGGATAGAACGCCGACAGGCTGCCGCCCGGCTCGCGCAAACCCACGATGGCCGCGGGGTTCGGCGGCGTGGCGGCCGCCACGGACTGCGAGCGCGAAATTTCGAGCTGCTCGAAATACACCTGCAGGTCGGGATTGAGCAGAAAGGCCACCGACACGGCCTCATCCAGCGTGAGGCCGTCGGCCAGCAGCGCATCGGCGGCAACGCGCGCGCGCGCATCGGCTGCGGCATCGCGCCGCCATGCCAGCGGAGTGGCAGTCTGCTTCGCAACCAGACCGGTCATCGCGGCAGCGTTGTCGCGCGAGGACGGCAATGCGCAGCCGGCCAGCAGCAACGCCACGGCAGGCAGGGCAAGCCAGATTGACCGGTACCTATGCATCTGCGGCCACTATATAGTGCGCCGACTTTACCGACCATCCACTACGGAGCATTGAAGGATGAGCCTGGAAATCACCGCCCGTCATCGAGTTGCAGGCGGCACGCTGCACTACTGCCGGCATGCCAGCGCCGCCACGGGCACCAGCATGCGGTTTTCACTGTTCCTGCCGCAGGGAACAGGCCCCTTTCCCCTGCTGCTGTGGCTGTCCGGCCTCACCTGCACCGAAGAGAATTTCACCACCAAGGCCGGCGCGTACCTGGCCGCGTCGCGACTGGGTCTTGCCGTGCTGGCGCCCGACACCTCGCCGCGTGGCGAAGGCGTGGCCGATGACGCCGCCTACGACCTGGGCCAGGGCGCCTCGTTCTACGTGGATGCCACCGAGGCGCCATGGGCACCGCACTTCCAGATGGAGCGCTACCTCACCACCGAACTGCTGCCACTGGTGGCCGGCAGCTTCGCGGTGGACACGGCCCGCTGCGGCATCAGCGGCCATTCCATGGGCGGCCACGGCGCATTGACCCTGGCGCTGCGTCACCCGCGGCTGTTCCGCAGCGTCTCGGCCTTTTCGCCCATCTCCTCGCCCACGCGCTGCCCCTGGGGACAGAAGGCGCTGGGCGCCTACCTGGGTGCGGATGAAAGCCGCTGGCGCGAACACGACGCCTCGCTGCTGATCGAAGCGGGCGCCGCACGCGGCCACTTCGACGAGATCCTGGTGGACCAGGGCAGCGCGGACAGTTTCCTGGAAGGCCAGCTCAAGCCCGAACTGCTGGAAGCCGCCTGCGCGAAGGCGGGCCAGAAGCTGCAGCTTCGCCGGCAGGAAGGCTATGACCACTCCTACTTCTTCGTGAGCACCTTCATCGAATCGCATCTGTCGTGGCATGCGGAGCGCCTGCGATGAGTGCACGCCCGCGGATTCTGCTCACCCGCCGCTGGACCGCCGAGGTGGAAAGACACCTGGCGCAGCACTTCGACGTGACGCTGAACGAATCCGATGTGCCGCTGGATGCTGCCGCGCTGCGCGCGGCCATGGGCCGGTACGATGCCATCTGCCCCACCGTCACCGACCGCATCGACCGCAATGTGCTGTCGGCGCCAGACCGGCGCGTGCGGCTGATCGGCAACTTCGGGGTGGGCTTCAACCACATCGACATCGAGGCCGCGCGCGAATTCGGCATCAGCGTGTCGAACACGCCCGATGTGCTCACCGACACCACCGCGGACCTCGCCATCCTGCTGATGCTGATGGTCACGCGCCGCGCCGGCGAAGGCGAGCGCGAGCTGCGCGGCGGCAAATGGACCGGCTGGCGCCCCACGCACATGATGGGCCAGAGCCTGGCGGGCAAGACGCTGGGCCTCATCGGCTTCGGCCGCATCGCACAGTCCACCGCGCGCAAGGCGCGGCTGGGCCTCGACATGCGCATTGCCTACAACAGTCGGCGGCGCGCGCCGCACGCGGTGGAGGCCGAGCACCATGCCACCTTCATCGATTCGGTGGATGAACTGGTGGCCACCTGCGACGTGATTTCGCTGCACTGCCCCGGCGGCGCGGCCACGCACCATCTGATTTCGGCCGAACGGCTGCGGCGCATGAAGCCCAGCGCCGTGCTGATCAACACCGCGCGCGGACCAGTGGTGGATGAAGCCGCACTGGTGCAGGCGCTGGCCGAGCGGCGCATCTGGGGCGCCGGGCTCGACGTGTTCGAGGAAGAACCGAAGGTGCATCCGGGCCTGCTGGCGCTGGACAACGCCGTGCTGCTGCCGCATCTGGGCAGCGCCACGCAGGAAACCCGCACCGACATGGGCATGCGCGTGGCGCAGAATCTGGAAGCCTTCTTCGCAGGCAAGCCGCTGCGCGATCCGGTGGCTTAGGGTCGCTGGCCCCAAGCGCATGCGCGACTGGATCGAACGCTACCTGCGCGAGGAGCGGCTTCCCGAGGGCTATCGGCACACCATCGAGAACGTGCTGCTGCCGCTGGGCCGCCAACTGGCCACGCGCATCCGCCAGAGCGACTCGCTGGTGGTCATCGGCCTCTGCGGCGCGCAGGGCAGCGGCAAGTCCACCGCCTCGGCGGTGCTGGCGGAGCTGCTGAACAGCCAGGCGCTGCCCACGGCGGCGCTGTCCATCGATGACTTCTACCTGCCGCATGCCGAGCGGCAGCAGCTTGCACGGCATGTACATCCGCTGCTGGCGACGCGCGGCGTACCGGGCACGCATGATGTGGAACTGGCGCAGGCCGTGATCGAATCGCTGGCCGAGGCCGGTACCACGCCGGTACCGGTGTTCGACAAGGCAACTGACGAGCGCAGGCCGAGAGCGCTCTGGCGCAACGTAGAGGGGCCGTTGCGGGCCGTGATCCTCGAAGGCTGGTGCGTGGGCGCGCAACCTGAATCGCCGGCACGCCTCGCCGCGCCCGTCAACGCGCTGGAACGTGACGAGGATGCCCAGGGCCTGTGGCGCAACTACGTGAATCAGGCGCTGCAGGGCCGCTATGCCGCACTGTACGCGCGGCTGTCACCGCTGGTGCTGCTGGCCGCGCCTTCTTTCGAGGTGGTGCTGGCCTGGCGCACCGAGCAGGAACACAAGCTGCGCGAACGCCTGGCGCGCGAGGGGGGCGATGACTCGCGGGTGATGAGCGATGCGCAGATCGCGCGCTTCATCAGCCACTACGAGCGCATCACGCGGCACATCCTCGATGAGATGCCCGCACGCGCCGATCACCTCATTGCGCTTGATGCCGGCCGCCGCGCGCAATTGCGGCGCTGATCAACTCCCGGGCTTCTTCGGCATCGCCCCAGCCCAGCACCTTCACCCACTTGCCGGGTTCCAGATCCTTGTAGTGCTCGAAGAAGTGCTGAATCTGCTTCAGCGTGATGTCGGGCAGGTCGGAATAGTTGTGCACATGCTCGTAGCGGCGCGTGAGCTTGGGTACCGGCACCGCAATGATCTTCTCGTCGCCACCGGCCTCGTCCTGCATCTTCAGCACGCCCACGGGACGGCAGGACAGCACCGCGCCGGGCAGCAGGCCGCGCTGGTTGGCGATGATCACATCGCAGGGATCACCATCGTCCGACAGCGTGTGCGGGATGAACCCGTAATTGCCGGGGTAGCGCATGGCCGTGTACAGGAAGCGATCCACCATCAGCGCGCCCGAGGCCTTGTGGATCTCGTACTTGATCGGTTCGCCGCCCACGGGCACCTCCACCACCACATTCACCTCGTGCGGCGGATTCTTTCCAATGGGAAGCAGGTCCAGGTTCATGCAGGCTCCAGATGAGGGGAAAAGCGTTTGAAGGACTATAAGGCATCACGCATCATGGACGGATGCTGCCCGCTGCAGACAAATCCGCGCCGGTGTACCGTCTTGAAGGGGTGCAGAAGCGATATGGCAGTGGGGACGCCGCCGTCTTCGCGCTGCGCGGCGTGGATTTTACAGTGGAACCCGGCGAACTCATCGTCCTGCTGGGCCCGTCGGGCTCGGGAAAATCCACACTGCTGAACATACTCGGCGGGCTCGACCGGCCCACCGCCGGCGAGGCCTGGTTCCGGGACCTGAACCTTGCCACCGCTCCGGATGCGCGTGTCACACAGTTCCGCCGCGACAACGTGGGCTTCGTGTTCCAGTTCTACAACCTGATCGCAAGCCTCACCGCGCGCGAAAACGTGGAGCTGGTCACCGAGGTCGCGCACGACCCCATGCCCGCGGACGAGGCACTGGCGCTGGTGGGGCTCGGCACCCGCGCCGACCACTTCCCCTCGCAGCTCTCCGGCGGCGAGCAGCAGCGCGTGGCCATCGCACGCGCCATCGCCAAGCGGCCGCATGTCCTGCTGTGCGACGAACCCACCGGTGCGCTGGACGTGGCCACCGGCATCCGCGTGCTCGAAGCGCTGGTCACGGTCAACCGCACGCTTGCCACCACCACGCTGCTGATCACGCACAACGCCGACATCGCGCAGATCGGCGACCGCGTGGTGCGCTTCGCGGACGGCATGATCCGCGGCATCGAGCGCAACGCCGAGCGCCGCGACCCGCAGGACCTGCACTGGTGATGCGCAAACTCGACCGCAAACTCTTCCGCGATCTGCTGCGAATGAAGATGCAGCTCGCGGCGGTGGGCGGCGTGCTGGCCTGCGGCATCGTGCTGTGGGTGATGGCCAATGGCATGTACGACTCGCTGCAACAGGCGCGCGATGCCTATTACGACGAGCAGCACATGGCCGACATGGCTGCAGGCGTGGTGCGCGCGCCGCTGGCGGTAGCCGACGAACTGCGCAACATTCCCGGCATTCGCGAGCTCGAGGCACGGGTGTCGGGTGTGGGCCTGCTCGACCTCGCCGGCCGGCAGGAACCGGTGTCGGCGCTGATGGTGTCGCTGCCGCCGGACCGCGCGCCGCGCGTCAACCGCATCGTGCTGCGCGCTGGCCGCCTGCTCGATGCCACGCATCCGGGCGAGATCCTCATCAACGAGGCCTTTGCCGAGGCCAATCGGATTCCCGTGGGCGCGACGCTCGGTGCCATTGTCTATGGCAAGCGGCGTGAAGTGCGCGTGGTGGGCATCGCCAGCAGCCCGGAGTTCGTGTTCGCGGTGGCGCCGGGCGCCATGCTGCCCGAGCCAGAACGCTTCGGCGTGGTGTGGATGGACCGCGAATCCCTGGCGCGGGCCTTCGACCGCGACGGCGCCTTCAACGAAGTGGTGATGCGGCTGACTCCGGGCGCCAGCTTCCAGGCGGTGGCCTCGCAGGTGGATCACCTGCTCGCGCGACATGGCGGGCGCGGCGCCTACGGCCGCGACCGCATGCTGTCGGCGCAGTTCATGGCTGACGAGCTCACCTCGCTCAAGACCATGGCCTCCGTCCTGCCGCCGTTCTTCCTGGTGGTGGCGGCCTTTCTGCTGAATGTGTCGCTGTCGCGCCTGGTGTCCACCGAACGCTCGAACATCGGCCTGCTGAAGTCCTTCGGCTACAGCAACGGCGCCATCGCGCTGCATTACGCCAAGTTCGCCCTGGTGTTCGGCATCATCGGCGCCGCGGCGGGCATGGTCGGCGGGTATCTGGTGGGTGGCTACGTGGGCGACATCTATGCCACGGTGTACCGCATACCGGGCCTGCATTTCGCCGCCGGTGCCGGCGTTTACGCGACCGCGCTGGTCATTGCGTTGCTGGCCGCGCTGGCCGGCGCCGCGCAGGCCGTATGGCGGGCCACGCGCCTCGCACCTGCGGCGGCGCTGGCGCCGCCCGCCCCCACCAGCTTCGGCAGGCTGGGCGCGGCCGCGGAGCGCATGGCATCGAAGCTCGATGGCAAGACGCGCATGGTGGCGCGGCGCATCCTGCGCTTTCCGCGCCGCTCGGCAACCACGGTGACCGGCATCGCGCTCGCCATGGGGCTCATGGTCACCACGCAGCATTTCCCGCTGGCGATGAACCGCATCATCGAGGTGACCTTCGAGCTGGCGCAGCGCGAGGACGTGATGGTGTCGTTCTCCGAAGCCGCTGACGATCACATTCTCGACGAAATCGCGCACATGCCCGGCGTGCTCAAGGTGGAGCCCGTGCGCAGCACCGAGGTGATCTTCGAAGCCGGCAGCCGCTCGCGGCGCAATGCACTGCAGGGCATACCCTCCACCGTGGCTCTGAACCGCACGCTGGACGAGAACCTGCAACAGGTGTTCCCCCGCCCCGACGGGCTCACGCTGTCGCTGAATCTCGCCAACAAGCTGGGCGTGACACCCGGCGACAGCGTGCGTATCCAGGCCACCGATGGTCATCGCGCCAGCGCGGTGCTGCCGGTGGTGGCCATCGTCAAACCCTACCTCGCAGGCTCCGCCTATCTCGAGCTGGAAGCGCTGGGCCGGTTGCTGCGCGAACCCGGCCGCGTCACGGCCGCCTACCTGCAGTTCGATTCCCGCTACCGCAATGCCTTCAGCGCCCGCGCCAAGCAACTGCCGCGCATCGTCGCGGTCAGCTTCAAGGACAATGCGCGCGCCTCGATGACCAAGCTGCTCTCGCAGGGCAGCGGCTTCTTCTCGGCGCTGTTCGTGCTGTTCTCCTCGCTGATGGCCGCGGGCGTCGCCTTCTCCGCCGCGCGCGTGACGCTGGCGGAGCAGGAGCGCGACCTGGCCACGCTCCGGGTGCTGGGTTTCGGCCGTCGCGAGGCCTCCTATGTGCTGCTGGCCGAACTGGGCGCGCTGATGCTGGCGGCACTGCCCATCGGCGCCGTCATCGGCGTGGTGATGTCGCGCTGGCTGATGTCGAAGTTCGAGACCGACCTGTTCACCTTCCCCTACGTCACCAACGCCGCGGCCTATGCGCGGCCTGCCCTGTTCGTGACGCTGGCGGTGCTGGTGGCCACCCTGCTGGTAAGGCGCGGCGTGGATCGACTCGATCTCGTCGGCGTGCTGAAATCGAGGGATTGATGGCTAACGAAGAATTCGCAAAGAGGCGCCGGCGCGTGCGGCTCATCTGGGGCATTGCCGCCCTGGTGCTGGCGGCGCTGGTTGCGTGGGGACTGCTGCCCCGCCCCGTGGAAGCGGACTTCGCCCGCGTGGATCGCGGCCCCGTGCGCGTGGAGCTCGTGGATGAAGGCCGCACCCGCATGCACGACACCTATGTGATTTCGGCACCCATATCAGGTCGTGTGCTGCGCGTGGAAGTGGAGCCCGGCGATGCCGTGGCGGCGGGCGCCGTGGTCGCGCGCATGACGCGCGCCCCGGCGGGGTTTCTCGATCCGCGCACCGATCTGTCGGCACGCGCCACGGTGGATGCCGCGGCCGCGCAGCTTCGCTCCGCCGAGACCGCGCTCGATCTTGCGCGTCGCGAGCACGATCGGACGCGCTCACTGGCGCAGCAGAAGCTGGTATCCGCGGCTGCCGTGGATGAAAGCCGGGCGCGGCTGCAGGCTGCGCAGGCCTCGCGCGATGCGGCCGAGGCCGAACTTGCCCGCGCGCGCAGCGCGCTGCAGCCGGCCGATCGCACCGTGCCCGGCGCCGTAGCCGTGCGCGCGCCGGTGGCGGGCCGGGTGCTGCGCGTGCCGCAAAAGAGCGAGAACGTCGTGACGGCCGGTTCGCCGCTGATCGAGATCGGCGATCCTTCGCATGTCGAGGTGGTGGCCGAGTTCCTGTCGCAGGATGCCGTGCGCATGCGCCCCGGCCAGCGCGCCTTCATCGAGAACTGGGGCGGCGCGCCGCTGGCGGCAAAGGTGGATCGCGTCGAGCCGGTGGCGCACATGAAGGTGTCGGCGCTGGGCGTCGAAGAACAGCGCACCAACGTGATCCTGCAGTTCGATGCGGCGGCCGCAGCGCAACGCCTGGGCCATGACTATCGCGTGGACGCGCGCGTGGTGGTGGATGAACAGGCCGACGCCGTGCGCGTGCCGCTGGGCGCGTTGTTCCGCCACGGCGATGGCTGGGCCACCTATCGCGTGGTCGATGGCCATGCCGTGCTCACGCCACTGACCACAGGTATCGCCGACGACAGGAATCGAGTGGTGACGCAGGGCGTTGCCGCCGGCGACACCGTGGTGATGTTCCCGGGCAATGCCGTGAGCGATGGACAGAGCGTGGCCCCGAGAAAGGCCGATTGAAACAGACGCTGGATGAAACCGACACAAGGGGGAGTTCGATGGGCGTGACGAGGCTGTTGATGCGAAGCTGGCGGGCAAGGTCCGCATCCGATGCCACCCGCCCGGCCCACGTCGGTGTGGCTGTCACCGGGCTTGCCGTTGCGGGACTCGCAGTCTGTGCGGGGGCCTTGGCCGCCGCACCTGCCGCACCCGCATTGCAACCTCTGTCGGCCGCGCCGCCCTCCTTCACCGCCGCGCAGGTGGAGTCCGGCCGCGCGCTGTATCCGCGCCTGTGCGCGCCTTGCCATGGCGCCAACCAGGAGGGCGGCGAAGCCGGGCCCGCGCTGCGCGGCGCGGCCTTCCTCGCCAAGTGGGGCCCCAAGCCCTGGCAGGAACTGTTCGAGAACACCCGCCGCACCATGCCGGTGACGCAGCCTGCCGGCCTCACGCGCTCGCAGTACGAAGACCTGCTGGCGCTGCTGCTGTCGGTGAACGGCCAGTCGCCTGGCGCGCAGCGCCTGTCGGCCGGCGACGTTCGGCCCACGCGCGCGCCCGATCTGCCGGCACCCGACACCGAGTGGCTGCACTACCGCGGCGATGCGGGCAGCATGAACTATTCACCGCTGGCGCAGATCAACCGCGACAGCATCAATCGGCTGCGCGTGGCCTGGCGATGGAAGTCCGACAACTTCGGCCCCGGCATCTATCCCAACCTCGAAGTCACGCCGCTGATGGCGCATGGCGTGATCTACGCCACCGCGGGCGCCTCGCGCAGCGTGGTGGCCATCGATGCGCGCACTGGCGAAACACTGTGGATGTACCGCATCGACGAAGGTGCGCGTGGCGAGATCGCGCCGCGCAAGGGGCCGGGCCGCGGCCTCGCGCTGTGGCGCAACGCGGGCCGCGACACGCTGTTCCTCATCACGCCGGGCTACCAGCTCGTGGCGCTGGACGCCGCCACTGGCCGCCCCGTCGCCGGCTTCGGCAAGGATGGCGTGCTCGACCTGAAGCTGGCCGCCGACCCGCCGCTCGATCCGGAGAAAACCCCCATCGGCGCCAGCTCACCGCCCGTGGTGGTGGGCGATGTCGTGATCGTGGGATCGGCCTTCGCCGCCGGCGCCGCGCCGCCGCGCAAGGAAATGCCCAAGGGCAATGTCATGGCCTTCGACGTGCGCACCGGCAAGCGGCTGTGGGTATTCCACACCATCGCGCGCAAGGGTGAAGTGGGCGGTGACACCTGGACCGACGAGGCGCGCGAATACACCGGCAATGCCGGCGTGTGGGCGCCCTTCAGCGCCGATGCCGAGCGCGGCCTGGTGTATCTGCCAGTGGAAGGCGCCACCGGCGATTTTTACGGCGGGCACCGCCCCGGCAACAACCTCTTCACCAGCAGCCTGGTGTGCGTGGATGCGCGCACCGGCGAACGCAAATGGCATTTCCAGCTCGTGCACCACGATGTGTGGGATTACGACACGCCGGCCGCGCCGGTGCTGCTCGACATCAACGTGAAGGGCAAGCGCATACCGGCCGTGGCGCAGGTGACCAAGCAGGGACTCACCTATGTGTTCGACCGCGTCAGCGGCACGCCGGTGTGGCCCATCGTCGAGCGGCCCGTGCCGCAGAGCGACATCCCGGGTGAAGTCACTTCGCCCACTCAGCCCATTCCAACGCTGCCCGAGCCCTTCGAACGCCAGGGCGTGACCGAAGCGGACCTCAACAACCTCACGCCCGAAATCCTGGCCGAGGCCAAGCGCCTGGTGGCGCGCTACCGCATGGGCCCGTTGTTCACGCCACCCTCGGTGGTCAGCGAAACCAACGCCGGCACGCTGCAGGTGCCCGGTTCGCAGGGCGGTTCGAACTGGCAGGGCGCCGTGGCAGACCCCGAAACCGGCATCCTGTACGTGTCGTCCACATCGACCATCACGACGATGGCGATGACCAGCGATCCGGCACGCTCGAACATGCGCTACATCATTGCGGGCAGCCGCATCGCCGGCCCCTTCGGCCTGCCACTGGCGCGCCCGCCCTGGGGGACGATCGTCGCGACCGATCTGAATACCGGAAAGAAGCTGTGGACCATCGCCAACGGCGATACGCCCGACTATGTGCGCAAGCACGAGAAGCTGAAGAACATGGTCATCCCGCGCACCGGCCACGACGACCGCGCGGGCCTCCTGGTGACCAAGACGCTGCTGTTCGCCGGCGAGGGCGCCGGCATGTTCGTGGCCTCCGAAGGCGGCAACATGCTGCGCGCGCATGACAAGCGCACCGGCGACATCGTGTGGGAGATGGACCTGGGCCTCCGGCAGACTGGCCTGCCGATGAGCTATGCCGTCGGCGGCAAGCAGTACATCCTGGTGCCCGCTGGCGCGCCGGGCAGTGCCGGCGAGTTCATCGCATTGTCGCTGGGGGATTGACGGCCAGGCGGGGGCGCGGCGTCACCTTCAGTGCGTCGCGCCCGGCCCTATCCGCAGGATGGCGCCCTTCACCTCGTCCGTGGCCACGTACAGCATGCCATCCGGCCCCTGCTTCACATCGCGAATCCGCTGATGCAGCTCGGTGAGCAGCGACTCACGACGCAGCTCTTCCATCTTCTCGTTCAGCAGCACGCGGTCGAGCCGGCCCGTGCCCGGCACCTCGCCATAGCGCACGCCGCCCACGAACAGATCGCCCTTCCACTTCGGCAGCGCATCGCCGGTGTAGAAAGTGAGTCCCGACACCGAGATCGACGGCATCCAGTACAGCACCGGCGGCTCGAAGCCGGCATGCGTGGGCTCGTTCACCTTGGCCTGCCACGGACCGGGATAGGTGCGGCCCAGGCTTACCAGCGGCCAGCCATAGTTGCGCCCGGGCTTCAGCAGGTTGATTTCGTCGCCACCGTTCGGGCCCATTTCGGCCAGGAACACCTCGCCGGTGACCGGATGCACGGTGAGGCCCATGGAACTGCGATGGCCCAGCGTGTAGATCTCGGGGCGATAACCGGCCTTGCCCACGAAGGGATTGTCGGCCGGCACACTGCCGTCGTCCTTCAGGCGCAGCACCTTGCCGCCGAGGGACATGGGATCCTGTGCGGGCGCGTTGTCGCCGGTGGCGACCCAGAGGTTGTTGTCGGGCGTCATGGCGAGGCTCACCGCGCCATGCAGGTTGTCGCCGACGAAGATGTCCTTCACGTCCTGCAGCGTGTTGCCCTCCAGCCGCGCGCGCGCCACCGCGACCGTGGTGCGCGTGGCGTCCAGCGGCTTGGTGTACGAGAAATAGATGAGATGGTTCTGCGCGAAATTGCGGTGGACGACGAGGCTCATGTAGCCATGCACCGCGCCCAGGCCGCCGGACTTGCCCGCGTACTTCGACGGCGGCCCGCCCGCGATGGGGTTGGGATCGAGCACGCCCTTCCTCATGATGCGCAGATGCCCGGTGCGCTCGGTGAACAGCAGGTCGCCATTGGGCAGGAAGGCCAGGCTGTAGGGATATTCCACATCGCGCGCCAGCACCGTGACACGGATGTCCTGTCCTTCGCCGGTGTGGTAGTCGAACGGGCCTGCAGCAAGCGGCTGATCAGCCAGGCCCGTTGGCGCCACCGGCACGCCATTGGCGAAGGGCACCTTCTGCTGCGCCAGGGCGCTGGCGGAAGCCACCATCAGCGAGACGATGGCCAGACGGACTGCCTGCGTATTCATGCTACCCCCCTTTTTCCGCGGTGATGTCAGCCGGCTGGAGCTGGCGCCTCTGCCTCGGGCGCCGGCGCTTCATCCGCACCCTCGGGCGCGGCAGCGGCTGGCGCCGCCCCCTGGAACATCGGCGGCAGCGCCGGCATCTTGCCGTTGATCGACAGCTTGCCATTCTTGAACTCGATGTGGCTGACGATCTTCTTGCCGTCACGCTTCACATAGCCCTGGTCGATGCCCATGCCCATGACCATGTTGCCATTGGGCACGTTCTCGAACAGTTCCTGCGGCGCCTCGAAGGTGATGTCGGCCACGAGCTTCGGCAGCAGCGCCATCGGACCGGCCTTCAGGTCCGCGTCCGTTACGCCGGGCAGCTTGATCACGCCCTTGAACGCCGCCTCACCCTGCGCGGTGACGATGCCGATGCGGTCGATGACGAACTCCGGATCGTGCTTCAGCAGTTCCTTGCCGTGTTCGGCCAGGGGTCCGAGCATCGCGAGCTGGGCTTCAGCCGGATTGCTGGCCGACAGCGTCGAATAGGACTCGCGCATCGACTTGGTGAGCTTCTGCAGCGTGGGCGAATGCAGATGCCGCAGCGTCATGTCGTAGTGCACTTCCTTGAGCTGGAACTTCAGCGCGTCGAGCGCGGCGGTCTTCACCTCGCCCGAGCCCATCCGCACGGCGTAGTCGAAGTAATCGCCCTTGCTGATGCTGTCGACGTCGTAGCGGATGTTGCTGACATCGACGGCCGGCGACTTGCTGCTGGTAACGCTGACCTTGCCAATGCCCATGGCCACCTTGCCGTCGTACAGGTCTTCGGCGACGCGGCTGCCCTTGCCATCCAGCGTCAGGTTGCTGAACAGCGCATGCTCGGTGCCGTCGTCGCTCTTGAACTCGATGCGCGGCTGACGACCGCTGACATCATAGGACTTCCCCTCGCGCGCCATGCCGATGGACAGTTTGAAGTCATCCCAGGCGATGCTGCCGTCGGCCTTGGGCACGCCCAGCTTGGCCAGCGGAATGGTGCGCGCATCGCCCGACAGCGTCGTGGTACCGCCGCCGAAGAAGCCCATGCGCGTGCGGATGCGCACCGGCTCGTCGGTGCCCAGCACCTCGATGAGCTTCTTGCGGATCTCGTCACTGATGACGAACTGCGTGTCGACGCGCGCAAGGCCGAGGCCGGCACCGAACAGCACCGGACCGTGCAGCACCGAGTTGTGCACCGAGAACTTCATCTGCGGCACCGTGGGGAACTTGGGAATCTCCTGCGCGGTGGGTTCATCCACCGGCTCCTCATCCGATCCGTCCGCGGCATATTCGCCGTCATCTTCAGCGGCAGCATCGTCGGCCGCATCGGCCAGCGGGATCAGTTGCGGCGCGGGCCGGGCATCGGCCAGCGCCGAGACGGGCTTGTTGCTGGCGCCGGGCGGCACGAACTCGAAGGTGACGGTGGAGTCGGACTTGAACCAGCCGCTGGTCCACTTGCGGTCGACTACCTTGATGTAGGGAACCTTTTCGACCAGCTTGTCGAGCCCCTTGTCGAAGCGGTCATGAGCCACGCCGCCCATGAATTTCGGACCGACGCCCACGAAGACCACCAGCGCCACGACGATGATGGCTACGAGCTTTTTCATTTCGACACTCCCTACGTTATCCGCAAGATTGTACTAGGGGGCCGCGATCCGTGAAAACCGGCAGGTTGCAGCCTGCTTGATGTATACGCGAGCGCAGCTGGCCGCCCTCCGGCTTGCGACATAGTTTCCGTGCATGCATCACACAAGCCGACGCCAGACCTGCCGGCCGGCGTCTGCGCCTGCGCCTGCGCCTGCGCCTGCGCGCAAGACTTCAGTGGGCCAGTGGGTCGGGCCTGATCTGGAACTTGACGATCTTGCCGGTGGTGCCCTTGCCGCCCTCTATGTGCCACACCAGGTGTGTGCCGTAGTTGGCGTACAGGCCGCGTCCCTTCCAGCCCGCCTGCGGATCGTCGATGCGACCATCCATGCCACGCTGGTAGAAACCCAGCGGATACGGCACGCGCAGGTAGGTCCACTTGCCCGTGGCCGGATCGAGCGCCACCAATGAATCGGAATTGGAACCGGTTAGGATGGGTGTGTCCTTGCCCAGGCCCGACACATTGAATCGATCCACCCAGCCGAAGTAGTGGAAGTCGGTGGGGTAATTCGTGTTCTTGAATCTCGGCCCCTGCGTCTGCCACACGGTCCAGCCCTCGGCGCACAGGTCGCCCTTGTCCGCGCCGGGGCCATTGGTCCTGGCGCACTTGCTGCGATCGAAGCGCGCCCACTGCGAGGTAGCCGCCATCGCCACCCAGGGATGGCCCTGGCTGTCGATGTCGATGCCGCGCGGATTGAGCGTGCCTTTCGGCACGCGGTACACCTCGGAGATGCAGGACTCCGGCGGCGCAGTGCCGCGGTTCAGTCGCACGATGTAGCCCCGCTCCTCACCGGTGGCGCCTTCGGATGCGCCCCAGACGATGTTGGCGTCATTCGGATCCGGGATCAGTGCATACAACGGCTTGCGCACCTCGGTATCGAGCTTCGGATCCGGCTTCTTGTTGTCCGCCGCATTCCACGGCTTGGTGATCCTGCCGTCGCCATTGGTGTCGATGATCTGCGGACACCAGCCCTGCGAGAGCTGCTCATCGTGAGTCTGGTCGAACCGGCGCGTATTGACCCAGCCGAAGATCGGACCGGTAAGCTCATTGAAGTACAGCGTGCGGTCGGCGTCGCTGGCGAACTGCAGGTGGTGCGTGCTGTAGCAGGTGTCGATGAGTTCGAACTTGCCGGTGGCCGGGTCGTACACCGAGGCCTGGCGGAAACTGTTCTTCAGCGGGTAGTACTTCGCGTACTTGTTCTGGCTGCCTTCCTTGCAGAATGCGGGTTCGTCGTTGCGGATCTTAGAGGTGCTCCATACCCGGCCGCGCTCATCCATCATCGGATTGTGCGGATCGGCGGGATGTTCCTGCCCCCACAGGTGTTCCATGCCCCAGAAGTTCGACGGCCGGGCCGCGGGCGGGAAGCGCGTGGTGACCTTGCGCGGATCTTCGCGCGTGGGGATGACCACCTTCCAGGCATCGTTGGTGACCGGATCCACCACATTGATCGTGCCGTGGCCGGCCGATACCGCGTAGATCGGCCCGTAGGCGTTCACCGTGGGTTTGTTCTTGTCGGTGGCGATTTCATCGTGCATGAAATCCTGCGGACCACCGATATCCCACAGCGTGACCACCACATTCCGCTCGATGCCCTGCGGACGCGGCGGCGCGGGCGGCACGGCGCCGGATTCCACCGCGCGCGTCCAGTTGGCCATGGTCTTGGCCATGCCCTCGCCGCCGAACTGCAGGAAGGCTGCGGCCATGCTGGTGCCGCGCACGCCCAGTGAGGTGCGGTACAGCCAGGCATCTTCATGCGACTTGAAGCCCAGCTTGTTGAAGTCCATGTGCGTCAGCGTGCGTGTGAGCTGGTTGCCGAGCTGGTGGCAGAAGTTGCAGTCCTTCTTGAAGCGGTGCATCCAGTCATCCTGCGAGAGGATGCTGGGCAGGAAGCCATTGCCGCCGTTGGCCACGCCGCCGGTGCCGGGAAAATTGCCGGCGGCGGGCGGCTCGAGCAGCGACAGCCAGTAATCACCGGGATACACCTTCGCGGCCTCGCGCGCATCCTTCGCCGACTGCACGGCCAGCGTGAGATTGGTGTCGCCAGGCCGCCCCTTCACCTTCGCCGAATCGACAAGCCCATAGCCACGCACCCACACGCTGTACGTGGCATCGGGCAACTGCGGCAACGTGAAATGTCCGGCCTCATCGGTGACCACGATCTTCACGAAGGGGGTGTTGGTTTCATGCGTTTCGGCAATGACCCATACGCCGCCTTCGGGATTCGTGCCATTGAGCACGCGACCTGAAATGAAGCCTTCTGGATAGGCCCGCTTCGCCGCGGCAGGCACCTGCGCGTACACCGCCCATGCGAGCGTGACACACACCAGAGAAATGACCGCGATGAACCGCTGCTTCATGGACGCCCCCTTTCGAATCCTTGCCCCGGACCTTTGCGCGATAGTACTTCACGGCGGCGAATGCGCTATAACCTGCATCGGGGGCCACGACAATAATTCCGATACCGAAACCACCATGAATTTCCGCAAGATTCTGCTGCTCGTGGTCGCCATTGCGGCCGGTCGTCACGCCACGGCACAAGTGCTGTTCTCGGACGGCAGCACCGTCCGCGGCAACGTGGACGCCGGTCAGGCTGCCTATTCCCGCTCCTGCATGGCCTGTCATGGCCCCCGGCTGGAAGGCAGCCCCTTCGCGCCGACGTTGGTGGGCAAGGCCTTCCAGGATCACTGGCGTGGAAAGCCCGCCGCGGAGCTGCTGACGCAGATGCAGAAGACCATGCCGCCCAAGGGTACGGGCACGGTGAAGTCCGCGACCTTCCCCGACCTGCTCGCCTTCCTGGTGAAGGCCAACGTGGAAGGCGCTGCCTTCCTGGCGAAACTGCCGGCGCCTGCGGCCGCGACCTCTGTCTCGGGCTCCGTGCAGACTGCGCCGCTGCCACCCGCGATGGCGCAGCGGCTGGCGCGCCTGCCCATGGTGACCGATGCAATGCTGGCCTCGCCGCCCGACGGCGACTGGCCGGGCTGGCGGCGCAGCTTCGATGCCGCGGGTTTCAGCCCGCTGCAGCAGATCGACCGCGGCAATGTGCAACGCCTGCAGAAGGCCTGGAGCCTCACGCTCGATCCCAGCACCAACGAGATCGCGCCGCTGGTACACGAAGGCGTGATGTTCGTGCACAGCGGCCTGTCGCTGAGCGCGGTGGATGCAGTCACGGGCACGCTGCTGTGGAAATACCGGCGGGAGATCGCGCGGCCCGCGAACTCCTCGCGCCAGTTCGATCCGGGACGCCGCGCCAAGGTGAAGTCCATCGCCTTGTACGGGCATGCGCTGTACATGCCCACGCCCGATGGTCACCTGGTGGCGCTGGATGCGCGCAACGGCAAGCTGCTGTGGGATCGCGCCATCGGCAACCCGAATGCGGGCCTCGCGCTGTCCAGCGGCCCGCTGGTGGCGCGTGGCGTGGTGATGATAGGCGCGAGCCTGGGCCTCGCCAACAAGGGCGGCTGTTTCATCGTCGGTCTCGATGCCACGACGGGCGCGGAGAAATGGCGCTTCCAGACCGTGGCGCGACCGGGCACGCCCGGTGGCGATTCGTGGAACGGCGCGCCGGTGGATGAACGCTTCGGCGCCGGCGTGTGGACCACGGGCAGCTACGATCCCGTACTCAATCTCGCCTACTTCGGCGTGGGCAACACCTACACCACGGCCACGCTGCTGCAGGCGCGGCCCGGCGCCAGCGGGGTGACGGCCAACGATGGCCTGTACACCGACACCACCCTCGCACTGCGCCCCGAAACCGGTGAACTGGTATGGCATCACCAGCATCATCGCCGCGATGTGTGGGATCAGGATTGGGCCTTCGAGCAGACGCTGGTGACACTGGGCACGGGCGCCGCCGCGCGACGCGCGGTGGTCACCAGCGGCAAGACCGCCGTGTTCGAAGCCGTGGACGCCGCGACGGGCAGGTTCCTCTTCGCGCATGACACGGGCCTCACGAATCTCTACGCCACCATCGATCCGGCCACTGGCGAGAAGCGCAGCAATCCGCAGCTTGAACCGGTGCCCGGCAAACCGCTGCTGCTGTGTCCCGGCAACCTGGGCGCGCGCAACTGGCCTGCCACCTCGTTCAATGCCGCCACCGGCCGGCTGTTCGTGGTCGTACTGGAATCCTGCGCCGAATACACCTGGGAACCGCGCGGCGCGAAGGAAACCGCCAACGGCGGCTCCGACATCCGCTTCGCGCCGAAGATGCGGCCCGGCAGCGACGGCAAGCTGGGACGCGTGATGGCCATCGACCTGAACGCGCGGCGCACGGCGTGGACACATCGTCAACGCATGCCACTGGCGAGCTCGCTGCTGGCCACAGCCGGCGGCCTGCTGTTCGTGTCGGACCAGGAACGGAACCTGAGCGCTTTCGACCAGGATACGGGCGCAGTGCTGTGGCAGACCCGGCTGCCCGCCGCAGCCGAATCCACACCCATCACCTATTCGGCCGGCGGCCGGCAGTTCGTTGCGGTGGTCAGCGGCGAGGGAAGCCACCTCGGGCTGTACAACCGCGGCCTGGTGCCCGAGCTGGGCGAACCCGTCACCGACATCTCGCTGCAGGTGTACACGCTGCCGAAGTAATCGCTTGCTACAGCGTCGCGAGCCAGGCGAGCAACTGCTCGCGCTGGACGCGCTTCAGTGCGCTGAAGGCACGGCGCGAGGCCTGTGCCTGGCCGCCATGCCAGAGGATGGCCTCTTCCACCGAACGCGCGCGGCCATCGTGCAGCAGGGCCACATCGCGATCCTGCAGCACATGCGCCAGTCCCCACAGCGGTGCCGTGCGCCACAGGCTGGGCACTGGCTGGCCGTCGACGGTGCGATCAGCGAGTTCATCGCCCAGGTCATGGCGCATCAGGTCGGTGTAGGCATCGATGCGCGCCGGGCCGTCGAGCCGTGACACCGGCAGATAGGGCTGGTGGCAGGCCGCACAGCCGGTGGCGGCGAACAGCTCCGCGCCCTTCTGATCGAGCACCGCATCGCGCACCGGCCGGGCCGGCACCGCCAGTCGGGTCTGGTATGCCACCACGGCCGCGAACAGCTCGCCCGACACCTCCCGCTCGCCGCCGTTGGGCGCCGCGCGGCAGTCGGTCTGTTCCGGCGTGCAATCATCCTGCGCTTCCCACAGCGAGGTCACGCCCATCTCGCGCGCGAAGGCATGCGCCGACTGGTCCGCGATGTTGGCCACCTCGGCCTGCCAGCCCAGGCGCGCCAGCAGGTCGCCGCGAACCGCGGCCGGCTGCGCATCGCGCACGGCCTGCAGCGCCTTCTGCGACACGGATTCGAGCAGGCCATTGCCGAACACCGCCGGCGCGATGCGCGGCCGCAGCACCGTGCCCGGCGGCAGCGGGCCGTGCTGCAGCTCCGTGACCGCGTATACCGGCTCGCGCAGCGTCCACTTGCTGCCATCCGCATGCCGACCTGCGCGCTCGCGCCACGAGATGTCGATCAGCGCCTCGGGTTTGTGGCCCTCGATGGCCTGATTGTTGATCACGTGGTTGTACACGGTGGGCGGGCCACCGAGCTGCATCACGAACGAATTCGACAGCTTGCCGGGCGCCGATGCGGCGCGGCCGCGTTCGCCATTGTTGTGGCAGGACTCGCAGCTCTTCGTGACGAACAGCGGACCCAGTCCGTCGCGATCGGCCTCGCCGCCCTGCCCCGCGGGTACCCAGGTGGTGTTGAACACGACCTTGCCCAGATCGAACTGCTCGCGCGGCAGCGGATTCATCGGTTCGTAGGCGGGCGGGTTCAGGCGATCGGTGAAGGCGGCGCGGCCAATCAACGCGGGCTCGGCTGGCTGCGTGGCAGCGGGAGTCTGCGCGCCTGCAAGCACTGCGGTGCCGGCTGTCAGCAGCACGGCAACAGCGTGTGCCAGGATGTTGCGCGGCGCTGTGAACTGGACTTCACGGACGCGGGAGTTCATGTCCTTCACGATACGCCTGGCCGCCACGCGCGTCACCGATGGCCGGTGCCGCGCATGGCGGTGATTCCCAGTCGCATCCAGCCACCCGGCCGCGCGGGTGGGGAGCCCCCTAGAACTTGTAGTTCGCCTGCAGGCCTATCGTGCGCGGCTTCTGGTACTGCTGCGACACGAAGGGATTGAACAGCGAGTAGACGGTGCAGCCGACACCACCGGTCGCGGCATTGCAGCCGCCGCGCCCATTGCCCGCATTGCCCACCTTGTCGCGACTGTTGAGCAGATTCGAGGAATACAGGCTCAGATCCCAGCGGTCGATGTTCACGCCCAGACGCGCGTTCACCTGATTGGTGGACGGCACGTCGCGCGTGAAGGGGTTGTAGTTGCCGGTGCCGAAGCTCGAACCCTGCAGGTAGCTGGCAGTGAAGAGGTAGTCGAGTCGGGCGTAGGCCCGATGCGCGAGGGCATCGAAGTCGAAGCGCACGCCGGCATTGCCCTGCAGGTCGGGCACACCCAGCGGATCGCCCTTGTTGAAGGTGACCGCCTGCGTGACGCCCGCCACCGTGGGTGCAGGCCCGAGCACGGCTTCGCGGTACTTGGCCTTGACCGTGCTGACCGAGAGATTGAGCGTCAGCGGATCCACCGGACGGTAGTCGAACTGCACGTCGAAGCCCTTGCTGCGCGCCTTGCCGCCGTTCTGGTTCCAGTTCTGGCCGCAGCCCTGCGCCGAGGTGGTGACCTGGATGTCGTTCCAGTCGATCTGGTACACGGCGACATTGAGCTGCATGCGGTTGTCGGCCATGCGCAGCTTGGTGCCGAGCTCATAGCTCTTCACGGTGTCTGGGCCGTATTGGCGGGGGATGTCGTCGACGGTCAGGCCGAACTGCGCCAGACCCGCCGAGCAGACCTGCGGGTTCAGCGGCACGTTCACGCCGCCGGCGCGAAAGCCCTTGGCCGCGTTGGCATACACCATGCGGCCGCGGGACGGCTCCCATTGCAGGCCCACCTTGGGGGTCACCGGTTTGTCCTTGCCATTGCCCTCGACGTAGGCGAAGGGCGAGTTGATGCTGGGGCGCGCGGAGAGCTGGCCGAAGTTCGCCTGCGCGAAATCGAGCTTCACCTGCGACCAGCGCACGCCGGCGGTCAGCTTCAAGGTATCGGTGATGGCGTAGTTGGCCTCGCCGAACAGCGCAAACTCGGTATCGACCAGCCGCGCATTCAGCGTGGACACATAGCCGCTGGGGTTCGGCACGCCGTAGCGCTGAGTGCTGGTGAGTCCGTACAGCGCCAGATCGGGGGCGTCGTAGTTGCCGTAGATGGTGTAGTCGATGTGCGTGCGCAGGCGCGAGTAATACGCACCGCCCACCCAGCTCAGCCGGCTCTCGCCGGCCGGCGACGACAGGCGGAATTCCTGCTCGATGCCATTGCGTTTGTTGGAGCTGATGAAGCGACCGGCGTACACCTGCACCGGACGGAACAGCGGGAAGCTGGTGCGGCCCGGATTCTCGAGCGTGGTCTGCACACGGCTGGGATCGTGACCCTCGCCGGCGTCGCCGGTGGTGTGATCGTCGATGTACGAGGTGATGGACTTGAAATCGATGCCGCGCCAGGCAAATTCCAGCGTCAGGCTGGGCAGACTGGTGTCGGTCTTGCCGATGCCGTAGACGCCGTCGAAGGGCGTGAGCGATTCATCATCCCCCAGATAGCTGAAGGGGCCGTAGGTCTGCGCAGCGCGCCGGAACGTGATGACGGGCGAGCTGCAGGACACGGCCGGAGGCGCGGTGGTGGCCGTCGCCGCCCGGGTGCTGGTGTTGAAGCAGGTCTCGGGCGTGGTGTAGGTCTGGCCCGGGGCGGCACGGCTGCCGTCGGGCGCGTAGATGTCGGTCTGCGAGCCGGGACCGCCGTCGGTGCGATAGGCGGAGCGGTAGTAGGCCAGCGTGGCCATGCCGCTGTCGCCCAGGCGCTTGGCCAGCGCCGCGCGGATGGCCCATTCGCGCACGCCGTTGGCATCCTTGCGGTCGATGCGGCCGCCGTCGTACACGTTGCGGGTGTCGATCCAGCCGCCGGTGTTGCGCGCCACGCCGCTGACGCGCATGCCGAGGCTGTTCTCGATGAGCGGGCCGCCGAATGCCGCGCCCAGTTCGGTGGACGGCGCACCGCCCTGCAGGAAATAGGTTTCCGCGCGCATCAGGCCGGAGTAGCTGGTGAGGCTGGGCGTGGGCGTGATGAAACGGATGGTGCCGCCCTGCGAGGAACCGCCGTACAGCGTGCCCTGCGGGCCCTTCAGCACTTCCACGCGCTGCAGGTCGAACAGCAGCGGCAGCGGCGCGCCATTGTTCTGGCTGACGCCGGGATTGTTGCGCTTGGTGAGCGCGGTGTCGTCGAGGTAGACGCCGGTGGTGGCGGCGCCGGTGGTGGCCACGATGCCGCGGATGGCGAAGGTGCCCACGCCGGCCGTCTGGTTGACCAGCGTCAACGCCGGCACCACCTGCGTCAGGTCCGAGGCGCTCTTGATGCCGATTTCATCCAGCGCCTGCTGCGTGACCGCGGCAATCGACATGGGAATGCGGTTCGCGCTTTCCGACAGCCGCGTCGCCGTGACCTCGACCTCTTCCAGCGCGCCGCTGTCCTGGGCCAGCGCCTGGCCGGCCCCCACCATCAATGCCGCGCCCACCGCCATGCGGACGGCAAACGCCGAAGAACCCTGGTTCCTGCTCATGTGCGCCCCCTCGTCTTAATTTTTCGCAAATCATTCGCCGCCGCGGCAGTCATTCCGCCGGGCAACAGGTGAACTTAGTTCGCATTACGTTCTTGATTAGTTCGTGATACATCCTATTGGCGCCGGACGTTAATTCAACAGTCGATCGATGTCCATACCGTACTTTTCGCAGAACACAGATGCGCGCTTTCGATCCGTGGCGTATCGTATGCAGCACAGCAACGCGCCGCGCGGCGACGCAGAGAGCCAGGAGACGACGATGAACTACCGCAAGACCATGCTGTTGGGCGCCACGCTGGCCATCGCCGCGTCGGCACAGGCCCATCATTCCTTCTCGATGTTCGACAACGACAAGGAACAGACCATCGAGGGCGTGGTGAAGGAATTCCAGTGGACCAATCCGCACATCTGGGTGCAGGTCAATGTCACCGGCACCGGTGGCAAGCTGACTGAATACAGCATCGAGGGCGGCAGCCCGAACGGCCTGCGGCGCCAGGGCTGGACGCAGAAGACCATGAAGCCCGGTGACAAGATCGTGCTGAAAATGCACCCGCTGAAGGACGGCTCGCCAGGCGGCAGCTTCGTCAGCGCCACGGTCAACGGCAAACCCGTGGGCAGGGCGCGCGGCGGCGAGGAAGGCCGCCCGGCGGCAGCGGAGCCGGCATACCAGTAGCAGCGCGGTTGCGGGGCCAGCGGGCCGCTCATTGCCCTGCTGGCCGGCTGCACCTACAGTCGCATGCGGCAAGTACGCATGAGGCCGTCAGTGAAGCAAGGCAACCGCACAGTCAAGCGACGCATGTCGACCCGGACCCTGAAGCCGGTAACGAAGGCACCCATCATGCCCGGTTTGGAGATTTCCGGACTCGACGACCTGCTCGGCTACCACGTGCGACGCGCCCACGGCGCCGTGCGCCGTACCTACAAGCAGGAACTGGAATCCCTGCAGATGACCCAGAAGCAGACGGCGGTGATGTGGCTGATCGAGCAGAACCCGGGCATCGCCCAGGTGACGATCAGCGCCGCGCTCGACATGGACCGGGCCACCACCACCGAGCTGATTCACCGGCTGCACGCCCGGGGGCTGGTGGCGCGCGTGCCCTCCACCGTCGATGCAAGGCGCTGGGCGCTCACCGCGACGCTGGCGGGCAAGCGCCTGATGACGCAGGTCCGCAAACGGGTGGCACGGCACGAGAAGCGGCTGGTGGCGTTGTTCAGCCCGGCCGAGCTCAGGACGCTGCGCAGCCTGCTCGACCGGCTGGAGTCGCTGGACCAGTCGGAAACGCTCGAATACGGCTGAGTCTTGCAGCTGCGCCCGTCTGCGCCCCTATAATCCGCAAAGATAGTTCGTGGTACGAACCATACGAACAGCGAGGTACCCGATGCGCGTCCGCAAGCCGACGATTCCCGCAACCGCCTCCCGGGCCGTGGCCATTGCCACACTGGCCCTGGTCGCAGTCCTGCCGCCAGCAAGCCTCGCCGCCCAGGCCCCCGGGCCCGCAGCGCAGCCGCCACGGCCGGTGGTGATGGGCGATCCGCTGCGGCGCGACCTCGCGCTGCCCGACAACTCGCCGAACATCTCCGGCACCTGGTCGCCGAACACCTACTTCCGCGTGATCTCGCCCATGGACGGTTCGGCCACGCCCTTCCTGCCCTGGGCGCGCGAGTTCTTCCTGAACCGCAATGCCGCCGAGGCCCGCGGCGAGCCGCTGTTCGACCCCAATGCCAACTGCCTGCCCAGCGGCGTGCCGCGTGTCATTCCCACGCCGTACCCGCTCGACATCGTGCAGACGCCGGATGCCATCTACATCGGCATCGAAGTGATGCACAGCTTCCGGATCATCCACATGGATGGCAAACCGAAGCCGGCCGATTTCAAACCCACCTACCTGGGTTATTCGGCGGGGCACTGGGAGGGCGATGTACTGGTGGTGGAGACCACCGGCCTCAACGGCTACACGCAGGTGGATGAAGAAGGTCGCCCGAAATCCAGCGCGATGAAGGTCACCGAACGCTACGCCAAGCGCGCGCCCGATCTGCTCGAGATCACCTACACGCTCGACGATCCGCGCACCTACACGCGGCCGTGGACCGCGCGCGCGCAGTACCGCTGGGCGCCGGACCTGCGCTTCAGCGAATACGTCTGCGAAGAGAACAACCGCAACAAGCCGGATGCCAGCGGCAAGCTGCGCCACCGCTAACGGAACCACCATGGCCAGAATCCACACCTTTGCAGCCACCGCCGCGCTGACGCTCGCACTGTCGGGCAATGCCTGGTCGCAGGCCAATCGCAGCTCCATCCCCACCGAGAACCAGGCCGTCGAAAGGCAGGCGGCCGTGGACAATGCCGCGCGACCGAAGCTCGAGGCCGCGAGGGCAAAACCCTACCTCGGTGGCTACTGGCGCATCGCCGCACCCATCGCGAAATTGACGACGGTCGATGGCAAGGCACCGCCGCTGAATGCCGCCGGGCAGAAGGCGTACAGGCAGGTGGCCGCCGAGCGCAAGGCTGGCCGCAATCCCGATCCCATGGACATCTGCCTGCCGCCGGGAACACCGCGGGCGCTGATCGTGGACAAGCCTTTCCTGATCGCGCATGCGGCGGCGAAGGTGACGATCTTCCATCAGGTGTACCACGTGATCCGGCACGTATACCTGGATGGCCCGCTGCAGATCACCGACGACAACCGCGACGAGCTGTGGGAAGGCACCTCGTCGGGCCGCTGGGAGGGCGATACGCTGGTCATCGAGACGGCGAATTTCAACGGCAAACAATGGCTCGATGATTCCGGCCTGCCGCAGTCGGTGGACATGAAGGTCACCGAGCGCATCCGCCGGCTCGACGCCAATACGCTCGAGAACCTCGTCACCTATGACGATCCCGTGTACTACTCGAAGCCCTGGTCCGCGCGGTTGCAGTTCACCGCCCTGCCCCGCTCGACGCTGCTGCCGGAAGAGGACTGCGCGGAGAAGCTGCTGGACTTCCCGATGAAGGCCTACGCGCCGGAGTGAACCGCGGACGGCCCCGGCGCCGCCAGCGCGCGGATTAAGATTCTGCAATACAGCGGTACTGCGGGCCGCAGGCGGCCGAACCGTCTGATTCCAGGAGAGGTCACACCCCCCTGGAGGAAGACGAGCGGTGGAAAATGCCCTTCGCATGCCGCTGGAACGGCCCAAGTGGGCCATCGGCGTGCTGCTCAACGATTTCCAGCTTGGCGGCTGTGAGCGCGTGGCCATTCGACTGGCCAATGCCTGGGCGGAGATGGGCATCCGCGTGATCCTGTATGTGGCCGACAACTGCGGCAGCCTCGCGGCCGAACTCGGCCGCAACGTCGAAGTGAAGTTTGCCGACCCGCCCATCCGGCCATCGGCACTGCAGTCGCTGCGACTGGGCTGGTGGGCCGGCCGGCGCATGCTGGCCGATGGCGTGACCCGCTGCTTCCTGCCCGGCAATTCACAGTTCGATGGCGCGCTGCCGCTGCTGCTGGCCACGCGCCATCGCGTGCCGGTGTACGCCAAGATCAGCAATCCGCTGTGGCGGCCGGATCGAAGCTGGCTGGGCAATACCGTGTTCAGCGTGCTGACGCGCATCCGGCTGGCCGGCGTTGCCGGCCTCGCGGCATTGTCACCGCGGCTGCTGCGGCACGATGAAGTGGCGATCGACCTCGCGAACCGGGGTCGCGTGCTGCCCGATGCGATGGGCGCGCGCTGGCCGAGCACCGATGGCGTGCCGCGGCGCGCCCATCATCTGTGCGCGGTGGGCAGGCTGGTGCCGCAGAAGAACATGGCGCTGGCGCTGCACAGCGTGGCGCTGCTCGAAGACCTGCCCGTCACACTGACCGTGGTGGGCGACGGCCCCGAGATGCAGCCGCTGCGCGCGCTGGCGCGATCGCTGGGCATCGCATCCCGGGTACAGTTCACCGGCGCCGTGCCGGACTGCACGCCGTACATGGCCGAGGCGGAAGCGCTGCTCTCCACCTCGCGGTACGAAGGCTACCCGGCCGTGATGATCGAGGCGCTGACGGCAGGCACCTTCTTGATCGCCGGACGATCCACCTGCGCCATGGAGGACATCGTGCGCTCGCCGCTGCTGGGCCGGATCGTCGAGAACTCCTCGGCGCAGGCCTTTGCGCAGGCCATCCGCGAGTTCTTCGCAAGTCCCCATCGGTCGGCGCACGAGAGGCGGCGCGAGCTCGCCCGCTCGCTGTTTTCGGGGCATCTGGACGCGGCGAGTTCGCGCGCATACCTCGCCTTCATGAGGCCTCCCGTAGAATAGCCGCCGCCGCGGGATCGCCGCGCAGCGGAGATGCAGTTGAGCCGTGCCAGGGTGGACATGACCGAAGGGCCGTTGCTCGGCATCCTGCTGCGCGTCGCTCTGCCCATCACGCTCACCAATCTTTCGCAGTCGGCATTCGAGCTGGTCAATGCCTTCTGGGTGGGACGGCTGGGCGAGAATGCCATTGCCGCGGTGGCTGCCAGCGGCCCGCTGTTCACCGTGCTGATCAACCTGGGCAGCGGCCTGTCGACGGCCGGCGCCGTGTTGATCGCGCAGAATGCCGGCGCGCGCCGTCACGATGTGCTCGACCACGTGGCTGCGCAGACGCTGCTGATGGTGGCCTGCATGGCCACGGTGTTCGCCCTTGCCGGCGAAGGCTTCGCGTCGCCGCTGCTCAGGCTCGTCGGCGTGGAACCACATATCCACGATCTCGCCGCGCACTACCTGCATATCCGCTACGTGGGCATGGTGCCCATGTTCTGCTTCATGGCCACGCAGGCCATGCTGCAGTCCGTGGGTGAAGTGCGCTTCGCCATGCTGGTGCAGGCAGGCGCCATCGGCTGCAATGCGCTGCTCGATCCGCTGCTGATCTTCGGACTGGGCCCGGTGCCGGCGCTGGGAGTGGGCGGGGCCGCGGTGGCCACGGTGATCGTGCAGACGCTGGCGCTGGCGGTGGCACTGCGACATCTGCTGTCCGGTCGATCGGCGCTGCACCTGCACCTGCACGACTTCCGGCCGGACTGGGCGCATGTGCGGCGCGCCGCGTCCCTGGGCGTACCGGCCTGCATCGAACAGGGCATACGCACCTTCAGTTCCGTGCTGCTGATGTCATTGGCCGCGGGCTTCGGCACCCTGGCACTGGCCGCGTACGGGCTGGGCACCCGGCTGCTGTTCCTGTGGTTCTCGCCCATCATCGGGCTGTCCATCGCCACGGCCGCGGTCGTGGGCCAGAACATCGGCGCCGGTCTTACGGCGCGCGCACGGGATGCGGCGAAGCTCTCCGCCTGGGTGGCGTTCCTCGGCCTGACCGCGGTGGGCCTGCTGTTGCTGCCCTTCGTGCCGACCATCATGCGCACGCTGGCGCCCGGACAGGATGCCGTGGTGGCCGAGGCCAGCCGCTTCGCATGGACATACCTGCCCTTCCTGGGTGCGATAGCGGCGCCGCAGGCATTGCTGGGTGCATTCCGCGGCGCGGGCAGCACGCGGCAGTCGATGCTGCTTGCCATCGTCATGCAGTGGGTCTTCCAGATGCCGTCGGCCTGGATCATCGCGCTGGCCACGCCGCTGGGTGTGCGGGGCGTGTGGTGGAGCTATCCCATCGCCAACAGCGCAGCTGCGCTGATGTGCGTGCTGTGGTTCCGATACGGACCGTGGCAGAATCGGGCGATATGAACGCTCGTGGGCTGAAGCTCTACCACGCCGAACCCGCCGCGAACTCGCTGAAGGCGCTGATCTCCATGAAGGAGAAGCGTCTGGATTTCGAAAGCGTATACGTCGACCTGCACAAGTTCGAGCAGCACGACCCGGCCTTCCTGGCCGTGAACCCCGAGGGCCAGGTGCCCGTACTGGTGCATGACGGCCACGTCATCACGCACAGCACCATCATCGCCGAGTATCTGGAAGACGCCTTTCCCGGGGCTCCGCCGCTGCGGCCCGCCAACCCCTTCGGCAAGTCGCGCGTGCGCTACTGGAACAAGTTCGTCGACGAGCAGGTGATGGAATACGTCTCCATGCACGGCTGGCACCGCATGGTGACGATCATCGCGCGCTCGATCGAAAGCGGCGAGTTCGACCAGCTCATGTCGCGCATTCCCCTGCCGCGCATGCGCGAGAAGTGGATGAAGGCGCGCTCCGGCTTCGGCGAGGCGGAACTCGCCAACGCGACGCAGAAGGTGGCCCAGGCCATGGACAAGGTCGAGGCGCAGCTCGCACTGACGCCCTGGCTCGCAGGGCATGACTTCTCCATCGCCGACATCAATTTCTTTTCGGTCTGCGGCATGGCGCTCGGGCGGCTGTTCCCGATGCTGGAGGTGGAGAAGCGTGCGCCGCGGCTCACCGAATGGGTCGCGCGCATGCACGAGCGACCGGGCGTCAAGGCCGCCTTCGCGATGCCGAACCGCACCAACCCCGCGTTGCGCACCTTCACCGGCGAGGCCTGATCGAGCTCGCGCCGCTACGGCGCTGCGGGCCGGTCCGTGACATTGCGACGATATACGTCCACTTCGTGCCAGCCGAGACTGCCGTGATACACGATGTGGTACTCGCGTCCCAGGCTTGCCATGAGCGCCGCACGCGCGGCCCAGTTCTCATCCCCTTTGTAGGGCTCGCGCACCAGCACGGTTCCAGGTTGCTGACTCATGATTCTCCCGACTTCCGCCACGGGATCCGTGCCGATGGACCCTGCTTCGCGGGCACGCGAGAGGTGGCTGGGGAAGGCGTACTTCGTGGGCATGCACTCGCCGGTGATGCGGTAGAGGGAGGACAGGCCACTGTAGATGAAGAGACACTTTCCGGGATCTACTTGCTGCGTGATGCGGGCCAGTTCGAGTCTGCTGCCATTGGCTCGCTGGGTGACCCAAAGCCGCGCCTGCCCCGCGAACAGCGCCAGCGCGAGCACGAGGACCGCGCGGCGAGAAGGTCCCTTGGCGAAAAATGGCGCAGTAGCAGCGCTCGCAGGGACCATCATGGGTAGCAGGTACTGACCGAGGAACGAGCGGAGCGCCAGCATTCCGACCATCGATGCCACCAGCCATCCGAGCGTGAACCGGAACGCAACTCTCCCGGGATCGCGTGCGGGCAGCGAGGGGACGCGGATGCACGCGAGAAGCGGAACGGCCAACAACGACATCCCGGCGATGCGCAACATGAGCACCGCGGACGAGGTGGGGCCGCGCCGGAATACGGACACGAAATTCGCGAATACGAACTCCTCGAGATGACCATGCATCGCGTACCACGCCGCCGCCGCCGCGGTGGGAAGCACGGCGGCGCAGACCCACGACGTTGCGAGAAGGGGCAGCCAGCGCCTCGATCCCGCGCGCCACGCGATGACGAGCCAGCAGCATCCGAAGAAGAGGCCTTCGAAGAGCGCGCTGTACTTGATCTGCGCGGCCAGGCCGATCAGCAGCATCGACAGCAGGCCGCGGCTCCAGATTCCTGGCGCCCGGGGAGTTTGCAGCCCCTTCATCGTGATCAGCCCGGCTGCGCTGACCGGCAGCGCGAGGAACAACTCGGCCTGGCCACCGGCCGCGGACCCCAGCACCATCCACGCCAGATATATCATCCCGGCCAGCATCGCTGCGCCACGCGGGGCGAACTGGCGCGACAGCCTTGCGACCAGGAACGCAGTGGCGGCCACCACCAGCGTGCCGGCAAGCTGGTAGGCCAGCACGCCGTCGCCACCCAGGCGGCGCAGCGCGGCAAACAGCAGGAACAATCCCACCGGCTTGCGGTCCCAGATGTCGACGAACGGCAAGGCCCCGTGAAGCATCCGCTCGCCGACGAGCAGGTAGAATCCCTCATCCGAATCGAGCAGCGGATTGCCGAGGAACTGCAGGCGCGTCGCCAGCGCCACCAGCAGCAACGAGCCGGCCATCAGCAAACCGGAAGACAATCTCGGTCCCTCGCGGCCCGTGACCTGCACGTCGGGCGCAACGTCAATCCAGCGGGCAGCCGATTCGGCGCTCACGCCCGCCTCAGTGCAATGACTGCGTTGAGGCCGCCAAACGCGAAGGAATTCGAGAGCGCGGCCTCGATGTCGCGCGGCCTGGCGGCATTGGGCGTGTAGTCCAGGTCGCATTCCGGATCGGGACCAAGATAGCCAATGGTCGGCGGGATCCGCCCAGTCCTCAGGGCATTGATCGTCGCGACCAGCTCGAGCGCACCCGCCGCTCCCATCGCGTGCCCGTGACCGGATTTGGTGGACGAAACACTGAGCGCGTCCGCATGCCGACCGAACACCCTGCGGATGGCCCGGGTCTCGGTGATGTCATTGGCAACCGTACCCGTGCCATGCGCGTTGATGTACCCGATCTGCTCCGCATGCAGCCGGGCATCCGCGAGCGCGGCGCGCATCGCGCCCGCCGCTCCCGCTTCATCCGGCATCACCAGATCCGAGGCATCGGCCGACATCCCCGCACCGGCAAATTCCGCGAGCACCGTGGCGCCACGCGAACGCGCCGCCTCGAACTCTTCGAGGACGAACATCCCGGCCCCTTCCGAGATGACCATGCCCCGCCGCCCGGCCGAGAACGGACGACAGGCATCGCTGGCCATCACGCGCATGCCTTCCCAGGCCTTGAGGATGCCGTAGGTGATGCAGGCATCCACGCCGCCGGCCACCGCGGCATCGACGACACCGGCGCGGATCATCAGCAGCGCCTGCGCCAGCGCGTGGTTCGTCGAGGCACAGGCGCTGGTCACGCCGAACGCCGGGCCTGTCAGCCCGAATTCGATGCTCACATGCGCCGCAGGGGCGCTGGCCATGATGCGCGGTATCGACAGCGGATGAACCCGCCCGTCCCCGCCATACAACCGCCGCATCTGCTGGTCGTGCGTGGTGTCGCCACCGACGCCTGTTCCGATGATGGTCGCCGTGCGGGCGGAAGATCCCTCGCGCGCCGGGTCGAATCCCGACTGGGCCACGGCCTCGCGGGCGGCCACGACCGAAAGCTGCGAAATGCGGTCGAGCAGCGGCAGGCGTTTCTCGTCGAAATGGGCCTCGGGCTCGAAACCGCGGATCTGGCCGGCGATGGGCTGGCGCAGCGACGGCCCTTCGACTCCCACGATGGGACCGATGCCCGAGCGACCTTCCACCAGCGCGGTCCACAGCGATGGCGCGTCCAGTCCCAGGCAGCTCACCGCGCCCATGCCGGTAATGACCACGCGTCGCATCTGTCTTAGCCGGCTGGCGTGGCCACCAATGCCCCGCCTGGCCCTACGGCCCGCTCGACCGCCTGCACGAGGGTTGCGACGCTGGCCGCCTTGAGGTCGAGTTCGCGATCGCCAAGTTCGATGCCGAACACCTCTTCGATCTTGAAGATCATGTCGATGGCATCGAGCGAGGCGACGCCCAGCGCCTGGATGGTGGATTCCGGCTTGATCGCCGAGGGGTCGACGCCGGCCGTCTCAGCGACGATTTGCATGACCCGGGATTCAACGGTGGACATTGGGGTCTCCTTCATTGTCAGGACGGGGCTGGATGCAGGATTGGAAGAACTTCGCTGACTCATCGACGACGATCTGCCGCTGCCTGTCGATGGTGACCATGTGGTAGCTGTCCTTCAGCCAGACCGACTCGGCGCGGCCGCCCACGCGCGACGCGACGATGCGCGCATTGGCCGCGCTGGCGATGTCGTCTTCCACGGCATGCACCGTAAGGCAGGGCGCGACGACTTTCGGCAGTTCCCACCGCACGCGCCAGGCCAGCTCGTAGAACTGGGCCAGCGATGGCCACGGGTTGGCCAGCAGCCCGCCTCCGCCGCTGTGACCGCTTTGCATGAAAGCCACGATGCGCGCGCGGATGCGCGGGTCCTTGATGCCGTGCGGGAAGGCTTCTTCGAAGCGCCGGCCGCGTCCGATGCCCAGCCGCACCAGCAGCGGCAGCAGGAACGACAGCCGCGCAATCCTCGGAATGGCCCAGCCGTCGTAGTTGAGCGTGGTGCCATACAAGGCGACGCCCGAAACCGTCTTCGGGTTGCGCGCCGCCAGGCGCAATGCGAGCACGGCGCCCATCGAGAGTCCCCCGACGAAAAGGTGATCCACGTGCTGGCGAAGACGAACCGCGGCCTCCTCGACGCTGGCATACCAGTCGCGCCAGCCCGTGGCGATCAGTGCGTGCTCGTCCTGGCAGTGGCCGGCAAGCTGCACGCCGAAAACAGTGAATCCCCTGGCCTGGAGGCCCTTGCCGACAAAGCGCATTTCGCTCGGCGTGCCGGTCAGTCCATGCACCAGCAGCACGCCGGAGCGGCCCGCGGGAAGGAAGAATTCATTGGGAGCCTGGATCATGTATCGGCCTTGAATCGAACCAGCACCTGCTGCCCGACGCGCAGCGTGGCGTCCTCGACCTCGATTTCGCAGGGAATCACGCGGCTATCGACGATGTCGGCGTCAGTCTGGACGCTTCGCCGCCGGAGCACGCTGGAAATACTCGCGGCCCTGCCGGGCAGCACACGTTCGGGATCGCCCAACACCACCTCCACGGACATGCCTCGATGGACCACTGCCGCGAACTCCTCGCCCAGCTCGGCCCGGATGATTCGCGGTGCATCCGGCAACAACACGAACAGCGGCACCGCGGCATCGGCGGCAACGCGCAGCATGGGAGTGGCATGGATCTCCACCAGCTCTCCCGCCACGGGTGCGCGGATGTCTGCTTCGCGCAGCGCCGCTTGCGCAGACCGCAGCTTCACCGCCGCCGCACGGGCTTCGGCGACGGCCACGTCATGCTCGGCGCCGCGCGCCTGCAGGTCGAGCTGTGCCTGGTCGACGGCGAGATCGGGAGCCGCATCGGCCAACCGCGCCTCGCGCAGCCTCGCCAGCAGCGACGCCGCGGATTCACGTGCGGCCTTGGTGGCGCGTGCTCGTGCGTCCGCCATGGCCAGCGCGGCCGCCTCGATTGCAACGGCCTCGCGCAGCGCGCGGGGCTCGAGTGTTGCCAGCACTTCACCGGCACGCACCCGCGTGCCGAGCCGGCCCCGCACCGTGAGCAGGCGTCCGGTCTGCGCGGAGAAGACCTGGACGAGTCCGCCGACAACGTCCACTTCGCCACGGACCATCGCCACGTATCTTTGCGCCGACGCTTGCGCGCCGGAAGCAGCGCTGCCAGCCGCCGCGCCGCAGCCGCAGAGAAGCGCCATGACGCACAGCAACCCGCCCAGCGTGGCGCTGCGGTTCACTGGCCCTGCCCCGGATCGGGACACCGCGGGCTCACCTGGCCGTCTTCCATCCGGTAGACGTGGTCCGCGTGATCGATGAGCCTCGGGTCATGGCTGACGCACACCACGGTGGTGCCATGCTGCTTCGCGACCCCATGCAGCAGCGTGATGACCGCAGCGCCACTGTGGCTGTCGAGCGCGCTGGTGGGTTCGTCCGCGAACAGCAGCTTGGGCCGCTTGGCCAGCGCGCGGGCGATGGCCACCCGTTGCTGCTCGCCACCCGAGAGTTGCGCGGGCCGAAAGTGCAACCGGTGGTCGAGGCCGACCTGGCTCAGCATTGCGCGCGCATGATCCTCGGCGCGGCCACCCCGCATCCCGAGGTAATGCAGCGGGAGCAACACCTGTTCCAGCGCCGTCAGCGCCGGGAACAGATTGAAACCCTGGAAGATGAATCCCGTGTGCTCGCGCCGATGATCCACACGCTGCGCGCCCGATACCGAGGACAGCTCGGTCCCCAGCGAGTGCACATCGCCCGCGTCGGGCTGCAGCAGCCCGCTCAGGATCGCCAGCAGCGTGCTCTTGCCGCTGCCGGAGGGGCCGCAGATCAACGTCAGGGCGCTGGCGAATGCGGCGAAGTCCACGCGGTTGAGCACCGCGGTCGTGACATCGCCTGACGTGAACGACTTGCTGACGCCGGAGGCCTGCAGGGATCGGTTCTGGCTGTTCATGTGCGTAGCAACATCGAAGGGTCGGTGCGCGACAGGCGACCCAGACTTGCAAGGCCGGCAAGTCCCGCCACCACCATCACGGCGACGGCGCACAGCAGCGCCATGGGCACGCTCGGCGCGACCGGCACGGCGGCCGCATGGGCAATGGGCAGCAGCACCAGGCCGGCCAGTGCCGCGGCCAGCAGTCCAGCAACCCCAAGCCAGGACGCCTTCGTGATCAGGATGGTTCCCAGTTCAGCCCTCGTTATGCCCATCGCCCGCAGCATTGCCAGTTCCCGCACCGAGCCGGCGATGGCGCCTGCAAGCGACTGGCTGGTAATGACGGCGCCGACCACGAAAACCAGCAGTGCCGATGCGATGAATCCCAGGCCAGCACCGGTGTCGAAGAGCCAGAACAGCATGGTGCGCCGACCGAACTCCTGAGCTGTCCAGACCTCGTAGCGACCGGGAACAACCCCGGAAGACAAGCGCCGCGCAGCCTTGGAAGGATCGGCACCTTGCCGCAGTCGAGCCAGATAGTAAGTAGGTTGCTCACCCCAGCCCGCGCCGGCGCCCACCCACCGGGCTGTCGCGTTGGATGCAACGACAGTCACGGCACCGAGGCTTCTGATGCCCGGCGCCAGCCCCACCAGTCGAACCCGCCTGCCCTGGATGTAGGCCTCACCACCCGGCCTGATGTCCAGCTTGGAAAGATCCGCGGGATCGACGATCACTGCGCCAGGCTCCTCGAGCAGCGCGCGGGTGGAAGGCGACAGCGACTTCGCGAACAGCAACCCATCCGCCCGCGTCGACACGCCTGCGACAACCACCGCGACGTGTCGCTGCGATCCGGGTGTCCTCCATGAGGCATCCAGCCAGTGGAGCTCATCGACCTGCGCCACCTGCGGATCGAGCCGCAGCCGCATCTCGGCCGACACCGGCACTGGCCGGCCCAGATCGACGCTGGGTGTCTGCGGATAGCCCACCCACAGGTCGGCCGAGGATGCCCTGACGAAGACGCTGGCCGTCGAGAAGATGCCCATCACCAGCGCCGCCTGCGCGAACAGCAACAGTCCCGCCACGGCGATCGACAGTGCCGCCGGCAGATAGCGCCGCCATTCATGCCGCAGGGTCTTGCGGGCCAGCGATACCATTCAGCCTGCTCCCAGTGCGAGCATCAGGTGTACCAGCGCAAGGCTTTGGTCCCGTTCCGCGTGCACCAGCGACTGGCGCGCGAGCAGTGCCTCGCGCTTCAGATCCAGCGCCGTGACCTGCCGCTGCAAGCCCAGTTGCCGCTGGGCTTGCGCACGCCGCTCCGCCTGCTCTGCCGAATCCATCGCAGCCGCCTGCAGTGCAGACTGCTCCATGGCCTCCTCGACCTGCAGCAGGGCAGCTTCCACCTCTGCCACTGCATCAAGGACCACCTGCCGGTAGTCCAATACGGCCGCCCGCAGCGCGGCGCCATGCGCCTCGGCCTGCGCCTTGCGCAATCCCCAGTCGAACAGCGGCAGGGTGATCAGTGGCCCGGCCGATACGATGCTGTTGGTACTGCTGCGGACGTGCCCGGCGACGGGTATCGATGCGGTCAATGCGCCGGCGATCGACACGCTGGGATAGCGATCAGCGCGGGCGATGCCCAGTTGCGCCGCGGCGCGCTCGACCGCGGCTTCGGCATGGCGGATATCCGGTCGCCTGCGCAGCAGGTCCGCCGGCAAGGTCGCCGGCACGGCGGGCACGCGCAGTTCCCCTTCATTGCCAACCCAGGACTCATCGATGGCCGTGCTGCCCAGCAGCGCCGCCAGGGACTCGAGTCCCCGCTTGCGGATGCGCTGCAGACTGCCGGACTCCGCGCGTGCCTGCGGCGCCTGTTGCAGGTCGGCGGTACTGGTCAGTGCATCATCCAGCCCGAGGCGGATGCGCGTCGCCTGGCGCTGCCGGCGATCGTCGGCGACATTCGCCAGCTCCTCGACCACGCCGAGCTCGCGCTGCGCGAATCGGCTTTCCAGATAGGCGCGCACCACGTCCGCGGTCAGCGCCGCGCGCACCGCGGCTTCGTCCGACAGCGCGTCATCGACCTGCGCTTGCAGCAGCCGGCCGGCGTTCACGGCACGCCCGAACAGCGGCAGTTCCCAGCTCGCGTCGATGCCGACCAGAAAATACTGCGCGGTGGCCTGGGGATTGCGTTCGGAGGCCGTGCTCGCCACGGCGGCGGGCCGGAAGTTCGACTCTCCCGCGCCCCGCAGCGCGCGCGCGGCCATCAGGCGCTGGTGCGCCGCCTGCATCTTGAAGTTGCCCGCCAGCGCCTTGTCCACGAGGGAATCGAGCTGCACGCTGTCAAACCCCCGCCACCAGTCGTGCAGACTTTCGGCCCCTGCGGCAGCCGCGTTGTTCCAGGACGGCCGGATGTCCACGACGGGATCGCCGCGGGGAACGAAATCCTCGCAGGAGGACAGCAACCCGGCCGCGAGCATCACGGCGAAGAGCCTGCACCGGAATGACAAATGCTTCACGGGGAATACCGGGATTCGAAACCGCATATAGTGACGATCATGTTTCGCATGCCCGCGGCGGTCCGTTGGTAACTCCTTCACAGGCGCTGCTGCTCGGCCTGAGCCTCGCCACCGATGCCGCCGGCCAGCTCGCATTCAAGCGCGCCTCCGTCTCGGGACTCGATGCCGGCGCGACGTGGCAGCAGCAGTGGCTGCGCTACGCGGCCGAGCCTTGGATCTGGACGGGGATCGGCTGCTTCGTGCTGGAGTTCGTGCTGTGGCTGGCGGTGCTGTCGGTACTGCCGTTGTCGCAGGGCGTGCTGCTGTCTTCGGCGAGCACGCTGGTGATGCTGGCGGGCGGCCGGGTCTTCTTCGCCGAGCGGCTGGGGCCGATGCAGATACTGGGTGGCGCCCTGATCGCGGCCGGGGTCGCAATCGTGGGACTGAGCTGACGTGGCGCCCGAGGCAGGCACTTCCGGAGTCGCATCGCGCTCGCGGCGCTTCTACGTGCTCGGATTCCTGGCGCTGATGTGTTTCGACACCTTCGCGCAGGTGTCGTTCAAGTATGCCGCCCTCGGCGCCGAGCCCTTCGCGCCGGAAGCCGCCTGGCTGTGGCGCGTGCTGTCCGGGCCATGGATCTACGTCGCCATCGGCTGTTACGTGGCCACCTTCTTCACCTGGATCACGCTCTTGGCCCATGCACCCATCGGCCCCGCCTACGCGGCGTCGCACCTGGAGATCATCTCGGTGCTGCTGCTGTCGGCACTGCTGTTCAACGAGCCCATTCATGCGCCGCAGCTCCTGGGGTGCGCACTGATCGTGCTTGGCATACTCACGCTGGCACGCGGCGCATCGAAGGCAGGCCGCATGCCGGATCACTAGCCGCCTCGGGCACCATCGCGGCAAGGATGCGCGGCTGCAGCCGGGCATTGAGTCGATCATGTTCGCGCTGGTGAGCTTCGAGGGCCGGAAGATCCACGTCGGGCTGCGCATCCAGGGAGGCAACCCAGCGCTTCCAGCGGGTGCGGTATTCATGCGTGGAGATTTCCCCGGTGATGTCGCAGCCGATGACCCTGCCCTGGAGCGCGGACAACACGGCGTGCACATGCGATTCATCGAAGCAGCCCTGATCCCAGTTGCAGGTCACCAGCGACGGGGACAGCACGTCCTTGTCGATGCTCAAGTAGACGGGTACGCCCGCCTGGTTCCGGGCCTGCTCCGCGGCAAATGCCTCGCAGAGTTCAGCGGGCGAGTCGAAATTCCGGAAGGCGGCGAGATTGGCAAGGCGGTGCAGCAACGAGGGAGGCTGACCCACGCTCCAATAGGTGAGCTTGCCGCGCCACAGCGGGGAGAGGTAGTTCTCCCACAGCCGGGCACGCGAGATGTCGGCCGACGTGATCCCGAGCACGTGCACATGCCTCACCGCCGCAAGCCTTGCAACGTGCCGCACCCACGAACCGCAGTGAATGCCGCCGAGCCAGCGCATGTTGTCGGGATGGTTGTCGAGCACGACCACCTCGAGCGGGCCGCGCCGCGCTGCACGCTGGATCAGCGGCAGGCTCACATGATGGAAGTCGCCACTGCCCAGGAACACGACCCCGGGGAAGGTCCCGAGCGCGGCATCGAGCGGGTCGGCCAGGGCCCGCAGTTCACGCAGGCTGCACCCGAAGCGAATCCTGTCGTGCAGCGTCTGCAGCGACAGCACTGCCGCGTCGACGCGACCGGCAACCGAGCCGTCGAAATCAAGCACCAGTGATCTGCGCATCGTGCCGCCCGCGCTGCCAGTTGGCATCGCTCTCGAACGACCGTCGGAACAGCCGCAGCAGGAACCGCAGCAGCGGGCTGCGCGGGTACACCGCGTGCTCGGTCCATGTGAATCGGGCGCCGAGCTCCCGCTTGACCTGCGCATCGGTCCACCCGGCAACGTAGAACTTCAGGTCCTTCTCGAGGCAGTACTCCAGGTTCAGCAACCAGCTCACGAAGTACAGGTTGAGCTCACGGGCCTGCGGGTACTTCATGCCGATGTACTTGTCGACCAGCTTGTCGCCGCAGCGATAGCACAGGTTGAAGCCGACCAGCTCCCCTGCATGGTGGTACAGGAACACGATGCCACCGGAGGCGCCGTCCCGGAACACGGCATTGAAGAATTCCGGTGACAGCAGGTCGAAGTGGACTTCGCTCTGGGCATGGACATTCAGGTACAGCGCGTAGAGCTGCGCCCCGGCGGCGCTGTCGAACCACGAGTCGCCCGTCGGGCGGCACTCGACGTGCAGGCGCTCGCGTGACCGAAGCTTGCGACGCAGGTCGCGCCTGCGGCCCGCGGATCGCGCGGCAAGGTAGCCCTCCAGCGTGCTGAAATCGATGGGCACATAGGCCAGCGCCTGACCCGCCACCAGCGTGAACCCCGCCGCCAGGCACTGCCGCCGGAGCGACTCTGCCTGGGCATTGTGCTCGTCGGTAAGCAACGGGGAGCGCACGGGAAGATCCTTCACCACCAGCAGCGTGCAGTCCTTCGAGACCTCGAGCAGTTCCCGGACCACGCTGCGCGCGTCGGCTTGGTGCGGCATCTGCACGTACTCGGTGACCGTGGTGCCGGCGAAGGTGGCGCGCACCGTGCAGCAGCGGGCGAGCCACCGCCACTTCGGCAGTCGCCGGCGCACGGCCTCATCGGCGGTCGTCAGCAGGTCGTAGTCGCCGACGAAGAACGGCACGCCGCTGGCCGTGCATTCCGCCCGGAAGCGCAATGGCGGATGCGCGAGGAAACTGCGGACCAGACCCGCGGGCTCCAGCGCCTCGACGCATGAGGCCGCGGTTTGCAACTAGACGCACCGCCGGAACAGGGCATCGAGCAGCCGCAGGCCCAGGTCGATTTCCTGCTGCGTGATCTCCAGCGACGGCGCCAGCGTGATGACGTTCTTGTGGTAGCCGCCCACGTCGAGCACCAGGCCCAGCTTGCGACCGTCGGCTTCGAGGTCGCCTTTCATGCCCTCCTCCACCATCCGGTCCAGCAGCGCCTTGTTGGGGGTGTAGCCGTCGGCCTCGCAGATCTCGCAGCGCAGTGCGAGACCCAGTCCATCGACGTCGCCGATCTGCGGCCAGCGCTTCTGCAATTCGCGCAGCCCATCGAGGAAGTACGCGCCCTTGTGCATCACCATCGCGCCGTAGTCCTGCTCCTCCAGCATCTTCATGGTCTCGAGGCCCACGGCCGTGCCGAGCGGATTGGAGGCGAAGGTGGAGTGCGTCGATCCTGGCGGAAACACCGTGGGATTGATCAGGTCCTCGCGGGCCCACAATCCAGCCAGCGGGTTCAGGCCGTTGGTCAGTGCCTTGCCGAACACCAGCACATCGGGTTTGACCCCGAAGTGTTCTATCGACCACAGCTTGCCGGTGCGGTAGAAGCCCATCTGGATCTCGTCGACCACCAGCAGGATGCCGTAGCGGTCCAGCACCTTCTTCAGCTCGATGAAGAAATTCGGCGGCGGTATCACGTATCCGCCCGTGCCCTGCACGGGTTCCACGTAGAACGCGGCGAACTCCGCCTGCTTCACCTTGGGATCCCAGACCCCGTTGTATTCGGTCTCGAACAGCCGCTCGAACTGGCGCACGCAGTGCAGTCCGTATTCTTCCTTGCTCATGCCGCGCGGGCCGCGGAAGTGGTAGGGATACTCGACGAAGAACGCGCGCTCGCCGAAATGCCCGAAACGCCGACGGTACCGGTACGAGGACGTGATCGCCGATGCACCCAGCGTGCGCCCGTGGTAGCCGCCCTCGAAGGCGAACATCAGGCTCTTGCCTGCCGTGGCGTTGCGCACGATCTTCAGGGAGTCTTCGATGGACTGCGATCCGCCCACGTTGAAATGCACCCGACCCTTCTGAGCGAAGCGCTGTTGCATGCCGCGCGCGATGCGGGCGGCAAGCTCCACCTTGCCCGCATGCAGGTACTGCGATGCCAGCTGCGGCATCCGATTGGCCTGGCGGACCAGCGCAGCGTTGAGGCGCGGATTCCGATAGCCGAAGTTGACCGCCGAGTACCACATCTGCAGGTCCAGGAACTCGCGGCCCTGGTTGTCGCGAAGATAGGAGCCCTCGCAATCACTGAAGAAATTCGGCTCTGGCAGGTAGTGCACCGTGTCGCCGAAGGAGCAGTACTCTGCCTCCATGTCGCGCAGCGTGCGTTCATCCAGATCGTCGGCGGGCGCCGCCGATGGCGTGCGGGGCGGGAAAAGCGAATCGGCCAGTGCATTCATCGCGTTGTCTCCGTGGCCGCTGTTGCGGCGGGTAGCGCCGTCTGGCGCGGTTGCCGCCAGCGTCGGGCAAGGGTGCCCTCCACGTCGGCGAAGGACTCGAAGGGAAGGAACTCGAGCTTGCTCGCGCGGCAGTGCTCCACCAGCGAGCCGCGCGCGAACAACAGGTCGGCCTCTCCCGCCACGCAGTAGTCGGAGCGGCCATCGCCGATGTACACCAGCTCGTCACGGGCCGAGGTGCGCGTGATCCGGCATTTGCAGACGCCGGAACCGGCAGCGCAGGTCAGCGACGACCAGGGCTGCTCCAGGCGCCAGTCGCCGGGCCCGCCCACCAGCCGGTTGGACAGCACGGGCAGGCCAGCGAGCCCGTTTCGCTGCAGCACCTGATGGATGAAACGATCCACGCCATCGCTGACCACCACCAGGGCAACGCCTCGCTGGTCGCACCAGCGGCTGAATTGCGCGAAACCTTCCCGCAGCTCGATCCGCTCGAGCACGGCATCGATGGCGGCCGCATCGCCCTGAATCAGGGACACCTGCCGTCGCATGCATTCGGCTGCGGTGAGCCTGCCTTCGATCCAGTCGGTTTCCAGCCGTTCCCAGTCCGGATGGGCCAGAGCCCGCAATACAGCGTCAGTGGTGTCCTCGGTGGTGATGGTCCCGTCGAAATCGCAGTAGATCCGCACGCGCACCCCTGAACTGCCGGCCATGGCGGCGACATTGATGACACCGGGACGCAACCGGATTCGTTAATCCGCAGTCATGTCCCGACTGGATCGCTTTACGAATTCGTAAGCAAAGTACGCGATCCGACGCCAGAATCCGGCTCGTGGACAGCTCACATGTCGCGCGCCCCGTTTCCGGCCTGCCACCGGCCATCTGGGTGCTGGGTTTCGTCAGCCTGCTCATGGACGTTTCCTCCGAGATGATCCACAGCCTGCTGCCGCTGTTCATGGTGGGCACGCTCGGCGCCAGCGCGATCGCCGTGGGCCTCATAGAAGGACTCGCCGAGTCCCTTGCACTCGTCGTGAAAGTGTTCTCCGGCACGCTCAGCGACTACCTGGGCAGGCGCAAGGGGTTGGCCGTCCTGGGCTATGCGCTGGGCGCACTGACCAAACCCCTGTTCGCCATGGCGGGCGGCATCGGCATTGTGGTCACTGCGCGGCTGCTCGATCGCGTGGGCAAGGGCATCCGCGGCGCGCCGCGCGACGCGCTGGTGGCCGACATTGCGCCCCCGCATCTGCGTGGCGCCGCCTTCGGGCTCCGGCAGGCGCTGGATACGGTCGGGGCATTCGTGGGCCCCCTGCTCGCCACGGCCCTGATGCTGCTCTGGGCCAACAACTTCCGCGCGGTGTTCTGGGTGGCCGTGATCCCCGGCCTGCTCGCGGTATGCCTGCTGCTGTTCGGAGTCCGCGAGCCCGGGCGACAGATACGAGGCCGAGGCACGAATCCCATTCAACGGGCAAACCTGGCGCGCCTGTCCCCCGCCTACTGGTGGGTGGCAGGCGTTGGCGCGGTATTCAGCCTGGCGCGCTTCAGCGAGGCCTTCCTGGTGCTGAGGGCCCAACACGGTGGCATCCCGCTTGCGCTGGTTCCACTGGTGATGGTCGCGATGAACATGGTCTATTCATCATCCGCCTATCCTTTCGGCAAGCTCGCCGACAGGGTGAGTCACGGCGTGCTGCTCGCGATCGGGCTGCTGCTGCTCATCGTCGCCGATGTCGTACTCGCGCTGGGCGGCCACTGGACAATGATCCTGGTGGGTGTCGCGCTCTGGGGTTTGCACATGGGAATGACCCAGGGGCTGCTGGCCACCATGGTGGCCGATGTGGCGCCGCCGGACCTGCGCGGCACGGCTTTCGGGTTCTTCAACCTCGTCAGTGGCATTGCGATGCTCGCGGCCAGTGTGCTGGCGGGGTGGATATGGGAGAACCACGGACCGGCCGCCACATTCCTTGCCGGCGCCGCATTCAGCCTGATCGCGCTGGCCGCTCTGGCTCGAACCAGGCGGGCGAGTCACGCCGGGGATTGAGGTCAGTGGATCAACTGGACCTGCAGCCCCGGCGCCACCCTGCCCATGGACTCCACGGTACCCGTGCCGAAGCTCAACTGGCCCACGCGGGTGTTGCCGCGCCAGAAATCATGATTGGCGAGGATGCCTATGGCGGCACCGGCGACAACATCGTGAGTGTAGTGCTTGTCCGCCTCGACCCTGGACCAGGCGACAAAGCCTGCCGCCAGGTACGCCGGGGCGGCCCATCGCCAGCCGTATTCCTTGCGGATGAACTCCGCCCCCGTGAAGGCGGCTGTCGCGTGACCTGATGGGAATGAATATCGCTCCCCGTTGGGACGGGTCTCGTCGACCGCGTATTTGAGGATGCCGGTCGTTGCGCCGGCGCGGGTCAGCGCAAGCAACAGATCATGTCGCGGGCTGCCACCCATCAACAGCCAGTTCGTATCCGGCTCCTTCCCGGAGTTTCCGTTGGGTTCGAGAGTCCAGGTGGCCAGCAGCGCCGCGGCCGGCACCGCGAACATCAGCGCCGTTCCGGCGCGCTCGACGTTTCGCTGATGACCGGTGAGCGTCTCCTGCGATGTCGCCGCAGTGGCCAGGAGCCAGCAAAGCAGGCCACAGCCAATTCGCCATCCACTCATGGAATCTCCCGTGCAGTCCTTCAGACTCCCACGGACGACGTCGCCGGTGGCTTACTAAACCTTATGGTTCCGGGGGTGTGGTTCCGGTTCCATTGCGGCGTCTTGTATCGGATGCGCATCGGAAATCCTTTCGATGTTCTGGCAGGATGAGCCGCGGGCACGACCCGGGCGATCGGCGCCCTGGGCGTAGCCGATTTCATGAATTCGGGAAGGGACGCCGCAAGATGAAGGGCCAGTCGCTGTTCAGGAGAATGGGATTTGCCCTTGCCGGCCTGCGCGCTGCCTTTCAGCGCGAGGCCAGCTTCCGTACACATCTGATGGCCACAGCCGTGGTCCTCCTGGTGCTGGCTGTCACGCGGGCTTCCATCATCTGGTGGGCCATCGGCGTGCTGACGATCGGACTGGTGCTGGCTGCCGAACTGCTGAACAGCGCCTTGGAAACGCTGGCCGATCACGTGCATCCGGATCGTCACCCGGAAATCCGGGCGATGAAGGACATGGCCGCTGCTGCGGTGTTGATTGCCTCGATCGCCGCACTGGTGGTCGCGGCGCTCTACCTGCTCGGCGGGGACTCGGGACCCTGACGAAGACGAACATCCGGCCCGACAGGCTGAAAGATCCAGATGGAGGCTGCTTCCGCACCGGAAGCCCTGACAGCGACGAAGAGCCGATCAAGTTCGGGGGAATACAGCCCTGTGCGGGCTCCGGGAACGGTTTGCATCGAACCCACCAACCCGAACGCGTCGACGCGCGTATCGAAGACATCGATCCGGCCAGTACCACAGATGACGTAGGCGACGGATCTTCGTGGGTCGAGAAACACATCGTCGGCATCGCCGCAGGTGGGCACATGTGCGATCTGACGTCCATCCCGCGTCGACAGCACACTCAGGCCCGGAGGTGAACGGAACACGACGAACAGCCTTGCGTTTGCCTCATCCAGAGCCATCGGGAAGTTGGCGCCCTGCCCCGTGCGCCAGTGCGCGCTGACCTGTTTGCGCTCACGGTCCAGCGCCACCACCTCGTTCGCATCGGGATCATTGACGTAAGCCCGCGGGCCCTGGATTTCGAGCTGGAAGCCTTCGGGGTGTCCCGGAAATTCAAGGGTTGCGGTCGGTTTCAAGGTGCGCGCGTCGAGCGCAGTGAGCGCACCGGTGCCCGACCCCACCCATACTCTTCCATCGGACCCGATCCGCAGGTTGTCGGCATCCGCACCGAGATCGATCGTGGGGCCTGCCGCCAGTGCCTCGCCGGTGAAGGCCCGCACTGTGCCGTCGCCACCACTTGCCACATAAAGGGAACCTGCATCTGCCGACCACGCAACGCCCTGCGGCTCGCTGAACCCGGTCAGGCGGCGCAGCACACGCAGCTTCGCCAGATCGACCACGGCGACGGAGTCATTACCCAGCTCCGCGACGAACAGCCTGTTCAGCTTCGGATCCAGCGCAAGGTGATCGAGGCGACCCTTCACGGGTCCCAGTGGGATCCTGGCTGTCAGTTGCAGCCGCACGGCGGCCTCTGCTCCCGCAGCGAGCGAGGCGGCGCAACTCAGCAACACGCCGCAGGCAAGAAGGACACGAATCACTTCAATCTCGACGCCGGGGTCATGACGTGTCGCCGGAGAATAGCGCGTGCATCCGTCAGCCCGCTATCGCGGGGCCATCATCCGCACGCCGGCACCGACCGTCTTGCCTTGCTCATCCAGCGAGATCACGAAGGTCAGCGTGCGAGCTCGCGGAACGCGTCCAACGCTGCGGCGAGCTCAGAGGTTATTTCTACTTTCTCCGGCTCTGCGGGAACCTTCTGCGCAGCGGACTGATCGAATCAGTGTACGAAGCGCCGGCGCGCGGCCGGCGGCATCTGGAGGCAGCTCGATGACAGCGGCTCGACGCGCGAAGATGCAGGCGCTCGGCGCGTATCGCGGGGACCGCATGCTGTTCCTCGATCTCGTCACCGGCCGCGGCAAGAAGAAATGGCGCAAGCAGGTCACGAAGATCGTCGCACGCCTGCGCGCCTCGCTCGAAGGCAGCGTGCGGCTCTGGCGCGGTCAGCCGGCCGCCACCGCGGCGTGCACGCCGCCGTGACCGAGCGCGTGCGCTACGCGCCGGGATGGCCCGGCATCCTGCCGAGCTGGACGTCCAGCGCGAAGACCGGCGTCGGCACCGCGCTCAATCCCGGCAGCCGCATCTGGTTCACCGTGAGCCACGGGATCTTGAACGAGGTCTACTACCCGCGGCTCGACCGCGCGTGCCTGCGCGACATGGGCCTGATCGTCACGGGCCCCGGCGGCTTCGTGTCCGAGGAGAAACGCGACGCCCCGAGCGTCGCGGCCTGGAATGCGCCCGGCGTGCCGGCGTTCCGCCTCACGAACACGTGTCGCGAGGGCCGCTACCGAATCGACAAGGAGATCCTGACCGATCCGCATCGCGAGACAGTGCTCCAGCACATTCGCTTCACACCGCTCGTCGGCGCGCTCGAGAACTATCGGCTCTACGTGCTGCTCGCGCCGCACCTGTCGAATCGCGGCGCGGGCAATACGGCATGGGTCGGCGACTACAAGGGCATCACGATGCTGTTCGCGGAGCGAGCGGGGAACGCGCTCGCGGTCGCCTGCGCGCCCGAATGGGCATCGGGCTCGGCCGGGTTCGTCGGCGTGTCGGACGGCTGGCAGCAGCTCATGGCGCACGGCGCGTTGCCGACGGAGTACGAGCGCGCCGAGAACGGCAACGTCGCGCTGACCGGCGTCGTCGACGCCGCGGCCGACGGCACGTTCGTCGTCGCGCTCGCGTTCGGCAGCACGGCGATCGAGGCCGGGCATCGCGCGCGCGAGAGCCTGCTCGCAGGCTTCGAGTCCGCACGCGCGACATACGTCGCCGAGTGGCAGGGCTGGCAGAAGCGGCTCGCGCCGAGCGTCACGGACGGGCTCACGGACGGCAGGCTCGTGCGGATCAGCGCAGCCGTAGTGCGCTGTCACGAAGAGAAGCACATGCCGGGCGCGCTGATCGCGAGCCTGTCGATACCCTGGGGCTCGAGGAAGGGCGACGAGGACTTGGGCGGCTATCACCTCGTGTGGCCGCGCGACCTCGTCGAGGCGGCCGGCGCGTTGCTCGCGATCGGCCAGCGCGACAGCGCATTGCGCGTGCTCGACTACCTCCAGTCGGTCCAGGAGGCCGACGGCTCGTGGGCGCAGAACATGTGGGTGGACGGTGAGCCGTATTGGCGCGGCATTCAGCTCGACGAAGCCGCGTTCCCGATCCTGCTGCTCGATCTGCTGCGCCGCGATCGGCCGCTGCCGGACGACCGCGTGCAAGGCTTCTGGTCGATGATCAAACGCGCGGCAAGCTTCATCATCCGCAACGGCCCCGTCACCGACCAGGATCGCTGGGAGGAAGACGCCGGTCTCGCGCCGTTCACCGTGGCCGTGCAGATCGCGGCGCTGCTCGTGACCGCCGAGCTCGCGGAGCGCATCGGCGAGCCCGCAATCGGCCGCTACCTGCGCGAAACGGCCGACGCGTGGAACGACATGATCGACGACTGTGTGTACGTGCGCGATACGCCGCTCGCGCGCACGCTCGGCGTCGACGGCTACTACGTGCGCATCGCGCCGCCCGAGACGGCCGACGCGGCATCGCCCGCGGGCGGCTTCGTGCCGATCAAGAACCGTCCGGCCGCCGATGCCAACATGCCCGCGGTCGAGATCGTGAGCCCCGACGCGCTCGCGCTCGTGCGCTTCGGCCTGCGCGCGCCCGACGATCCGCGGATCGTGAACACCGTGCGCGTACTCGACGCGCTGCTCAAATTCGAGACGGGCCATGGCCCGGTCTGGCGCCGCTACAACGATGACGGCTATGGCGAGCACGACGACGGTAGCGCGTTCGACGGCACGGGCGTCGGCCGGCCGTGGCCGCTACTGACTGGCGAGCGCGCGCACTACGAGCTCGCGGCCGGCCGGCCCGACGAGGCGCGGCGGCTGCTGGCGACGCTCGAGGCGTGCGCGAGCGACGGCGGCATGCTGCCCGAGCAGATCTGGGACGGCACCGACGTGCCCGAGCGCGAGCTCTTCAAAGGACGACCGACGGGCTCCGCGATGCCGCTCGTCTGGGCGCACGCGGAGCACCTGAAGCTTCGCCGCTCGCTGAACGACGGCAGGGTCTACGATCTGCCGCCTCAAACCTGGCAGCGTTACGTCGTCGAGCGCACGCGCTCGAGCATCGCGCTCTGGCGGTTCAATCACCGGCTGCGCACGATGGTGCGCGGCGACATGCTGCGGATCCAGACGCTCGCGCCGTGCGTCGTGCACTGGAGCGCCGACGAGTGGCGCACGATCGAGGACACGCCCTCCACCGCGAGCGGTCTCGGCGACTACTACACGGACCTGCCGACCAGGGCTCTCGCGACGGGCGACGCGGTGCTGTTCACGTTCCGCTGGGTGGAAGTCGATCGCTGGGAGGGCGTCGACTTTCGCGTCGCGGTGGTGGCCAATACCGAAAGTTCCTGAGCTGGTGTGAGACCAGATGGTGGTGGAAAGGGAGGGAATCGAACCCTCGACCCCGGCATTATGAGTGCCGTGCTCTAACCAGCTGAGCTACCTTTCCGCCTGCCCACTATTAGTGGGCCGCGGATTTTCCGGGTCGCGGCGGGAGGGTGTCAAGCAAGACCGCAACACCCACCGCAGGGGCGGATATCCGGGGTCGCGGGAGCCCTGCGGCGGGCCCCTCAGGCGCCCAGCGCGGAGCGCAGGCTGGCCAGTTCGCCGGCCGTTTCCTGCAGCACCTTGTGGATGGCTTCGGCGTTCACGCCCAGGCGCACGGCCGCCGAGGTTTCCTTCAGGTGCATTTCCAGAGCCGGCGGGTCGGTGTGGAAGGACACCAGCACGTTGGCGATGGTCAGCACGTCGGTGAGATCGACCTCGCCGACGCCGGCGCGGTCCAGGGTTTCATAGCTGCCCACGGCCTCGATGATGTCGGGGCTGATCTCCCAGCTCTCGAGCACCGCCTTGGCAACCTGCGCATTCCAGTCGCGCACGATCTGGTGATAGGCGCCCGCATCGTTGAACAAGTC
>JAXMGX010000013.1:0-148200 GCA_046347045.1 Steroidobacteraceae bacterium
TGCTGGCCGAGCCGGTGCAGACCGTGCTGCGCGCGGCCGGTGTGCCCGATGGCTACGAACTGCTGAAGGCCCATTCGCGCGGCAAGCCGCTGACCCGCGAATCACTCGCGGCGCTGATCGGCACGCTGCCCCTTCCGGAATCCGAACGCCAGCGGCTGCTGGCGCTGACGCCGGCGGGATACGTGGGGCTGGCCGAACGACTGGCCGGCCTCGCGGGGTAACCCCGCCGGACTGGTGGCCGCGGCACCGGACATAAGCTGGCTTTTTTTGAGACGCGCGGCGCAGTTTCGTCCCACCCCCCGCGTTCTGGGGGCGAAGCGTGAACTCGCCCACAATTGCAGCCAGTGGCCCGTTCCTAATATCGGGCCATGGGCGGACCCCAGTATTTCTTCGCAGGCACTGTCGCAGGCAGCCAGGCTCCGGTTTCGGTGCTCGGGCGCGGCGGCGATCGTCCGCTGGATGCGCCTGAACCCCTGCAGGTACTGACCACGCTGGAGGACGTGCGCGCGGCTTCGCGTCGCGCCGTGTCGGGAGCCCAGCGCCTGGTCTCGATCTTCACGCTGGACCTGGAGCCGCAGGTCTACGAGCACTCGCCCTTCCTCGACCTGGTGAAGCGCTTCCTGCTCAGCCACAGCTTCGCGAAGGTGCGGCTGCTCACGCAGCGCGCCGTTCCCTATACCTCGCCGCACAAGCTGGCCGCCATGCGCCGCCGGCTGTCGGGGCACATCGAGATCCGCACGTTGAATTCCCAGTATGCCGCGCGCACCAGCGGCATGCTCATCGCCGACGCCCGCGCCATCGTGTACCGCGCGCAGGTGGGGAGCTGGGATGGTGTTGCAGGCTTCAACCAGCCACCGATCGCGAAGCTGTACCTGCAGGAATTCGACGAGATGTGGATCGCCAGCGTTCCCAAGTACTGACGTCCCCCGGGCTCGACGCGCGCAGCACCGCCGTCCCGCCATTCCAGACCTCCCCTATACTGCGGCGATGACCTGGCGCCCCGACCTCACGGTTGCTGCCATCGTGCAGCGTGACGATCGATTCCTGATCGTCGAGGAACGCATCCGCAACCGCCTCGTGTTCAACCAGCCCGCTGGCCACGTCGAGGATGGCGAGTCCATCGTCGATGCGGTGGTGCGCGAGACGCTGGAGGAAACCGCGTGGCGATTCCAGCCGCGGCACCTGCTCGGACTGTATCTGTGGCGCAATGCCGATACCGGGCGCAGCTTCCTGCGCGTGGCCATCAGTGGCGAGGTCACCGGGCACGAACCGCGCCCACTCGACCATGGCATCGTCGCGGCGCACTGGCTGTCGCGCGCGCAGCTGGTGGAACGGGGCACACGGCTGCGCAACCCGCTGGTGCTCCAGTGCATCGACGACCACCTGGCCGGGCGCCAGCACGATTTGTCGGCGCTGTCGTACCTCGGCGCGCCCGCACCGGCCCTGGCCTCGCGCAGCGCCTGATGCGCGTCATCGTCGCGATGTCTGGCGGCGTGGACTCGGCCGTGGCAGCGCTGCTGCTGCTGCGGCAGGGCCATGAGGTGCAGGGCCTCTTCATGCACAACTGGGAGGAGGATGACCAGGGCTACTGCACCTCGGCCGAGGATTTCCAGGACGCGCGGCGCGTAGCCGCGGAACTGCGCATCCCGCTGCATCGCGTGGACCTGTCGCGTGAATACCGCCAGCGCGTGTTCACGGAAGTCCTCGACGACTACCGCGCGGGCCTGACGCCCAATCCGGATGTGCTGTGCAACCGCGAGATCAAGTTCGGGGACTGCCTGAACCATGCGCTGCGTCTGGGCGGCGAAAAGCTCGCAACGGGCCACTATGCCCGCCTGCTGGCAGGCGCCGACGGCGTGGAGTTGCACAAGGCACTTGATACTGAAAAAGACCAGTCGTATTTCCTGCACGCGGTGGCCCGCGAGCGCTTTGCCAGCGCGCTGATGCCGCTGGGCGAACTGCACAAGCCCGAGGTGCGCGCGCTGGCGCGCGCGGCCGGACTGCCGGTGGCCGACAAGCGCGACAGCACCGGCATCTGCTTCATCGGCGAACGCCCGTTTCGCGACTTCCTGGCGCAGTACATCGGCCACACGCCCGGCCCCATCCGGACCGATGGCGGCGAGGAGATCGGCACGCATGTGGGACTGCCCTTCTACACGCTGGGACAGCGCGGCGGCATCGGCGTGGGCGGCAGGGCCGGTGGCAGCGGCGCACCCTGGTACGTGGTGGGCAAGGACCCCGCACGCAACCTGCTGATCGTGGCGCAGGGCGAGGATCATCCCGCGCTGTTCACCACCGGCCTCACCGTGCGCAAACCGAACTGGCTGTGCGCGGCCAGCGAGGCGCAGGCCGCGGACATCACCGTGCGGCTGCGCTACCGGCAGCCGGATCAGGAGGCCACTCTCACCGCGCTCGATGGTGGAGACATCCGCATCGTGCCCCGGCTGCCGCAGCGCGCGGTGACGCCCGGGCAGTCGGCCGTGATCTATCGCGCATCGCGCTGCCTGGGCGGAGGAGTGATCACCCGAACCGGGCTATAATCGTCGGCTAGTTTCCGGAGGACCTATGACCGACAGCTACAAGGCCCGCACCACCCTGAACGTGAATGGCCGGCCGCATACGATCTGGAGCCTTGCCTCCCTGCCGGCCGACAAGGTGGCGCGCCTGCCCTACTCGCTGAAGATCCTCCTCGAGAATCTGCTGCGGTTCGAAGACGGCGTGAATGTCACGCGCAGCGACATCGATGCGCTCCTGGCCTGGGATGCCAAGGCCACGCCCTCCCACGAAATCTCGTTCACGCCCGCGCGCGTGATCATGCAGGACTTCACCGGCGTGCCCTGCGTGGTCGACCTCGCCGCGATGCGCGAGGCCATCTCCCGCCTCGGCGGCAATGCCGAGAAGGTGAATCCGCTGGCGCCGGCGGAGCTCGTCATCGACCACTCGGTGCAGGTGGATGAATACGGCACGCCGCAGGCGCTGGCCGACAACAACCGCATCGAGTTCGAGCGCAATGGCGAGCGCTATTCCTTCCTGCGCTGGGGGCAGAGCGCCTTCCGCAACTTCAAGGTGGTGCCGCCGAACACCGGCATCGTGCACCAGGTGAACCTCGAGTTCCTGGGCCGCGTGGTGTTCGCCAAGGAAGGCGCCACGCCCGAAGCGTATCCGGATACCGTGGTCGGCACCGATTCGCACACCACGATGATCAATGGCCTGGGCGTGCTGGGCTGGGGCGTGGGCGGCATCGAGGCCGAGGCGGCCATGCTGGGCCAGCCGGTGACGATGCTCATCCCGCAGGTCATCGGCTTCAAGCTGAACGGCCAGTTGCCGCCCGGCTCCACGGCCACCGACCTCGTGCTCACCGTCACCGAGATGCTGCGCAAGAAGGGCGTGGTGGACAAGTTCGTCGAATTCTTCGGCGATGGCCTGGCCAACCTGCCGCTGGCGGACCGCGCCACCATCGGCAACATGTCGCCGGAGTTCGGCAGCACCTGCGCCATCTTCCCCATCGACGAAGAAACCATCCGCTACCTGAAGCTGTCGGGCCGTCCGGCCGAACAGGTGGCGCTGGTGGAGGCATACGCCAAGGCGCAGGGCATGTGGCGCGTGAACGGCCAGAAGGCTGCCGACTACACCGATGTGCTCGAGCTGGACATGGCCACGGTGGAGCCCAGTCTGGCCGGTCCCAGCCGTCCGCAGGATCGCGTGCCGCTGCGCAGCGCGAAGGCCGCGTTCCAGACGGCGTACAAGAAGCAGGCGGAGGAACGCGCGAAGAAGAATCCGTCCGCTACTGGAACCGCAAGCGCGACAGTAGACGGGAGGACGTTTGATGTAAGGGATGGCGCCGTACTGATCGCCGCCATCACCAGCTGCACCAACACGTCGAATCCCTATGTGTTGATGGCTGCGGGCCTGGTTGCGCGAAACGCGCGCAAGCTCGGACTCACCAGCAAGCCCTGGGTGAAGACTTCGCTGGCGCCCGGCTCGCGCGTGGTCACCGACTATCTTGCGGCTGCGGGCCTGCTCGATGAGCTGGCCGGCATCGGCTTCAATCTGGTGGGCTATGGCTGCACCACCTGCATCGGCAACTCCGGCCCGCTGAAGCCCGAGATTTCCGCCGCGGTGAAGGCCGGCGATGTCATCGGCACCTCGGTGCTGTCGGGCAACCGCAACTTCGACGGCCGCGTGCATCCGGAAGTGAAGCAGAACTACCTGGCCTCGCCGCCACTGGTGGTGGCCTATGCGCTGGCTGGTTCGCTCGATCTCGACCTGAACACGGAGCCGCTGGGCACGGGCAATGGCGGCAAGCCGGTGTACCTGAAGGACATCTGGCCCACGCCGCAGGAAGTGGCGGACAACGTTCACAAGTTCATCACCTCCGAGATGTTCAAGCGCAGCTACGCCGGCGTGTTCGATGGCGATGAGCGCTGGCGCGCCATCAAGGTGCCGGCCGGCCAGATCTACTCCTGGGATCCCAAGTCCACCTACGTGAAGAACCCGCCCTACTTCGACGGCATGACGATGAAGCCCACTCCCAAGGGCAACATCAGCGGCGCGCGGGTGCTGGGCCTGTTCGGCGATTCGATCACCACCGATCACATCTCGCCGGCCGGCAACATCGCCAAGAGCAGCCCGGCCGCGAAGTACCTGATGGAACAGGGCGTGCAACCGGCCGATTTCAACCAGTACGGCGCGCGGCGCGGCAATCATGAAGTGATGATGCGTGGCACCTTCGCCAACATCCGGCTGCGCAACCTGCTGTGCCCGGGTGTCGAGGGTGGCGTCACGCAGTACATGCCCACGGGCGAACAGATGTCCATCTTCGATGCGGCGATGAAGTACAAGGCGTCGGGGACGCCGCTGGTCATCCTCGCCGGCAAGGAGTACGGCTCGGGCTCGTCACGCGACTGGGCCGCCAAGGGCACCATGCTGCTGGGCGTGAAGGCGGTGATCGCCGAGAGCTTCGAGCGCATCCACCGCTCGAACCTGATCGGCATGGGCGTGCTGCCGCTGCAGTTCCTCCCCGGCCAGAACGCGCAGTCGCTGGGCCTCACCGGCAAGGAACGCTTCGACATCGAAGGCGGCAGCGATCCCAAGCGCAAGACCGTGAACGTGACGGCCACGCCCGATTCGGGCACCGCCATCCGCTTCGAGGCGCGCGTGCGCATCGACACGCCGAAGGAACGCGAGTACTACGAGCATGGCGGCATCCTGCAGTATGTGCTGCGCCAGCTCGCCGCGGGCAGCAAGGCGGCCTGAGGCCGCCGCGCGATGACAGCCACCGTCGGCCCCAGCGCGCCATCGCGCCGGCTGGCGGTGTTCGACCTGGATGGCACGCTGACGCGTGCGGATTCCTTCGGCCCCTTCGTGCTGGGCCTGCTGCGCGAACATCCATGGCGGGCGCTGCGGCTGCCGCTGCTGCTCTTTCCGGCGCTGGGTTACCTGCTGCGCATGGTCGACCGCGGCGGACTGAAAGGCTCCGTGCTGCGGCTGCTGTTCGGCGGATTACCACGCGCCGCGGTGGAGGAATTCGCCGGCCGGTATGCCCGTCATGTCGTGGAGCAGCAGATGTTCGCCGAGGGCGTGGCGGCGCTGCGGGGGCACCTGACGAACGACGACCCGGTGGTGCTGTTGTCGGCCAGTCCCGACCTGTACGTACCGCGCATCGGTACGCTGCTGGGCGTGCATGAAACGCACTGCACACGCATCCGCTGGAACGGCGACCGGCTGGACGGACGGCTGGACGGACTCAACCGCCGTGACGAGGAGAAGTTGCGGGTGATCCGGCAACTTCGCGCGGCGAACCCGGGGTTACCCGTGATCGCCTATGGCAACAGCGCGCCGGACCTGGTGCACATGCGCCATTGCGAGCAGGCTGTGTACGTCAACGCCGACAGCGCGTTGGCCTCCAGGCTGACTGCAGAGGGAATTCGCTGCGTTACGTGGCGGTAATTGGCTCCGGGCACCCAAGGTGCGTAACATCAGGGGGCGCAGGGTGCGAACAAATCCCTGCGGCCACAGTCCAATGGATACCGATCGGGAGCACCTCATGAGCTTCAAGACGCCCCGGATTCTGCCTTCCGAAATCACCTCCAGGGACCTGTTCCTCGACCGCCGGCGCGTGTTGCGCTACGCGGCGGCCGGAGCAGCCTTCGGCGCGCTGGGCGGCACAGGCTCGCGGGCCCTTGGCGCGACCATCCCGGCGCCGGGCGCGAAGCTGGCCTACACGCCCAATGCGGCGCTGTCGATCAAGGACCCGCCCAACAGCTTCGAGGACATCACCACCTACAACAATTTCTACGAGTTCGGCACCGACAAGTCGGACCCCGCCATCCAGGCGCGCAAGTTCAAGCCGCTGCCGTGGACGGTGACGGTGGATGGCGAAGCCGAGGTCAAGGGCCGCTTCGACTTCGAGGACATCCTGAAGCCGCTGTCGCTGGAGGAGCGCATCTACCGGCTGCGCTGCGTGGAAGCCTGGTCGATGGTGATCCCCTGGACGGGCTTTCCGCTGGCCGAACTCATCAAGCGCTTCAAGCCCACCTCCAAGGCGAAGTACGTGGAGTTCACCACGTTGAACTCGCCGGCACAGATGCCCGGCCAGCGGTATCCGGTACTCGACTGGCCCTATGTGGAAGGCCTGCGCATGGACGAGGCCATGCACCCGCTCACACTCATTGCGGTGGGTGTGTATGGCCAGATGCTGCCGAACCAGAACGGCGCGCCGCTGCGGCTGGTGGTACCGTGGAAGTACGGCTTCAAGGGCATCAAGTCCATCGTGCGCATCCGTTTCACCGAACTGCAGCCGAAGAACAGCTGGCAGGTGGCGGCGCCGAACGAATACGGCTTCTATGCCAATGTGAACCCGGCCGTGGACCATCCGCGCTGGAGCCAGGCCACCGAGCGGCGCATCGGCGGTTCGCTGCTGGCCAAGCGCGCTGCCACACTGCCTTTCAACGGCTATGCCGAGCAGGTGGCCTCGCTGTACACGGGCCTCGATCTGCGCCGCAATTTCTGACGGAACCTTGAACGTCACCGGCTGGTACCGCTGGGTCATCAAGCCGCTGGTGTTCGTGGCTTGCGCCACGCCGGCGGTGCTGATGACGCTGGGCATCCTGGCGGCGGTGGGCAAGATCAGCACCAGCCCCATGGACCTGGGCGCCGATCCGGTGAACCGCCTGCTGCATGCCTGCGGCATCACCACGCTGAACATGCTGCTGATCACGCTGCTGGTCACGCCGGCGCGACAGGTGACGGGGTTGAACAGCCTGGTGCGCCTGCGTCGCATGCTGGGGCTGTTCGCGTTCTTCTACGCGCTGGCGCATTTCACGGTGTATGCGTGGCTGGACCAGGGGCTCGACCTGCACGCCATCGGGGCGGATATCGTGAAACGCCCCTACATCACCATCGGCATGCTGGCGCTGCTGCTGATGGTGCCGCTGGCCATCACCTCCACCAACGGCATGATGCGCAGACTGGGTCGCCGCTGGCAGAAGCTGCACCGGCTGGTCTACGTGATCACGCTGCTGGGCGTGTGGCACTTCTGGTGGCAGGTGAAGAAGGACATCCGCGAGCCGTTGCTCTACGCGGGCATCTTCGCCGTTCTGATGGCGTGGCGGGTGCTCAAAGCGAAGTTCGTGCCTGCCATAGCTCGGGAAAGAACCTGAGCTCCAGCGCCTTGGCCAGGTACGACACGCCGCTGGTACCGCCGGTACCGGGCTTGTGGCCGATGATGCGCTCCACTGTCTTCATGTGCTGGAAACGCCAGAGCTGGAAGCGGTGGTCGAGATCCACCAGGCCCTCGGCCAGTTCGTAGAGATCCCAGTCCTTGTCGGCGTTGTGATAGACGCCGAGCCACGCGCCAGTCACCGCCTTGCTCGCCACGTAAGGCTGCGAGAAATCGCGGTCGAGCAGCTCCTGCGGCACGCCATAGCCGCGGCGGCTCAACAGGCGCAGCACTTCGTCATAGAGGCTGGGCGCGTTCAAGGCGCGCAGCAGCCGCGCATGGTCCTCGGGATTGCGCTGGTGCACGCGGATCATGTCGGCGTTCTTGTTGCCGAGGCCGAACTCCGCCAGCCGGTACTGCACCGACTGGAAGCCGGAGGAGCGCCCGAGCTGGTTGCGGAACAGCGTGTAGTCCGAGGGCGTCATCGTCGCCATGATTTCCCAGGCGTTGAAGAGCTGAGATTGAATCTTTGAAATACGCTGCAAGGCCTTGAAAGAAGGGTCTAAATCATCCTTGATGACACACCGCCGCACGAACTCCAGCTCGTGCAGGAACAACCGTATCCACAACTCCGACACCTGGTGCACGATGATGAACATCATCTCGTCGTGCTCGCCGGACACCGGCTGCTGCGCCGAAAGCAGCCGCGCGAGCTGCAGATACTCGCCATAGGACTGCGAGCTGCCCAGATCCCAGTGAACGGCCTCGCCACTCAGGTCGACGCGGCCTTGCTTCTCGACGTCGCTCATGCGTTCTCCATCACCCAGCGGGGCACGCGGCTCCAGCCGGTGCGCAGCAGTTCGGCATCGAGCGCGCGGAATTGCGGCTCGCACTGTTCCACGCGCCGCCAGAAGCGCGCGGAGTGGTTCATGTGTTCGGTGTGCGAGAGTTCATGGCACAGCAGGTAGCGCAGCACCGCGGGCTTCTGGAACAGCAGGCACAGGTTCAGCGAAATGGCACCGCGTGTGGAGCAGCTGCCCCAGCGGGTGCGCTGCCGGCGAATGCTGACCGAGCGGTAGGTGAAGCCGTGCAGTCTCGCCTGCTGCGACAGCGCCTGCGCGAGGGATTCCTGCGCGCGGGCGATGAGCCAGCGCAGCAGCAGCCGGCGCCACTGGGCGAAGTCGCCGCTGCCGCGCACCTCGAGCAGCCGATCGTCGCGCTGACGCAGCCGCAGACGACCGGCACCACCGGCGACGAACACACGCCAGCGCTCCCCCAGGGCCGCAAGTTCGACATGCGTCGGCGGAAAGGCCTGCTCCGGTGGTGCCGCGGCGCGACGACGCTGCAGGTGCCGGTTTACCCAATCGGCGCGACTGGCCAGGAAAGAGAACGCACGGGCTTCGGACACACCACGCGGCACCACCAGCTCGACGCGTCCGCCGGCATCGATGCGCACGGCCACGCGTCGTGCGCGCCGGCTGTGCCGCACCACCGCGCCGGCCAGCACGGCATCCGGCGACGCTTCGAATGCGCCGTCGATACGCAGCGGCCATAGCGGCAACTGCGTGCTCGCCGGGGCGCCCGCATCCCCGTGGCTGTCCGCTATGCTCATCGCATGATGATAACAGCGCCGACCGCCGAGCTGATCGACATAGGTCTGAACCTTGCCCACGAGAGCTTCGCGCATGATCTGCCCGAGGTGCTGCGGCGCGCGCACCTGGCAGGCGTGTCGCGCATGATCATCACGGGCACCAGCGTGGCGGGCACGCAGCAGGCCATCGCGCTTGCCCGCACCGATCCGCACCGGCTGTTCGCCACGGCGGGACTGCACCCCCACCATGCCTCGGACTTCACCGCCGGCGTACGCGAACAACTGCGCGAACTGGCTGCGGATCCGGCCGTGGTGGCGATCGGGGAATGCGGGCTCGACTACTACCGCAACTTTTCCCCCCGTGAAGCCCAACTCGCCGCATTCCGCGGTCTGCTGGAACTGGCAGTGGAAACAGGCAAGCCGGTGTTCCTGCACCAGCGCGATGCGCACGCGGATTTCATGGCCATACTGCGCGAATTCCGCGGTTCGATCGCCGATGGCGTGGCGCATTGCTTCACCGGCACGCGCGCGGAGCTGGACGATTGCCTGGCGCTGAACCTTGCCATCGGCATCACCGGCTGGATCTGCGACGAACGGCGCGGCCTGCATCTGTTGCCGATGATGAGTGCCATTCCGGCGCAGCGGCTGATGATCGAAACCGATGCACCCTACCTGCTGCCGCGCACGCTGCGGCCGAAGCCTGCGAGCCGGCGCAACGAGCCGGCCTTTCTGCCGGAAGTGGCGAAGACGGTGGCGCAGGCGCGAGGAGAAACTCTGGAGGCCTTGGCAGCCAGCAGCACGGCGGCAGCGACGGCCTTCTTCCGGCTGTCCTGAACCGTCGCGCGGGCACCCTATTCCGCGAACACCTGCGCCAGGAATCCGCGCCGCCGCCGCAGCGGACTGGGCGAAACACCGGCGCTGAGGATGTTCCAGCCTTCGCGATAGCGCTCTATCCAGCCCTGCGCCGCCTCGGAATCCACGGCGGGAAACTCCGTGCGCAGCGAATCGACCATCAGCGTCCAGCGCGGCAACCCCTTGGGGAACTTGCCGCGCCGCGTGAACAGGATGCGGCCTTCCACCGGCAGATCGCCGCACAGCGCGCGCACCGCCGCCACGCGGTCGTACAGCGCATGCTGTGGATTCTGGAAGGTGCTGCGGCTGGCGCCGGTCATCACCGTCCATTCAGTCATCTGATCGCCGCCGAAGATGTTGCCGCGGATGTCGCGCAGGTCGATCACCAGCACGCCGCGCGAGGTCAGCAACAGGTAGTCGATGTGCATCACGGCGCCCATGCCGTCGGACACCAGCACGTTGTGCAGGTATTCGCTGCCCGCCGCGATGATGGAGTTCTCGAGGCGGCGGTATTCGGCGCGACGCCGCCAGGCGCGGATCACGTAGTAGACCAGCGCGCCCAGCATCACCACGCCGACCACCAGGAGGATCAGCCGGTTCTGCGCATTGTCGAGGTCGGCGAGCGCCGTCTCAGCCACCGGTGGCACCCCGCAACGCCGCCAGTGTGGGATCGATCTCCTCGAAGAAGGACGGCAGCTCGTAGAGGCGCCGCAGATTGTCGGGAATATCCACCTTGCCCACCAGCGGTTCGACGGTCTCGCGGAACTTCGCCGCATGCGCGGTGGCCACCAGCACCCAGGGGCGCGCGGCGCGCTCGCTGGCGCTCATGCGTGCCCAGGTCTCGGCTGCAGTGGCCGTATGCGGGCACCAGATCACGCCATAGCGCGCGTGGTCGGCACGGATGCGATCGCGGATGGCGGCATCGTCCACCGACGTGGCCGACAGGCCCGCTCCCAGCACGGCGGCGGCATCGGGCAGCAGCGACAGCAGGCGCTCCATGTTGCTGGGATGCCCCACATCCATGGCATTGGCCAGCGTGGGGATGCTGGCGCGCGGCGTGAATTTGCCCGTGGCGAGGAAATCGGGCACGGCACGATTGGCATTGTGCGCGAGCACGATGCGATCGATGGGAAACCCCACCTGCCGCGCCCACACACAGGCCACCGAATTGCCCAGGTTGCCGCTGGGAATGATGTACGAGGCCTTCTGGCCCGTCTCCGCGCGGATGGCGAGGCTGGTGGCGGCATAGTACGCGGCCTGCGGCAGCAGCCGTCCCAGGTTGATGCTGTTGGCCGACGACAATTCCACGCGCTGGCGCAATGCAGGATCGAGGAAGGCCTCCTTCACCAGACGCTGGCAGTCGTCGAAACTGCCGCGTACCGCGAGGCTCTTGATGTTGTCGCCCCAGCAGGTGAGTTGCTGCTGCTGCGCGGGCGAGACCAGCCCCTTGGGAAACAGCACCACCACTTCGATGCCGGGACGGCGATGGAAGGCCGCTGCCACGGCGCCACCGGTATCGCCGGAGGTCGCGACCAGAATGCGCAGCGGTCGCTGGTCCGCACGCGGTATGCGGGCCATGCTGGCGGCGAGGAAGCGCGCGCCGAAGTCCTTGAAGGCGGCCGTGGGGCCATGAAACAGCTCGAGCACGCGCAGCGGCTCGGAGGGCGCCGAAGCACCGGCATCCAGCCGGCGCACCGGCGCGGGAAAATCGAAGGCATCGCGGGTGATGGCCGGAATCTGCGGCGCGAGCGCATCGCCTTGTGCGAAGGCGCCGATCAATTTCGCGGCCACCTCCGGCAACGCACCCGGCTGCACCGACGACAGGTCGGGCCAGGACTGCGGCACGTACAGGCCGCCATCCGGCGCCAGGCCCTGTAGCAGGGCCGCGCTGAATCCCAGGTCCGGCGACCCGCCACGCGTACTGCTGAACTTCATTCGCTGCTCACCACATGCGCGCCGCCGGACTGCACCGGGGCGATCCACTTGTCGGTGGCGATGTTCAGCCGCGCGAACTCGCCCGTCATCGCGTCGCGCACGGCGCGCGCATCGCGTTCCAGGCACAGCGCGAACAGCGTCGGGCCGGCGCCGGAAATCGAGCAGCCCAGCGCGCCCTTGTCGAGCGCCGCGGCGCGCACCTCGTTGAAGCCGGGGATCAGCACCTGGCGCTGCTTCTCGATGATCACGTCTTCGAGCGAGGCCTTGATGAGATCCAGATCGTTGGTGTAGCAGCCCGAGATGAAGCCGGCGAGATTCGCCGTCTGCCAGACGAAGTCCGACATGTTCACGGTGCGGCTGAGAATGGCGCGAGCCTGCTTGGTCGATACCTGCAGGTGCGGGTGCACGATGACGGCGTGGATGACTTCCGGCACCGGAATCTGCTTCACGCGCGGGTTGTCGATGCCCACGGTGAGCACCAGGCCACCGAACAGCGAGGGCGAGATATTGTCGGCGTGGCGGGAACCGCTGGCCACCGCCTCGCCTTCCATCGCCACCTTCAGCAGTTCGATGCGCGTCAGTGGCTCTTCGAGCATGGCGTTGGCCGCGACCACGGCGGCCACGGCCGATGCGGCGGAACCGCCCAGGCCCGAAGCCAGCGGGATGCCCTTCTGGATGCGCATCTCGAAGCCGAAATCCAGGCCGCGCATCGCGGCCAGCGCCAGCAGTGCCTGGCCGGCGGTGTTCTTCTCGGCCTCGAGCGGCAGGTCATCGACCACGCCGGTGATGGACTTGATGGCCACGCCCGGCTGCGCACGGCGCTGCAGCGTCACGCGGTCGCCGACGGCGTCGACGGAGAATCCGAGGATGTCGAAGCCGATGGCCACGTTGGCCACCGAACCGGGCGCGAATGCCGTCACGCTGTCGGGCATCTTGCCGGGGGAAGTCACAGGCGCGCTCCAAGGTAGGCCGACAAACGCAACAGATCGGCGAACACCCCGCCAGCGGTGACTTCGGGACCCGCGCCCGGTCCCTGCACGATCAGCGGATTGTTGCAGTAGCGGGAGGTCGCGAAGCGCACCACGTTGTCGGTGAGTGCGATGTTGGCGAAGGCATGCTTCGCGTCGAGTTCGACCACACCAACGGTAGCCTCGCCCTGCGCCGTGATGCGGCCCACGAAACGCAGTACCTTGCCGGTCTGCTTCGCCGCCTGGTAGCGCGCCTTCATCGCGGCGTCGTACTTGGTGAGCCCGCTGAGGAATTCGTCGATGGAGCCGCCTGCCAGATCCTGCGGCACCAGGCTTTCCACCTTCACGTCGCTCATCTCGAGCTTCAGACCCATTTCGCGCGCGAGGATGATGAGCTTGCGGGCCACGTCGGTGCCCGAGAGGTCATCGCGCGGGTCCGGTTCGGTGTAGCCACGCTGCTTGGCATCGCGCACGATGTCGGAGAACGGCACGCTGGTGTCGTACACATTGAACAGATATGCCAGCGTGCCCGAGAAGATGCCCTCGATGCTGTCGATGACATCGCCGGTCTCGCGCAGGTCGCGCAGCGTCTGGATGACGGGCAGGCCCGCACCCACCGTGCCCTCGTACAGATAATGCGAAGCGCCGATGCGCCGCGCCTCGCGCAGCGAGTCGTAGTAGGACATCGCGGCGCTGTTGGCCTTCTTGTTCGGCGTGACGATGTGGATGCCCGCGGCCAGCCAGTCGCGGTAGTGCTTCGCCACCGACTCATCGGCCGAACAGTCGATGATCACGGTGTGCGGCAGGTAGTCCACCTGCACGTGCTCGACGAAACGCGCCAGATCCGCAGGCGCCGTCGCGCCCTCGTACTGCTCGCGCCAGCGCGCGAGGTCCACGCCCCGGTCCGACAGCAGCATGCGCTTGCTCGACAGGATGCCGCGCACGCGCAGGTCGAGCTTGAACTCGCGCGACAGCCGCGCCTGTTCGCCGGCAAGCTGATCCAGCAGCACGCGGCCCACGGTGCCAGGGCCGATCACGCCGATCGACAGCGTGTTGGGCGAGAGATAGAAGCTGGCATGCGTGGCGCGCAGCGCGCGCGTGGCCTGCCGGCCGTCGACCACCACCGAAATGTTGCGTTCCGAGGCGCCCTGGGCAATCGCGCGCACGTTCACCGCGGCCGCGCCCAGTGCATTGAACACCTTGGCCGACACGCCCGGCGTACCGGCCATGCCATCGCCCACCACCGCGAGGATGGCGAGATCCTTGGTGGCCTCGACGCTCTGTATCTGGCCCTCGGCCAGCTCGCGGGTGAACGCCGCGCGCACCACGCGCTCGGCACGGTCGGCCTCGGCCTGCGGAATCGCGCAGCAGATCGAATGCTCGGAGCTGCCCTGGGAAATCAGGATGACCGAGATGCCCTCTTCACGCAGCGCGCCGAACAGCCGGTGCGCGGTACCCGGCACGCCGATCATGCCCGCGCCCTCGATGTTGATCAGCGCGATGTTCTCGATGGTGGTGATGCCTTTCACCACGAGATCCGACTTCGGCTGCGCGCAGATCAGCGTGCAGGGATGATCAGGCGCGAAGGTGTTGCGGATCCAGATCGGGATGGAGCGGCCGATGGCCGGCGCCATGGTCTGCGGATGGATGACCTTGGCGCCGAAGTACGCCAGCTCCATGGCCTCGTTGTACGAGAGCTGGTCGATGACCTGCGCGTTGGGCACGCGGCGCGGATCGGCCGAGAGCACGCCATCCACATCGGTCCAGATGTGGATCTCGGCGGCGTCGAGCAGCGCGCCGAAGATCGAGGCGGAAAAATCCGAGCCATTGCGACCCAGCGTGGTCTGCACGCCCTGCGGCGTGCGCGCCACGAAGCCGGGCACGATCAGCGTGCCGGCGAAGTCGAAGGCGCCGGTTTCATTCAGCCGCGCGCGCGAGGTCTCCCACTGCACGCCCGGGCCCAGCGGACCCCATTCCACCACCACGCACTGGCGCGCATCGAGCCAGCGCACCGGCTTGAGCGCGCCGGCAGCCTTGCGGCGCGCCGCCAGGTACGCGGTGAACAGCGTGGTGGACCACAGCTCGCCATAGCCCGCGACCAGGTCGCGCACGTTCTGCGCGGCCGAGCGCATCAGGCTGGTGGTATGCAGCACGCCTTCAAGATCCGCGCGGTCGCGGTCGAACTGCGCCAGCCACTGCGCGGCGGCGGGGGCATCGAGCAGCCCTTCGGCAATGGCCTGGTGGCGGTCGCGCAGCGCCTGAAGCTGCTGGCTGACACCCGGGTCCTGCTTCTCGGCCATTGCCACGAGGCCCAGCAGCACGTCGGTGGTGCCCTTGGCGGCCGAGAGCACCACGGCCAGGCGGCCGGCGGACTGGGATTCGATGATGTCGACCACTTTGCGGAAGCACGCGGCGTCGTAGACGCTGGTGCCGCCGAACTTGTGCACGACCCAATCCGTCGACCCGGTGGCCGTCGAACCTGTGGCCGTCGAACCTGTGACGGTGGAGCCTTGGGATTTCATCGCTTCTTGTGGCCGAAGTTGCTGTTTAATAGGAAAAAACCTGCGAACTCTAAAGGGCGCAGGGCACCCACGCAAGCAACTGCACAAGGTATCTCGACATCGGTATGAGTCCGGACAGCAACCTGCACGTTCTGGTGCTCGCGGCAGGCGCCGCCAGCCGCTTTGGATCGCCCAAGCAGCTCGCGCGCATCGGCGGCGTGATGATGCTGCAGAAGGCTGTTTCCCAGGCCACGGAGGTGGCCGGGCACGCCGTCACCGTGGTGCTGGGGGCCCATGCAGAGCGCATCGTGCCGCTGCTGCGGCAAAGCCCTGCCACGGTGGAAATCAATCGCCAATGGCAGGAAGGGCTGGCCAGTTCCCTTCGGTTGGGAATAAGCCGTCTGCCGGCGGGCTGCGAGGGCGTGCTGGTCACGCTGGCCGACCAGGTGGCCATCAGCAGCTTCGACCTGCGCCGACTGGTGGCCGCCTGGCGCCGCCAGCCGGAATGGCTGATCGCGGCCAGCTACGACGGGCACACGGGCGTTCCGGCCATTTTTCCGGCCTGGTGTTTTGCCGACCTGGGTGCGCTCAGGGGGGATACAGGCGCGCGCGCGGTGCTGACCCGCTACGCAGACCGCTGCCTGCGGCTGCCCATGCCCAATGCGGGCGTGGATATCGACACCCCGGAGGATCTGCTGACCTTGGGCGGCAGCGGCGAGAACTCCGGAGCCTAGCCAGCGAACGCCTGGCTTCGCCGCCGGCAGATCGCGGCGAAACTGCCCGCGATCAGGGCTTTGCGGTGCCGGCTGTCAGCTCCCGCAGCGCCGCCGCGGTTTCCGGATGCGCCTCGGCTCCGGCCACCCCGGCACGACCTGTGGTACCCGAACGGCCCAGTGCGATATCCAGCGGCGTGGCGCCGCGCCCATCCTTCACATCCACCTTGGCGCCCTGCGCGGCCAGGAAGCGCACGAACTGCGTCCAGCCCAACTGCGCCGAGCCATGCAGCGCCGTCTGGCCGCCGCCATTGGTGGCATTCACCTTGGCGCCCGCGGCCACCAGCACCTTGGCCGTCTCGATGCACTGGGGCTCGTTGCGGAATCGGCCGCGGATGTCCACGGTGGTCCAGCCGATGCCCGCCGCCACCATCAGCGGCGCTGCACCCAGGCTGTTGGGCAGATCGACCAGCGCGCCGCGCTCAAGCAGCAGCTTCGCAGCCGTCGTGTCGCAGGCCTTGGCCGCGCGCAGCAGCGGCGTGGTTCCCACCGTGAGGATGGAATCGCCACCGCGGTCCTGGCCCAGCGAGCGGTACGGCGGGAACAGCTTCAACTGCATGTTGGGATTGGCGCCCCGGTCGAGCAGCAGCTTCGCCACTTCGAGCGGCAGGGTGTCGTCCGATGCCGGGCGATCCGGCCGTCCGCCACGCGGCGTGGTGTTGTAGTCGATGGTTGAATACAGCGGCGCCCTGCCCCACACATCCCAGCGGTTCACGTCGGCGCCCGCCTCGATCAGCACCTTCGCCACGTCGAAACGTGCATTCAGCGTCGCCATCAGCAACGGCGTGATGTTCTCGGGATTGGCGAGGTTCACGTCGGCCTTGCCCTCGATCAGCGCCTTTGCGCATTCCGCGCAGCCCTCGCGCGCGGCCAGCAGCAGCGCGGTGAATCCCCCCGGCGGACGGTTCTGCGGCCGCGGCTCGGCCGTGACCTTGCGCGCCCAGTCCCGCACCGTGGACACGGTGTCGGGCTTGGCGCCGGACTTCAGCAGCAACCGCACCATGTCGGGATTGCCCTGCGCCGCGGCCCACATCAATGCGGTCTGTCCGCGCCACTGCTCCACCGCGTTCACCTTGGCGCCGGCCTTGATGAGCAGCTTCGCGGCTTCGACATTGCCGGTACGCGCCACCGTCATCAGCGCCGTCTCGCCCTCGTCGTTGGCCGACTCGGCGCTGGCCTTCGACTTCAGCAGCAGGTCTATCAGCGCCGCATCACCGCGCTCGGCTGCCTCCTGCATCGGCGTCGAGCCATAGTCGTTGCGCGCGTTGACGTCGGCGCCTTCCTTGATCAGGCGACGCGCGAGTTCCAGGTCGCCCTCGTGCGCGGCGTAGTGCAACGCAGTGGTGCCATCCTTGAGCTTCGAGTGTGCATCCTGCGGCGGCGCGCCGAGCACAGCAGGCACGAAGGCCACAATCGTCAGAACAAGCATCTTGCGCATGTCAGACTTCCGCGAACTTCATGGCGCTGTCGCCCAGCTTCTCCATCGGCACGCCCATGCGGTCGAGCAGCGTCAGGTGCAGGTTGGCGATGGGTGTCTTCTCGGCATAGCGCAGGTGCTGGTTGCCCTTGAGCTTGCCCATGCCGCCGCCGACCACCGCCGTCGGCAGCGGATAGTGGTTGTGCAGATTGCTGTCGCTCATGTTGCTGCCGAACAGGATGAACGAGTTGTCGAGCATGTTGCCCTCGCCATCGGGCAGGCTCTGCAGCTTCTTCACGAAGCGCGCGAACTCGCCGGTGTTCCAGGCCTGCACGCGCGCCAGGCGCTCCATCTTCTGCGCGTTGTTCGCATGGTGCGACAACGGATGGAAGGCATCGGAGATGCCGATGAAATTGTAGGGCTGGTTGCTGACCTCGGCGGCCATCATGAACGTGGCCACACGCGTGAGGTTCGCCTGGAAGGCCAGTGCGATCATGTCGAACATCAGCCGCATCTGTTCGTCGAAGCGGCTGGGGATGCCCGAAGGCGCATCGGGCAGCGACACGGCCGACAGATCGCGACTCGAGAGCTGCTGCACGCGCCGTTCGATCTCGCGCACCGTGGTCAGGTAGTCGTCCACCATCGCGGCATCGCGCACGCCGAGCCGGCGCTTCAGGTCCGCCGCATCGCGCGAGACGAGGTCGAGCAGGCTCTTGTCCTCGCGCGCCAGCAGGTCGCGCTCCTGCGCGGTGTCACCGGCGCCGAACAGCTGCTGGAACAGCTTGCGCGGGTTGTGCTCCATGGGCAGCGGCGTCGAGGGATCGCGGAACGAAATCGTCTTGCCATAGCTGCAACCATAGTTGCGGTCGCAGGAACCCTCCCCGCCCCGCTCCTCGGTGCCGACCTCGATGGACGGCAGCGGCGTGTTCTGGCCGATCTGCTTGGCCACGATCTGGTCGACGGTGGTGCCACCCAATGGATCGTGACTGATGCGCGGCGGAACGCACGACAGCCAGGTGCCGGGCGTGATGGCATGCACGGGCGCGGCAATGGCGGATTTGTTCTCCAGCCCGCTGATCACCGTGAGCTGTTTCTGGAAGGGCTTCAGCGGCGCCAGGATCTGCGGCAGCTCGAAGTCCGTGCCAACCTTCGCGGGCGTCCACTGGTCCATCACCGCGCCGTGCGGAAAATAGACGAACGCCGCGCGCGGCTTCGGTGCCGCAGCGGTCGCAGCCAGCGCCGTGGCGGCGGGAATCATCGCATCGAGCAGCGGCAGCGCCACGGCAACGCCGGTACCTTTCAGCACGGTGCGTCGGGAAAGATGCTTGCGGGTGATGTACATGGTGATGCCCCTACTTGTCGGCCGGCACGCGATCGGTGAGGAAGGCCGGGCTGGTGACGATGCCCATCACCAGGCTCGAGAAACGATAGTTCTGCGCAGCCGAGTCACGCACGATCCTGCGGATCAACGGCCGGTCGTAGTACTGCGCCGGGCGGCCCAGCGAATACGTGAGCAGATTCTCGGTGACGGTGCGCACGAACAGGTCGGGTCGCGCCACGATGTAGTCGCGCAGCGCCTCCACGCCCCGACGACGGTGCCGTCGGCCAGCTTGCCTTCGAATCGATGCCCACGGCCGCGTCGACATCCTTCTGCCGCCACTGACCCAGCGCGTTGTAGTTCTCGAGCGCGATGCCCACCGGATCGATGATGGCGTGACAGCTGGCGCAGGACTTGGTCTTGCGATGCACTTCCAGTCGGTGCTCGATGACCTGAACAATGCGCGCAAGCCGCTCTCGGGCAGCGATCCGCCCGGCGGCGCGGGCCGGCGGCGTGCCCATCACCGTTCCGACATAGGCGCCGCGCACCACCGGCGAAGTGCGGTTGGCATAGGACGTGGCCATCAGCAGCGCCCCCTTGCCCAGCAGACCCTTGCGCGCCGAATCCTGCAGCTTCACGCGCCGGAACTCGCCGCCGCGGACACCCTTGATGCCGTAGTGCATCGCCAGCGCGCTCGTTGAGGCGGTCCAGTCGCCAGTCATCAGGTCGTTCACGTTGCGGTCTTCGGCGATCACGCTGCCGACGAAGCGGAACAGTTCCTCGCGGAACGCGGGTCGATCAGCCTCCTCGGTGTAGTCGGGGAACAGGTTGGTGTCGGGATTGGTCGAGGCCCGCGACGTTCAGCCACTGGCCGGCGAAATTCGTCGCCAGCGACTTCGACTTCATGGTCGGCCAGCATGCGCGCATCCAGCCTCGAGCATCTTCGGTTCCTGTCGCTTGCCGGCGGCCGCGCAGGTCGATGAGCTGCTCATCCGGCAGGCCACCCCACAGAAAGAACGACAGCCGCGAGGCCAGATCCAGGTCATTGAGCGCGAACACGTCGCCCGGCTTCGCCCCGGCCGGCGGCGTGTGCGCGCGGTACAGGAACTTCGGGCTCGCCAGGATGGCCATCACGCCCTTCTGGATGCCGTCATCGAAGCTGCCGCCCTTGCGGCCATTGGCGTAGAACTCCATCGCGCCGGCAATGTCATCGGCGCCCACCGGACGACGGAAGGCCAGCTTCGCCAGGTGCCCGAGAATCTTCTGCGCGCAGGGAGTTTCCTCGGCCGCCGACTGCGGCCGGCAGACGAACAGCGCGCGGCGGCTCGGGGTGTCGCTGACACCTTCGGCCTTCAGCGGTCCCTTGATCTCGACATTGCTGATGCGCGGGCCGCCGGAGTTGCCGTTGACCATCTGCGACATGCCGGCCACCGGCACCCAGCTGTGCAGCGTCTCGTTCTGCTCGGCCGAAGTCTTCTGCTTGTAGGTGACGCCGATGCTGTGACGTCCGGCGGGAACCTTGATCTTGATGTTGCGGAAACGTTCGTCGATGGCGCCAAGACCCACGGCCTGCTTCACGTCGATGGCGCGCAGGTCCTCCTCGCCGCCCACCTGTCCCTGGAAGACGCGATCGCCATCCACGGTGACGATGAGCTGGAAGGGATCCATCACGCCCCACACGTAGCCACCACCCACCAGGCCGCTGATCGTGACTTCATATTCACCGTCGGCGGGGAACCAGTGGTCGATGGCAAGACCGCCGCGCGTGCCCAGTGGCAGGCCTTCATGGTGCATGTACTGCAGCGCCGCCGAGGAACCCGCATATACCGTGCTCTGCGTGCGCGCGCGCGGATTGCCCAGCGCCTCGACGCTGACCTGCCGTGCGGCCGACAGGTACTGCTCCAGGAACGAAGGACTGACCTTGAGCACATCGGCCACGTTGTTGAAGCCCGCGCTGGAATCATCGCGCGGCAGCAGCGCTTCGGCGTTCACGTCCAGGTCGAGAAGCTGCTTCACCGCAGTGGCGTATTCAGGGCGGTTCAGCCGGTGCAGCACCACCGTGCCGAGGTTGGTGGTCGGAGCGGCGCGATCCAGCGCCTCCTCCACCGTGTGCATGAAACCGTTGCGCGCGGCGGCATCCGGTTGCGGCTCGCCCGTGGGCGGCATCAGCGCGCCGCGCAACTTCTCGGCCACCAGTTCCCAGGTCTTGGCATCGCCTGCGACCTCGTCCTTCGCCATGGTGTCGAAGGCCACGCCGCCCGCCCAGTCCAGCGAGTTGTGGCAGCTGCTGCAGTACTTTTCGATGAACGGCCACTTCTGCGCCAGCTCCGGGGCATGACCCGTGGCTGCCGGGGCCGCAGCGGGCGCCTGCTGCGCCTGCGCGGCCAGCGAGCCGGCGCTCCACGTACCCGCCGCGAGCACCGTGCCCAGCAGCACCTGCATCGTGTATCGCATGCTTGTCTTGTTCATCAGCGCGCCACCCGTCGGATCTCGTTCACGTGGTACCAGGCCGTCTCCTGGGCCTGCTTCAGGAACAGCGCAGGGTCGCCGTACTGCGCATCGAATTCCTTCGTGGGCGCCGATGCGAGCAGATCCTCGAAGGTGCCGCCCTTGTAGTAGTTGTCGCCGATGCGGGAGAGCACCGAGAAGCACATCTCCTGCTGCTGTTTCAGCGCGTCGACGCCGACGACCGCTCCCGTGCCGGGCACCACTTTCGTGCCCGCATCGCTGCGGCCCGCCAGCATGCGCAGTGCGCCCTGGATGCCGCCCAGCCAGCCATTGCTGGCCGAATCGATGATGGGATACTTCGCAGACACCACATCGCCGGCGACGATCACGTTCTCCTCGGCGAAGCGCACGTACACATCGCCGTCGGTGTGTGCCTGCCCGAGATGCCCATACTCCACGGCGCCGCCGCCGAAGGGCAGCGACTGCACACCGTAGTAGAAGGTCTTGTTCGGCAGGGTCTCTTTCGGCTGCGGCGGATAGACCTTGCCCTCCCAGCGCGAGTTGACCTCGGTGGACAACCACAGCCGGGTGTTCTCGTGCGCCAGCACATCCACACCCGACTTGCGCGCAGTGGCGTTGTAGCCGGACTGCGCCCAGTGCCAGTGCGTGTTGATCACGGCCTTGAGTTTCTGTTTCGGAAAATGCTCGGTCAGGAGCTTCGACAACTGCGACGCATCGGCGGCCGCGCCACCGTCGACCAGCAGCAGTTCACCGCCCGCGCTGGCCACGACGATGTTGGCTGCGCCGCCGGTGATCAGCGACAGCCGGCCGCCCAGCGGACTCACCGCAAGCTTCGAACGCGCCGCCCATGCACGAGCGGGCACGAGCCCCAGCGCGGGCGCGGCGATCGCCGCCATGCCCCAACCCAGAATCTTCCTGCGACGCTTGTCCAAGCTCGTAACCCTCGGGTATTCAGACCATCGATTTCAGCGCAAGTTGTGCCTTCCTGCCGCGCGGCGCATTCGCCCGCCCATTGCGGCGCTGGCTAGACGATTCCAGCGACACGCTGCAGCTCGACAGCAGCCCTTCCAGCGTCACCACCTGCTCCTGGGGCAGATCGCCCAGCATCTGGCGCGTTACCGCACCGAACGAGGCGCGGCCGCGCGCCAGCACCTGTTCGCCGCGCGCGGTCACGTGCCAGCTGTCGGCGCGCTGATTGTCGGGATGCTCGCGCCGCTCGATCAGCTTCTTCTGCACCAACAGGCGCAGCACGGCGGTCATGGCCTGGGGGGTGACCATGTTGCGCCGCGCGAGCTGCGCCCCGTTGATTCCGGGATGGGTGTCGAGGATCGACAGCGTCGACACCTGGCTGAAGTTCAATCCCACGCCATCGCGCTTCAGTGCCGCATCGATGGCCTCGCGGAACGCCATGTTGACGGCGCGGAACAGCCAGCCGATGCGCTGCAGACGCTGCATCTCCTCGCTCATGCTGGATACTGATCCTCTCGCACCCACCAGCCATGCACCTGCGGCGAGGCCTGCACCGGCAGCTTCACCCGCGCGATGGGCCCCTCCTTGATGCGCTCGGCATCGAGGATCACCAGATCCGACCGCAGGTTCTGGTCGAGGTTGTAGGCCACGCCCATGAGGTACCCCTCGCCCTCGCGCGCGTTCACGCTTTTCGGCGCGAACACCGGCTCCGCCAGTGACACCTTCGGGCCGGCATTCCACAGCTCGTAGGTGCCGGTCTGCACGTCCATGCGCGCATAGCAGCTGCCGGCCACTTCGCCCGCGGGCACGTTCGGATCGGGGCAGGCCGCGTAGCCGTAGCGGTACGGCGCTGTGTTGTAACGGTCGTCCTGCTTGGGCAGCGGCGCCTGCAGCGCGTAGAGCTGCTTCACTTCGTAGCCCTTGGTCTTGCCCGACAGGTTCGCGGTGATGCGGTAGATGGTGCTGACGCTGCCCGGCAGATCCGGCGGCGAGCCGTCCTTGTTCGGCATGAACGGGAACGGACTGCCCGCCGTCATCTCGGTGTCGAAGTAGATCTTGTTGGCATCCTCGAACGCACCCATGGTGTGCGTGCCGCTCTGCGCGGGACCTTCCACCCACTTCAGATCCTTGCCGTCGCCATAGCGGCGGATCCAGCCCAGGTAGGTCTTGCGCGTCTTGTCCCAGGACCAGTGGATGCCGCCACGCTGCAACTGCTCGGGATCGTAGGCCAGCGGCACGACGAACAGCGCAATGTGGTTCTCGGTGACGGCGAAGTCATGCAGCAAGCCGCAGTACGGCACGGGAATCTTCGTCTCCCATACCTTCTTGCCGGCCTTGTCGATCTCGAAGAACGCCACGCTGGCCGAGCCGAAACCATCGGCCTCGTAGCCGAAGGCCACGATGTTGCCCGTCTTCGAACACACCTTCGGATGCGCAGTGAAGGCGCGATCGCGCGGCAGCTGTCCGTTGAAGGTGTACACCGGATCCACCGTTTCCAGCGTATTCAGATCCATGGCCACCGGCGGACTGTCTTCCTTCAGCGCGAGGATCAAGCCCTTGTGATTGATGACGTGGGTGTTGGCGGTGCTGCGGGAAAGCCCCTTGGCGCGCGGATCGTCCATGTACGGATTGCGGTACATGGGGAAGAGCTGCTTGCGCGCCTTGTCGTTGGCGACGAAGCGCTCGGACTTCACCCAGCGCGTGCGGTAATCCACGCGGCCGTTCTTGATGCGGAACAGCCGTGCATGGCCTTCGCCGTCGAAAATGATGTTGCCCGGGCGCATCGGATACTGCGGATCGGGGCCGGTGGCGTAGAAGCCACCGTTCAGATCGGCGGGAATCCTGCCCTCGATGTTGCAGTCGAAGATCGTGGTCTCGGCGCGGATGGGCGAGAACTGTCCACCCGTGCCTGCGCTGCGCGCCGGACCATGCGTCGGTCGCGTGACGGTGTCATTGGCCACGGCGTCGGCCTTGCCGGCGGCGCCCGCGGCGTCGGCCGATCCTGTCAGCCCGGAGGCCACGCCCGCGGTGGCGGCGGCGCCCACGGCGCTGCGAATGAAATCCCGACGATCCTGATCGGCCATGACATCCCCCGGTAATTGGTCATGGGGAATATATCAATCGCTTGATACTATCTCAACCCGTTGAGAATCCGCCGGACGCTGCGCCGCGGCGCGGCGCCTGAGCAGCTTCAACCACATCGGCGTAGTGCCCAGTGCGGCCTGGCTGATCACCGGAACCACCAGACCCAGCGCCAGGGCCAGCAATCCGGCGAACATGATCGCCAGGCCCCGCGTGCGCAGGAAGGCCAGCTCCTTCGCCCCGTGATAACCGGTCGCATCGCCCAGCGACGTGGCCAGCCGCACCACCCGCACGCTGAGCAGTGAAGCGACCACCAGCGTCAGGTTGTAGACCAGCGACGGCACGAACCCGCCGATGTTCCGGGTGAGGAAGGCCGTGGAAAACGGCATGAACGCCACGGCCATCAGCAGGTGGATGTTGGGCCACAGCAGCTTCGCGTCGAAGGGCGGCGCATGCGCGAAGGCTGCATGGTGGGTGATCCAGAAGCGCGCGATGACCAGGAAGCTGAGCGCATAGCCGGCGAAGGCCGGCAGCAGGTACGCCAGCTCCTGCCAGTACTGGCGTGCCGGGCTGCCCAGCGGCAGCTCCGGCACGTGCACTTCGATGATCAGCAGCGTGATCGCGATGGCGAACACCGCGTCCGAGAAGAACAGCATGCGCTCCAGCAGAGGGTCGGGCGCGCGCTCGCTCATGGCCTCGAGCCTCCTACACGCCGGGGATGTTGCGCTTGCGCGTGGCGCGCCGGTGCATCAGTTCCTGCACATAGATCGGCGTGCGGTAGTAGCGGTCCCGTCCCGCCGCAATGTGCTCCGGCATGGGCTGGTACGGCACCATCGACTCGGCCATCGCCATGCCGCGCGCCTGCACGCCCACGATGTATTCCGGCGCCGGGTAGATCCACATGTCGTTGTTGAGGATGCCATTGACCACCAGCCGGCCCACCGTCAGCGCCGCCTGCGGCCGCGACCACAGCGGCGTGGTCTCGGGCGCCGGCGGACGCGCGGCACCGGGCGGGCGCGCGCCGACATTGCGCGGCGGCGGCGGCGCATCGTTCTTCAGCGACTCCGGGCGGTACTCGCTTTCGCTGCGCCCCAGGTTGGAGGTGGTCTGCCCCGGCACCAGGTTCGAGGTGCCGATGTTGGTGGTGCGCAGTTCATGGCGAAGCTGTTCCATCAGCCCGCTCACGGCCATCTTCGACACCGCGTAGATGCCCGCCGTGCCCAGCAGCACGCCATCGGTGGAAGAGGTGGTGACGATGTGGCAACCCTGCCCGCTCTTGAGCATGCGCGGGATGAACGTGCGGCAGCCGTACACCGGCCCCCAGAAGTTCACGCCCATGCCCCAGTCCCAGTCCTTCAGCGTGCCTTCGCGCACACTGGAAAAAAGCCCCACGCCGGCGTTGTTCACCAGGATGTTCACCGGCCCGAAGATCTTCTCGATTTCGTCGGCCTTGCTCTCCCAGGCATCGCGCTCCATCACATCCTGCACGAAGGTGGCCACGCGCGGATCCTTGGCGGGGAATTCCTTCAGGGCCTCGTCCCAGTGCTTGTCGTTGAGATTGCCCAGGATCACCTTCGCGCCCTGCTCGTGCAGCGCGCGCGCAATACCAAGGCCAATGCCGCTGGAGCCGCCGGTGACATAGGCCACCTTGTCCTTCACGCTGGTGATGGGCGGCGCCTGCGAGGGGCCCATGTCCGGAAAGGTCGGACCCGTGGCCGGCGCGAAGGCGCCCGGGCCCGGACCCGCATCGGCAGCCGGCGCGGTTCCCGCCCCCATCCCCATCACGCCCGCGGCGCCCGCGGCCACCGCACCACCCAGCCACTGCCGGCGGTTCAGATTCTCGTCCATGTGTCCCCCCTTTGAATGCGATTACGCGGAGCCGCCCAAGCCCGCTACACGATCATAGTGCGGGACCCTGGAAACAGGGGTTGACTGGAAACTGTATGGATATACAGTATCCTCTCTGCCCACCCTCCGAGGTCGCCATGTCCGCCGCAGCCCATTCCGCCGCCGCCCCGCCGCTCAGCCTCTTCGACCTGGCCTTCGTGCGCACCGTGCTCGAGCACCGCGGACTGTTCCGCCAACCCTCCGCCACTGAATTCGAAGCGGCAGTGATGGAACTGCGCCGGTATCGCGAACAGTGCCTCGACAATCCGCGCGAGCGCGACGCCTGGGAGCCCGAACTCGCCGACGAGACCCTGGCCGAGCTGCGCGCCAAGGTGTTCGTCATGTTCGGCGTCACCAAGCCCTCGCCCGCGCAGTGGCACAAGGCCTACACGGCGCTGTTCGGCCCGCTGCTGTGCGAAACCTGCGGTTGAGCGCCATGGCATCCCCGGCGCGCGCCAATGAATTTCCCCACCTGCGCACCGCGGCCGAGATCGGCGCGCATGTCGATGAACTGGCCGAGCGCGAGGCGCTGCTCGCGGCGGCCACCGCGGCGGCCAATCCCTCGCGTGAAAAGCTGGCCGAGCTCGAGCGCGTGCGCTTCGAGATGACGGCCTATCTTGAACTGCTGGAAGAGCTGGAAGACTCCGGCCCTTCCGGCTGATCCCGCGCGGGCCCTAGCCCGCGCGCGGCACCACGCCATCCGGCGTCAGCTTGTCGATGGCATCCGGCAGCACCGCGGCGATCTTCTGCAGCAGGTCCTGCTGCGAAACGCCGAGGCTCTGCGCAAGCTGGCCGATCTTGTCGGGACTGAAGGCCTGCTGGATCTGGGCCGGCGACACCGGCAGGTTGCTGCCCTTGCCCACCCAGGAATTCACCGTGTCGGCCAGCCCTTTGTTCTGCAGGTGCTGCACGATGCCGCCCACGCCGCCGTGATGCTGGATCAGGTTGTTGATCACGTTCGTCGCCACCGCGCCCACCACGCCGCCCAGCATGCCGTCGAGAAGTCCCATGGTCAGATCCTTTGTTCAGGGAGTTGTGCCCGCGATTCTGCGCCGAATCGGCGCAGGCGCGCATTACACGCCAGTCAGGGACGCGGGAGCAGTTTGAAATTCGGGAAAATTGGTAGCGGGGGCAGGATTTGAACCTGCGACCTTCGGGTTATGAGCCCGACGAGCTGCCAGACTGCTCCACCCCGCACCAGAGGGGCGCGCATCTTAGCCCAGCCGGCCGGGAAAAGGGAAAGTTTTCCCCCGCGATATGGGTAGCGGGGGCGTCACTTGAACTGGCGCTCAGCCGCCCGGGATCACCTGGCGGCACAGCGCCAGCAACTGCTCCGGCACGATGCCCAGCGCCAGCACCGCCAGTGCATTCACGGCCAACACCACCTTCATGCCCGTTGCCTTGGTCAACGCCGGCTGGTCCGCAGGCGCCTCGAAATACATCAGCCACACCACGCGCAGGTAGTAGAACGCGCCGATCACCGAGGCCACCACCGCGATGATGGCCAGCCACAACTGCCCGCCGCCCAGCAACGCCTGGATGATCGAAAGCTTGGCCCAGAAGCCGACGAACGGCGGAATGCCGGCGGTGGAGAACATCACCACGGCCATGGCGCCGGCCAGCAGCGGATCGCGCTGGTGCAGGCCCTTGTAGTCGTCGAGTTCGGTGGCTTCCTTGCCGTCGCGGCTGGCGAGCAGCACCACCGCGAACGCGCCCACCGTGGTCAGCACATAGGCGAAGGTGTAGTACAGCGCGGCGCTGTAGCCGCCGCCGGTGCCGGAGGCGAAGCCCAGCAGCACGAAGCCGGCGTTGGAAATGGCCGAATACGCCAGCATGCGCAGCAGGCTGGTCTGCGAGATGGCGATCACATTGCCCGCCACCACCGACAGTGTGGCCAGGATGGCCAGCATCTGGCTCCACTGCGCCGTCTGCGAGGCCAGACCCTCGGCGAGGAAGCGGAACGCCACCGCGAAGTACGCGAACTTGGGCACCGTGGCGATCAGCGTGGCCGAGGCCGTGGGCGCGCCCTGGTACACATCCGGCACCCACATGTGGAAAGGCACCGCGCCGAACTTGAACGCGATGGCCGCCACGATGAAGGCCGCGGCCAGCGTGAAGCCCAGGCCCGGCGCATCGCCCAGCCGCGAGGTGAGCGCGCCCAGGTCGAGCGTGCCGGTGATGCCGTACAGCACCGACATGCCGTACAGCAGCGTGCCGGAGGCGATGGCGCCCAGCACGAAGTACTTCATCGCGGCCTCGGCGCCCACGCCCGACTCGCGGTCGAAGGCCACGATGGCATAGGCCGACAGCGCCAGCAGCTCGATGCCCACGTACACGGTGGTGAGGTTGGCCGCAGACGCCAGCACCAGCACACCCAGCAGGCCCGTAAGCGACAGGATGTAGAACTCGCCCTTCTGGAGGCCGCGCCGCGCCAGGTAGTTGCGGCTGTAGAACAGCGCCATGGCGGTGAACAGGAAGGCGCCGGTCTTGAGCAGGCTCGAGAGCCGGTCGGCCACGTACATGCCGCCCAGGATCACCTGCCGCCCGTCGATGACCTGGCGCGAAGCCAGCACCGCGCCCACCAGCAGCACCAGCAGCGTGAAGGTGGCCGTGCGTCCCGGGTTCCTGTCGGCAAAGAACAGGTCGAACAGCAGCACCACGCACAACGCCGCGGTGAGATAGATCTCCGGCAGCGCCAGCCAGATTTCGGTCGAAGTGAAGGTCATAGCTTGGTCGCCAGGATCATCTGCGTGAGGTGTTCGATGGAGCCGCGCATCATGTCGAGCAGCGGCGCGGGCCAGACGCCCAGCACCACCACCGCCACGGCCAGCACGCCGAGCACCAGGAATTCGCGGCTGTCGACGTCCTTCATCTCGGCCACATGGTGGTTGCCCACCTTGCCGAAGATGACGCGCTTGACCAGCCACAGCGTGTAGGCGGCGCCCAGGATCAACGTGATGGCCGCGAGCGCGGCGTACCAGAAGTTGGCCTTGAACGCAGCCAGTATCACCAGGAATTCGCCGACGAAGCCGGAGGTGCCGGGCAGGCCGGAGTTGGCCATCGAGAACAGCACCATGAAAGCACCGAAGATGGGCATGGTGTTGATCACGCCGCCGTAGGCGCTGATTTCACGCGAGTGCACGCGGTCGTACATCACGCCCACGCACAGGAACATGGCGCCGGAGATCAGGCCATGGGAGATCATCTGCACCATGGCGCCGTCGAGGCCCATGCCGGCGCCGGCCGGCTTGCCGGTGGCGCCGACGATGTCATAGGCCAGCACCGCGCCCAGCGTGACGAAGCCCATGTGCGCGATCGACGAATAGGCGATCAGCTTCTTCATGTCCTGCTGCACCAGCGCGACGAAGCCGATGTACACCACCGCGATCAGCGACAGCGTGATGATGAAGCCATCCAGCTCGCGGCCGGCATCCGGCGCGATGGGCAGCGCGAAGCGCAGCAGGCCGTAGCCGCCCATCTTCAGCATGATGGCGGCCAGCACCACCGAGCCGCCGGTGGGCGCCTCGACGTGCGCGTCGGGCAACCACGTATGAACCGGCCACATCGGCACCTTCACCGCGAAGGCGACAAGGAATGCCAGGAATATCCACCGCTGCTCGACCAGCGTCAGCGGCAGGCCCTGCATGGCGGCGATGCCGTAGTCCTGGGTCTTCAGGTAGATGTAGATCAACGCGACCAGCATGAACACCGAGCCGAGGAAGGTGTACAGGAAGAACTTGATGGTGGCGTAGATGCGCCGCGGGCCGCCCCAGATGCCGATGATCAGGAACATCGGGATCAGCATGGCTTCCCAGAAGAAGTAGAACAGCAGCGCGTCCATGGCCGAGAACACGCCGATCATCAGGCCTTCCATGATGAGGAAGGCCGCGAGGTACCCCGCCACGCGCTTGGTGACCGAGTTCCAGGCCGCGATGACCACCGGCACGGTGATGAAGGCGGTGAGGATGATCAGCGGCAGCGCGATGCCGTCCACGCCCAGGTGGTAGGTGGCGTTGAAGGCCGGAATCCACGGCAGCTTCTGCTGGAACTGGAAGGCGGCGGTGCTGCCGTCGAAGCCCGTGTACAGCGGCACGCACAGCACCAGCGTGACGAGCGAGGTGACGAGCGCCAGCCAGCGCGCGGCGGCCAGACGCTTGTCGCCCAGCGCCAGCACCAGGACGCCGCCCACGATGGGCAGCCAGATCAACAGGGAAAGAAGTGTCGTCTGCATGATGTCAGTGCCTGCCGACCAGGAACCAGCCCAGCAGCAGCGCCAGGCCAATCACCATCCAGAAGGCGTAGGAGTACAGGAATCCGGTCTGGACGCGGCGCACGATGCCCGACAGCCAGCCCACCGTCAGCGCCGAGCCATTGACGGCAACGCCATCGATGATGACCTTGTCGCCGGCGTTCCACAGCAGCGAACCGATGCCGCGCGAGGCGCGCGCGATGACGTTCTCGTTGAACCAGTCGAAGTAGTACTTGTTTTCGAGCAGCTTGTGCAGCGGCGCCAACGCCCCCTTGGCCGGCTCGAAGGAAGGCTTGCGGAAGAAGTACATCAGCGCCGCGGCCACCACGCCCGCCAGCGCCAGCCAGAACGGCGCCGAGGTGAAGGCTTGCAGGGCCATGTGCACCGCATCGTGCGCGTCCTCCATCACGTGCTCCATGGCCGGATGCGCCTCCAGGTTCACGAAGATGGCGCCATCGAAGTAGTGGCCGCCCAGCATCGACGCCACCGTCAGGCCGCCGATGACCAGCGAGGGAATGGCCAGCAGCACCAGGGGCACCCACACCACGGCGGGGCTTTCGTGCGGCACGTGGACATGGTCGTGGGCATCATGGCCGCTCTGGTGAGCGGCGGGCGCATGATCGCCGTGGGCCGCGTGGTCGTGCCCGTGTGCATCATCCGCGGCGTGGTCGTCGTGCTCGGCCGGGAAGGGCTTGTGGCGGAAGCGCTCCTCGCCGTGGAACACCAGGAAGTACATGCGGAAGCTGTAGAAGGCGGTGACGAACACGCCGGCCAGCACGGCGTAGTAGGCATAGGTGGATACCCAGCCGTGGTTGCTGTGCTGGGCTGCCAGGATGATGCTGTCCTTGGAATAGAAGCCCGACAGGAACGGCGTGCCGATCAGCGCCAGCGAACCCACCAGCGAGGTGATCCAGGTGATCGGCATGTACTTGCGCAGGCCACCCATGTTGCGGATGTCCTGGTCGTGGTGCATGCCGATGATCACCGAGCCGGCCGCCAGGAACAGCAGCGCCTTGAAGAAGGCATGGGTCATCAGGTGGAACACGCCGGCGGAGTACGCCGAGGCGCCCAGCGCCACGGTCATGTAGCCGAGCTGCGAGAGCGTCGAATACGCCACCACGCGCTTGATGTCGTTCTGGATGATGCCGAGGAAGCCCATGAACAGCGCCGTGCTCGCACCGATGAACAGCACGAAGGCCAGCGCGTCGTTCGAGGCCTCGAACAGCGGCGACATGCGCGCCACCATGAAGATGCCGGCCGTCACCATGGTGGCGGCATGGATCAGCGCCGAGATCGGCGTGGGGCCTTCCATCGAATCCGGCAGCCACACATGCAGCGGCATCTGCGCCGACTTGCCCATGGCGCCGATGAAGAGGCAGATGCAGATGACGGTCAGCGCATCCCAGGGGTGGCCGTTGAGGATGGTGATGTGCTCGCCGGCCAGGCGGTCCACGGCGGCGAAGGCATCGGAATACTGCAGTGACCCGGTGAAGTACACCACGGCCGCGATGCCCAGCAGGAAGCCGAAGTCGCCGACGCGATTCACCAGGAACGCCTTCATGTTGGCGAAGATGGCCGTGGGCCGCGTGTACCAGAAGCCGATCAGGAGGTACGACACCACGCCCACCGCTTCCCAGCCGAAGAACAGCTGCAGGAAGTTGTTCGACATGACCAGCATCAGCATGGCGAAGGTGAACAGCGAGATGTAGCTGAAGAAGCGCTGGTAGCCGGGATCATCGGCCATGTAGCCGATGGTGTACACGTGCACGCACAGCGACACGAACGTGACCACCACCATCATCATCACGGTGAGCGGGTCGACCAGGAAGCCGATGGACATGCGGATGCCATCGCTGATCAGCCAGGTGTAGACCGGCGCGTTGAACACCGCCGCATGGTCCACGATCAGCTGCTTGAACACGATCAGCGACAGCAGGCACGAGGCCGCCACGCCCAGGATGGTGACGATCGCCGCCGGCTGGCGGCCGATGAAGCGGCCGAAGAGGCCGGCGATGATCGCTCCCGCCAGCGGCAGCAGCGGAATCCACAGCAGGAGGTTCGGATTCAGGCTCACGCGCTACCCTTTGAGCGAACTGATGTCGGCAACGTTGATGCTGCGCCGTTCACGGAACAACACGACCAGGATGGCAAGACCGATGGCCGCCTCGGCGGCCGCCACCGTCAGCACGAAGAACACGAACACCTGGCCGTCGATGTTGCCCAGGTACCGCGAGAAGGCGACGAAGTTGAAGTTCGCCGACAGCAGCAGCAGTTCGATGCACATCAACAGCAGGATGATGTTCTTGCGGTTGATGAAGATGCCCGCCACCGCGATGGCGAACAGCGCGCCCGAGAGCAGCAGCATCTGCTGGACTGTGATCACTTGCGGCACCCCCGCAGTTGCATCCGATGGCATCCGGCTCGACAGGTCATTCCCGCTTCTCCGCCGGCATCTGCAGCACCCGCAGCCGGTCTTCGCGGCGCGTGGCCACCTGCGCGCCGATGTCCTGCACCTTCAGCCCCTTGCGATGGCGCATGGTCAGCACGATGGCCGCGATGATGGCCACCAGCAGCAGCACGGCCGCGAGTTCGAAGGGATACACGTACTTGGTGTACAGCGCCGTGCCCAGCTCGGTGGCGTTGCTGTCGCCCGCGCCCACCGGCGCCATGCCGGCCTTCATGTTCATGTTGGAGCCCAGGCCGCGCGCCACCACCACGCCCACGATCTCCAGGAACAGCACGATGGCCGTGGCGCCGCCGATCACTGCGTGGCGCGTGAAACCGCTCTTGATCTGCTCGATGTCCACATCGAGCATCATCACCACGAACAGGAACAGCACCATCACGGCGCCCACGTAGACCAGCACCAGCACGATGGCCAGGAACTCGGCCTGCGCCAGCAGCCAGATGGCCGCGGCGGTGAAGAAGGTGAGCACCAGGCACAGCGCGCTGTGCACGGGGTTCTTGCTCAGGATCACGCCGAACGCCGCCACCAGCAGCACCAGCGAGAAGGCGTAGAACAGTATGGTTACCAACACTCCCCTGCTCCCCTTACCGGTACCTGGCGTCCGCAGCCTTGTCGGCGTCGATCATGGCTTCGTAGCGCTCGCCCACGGCCAGCAGCTTGTCCTTGGTCATGATGTTCTCGCCGCGGTGCTCCATGTGGTACTCGTGGATGCGTGTCTCGACGATGGCATCCACCGGGCAGGCCTCCTCGCAGAAGCCGCAGTAGATGCACTTGAACAGGTCGATGTCGTAACGCGTGGTGCGGCGCGTGCCGTCGGCGCTGACGTCCGAATCGATGGTGATGGCCGCCGCCGGGCAAACGGCCTCGCACAGCTTGCAGGCGATGCAGCGTTCCTCGCCGTTCGGGTAGCGGCGCAGCGCATGCAGGCCGCGGAAGCGCGAGGACTGCGGCGCCTTCTCTTCAGGATAGTTGACGGTGATCTTGCGGCGGAACAGCGTGCGCAAGGTGACGCTCATGCCCACCAGCATTTCCCACAGCGAGAAGGTCTTGACGAAGCTCTTGACCGACATCAGTGGCTCCAGGGTCCGATCTTGTAGTGGGCCATCAGCATCTCGACGAAGATCCACACGATGGTCACGGGGATCAGCGCCTTCCAGCCCAGCCGCATGATCTGGTCATAGCGGTAGCGCGGGAACGTGGCGCGCAGCCACAGGAACAGACACAGGAAGAGGAACAGCTTGAACACCAGCCAGTGCGTGCCGTCGTTGAGCAGCGCGCCCAGCAGCGGGATCTGGAACAGGCTGCTGTCGGCGGGCACGTAGCCGTTCAGCGGGCTCTGCCAGCCGCCGAAGAAGAACACCGCCGTCAATCCCGCGATCAGGATCATGTTGGCGTATTCGGCCAGGAAGAACAGCGCGAAGCCGATGCCGGAATACTCCACGTGGAAACCGGCGACGATCTCGGATTCGCCTTCGGCCACGTCGAAGGGCGCGCGGTTGGTTTCCGCGACGCCGGAGATGAAGTACACGACGAACAGCGGGAACAGCCAGAACCAGTTCCACGACAGGAACCCGCCCGCCTGCTTCTCGATGACCGTGCCCAGGTTCAGGCTGTTCGAGGCCATGAGCACGCCGACCAGCGCAAAGCCCATGGCGATTTCATAGGCCACGATCTGCGCCGCGGAGCGCATGGCGCCGAGGAAGGCATATTTGGAGTTCGAGGCCCAGCCCGCGAGGATCACGCCGTACACGCCCACCGAGGTGAGCGACAGCACGTAGAGCAGGCCCGCATCGACATTGGCGATGGCAAAGCCCGGCGCCACCGGCACCACCGCCCAGATGGCGAAGGCCGGGATCAGCGTGATGGCCGGCGCGATGCGGAACAGCACCTTGTTCGACGCCGACGGGACCACGATCTCCTTGATGAGGAGCTTGATCACGTCGGCGAAGGGCTGGCCCATGCCGGGCAGGAAACCGAAGATGCGCACGCGGTTCGGACCCTTGCGCACCTGCATCCAGCCGATGAGCTTGCGTTCCCACAGCGTGAGGTAGGCCACCGAGAGGATGAGCACCACGGTGACCACCACGATCCACAGCGTGGACAGCAGCGCGCCCTGCACCATCGCGGGCAGGTTGTTCCACCAGGCGCTCATGCCTCACCTCCCGCGCCGTACACCACGCGCGGCACGCGCGCTTCGCGCGTGCGCTGCAGCGACTCCGCGCGACGCACGATGGCATCGCCCTGGTACATCTGCACGCCGGTGACGCGCACCTCACCGCTCGATGCGGCGGGCGCAACCATGCCGCCACCGATGGGCGCGGCATTGCGTTCCACCTGCTGGCGCAGCGTGTCGCGCACCTCTTCGGAGGAATTCTGTTCGAAGCCGGCGAGGTTCAGCAGGTTGCCCAGCACGCGCAGCACCTTCCAGCCGGGACGGGCCTCGCCCACCGGCAGCGCCGCGCCAGCGAAGCTCTGCCACTGGCCCTCCAGGTTCACATAGGTGCCCGAGGTCTCGGCGAAAGTGCCGATGGGCAGCAGCACGGTGGCCACCGACTTCAGCTCTTCGGTGGCGAAGGGCGTGGCCGCAACCACGAAGTCCGCACCCTTCAATGAGGCCAGCGCGCGCTCATGCAGCGAATCCGCGCCCGGCTCCACATCCCACAGCAGGTATCCGCCCAGCGACTGCGACAGCATGGCGCCGGCGTTCAAGCCGGCGCTGCCGCGCGCCACGCCGCCCGCGGCGCGATGCGGCAACACGCCGGCGAGATGCGCGCCGGCGGCATTGCCGCCCTCGGCCAGCACGCCCAGCGACGCGCCGGTGGCTGCTGCCAGCGCCTGCGCCGCTGCGCGCAGCGCGGCGTATTGCGGATGACGGATGGCCAGAGCGCCGAGCCAGATGGCCTTGCGCTGCGCTGAACGCAGCGATTCCACCAGCTTGCGATGGCGATCGGTGACGGCGGCCACCGCATTGCCCACGGGGGCGCCGCCCGCGGCGGACACCAGCGCGTTGAGCTCGGCGAGCTGGCCCGAAGGATCGACCACGATCTGCTCGCAGGGGAACAGGTATTCGAACTCGGCCGGATTCAGGAAGGCGATGCTGGCGCCGGCGCGCGCCGCCTTGCGTACGCGGTGCGCCAGCAGCGGCAGCTCGCGGCGCAGGCTCGAACCCACCACCAGCAGCGCCTGCAGCGTATCGACTTCGGCGATGGCGCCGCCCAGCGTCGGCATCGCGGGATCCGCGGCATCGCCGCTGAAATCCGGCTGCCGCAGGCGATGATCGATGTTCGAGGTACCGAGGCCCGCGGCCACCTGCTGCAGCAGCGCGTACTCCTCGACAGTGCTCGAGGCCCCCGCGATCACGCCCAGCCTGCCCGGCGCAATGGCCTTCAGGTTCTGCACCGTGGCTTCGAGCGCGCTCTGCCAGTCGACCTCGCGCCAGGCGCCATCGGCGCCGCGCAGCATGGGCCGCTCGAGCCGGTCGGCGCTGTAGATGCCCTCGTACGAGAACCGGTCGCGATCGGAGATCCAGCACTCGTTGATGGCATCGTTCGCACGCGGCACCACGCGCATCAACCGACCACGCAGCACATGGCCATACGTGTTGGTACCCAGACCGTCATGCGGCGACACCAGCGGCACCTGCGTCATTTCCCAGGCGCGCGCGCTGTAACGGAAGGGCTTGCTGTTCAGCGCGCCCACCGGGCACAGGTCGATGATGTTGCCCGACAGCTCGTGATCCACCGTCCTCTCGACGTAGGTGCCGATCTCGTTGTGCTCGCCGCGGTTGGTGGTGCCCAGTTCCGCCGCGCCGGTGACATCCTGGCTGAAGCGCACGCAGCGCGTGCAGTGGATGCAGCGCGTCATGTCGGTGGAAACCAGCGGACCGATGTTCTTGTCCTTCACCGTGCGCTTGCCTTCGCCATAGCGCGAGACATCGCGGCCGTAGCCCACGGCCAGGTCCTGCAGCTCGCACTCGCCGCCCTGATCGCAGATGGGGCAGTCGAGCGGATGGTTGATCAGCAGAAATTCCATCACCGACTTCTGCGCGGCAATCGCCTTGGCCGAACGGGTGTGGACGATCATGCCGTCCATCACCGGCGTGGCGCAGGCCGGCAGCGGCTTCGGCGCCTTTTCCACGTCGACCAGGCACATGCGGCAGTTGGCCGCCACGGCCAGTTTCTCGTGGTAGCAGAAGCGCGGCACGTACACATCGTTCGCGTCGGTGACGCGGATGAGCATCTCGCCCTTCTTCGCCTTCATCGGCACGCCGTCGACGGTGATCATCACCGTGTCCGAAGGCGGCGCTGCGGGAGCGGTGGGATTCGGCGCGCTCATGCCGCCGCCTGCTGCGCGCCCACGATGCTGCGTCCGCCGTGATCCACCATGTATTCGAACTCGTGCCGGAAATGCCTGATGAAGCTCTGCACCGGCCAGGCCGCCGCATCGCCCAGCGCGCAGATGGTGTGGCCTTCGATCTTGTTGGCGACCTGCACCAGCATGTCGATGTCCTCGCGCCGGCCCTGCCCCGCCATGATGCGTTTGATCATGCGGTTGAGCCAGCCGGTGCCCTCGCGGCAGGGCGTGCACTGGCCGCAGCTCTCGCTCATGTAGAAGCGCGACAGCCGCTCCAGCACCTTCACCATGCAGGTGGTCTCGTCCATCACGATGACCGCGGCGGAGCCGACGCCTGAGCCTGCGGCCTTCACCGAGTCGTAGTCCATGTTGGTCTTCAGCATGGTCTCGGCGGGCACCACCGGGCAGGACGAGCCGCCGGGAATCACCGCCTTCAGCTTGCGACCGCCCTTCATGCCACCGGCCACTTCGAGCAGCTCGGCGAAGGGAATGCCCATGGGCAGCTCGTAGTTGCCCGGCTTGGCCACATGACCCGACACCGAGAAGATGACGGTGCCGCCGGAGTTCGGCACGCCCAGCCCCGCGAACCAGGCCGCGCCCTTGCGCAGGATGGTGGGCGTGGAGGCATAGCTCTGGGTGTTGTTGATGGTGGTGGGCTTGCCGTACAGGCCGAAGGCCGCCGGGAACGGCGGCTTGAAGCGCGGCTTGCCCTGCTTGCCTTCCAGCGATTCGAGCAGCGCGGTTTCTTCGCCGCAGATGTAGGCACCCGCGCCGACCGCGCAGTAGATGTCGACATCAATGCCCGAACCCTTGATGTTCTTGCCCAGCAGGCCCGCGGCATACGCCTCTTTCAGCGCGGCCTCGAAGCGCGGCACGGGCTCACCGAGGAACTCGCCGCGGATGTAGTTGTAGCCCACGGTCGCGCCCATGGAATAGGCGCCGATGGCCATGCCCTCGATGAGCTGGTGCGGGTTGTAGCGCAGGATGTCGCGGTCGTGGCAGGTGCCCGGCTCGGATTCGTCCGAGTTGCACACGGCGTACTTCTGGCCGGGCGCGTTGCGCGGCATGAAGCTCCACTTCACGCCCACGGGGAAGCCGGCGCCGCCGCGACCGCGCAGGCCCGAGGCCTTTACGGTCTCGATGATGGTCTCGCGCGGGGTCTTCTCGGCGAGGATCTTCTCCCACGCCTCGTAGCCGCCGATCTTGCGGTACGTTTCGAGCTTCCACGGCTCCGGGTACTTCAGCACCTCGAAGCACACCAGGTTCATCTTGTCGTCCCACTTGCCCATCGAGAACGACGCTCCTACTTCAGCTTGTCGAGCACGTCATCCACCTTCGACGGGGTGAGGTACTCGTGGAAAATGTGGTCGACCATCATCATCGGCGCGCCGGTGCAGGCGGCCAGGCATTCTTCCTCGCACTTGAGGAAGATCCGGCCGTCAGCGGTGCTCTCGCCGGTCTTGATGCCGAGCTTCTTCTCGGCGTAGGCGACGATGTCCTCGGCGCCGTTCAGCATGCAGGAGATGTTGGTGCAGATGCTCACATGATGCCGGCCGCAGGGGTGCGTCTCGAACATCGAATAGAAGCTCGCGACCTCGTACACCTGGATGGGCGGCAGGTTCAGGTATTCGGCCACCGCATCCATCAGCTCGGTGGTGAGGAAACCGTGGTTCTGCTCCTGCGCGAAACGCAGCGACGACAGCACGGCCGAGCGCTGCCTGCCTTCGGGGAAGCGCGCCACCCATTCGTCGATCTCACGACGCGTGTGCTCATGGAGCAGTGCGGCCTTGCCGGTGACAGCGGCGCTCATCCGTGCCTCACAGCTTCGAGATTGCAATGACTGCTAGCGTGTGCCATTACCGGTCCACTTCTCCGAATACGATGTCCTGGGTACCGATCACGGCCACCACGTCGGCCAGCATGTGCCCCTCCACCATCTCGGGCAGCGCCGACAGGTGCGCGAAACCCGGCGCGCGGCAGTGCATCCGGTAGGGCTTGTTGGCGCCGTCGGACACGATCAGCACCCCGAATTCGCCCTTGGGCGCCTCGACCGCGGCATAGGTTTCACCCGCGGGCACCGAGTACCCTTCCGTGAAATACTTGAAGTGATGGATCAGCGATTCCATGTCGCCCTTCATCTCTTCGCGGCGCGGCTGACGGATCTTGCGATCGTCGGCCATCACCGGGTTCGCAGCCGAACCCGGATTCGCGCGCAGCCAGTCCACGCACTGCTTGATGATGCGGTTCGACTGGCGCATTTCCTCCACGCGCACCAGGTAGCGGTCGTAGCAGTCGCCGTTCACGCCCACCGGGATGTCGAAGTCCAGATCGGCATAGACGTCATACGGCTGCTTCTTGCGCAGGTCCCAGGCGATGCCGGAGCCACGCAGCATCGGACCGCTGAAGCCCAGCTGCAGCGCGCGCTCCGGCGTGACCACGCCGATGTTGACGGTGCGCTGCTTCCAGATGCGGTTGTCGGTGAGCAGCGTTTCGTATTCGTCGACACAGGCCGGAAAACGGCGGGTGAAGTCATCGATGAAATCGAGCAGCGAACCCTGCCGCGCTTCGTTCAGGCGGTCCGCGTCCTTCTGCGAGCGCCAGCGCGAGGCCTGGTAGCGCGGCATGGTGTCGGGCAGGTCGCGGTAGACGCCGCCCGGCCGGTAGTACGTGGCATGCATGCGCGTGCCCGACACCGCCTCGTAGCAGTCCATCAGGTCTTCGCGCTCGCGGAAGCAGAACAGGAACACGCTCATCGCGCCGATGTCGAGGCCATGCGCGCCCAGCCACATCAGGTGGTTCAGGATGCGGGTGATCTCGTCGAACATGGTGCGGATGTACTGCGCCCGCACCGGCACCTGCACGCCCAGCAGCCTCTCGATGGCCATCACATAGGCGTGCTCGTTGCACATCATCGACACGTAGTCGAGCCGGTCCATGTAGCCGATGGAGGCGTTGAACGGCTTGTGCTCGGCCAGCTTCTCGGTGCCCCGGTGCAGCAGGCCCACGTGCGGGTCGGCCTTCATGATGGTCTCGCCGTCCATCTCGAGCACCAGGCGCAGCACGCCGTGCGCGGCCGGATGCTGCGGGCCGAAGTTCAGCGTGAAATTGCGGATCTCGGCCATCAGCCGCGCCCCTTCAGTTCAGGCGCGTAGCGCGCGTCGTCGCGGATCACGCGCGGCACCAGCGTGCGCGGCTCGATCTCCACCGGCACGTAGACCACGCGCTGCTTGTCGGCGTCGTACTTCACTTCGACATTGCCCACCAGCGGGAAATCCTTGCGGAACGGATGCCCGATGAAGCCATAGTCGGTGAGGATGCGGCGCAGGTCGGGATGGCCATTGAACACGATGCCGAACAGGTCGAAGGCCTCGCGCTCGAACCAGTTGGCCGAGGCCCACACGCCGGTGACGGTGTCGAGCGCGGGCTCTTCGTTGTCGGTGCAGAAGGCGCGCAGCGTCAGGCGCTCGTTGTGCGTGATCGACAGCAACTGGTACAGCGCGGCGAAGCGCGGGCCGTCGTGCGCCCCGCCGTTGCCGGCACGGTTCACACCGCGGCCGAAGCCGCTGTTGGTAGCCGAATGCGTGCGCCATTCGCTGCGGCCGTAGTCCATGTAGTCGATGCCGGCCACGTCGATCAGCAGCTCGAACTTGAGGTCGGCATGGTCGCGCAGCACGGTGGCCGCGGCCACCAGATCGGCGGCAGCGACGTCGTAGGACAGATCGGTGGGCAGCGAGGGGCGGCGCGTGAGGCGTCCGGCGAGCGCCGCCTCGATGCGCGAGGCCAGTTGTTCGATATGCGCGCTCATCAGGACATCACCGATGTGCGGGCGATCTTCTTCTGCAGCTGGATGATGCCGTACAGCAGCGCCTCGGCCGTTGGCGGGCACCCGGGCACGTACACATCCACCGGCACCACGCGGTCGCAGCCACGCACCACCGCATAGCTGTAGTGGTAATAGCCGCCGCCATTGGCGCAGGAACCCATGGAGATCACCCAGCGCGGTTCGGGCATCTGGTCGTAGACCTTGCGCAGCGCGGGGGCCATCTTGTTGACCAGCGTGCCGGCCACGATCATCACGTCGGACTGGCGCGGGCTGGGACGGAACACGATGCCGAAGCGATCGAGGTCGTAGCGCGAGGCGCCGGCATGCATCATCTCGACTGCGCAGCAGGCCAGCCCGAAGGTCATGGGCCACAGCGAGCCGGTGCGTGCCCAACTGACGAGGCTGTCGACCTGGGTGGTGACGAATCCGCGCCGCGACCAGCCTTCCGGATCATCCGGCGGCAGTTCGACCTCTTCTAGTCCCACTCCAGCGCTCCCTTCTTCCACTCGTACACGAAGCCCACCACCAGGATGAACAGGAAGACGCCCATGGCCCACAGTCCGAAGCCGCCGATGGACGGCAGCGCCACGGCCCAGGGAAACAGGAAGGCGATTTCCAGGTCGAACACGATGAACAGGATGGCGACGAGGTAGTAGCGCACGTCGAAACGCGCGCGCGCGTCTTCGAAGGCCTCGAAGCCGCACTCGTAGGCGGAAAGTTTTTCGGCGTCCCTGGGATTCTTGCTGGCCAGCCTGCCGAAGAGATTGCCCAGACCCATCAGCACGACGGCAAGACCCGCGGCGACGACAAGGAAGATCAGGACTGGCAGGTAATTGGCAAGCATTCGTGACCCACAGTAAAACGGGGCTTTGGCGTATTTCGCTTGCGAATACGCAGCCCCGCGACTGGGTACCTATTGTAGCAAACGACCCGAAAGTTTTGGTGCCGACGAGGAGATTCGAACTCCTACACCTTGCGGCGCTAGCCCCTCAAGCTAGTGTGTCTACCAATTCCACCACGTCGGCTTCGATCGATTGCTATTTCGCGGGCGCTGCAGGCGCCGGTGCAGGCACGGGCGCGCTCGCGGGCGGCGCAACAGGCTGCGGGGCGGGCACCGCGGGCAACTGCGACGCCGGCGCAGTCTGCGGTGCTGGCACCGGCGCGTTCTCTTTCTCGGCGAGTCGGTCGAGCACCGTGTCCGCCGCAGGTCTGACTGTGCGCGTGCCCATGTAGGCCAACGTGAGGCTGGTGACCATGAACACGCCGGCGAGGACGGCCGTGGCGCGCGACAGCGCCGTGGCTGCGCCGCGCGCGCCGAACACCGTGCCCGACGCGCCCGCGCCGAAACCCGCGCCCGCATCCGCGCCCTTGCCGCGCTGGATGAGCACCAGCACCACGATGAACGCGGCGCTGAGGATGTGGATGACCATCAGGATCGACTGCAACATTCGTTCAAACCTCTGTGGCCGCCGACCAGATGGCGAGGAATTCCTCGGCCTTCAGCGACGCGCCGCCAATCAGCCCGCCATCGACATCCGGCATGCGGAACAGCTCGGCGGCATTGCCGGCCTTGCAGCTTCCACCGTAGAGGATGCGCAGGCGGGCCGCGATACTAGCATCGAGCGCCGCCACCCGCCCGCGAATGAAGGCATGCACCTGCTGCGCCTGCTCCGGGGTGGCCGTGCGGCCCGTGCCGATGGCCCAGACGGGCTCGTAGGCCACCACGGCCTGGGCCAGTGCGGCCACACCCGACAGCGCCAGCACGGCATCGAGCTGACGGGCGACCACAGCCTCGGTCTGGCCGCCATCGCGCTCGGCGAGCTGCTCGCCCACACACAGCACGGGCGTCAGACCCCGCGACTGCGCCATCGCGAACTTGCGAGCCACCAGCGCGTCGTTTTCGCCGTAGATCACGCGCCGCTCGGAATGTCCGACGAGCACGTAACGGCACCCCACATCCACCAGCATGCTGGCGGCCACTTCGCCGGTGAAGGCGCCTGGCCCCTCGGCACAGACGTTCTGCGCGCCCAGCACCACCGGAGATCCGGCCAGCACGCGGCCGACCTCCGACAGATAGACGAAGGGCGGGCACACCAGGCACTCCACCGACTCATCGATGGTGGCCGGCTGCAGCAGCGCATCGATCAGCGCGGCGTTTTCGGCGCGCGAACCATGCATCTTCCAGTTGCCTGCTACCAGGCGTCTACGGGCATGAGGCGTACTCATGTGCCCAGGCATGCAACGAGGCGGCGGCGAACGGATTTGGAGGTCATGGGCGTCTTCGGATGGGGCCCCTTGGCAAGGGCGCGGGATGATAGCGGCGGCCCGGAGCGGGTGCAAACCGCGCCCGGCGGCGCCAGTCGAGCCCAGGCGGGGCCCGGCCGGAATATGCCCGTCCGGGCCCGCAGCGCAGCTGTGGTTCAGGCGCTGGCGGCGGCTTTCACGGCCTCGGCGATGGTGGCCGCATGACGGGCCGTGGTCTCTTCTTCCCGGCCCTCGACCATGACGCGGATCAGCGGCTCGGTGCCCGAGGCGCGCAGCACCACGCGGCCATCGGTGCCCAGCGAACGCTCCACGCCGGCGACCACGGCCGCCACCGCCGGCACGGCCATGGGATCGAAGCGCTTCGCGACGCGCACATTGAGCATCACCTGCGGGAACTTGTGCATGCCGGCTGCGAGCTGCGCCAGCGACGTGCCGGTGCGGCGCATCACGGCCAGCACCTGCAGCGCGCTGATCAGCGCATCGCCGGTGCTGGTGCGGTCGAGGCAGAGGATGTGACCGGAGGTCTCGCCGCCGATCACGCCGCCCTTTTCCTTCAGCATCGACAGCACATGGCGGTCGCCCACCTTGGCACGATGGAAGCCGATGCCCTTTTCGCGCAGCGCAACTTCCAGGCCCATGTTGCTCATCACCGTGCCCACCACGGGACCGGTGAGTTCGCCGCGTTCGGCGCGATCCTTGGCGATGATGTAGAGAAGCTGGTCGCCGTCGAGCAGCCGGCCCAGGTGATCCACCATCACGAGGCGGTCGCCGTCGCCATCGAGCGCAATGCCGCAGCCGGCATTCACGCCCGGCACGGTGAGCTGCAGGAAGGCGGGCGACGTGGAGCCGCAGCCATCGTTGATGTTGCGGCCATTGGGAGAACAGCCGATGGGAATCAAGTCGGCGCCGAGGTCGGCCAAGAGACGCGGGCCCACCTTGAAGCCCGCGCCATTGGCGCAGTCGAGCACGATCTTCATGCCGGTTAGATCGATGCCGCCCGGCACCGAGTCCGCGCAGAAGGCCTGATATTCCTGCAGCAGCGCATCGGCGCGGCGCGCGCGGCCCAGCCGGTTGGAGTGCTGGGTCTGCACGGGCCGGTCCATCTCCTCCTCGATGCGCTGCTCGAGCTCATCCGAGAGCTTGCCGCCGGCGTTGTCGAAGAACTTGATGCCGTTGTCCTCGTAGGGATTGTGCGAGGCGCTGATGACGATGCCGAAGGCGTCGGCCTTGCGCTTGACCAGGTGCGCCACGCCCGGCGTGGGCATGGGGCCGGTGAGCCACACATCGACGCCGGCAGCCACGAGGCCTGCTTCCAGCGCCGACTCGAACATGTAACCCGAGACGCGGGTGTCCTTGCCGATGATGGCCTTGCCGCCCCGCGGGGCCAGTACGCGCGCGGCGGCGCTGGCCAGCCGCAGCGTGAAATCCACCGTCATCGGCGCATCGCCGACGCGGCCGCGAACCCCATCCGTGCCGAAATACTTGCGTGACATGCGTCTCAGGTCTCTCCGTGACTGACCAGCCAGGCCACGCGGACGGCGTCCACGGTCTCGGCCACATCGTGGCAGCGCACGATACGCGCCCCGGCGGCCACCGCAAGGGCGGCCAGCACAATACTGCCGGCCAGGCGCTGGTCCACGGGCCGGCCGGTGATCTTGCCCAGCATGGACTTGCGTGACAGGCCCACCAGCAGCGGATATTCGCCGACCAGCTTTGCAAGGCCGCGCAGCAGCTGCAGGTTGTGGTCGATGTTCTTGCCGAAGCCGAAGCCCGGGTCCAGCACGATGCTGTCGGCTGCAATGCCGGCATTGCGGCAGGCAGTGGCGCGGGCGCCGAGAAACTCGCCCACTTCCTTCACCACATCCTCGTAATGGGGATCCTGCTGCATGGTGCGCGGCGTGCCCTGCATGTGCATCAGGCAGACGGCGGCGCCGCTTGCGGCCGCAGCCTCGAGCGCGCCCGGCGCCTGCAGCGCCATCACATCATTGATGAGGCCCGCGCCCGCAGCTGCCGCAGCGCGCATCACCTCGGGCTTCATGGTGTCGATGGACACCAGCACGTCGAGCTCGCGCCTCACCGCCTCGATCACGGGCAGCACGCGGTCCAGTTCCTGCTGCAGGGGCACCGGCTCGGCGCCCGGTCGCGTGGACTCGCCGCCCACGTCGATGATGGCGGCGCCATCGGCGACCATGCGGCGCGCCTGCGCCAGCGCGGCATCGCGACCGTCGAAGCGGCCGCCATCCGAAAATGAATTGGGCGTGACGTTGAGGATGCCCATGACCACTGGACCGGAGAGGTCCAGCAGCCGACCACCGCAACGCAGCCGCACGTCAGCCGGCGTTGCGTGTCGCCGAACCGAAGGCCGGGCGTTGCTGCGCCTCGGGCCCGCCCGACGCGGGCGGCCCACCGGACAGACCGCTGTCCCAGCCTTCCGGCGGCGTGGGCGGCTTGCCGTCCATGATCTCGCGGATCTGCGCGTCGTCGATGGTCTCGTACTTCACGAGCGCTTCGGACATGGCGTGCAGCTTTTCGATGTTGTCCTGCAGGATGCCCTTGGCACGGTTGTAGTTGGTCTCGATGACCTGGCGCACCTCTTCGTCGATGGCATGCGCGGTTTCGTCGGACACCTGCTTGGTCTGCGTGACCTGACGCCCGAGGAACACTTCGCCGGATTCTTCCGTGTAGGTGAGCGGCCCCATGCGGTCCGACAGGCCCCACTTGGTGACCATGTTGCGCGCCAGATCGGTGGCGCGCTCGATGTCGTTCGACGCGCCGGTGGTGACCGCGTCGCGGCCGAAGATCAGCTCTTCGGCGATGCGGCCGCCGAACAGCGTGGCGATGGCGCTTTCCAGCCGCCGCTTGCTCATCGAGTAGCGGTCCTGTTCCGGCAGGAACTGCGTGACGCCCAGCGCGCGGCCACGCGGGATGATGGTCACCTTGTAGACGGGATCGTGCTCGGGCACCGACAGGCCGACGATGGCATGGCCCGCCTCGTGGTAGGCCGTCATGCGCTTCTCTTCGTTGCTCATCACCATGGAGCGTCGCTCGGCGCCCATGAGGATCTTGTCCTTGGCCTTCTCGAACTGCAGCATCGAGACCAGCCGCTGGTTGGCGCGCGCGGCGAACAGCGCCGCCTCGTTCACCAGGTTGGCGAGATCGGCGCCCGAGAAACCCGGCGTGCCGCGCGCGATCAGCGCGGGCTTCACATCGTCGCCCACCGGCACCTTGCGCATGTGCACGCGCAGGATCTGCTCGCGGCCCCGCACATCGGGCAGCGGCACGACGACCTGGCGGTCGAAGCGGCCCGGGCGCAGCAACGCCGGGTCGAGCACGTCGGGACGGTTGGTGGCGGCGATGACGATGATGCCCTCATTGCCCTCGAAGCCGTCCATTTCGACCAGCAACTGGTTCAGTGTCTGCTCGCGCTCGTCGTGGCCACCGCCGAGGCCGGCGCCGCGATGGCGGCCCACCGCGTCGATCTCATCGATGAAGATGATGCAGGGCGCGTGCTTCTTGGCCTGCTCGAACATGTCGCGCACGCGCGAGGCGCCCACGCCGACGAACATCTCGACGAAGTCGGAACCGGAGATGGTGAAGAACGGCACCTTGGCCTCGCCGGCAATGGCGCGCGCGAGCAGGGTCTTGCCGGTGCCCGGCGAACCCACCATCAGCACGCCGCGCGGAATCTTGCCGCCCAGCTTCTGGAACTTGCCGGGGTCCTTGAGGAAGTCGACGATCTCGCCCACCTCCTGCTTGGCCTCGTCGACGCCCGCCACATCGGCAAAGGTGACATTGACCTGGTCCTCGCCCAAGAGGCGCGCCTTGCTCTTTCCAAATGACATGGCGCCCCGGCCACCGGCTGCGCCCTGCATCTGGCGCAGCATGTAGACGAACACCAGGATGAGCAGCAGCGCCGGCGACAGCTGGATGAGGAACTGCGTGAGCAGGCTCGGTTCCTTGGGCGCGCGGCCCTCGAAACCCACCTTGGCCTTGCGCAACTCGCCGATCAGCGCCGTGTTGCTGGATTCGGGATTGAAGGTCTGGAACTGGGTCTTGTCCTTGCGCGTGCCGATGATCTGCTCACCCTGCAGGATCACCGAATCGACCTGACCGTCGGCCACCTCGTCGAGGAAGCGCGAGTAGCGGACCGGCTGGGGCGCATTGGCCGGAGGCATGAACCGGCTGAACAGGAACAACGTGGCCCCGACGACCACGATCCAGATCAGCACCTTGCCAGTCATGTCATTCAATTTCGCACGACCCTTGAGCCCCGCGGGCCCCTTATGACACACGCCCGATCCACGCTACACCATCCCGGCATGCCTCGCCAGCGAGCGCGCTGCGGTTCGGAAAGTTAAATCATGAGGGCTTTGGCCCGGGCTTCAAGGTCGGCAGCAGGCATAATGGAATCATGCACCTGAGCGAAAAGCAGCGCCGCCATCTGAAGGGCCTGGCGCACCCCCTGAAACCCGTGATCCTGATGGGCAATGCCGGCCTCACCGAGGCCGTGATCGCCGAGACCCAGCGGGCCCTGCACGACCATGAACTGATCAAGGTGCGCCTGCCGGGGCTGGACCGGGAGGACCGCGATGCAGCACTGGCACTGCTGGCAGAACGCACGGCCAGCACCATGGTGACCCGAATCGGGCACGTGGCCGTGCTCTACAAGCCCAATCCGCAGGTGCCGCGCATCGTATTGCCGGGCTGAAGCACGTTAATAAACCGTTATCAACGGTTTTTCCCGTGACATCGCGGGCCGGCGGCGGACTAATCTCCCGTCCACTGCATTGACAGTGTTCGGGAGATCACGATGAGAACCACAAGCCTCCTGGCTGCCGGCGCCCTCGCGCTGCTGTCCGCCTGCCAACCCTCTGCACCACCCAAGGCTGTCGCCGAGGCCGCCTCGCCACCGCCGGTCATGCCCAAGCCCCAGGCCAGCCTCATCGAGCTGATGTCTGGGACCATCGCGCCCACAGCCGACATCATCTGGGGCGCTGTGGGTGAAGTCGATGGACCCAAGGGTCCCATCGAGAAGAAGCCCACCACCGACAAGGACTGGGCCGAACTGAGGCAGAAAGTGGTGTCGATGGCCGAGGCGGCGAACCTCCTGGCCGTGCCGGGCCGTGCCGTGCTGTTGCCCGGCCAGAAACTGGCCAATCCCGCCGGCCCCGGCGACCTGACGCCGGAAAAGGCCGAAGCCAAGATCAAGGCCGAGTGGCCGGCGTGGCTGGCCTTCACGCAGACGCTGCAGAATTCTGCGCTGGAGACCCTCAAGAAGGTTGACGCGAAGGACCTGGATGGCTTCGTGGAAGCCGGCGGTGCCATCGATGAGGCCTGCGAGGCCTGCCACAAGCAATTCTGGTATCCGGACGCGCCCAAGCCGAAGTAGGCGCTGACGGACGGCAGACCTTCCCGACCGAAAACCTGGAGTTCTTGATGATCCGACGCTGGCCCCTGCCGCGCGCCGCGGAGGCGCTCGCCTGTCATTCAACCGCCAAGACCGCGAGGGCGCTGACTGCCACGCTGACAGCCATGGTGCTGGCGACCGGGGCAACTGCCGCCGACGCGCCGCCGCCCACGGCCACCGCCGCCACTGATGAAGAGCTCGAAGAAGTGGTGGTGTTCGGCCGCGGCGAACGGCAGATCGGAGTGGCCGAGGCCTCGAGCGAGGGCGTGGTGGCCGGCGCGGATCTTTCGGTGCGGCCGATGCTGCGCGTTGCCGAACTGCTGGAGGCCGTGCCCGGCATGATCGCCGCGCAGCACTCCGGCAGCGGCAAGGCGAATCAGTACTTCCTGCGCGGCTTCCAGCTGGATCACGGCACCGACTTCACCACCTACATCGATGGCATGCCCTGGAACCTGCGCAGCCATGGCCATGGGCAGGGATACCTGGACGTGAACGGGCTGATCCCCGAAGTGGTGGATCGCATCGAATACCGCAAGGGACCGTATCGCGCCGACATCGGCGATTTTGCGCTGGCCGGTGCCTCGTTCATGAGCACCATCGACCGGTTGGAGCAACCCTTCGTCGCAGTGGAAGGTGGTCAGTACAACTGGGGCCGCGTGGCCGGTGGCGGCTCGATGTCGCTGGGTTCCGGCGAACTGACCACGCTGGCGCAGTGGAAGACCTATGACGGCCCGTGGCAGTTGCCCGAAAACCTGCAGCACTTCTCGCTGTGGAGCAAGTACGCGCAGCCCACCGACCTTGGCATGCTCAAGCTCACGCTGTCGGGCTATCGCGCCACCTGGCATCCCACCGAACAGGCGCCGGAAGCCTCCGTGGGTACGGCGGCCTGCGCCGACGTGTTCTGTTCACTGGACCTGACGGCCTTCGGCCGGACCCTGCGCTGGATCGGCACCGCGCAACTGGATGCCGAACACTGGAAGGCCTCGGCGTACGCGCAGTACTACGACTGGCACATGCTCTCCGACCCCACCTACGACTACCAGATCGACCAGTTCGACCGGCGCTGGACCGCGGGCGGGCGCTACGAAAACCACCTGCTGCGCGGCGAGAAGTTCGAACTCACCGTGGGCGGCGAGGCGCGCTACGACGACATCTCCAAGGTGGGATTCAGCCACACCGATGCGGGCACGTTCGTGGAGAACATCAGCGACAACTCCATCCGCGAGGGTTCGGTGGCGGCATATTCGGAAGCCACCTGGCATCCCTCGACGCAACTGCGGCTGATGGCCGGCCTGCGCGCCGATGCCTACAGTTTCAAGGTGGGCAGGAATTCCGGCGCGGGCGCGGACACCATCGAAGGCAGCGCGAACGACCAGAAGGTGTCGCCGAAGCTCGGCGCTGCATACACGCTGAACGATCATGTGGAGCTGTACGCGAACTGGGGACGCGGCTTTCATTCCAATGACGCGCGGGGCGTGGTGAACGAGGTGACGCCGGTGCCGGGCCTCGTGGGCGGCAGTGGCTATGAAGGCGGCGCGCGCTTCGAGGTGGGCACCTTCAACATCACGGCCACGTACTGGTGGCTGAATCTTTCCAGCGAGCTGATCTTCGTGGGCGACGCCAATGCGGTGGAGCCCAAGAGCGGCGCACGGCGGCGCGGCTACGAGCTGGTGTCGTTCTGGCGTCCCCTGCCCTGGCTGGGCCTCGACGCCGTCTACACGCACAGCCGCGCGCGCTACAAGGAGACGCAGGAGGATCCGGACTTCGATCCGCTGGACGCGCAGCTTCGGCTGCTGACGGGCCGCTTCGTGGAGGGCGGCGTGGAGAGCGCAGGTGAATTCGGCGCCTCGGCTGTGAAAGGCAAGTGGGAGGCCAGCACCCGCGTGCGCTACCTGGGGCCGTATCCGCTGGTGCCCAGCGGCACCAAGCGCGCGAGTTCGGAAGTGATGGTGAACCTCCGGCTGGCCTACAAGCCGGGCAATTTCACCGTCTACGGCGAACTGCTGAATGTGTTCGACGCCAATGGCAAGGACATCGAGTACTACTACCCGAGCTTCATTCCCGGCGTGATTCCGGTGGGTACCGAGGCCGCCACGCGGCTTTCCCGCGCCGAGGAACCGCGCACGGTGCGCCTGGGCGTGAAGTACTCGTTCTAGACGGCGGGTGGCTGGATACGGGCCCCCGCGGGGCGCCAGTCCTTCAAAAAGACTTGCGCCCCTTTCTTTCTCCTGCTACCTTGTTTCTCCAAGGTAGCTTCTTGAAACCAAAATCCACCCCAAAATGGACCTGAGCGAAAAATTCGGACCGATACGCAAGGGGCTGCTGGAATTCGCGGTGCTCCGGGTCATCGCTTCCGAGAAGCTCTATGTGGCCGAGATGCTGCAGCGGCTGGCGGGCACCGAGTTCGCCACGCAGGAAGGCACGCTGTATCCCCTGCTGAGCCGCATGCGCCGCGAGGAGCTGGTGGACTATGAATGGCAGGAGTCCGAAGCCGGTCCGCCACGCAAGTACTACAAGCTCACCGAGCCGGGTCGCCGTGCGCTCGATGAGCTGCAGGGCTACTGGAATCACCTGAACGACACCCTCACCCGCCTGGGACAATGACATGCGCAAGGTCACGACGATCAATCTGAACAACAACGCCTTCCAGATCGACGAGGACGGCTACGAGGCGCTGCGCCACTACCTGGACGAGGCGACGCGCGCGCTGGCGGGCAATCCGGATCGCGATGAAATCCTTGCCGACCTGGAGCAGGCCATCGCCGACAAGTGCCGCGCCACGCTGGGGCAGTACAAGAACGTGGTGAGCACCGAGGAAATCGGGCGCATCCTCGAAGAGATGGGTCCGGTGAGCAGCGGCAATGACAGCGATGCCGCGGCCGGCGCGGGAGCCGGCGCGGCAGCCGGTGCCGGTGCGGCCTCGGACGCCGGGCCGGGAACGCGCAGCGGGTCTGCGCCGCGGCGGCTCTATCGCATCCGCGAAGGCATGAAATGGGCGGGCATCTGCACGGGCCTTGCCGCCTATGCGGGCATGGATGTGGGCCTGGTGCGGCTGGGTGTGATCCTGCTCACCCTGTTCACCGGCTTCTTCCCGGGCCTCATCATCTACGTGGGGCTGGCATTCATACTGCCCATCGCCAGCACCCCGGAAGAAATGGCGGCGGCCAGCGGTGCCCCGTTCAACGCGCAGGAGCTGGTCGACCGCGTAAAAAAAAAGCACGAACAGTTCCGTGATGAGCGACGCGCGCGCCGGAGCATGAGGCGCGACGCCGGCTGGTTCTCGCAGGCCCATTCCGCGCAGCCGCAGCCGGCGCCCGGATACACCGCGCGCGTGACCGGCGGCGTGCTGCTGCCGGTGCTGACGGTGATCTCGGCGGTGTGGTTCGCCCTGATGGCGATCGCCGCGTATTCGGTGTGGTGGACCTATCGCGTCGGTGGCTTCGAGGTGTGGCCACCGAACATGGCGCATCTGCACGGCGACATCCCCTTCTGGGTGGCGATGGCCGCGGTGGTGGCCGTGTACGCGCTGTTCGCCATTCCGCTGGGTGCGGGTCGCCGCGCGGCGCGCTGGTATGCCAATGGCGGCCGGCTGCATGGCTGGGCCGATGCCTGGTCGGGGCTCTTGTGGATCGCCATCGTAGCGGTGCTGCTGCTGGTGGCCATGTACCAGTTGCCGCAGTTGCAGTGGCTGCTGCGCGGCATCACGCACTCGCAGTTCACCACGGTAATGATGGCTCCGCCGGCGTGGCTGCCGCCTGAACTGTCGGGCTGGCTGCAGCCGTTCGCGCTACACGTAGCGGACGGCAATGATCTCGTAGCTGCGCACCCCGCCGGGAGTGCTTACCTGGACGGCGTCGCCCTCGCTCTTGCCAACCAGCGCGCGGGCGATCGGTGAACCCACGGAGATGCGGCCGCCCTTGATGTCGGCCTCGTCCTCGCCAACGATCTGCCAGGTGACCTTCGCGCCGCTGTCCTCGTCTTCCAGATCGATGGTGGAACCGAAGATCACCTTGCCGGTGTTCTCGATCTGGGTGACATCGATGATCTCGGCGCTGCCGAGCTTGCCCTCCAGCTCCTGGATGCGGCCTTCGATGAAACCCTGCTGCTCGCGCGCCGCGTGGTACTCGGCGTTTTCGGAAAGATCGCCATGCGCGCGCGCCTCGGCGATGGCCTTGATCACATTGGGCCGCGCCTCGCTCTTCAGCTTGCGCAGTTCGTTGCGCAGTGCCTCGGCACCGCGCAGCGTGATGGGCACGCGCTTCACGCTCATGCGTGGATTTCCTTGTGCAGGTCCTGCAGGCGGTTCACGTCCTGGTCATCCATGTGATCCAGCGCCTCGCAGGTGGCAAGGCCGGCGGCCAGCGTGGTGAAGTAGGTGACGCGGCGGCTGACCGCCTCGCGGCGGATGGCCATGGAATCGCGCGTGGCCTGCCGGCCCTCGGTGGTGTTGACGATCAGCGCGATCTCGTCGTTCTTGATCATGTCGACGATGTGCGGCCGACCCTCGCGCACCTTGTTGGCGCGCTTCACCGGCAGGCCGGCGCCGGCGATGACCTTGGCGGTGCCGTCGGTGGCCACGATGTCGAAGCCACGCTCGATCAGCCGGCGCGCCATCTCCACCGCGCCGGGCTTGTCGCGCTCGCGCACGCTGATGAGCGCAGTGCCCTTGCGCGGCAGCGCGGTGCCGGAACCGGCCTGCGACTTGGCATAGGCCTCGCCGAAGGTGCGACCGGTGCCCATCACCTCGCCGGTGGATTTCATCTCCGGGCCCAGAATCGGATCGGACTCGGGGAACTTGGCGAAGGGAAACACGGCTTCCTTCACCGAGTAGAACCCCGGCACCACTTCGGTGGTGGCGCCCAGGTCCTTCAACTTGCGGCCGGTCATCACCTGCGCGCCCAGCTTGGCGATGGGACGGCCGGTGGCCTTCGACACGAAGGGCGCGGTGCGCGAGGCACGCGGGTTCACCTCGAGCACGTACACCACGCCGTTCTGGATGGCGTACTGCACGTTCATCAGGCCCACGACATTGAGGCCGAGCGCGAGCTTGCGCGTCTGCTCGCGCAGCTGCTGCTGGATCTCGAACGACAGGCTGTTGGGCGGCAGCGAGCAGCTCGAATCGCCCGAGTGCACACCGGCCTGCTCCACGTGTTCCATGATGCCGCCGATCAGCACATCGGTGCCATCGCACACGGCATCCACGTCCACCTCGATGGCCTGGTCGAGGAAGCGGTCGAGCAGCACGGGGCTGTCGTTCGACACGCTGACCGCGGTGGTCATGTAGGTCTTGAGGTCTTCCTCGGCGTACACCACTTCCATGGCGCGGCCGCCGAGCACGTAGGACGGGCGCACGACCAGCGGATAACCCACTTCCTTGGCCATGCGCAGCGCCTGTTCCTCGGTGCGCGCGGTGGCATTGGCGGGCTGTCGCAATTGCAGGCGCCGCACCAGGTCCGCGAAGCGCTCGCGGTCCTCGGCGATGTCGATGGCCTCGGGCGTGGTGCCGATGATGGGCGCGCCGTTGGCTTCGAGCGCGCGGCACAACTTCAGCGGCGTCTGGCCGCCGTACTGCACGATCACGCCGATGGGCTTTTCCTTGGCGATGATCTCCAGCACGTCTTCCAGCGTCAGGGGCTCGAAGTACAGGCGGTCGGAGGTGTCGTAGTCGGTGGAGACCGTCTCGGGATTGCAGTTCACCATGATGGTCTCGTAGCCATCCTGGCGCAGCACCAGCGAGGCGTGCACGCAGCAGTAGTCGAACTCGATGCCCTGGCCGATGCGGTTCGGCCCGCCGCCCAGGATCATCACCTTCTTGCGGTCGGTGGGCTCGGCCTCGCACTCCTCCTCGTAGGTGGAGTACAGGTAGGCGGTGGAAGTGGCGAATTCCGCCGCGCAGGTGTCCACGCGCTTGTACACGGGGATCACGCCCAGCGAGCGGCGGCGGTCGCGCAGCGTCTTTTCCGTCTGACCGGTCAGGCGCGCCAGCCGCGCGTCGGAGAAACCCTTGCGCTTCAGCGCACGCAGGCGCGACGCGTCGAGTGCCGGCAGACCGCCGGCGATGACCGCGGCCTCTTCCTGCACCAGGTCCTCGATCTGCGCCAGGAACCACGGGTCGATGTAGCTCAATTCCTGGATCCGCTGCTGCGTCCAGCCGGCGCGGAAGGCATCGGCCACCTGCAGCAGGCGGTTCGCGCCCGGATGGCGCAGTTCGTAGGCGAGCTGTTCGGCGGCATCTTCGCCGGACAGCGGCAGCGCGGTGACGCTGCCCAGCCCGTCGAGCCCGGTTTCGAGCCCGCGCAGCGCCTTCTGCAGCGATTCCTGGAAGGTGCGGCCGATGGCCATCACCTCGCCCACGGATTTCATCTGCGTGGTGAGCTTGGCATTGGCCGCCGGGAATTTTTCGAAGGTGAAGCGCGGCACCTTGGTCACGACGTAGTCGATGGCCGGCTCGAACGAGGCCGGTGTGCGGCCGCCGGTGATGTCGTTCTTCAGCTCATCCAGCGTGTAGCCCACCGCCAGCTTGGCCGCGATCTTGGCGATGGGGAAACCGGTGGCCTTCGAGGCCAGCGCCGACGAGCGCGACACGCGCGGATTCATCTCGATGATGAGCAGCCGCCCGTCCTGCGGATTCACCGCGAACTGCACGTTCGAGCCGCCGGTTTCCACGCCGATCTTGCGCAGCACCGCGATGGAGGCATCGCGCATGCGCTGGTATTCCTTGTCGGTGAGCGTCTGCGCCGGCGCGACGGTGATGGAGTCGCCGGTGTGCACGCCCATCGGATCGAGGTTCTCGATCGAGCAGATGATGATGCAGTTGTCGTTGCGGTCGCGGACAACCTCCATCTCGTACTCTTTCCAGCCGATCACCGACTCTTCCAGCAGCACTTCGCTGGTGGGTGAGGCATCGAGCCCGCGGGCGACGATGGTCTCGAATTCCTCGCGGTTGTACGCGATGCCGCCGCCGGTGCCACCCATGGTGAACGAAGGCCGGATCACGATCGGGAAACCCAGCTCGGCCTGTGCGGCCAGCGCCTGCTCCATGGTGTGCGCAATCAGCGAGCGCGGGGATTCCAGGCCGATCTCGTTCATCGCGTTGCGGAATTTCTCGCGATCTTCGGCCATGTCGATGGCCTCGCGCTTGGCGGCGATCAGCTCGACGCCGAACTTCTCGAGCACGCCCTCGCGCACCAGGTCCAGCGCGGTGTTCAGGGCCGTCTGGCCGCCCATGGTGGGCAGCAGCGCGTCGGGGCGCTCCTTCTCGATGATGCGCGCCACCGTGCGCCAGTTCACCGGTTCGATGTAGATGGCGTCCGCCATGCCCGGGTCGGTCATGATGGTGGCCGGGTTGGAGTTCACCAGGATGACCCTGTAGCCCTCCTCGCGCAGCGCCTTGCAGGCCTGTGCGCCGGAGTAGTCGAACTCGCAGGCCTGGCCGATGACGATGGGGCCGGCGCCGATGATCAGGATGCTCTGTATGTCTGTGCGGCGTGGCATGTCAGGACTCCGTGCCGGGCCGGGGCCGTCCGCCGCCCAGCAACTGCTGCTGCAGGCGCTTGATCATGGCCTGCGTGAAGCGGTCGAACAGCGGCAGCAGGTCGTGCGGACCCGGACTGGCTTCGGGGTGGCCCTGGAAACTGAAGGCGGCGCGGTCGGTGAGCTCGATGCCCTGCAGTGAGCCATCGAACAGCGACACGTGCGTGGCGCGGACATTTTCCGGCAAGGTGGTGGGATCGATGGCGAAGCCGTGGTTCTGGCTGGTGATCATCACGCGGCGGGAAGCAATGTCCTGCACCGGATGGTTGGCGCCGTGGTGACCGAACTTCATCTTCATGGTGCGCGCACCCGCGGCAAGGCCCAGCAACTGGTGACCGAGGCAGATGCCGAACACCGGAATGTCGGTCTTCAGGAATTCGCGGATGGCTTCGATGGCATAGGTGCAGGGCTCCGGATCGCCGGGACCGTTCGACAGGAAGATGCCATCCGGATGCAGCGCCATCACTTCTGCGGCCGGCGTCTGTGCCGGCACCACCGTCATGCGGCAGCCCGCATCGGCCAGCAGCCTCAGGATGTTGCGCTTGATGCCGAAATCGTAGGCCACCACGTGCAGGCGCTGCTGCGGACGCAGCGTGGGACGGCCGGCGGTGCGCCAGATGCTGCCGTCATTCCACTGGTAGCGTTCCTTGGTGCTGACCACCTTCGCCAGGTCCATGCCGGCAAGGCCGGGGAACTTGCGCGCGGCCACCACGGCCACGTTCGCGTCGATGTTGTCGCCGGTCATGATGCAACCCGACTGCACGCCCTTCTCGCGCAGCACGCGCGTGAGGCGGCGGGTGTCGATGCCGGCGATGGCAACGATGCGCCCGCGCTCCAGGTATTCGGAAAGCGTCAGGTTGGAACGCCAGTTGCTGATGGTCAGCGGCAGATCGCGGATCACGAGGCCCGCGGGCGCCACCATCGAAGACTCCTGGTCCTCGGGCGTGGTGCCCGTGTTGCCGATGTGCGGATACGTCAGCGTGACGATCTGCCGGCTGTACGACGGGTCGGAAAGGATCTCCTGGTAACCCGTCATCGAGGTATTGAAAACGACTTCGCCGGTGGTGTTCCCCTTGGCACCAATGGAGATGCCGTGGAAAACGGACCCGTCTGCCAGAGCCAATACGGCGCTCACACTCACTCAGCGACCTCCGCTGTTGCTTCGCGGCTCGTCATTGTCCTCGCGATACCGGTTTTCAGATTGCGGATGCACAAAGCGGGAGGAGTTCTTGTGGAACGCCCTCCCGCCTTGCGCGGACTAACCCGTAACGGAATGTAACGGATTCGGCCGAAATTCTACGTTCCGGGGGGCTCGCCTGTCCACGCGAACTTGCCCCGAAAACGCCCGGCGGAAGGGGTGGATTCCGCCGCGGTGGATTTTCCAGCCTACTGTTTTTCAAAGAGAAAATCTGCCATTTGGTAACGGTTGGCAGGACGTCCCGCCAGCCAAAGTGCCGCGGCCAGCGCCCCCCGGGCAAATATTGCCCGGTCAGTAGCTACGTGGCTCAGACGCAACTGCTCGCCGGCACCCAGGAACAGCACCTCGTGCTCGCCCACCACATCGCCGCCGCGCACCACCGAGAAGCCGATGCCACCCTCGCCGCGACTGCCGGGACGGGCGCCGGTGAGGTCCACGGGCCGTGTCAGGTGCTCGCCGCGCCCGGCGGCGGCGGCATCGCCCAGCGCCAGCGCGGTGCCGGACGGTGCATCCACCTTGTGGCGGTGGTGCGCCTCGAAGATCTCGATGTCGTAGGTCTCGGGCAGTGCCTGCGCGGCACGCCGCACGAGGTCGAGCAGCACATTGAGCGCAAGGCTGGTGTTGGCGGATACCAGCACCGGGATACGACGCGCGGCGGCATCGATGCGCTGCTGGGTGTCGGATGACAGCCCGGTGGTGCCGATCATCAGCGCCACACCCGCCGCGGCACAGGCCTCGGCGGTGGCGGCCACGGCGTCGGCACGCGAAAAGTCGATCACCACATCAACCGACTGCAGCGCGGAGTTGAGGTCGGAAGCGACGATCACGCCCGCCGGCGCGCGGCCCGACAGTGTTCCGGCATCCTGGCCCAGTGCGGCCGAGCCGGGACGATCAATGGCGGCAGTGAGGCTGGTGGCGGGATTGGAACAGACGGCCTTGACGAGCTCGGCGCCCATTCTCCCACCTACACCGACAATGCCGACGCGTACGTTCACGCGCCGGCACCGCTGGACAGGTCGCCGACAACACCCACTCGAACTGCCATGAACCCTCTTTAGTTTTCGGCGCCGGTGAAGAAGCGCTTCACGCCCTCGAAGAACCCTTCCTCGCGGGGCGTGTGCCGACCCTCATCAGCCTTCAGCGACGATTCGAATTTTCGCAGCAATTCCTTCTGCTCGCTCGAGAGTTTCACCGGCGTCTCGACCATGACCTTGCAGAACAGGTCGCCGCGCGAACCGCCGCGCACGGGCTTCACGCCCTTGTCGCGCAGCCGGAACACGCGTCCGGACTGGGTTTCGGCGGGAATCTTCAGCGATACCTGGCCGTCGAGCGTGGGCACGATCACCGTGCCGCCCAGCGCGGCGGTGACGAAGCTCACCGGCACTTCGCACGACAGGTGTTCGCCCTCGCGCTCGAAGATGTCATGCGGACGCACGTGTACTTCCACGTACAGATCGCCCGCGGGCCCGCCATTGCGGCCGGCCTCGCCCTCGCCCGACAGCCGGATGCGATCGCCATTGTCGACGCCCGGCGGAATCTTCACCGCCAGCTTCTTCGTGCGACGGACGCGGCCCTGCCCCAGGCAGGTGTCGCAAGGGTTCTTGATGATCTTGCCCGTGCCGCGGCAGCGCGGGCAGGTCTGCTGCAACTGGAAGAAGCCCTGCGTGACGCGCACCTGGCCCGAGCCATGGCAGGTCTCGCACTGGATGGGATTGCTGCCCTTGGCCGCGCCCGTGCCATGACAGGTCTCGCACTCGGACAGCTTGGGCACGTCGATCTCGACCGACGCGCCGAACACGGCCTGGTTCAGGTCGAGTTCCAGCTCGTAGCGCAGGTCCGCGCCGCGAAACACCTGCGAGCGTCCGCCGCGGCGGCCGCCACCGAAGATGTCGCCGAACACGTCGCCGAAGATGTCGCCGAAGGCTTCACCGGGGTTGAACCCGGGGCCACCGCCAGCGCCGCGCTGCGCATCGAGGCCCTCATGGCCAAACTGGTCATAGGCCGCGCGCTTGCCCGCGTCGGTGAGCACTTCGTAGGCCTCCTTGACCTCCTTGAACTGCTCCTCCGCGCTCTTGTCACCCGGATTGCGATCCGGATGCAGCTTCATGGCGAGGCGCCGGTAAGCCTTCTTGATGTCGGCTTCCGACGCGTCGCGCGCTACGTCGAGAACCTTGTAGTAGTCACGTTTCGCCATGCAGCTGCTGCTTGCCTAATCGAAGGGAACGCCGTCTCAGGCGTTGCCCTTCTTGTCTTGCTCACCGCGGAACCGTTTCGTGTACTTCACGCTTTGCGGTCCTTGTCACGGACTTCCTCGAACTCGGCATCGACGACGTCATCGGCCTTGCCGCCAGTGCCCGCGCTGGCCTGCTCGCCGGCGCCCTCGGCCGCCGCACCCGCGCCCGCGCCGCCCGCCGCCTGCTGCGCAGCGGCCATCAGGCCCTGCGAGGCCTTGGCGAGCTGCTCGGCCTTGCGGTCGATCTGGTCCTTGTCGTCACCCTTGATCGCCGTCTTCAGATCCGACAGCGCCGACTCGGCCGCGGCGCGGTCGCCGCCCGACACCTTGTCGCCCAGTTCCGCCAGCGACTTCTCGGTGGCGTGCACCAGCGCGTCGGCGCGGTTGCGGCTCTCCACCAGCTCGCGGAACTTCTTGTCCTCGGCGGCATGCGCCTCGGCATCGGCCACCATGCGCTTGATCTCGTCCTCGGACAGGCCCGAAGAGGCCTTGATGACGATCTTCTGCTCCTTGCCCGTGGCCTTGTCCTTGGCCGACACGTGCAGGATGCCATTGGCGTCGATGTCGAAGGAAACCTCGATCTGCGGCATGCCGCGCGGCGCGGGCTTGATGTCCGACAGGTCGAAGCGGCCCAGCGACTTGTTGTCGTGCGCGCGCTCGCGCTCGCCCTGCAGCACGTGGATGGTCACGGCCGTCTGGTTGTCATCGGCCGTCGAGAACACCTGCGAGGCCTTGGTGGGGATCGTGGTGTTCTTGTCGATGAGCTTGGTCATCACCTGGCCCAGCGTCTCGATGCCCAGCGACAGCGGCGTGACGTCGAGCAGCAGCACGTCCTTCACTTCGCCGGCCAGCACGCCCGCCTGCACGGCGGCGCCCACGGCCACGGCCTCGTCCGGGTTCACGTCGCGGCGCGGCTCCTTGCCGAAGAAGTCCTTCACGTACTTCTGCACCAGCGGCATGCGCGTCTGGCCGCCGACCAGGATCACCTCGGAGATATCGGAACTCGAGACGCCGGCATCCTTCATTGCGATCCGGCAAGGTTCGATTGTCCGCTTGACGAGGTCTTCGACCAGCGATTCGAGCTTGGCGCGCGTGAGCTTCACGTTCAGGTGCTTGGGGCCCGACGCATCGGCCGTGATGTACGGCAGGTTCACGTCGGTCTGCTGGCTGGACGACAGCTCGATCTTGGCCTTCTCGGCCGCTTCCTTCAGGCGCTGCATGGCCAGCGGGTCCTTGCGCACATCGACGCCGGATTCCTTCAGGAACTCCTCGGCGAGGTAGTTGATGACCCGCATGTCGAAGTCTTCGCCACCCAGGAAGGTGTCGCCATTGGTGGAGAGCACCTCGAACTGGCGCTCGCCGTCCACTTCGGCGATCTCGATGATGGACACGTCGAAGGTGCCGCCGCCCAGGTCGTACACGGCGATCTTGCGGTCGCCACCGGACTTGTCGAGGCCATAGGCCAGCGCGGCCGCGGTGGGCTCGTTGATGATGCGCTTCACGTCGAGGCCGGCGATGCGGCCGGCGTCCTTGGTGGCCTGGCGCTGCGAATCGTTGAAGTACGCGGGCACGGTGATCACGGCTTCGGTCACCGGCTCGCCGAGGTAGTCCTCGGCCGTCTTCTTCATCTTCGCGAGCACGCGCGCGGAGATCTCCGGCGGGGCCATGTTCTTGCCCTGCACCTCGACCCAGGCGTCGCCGTTGTCGGCCGCCGTGATCTTGTAGGGCACCATGTTGATGTCCTTCTGCACCACCTCGTCCTTGAACTTGCGGCCGATGAGGCGCTTCACGGCGAACAGCGTGTTCTTCGGGTTGGTGACGGCCTGGCGCTTGGCCGACTGGCCCACCACCACCTCGTTGTCCTTGGTGAACGCGACGATCGACGGCGTGGTGCGGTCACCCTCGCTGTTCTCGATCACGCGCGGCTTGCCGCCTTCCATGATGGCGACGCAGGAATTGGTGGTTCCCAGGTCGATGCCGATGACTTTTGCCATATCGTTTACCCCAAGAAAATTGTGCCCGGCGGGCGTATAGACCCTATCTGCGGGCCGTTATTGTCAGTTCAAGTGTTATCGGGTCCGCGCGCCACTATGACGCGAGCCGGTCGCAACAACCGGCCGTTGAGTTCGTAGCCCCGCTGCACCACCTGCAGCACCGAATGCGGCTCGGCGGTGGGCGATTCCTGCATGGCCATGGCCTCGTGGCGGGCCGGGTCGAATGGTTCGCCCTGCGGATCGATGATGGTGACGGCGAAGCGCTCCAGCGCCTTCTGCAGCAGCTTCAGCGTGGCCTTCTGGCCGGCGGCGAGGCTGGCAGCATCGGCCTTGCTGCCCGTGGCCACGGCCATTTCCAGGCTGTCCACGGCGGGCAGCAGTTCCTGCACGAATTTCTCGAGCGCATAGCGGTGCGCCTGTTCCACGTCGCGCGCAGCGCGCTTGCGGATGTTGTCGATTTCGGCCGCGGCGCGCAGCACCTGCTCGCGCCCCTGCACGAGCTGCTCGCGGGCGGCATCCAGCTCGGCCCGAAGCTGCGACAGCTCGTCTGGCGGCGCACCTGTCTGGCCCGCGCCATGCTGTCCCGCAGCCTGCTGTCCCATCTCGGCGTCTGTCACTCTGTATCTCCAATGAAAACAATCATCTGCGAATGATTCAGAAGGTCATTACGCAGGAAGCGTCTCCCCGCTGCTGGCGGGCGAGTATGGGGGCTAGCGCCGGGAACTCAAGGCCGACCCCAGCAGGCGCGCCGTCAGGTCGACCACCGGAATCACCCGCTCATAGGCCATGCGCGTGGGTCCGATCACGCCGATCACCCCTACGGTGCCATCGTCGGCGCTGTAGGGCGCCGCCACCAGGCTGCAGTCGTCGAAGATCTGGTAACCGGATTCCTGGCCGATGAAGATCTGCACGCCCTGCCCGTGCAGGCTCATGTCGAGCAACTGCAGAATCTCGCGCTTCTCGTTGAAGGCCTCGAACAGCCGCCGCAGCTTCTCCACCGACGACAGCTCCGCAAAACCCATCAGCTTGGTCTCGCCGGCCACCATCAGCTCCATGTCGCCGCGCCGCGGGGGTTCGGCGAACACCTGCTGCGCCACCGAGATGGTATCGACCATGCCCTGGTTCAATGTCTCGCGCATCTCCGAAAGCTGCGCGATGAGTTCCTGGCGCACCTGCTCGACGGTGCGGCCGCGGAAGTGCTCGTTGAGCGCCGCGGCCGCACGCCGCAGCTCCTCCGGCGGAATCTGCCGCTCGAGCTGCACCACGCGGTTCTGCACCTCGCGGTCGTCGAATACCAGTATGGCCAGCACGCGCCGATCGGACAGCGGCAGGAACTCGATATGCGTCAGCGCCGCCGCCTGCGGCGAATGCATGGACACCACGCCTGCCAGCTGCGTGACATTGGACAACAGTTGCGAGGCCACCGACACCAGCGCGCGCGAATCCTCGGGGGTGCCCAGCTCCCGCCGCAACTGCTCGGCGGCGGCGGCCTCCAGCGGCTGCACCTTCAGCAGCGTGTCGATGAAGAACCGGTAGCCTTTGGGCGTGGGAACGCGACCGGCGGAGGTGTGCGGGGATGCCACGAAGCCATAGGCCTCGAGGTCGGCCATCACATTGCGGATGGTGGCCGCCGACAGGTTCATGCCCGAATCGCGCGACAGGCTGCGCGACCCCACCGGCTGCCCTTCGCGGATATAGCTTTCGACCAGCACCTTCAGCAGTTGCTGGGCGCGGTCATTGAGCCTGGTTTCCTCGCGCTTTTCAGCGTTCATGGGCGTGGGGGACGCTAGCTTCGCCCCGGCAGCGCGTCAAGTTGTAGATTCGCGCACCAAATCCCGGGGCGGTGGACCGCAAAGGTGCCGTTACACTAGGCGCATGAGAAGGGGAGCATGAACGAGGCCATCCACACCTGCGCCTTGCTGGGCCGTTTCGAGGAAAACACGGTCCGGGAATCCGCTGCGGCGCTGCTGCCCCACCTGGCGCAGCGCGGCCTGACCACGCTGGTCCAGCGCACCGCGGCTGCCGGCGCGCTGGGCGACAACGCCCTGCCCGTGGACGATGCAGAGCTCGTCGCACGCGCGCAGCTTGCCGTGGTCATCGGCGGCGACGGTTCGCTGCTCTATGCCGCACGGCTGGTGGCCGGCAACGGCATCCCGCTGTTGGGCATCAACCGCGGTCGGCTGGGTTTTCTCACCGATGTGATGCCGCAGGACATGTTCCAGAGCGTCGACGCCGTGCTCGAAGGCCGCTACGAACGCGATCACCGCCCGCTGCTCGAAGCGCGCAGCAGCGGCCCGGGACGCGAAACGCGCAGCCAGCTCGCGCTCAACGACGTGGTGCTCGCCAAGTGGGAAACCGGCCGCATCCTCGACTTCGAAACCCGCATCGACGGCCGCTTCGTCAACAGCCATGGCGCCGATGGCCTGGTGGTGGCCAGCGGCACCGGCTCCACGGCCTATGCGCTGTCCTGCGGCGGCCCCATCGTCGATCCGGCGCTCGACGTGCTGGTGGTGGTGCCCATCTGCCCGCACACGCTGGCCGACCGGCCCATCGTGGTGTCGGGCCGCAGCACCATCAGCGTGGTGCTGCACGAACGCTTCGACACGCGCGCGCAGGTCACCTGCGACGGCGCGGTATTCGGCGAACTGCAGCCCGGTGAAACCCTCGAGATCCGCCCCTCCGCGCACCGCATCACGCTGCTGCATCCACCCGGTTACGATTACTTCCGGCTGCTGCGATCCAAGCTGCACTGGGGCCGCGGGGGCGGCAACCTGCAGCGCTGAAGGGCCCTTCGCATGCTCACGCACCTGAACATCCGTGACTTCGCCATCGTCGAATCGCTGGAACTGGATTTCAGCGGCGGCCTCACCGTGCTCACGGGCGAAACCGGCGCCGGCAAGTCCATCGTGGTCGATGCGCTCACGCTGCTGGCCGGCGCCCGCGCGGCCACCGACCAGATCCGCGCCGGCGCCGATCGCGCCGAGGTCGCGGGCAGTTTCGACATCCGCCAAGCTTCACGCCCGTTGCGCGCGCTGCTCGAGGAACAGTCCATCGAGGCCGACGACGAGCTGCTGGTCCGTCGCGTCATCACCGCCGATGGCCGCTCGCGCGCCTACCTCAACGGCCAGTCGGTGGCCGTGCAGCAGCTGCGCGAGGTGGTGGGTTCGCTGCTCGACGTGCATGGGCAGCACGAATTCCAGTCGCTGGTGCGCGGCGCGGCGCAGCGCGAACTGCTGGACCGCTATGGCCGCCTCGAGTCGCTGGCCGAAGGCGTGGGCGCGGCCCACGGCCGCTGGCTTGGCCTGCTCAACCGCCTGCTCGAAATCGAAACGCGGCTGCGCGACCGCGACGCTCGGCTCGAGATGCTGCGCTTCCAGACCGGCGAGCTGGCCGCGCTCGACATGAAACCCGGCGAGGCCGCGGAGCTGGCCGCCGAGGCCACGCGCCTGGGCAATGGCGGCCGGCTGCTCGAAGGCACGCAGCTCGCCGCGCAGTTGCTGTACGACGGCGAAACCGACACTGCCCAGCAGCGCCTGGCGCAGGCGCAGTCGGCGATCAAGCCGCTGCTGGGTCTCGATCCCGCGCTGGCGGCGCTGATGCCGCTGCTGGAGGAAGCCTCCATCCGCATCACCGAGGCCGCGCGCGAACTCGGCCGCTATGCCGATTCGCTCGAACTCGACAGCGCACGCCAGAGCGCGGTGGAGCGTCGCCTCGCGGCCGCCGAAGAACTCGCGCGCAAGCACCGCGTGCCCATCGGCGACCTGCCGCAGCTACGCCTGCAGCTCGAGACCGATCTTGCCAATATCGAAACTGCCGAGCAGGACGTGGCCACGCTCAAGCGCGAACAGGCCGCGGCACTCGACGACTACCGCGGCCAGGCCGGCAGGCTGTCCGAGGCGCGCCACGCCGCGGCCGCCACGTTCAGCAAGGAAATCACTGCGCGCATGCAGCTTCTGGGCATGACCGGCGGCCGTTTTCAGGTGGAAGTCGGTCCGCATGACTCCACCGAGCCGCAACCACACGGGCTCGACCAGATCGAATTCCGCGTCACGGCGAACCCCGGCCAGCCACTGCGCCCGCTGGCCAAGGTGGCCTCCGGTGGCGAACTGTCGCGGCTGTCGCTGGCCGTGCAGGTGGCCTGCACCGCCGAAGATACGCGCTGCATGGTATTCGACGAAGTGGATGCCGGCATCGGCGGCGCCGTGGCCGAGGTGGTCGGCCGCCAGTTGCGTTCGCTGGGCTCGCGCAGCCAGGTGCTCTGTGTCACGCATCTGGCGCAGGTGGCCGCGCAAGGCCATCACCATCTGCGCGTACTGAAGCTCACCGACGGCAAGACCACGCGCACCACGCTTACCGAGCTTGCAGGGCAGGAGCGCGTGCAGGAAGTGGCGCGGATGCTGGCCGGATCGCAGGTCACGCCCAAGGCGCTGGCGCATGCGCGCGAAATGCTGGCGGCGCCGGCAGTCAATGCCGGCGACACCGCCCGGATCAGGGTGGCGCCGCCGGGGCCCGCCTGAAACTTACTGTGCCTGCTTCTTGACGGCCGCCACCGCTGCGCCCGAGGGGCAGTCCGGCTTGCGGCAGCGTCCGTACAGAATCATCGAATGATCGTGCAGTTCGTAGCCGCGCTCGCGGGCGATGGCCTTCTGGCGCTCTTCGATGGCGGTGTCGACGAACTCTTCGACGCGGCCGCAGTCCAGACAGACAATGTGATCGTGGTGGCTGCCCCGGTTCAGTTCGAACACGGCCATGCCGTTCTCGAAATGATGCCGGGTGACCAGCCCCGCGGCCTCGAACTGGGTGAGCACGCGATACACCGTGGCGAGCCCGATGTCCTCGTTGGAATCGAGCAGCGCCTTGTAGATGTCTTCAGCGGATTTGTGCCGCGCCCCGCCGCCCTCGAGAATCTCGAGGATCTTCAGCCGGGGCAGCGTCACCTTGAGCCCGGCATTTCTCAGGTCCTTGCCTTCCAATTTGGTCGGGCTCCATGTGGGGTACTATGCGCAATTGTACAATGACGCCTGTGACCATGCGACACGAACCGCCTCGCCAAAACCGCCCGCGCAGCCTGCTCCTCGCCATCGCCCTGACGGGCGCATTGCTGTCGGGGGGCTGCCTGTACCACATGCCGATACAGCAGGGAAATTACCTCGATCCGGGCCAGGTGGAGCAGTTGCAAACCGGCATGACCCGCTCCCAGGTCCGGTTCCTGCTGGGCACGCCGATGGTGCCCTCGGGTTTCGATGCCGATCGCTGGGACTACTACTACTACGTGAAGGTGGGCCGCAGGTGGAAGCCTGAAACCAAGCGCCTGGTGGTGTGGTTCAAGGACGAAAAGGTCGATCACATCGAGCGGTCGGACCTGCCCAAGCCGGCGGGCGACGCCGTGCCGGCGGCTGCGTCGGCCTCAGGCGTCGCGACTGCGCCGGCCGCCGCATCCACACCGGCGCCCAAGCCCTGAGCGCGCGCCACAAAGGCATCCACCAGCGATCCGGCCATGCGTTCGATCAGCGGCCCCATCGCAAGTCCCGCAAGCCCGCGCTGAAGCTCGAAGCGCAGCACCAGCTCCACGCTGCACCCTTCGGCGCCCTGCGTCGCAGGCAGCGGCGTCAGCGTCCACTGGCCGGTCAGACTGCGGAACGGCCCCTCTTCCAGGTCCATCCGCACGCCCCGGTCCGGCACCAGGCTGTTGCGTGTCACAAACGAGGTGCTGAGTGCGCCACTGCCCACGGTGAGCCGCGCAAGCTGCATGTTGTCGCCGCGCTCCAGCACGCTGGCCGCGCGGCAGCCGGGCACGAATTCCGGATAACGCTCCACGTCGTTGATCAGCGCGAACATGCGCGACGCGGGCGCAGGAACCAGGGCTGAGCGGCGAATCTCTCGCATGCCGCATAATACCGCATGGCAAAAAGCACCAAGGATGAAGGGCGCGCGCTGATCGCGGAAAACCGCCGCGCGCGCCACGACTACTTCATCGAGGAACGTTACGAGGCGGGCATCTCCCTGATGGGATGGGAGGTCAAGTCGATGCGCGCCGGCAAGGCGCAGATCGCCGAAGGGTACGTGGTGATCCGCGGTGGCGAGATCTTCCTGATCGGCGCGCACATCACGCCGCTGTCGTCGGCATCGACGCATGTCATCACCGACCCAGTGCGGCCGCGCAAACTGCTGTTGAACCGCGCCGAGATCGACAAGCTCATTGGCGCAGTGGAGCGCTCGGGCTACACCATCGTGCCGCTGGAGCTGTATTGGAAAGGCGGCCGTGCCAAGGCCCGCATCGGCCTGGCCAAGGGCAAGAAACAGCACGACAAGCGCGCCACCGAGAAGGACCGTGACTGGCAACGCGACAAGGCGCGCGTCATGCGCGCGCGCTGACACCACCACCCGCCCCGCCAGCCTCAACCCGCCGCGAACGCACCCGTGGAATCACGCACGCTCATCCCGCTGCGGGAATTCCAGGACCTGTGGATCCACACGGGCACGGCCTGCAACCTGTCGTGTCCCTTTTGCCATGAGGGATCGAGCCCCGGCGACTCACGGCTGCAGGCGATCTCCGCCGCCGAGGTATTGCCCGTGCTGCGCGCGGCCGCGACAGCAGGCGCACGGCGTTTCATCCTCACCGGCGGCGAACCGCTGATCCTCAAGGGCATCCAGGAACTGCTGCTCGCGGCGCTGGCGCTGCACCCCGTGCTGGTGCTCACCAATGGCACCGCGCCGTGGATACGCCGCAGCCAGCAACTCGCGGCATTGCGCAGCGCCGCCAATCCGCTGTCCTTCCGCGTCAGCCTGGACACACCCGACGAAGCCGCGCATGACGCGCAGCGCGGCTTCAGGAACTTCCGCAAGGCCGTTGAAGGCCTGAAGCTGCTGCATGCCGCCGGCTTCGAAGTCGGCATCACGCGGCAGCACCACGGCGGCGAGGACGCTGCGCAGATCGCGCAGCGCTTCCGCCAACTGCTGCGCAAGCACGGACTGCCCGGGGATCTTTCCATCGTGGCCATTCCGCAGCTTGGCGCACTGGTTCCGGCCAACGGCCCGCCGATGACCAACTCCGGCGCGGCGCCCGGCTCACCATTGTGCTCGCGTGGCCGCATGCTCATCCGCCGCGACGGCGAACTGAAGCTCACCGCCTGTGCACTGGTGGACGACGATCCCATCTTCGACCGCCCGCCCGACATTGAATCGGCGCTCGCCACGCCCATAAACCCCCTGCATCGCCGCTGCAGCCTGTGCCGAAGCTGCGATGTGAACTACGTCGGCGCCGTTGGGCCGACGGGCGTATAATCGAGCTGTTTCTGAAGGGGGCGACCAGTTTCGACGTGGGTTGCGAAACTTCAGGGGCGTACCGAGGTGCATGGGTCCTCGTTAAACTCTTGTGCAAACTCTAGTTGCCAACGACGACAACTACGCTCTGGCTGCTTAATCCAGCCTAACCTCCGACCCGCTGGTGCCTGTGCCACGGAACCGGGGGACGCGCTCACAGGATCGCTGCGCACCGTGCTACGGGATGCGTAGTTAAGAGACACCGTATGCTGGCCAAGCGTCTTCCCTGCTGCTCGGGTAGCGTGAGGCGAGAAAACAAAGAGACAGCTACGTACGTAGAGCCTGAAATGTAGGACTTGCGGACGCGGGTGCGATTCCCGCCGCCTCCACCACTTGCGCGGACTCTCCGGAAGACTCCCGGAGAGTCCGCTCACCCGACCTGTGCGCCGCTCAGAAGGCGAACGCGCCGCGCTGCACCCCGCCGCCACTCAATGCACCGGCGATGAGGAACACGACTATCGCGGCGACGACAACCACCGCCGTATACCCGACCGCCTTGTCCGCAGGCGCCTTCATCGTGTGGGGCAACCCCATGTACAGCAGGTAGACGCTGTAGGCGGCGCCCGCCAGCATGACCACGGAGCCCAGGAACCACAGCAGATAGCCAATGCCGGCCAACCAGCTTGCAGTGGAGGCATAAACCGCTGTCTTGAAGGACTGAAGGGTGTCGTTCTGGCCACCGAATGTCGGCGCCAGAGCGTTGATGATGAATGCGAGGACGACCACGCTGATCAACGATATGGCATAGCTGGTGATGGCCACGCGCAGCAGGAATCCGCCGCCAAACACCACACCTCTCCAGGCGCCACCGCCCAGCAACAACGCCACCGGCCCGATGGCCGCAAGGATCAGGGCATAGGGCACGAACAGCGACTGGATCGTCGACGGCTCGCCCGCAATGACCGGCCATTCCTTCCCAGGGGCTTTCAGAAGATTGACTACCCGCTGAACCAGTCCGTTCATTAGCCTGCTCCCAGTTGAAGGTTCTGCCTGCGAAACGGCTACTTGACCGGCTGCTCCCCTGCCGGCCAGTAGTCCCCGATCTGCGGTGAATTCTTCGCTGCCGACACCGAGATGGTGTGCACGTAGCGGTACTTGCCGTTCACGTAGCGGAACATGTGCGAATCCGGCATGCCGTTGGTGCTGTTGCCGAAGCGGCAGTACACCTGCACGACGCCCTTCTCCTCATCCACCAGATAGTCGCGGTTGACGATGTAGAGCACGCCATTGGGAATGCCCACCTTGCAGGTGGAATTCGGGTCGCCCTTCACGTTGGTGTAGGCGCCGCCCTCGGTGCGTTCGCAGGGCGTGCCCCAGGGCTGCTCCAGATGCTTGTCCTGGAAGGCATCCAGGTACGCATTGGCGCCGTTGATCATGTCCTGCGCCCTGGTGCGCTGCGCGATCGGCAGCACGCCCCAGTCCTCCATCTTCATCACATGCGCGTAGTTGTTGGCGTTGAACAGCCAGTCACCCTTCGTGGTGACCAGGCTGTCGATGCGCGTGATGCGCCCTTCATCCACGTACAACCGCGTGCCTATCACATAGGGCGTGCCCTCGGTGACGACGACTTCGGTGAAGGTCTTGCAGCGCACGGCATCGAGCACGCTGTTGGTGGCGGCGATGACCAGCGGCTTGTTCCACAACCCCTGCGAGGCTTCGATGGGCGCCATGTCCTGCAGCACGCGCACATTGCCGGCCAGCGAGAGCTTGCGCGGATTGCCGGTGCGCTGCGCTTCGAGGTAGCTGTCAACCGCGGCCTGCAGCGTGGCGCGCGTGCACACGGGCACGCGATCCGGCGGCGGCGCAGTGAAGCTGCCACCGGTGGGGCGCTGCTCCATGCCCGCCGGCTGCGCGGCCACGCCAGACTGCGCCAGCACGGCTGCGCCGCAAGCAAGCGCAGCAGCGATCAACTGTGACTTCCTCATTCGACTGCTCCCTACCAACCTGATTCCATCTGGTACGGCACCGGCGTCAGCACGGCTTCGATCTGCCGGATGTTGCCGTCCACGACCTTGAACACCTCGGCGAGATAGAACGAGAACGGCTGCCGGAATGTCGGCGCCACGTCCGCCACCTTGCCGGGATCCGGAGTATTGGTGAACTTCGCCACCGTGCCGTTGTGATCGAAATAGGCCCAGGCGAAGGCCAGACCCTTGGTGCGGTCCACCACTTCGAAGCGCCGCTCGCGCACGTCGGTGACGATCGTCGAGAAGCCGGTATCGAACTGCGTCTTGCAGTCCCACGAGGCCATGGTGCCCCTGGGCGCATCCGGATTGTTCGCGGTGATGGTGCCGTTCTCGCGCCGCTGGCACAACGGCGAGAACTTCACGTTGCGGGCGCTCTCCTCGGTGTCGAGGCCGGTGAAATAGGCATCGCTGATGTCGACAAGCTGCGCGCGCGTCAGCCGGCCGCTGGCCGGCAATACCTCGGCCATCAACGGATGCGGCTCGGTGTTCTGCCGCGGCGGCGCGCCGCCGGCACCGCCCTGCGACGGCCCGCTGATGCTGCGGTTCACCAGCACCTCGATCTGCGACACCTTGTTGCCCGGCTCCACCTTCAGCCGCACTGCATACCAGTTGTTGTTGCCGTTCTCGCTGATGCGGCCGAGAAGGCCCACCTGCTCGGCCTCCTCATCGATCACGTCGAGACGGTAGGTGGGCATGGCCGAAGCGGTCTGCCACAGTCCATCGCCCAGCGCCAGGCGCACGCCGTTCTCGGTGTATTTCACATTGCGCGTGACGGGCAATTGCGAGGCATCGTGTTTCAGCAGCGCCTGCAGGTAGACATTCATCGTCTGCGCAAGGCAGTCGCGATTGCAGAATACTTCAGCGGCATGCGACGTGGACACTCGCAGCAGAGCCAGCATGGCGAACACGGCCGCGGGCAGCGCTCTTCTCATCGGATTTCCCCTTGTTTGCGCCGAGTATAGGTCAGCGCCAACGGCATCCGGACGGGTAATATCCTCCCATGAATGTCCTTTTCACCTCCACCGGTCTCATCGCGCTCGCCGAGATGGGCGACAAGACCCAGCTACTCGCCTTCCTGCTAGCGGCACGCTTTCGCAAACCCGCACCCATCATCCTGGGCATCCTTGTCGCCACGCTGTTCAACCACGGCATCGCCGGCGCCGTGGGCGCCTGGGTGGGCGCGTGGCTCACGCCGCAGGTATTGCGATGGAGCGTGGGCCTGCTGTTCCTGGGCATGGCCGTCTGGACCATGATCCCCGACAAGATCGAGGACGAGGAGGCGCAGGTGGCCTCCCGCCTCGGCGTATTCGGCGCCACGCTGGTCACCTTCTTCCTGGCCGAAATGGGCGACAAGACGCAGATCGCGACGCTGGCCATGGCGGCGCACTACCCGACGCCGGTGCTGGTGGTGGCGGGCACAACGCTGGGCATGCTGATTGCGGATGTGCCGGCGGTATTCATCGGCGACCGGCTGGCGGGGCGCATTCCGATGAAGCTGGTGCACACCATCGCGGCGCTGCTGTTTGCAGTGCTGGGCATTGCCACGCTGACAGGATTGGGAGAACGGTTCGGCCTCTAATGGCCGCGACCGGCGCCGAACCTTCAGGGCGACCAGTACACCACGGGTTCGGGCCGGGGCAGCGCCAGCAGCGCATCGACAGGCAGCGGCGGACGGCTGCCGGCGTCTTCGATCAGCGCGAGCTTGCTTTCGCCAGCGATCAGCAGGAACAGATGCCTCGCGTCTGCCAGCGCTGCAAGATTCAGCGAGAGTCTCTCATGCGGCACCGTCGGCGCACGCATGGGCACGCAGGCCGGCACGGCATGCACGTCCAGCGCGGCGTCGACCCCCGGCGCACCGGGAAACAGCGACGCGATATGCCCGTCCTCACCCATGCCAAGCACCACTACATCGAAGGGGCGGCGCAGCGCCGACAGCGCCCGCCAGCCCAGCAGGGCGCCCTGCGCCACGGAGTGCCCGTCATGGAACAGCGGGGCGAACTTCGCTGCAGCAGCGCCGCCGCACATCAGCTCGGTGCGGACCAGTCGCGCGTTGCTGTCAGCATTGTCCGACGGCACCCAGCGCTCGTCGGTAAGGCCGACAGCCACGTGCTGCCACTGCACGTCGGCATCCCGCAGCGCCCGGAACAGCGGCACCGGCGTGCGTCCGCCGGGGACCAGCAAGCTCGCCTCGCCGCGCGCATGCACCGCCTCCTGCAGCAATGCGCCGGTGCGGCCGGCCAACGCAGCGGCGGCCGTGGCGATGGATTCAGATCGCAAGATCAACATGGGTTGATGTAGTGTGCATGACATGGCCAATCCCCGCAGCCAAATCCACCCGCTCGTTGCAGACGTCACCGATCGCATCCGCCAGCGCAGCAGCGATTCGCGCGGCGCCTGGCTCGAACGCACCCGCGCCACAAGGACTTCAGGCCCCGCCCGCGCCAGGCACGGCTGCGCCAACCTCGCGCATGGTTTCGCCGGCGCGGGCGCCGACCGCGACACGCTGCGCGCCAAGCCCTGGCCCGACATCGCCATCGTCTCGGCCTACAACGACATGCTTTCGGCGCATGCGCCGTACGAACGCTTCCCCAACCTCATCAAGGCCGCGGCGCGCGAGGTGGGCGCGGTGGCGCAGTTCGCCGGCGGTGTGCCCGCCATGTGCGATGGCGTCACGCAGGGCACCGACTCGATGGAGCTGTCGCTGTTCAGCCGTGATGTCATTGCCATGTCCACCGCCGTGGCGCTGTCGCACAACATGTTCGACGGCGCGCTGCTGCTGGGCATCTGCGACAAGATCGTGCCGGGCCTGTTCATCGGGGCGATGGCCTTTGGTCACCTGCCGACGATCTTCGTGCCCGGCGGGCCGATGACTTCGGGCCTGCCGAATCCCGAGAAATCCCGCATCCGCAATCTGTTTGCCGAAGGCAAGGTGAGCCGCGACGAACTGCTGGCGGCCGAATCCGCCAGCTACCACGGCGCGGGCACCTGCACCTTCTACGGCACCGCCAACAGCAACCAGATGCTGATGGAAGTGATGGGCCTGCACCTGCCCGGCGCGGCATTCATCCATCCGCACACGCCGCTGCGCGATGCCCTCACCCGCGCTGCCGCGCAGACCGTCGCCGGCCAGACGGCGCTGGGCGATCGCTACCTGCCCATCGCCGAGGTCATCGACGAGCGCAGCTTCGTCAACGCCATCGTGGGACTGCTGGCCACCGGTGGATCCACCAATCACACACTGCACCTGGTGGCCATGGCGCATGCCTGCGGCATCCACATCAACTGGGATGATTTCAGCGAACTGTCGGCAGTGGTGCCGCTGCTGGCGCGCGTCTACCCCAATGGCAAGGCAGATGTGAACCACTTTCACGCCGCCGGCGGCATGGGGTTCCTGATCCGCGAACTGCTGGATGCCGGACTGCTGCATGCCGATGTGCGTACCGTGGGCGGCGCCGACCTGCGCGCGTACACGCGCGAGCCGGTGCTGCAGGATGGCACACTGCAGTGGCGCGATGCGCCCGCCGTGAGCGGCGACGACACGGTGCTGCGTCCCGCCGGCAATCCCTTCAGCCCCGAGGGCGGCCTGCGCGTGTTGCGCGGCAATCTCGGCCGCTCGGTGATCAAGGTGTCCGCGGTGGCACCCGACCGCCACATCATCGAGGCGCCAGCCATGGTGTTCACCAGCCAGCAGCAGGTGGCCGAGGCCTTCAAGGCGGGCCGCCTGTCGCGCGACGTGGTGGTGGTGGTGCGCGAACAGGGACCGCGTGCCAATGGCATGCCGGAGCTGCACAAGCTCACACCACCCCTCAGCGTGCTGCAGAACCAGGGACATCGCGTGGCATTGGTCACCGACGGACGCATGTCGGGCGCATCGGGTTCGGTGCCAGCCGCCATTCACCTGACACCCGAAAGCATCTGCGGCGGTCCCATTGCGCGTATCCGCGACGGCGACGTCATCCGGCTCGACGCCCGCGCCGGCACGCTCGAGATACTGGTGCCCGCCCCTGAGTTTGCCGCGCGGCCACTGCCCGATCCGCCCGCCCCCGTGGCTGGAGGCAGCGGCCGTGAGCTGTTCTCCACATTCCGCCACGCGGCCACCGATGCCGAAGCCGGTGGCAGGACCTGCAACACATGAGCAAGACAGAAGGGCTGCGCGCCACGCTGCGCCGCGCGCCAGTGATCCCCGTCATCGTGGTGCATGAGCTATCCCAGGCGGTGCCGCTGGCCGAGGCGCTGTGCGAGGGTGGACTCACGGTGCTGGAAGTGACGCTGCGCACGCCGGTGGCGCTCGAGGCCATCAGCGCCATGCGCCGCGCCGCGCCCGATGCCGTGGTGGGCGTGGGCACGCTGACGCGCCCGGAGCAGTTCCGCCAGGCGGATGCTGCCGGCGCCCAGTTCGGCGTGTCACCCGGGCTGACGCCCGCGCTCGCCGCCGCTGCCGCGGCCGTGGACTGGCCCTATCTTCCGGGCGTGATGACACCCGGAGAGCTGCTCAAGGCCAATGAACTGGGTTATTCGCTGCTCAAGCTGTTCCCCGCACAGCAGGCCGGCGGCGTGGGCATGCTGAAGGCCATGGGTTCCGTGTTCAGCGACGCGGCCTTCTGTCCCACCGGCGGCATCAGCCGCGACAACGCCGGCGAATACCTTGCGCTGCCCAATGTGCTGTGCGTGGGCGGATCATGGGTAGCACCCCCCGCAATGATGAAATCCGGCGACTGGTCCGGCATCCGTGCGCTGGCGCGGGATGCCGCCCGGCTCTCGACGAGCGCCACCCCGGGACGGTAGCTGGCTACAGTCCCAGGTCACTCAGCGACGGATGCTCGTCCGGCCGCCGCCCCAGCGGCCAGTGGAACTTGCGCTCCGAATCCGCAATGGGCAGATCATTGATGCTGGCGAAACGCCGCTGCATGTAGCCCTCGGCATTGAACTCCCAGTTTTCATTGCCGTAGCTGCGATACCACTGACCCGAATCATCGTGCCATTCATAGGCGAAGCGCACTGCGATGCGGTTGTCGGTGAATGCCCACAGTTCCTTGATCAGCCGGTAGTCGAGTTCGCGCGCCCACTTGCGCACCAGGAAGGCGTGCACCTCGTCGCGGCCGCGGGGGAACTCGGCGCGGTTGCGCCAGATCGTGTCCGGCGTGTACACGCCCACCACCCTGCCCGGGTCGCGCGAATTCCAGGCGTCCTCTGCCCCGCGCACCTTGCGGGCGGCGGTTTCTGCGGTGAACGGGGGCAGCGGGGCTCTGGGTTCCATCGGTACAATCCTCTGACAGCGGCAACTGGCGCCGCGCGCTACATTACGCCAGTGACGATCACGCTGGAATTGCTGTCGGCGTTCCGCTCCACGATGTACCTGGTGGACCTGCCGGCGCAGCGCGTGCAATTGCAGGTGGATACACCCAATGAGCCGCTGCGCGAATGGCTGGCCTCGCAGGGGCATTTCTGCGCGGCGCTGCTCACGGCCCACAACCCGGCGGCGCAGCGGCGCGACGCGCCCGCGAACCAGGCGGCGCAGCGGCGCCTGCATGCGCTGCTGGCCGAGCGCGGCCTCGCCTTCCGCACGGGCTGCAATGTGGACCCGCAGCAACGCTGGCCGGCCGAGGACAGTGTGCTGGTGGCCGACCTGCCGCTGCCGCAGGCGCACAAGCTGGCCGTGCACTTCGGCCAGCTCGCGTTCTTGTGGTGCGACACCTCGGGGGTGCCGAAGCTGCACCTGGCCGCCAGCGACTGACGGCCGGCGTTCGCGCGCGCCCTTGTCAGGCAGCGATGCGGAATTCCAGCGGCGGCAATCCCTCGATGCCGGCGCGCACCGAATCTCCCCGCTGCAGCGGCCCGACGCCATCGGGCGTGCCGGTGTAGATCAGATCGCCCGCGGCAAGCTGCATGTACGACGACAGGATCGAGATGATCTCCGGCACCGACCAGATCATCTGCGACAGCTGCGATTGCTGGCGCTTCTGGCCGTTCACCTCCAGCCAGATGGCCTGCGCATCCAGCGTCCCGAAGCGCTCGGCCGGCAGGATGGCGCCAATCTGCGCCGATTCGTCGAATGCCTTCGACATGTCCCAGGGCAGTCCCTTTTCGCGCAGCGCATGCTGCAGATCGCGGCGCGTGAGATCGTTGCCCACCGCGTAGCCGTAAACATGCGACAGCGCGTGTTCCTGCGGAATGTCGCTGCCGCCGGACTTCAGCGCCACCACCAGTTCCACTTCATGGTGCAGGTTGCTGGTGCGCGGCGCGTAGCCGATGGTGCTGCCCGAAGCCACGATGGCATCGGCCGGTTTGGTGAAGAACACCGGCGGATCGCTCTTCGGATCGCCGCCCATTTCGCGCACATGGTCGGCATAGTTGCGGCCCACGCAGAAGATGCGGCGCACGGGAAAGCGATCGTCAGCCCCCTCCACGGCCACCGACGCGCGCGCCGGAGGCGACCAGGTATATCGTGTGTACAAGTCTTACAGTCCTCTTGATTTGGCCCAGGCCGCGAAGGTGCTGCCCGATTCCGCAAGTTGTCGCAGCAGTTTCGACGGTTCGAAATCCGCGGCGCGGCGCCCCTTGCCGTATTTCGCAAGCCCGGCCAGCACCACGTCGAGACCGACGGTGTCGGCGTAGAACATCGGTCCGCCGTGCCGGCGCGGGAAGGCATAGCCCGAGGTGTACACCACGTCGATGTCGCCCGGCCGCAGCGCCACGCCCTCTTCCAGCACCTTCGCGCCCTCGTTGATCATCGTGAACAGGCAGCGTTCGATGATTTCCTGGCGCGAGATGGGCTCGCTGCGCGCCACGCCCAGTCGCCTGCCTTCGGCTGCCAGCAGCGCCAACGCCTCCGCATGCGGCAGGCGCTCGCGCGAGCCGGCCTCATAGCGGTAGTAGCCCTTGCCGCTCTTCTGCCCCAGCCAGCCGTGATCGAACAGCACCTGCGAGGCGCGGTAGAACGTGGGATCGTCGGCAGGCACGTGGTCGGGATTCGCGCGGCGCGCCTTCACGCCCACGTCGACGCCGGCCATGTCGAACACCGCGAGGATGCCCATGCCCATTCCGAAATCCTCGAGCGCCGCATCCACATCGGCCGGCAGTGCGCCCTCCAGCACCAGGCGCTCGGCCTCGCGGGCATACGGGTCCATCATGCGGTTGCCGATGAAGCCATAGGCCACGCGCGACAGCACGCCGATCTTCTTCACCTTCTTCGCGATGGCAAAGGCCGTGGCCAGCACCTCGTTGGAGGTGGCGTCGGTGCGCACGATTTCCAGCAGCCGAGTCACATTCGCGGGACTGAAGAAATGCAGGCCGACGACGTCCTGCGGTCGCTGCGTCGCGGCGCCGATCTGATCGATATCGAGCGTGGAAGTATTGGTGGCCAGGATCGCGCCCGGCTTCATCACGCGGTCCAGCTCCGCGAAGATCTTCCGCTTGAGCTGCATGTCCTCGAACACGGCTTCGATGACCAGCTCGCAGTCGCCGAGGTCCGCATACTTCGTCGAGGGCGTGATCAACCCCATGCGCTTTTCCACGTCGGCCGGCGTCATCCGGCCCCGTTTCACCGACACCTCGTAGTTCCTGCGGATGGTGGCCAGACCCCGCTCCAGCGCCGCCTGGTCCACGTCGAGCAGCACCACCGCGATGTCCACGTTGGCGAAGGCCATGGCGATGCCGCCACCCATGGTGCCCGAACCGATGATGCCGCAGCGCTTCACCTCGCGCGGCCTGTCGGCCGGCGTGATGCCCGGCACATCGGCCACCGCGCGCTCGGCGAAGAACAGGTGGCGCATGGCCTTCGACTCCGGAGTGCCCAGCGAGCCGTCGCTGATGGCGCGCTCCAGCGCCAGCCCCTGTTCGAACGGCAGTTCCCACGAGCCGCGCACCGCGGCAATGTCCAGCTCCGGCGTGATCATGCCCCGGTGCTGCTTCGCGGCCTGCGCGCGGAATGCGGCAATCTGTGCATCGGAGAGCGGCGCCACGCTGTTGTCGCGCACGCGACGCGGACCTCTTCCCTCCGCGATCAACCGCTTTGCATAGGCCACTGCGGCGGCACGCAGATCACCTCCATCGGCGATTTCATCCACGAGCCCGAGCTGCCTGGCCTCTTCGGCGCCCACCGGGCGACCATCCAGAAACATGGCCAGCGCCTTTTCCGCGCCCACCAGACGCGGCAGCCGCTGCGTGCCCACCGCGCCGGGCACTATGCCCAGCGTGATCTCGGGAAAGCCCAGGCGCGCTGCCTTGTCGGCGATGCGGTAGTGGCCGGCCAGCGCCACTTCCACACCGCCTCCGAGCGCGGTGCCATGCAGTGCCACCACGATGGGCTGCGGCAGCGACTCGAATTCGGTGAGCACATCGCGCAGCTCCGGCGGCGCCATCACGCCCGCGAACTCGCTGATGTCGGCGCCAGCCATGAAGGTACGGCCGGCGCAGTGCAGTACCACCGCCCGCGCGTCGCGACTGGCCGCAAGCATCCGGGTGATCGACAGCAACCCGCTGCGGATGGCGGCGGAAATGGCGTTGACTGGCGGGCTGTCGATGGTGATGACGGCCACGCCATCTTCGATGGCGACGCTGATCGGCTGGGTCATGGCAGGACTCCCCTGGGAAATCCCGCCTATTCTAGGTCACCAGGTGAAAGTGGACGATGGCCGCATCGCGCCGCCGCTCGGCCATGCCGATGAAGATGCCCTTGTTCAGCCAGTCGTGCGGCCCGATGGGCGCTTCGAATTCTGCACAGGTGCGGAAGTAATACTCCTCCGGCCCCACTTTCTCGCCGCGGAAAATGCGTTCCATTACGGCGGGCGGCCCATGCCGCAACGCGCGGTTGATCACCTGGATCAATGTTCCGTCCTGCGCGCACAGCGTGTAGCGCGCTTCGAGTTGCCACACCCCATCCGGCCGCTCGAACTGCCAGTCGGCGCCGCCGGCCAGCACTTCACCCGAAAGACGTGGACCTTCGACCCTGCCACCCAGGATCGGAATGATCCGCCGCAAGCCATGCGAACTGGGGCCCACCACCAGCGGCGGTGCCACGGCCACTTCGGCACTGAACACGAGTTCCAGTCCCAGGCTCATGCGCGATTCGCCCCGGCGAGCAAGTATCGATACACCCGCTGCAGCACATCCAGCAGCACGCGCCGTTCCTCGGCCGACATCAGATTGAGCAGGCCCGCCTGGTAGCTCTGCGCCACCGGCATCACCTTGGCATACAGCTCCCGACCCGCAGGCGTGATGCGGACGATGACGCGGCTGACGGACGTGGAGCCGCCCATCTCACTGGTGCTGCGGCGTTCGGCGGGCACCAGTTCGGTTTCCACCAACCCCTTGGCCTGCGCCGAGCGCAGCGTGCGACTCACCTGGCCCTTGTCCATCGTGGTCATGGCGGTGATGTCGGAAAAAGGCAGCGGAGAATAATTGGCCACGGAAGCCAGCAACCGCCATTCCGGCACCGACAGGCCGGAAGGATCCAGGTACACCTTGGCCACACTGGCCTTGGCGAGGCTCGACAGGCGCAGCAGATGGAAGGTGAGAAACTCGTTTACCTTCAGGTTGGCGCCATGGGGACCCGGATCGCTCCAGGACCCCTCGGCGTCGGGCCAGATCGTTGCCATTGCTCTATAGAATCCTGTGCACGGTGAGTCGCAGTTCGCCTGCATGCAATTGACTGGCATCCATCCGGCCCAGATACACGCCGTCACGGCAGGCCGAGCTCGGACCATCGACCACCGTGAGTTCAGGTGTGGTGGGGAATGGAGCCTCCCAGCACCCCGTCACTGGAGTGACCACCGTGGCGCGATCCGCCACGTGGATACGCAGGCCTGCCTTGGCCGAAAGGTCGAATCGCGCGGCAAGCTGCAGCACCCCGCGGACCGGATCGCGCATCCACTCGAGACTGCCGGGCTGCACGCTGCCCGCGAGCAGTCCCAGACTTTCGCCGCCGGTAATCGTTGCGCTGCCCACCGTCGCATCCGGCGGCGTCGCCAGCGTTACACGCAGCACCGCGCTGAGCACCGGCTCAGTCTGCGGATGCGTCCCGTCGATGGCAGCCTCGGTGGCGCGGGAATCGCCCGCGCGCGCGCCATGCGCCAGAGCGGAAACCACTGGAGTCGCGCTCAGGGAAGCCAGCACACGACGACGCGAGACGCTTGAGCGCGTCATTTTTCGAACTCCCCGCATTGCTGCGATATTGCGGCGCAGAATGCGCGGATTGACGCGACAGGTCAACCGATTGAGATCACTGCAAGCTAAGGCGTTGTCACCACCTTGCTGTAGGAAAGGGACTACACCACTGCGCAGCGCGAGGGCGGTGCCGGCAGCGTGCGCACGGCAGCCAGTGCCGAAGGCTTCAGTCCCGCACCACCCGTGGCGACATGCGCAATGATCTGCTCGCGCATCCGGGGTTCCCAGAAACGCGATATATGCGTTGCGATGCTCTTCGGCGCCTCCGCACCCACTTCGGTGTCGAAAAAGGTGCAGATGTCATTGGCCATGGTGACCAGTTGATGGATGTTCATGCCAGTCTTTCCGGATGTGAATAAACAACCTGTTGCGATTCACGCGCGAACCCCACCAGCGTGAGGCCCGTGCGTTGTGCGAGGCGGATGGCCAGCGCCGTCGGGGCCGATACCGCGACCAGCATGCGTACACCCGCCGTCGCAGCCTTCTGCACCATTTCGTAGCTGGCGCGGCTGGTTATCACCAGCAGGCCCTCCTCGCGCGACGCACCGCTTTCGAGCAGCGCACCGATAACCTTGTCGAGCGCGTTATGTCGCCCCACATCCTCGCGCACCAGGCGGATGTCCCCTTCCCAGCCCACCCAGGCCGCGGCATGCAGGCTGCCGGTGCGGGAGTTGAGTGCCTGGCGCGAACGCAGCGCTGCCAGTGTCATCGCGAGCTGCTCCCGCGCGATCGCACCGCCCGGCTTCACCGGCGATGGCACGCGGATGGCCTCCTCGATGGTTTCGGCGCCGCATACGCCGCAGCCGGTACGGCCGGTGAGGTTGCGGCGCCGGTCGAGCAGCAGCGCCAGGCGCTGCTGTGGCACCGACAGCGCCACTTCCATGCCCTGCTCCGTCGACTTCACGTCCACGGCCCGCAGTTCGTCCGGTGAATCCACCAGCGCTTCGGTGAAGCTGAAGCCGCGGCCCAGGTCCGCAAGATCAGCAGGCGTCGCCAGCATCACCACATGCGGAATGGAATTGAAGGTGAGCGCCACCGGCACCTCATCGGCCACCGCATCGCTCGCCTCCTCCCAGCGGCCTTCGCGCCAGCGGCGCACCGGCAGCTCCACGATGCCTGGCGTGCTTCCAGGCATGCGGAATCAGCCGCGCGCCGAAGTGCGCGCGCGCTGCAGGAGTTCCTTCTGCTTCCGGTCGATTTCCGCGTAACGCTTCTGCCACTCGGAAGGCTGCTGCACCCGGGCCACCTGCACCGCGGTCACCTTGTACTCGGGGCAGTTGGTGGCCCAGTCCGAGGCCTCGGTGGTGATCACGTTGGCGCCGGACTCGGGGAAGTGGAAGGTGGTGTACACCACGCCGGGCTGCACCTTTTCGGTGATCACCGCGCGCATCACCGTGGTGCCGGCGCGGCTCGCCACACCCGCCCAGTCGCCATCGGCGATGCCGCGTTCCTCGGCATCATGCGGATGGATCTCGAGCCGGTCTTCGTCATGCCACTGCACATTCGGCGTGCGGCGCGTCTGCGCGCCCACGTTGTACTGCGACAGGATGCGCCCCGTCGTGAGCAGCAGCGGGAACCTGGCGTTGACCTTCTCTTCGGTGGGCACGTATTCGGTGACGAAGAAGCGGCCCTTGCCGCGCACGAAGTTGCCGATATGCATGGTGGGTGTGCCATGCGGGGCCTTGTCGTTGCAGGGCCACTGCAGGCTGCCTTCGGCATTCAGGCGCGCGAACGACACGCCGGCGAAGGTGGGCGTGAGGCGCGCGATCTCGTCCATGATCTCGGACGGGTGCGCGTAGTTCATGCCCTCGTAGCCCAGCGCCTTGGCGAACCGCACGGTGACCTCCCAGTCGGCCAGGCCTCCCAGCGGCTCCATCACCTTGCGCACGAGCTGGATGCGGCGCTCGGCATTGGTGAAGGTGCCGTCCTTCTCCAGGAAGGAGGAGCCCGGCAGGAACACATGTGCGTACTTGGCGGTCTCGTTCAGGAACAGGTCCTGTATCACCACGCATTCCATGGCGGCGAGGCCCGCGGTCACGTGCTGTGTGTTCGGATCGGACTGGGCCGGGTCCTCGCCCTGCACGTACAGCGCCTTGAAGGTGCCATCCATCGCCGCTTCGAGCATGTTGGGGATGCGCAGACCCGGCTCCGGATCGACGGTGACGCCCCAGTCCTTGTCGAACATCGCGCGTACGGCTGCGTCGGAAATGTGCCGGTAGCCGGACAGCTCGTGCGGGAACGAGCCCATGTCGCAGGAGCCCTGCACGTTGTTCTGGCCGCGCAGCGGATTCACGCCCACGCCCTCGCGGCCGATGTTGCCGGTGGCCATCGCGAGGTTCGCGATGCCCATGACCATGGTGCTGCCCTGGCTGTGCTCGGTGACGCCCAGACCGTAATAGATGGCCGCGTTGCCGCCAGTGGCATACAGCCGCGCAGCACCACGCACCAGCCGCGCCGGCACGCCGGTGACCTTTTCCATGGCCTCGGGTGAATTGCGCGACTCGGCGACGAACTCCTTCCAGCGCTGGAACGGACCCGGCTCGCAGCGCTCGGCCACGAAGGCCTCGTTCACCAGGCCCTCGGTGACCACCACATGCGACAGCGAATTGATCAGCGCCACGTTGGTGCCGGGCTTCAACTGCAGGTGGTAATCGGCCTGCACGTGCGGCGAGCGGACCAGGTCGATTTCGCGCGGGTCTGCAACGATGAGCTTCGCGCCCTCGCGCAGCCGGCGCTTCATCCGCGAGCCGAACACCGGGTGGCCGTCGGTGGGATTGGCGCCGATGACCAACATCACGTCGCACTGGGCAACCGAATCGAAATTCTGCGTGCCGGCGGAAGTGCCCAGCGTCTGACCCAGGCCATAGCCGGTGGGCGAATGGCAGACGCGCGCGCAGGTGTCCACATTGTTCGTGCCCAGCGCGGCGCGGACCAGCTTCTGCACCAGGTAGGCTTCTTCGTTGGTGCAGCGGGACGAAGTGATGCCGCCCACGGAGTAGCGGCCGTACTTCTTCTGGATGCGGCGGAATTCGGAGGCCGCATGGTTGATGGCCTCGTCCCAGCTTACTTCGCGCCACGGATCGGTGATCTTCGCGCGGATCATGGGCTTGGTGATGCGGTCGGCATGCGTGGCATAGCCGTAGGCGAAGCGGCCCTTCACGCAGGCGTGGCCGTGATTCGCGCCGCCATCGCGATCGGGCACCATGCGCACCACCTGCTGCTCCTTCACCTCGGCCACGAACGAGCAGCCCACGCCGCAGTAGGCGCAGGTGGTCTTCACGGTCTCGGTGGGAGCACCGACCTGCTGCATGGACTTCTCCGTGAGCGCGCCGGTGGGGCAGTTCTCGACACAGGCGCCGCAGGACACGCACTCGGAATCCTTGAAGCCATCGTCCTGGCTGGCCACGATGCGCGACTCGAAGCCGCGACCCTCGACGGTCAGCGCGAATGTGCCTTGCACTTCATTGCAGGCGCGCACGCAGCGCGAGCAGACGATGCAGGCCGCAGGATCGAAGGTGAAGTACGGATTGCTCTCGTCCTTGCACGCGGCAAGGTGTGTCTGGCCATCCTTGCCGTAACGCGTCGTGGTGGTCATGCCCAGCTTCTTCGCCACCTGGCGAAGTTCGCTGCGCTCGCCGGCCGCATCCTTTTCGGGATGATCGGAGAGGTACAGCTCGAGCACGCCCTGGCGCAGCTTGGTCAGCCGTTCGCTCTCGGTCTTCACCTTCATGCCGGGCATCACGAGCGTGGTGCACGAGGCGGGGAAGCCGCGCTGGCCTTCGATCTCGACCAGGCACACGCGGCAGGAGCCGAATGCATTCAGGGAGTCGGTGGCGCAGAGCTTGGGGATGGCGCCGCCGGCAGCCGCCGCGGCGGCCATCACCGAAGTGCCCGCAGGCACGGTGACTTCCGCGCCGTTGATGTTCAGCGTGACGGGCGCGCCATTGGCAGGCGGGGTGCCATGATCATGGTGGTCCAGAGAGTACATGGTGGATCTCCGTAGCTCCGTGGATGCTCTAGCGGTTGCGGTTGAAATCTTCGGGGAAGTGCTTCAGCGCGCTCATGACCGGGAACGGCGTCATGCCGCCCAGGCCGCACAGCGAACCATACTGCATCGTGTCGCACAGATCTTCGAGCAGCTTCAGGTTTTCGGCTCTCGAAGGCCCGCCGGCAATGATGCGGTCCATCACCTCGACCCCGCGGGTGGAGCCGATGCGGCAAGGGGTGCACTTGCCGCAGGATTCCACCGCACAGAACTCCATCGCATAGCGCGCCATGCGCGCCATGTCGACCTTGTCGTCGAAAGCCACGATGCCGCCATGGCCCACCAGCGCACCGATGGCGGTGAAGGCCTCGTAGTCCAGCGGCGTGTCGAAATCCTTCTCGGGGATGTAGGCGCCCAGCGGACCGCCGACCTGCACGGTGCGGATGGGACGGCCCGAGGCGGAACCACCACCGAAATCGTAGAGCAGCTCGCGCAGCGTCACGCCAAAGGCCTTCTCCACCAGGCCGCCGTGCTTGATGTTGCCGGCGAGCTGGATGGGCAGCGTGCCCCGCGAGCGGCCCATGCCGTAGTCGCGGTAGAACGCCGCGCCCTTTTCGAGGATGACCGGCAAGCTTGCCAGCGAGATGACATTGTTGATGATGGTGGGCTTGCCGAACAGGCCCTTGATGGCCGGCAGCGGCGGACGGAAACGCACCTCGGCGCGCTTGCCTTCCAGGCTTTCGAGCAGCGAGGTCTCCTCGCCGCAGACATACGCGCCGGCGCCCATGCGCACATCGAGCTCGAACACCTTGCCGCTGCCCAGCACGTCGCGGCCCAGGTAGCCACGGCGCCGCGCGGTGGCAATTGCCGCGCGCAGCGCAGCTTCGGCATGCGGATATTCGGCGCGCAGATAGATGTAACCCTGCGTGGCGCCCACCGCGATGCCGGCGATGGTCATGCCTTCGATCAGCGTGAACGGATCACCTTCCATCAGCATGCGGTCGGAGAAGGTGCCCGAGTCACCTTCGTCGGCATTGCAGACCACGTACTTCTGGTCGACCTGCTGGTCGAGCACGGTCTTCCACTTGATGCCGGTGGGGAAGGCAGCGCCACCGCGGCCGCGCAGGCCGGAGTCGGTGACTTCCTGCACCACCTGTGCGCCGCTCAGCGTCAGCGCGCGCTTGAGGCCCGCGTAGCCGCCATGCTGCACGTATGCGTCGAGATTCAGCGGATCGATGAGACCCACGCGCGCGAAGGTCAGGCGTTCCTGGCGCGCGATGTAGGGCAGTGAATCGACAGCGCCCAGCCGCAGCGCATGCGCGGCACCGTTGAACAGGCCCGCTGTCACCAGCGCGGGCACGTCGGTGGCATTCACCGGACCGTAACCGATGCGCTGGCCTTCGATCTCCACTTCCACCAGCGGCTCGAGCCACACCATGCCGCGCGACCCGATGCGCACGAGATCGATGGCAACACCAGCGGCCTGCGCCGCCTTCTGCAGCGCGAGTGCGGTTTCATCGGCGCCCAGCGCCAGCGCGGCGGCATCGCGGGAAACAAATACGCGAACGCTCACTGGCGTGACCTCCACTGCTGCAGCAGTTCCTCGAGGCGCGCGGGTGTCACGCGGCCATACAGCTTGTCGTCGATCATCAGCGACGGCCCGGCGGCGCAGTTGCCCAGACAGTAGGCTGCCTCCAGCGTGAACTGTCCATCGGCGGTGGTGCCGTGATAGTCGACGCCCAGCGATTCGCGGGCCTTGGCCTCGGTGGCCTCGCAGCCCATGGCCTGGCAGGCCTCGGCGCGGCACAACTGCACCACGTGCTTGCCGGGACGGTGCTGGCGAAAGTAATGGTAGAAGCTGATGACGCCGTGCACTTCTGCGCGCGAGAGGTTCAGCCCCTCGGCGATGCGGGCCACCGCTTCGGCCGGGATGAATCCCAGCTCTTTCTGGATGCCGTGAAGTATCGGCAGCAGCGCACCGGGCTGGGCCGCATGACCCGCGACGATGCGATCCACCGCAGCCACGCTTTGAGCGTCGAAATCTGACATGAATCCTCACGCGCGGCCTGCAGAACCGCGACTGCTGACTGGTCAGATATCTTAAGCCCTTCCGCAGCTTGCGACTAATTTCCTCGCTTGCCGCGGGCAGTCATTGCCCACGGAAAATGACGTCACTTCTTGCTGGCCGTCGCATGACGAAAGCAAGCATCGTGCCAGTCAACGGGCCGCGCCAGGCGAGCCGACGCGTCACGGGCGCAATGCAGCCGCGTCGCGGCGGAGCGCGGCTGCACTGCATCAGGCCAGCAGATGGCCGGCAGGTCGGTCGACGACCCGCGTCAGTACACCACCACCGAACGGATCGACTCGCCGTGATGCATCAGGTCGAAGGCATCGTTGATCTTCGCCAGCGGCATCTTGTGCGTGATCAGCTCGTCGATGCGGATCTTGCCGTCCATGTACCAGTCGACGATCTTGGGCACGTCGGTGCGGCCGCGCGCGCCGCCGAAGGCCGTGCCCTTCCACACGCGCCCGGTGACGAGCTGGAAGGGACGCGTGGCGATTTCCTGCCCGGCCTCGGCCACGCCGATGATGATGGACTGGCCCCAGCCGCGGTGGCAGCACTCCAGCGCCTGGCGCATCACCGAGGTGATGCCCGTGCAGTCGAAGGAATAATCCGCGCCACCGTCGGTGGCATCGACAATGGCGGCAACGACCTTGTCGTTGCCCACTTCCTTCGGATTGATGAAGTGCGTCATGCCGAATTTCTCGGCCATGGCGCGCTTGCCGGGGTTGATGTCCACGCCGATGATCTTGTCGGCGCCCACCATCTTCGCGCCCTGGATCACGTTCAGGCCGATACCGCCCAGGCCGAACACCACCACATTGGCGCCCGCCTCCACCTTGGCGGTGTAGATCACCGCGCCGATGCCGGTGGTGACGCCGCAGCCGATGTAGCACACCTTGTCGAAGGGCGCGTCCTGGCGGATCTTGGCCAGCGCGATCTCGGGCAGCACGGTGTAGTTGCTGAACGTGGAGCAGCCCATGTAGTGGTACAGCGTCTGGCCGCCCAGCGAGAAGCGGCTGGTGCCGTCGGGCATCACGCCCTTGCCCTGCGTGGCGCGGATTGACGTGCACAGGTTCGACTTGCGCGACAGGCAGGTCTTGCAGCCGCGGCATTCCGGCGTGTAAAGCGGAATCACATGATCGCCGGGCTTGAGCGAAGTGACCGCCTTGCCCACCTCGCGCACGATGCCGGCACCCTCGTGGCCCAGAATCGACGGGAACAGGCCTTCCGAATCCTTGCCCGACAAGGTGTAGGCATCCGTGTGGCAGATGCCCGTGGCCTTGATCTCCACCAGCACCTCGTTCGGGCCCGGACCTGCCAGGTCCACCTCGTGGATCTCCAGAGGTTTGCCCGCCCCCACCGCCACTGCTGCTTTCGTTTTCATTCTCCGACTCCTCGACTTCAATTGCCGTTTTTGCGTGACGGGCCGATGCGCAAGGCCGCGGTCGCCACCCTGACTTCAATAAGGAAACACCACAGCGCGCCCACCAGGGCCAGCATCGCGCCGATGAATACCAGCGCGATGCTCGCGCCGAAGGGAAATTTCACGAAGGCCGTGGCGAACAGCAGCACCACCACCAGCGCCACCAGCAGCGCGGCCATGGTGCCCAGCGTGATCGCGCGATTCATCAGCCGCGCGCGGCGGCTGGTAACCGACAGCACGCGATGGATTTCCGCCGCCTCGTCCTCGCCGGCCCGCGGCAGCCGCTCCTCGAGTACACGGGCGCGGTCCACGATGCGCGCCAGGCGCGAGGTGAGCATGGCCAGCAGCACACCCAGGCCATTGAGCAGGAACACCGGGCCCAGCGACAGCTGGATGGCATGCGCCACGTCGGTGACCGCCATGAATTCCAGGTTGTTCCACATCATGCGCCCTGCCCGAGTTCGCGGCCCTTCAGCGAGCGCACCAGCGCCAGTTCATGCTCGGTGTCCACCGCCGGCCCCGGCAAGGCAGCCGCGTCGATGACGCGGATCTGCATGCCATGTTCGAGCACGCGAAGCTGCTCCAGCCTTTCGATCTGCTCCAGCGGACTGGGCGGCAGCATCGACACGCGCCGCAGCGCGCCCACGCGATAGGCGTACAACCCCACATGCCGGCGCGCCCCATTGAAGCTGCGCTGACTGGCAAGCCCGGCGGGCGCCGTGTCGCGCCCCCAGGGAATCGGCGCACGGCTGAAATACAGCGCGCGACCTTCCAGATCGGTGACCACCTTCACGCAGTTCACGTCGCGGAAGGGATCGAGTCCGCCGATGCGCACGGCCAGCGTGGCCACGGCGGCATCCGGGTGCTGGTCGAGCGCGGCGGCCACCTGCTGCAGCAGCTCGGGCGGCATCAGCGGTTCGTCGCCCTGCAGATTCACCACGATATCCTGCGCGTCCCAGCCGCATTGCAGCGCCACCTCGGCGATGCGGTCGGTGCCCGAGGCATGCATCAGCGAAGTCATCATCGCGCGTCCGCCAAAAGCCTCCACCGCCTGCATGATGCGCTCGTCATCGGTGGCCACGATCACATCCAGGGCGCCGCTGGCCACGGCGATCTGGTGCACCCAGTAAAGCATGGGCTGGCCGCAGATATCGATCAGCGGCTTGCCGGGCAGGCGCACCGAGGCATAGCGGGCAGGAATGACGACCCGGAACGACATTGGATTGATCAGCGCTCCAGCAGCGGGTCATCGCTGGCCAGCACCCGCGCTTCGTTCTCGAGCATCACGGGCACGCCATCGCGCACGGGGAAGGCCAGCCGGTCGGCGCGGCACACCAGCACCGCATCGGGCGCGGCATAACGCACCGGCGACTTGCACAATGGGCAGGCGAGGATATCGAGCAGCCGGGCGTCGAGCATTGAGTGTCCTTCAGGTTCCTGCGATGCGCGTGCGGACCTGCTGGAGCAGGCGCGTGGCGCCATCGGAATCGAACTGGATCGCCGCCTGCAGGAACCACATCCTGTCGTCAGCGAACTCCCGGCATTTTACGGCATCCTTTTCAGTCATGACGATGTCCTGTCCGTCGCCGAATGCCAGGTCCGCGGGCTGGAAGCGGTGATGGTCGGCGAAGGCGTGCGCGACAGGGTCGAGCCCCAGCGAACGCAGGGTCGCGAAGAACCGGGCCGGATTGCCGATGCCCGCCACGGCATGCACCCGCCGGCCGCGCCAGGCGGGCACCGATGAGCCCTCGCCGGACACAAGGCGCACGAATTGCACCGGCCGCAGCGACATGGAGCAGCGCTTTTCGGCAATCGCAATGCCGGTCAGTGTCGCGTGCAGGTTGCCGTCCTGCGGGTCGCTGTCCCGCAGCTTGCCGTTGATGACCACGGCATCCACTTCTGCCAGCCGCCGGACCGGTTCGCGCAGCGGACCCGCGGGCAGCAGACGGCCATTGCCCGCACCGCGCGCGCCATCCACCACGGCGATCTCGAAGTCCCTGCGAAGCGCGTAGTGCTGCAGGCCGTCATCGGCAACGATGACCTGGCAGCCCTCCTCCGCAAGCAGGCGCGCGGCGGCCAGCCGGTCGATGCCCACGCACACCGGGCATTCCGCGCGCCGCGCCAGCAGCAGGCTTTCATCGCCCACCTCGTCGGCGCTATCCGATGCCGTGACCAGTCTGGGAGCGCGCGCGCGGTGCCGCGCACCATGCCCCCGCGACACCACGCCAACGCGCAGTCCCAGGGCCTGGAGCTGCTGCACCAGCCACAGCACCAGCGGCGTCTTGCCCGTGCCGCCCACGGAGATATTGCCCACGACGATCACCGGTACCCCCGGATGCCCCGATGAAAGGATGCCGCGCCGGAAAGCCCAGCGACGCGCGCCTACCAGCAGACCGAAGGCGAGACCCAGCGGCCGCAGCGTCCAGGGCGCATCCGCCCCATACCAGCGAGCTTCGAATGCGCGACGCAGACTGTCCATCAGCCCTCGAACTGCAGGCGGTGAAGCTGCGCGTACACGCCGCCGCGCGCGATCAGCTCTGCATGCGTACCGGATTCAGTCACCCGCCCTTCCTGCAACACGACGATGAGATCGGCCTGCTCGACGGTGGAAAGGCGATGCGCGATCACGAGCGTGGTACGGCCGCGCATCAGCACGGCAAGCGCCTCCTGCACATGCCGTTCGGACTCGCTGTCGAGCGCCGAGGTGGCTTCATCCAGTATGAGGATGGGCGCATCGCGCAGCAGCGCTCGCGCAATGGCCACGCGCTGGCGTTGCCCGCCCGACAGCAGGCTGCCCCGATCGCCCAGCGGCGTGTCGTAGCCCTGTGGCAGGCCCACGGCGAACTCGCTGACATGCGCCGCATCCGCGGCACGCTGGAAGTCCGCCTCGCTGGCCGTGCTGCCAAACAGAATGTTGTTGCGCAGGGTGTCGTCGAACAGCAGCACGTCCTGGCCCACATAGGCCACCTGCCTGCGCAAGTCCGCCAGCCTGTAGTCGCGCACGTCGATGCCGTCCACGCGCACCGCGCCGGCGGTGGCGGTATACAGGCGCGGCACCAGCCCCACCAGCGTCGACTTGCCCGCGCCGGAGCGGCCGACGATGGCAAGCGTCTGCCCCGGATTCACGGTGAAACTCACATCCTGCAGCACCGGCGCGCTGCCTGCCGCATAGGTGAACGACACCGACTGCATCTGCACCACACCGCGCACCCGCTCGATGTGGTGCGCGCCGCCCGCCGGCTCGCGCGGCGCATCCAGCACCGCGAAGATGCCCTGCCCCGCGGCAATGCCCTGCTGTAGCGGTCCGCCCACATTCACCAGGCGCCGCAGCGGCGCCATCACCAGCAGCATCGCGGTGATGTAGCCGATGAAATCGTTCACCGACACCGCTGAACGCATCACCTGCGCGATGGCCACCGCCAGCACCGCGGCCAGCGCGCAGCCTGCCACCATCTGCACCACCGGGCCGCTGGCAGCGCGCACATTGATGAGCCGCTGCTGGTTCTTGCGATTGTCCTCGTTCACGGCTTCGAAGCGCCGCTGCTGCCAGTCCTCGGCGGTAAGCGTCTTGATCAGCGCCTGGCCATCGAGCGCCTCCTTGGTCACGCGGGTCACATCGCCCATGGACTGCTGGATGCCGGCGCTGTGACGCCGGAACCTGCGGTTGATGCCCGACAGCACCCAGCCGATCACCGGTGCCGCCACCAGCGCCAGCAGCGTGAACTGCCAGGACTTCCAGAACATCAGCGTGAGCAGACCCAGCAGCGCCAGCGAGTCGCGGATCAGCACGCACACCGAATTGGTGGCGGCCTCTGCCACCTGTTCGGCGTCATACACCAGTCTCGAGAGCATGCGTGCGGAGGATTCGCGGTCGTACCACTCGGCCGGCAGGTGCAGGTACTGCGCGAACAGGTCGGCCCGGATGGCCTTCACCACGCGCCGGCCCACGCGCCCCGGATAGGCAGTGGCCAGGAAATCGCCGATGCCGCGCAACAGGAACAGCAGCAGCGCGCCCAGCGGCACAGCCCACACCGCGCGCGGATCCGGCTGCACGAAGGCGTACTTGAGGAACTTGTCGACGAACCAGGCGATGCCGGCCTCGGTGCCGGCATACAGCGCCATGCCGGCCACGCCGATCATGAAGGTGCCGCGCCAGGGCCGCGCATAGGCAAGCAGGCGCCGGTAGACCGCCCGGACCTGCGCCGCGCTGGCCTTGCCCGTCATTTCGCGGCGGGCTGCTGCACGGTGGCGATTTCCAGCTGGGCGAATCCCATCTTGCCCAGCACATCCATCGCGGTGATCACCGACTGGTGCGTGGCGCGCGCGTCGGCGCGCAGCACCACGCGGGCGGCGCGGTCCTCGCCGGCCACGTGCGCCACGGCGCCGCGCAGCGTCTCGCGGCTGGAGTTCACCAGTTCCCGCTCGTTCACCCGGTAGCCACCCTGCTGCGTCACCGTGACGACGATGCGCTCGGCCGAGCGGTTGTCGTGGGGCTTGTCGCTGGCCACCGGGAGCTGCACGCGCATGCGGCCCTGGTCCACGAAGGTGGACGAGAGCATGAAGAAGATCACCAGCACCAGCAGCACGTCGATCAGCGAGATCAGGTTGATCTCCGGATCCTCCGGCCGGCGCGTGTTGAATTTCACGCGCTCTCCGCGCTGTTCTCGACGCGATCGTTCAGCGCATCGGCGAAGCGCACCACATCGCGCTCCATCTGCGACACGATGCGATCGACGCGGCCGCGCAGGTAACGGTAGGCGATGTACGAGGGAATGGCCACCGACAGCCCCGCCGCCGTGGTGATCAGCGCCTCGGAAATGCCGCCGGACAGCAGCCGCGGATCGCCCATGCCGCCTTCGTAGATGGCGTTGAAGGCCTTGATGATGCCCATCACGGTACCCAGGAGGCCCATCAGCGGTGCGACGCCGGCGATGGTGCCCAGCGTGTTCAGGAAACGGTCGAGATCGCTGGCCACGTGGCGGCCTTCATCCTCCAGGCGCTCCATCATCACCGCGCGCGGGCGGTGACGGCAGGCAAGGCCCACGGCCAGCAGCTTGCCCAGCGGTGAATTGGTTTCCAGTGCGGCAACGACCTTGTCGTTGATCTGGCCGGCTTCCACCAGCGCCCAGATGCGGCGGGTGAGATCGGGCGGCACCACGCGCCGTGGCTGAAGCGTCCACAGCCGTTCGAGGACGATGGCCGCGGCAATGACGGAACACACCACGATCGGCCACATGAACGGGCCGCCAGCACGCACGATTTCCCACATGGGCGCGAATGATAGCCCAAAGGGCGCAGGGCATCGTTTGCATTGCTCGGGCCACCCGCAGCTCACGGCGCCAGACAACCAGAGGCCTCAGTGGCCCATACGCCCGCCCGCCATGCGCCCGATGCAGGTCGTTGCAAGCGGCCGTCGGCATGCAGTACCAGGCGCAGCTTTCCCAGTGTCGCCGTGGACCACAGCGGCGGTCCTCCGGTGTCGCGCGTTGCGCGCACTTTGCGCCAGCCCGCCGATTCCCATTCCGCATTCGACACGCTGGCCAGCGCCAGTGCAGCCGGCGCGGCGCTGGCAAGCACCCGGGCCGCGTCGTCGGCGCGACGCGGCAGCACCTGCAGCGACGCCGGATCGGCAAAGTCAATGACGCCGGTGCTGGCACGCGGCGGTGCCACCACCACCAGCCGGCCACCGGCACGCACACCATGCCAGCAGCCATCGGCCGTGGCATGCCGCGTGAAGCCGACGCCATCCCACTGCCACTGCCTGTCGATGCAGCCGGCAAGTCCGGGCGGCGCCCTGCCATTGCCCACGGCGGCTCCGGCAAGATGCAGGCGGGTACTCGCCATCGCCAGTGCCTTGAGCGAATCGCGGTCGGCGCGATCGAGCTGCATTTCGAGTGCAGCACTGCTGCGCGCGAGCTCCGGCAGCACCGCGCGCTCGAAGCGCTGCCCCGCGGTGCCGAAACCCTCGCCCGTGCCCAGCAGCAACTGATGATGCGCGGTACGCAGCAGCACGGCCCGCGACGCGCCCACATCGAACATCACCAGCTCCAGGCTGCCCGGCGCCACGCGCGGGGGCCGAGGCAGGAAGCCGGCGCACAGAAGCAGCGCGGCGCCCAACCGCATCGTCACCGGCACCGGCGCCAGCACCAGCACCACCGCCGGCACAGCCAGCAGCAACCACAGCACCGGAGCCTCGGCATTCCACAGCGCGCCCGGGAGTTCAGATGCCCTCACCAGCCAGGGCCAGGACTGCTGCGCCACCCAGGCGGCCAGGTCCACCAGATGATCGGCACCCCACTGCGCTGCCGCCAGCGGCACCAGGTACAGCGCGGTGGCCACCAGCACCGGCGGCACCAGCGCGAAGGTGAACAGCGGAATGGCTGCGGCATTCACCAGCGGACCCACGGCCGAAAAGCTGCCGAACAGCGCCGCCGTGAGCGGCAGCAGCGCCACGGTCACCACCCATTGCACCAGCGCCGCGGCGCGCAGCGATCCGGGCGCCTGCACACGGCCACCGGCCAGCAGGATGATCGCCACTACCGCGCCGAATGACAGCCACAGTCCGGCGCCGAGCACTGCCAGCGGATCGAAGACCAGCACGGCCACCAGCGCCGCGGCCACGCTCCACAGTGGCGCTACGTGGCGGCCGCAACCGCGGGCGACCAGGAACGCGCTGAGCATGAGCGCGGTGCGCTGCGCCGGCACCGAGAATCCCGACAGCAGCGCATAGGCGAAGGCCAGCACCACACCCACCACTGCAGCGAAGGCCTCCCGCCGGCAGCGGGCTGCAAGCCATGCGCAGCGGCGCCACGACGCCCGGGCCAGGGCCATGCACAGCAGCGCAAAGAACGTGACGTGCATGCCCGAGATGGCCACCAGGTGCGTGATGCCCGTGGCGCTGAACACCCGCCACTGCAATGCCGACACATCGCCGGTGACGCCTACGGCCAGCGCCGCCAGCAGTGCCGCGGTCGATGCATCCAGCACGCGCTGCTGGATGCGGTCGGCCACCTTGAGACGCAGTCCGTCGATGGATGCGGCTGCCGGTTGCAGCCGGCGATTCAACGGGGATTCGCGCAGGCGCGCGCTGGCGCTGACATGATCGCGCAGCAGCGCGCGGCGCCGTTCGCCGGCGGCAGGACCGGCCGCAGGCGTGTCGAACTGCAGCAGCAACTGCCAGCGCTCGCCGCTGGCGGGGGCAGCGCTGCCGGCATGCGATATGCGCACGCGCAGCGGCTTGCGCCGCGGCGCGGATACCGGCTCCACCCAGGCGTCGTATTGCCAACCGGCGCGCTGCGGCACGGGTATCGTCTCGATGCGCGCGACGACCAGCCGCCGCTCGCCGCAGTCGAGGGGCGCGGTCAGCACGCGCGTTGCCGCGCAGTGCGCGAGCACGAACCCCGTGAGCATCGCCAGCGCCGCGCTGCGCGAGCCCGTGATCAACGCCAGCAGCGCGGGCAGCGCAAGGCCGAGCATCGTGCCCGGCTGCCAGTCGAAGGGCAGCGCGAGCGCAATGAGAATTCCTCCCAGCAAGCCCAGCGCCACGGCGATCATCGCGATGCCGCCGGAAGGCAGGCGCAAGCAGTGATGCGGCCTGCTACAGTTCGCCCCCCGATGCCCCGTGAATTCTTCCGCAAGTTCCAGCCCATTGCCGCGCGGCTGCGCGGTCGCTGGTATTTCCGCCTGCTGGGCCCGCGCATCACCGATCCCCGGCTATGGGGGCTGAACCGCCGCGCCATCACCGCGGCCTTCGGCACCGGTATCGCCATTGCCTTCATTCCCCTGCCCGTGCACCTGCTGCTGGGGCTGGCCGCGGCGGTGATCTGGCGGCTGAACATCCCCGCGATGGTGGGCACGCTGCTGTTGCTGAACCCGCTGACGGCCGTGCCCGTGTACTACGCGGCCTATCGCGTGGGCGCGCTGATACTGCGGGTGCCGCATGGCCAGTTCGCCTTCGAGCTGAGCTGGAACTGGCTGCAGAACGGGCTGGGCAGCGTCTGGAAGCCCTTCCTGCTCGGCTGCCTGGTCTGCGCAGTGGTCGGCGGCTACCTGGCGTATCGACTGCTGGAGCTGGCCTGGCGCTACAGCACAGTCAGCAGGCTAAACGCGCGCCGCAACGCGGTCAGGGACCAATAGCGGCGCGTTCGTGCAGTTTTCCATCGGTGAGCGTCAGCACCCGCTCCATCCGCGAGGCGAGCTGGAGATCGTGCGTCACCACGATGAGCGCGGTGCCCCGGTCACGGTTCAGTTCCAGCATCAGCTCGAACACCTGCCGGGCATTGGCCCCATCGAGGTTGCCGGTGGGTTCATCGGCCAGCACCAGCGCCGGGTCGGTGACCAGCGCACGCGCCACTGCCGCGCGCTGCCGCTCGCCGCCGGACAGCTGGTGGGGCCGATGCGTCAACCGCGCCGACAGTCCCACGCGATCGAGCACCGCGCGCGCGCGGTCGCGCGCTTCACCGGCGGAGACACGCCGGACCAACAGCGGCATGGCGACATTCTCCAGCGCCGAGAATTCCGGCAGCAGATGATGGAACTGGTAGACGAAACCCACGGCACGATTGCGTAGTTGGCAGCGCTCACGCTCGGGCATGGCGTGAATGTCCTGCTGCTGCACCAGCACCTGCCCACCGTCCGGCGCATCCAGACCGCCCAGCACCTGCAGCAGCGTGGTCTTGCCCGAACCCGAGGCACCCACGATGGCCAGCCGCTCGCCGGCGGCCACCTCCAGGTCCACCGTCTTCAGCACATCGAGGCGGTTGTCCGCCTCGGTGAAGCCGCGGCTCACGCCGACCGCTCGCAGCACCGCCTCAGTCATGGCGCAGCACCTCGGCCGGCGCCAGCCGCGATGCCCGCCAGGCCGGATACACGGTGGCGACGATGCACAGCAGCAGCGCGACGATGCTCACTCGCGCCACATCGGCAAGCCGCACCTGCGCGGGAAGATCGCTCATGAAATACACCTTTGCATCGAGGAAATGCGTCCCGGTCAACGCCTCGAGTCCGTGGATCAGCGACTCGAGGTTCATTGCCAGCAGCGCACCGAGGATTATCCCCGCCAGCACACCGGCAAGCCCGATCATCACGCCCTGCACCAGGAACACCGCCTGCACATTGCGCGGCGCCGCGCCCAGCGTGCGCAGGATGGCGATGTCCTGGGATTTGTCCTTCACCACCATCACCAGCGTGGCCACGATGTTGAACGCGGCCATGGCCACGATGAGCGACAGGATCACGAACAGCATCGACTTGGTCATCTGGATGGACCTGAAGAAGTTCGGATGGATGCGCGTCCAGTCGCTGACGAAGTAGCCACCACCCATGTCCACCGCGAGCTGTCGCACCAGCGCCGGCGCCTGCAGCGGATCGGCCAGCGCCAGGCGGATGCCCGTCACGGCGTCCCCGAGCCGGTACAGCTTCGCGGCATCGGCCACATGCAGCAGCGCCAGGCCCCGGTCGTACTCGTACATGCCCGAGTGGAAGATGCCGGTGACGGTGAAGCGCCGCATGCGCGGCACCAGGCCGGCGGGCGTCACCGTGCCTTCCGGCGCGATGACCACCACCGTGCCACCGACTGCCACGTGCAACTCCTGCGCCAGTGCATCGCCCAGCACGATGCCGTAACCACCAGCCTGGAGCGAATCGAGCCTGCCTTGCACCAGCGAGCGGCCGATGCCGACGATGGCCTCTTCCTGCAGAGGATCGATGCCGCGCAACTGCGTGCCGGCCAGGTGCGTACCGGCGGACAGCATGGCGCGCGCCTCGATGTACGGCGCCGCGCCGGTGACGCCGGGCATGGCCGCCGCGCGCTGCTGCACGCGGCGCCAGTCCGGCAGCGGCCCTTCCAGCCCCATCAGCGTGGCATGCGAGGTGACGCTGAGGATGCGCGCGCGCAGCTCGCCCTCGAAACCATTCATCACCGACATCACCACCAGCAGCACGGCCACTCCGAGCGCAAGCCCCACCACGCTGATCACGGTGATGAACGACAGGAAACCCCGCGCATTGCCGGAACGCAGGTACCGCGTTCCCACCAGCCATTCATAGCGTTCGCGCGCCGCAGTCATCATTCGTACCGCAGTGCTTCGGCTGGCGGCGTGGCCGCCGCGCGGCGCGCCGGATACACCGTGGCCAGCGCGGTGACGGCCAGCGCGCACAGCGCCACCAGCACCACGTCCATGGCATGCGGCTCGGAAGGCACCTGCGTGATGTAGTACACGTCCGAGTCGAACACCTCGAGGCCGAACGCGCGGCCGAGGAATCCGAGGATGGGTCCGACGTTGCATGCGATGGCCATGCCGAGCAGCACGCCACCCACCACGCCGGCCCAGCCGATGACCAGCCCCTGCACCACGAACACCCGCGCCATGGTGCCCGGCTCCGCGCCCAGCGTGCGCAGGATGGCGATGTCGGTGCGCTTGTCGGTGACCACCATCACCAGCATGGCCACGATGTTGAAGGCCGCCACACCCACCACCAGCAGCAGGATCAGCGCCATCATCGTCTTCTCGATGCGGATCGCGCGGAAGTAGCTGGCGTGCTCCTGGGTCCAGTCCGATACCACGACGCCGTGACCATCCGCGCCGCGGTCCTGCGGCGGCAGCGCCGCACGGATCCGCGCGGCGGTGGCCGGCGCATCCAGCGCATCGGGCACCTGCACGGCAAGGCCCACGGAGCCGCTGCGCGCGGCGCCCAGCGCCAGCAGCGTGTCCGGGGTGGCGAAGGCCAGCGAGCCGTCGTGTTCCTGCAATCCCGCCTCGAAAATGGCCGCGACGGTGAATTCGCGCAGCCGCGCCTCGGGCAGTTCGGTGCCGGTCACGGTGGGCACCAGCACCGTGAGCGAGTCACCCACCGCCACGGCGAGCTGCTCGGCCACCTGCCGGCCGACGATGATGGCATCCGGCGCATCCAGCCCCGACACCTTGCCTTCCACCAGCAGCGTTGCCAGTTCCTCGCGCATGGCAGCACCGGCGGCGCGAAGCTGCAGGGGCAGCATCTCGGGCTGGCGCACGGCCAGCACCTGCAGCTCGGCATAGGGTTCGGCAGCCTTCACCCCCGCAACCTTCGCCACTATGGGCGCCAGCGCCTGCCAGTCGCGCGCAGGTTCATCCGGCGCGGACAGCCGCACCGGCGCCGACAGCGCCAGCAGCCGCGAGCGCAGTTCCGTCTCGAAACCGTTCATCACAGACAGGATGACGATCAGCGCCGCCACGCCGACGGCCACCCCGAGCAGCGACACCCAGGTGATGAACGAGACGAAGAAGCGGTGCGCGCGCGCGCCGGAATAACGCAGACCGATGAACAGTGGCAGGGGCTGGAACATGGGCGCAGGCATTCTTGCATGGCGCGGTGAAATAGCGACGCAATTCACGTTTTGCCTGGCCGCCGCCGGCCTGGGGGTTCGTCCGGGCCGCGCGGCGCGTTATAGTCAAGCCATGAAACGCTCGCTGGCTCTGTTGCTGGCCCTTGCGGCCACTCCCCTCGTCGCCGAGACGCTGGTCGTGGATTCACAGGTGCAGGTTGCCCCCGTTTCCCGGGAACTGCCCCGGCGCGGCGCGACGATGAGCGCCGTCGAGACCCAGTTCGGCGCACCCAAGACCCGGCATGCAGCGGTGGGACGTCCGCCCATCACCCGCTGGGACTACGACGGCTACAGCGTCTACTTCGAAGGCTCGCGCGTCATCCACGCGGTCGCCACCGGCGGCTGACCCCGACCCTCCGTAGTCTTGCCATGCCGGTGCATCGGCGCGGGCACCCCGCTATGCTGCGCGACCCCACGCGCCGCATTTGCCCTCGATGTATCCGACCGATGCCCTGCCCCTGCCTGATGCCGCGCAACCGCTGCGCCGATGGCCGCGGGGATCGACCAGCGCGCAGGCATTGGCGCTGTCCCAGGCCGCCGCCGCGGACGCACGTCCCTGGGTGGTGGTGGCCAGCGATGCGCGCGCGCTCGACCAGTTGCAGCGCTCGCTCACTTTCTTCCTGGACGGCGCGGCGCCCATCCTGCACCTGCCGGACTGGGAAGTCCTGCCCTACGAGCAGTTCTCGCCGCTTCCCGATCTGGTGTCGGATCGCCTGGCGACGCTGTCCCGGCTGCCCCGGCTCGAGCGGGGAATCCTGCTGGTCAGCGCCGAGACGCTGCTGCAGCGCCTGCCGCCCACCGGCTACATAGAAGGACGCGCCTTCGACCTGGCGCAGGGTCAGCGCTTCTCGATGCGCGCCGTCAGCGAGCAGCTCGCCCGCGCCGGTTACCAGATGGTGGCGCAGGTGAGCGCCCCCGGCGAATTCGCGCTGCGCGGCTCGCTGTTCGATGTTTTCCCGATGGGCTATGCGCAGCCACTGCGCATCGACCTGTTCGACGACAGCATCGACAGCATCCGCCACTTCGATCCGGACACGCAGCGCTCGCTCGACAAACTCGAGCAGCTCAAGCTGCTGCCCGCGCGCGAGATACCCCTGGACGAGGATGCCTGCCGCGAATTCCGCCGCCGCTATCGCACGCGCTTCGAGGGCGATCCCACGCGCTCGGCCATCTACCGTGGTCTCCGGCAGAACATCGCGCCGGCCGGCATCGAGTTCTACCTGCCGCTGTTCTTCGACGGCACCGCGACGCTGTTCGACTACCTGCCTCGCAATCCGGTGCTGGTGTTGCCCGAGGCGCTCGATGAGCGTCTTGCGCAGGTCTGGCAGGAAATCGCCGCGCGCTACGAAGACCAGCGCCACGACATCGAACACCCGGTGCTGGCGCCGGAGGAACTGTTCCTGCCACCGGCCGAGGCACTGCAGCGCACTGGCGCGCTGGCGCGGGTGGAATGGACCAACGCCAGTCCAGCAGGCGTGCACGCCGCGCCGGACATCCGGCTCGACACGCGCGCCGCACAACCGCTCGAACCTCTGGCCCGCTTCCTTGAAACGCATGCCGGCCGCGTGCTGCTGGCCGCTGATTCGCCGGGACGGCGCGAAGTGCTGCACGACCTGCTGCGCGCCGCCGGCCTTGCGCACGAACAGGTGGCCGGGTGGCGCGCCTTCCTGGTGTCGAAGTCGCGACTGTGCCTCGGCGTGGGCGCGGATGTCGGCGGCATCGCGCTCGATACGCCGCCGGTCACGCTGCTGGCCGATGGGGAACTGTTCGGCCGCCATGCGCAGCAGGAACGGCGCCGACGCCGGGCGCAGCTCGACCCGGCCGCCATCCTGCGCGATCTGCAGGATCTGTCCGCCGGCGCGCCGGTGGTGCACGCCGAATACGGTGTTGGCCGCTACGTGGGCCTGCAGCCCATGCAGGTGGCAGGCGAGGATGGCGAGTTCCTGGTGATCGAATACGCCGGCGGCGATCGCATCTATGTGCCGGTGAGCGCGCTGCACCAGGTCAACCGCTACACCGGCGCCGCGCCCGACGCGGCGCCGCTGCACAAGCTTGGGTCCGACCAGTGGGCCAAGGCACGCCGCCGGGCCAGCGAGCAGGTGCGCGACGTAGCCGCCGAACTGCTCGATCTGTACGCCCGCCGCCAGGCGCGCAAGGGCAGCGCGCTCACGGGCGATGAAGCCGAGTACCGCGCCTTCGCTGCGGCCTTCCCCTTCGAAGAGACCGCCGACCAGCGCGATGCCATCGCCGCGGTGCTGCGCGACATGAATTCCGAGCGGCCCATGGACCGCGTGGTCTGCGGTGACGTGGGCTTCGGCAAGACCGAGGTGGCCATGCGCGCCGCCTTCGTGGCCGTGCAGGCCGGCAAACAGGTGGTGGTGCTGGTGCCCACCACGCTGCTGGCGGAACAGCACGCCGGCAACTTCCGCGACCGCTTCGCTGATCTGCCGGTGCGCATCGAGTCGCTGTCGCGCTTCCGCTCGGCCGCGGCGTCGAAGGACATCCTCGCGCAACTCGAAGCCGGCAAGATCGACATCCTCGTGGCCACGCACCGGCTGCTGCATGCCGACGCGAAGTTCAGGAACCTCGGCCTCATCATCGTCGATGAGGAGCATCGCTTCGGCGTGCGCGACAAGGAGCGCCTGAAGGCGCTGCGTGCCGAGGTGCACGTGCTGACGCTCACGGCGACGCCCATCCCGCGCACGCTGAACATGGCTCTCGGCGGCCTGCGCGAGCTGTCGCTGATCACCACACCGCCCGCGGGCCGCGTGGCCATCCGCACCACGGTGGCCGAGTGGCATGGACCTGCCATCCGCGAAGCCGTGCTGCGCGAGCTGCGTCGCGGCGGGCAGATCTATTTCGTGCACAACGAAATCCAGGGCATCGAGAAGATCGCCGAGGAATTGAAGCGCATCGTGCCCGAAGCCAGCATCCGCGTGGGCCATGGCCAGATGCGCGAGCGCGACCTGGAACAGTTGATGGTGGATTTCTACCACCGGCGCTTCGACCTCCTGCTGTGCACGACGATCATCGAGAGCGGCATCGACGTGCCCACGGCCAATACCATCCTCATCAACCAGGCCGACCGGCTGGGCCTGGCGCAACTGCACCAGCTGCGCGGCCGCGTGGGCCGCTCGCACCATCGCGCCTTCGCCTACCTGCTGGTGGCCTCGCGCAAGGCGCTGACGCAGGATGCGCAGCGGCGGCTCGAGGCCATCGAATCGCTGGAAGAGCTGGGCGCCGGCTTCGTGCTGGCCACGCATGATCTGGAGATCCGCGGCGCCGGCGAGTTCCTCGGCGAATCGCAGAGCGGTGAGCTCACCGAGGTGGGTCTGGCCATGTACCTCGACATGCTCGAGTCCGCGGTGCGCGCGCTGAAGAGCGGCGGCGATGCCGTCACCGGCGCACCACTGGCCGGCAATGCCGAGGTGAACCTGCACCTGCCCGCACTGCTGCCTGCCGACTACGTGGACGATGTGCAGATGCGCCTCGCCCTCTACAAGCGCATCGCCGCCGCGCCGGATGCCCAGGCGCTCGACGACCTGCAGGCCGAGATCGGCGACCGTTTCGGCAATCTGCCGCCCGCAGCCACACAGCTCTTCCACAATGCGCGCCTGACGCAGCTCTGCCGCGCGCTGGGCATACGCCGTCTGGATGTGGCGACAGGTTCCAGCCACCTGGCGTTCGAGGAGAAGAATGCGGTCGATCCGGGCGCCGTCATCCGCCTGCTGCAGAAGGAACCGCGCGTGTATCGAATGGAGGGCCCGCTGAAGCTGCGCATCGCGCGGGGCGCGGAACCTGCCGCTCGCTTCGAGTTTGCCCAGCAACTGCTGGCCGCGCTGCGCAAGTCTGCCTAGAATCGGCTGATGAACCGCCGCAACTTCCTGCGCTGGCCTGTGATGGGGCTGGCGCTGCTCGCGACCGGCCTGCCTGCCCTGCCGCAGCAGTCCTCCCGCTTCACCGTCGAGATCATCATTTTCCGCATCGACGGCGACACCAGCGGCGAGGATCCTTCGGCGGCCGTGGCGCTGAAGTCCACCACCGCCGGCGGGCCATCGGTATCGCCGGTGGCCACGCGCCGGCTGGCCAGCGCGGCCTCGAAGCTGCGTGCCGCTGGGGGCTACCGCGTCCTGGCGCACACCGCATGGTCGCAGGCAGCCTCCGGCTGGAATTCGCGCCGCGGCGTGTCGCTGTCGCAATTGGGTGTGAACGTGCCCGGCCTTTCGGGCACCGTGATACTCGAGCGCGGCCAGTTCCTGCACCTGGGATTCGAGCTGAAGCTGGAAGAAGCCGGAAAGACGGTGGCGCTGGCGGAAATCCGCCGCGTGAAGCCCGATGAAACCCAGTACTACGACAATCCCCAGCTCGGGGTCATCGCGTTGGTGACCAGCGGCGGCTAGTCCGGGAAGCGCTAATCCGGGGCGTGATTCAGCCCGCCGCGCAGATCACGCTTGGCCTCGGCCAGTGCCTTGCGGGCTCGCTCCAGCAAGCGCGTGGGCGATTCCTCGTCGCGCTGCGGGAACACCGTGGCCAGGCCCGCCGTGACCGTGACGAATTTCTGCATGGGCGAACGCGGGTGATGCACGCGCATCTCGGCCACCTTGCGCACCGTGGCCTGCGCATGGTCGACCACGCCATCCACCGACACGCCATCGCGATGCGCGGCCAGCACCGCAATGGTGCCGCCATCCCAGCGCGCCACCACATCGCTGCCACGCCGGAACTGGCCTGCAATGGTGCGCGCGATGCGCTTCAGACAGGCATCGCCGGCAGACTTGCCGAAGGTGTCGTTGTAAAGACCCATGGCATCGACGTCGAACAGCACCAGCGTCAACGGCCGCTCCTCGCGGCGGGAGATCAGCCATTCGCGCGCGAGCAACTCGTCGAACCAGGCCCGCGATGACAGCCCGGTGACGCGATCCTCGCGCAGCCACGCCGGCAGACCCTCGGTGCCGCGCTCGGCCGACTTCAGGCGGCTGCTGGCATCGCGGAAGAAACCCACGTAGTGGGTGAGCGCGCCCGCTGCGTCGCGCATGGGCGCAAGATACATCTCGCTCCACAGCAGCTCGCCGCTCTTGCGGTAGTTGCGCAACAGCACGCGGCATTCCTCACCGCGCGCCAGGGCCTCGGCAATGCGGCGCCGGCCGTCCTGCTCGCGATCGGCACCCTGCAGCACCCTGAGGTTGCTGCCCATGAGTTCGGCCGCGGCGTAACCGGTGAGCTTCTCGAACGCGGCGTTCACGTACACCACCGGGAAATCCGCGGCGCGCGCGTCGCAGATCACGATGCCCTCGGGCGCACTGTCGAGGATGCGTTGCACGAATGCCGAGTCGAATTGCGCCATGGCTCACCCGGTCCCTAGCTCAGCACCAGTTCGGGCGGCCGTTCGCAGCGTGCCAGCCAGTTGCGGCATTGCTGGTACTCGCGCGATGCGATCAGTGTCGGCCGGTCCGGCGCTTCGCGGCCGCGCATGCGCAGGATGCGAAGCTGGCTGGCGGGACCTGGCTTGTGCCGCAGTCCATCCAGCAGTTCCACCACGCTTTCGCGGCGGTTGCACACCGGCAGCACGTCGCAACCGGCTGCAAGCGCGGCCTCGGCACGGGCCACCACACCGCCCATTGTCGCGGCGCCCTCCATGGTCAGGTCGTCGGCAAAGACCACGCCACGGAAATCCAGATCGCCGCGCAGGATCTCGGTGACCCAGCGGCGCGAGAAGCTCGCCGGCACCGAGTCGACGGCAGGGAACAGCACATGCCCCATCATCACCGCGGCCAGGTCATTCGGGATCAGGCGCCGGTACGGCAGCATGTCGGCGGCGAGATCGGCAAGTTCACGGCGATCCACCGGCAGCGCCAGATGCGAATCCGCGACCACGGCGCCATGACCGGGAAAATGCTTGGCGGTGGCGGCCATGCCCGCCTGCCGCATGCCCTGCATGACGGACAGTGCCAGCCGCGAGACGGTTTCCGCGTCGGCATGGTAGGCACGGTCGCCGATGATCTCCGACGCGCCGAAGTCCAGATCGACGCAGGGCGCAAACGAGAAGTCGATGCCGAAGGCGCGCAGCTCCGCCGCCATCAGCCAGCCCATGGCGCGCGCCAGTGCCAACCCCTGCTTCTGGTCCAGGTCGTATTCCAGGCCGATGCGGCGTGCCGGCGGAATCACGGAGAACCCCTTGCGGAATCGCTGCACGCGCCCGCCCTCATGATCCACTGCCACCAGCAGCGGCGGCGCGCGCACCCCGCGGATGTCGGCCACCAGTGCCGCCAGCTGCTCCGGGTCCTCGTAATTGCGCGTGAACAGGATGACGCTGCCCACCAGCGGGTGGCGCAGCAGGTCGCGATCTTCCGGCGTCAGCGTCTTGCCGGCCACATCCACCATCAGCGGACCCAGTGTCATTCCTTCGAAACCCCCGGACCGTCCAGCACCGCGACGGACTCTACATGGCTGGTGTGCGGAAACATATCGACGATACCGGCTGCGCGCAGCGAAAACCCGTGATCCGATACCAGTATTCCAAGGTCGCGGGCAAGGCTGCCAGGATGGCAGGACACGTACACCAGCCGGTGCGGCGCCAGCCGGGCCACGGCCGGCAGCACATCGGCCGCCCCGGTCCGGGGTGGATCGAGCAGGACATGGCTGAACTTCCCGCTGCCGGCCAGTGCAAGGCAGCGCTCCACGGCGCCTTCACCTGCGAGGTTCGCAACGCCGAAACGCGCATTGGCGAGGCCATTCGCCGCGGCATTGGCACGTGCCCTGTCGATGAGCCCGGCGTCCCCTTCCAGCCCCAGCACGCTGCCGGCCATGCGCGCCATCGGCAGCGTGAAGTTGCCCAGCCCGCAGAACAGGTCGAGCACCGTCGATGTGGCGTCGAGCCGCAGATGCTCCAGCACCTGCGCTATCAGCCGGCGATTCACATCGCCGTTCACCTGGATGAAATCGGTGGGCTCGAAGGCCAGGCGCACGCCGTAGTCGGGCAGCTCGTACCACAGTCCGGGAGTGCCGGCTTCCAGTGGCTCGAGCTGGTCGGGCCTGCCCGCCTGCAGCAGCCAATGCACCTGGTGCCGGTGCGCGAACTCCAGCATGAGCTGACGGTCCGCGGCGGACAGCGGCGACAGCGTGCGCATCACCAGCACGGTGGCATTGTCGCCGACGGCCACCTCGATCTGCGGCACGCGCGTGGGAATCGACAGTGCGGTGAGCAGCGTCGACAGCTCGCCGATCAATTCGCCGATGGGCGCCACCAGCACCTTGCAGTGCTTCACATCGGCCACGTAGCTCGACATCTTCTCGCGGAAGCCCACCAGCGAGCGGCCCTTGGCATGCACGAAGCGCGCGCCCAGCCGGGCGCGGCGCCGGTAGCCCCAGGGTTCGCCATGCATCGGCGCCAGCCACATGTCCGGTTCCACCTTGCCGATGCGCCGCAGCGCTTCGCGCAGCATGTTGTCCTTCACGCCGCGCTGCGCCGCGGGCGCCAGATGCTGCAGCGAACAGCCGCCGCAGAGGCCGAAGTGCTCGCAGCCCGGCGTCACCCGCTGCGCCGAGGCTTCGATCACGCGCGTGAGTTCGGCCTCATCGTGGCTGCGCTCGCGCCGCCGGATGCGGTACTCCACCGTCTCGCCCGGCAGCGCGCCGGCCACGAACACGGTCTTGCCGGCGCGTACCACGCCCCAGCCTTCATGGTTCAGGTCGGCAACCTGCCCCGTGCCGGTTTCGGTCACTGCGACGCGGTTTCGGGCCATGCCTGCAGGAACTCCGCATGGTGCGGTTCGCCGGATTCAGCCAGGTGCATGCGAACCCGCCTGCACTCGGCCTGCCAGCCGGCGGTATCGAGTCGACCGCGCATGCGCTCGAAAGACAGATGGATCAGGTAGGTGTTGAGCACATCGGTTTCGCAGTAACGACGGATGCCGGTGATGTTGCCGGCCTTCCAGGCGTCGTACACCTGACTGCCGTCGAAGCCGAGCTTGCCGGGCAGGCCCAGCAGTGCGGCCACATCGGCCAGCGACGCCCGCCCGCGCGCCTGGAAGCCCGCAATCACGTCCATCAGGTCGAGGTGCCGCCAGTGAAAGCGCGACAGGTAGTTGTTGTAGCGGAACGAGGAATCCTCCTCGCCGCTTTCCCAGTAGCGAGCGGCGCGCACGCCGTGCAGCAGGCAGCGGTAATGCATCACGGGCAGGTCGAATCCGCCGCCATTCCACGAGACGAGGTCGGGCGTGAAGCGCTCGATGCCGTCGAAGAAGCGCTCCAGCAGCTCGCGCTCGTCGCTGCCCGGCTCGCCCAGGCTCCACAGCTTGAACGTGTCGCCCCGGCGCAGCGCGCAGGAGATGGCGACGATGCGATGCTGCGGCAACGGCAGGAACTCGCTGCCCGAGTGTTCGCGCCGCAGCGCGAACATGGCCGCGGCCACTTCCGCATCCGGCAGGCCGCCGAGGCCCAGCAGCCTGCGACCGTACGCCACGTCGGGAACGGTCTCGATGTCGAAGACGAGGATGTTCATGGTCGCGAAACGTTCAGCGCCGCGCGGCGAGCATCAGCGCCTTCATCTCGCGCACCGCAGCGGCCAGCCCGGAGAACAGCGCGCGGCCCACGATGGCATGCCCGATGTTGAGCTCCACGATCTGCGGGATGCCGGCCACGGGCTGCACGTTGTGATAGTCGAGTCCGTGCCCGGCATGCACCGTGAGTCCGATCGAGGCCGCATGGCGAGCGGCCTGCTGCAGCCGCTGCAGCTCGCGCGCCCGTTCGCCGGCGGTGCCCCCGGCATAGGCGCCGGTGTGCAGCTCGATCACCGGTGCCCCGGCAGCGCGCGCCGCATCCACCTGTCGCTCGTCCGGGTCGATGAACAGCGACACGCGGATGCCGGTGGCGGCAAGCCGGGCGATGGCATCTCGCAGCCGCGCCGGATCGCGCGCCACGTCGAGCCCGCCCTCGGTGGTCACCTCGGCGCGGTTCTCGGGCACCAGGCAGCAATCGGCCGGCTTGAGGCGCGTGGCGATGCCCAGCATCTCGTCGGTGACGGCCATCTCCAGATTCAGATGCGTCTGCATCCGTGCCTGCAGCGCGAAGGGATCGGCGTCGATGATGTGCCGGCGGTCCTCGCGCAGATGCATGGTGATGCTGTCGGCGCCGGACTGCTCGCACAGCAGCGCGGCGTGTACCGGATCGGGATGGCGCGCCCGACGCGCCTGCCGCACCGTTGCCACGTGATCGACATTCACGCCCAGTGCAATGGTACCGCCCTGCTGCATTGACACTCCCTGAACCGAAACCTGGAAACTCAGCGGCCTGACCGGTTCAGGCCGAGCAGCGACTTTGCCACAACGCGGGTCCGGAGGCTGCGGCCCTCCAGGCACTGGTCCAGGGCCGCACGCAACCTTGGTCGCAGCGATTCGGCTCCGGCAGGGTCCGTCAGCAGCGATTCGTCCACGTCTGCCAGGCCATAGCCCAGCACATCGAGCAGGCGCTTCTCGAAGCGGCGCAGCGCGCATTGCTCCGGGAGGTCCTGCCGCAGGCCCGCCAGCGCACCGGCATAGTGGTCGTACAGCTGCGGCTGCGGATCGTGGCGCAGCGTCAGCGACAGCACCAGCTCGCTCAGGTAGTACGCAGACATCAGTCGCGCCGGCGGCAATGTCGGTGGCGGGCCGCCCGCGGCATCCGGCTCGGCGCCGGTCAGCCGCGGCGACTCGCCGCGGCCCGCCCAGGAAATCAGCAGCGGCACGAAGGGTTGCAGCACGCCGGCGAGTTTCGCCTGCGGCCCGCGCACCCCCTGCGCAAAAACCGACAGCCGGCCATGTTCGCGCGTGAACAGCTCGAAGATCCTGCCGCGGTCACCCCAGGGATGCTGGTGCAGCAGGAAGCTGCGCGCATGCGCGACGCGCTGCATTCACTCCATCCCCAGCTGCCGCAATGCCTGCGCGCTGTCGGCCCAGTCCTCGCGCACCTTCACCCACAGGTTCAGGTGCAGCCGGCGACCCAGCAGCGTGTTGAGTTCCTGGCGCGCCTGCGTGCCGATGCGTTTCAGCCGCTCGCCGCCCGCACCGATCACGATGGGTTTCTGGCCGGCGCGGTCCACCCAGATCACGGCGCTGACCTCCAACTGCCCATCGGGCATTTCCTCGCGCGTCTCGATCTCGACTGCGATGCCATAGGGCAGCTCGTCATGGAGTTCCATGGTGAGCTTTTCGCGGATGATCTCGCAGATGCGGAAGTTCTCGCTCCGGTCGGTGAGCTGATCGGCAGGAAACAGCGGCGGGGATTCGGGCAGATGCCGGACGATCACTTCGACGAGGCGCTGCATGTCGCGCGGATCGCGCGCCGACACCGGGACGATCTCCGCGAATTCATGCCGCTTCGACAGGTCTGCCAGGAATGGCAGCAGCCGGTCGCGCTGCTTCAGCGTGTCGATCTTGTTGACCACGGCGATCACCGGCCGCCCCGACTCGCGCGCCCGCGTCAGCGCCAGCTCGTCCTCGGCGCCGAAGCGCACGGCCTCCACCACCAGCAACACCACGTCGGCATCGAGCGCGGCCGCAGCCGCGGCCCGGTTCATTGCCCGATTCAGCGCGCGGCCCTGCTGATGGTGCAGACCCGGCGTGTCGACGAAGGCGATCTGCGCCTGCGGCAGGTTGACCAGGCCCAGCACACGGTGCCGCGTGGTCTGCGGCCGCGGCGTGACGATGGAGATCTTCTGCCCGGTGAGCGCGTTCAGCAGCGTGGACTTGCCCACGTTGGGTCTTCCCACCAGGGCCGCGAATCCGCAGCGATGAGCGGCTTGCGCATTCATGTCAGCCACCTTTCCAGTTGTCGCAGCACGTCGGCGGCTGCGTCCTGCTCGGCACGACGGCGGCTGGACCCCGAGCCGCTGGCCTCGACCGGGAAATCGCGATCGGCGAGTTTCACCACGCAGCGAACCGAAAAGGTCTGTGCGTGTGGCTCGCCCACGGTGCTGACCAGGAGGTAGCTGGGCAGCGACTCGCCCCTGCCCTGCAGCAGCTCCTGCAGGCGTGTCTTGGAATCCTTCAGGTCCTCGTCCGGCTGCAATTCCGCCAGCATGGTCTCGTACAGCCGCAGCACCAGCTCGCGCGCCTCGGCCAGCCCGCCATCCAGATACACCGCACCGAACAGCGCCTCGGTGGCATCGGCCAGGATGGACTCGCGTCGAAAACCTCCGGTGCGCAGTTCGCCGCTGCCCAGGCGCAGCACCGAACCGATGTTCAGCCCCAGGCCGATCTGCGCCAGCGGGCCCGCACTGACCAGGCGTGAACGCAGTCGCGACAGGTCGCCTTCGTCCGCCTCGGGAAAACGCCGGTACAGCTCCTCGGCAATCAGCATGCCGAGCACGGCATCGCCCAGGAATTCCAGGCGTTCGTTGTTGTCGTCGGTGGCGCTGCGATGGGTGAGCGCCGCGAGGAAAAGCCCGGGCCGGTGTGGCGACCGGCCCAGCAGGTTCTGCAGCCAGGTGGCCGTGGCGGCGGGCACCGCTGCTGTCGTCATGCGTATGTCCGGACTATTCAACCACGGCGCGCTTGTCGAACTGCACCAGCAGCGAGATGTTCTTGAACAGGACCACCTTGTCCTCGTAATTCGACGTCAGCACCCACATGTTGCCTTCGCGGGCGATCTCGACCGTCTTCACATCGGGAAAGTTGATGGCGTCCACGTCGAACCGCTTCTCCAGCGATACGCGCACGGTCTGCGGGCTGATCGCTTCGTCGCCCTTGAATTCGGAGGCTGTCTCGTGCAGCGCCTTGCTCACCTTCATCGCATTCAGGTAGACGGGTGTCAGCCGGATTACGCAGTAGCCGACGATGGCCACGGGAATCAGCAGGAACAGCCAGCCTATGAACGTGATGCCTTGTTGACGCTGCCGCATGATTGCCTCCGCTATTCGATCCGCTTGCCGATGCGTGCCCAGTTCACCCAGGGCGAACGCGCCAGGTCGATGTTGAACCAGATGCGTCGGGCACTGCCCACGAGGTTGGCCTCGGGCACGAAGCCCCACACCCGGCTGTCCGAGCTGTTGTCGCGATTATCACCAATCACCATGTAGTTGCCAGCCGGAACCGTCACTTCCTCGAAGTCGTTCGCATCCAGGATGCCCGAGGCAACTGAGACGGGGATCCCCTCGTCGCAGACATAACCCCGGTCGATGCGGCGGTTGCAGGAGGGCAACACCGCCCCGGGCAGCGGCCGCGGCGACAGGCAGGACAGCGTTTGATGCCTGTGGGTGCCGGTCTGCACCTCGGTAAGGCGCATGTTCTCGTAGCACCCATCCGAATAGCGTTGGGGTTCGCCCTGCTTCAGCGGCACGTCATTGACGTAGATGAGGTCGCCCACCACCTTGATGCGATCCCCCGGCAGGCCCACCACGCGCTTGATGTAGTTGATGGCCGGATCGGGCGGATAGCGGAACACGATCACATCGCCGCGCTGCGGCTCGTTGACCTTCAGGAACAGCTTGTTCAACACCGGCAGCCGCAGCCCGTAGTGGTACTTGTTCACCAGGATGAAGTCACCAGCCTGCAGCGTCGGCATCATCGAGTCGGTGGGGATGCGGAAGGGTTCGAACAGGAAGGAGCGCAGCAGCAGCACCACGACCACCACCGGCACCATGCTGCGGGCATAGTCGACCACGCCCGGTTCCGGCACTGCGGCCGGATTCTGGCCATTGACCATGGCGCTGGCGGCGCGGCGGCCGCGCAGCCACCAGGCATCCAGCGCCCAGATCAGGCCACCCACCACCGACACGATCACCAGCACCAGCGAGAAATCCAGCCGCTCGGAGCGGAACAGCCGGACGGCGCCGGCAATCACCAGCAGCGGAAAGATCGCATACAGCAGGCGCAGCGGCGCCGGATCCACCGCGGCGGCGGGCAGCGCGGCCAGCCGTCGCCGCGGCCGCAGAAACCAGTCGTCGACGATGACGATGACCGACACCGGCAGCAGCAGCCAGGTGGCAAGCGAGATGATCTGTGCGAACACGGGTGCGGATCCTCCGGGATTACTTGCGGCCCACTTTGAGCACGGCCAGGAAGGCTTCCTGCGGGATCTCCACCGAACCCACCTGCTTCATGCGCTTCTTGCCTTCCTTCTGCTTCTCGAGCAGCTTGCGCTTGCGCGAGATGTCGCCGCCATAGCACTTGGCCAGCACGTTCTTGCGCAGCGCTTTCACCGTGGCGCGCGCGATCACGTGCGCGCCGATGGTGGCCTGCACCGCCACCTCGAACATCTGCCGCGGAATCAGCTCCTGCATCTTGTCCACCAGTTCACGACCGCGGGTGTAGGCCGAATCCTTGTGCACGATCAGCGCCAGCGCGTCCACCTTGTCGCCGTTGATCAGGATGTCGAGCTTGACCAGCGGCGCCGACTGGAAATGGCTGAATTCGTAATCGAACGAGGCATAGCCGCGGCTGATGCTCTTCAGCCGGTCGAAGAAATCGAGCACCACCTCGGCCAGCGGCAACTGGTACTGCAGCGACACCTGTGAACCCAGGTACAGCATCTTCTTCTGCACGCCGCGCTTCTCGGAGCACAGCTGCAGCACGCCGCCCACGTATTCCGGCGGCACCAGGATGTTGGCGGTGATCACCGGCTCGCGCAGGTCCTCGATCTTGTCCACCGGCGGCAGCCGCGCGGGGTTGTCCACATGCGCGACCGAGCCATCGGTCAGCGCCACCTCATAGACCACGGTGGGCGCGCTGGTGATCAGCTCGAGGTTGTATTCGCGCTCCAGGCGCTCCTGCACGATGTCCATGTGCAAGAGACCCAGGAAGCCGACGCGAAAGCCGAAGCCCAGCGCGGTGGAGACTTCCGGCTCGTAATGCAGCGCCGAATCATTGAGTCGCAGCTTGGCCAGCGCGTCGCGGAAATTCTCGTAGTCCTCGGTGTTCACCGGGAACACGCCCGCGAACACCCGCGGCTGCACCTGCTTGAAGCCGGGCAGCGGCGTCTCGCTGCCGCGCACGTCGGTGGTGATGGTGTCGCCCACCGGTGCGCCATCGATTTCCTTGATGCCGGCGATGACGAAACCCACCTCGCCGGCCGTCAGTTCCGGCAGCGACACGGACTTGGGCGTGAAGCGCCCCAGTTTGTCGATCTCGTGACTGCGCCCGGTGGACATCACCTTCATCTTCTCGCCCACGCGCAGCGTGCCATTGACCACGCGCACCAGCGACACCACGCCCACGTAGTTGTCGAACCAGGAATCGATGATCAGCGCCTGCAGCGGCGCGGCCGGATCGCCCTTGGGCGGCGGGATGCGCCGGATCAGCTCCTCGATCAGCGCATCGACGTTCTGCCCGGTCTTGGCCGACACGCGCACGGCATCCTGCGCGTCGAGGCCGATGATCTCCTCGATCTCCTTGATGACCTTGTCCGGGTCGGCCGAAGGCAGGTCGATCTTGTTCAGCACCGGCACCACTTCGAGGCCCTGCTCCAGCGCGGTGTAGCAGTTGGCGACGCTCTGCGCCTCGACGCCCTGCGCGGCATCGACCACCAGCAGCGCGCCCTCGCAGGCAAGGCTGCGCGAGACCTCGTAGGAGAAGTCGACATGGCCCGGGGTGTCGATGAGGTTCAGCTGGTAGCGCTGGCCGTCCTTGCCGTCGTAGAACAGCGTGACGCTCTGCGCCTTGATGGTGATGCCGCGCTCGCGCTCCAGCGCCATGTTGTCGAGAACCTGCGACTGCATCTCGCGGTCGGCCAGGCCGCCGCAGATCTGGATCAGACGGTCGGCGAGCGTGGACTTGCCGTGGTCGACGTGGGCAATGATCGAGAAGTTGCGGATCTGCTGCATCGGAAAGGAACGTGCGCCCCTGGGGCAATCGCGAATTATAGCCGGCCGGAGGCGGCTCCATGACGCCCGTGCGGGCCTGAGCGCCGCGCTAGCGGGGCCTCAGCAGTCCGCAGCAGTTCCACGGCGGTCCAGCCGGTGGCGACAGACCACGACGCCATCCAGCAGCAGCACCGGAATATCGAGCCCATGGCGACGCGACAGCAGCGGGTCGTCGTCCACGTCGAATTCGGCGATGGGTGGCAGCGGCACCGCCGGCGGCCGCCAGTCGCTGCAGTTCCTCCAGCATCTCCTCGCACAGCCCGCAGCCCGGCCGGCCGAGCAGCACCAGCGCGCCTGCTATTCGGGCTGGATGGCGCTGGCGATGGCCCGCACGGTATCCGCCGGGACATCGCCGACGACTGTGATGCGGTGGCCGGCGGTCGACAGGCTGTAGGCGGCGGTCGTGCCCATCTGCACCAGCCCCTCGGAGCGGCGCAGGGTTCCCGGTTGGTCGCTGGCGGCGCCCTCGATGAACACCGAAACCCATGCCTGCGTCGGAGATGATGAAACGGGTCCGCGGGCCCCGGTCGGCCGCAACCGGCATGTTCGGGAAGGTCTTGACCCGGAACCCCGTCGGCAGCAGCTCCGGTCGCGCGACGAAGTTGGTGCGCACGGTGCCCGGCAACGCCGGCGGGTCGCGCCGCAGCCAGCGGAATCCCGTGGTGTCGACGTCCGGCTTCAGCAGTTCCTCGTCGACCACGTCGGGCAGCGACATGCTGATGAACGATATCTCGGCGATGACTTCACCGGTGGCGGCCACCAGCTGGGTGCGCACCGGCATGCTGGTCTTCTCGTCGATCCAGTAGCGGTATCCGTAGCGCAGGGAGTCGCGCGGCTCGACGGTGACCAGCCGTGCCATGAAGCCCCGCACGCGCACGGGCTGGTCGGAACTGCGCAGCTGGTAGTACTTCTCGGTGTCGGCGTCGACGCCATACAGCGCCGTGATGTAGCCACTGGCCCGGGCGCGGTCCTCCACCAGCACGACCTTGCGGTCGGGGAAGTACCACACGGCCTCGGATCCATTGCGCACGAACTCGCGCCCCGAACCATCGGTGGAGATCAGCCGCTCGGTCATGCGGCCATCGCGCATGCGATGGATGATGCGCCAGGTTTCGCGGCGCTGGCCGATCTGCTGCACGAAGACGCCGTCGTAGTTGCGGCGGGCCAGCGGACGGTTCATGTGGCCGATGTAGCCGCGAACGCGAGGCCTGGCCCGCGCCCACGGGCAATGCCAGCACCGCCAGCAGGCAGGCCGCCGCCACACGCACCACCTTTGCCCCCGTGGAAACAGCCATCAGCGTCGCGCGCCGACCTCGGCCGCCGTCATTTCCACCGCATCCTGCGTGAGATCGAAGCCGCCACCCATCACCGAGGACAGCGGCGCGAGTCGCACCGCCGAGACGGCCACATCGCTGTGCTCCGCCACGTAGTTGAACAGCGGCGCCGTACGGCGCGCCGGGGAATCATCGACCGGCGTGGTGTAGCTGGGGGGTGCCGATTCACGCGCCAGCAACACGGGTGCGGGCGTGGACGCCTGCAGCGCGGGCGCGACGGACTCGACCGGCGCAGTCTGCCGTGCCATCTGCACGGGGGCGTCGGCCGGCGCCATCTGGCGCACCAGCACCAGGGACACCAGCGCGACGCCGGCCGCTATGGCCCCACCCAGCGCACCACGACGCCACAGCGATGTCCTGCGGCCCGAGTCGGTCGCGGCCACCCCGTGGCTTTCTCCACCGGCCGGCAGGTCCACCTCGGACACGAGCCTGGCGCGCACCTTGGCCGCCAGGTCGACCTGCGGCAACGCCGACGCCAGGGGTTCTCCGCGGACGCAGGCACCGATGAGCGCATAGCGCCCCCAGGTTGCCCGCAGCGCGGGATCCTTCAGCGCCCGCCGGATGACCATCTCGGCCTGCTCGCGCGGCAATTCGCCATCGAAGAGTGCCGACAACTGACTGATCTGTTCCTGCTCGCTCATCCCAACTCCTCAGCCCGGCCCAGCCCACCTTCAAAGACTTCCGACAAGCGCTTGTCGATGGCTTCCCGCGCGCGAAAAATTCTGCTTCGAACCGTGCCCACCGGGCAATCCATCGCCAGCGCGATGTCCTCGTAACTCAACCCTTCGAGCTCCCGCAGCACGATCGCCGTGCGCAGGTCTTCGGGCAACGCCTCGATCGCCTGGTTCACGGTCGTGCGAATCTCCTCGGTCTGCAGCAGGCTTTCGGGAGTTTCGGCATCCGCAAGGCGCATCTGCATCGAGTTGGATTCCTCCACGCTCTGCAGGTCGAGGTCGAATTCAACCGGGCTGCGGTCGCGCGAGACGATGGCGTTCTTCGCGGTATTGATGGCGATGCGATACAGCCAGGTATAGAAAGCGCTGTCCCCGCGAAACTGGGGAATCGCCCGATATGCCTTGATGAATGCTTCCTGTGCCACGTCTTCCGCGTCCGCTGGATCCCGCAGGTAGCGGGTCACGAGTTTCACGACCTTGTGCTGGTACTTGCGCACCAGCAGGTCGAAGGCGGTCTTGTCGCCCTTCTGGACGCGCTGAACCAGCCCGAGATCACCCGTGTCCACGCTCATCCGCAAGCCCTGGGCCCCCGCGCAGGCAGAAGCCCGGCATGCTGGCAATATGGACCCCGGAACCGGCTGAAAGTTCGGCCCGGCGCGCGGTTTGAGGGCAATTTCCCGCACTCGATCACTAAGTGGTCCGTTCTGGTGGCTGGGGGGCAAGTCTACCGCAGTAACTCCGGCCCCGTTTCTTCGCTGGCCGGCGCCCGCTGCAGCCAGCGGACCAGCGCCGCACGGTCGCCGGCGCAAAGGATTCCCGGCCCCAGCAGCAGCCTCAGGCGCCGTCCATCGCGCGCGCGCAGCGCCAGCAGGACATGAGGCCCGAGGCGCAGGCTGCAGGGCCTCGGGAACGCTTCCACCTCGGTGCCTTTCCCCCGCAGGAGGATCCAGCCGTCGGTCTGCAGCACCAGCGTCACCGGCATCGTGCCGCCACCGTGGTGAAGCTGCCACAGCCCCCAGGCAAAGGCGCCGACACCGAACAGGACCACTGCCGCAGGCAGCAGTGAGCCGCGATATTGCAGCCCGCAGGCCTGCGCGAAACCACCCGCCAGCACGACGCAGCCGACCTGCAGCGGCACCCGGGAAGAACGGACGGATATTTCGACGCAGCCCGGGCCGGGCTGCCCGTGCTCAGGACTGGCGGGTACCGCCGCCCGGCGCGCCCGGGCCTCGCGCGCCGGCGGACCCGCCGCCAGTGCGCCGCGCAGACAGTCCGCGCAGCACTGCCAGCACCGGCTCCAGCGTGATGTCGGTGGCATCTGCATGTCCCAGCAGATACGACGCGAGTTCGGGATCGGGCAACTCGAGTAATCGCGCGAAGGCGTCACGATCGGCGCTGTCGGCGGCGGCCCAGTGCTGGTCCAGGTATTCCCGCAGCAGCAGGTCGAGTTCCTTCATGCCGCGGCGGCAGCGCCAGGCCAGTCGCCCCCGCTGCGCCGGGTCTTCCATGGTCAGTTGCGGCGCTGGTCGATCATCCGCTTGATGTCGGCGATCGCGCGCGCGGGATTGAGGTCCTTCGGGCAGGCCTCGGTGCAGTTCATGATCGTGTGGCAGCGGTACAGCCGGAAGGGATCTTCCAGCGCGTCGAGACGCTCGCCGGTGGCGTCGTCGCGGCTGTCGATGATCCAGCGATACGCCGCCAGCAGCGCGGCGGGACCCAGGTAACGGTCGGAGTTCCACCAGTAGCTCGGGCACGAGGTGGAGCAGCAGGCGCACAGGATGCACGCCGAGGGACGGTCGATCTTCTCCTGGTCTTCCTTCGACTGCAGCCGTTCGCGATCCGGCGGCGCCGGCGAGCGCGTCGTCAGCCACGGCTTCACGGCCGCGTACTGCGCGTAGAACTGCGTGAGGTCGGGGATGAGGTCCTTGACCACCGGCATGTGCGGCAGCGGATAGATGTTGACCGTGGCGCCCTTCACGTCGACGCAGGCGCGCGTGCAGGCCAGCGTGTTCACGCCGTCGATGTTCATCGCGCAGCTGCCGCAGATGCCTTCGCGGCACGAGCGTCGGAACGACAGCGTGGGGTCGATCTCGTTCTTGATCTTGATGAGCGCGTCGAGGACCATCGGGCCGCAGCTGGCCATGTCCACTTCGTAGCTGTCGACGCGCGGGTTCTCGCCGCTGTCGGGGTCGAAGCGGTAGATCCGGAAGGTGCGCGGCTTTTTCGCGCCGGCAGGCGCCTTGAAGACCTTGCCGTCCTTCTTGATCCGCGAATTCTCGGGAAGTGTCAGCTGTACCATGGGCTTTCTCTAGTACGTCCTGGCCTTCAGCGGCACCGTTTCCACGTCGCTGGTCAGCGTGTTCAGGTGCACGGGCCGGTAGTCGATCTTCGTGGCGCCGGCGGTGTCCACCCAGCTCAGCGTGTGCTTGAGCCAGTTCACGTCGTCACGGTTGGGGAAATCCTCGCGCGCATGAGCGCCGCGGCTCTCGTGGCGGTTTTCGGCCGACACGATCGTGGCGGTGGCCTGCAGCAGCAGGTTTTCCAGCTCCATCGTCTCGATGAGGTCCGTGTTCCACACCAGGCTGCGGTCGGTGACCTTCACCTGCGAGAAGCTGGCGAAGGTGCTGGCGAGCTTGCCGACGCCCTCCTGCAGTGACGACGCCGTGCGGAATACCGCCGCGTCGCGCTGCATCGTGCGCTGCATTTCCAGTCGGATCTGCGCGGTGGGACGCTCGCCGTTGGCATTGCGCAGCTTGTCGAGGCGCGACAGCGCGGGTTCACTGCTGTCGGCGGCCAGCGGCTTGTGCGGCTGGCGGGGCTTCACCACCGTGGCGCAGTGGCGCGCGGCCTCGCGACCGAACACCACGAGGTCGAGCAGCGAGTTCGAACCCAGGCGGTTGGCGCCATGCACCGACACGCAGGCCGCCTCGCCCACGGCCATCAGGCCCGGCACCACGGTGTCCTTCGAATCCTTCACCACCTCGCCGTGGTAATTGCACGGCACGCCGCCCATGTTGTAGTGCACGGTGGGCAGCACGGGGATGGGCTCGCGGTTCACGTCGACGCCGGCGAATATGCGAGAGGTTTCTGCGATGCCGGGCAGCTTCTCGTGGATCACCTCGGGGCCGAGGTGTTCCAGGTGCAGGAAGATGTGGTCGGCGTGCTCGCCCACGCCGCGTCCCTCGCGGATCTCCATGGTCATGGCGCGGCTGACAACATCGCGCGAGGCCAGGTTCTTGGCGTTGGGCGCATAGCGCTCCATGAACGCCTCGCCCTTGGAATTCGTGAGGTAGCCGCCCTCGCCCCGCGCACCCTCGGTGATGAGGCAGCCCGAGCCGTAGATGCCCGTGGGATGGAACTGCACGAACTCCATGTCCTGCATGGGCAGGCCGGCGCGCAGCACCATGCCGCCGCCGTCGCCGGTGCAGGTGTGCGCCGAGGTGCACGAGAAGTACGCGCGGCCATAGCCACCGGTGGCCAGGATGGTCATGTGCGCGCGGAAGCGGTGCAGCGCGCCCGTGGCCAGTTCCAGCGCGATCACGCCGCGGCACTGGCCGTCCTCCATGATCAGGTCGATGGCGAAGAACTCGATGTAGAACTCCGCCTCGTGCTTCAGCGACTGCTGGTACAGCGTGTGCAGCATGGCGTGGCCGGTGCGGTCGGCCGCGGCGCAGGTGCGCTGCGCGATGCCCTTGCCGTAGTTGGTGGTCATGCCGCCGAAGGGGCGCTGGTAGATGCGGCCCTGCGGCGTGCGCGAGAACGGCACGCCGTAGTGCTCGAGCTCGATCACCGCGGCGGGGGCTTCCTTGCACATGAACTCGATGGCGTCCTGGTCGCCCAGCCAGTCCGAACCCTTGACGGTGTCGTACATGTGCCAGCGCCAGTCGTCCTCGCCCATGTTGGCGAGCGCGGCGCTGATGCCGCCCTGCGCCGCCACCGTGTGGCTGCGCGTGGGGAACACCTTGGTGATGCAGGCCGTGGACAGGCCCGCTTCGGCAAGGCCGAGTGTGGCGCGCAGGCCGGCGCCGCCGGCGCCGATCACGATGACATCATGGGTGTGGTCGATGAAGGAATAGGCGGACATTGTGCGACCTAGAGTTGCGCCGTGAATGCCACGCGCATCACGGCGAGCACGCCCACTGCGCCGAGCAGGACGTGCAGGAAAGCGGAAATCACCAGCAGCGTCCTGCGCACGGCGCCGCCGAAATAGTCTTCGATCACCACCTGCACGCCGAGCTGCGAATGCCAGGCGGCGGCAATCACCAGCAGCACCAGCAGCACCGCATGGCCCAGGCCCGCGACGAAACCCTGCACGCTGGAGAAGGAGAAGTCGGGCAGGCGCGCCAGCGACACCAGCAGCCAGGGCACCAGCAGCACCAGCGCCAGCGCGGTGAGCCGCTGCACACGCCAGTGGTGCGCACCCTCGTGCGCCGAACCGCGGCCCAGTACGCGCGACAGTGCCTGTGCCGGATCGCTCATGACGCCACCCCGGAAGCGAAGAGTTTCCACAGGACCACCGCCGCTCCCAGCACGGTGAGCGCGACGACCAGCGCGCCGCTGCGCCGTGCCTGCGCACGCTCCATGCCGAATCCCATGTCCCAGGTCAGGTGGCGGATGCCATTGGCCAGGTGGTAGCAGAAACCGATGAGGAAGGCGGCGATCAGCAGTCGCCCGCCGATGCTGGCGGCAAATGCGGAAGGCCGCGAAACAGTGCTGGCCTCCCGCGACACTGGCGATGAACACCACCAGCAGGATGAGGCCGGCCGCCAGCAGCAGGCCGGTGGCGCGATGCAGTATCGACAGCGCCATCGTGTAGGCGAAGCGGTAGATCGACAGGTGCGGTGAAAGCGGGCGATTGGCCATCATGGATTCCTAGAAATCGATGCAGCGGCCGCGACGTTCCCAGTCCCCGTAGCGGGTGGGTTCCGGACCCGCAGGTCCGCCCAGTTCGGGCGCCCGGGCCTCCCCCTCCGCTGCAGGCGGTGGTTCCTGGCGCTGGTCGCGCGACAGTTCATCCAAAGGCTGCATGGGCATGTATTGTGCCAGAATTTGCACGAACCGGCTTCAGTCCCCGCCGGGCGGATAATCCGCGCAACCTCATGCCTGACCTGGCCCTCACCCTCCTCGATGACCTCGCCGTGCTGGGCGCGCATGGCCCCGACGTGCTGCCCTTCCTTAACGGCCAGCTGTCCCAGGACCTTACCCTGCTGCCGGAACGTGGTTCACAGCTGGCGGGGCTCCACAACCCGCAGGGCCGCGTGATCGCCCTCGTGCGCACGCTGTACCTGGACGACGCCCATGTGCTGCTGGTGCTGCCACGGGAACTGGCCGACGCCGTGCGCACCCACCTGCAGCGATTCGTGTTCCGGGCGCGGGTGCGCATCGAGGACGCCTCTGCGGCCTGGTGCGCCTATGGCCTCGCGGGTCCGGATGCCGAAACCGCCTGCAGCACCCGCTTGCACATTTCGCTGGATGCCAGCGGCATGCGCCAGCTGGTGGTGGCCCCGCGCGGCGAACCGATGCCGCAGAGCCGGGGCGCGCCGCGCGATGAAATGGCGCGCCGAGGACATCGCCGCAGGCATCCCCGAGGTCACCCGTGCGACCTCGGGACTGTGGGTGGCGCAGATGCTGAACCTGGACCGGCTTGGTGGCATCTCGTTCGAGAAGGGCTGCTACACCGGGCAGGAAGTCATTGCCCGCGCGCATTTCCGCGGCCAGGTGAAGCGCCGGATGCAGCGCTTCTTCACCCGCTCCGAGATTCCGTTGCCGCCGGGCGCGAAAGTGCGGCTGCAGGATGGCCGCGCGGCGCAGGTGGTGATGTCGGCTGAACCGCAGTTCGATGGCCGGGAATTCCTGGCCGTCGCGCCGCTGCCGGGCGCCGCGGCTGGCGCGGGCGCCACGGAGGAAACAGGCAGCCCGGACGCACCGCTCTCCCCACCAGCACGCTGCCACTGCCCTACCCGCTGGTGGACTGAACCGTACCCTGTGAAGGCCGACGCCTTCTACAGGTCGACGCGCTCGACCGCGCCGGACTCGATGGACTCGCCGAGGAACAAAGGCCCGACGCGGGTGAAGCGCTCCTCGCCGTCGGTGACCAGGAACCGGCGGCTGGTGCACTGGCCTGCTGGCGCGGCGAGCCCGCGGGTGGCGAGCAAGTCCGCCAGCGCCTCGGCGGTGGTTACCGCCGAATCCACGATGCGGATGCCGGGACCGGCTTCGCGCTGGATCACGTCGGCCAGCGGTGGAAAGTGCGTGCAGCCGAGCACCAGCACATCGGGAGCCGCCGCCGGCTGCGCCAGCACTGGCGCGAGATAGCGGCGCGCAGTGGCCGAAGCGACATCACCCTGCGTCCAGCCTTCTTCCGCCAGCGCGACGAACAGCGTCGCGGGTATCGCCGCGACGCGGGCCTGCGGCATGCGCCGCAGTATCTCGCGCTGGTAGGCGCCGCCCCGGACCGTGCCCTCGGTGGCAAGCACGGCGATGCGGCCGGTCTTCGTGGCGGCAACGGCCGCCTCGGCACCGGGCTCGATCACGCCGATGATGGGCAGCTCCGGATGCGCCGCCTGCAGCGCCGGCAAGGCCGCCGCGGAGGCGGTGTTGCAGGCGATGACCAGCGCCTTGATGCCGCGCCGCGTGAGCTCATCCACCGCCTGCAGCGCGTAGCGCTCGACGGTGCCGGCGGTCTTGGTGCCATAGGGCAGCCGCGCCGTGTCGCCCAGGTACAGGAAGCTCTCGCCCGGCAGGCGCGCCAGCAGCGCGCGCAGCACCGTCAGCCCGCCGATGCCCGAATCGAAGACGCCGATCGGAAGCCGGGCGTTCAAGTGGCTTCGCGTCGGACCTGCGGGAACAGCAGCACGTCGCGGATCGCCGCCTGGTCGGTGAGGAACATCACCAGCCGGTCCACGCCGATCCCCAGACCCGCGGTGGGCGGCATGCCGTATTCCAGCGCCCGGATGTAGTCGGCGTCGAAGTGCATGGCCTCGTCGTCGCCGGCGTCCTTGCGCGCCACCTGTGCATGGAAGCGCGCCGCCTGGTCCTCGGGGTCATTCAGCTCGGAGAAGCCATTGGCCATCTCGCGGCCCGTGAGGAAGAACTCGAAGCGGTCGGTGAGGAAGGGATCGGCGTCGTTGGCGCGCGCCAGCGGCGAGATCTCCGCCGGATATGCATGCACGAAGGTGGGGTCGAGCAGCGTGTGCTCGGCGGTGTGATCGAACACATGCGCCTGCAGCTTGCCGGCGCCATCGGACTTGTCGAACTTCGCCCCGATTTTCGCGCACCAGCCGCGCAGGTACTCCACGTCGCGGATCTTCGCCGCCTCGAAGCCGGGATTGTTCTCGCAGATGGCCTGTTCCATGGTCACGCGGCGGAAGGGCCTGGCCAGGCTGTAGTCGCGTCCCTGGTAAGCCAGCGTGCGCGCGCCAGGCTTCACCACGTCCACCAGCGCAACCACGAGCTCTTCCGTCAGGTCCATCAGGTCGCGGTAGTCGGCGTAGGCCCAGTACAGCTCCATCATCGTGAACTCGGGGTTGTGCCGCGTCGACAGCCCCTCGTTGCGGAAATTGCGGTTGATCTCGTAGACCTTCTCGAATCCGCCCACGACCAGGCGCTTCAGGTACAGCTCCGGCGCGATGCGCAGGAAGAGCTGCATGTCCAGTGCGTTGTGATGCGTGATGAAGGGCTTGGCCGCCGCGCCGCCCGGAATAGGCTGCATCATCGGCGTTTCCACCTCCATGAAGCCGCGGCGGTCCAGTTCGTTGCGGAAGGCACGCAGGATCTTCGTGCGCGCCTCGAACACGGCGCGCGATTCGGTGTTGACGATGAGGTCGACGTAGCGCTGGCGGTAGCGGGTGTCGACATCGGTGAGGCCATGCCACTTGTCGGGCAGCGGACGCAGCGACTTCACCAGCAGTCGCAGCGCGGTGACCTTCACCGACAGTTCCCCGGTGCGCGTGCGGAACAGCGTGCCGCTGGCGCCGACCGTGTCGCCCACGTCCCAGCCCTTGAAGGCCTCGTAGGCCTCGGCCAGCGCTGCCGACTGCAGGAAGAGCTGGATGCGGCCGGAAGGATCGGCGATGGTGGCGAAGCTGGCCTTGCCCATCACGCGCTTGGCCATCATGCGGCCCGCCACGGTCACGGCGATGGCGCTGGCCTCGAGCTGCTCGGCACTGGCGTTCGCATGCGCCGACTGCAGCTCGCCCGCATGGTGCGTGCGACGGAAGTCGTTCGGGAACGCGCTGCCCCCGGCCACGGCGGCCCGCTCGCGAATCTGCGCGAGCTTCGCGCGGCGTTCCGCGATCAGCTTGTTCTCGTCCACCGCAGGCTCGGTGGCCGGCGCGCTCTCGTGGGGACCCTTGGTCTGCTCGGTCATGCTTACAGTCCCGCCTTCAGGCTCGCTTCCATGAATTGATCCAGGTCACCGTCGAGCACCTTGTCGGTGGCGCCCACTTCCACATTGGTGCGCAGGTCCTTGATGCGGGACTGGTCCAGCACGTACGAACGGATCTGGTTGCCCCAGCTCACGTCCGACTTGGAATCCTCCAGCACCTTGGCCGCGGCATTGCGCTTGTTCACTTCCAGCTCGTACAGCTTGGCCTTGAGCATCTTCATCGCCGTGCTGCGGTTCTTGTGCTGGCTGCGCTCGGTCTGGCAGGCCACGACGATCCCCGAAGGCAGGTGGCGCAGGCGCACGGCCGATTCGGTCTTGTTCACATGCTGCCCGCCGGCGCCGCTGGATCGATACACGTCCATCTCGATGTCGGCCGGGTTGATTTCGATGTTGATGTCATCGTCGATCTGCGGCGAGACGAACACCGAGGCAAAGGAGGTGTGGCGGCGATTGCCGGAATCAAAGGGACTCTTGCGCACCAGCCGGTGCACACCGGTCTCGGTGCGCAGCCAGCCATAGGCGTATTCACCCTCGAATGAAATCGAGCAGCTCTTGATGCCCGCGACTTCGCCACCGTTGGCATCCATCACTTCGGTCTTGAAGCCGCGCTTGTCGCCCCAGCGCAGGTACATGCGCATCAGCATGTTGGCCCAGTCCTGCGCCTCGGTGCCGCCGGCGCCGGCCTGGATGTCCAGGTATGCGCTGTGCGAGTCCATCTCGCCGCGGAACATGCGCCGGAACTCGAGCTGGCGCACGCGGGATTCGAGCTGCGGAATCTCCTTCTCGATGTCGCCGATCGAGGCGGCATCGTCCTCGGCTTCGGCCAGCTCCAGCAGTTCGGTGGCATTCGACAGCGCCGCACCGGCGGAGTCGAGCTGTTCGAGATCGGCGCTCAGCCGCGCGCGTTCGCGCCCCAGCTCCTGCGCCCGCTCGGGGTTGTTCCAGACATCCTGCTGTTCCAGTTCGCCGACGACTTCTTCCAGGCGCTCTTTCTTCGCGTCGTAGTCAAAGGAACCCCCGAAGCGAGGCGGTGCGCTCGCTGAGGTCGCGAAGGTTCTTCTTGATGAGTCCGGTCTCCACGGGCATGGCGATTGTCTGTCGGGTGCAGGAAAGCCCGATATTTTAGCAGCAAGGCGCGCGGTGAGGTCTGCTACGACGCGCCCACGTGTTCCACCAGCAGCTGCAGCCGGCGCTCGCCCTGCCACTGATTGATGTCGAGCCGATAGGCGGCGCAGCGTGCCCTGCGGCGGCGCCGTGGCGCTCGCCATCCAGCAGGTTGAACGCAATGGCATCGAAACGGGCGCGGGTGCCCACGGGTCGCAGCCAGAACTTCACATGCTTCTCGCCGACCACGCGGGTGCTCTCGATTTCGAACTCGCCGTCGAATACCGGCTCGGGAAGGCTGGCCCCGGGGCCGGCGGCACGAAGCTGCTCGGCCGTGGCGAGGCAGATCTCGGCCTCTTCCAGCGCGCCATCGGTCCAGACGGCGTCGTCGGTTTCGGCGCCGGCCAGCCATTCGGCCACCACGGCTTCGAAGGCGCGGGCGAAGGCATCCAGATCCTTTGCGGCGATGGTGAGGCCCGCTGCCATGGCGCTGGCCGCCGAACCGGTGGATGAGCGCGGGATGCCGGGCGGCGATGCAGTCCAGCACATCGCGGATGTGCACACCGGCAATCGATCGCGCCGAACCGCGCAGCGTTTCGCCGTCTCCCGAAGGCGCGAGCGATGACCGGCCGCCCTGCCCGGTCCTTCACGCGACTTGCCACGAGGCCCACCACGCCCTGGTGCCAGCCCGTGTCGTACAGACACAGCCCGCATGCCGGCTGCTGTCGGACAGCGGCGGCAGTCCGCGGATGGCGGCCAGCGCCTGCTCCTGCATCTGGCCCTCGATCTCGCGGCGCTGGCGATTGAGCTGGTCGAGCTGGCCTGCGAGCGCGCGCACCGCGGCGTCCTCATCGCCCAACAGGCAGCGGATGCCGATGCCCATGTCGTCGAGTCTGCCGGCCGCGTTGAGTCGTGGCGCCACCGAGAAGCCGAGGTCAGCCGCCACCACCTCGCTGCCCGAGCGCTGCGCGAGTTGCAGCAGCGCGCGGATGCCGGCCACGCACTGCCCGGCATTGATCCGCTTCAGTCCCTGTGCCACCAGCACGCGGTTGTTGGCATCCAGGGGCACCAGATCCGCCACCGTGCCCAGCGCCACCAGGTCGAGCCAGGTGGACACCGGCCGGTACTGGGCGCGCCATCGGCCTTCTTCCTGCATGAGTCGCTGCAGCGCCGCGAGCACGTAAAAGGCCACACCCACGCCCGCCAGCGCCCGACTGCCGAAGCTGCTGCCGGGCAGATTCGGATTCACGATGACACTGGCTTCGGGCAGGGCATCGCCGGGCAGATGATGGTCGGTGATCAGCACGTCGATGCCCAGCGCACGCGCCGCGGCAACACCGTCGACGCTCGAGATGCCGTTGTCCACGGTCACCAGCAGCGAGGGCGGCTGCCGCGCCGCCAGCTCGACGATGCCCGGCGTGAGACCGTACCCCAGCCGGAAGCGATCGGGCACCAGGAAGTCCACCTGCGCGAATCCCCAGTCGCGCAGCGCGCGCAGCATCAGCGCGGTGCTGGTGGCGCCATCGGCATCGAAATCGCCCACCACCAGCACGCGGCCCGCCACATGCTGCAACAGCAGGCAGGCGGCCTGCTGCGCACCTTCCAGCGTCGACACCGGCAGCAAGGCCGACAAGTTGGTGGCGAGCTGGATTTCGGCGGTGACGTGGCGCGCGGCGTAGATCCGCCGCAGCAGCGGCGACAGCGACTCGGGCAGCGCAGGCGCCGCTGCCGCATCGCGACGCCGCAGCGGGCGCACCCGCGCGCTCATGCGCCCACCGTTTGCCACCAGGGCCGCGCACGTCGCAACCAGCGACGCAGCCGGCCGGCGCGCACATGATGCAGTCGAGGCCCGATGCGCAGCCGCAGCGCAGCGATGCGCCGCGACGCCACCGCATCCAGCGCGGGCTGCAGCCAGGCGGATCCGATCGCCAGCAGGTCGCCGGCATCGACCGGTGCAGGCAGCACCACTGCCGATGGGGCGTCCTGCGGCGCCCACTGTGCAGCCAAAGGCTGCAACGTTGCGCCCGCAAGGCGCGCGCAACCAGCAAGCCACGCATCCCCCTGAGGCCCGTGCAGCGCCACCGTGGGCAGTGCCGGCAGCAGTGCCGGGGCAGGTGTTTCGCCGCCGCCCCACATCCACAGCATGTTGACCGGCAGCCGCCCGCGACTGCGGCGCAGTGCATTGACCGGAAGGTCCGCCAGCCACATCTCCACTTCGGCACCCAGCCGGCGCAGCGCGCGCTGTTCAGCGGACGTTGCCGCGCGGCGTTCCAGCGGCGCGCCCGCCCACTCGGCGGGATCGCCGTCGGCAGCAGCCACCGCGCAGGGTGTCTGCAGCAGCCACTGGCTGCCCGCGGCATGCAGGCGCAGTGCGTCGCCGAACTGCGCCGCGAATCCCTCGGCCAGCGCCGACTGCTCGTCCGGCGCCAGCGCCAGGACGCCAGCGGCGTGCAAGTGCACACGGTGCAGGCCCGCCACCGCGTGCACCGGCGCAGCCAGGCAGACTCCGCTGCCCGGCGGAATCGCGCAATTGCCGGCTGCAATCACCGCCTCGGGAAACAGCGTCTGCGCCGCGCCCAGGTCGCGCAGCAGTCCGCTGCGCCAGTTGGCGTCCGATTCCGCGGCGTCCGACAGGCGCAGCAGTTCATCCAGCGCCGGCAAGCGGGGCAGCGCCTCGCGCGCAGTCCCGCCCGTACGGGGCATGGCAGGGATGACGAGCAGCGGCGGCATTCGCGTATCGTAGCGGGTGATGAAACTGCAAGAGCATCCGTCGACGCGCATGAACCTGGTGAGCGGTCACGCGCCCGGCCGCATCGCGGTGAATGGCCGCTGGCTCGACGCGCCCTTCATGCTCGCGCCCGCGCTGCTGCAGGAGCCGTGGATCGCCGGTCCCGATGCGCTCGACCTTGATTCGCTGGCTGCCCTGTGGCCGCTGGATGTCCGCGTGCTGCTGCTGGGCATCGAGCGGCGCGACCATCCCGCGGTGAAGCAACTGCGCTCGGCGCTGGCACCGCGCCAGGTGGCGCTCGAAGTGATGGACGTGGGCGCGGCATGCCGCACCTACAACGTGCTCGCCCAGGAAGATCGCCCGGTGGCCGCGCTGCTGTTTCCCTGAAGCTGTTTTTCCCTGAAAGGCGGCGGCCCGATGCCGCTAGACTAGGCGCTCTTTTCCCCTTTTCGGAGTAAGCATGCGCCTGAACCTTCTGCTCGCCCTCACCGCCGTCGCGGGCCTCACGGCTTGCGCCCAGGCCGCCGCACCCGCGGCTGCGCCGAAGACCGATGAGGAAAAGGCCCTGTATTCCCTCGGCGTCGCCACCGGACGCGACCTGCAGGGGTTCTCGCTCACCGACCAGGAGCTGGAAATGGTGAAGGCCGGCTTCACCGACGGCATCCGCGACAAGGGCAAGCTCAAGCCCGAAGAGATGAACGCCGTGCTGCCCAAGCTGCAGGAGCTCTACAAGACGCGCATGGAAGCCAACACCAAGCGCGAGAAGGAAGCCGGCGCGGCCTATCTCGCCAAGGCCGCCGCCGAGAAGGGCGCGGTCAAGACCGCCTCGGGTCTGGTGTACCGCGAACTGAAGGCGGGCACCGGCGCCGCGCCCAAGCCCGAAGATGTGGTCAAAGTGAACTACGAAGGCAAGTTCCCCTCGGGCAAGGTCTTCGACAGCTCGATCGAGCGCAAGGAACCGGCCACCTTCCCGCTGAATGGCGTGATCCCCTGCTGGACCGAAGGCGTGGGGATGATGAAGGTCGGTGGCAAGGCGCAGATCGTCTGCCCGCCTGAACTGGCCTATGGCGAAGAGGGTCGTCCGCCGCAGATGCCGGGCGGCGCCACGCTGGTATTCGATGTCGAACTGCTGTCGATCGAACCGCCGCCGGCAGCGAATGCGCCGCCGCCTGCGCCGGCCAAGTAAGGTCAGCGAGGACGTCTCATCGGTTGGAATGCTGATGCCGGGCGGATCGCCCGGCATCAGGCCGACTGGAGGAAGACACAGGGGGTGCGGAACTAAAGATCCAGTTCACCACTCATTCGGAGCTGACAGACTCGAATAATTGGCAGCGCTTTTTATTGCTTTTCTATCGACCTGATTTTAGTTCTTGTTGTAACCCGTCCCAGCCCGTGCCCTCTGTGTCTTCGTCCAGTCGGCCTGTCGCCAAGTGGCTACATCAAAACACCGTTTCCCACGATTCCGCAAGACCTTGACCGGGCCACGCCTTTCAGATTAGGCCCCTTTTCGACTCGCCCTGTCTCGAATCCCGCGCCGATGGCCGTGAAATGCCTGTTTTTCAGGTGATTCCCGCCAGCATGGGCACGAACGACACGGCCCCCAGCACCTCCCGGTGCAGGCCATGCTCGCGGCGAGTGATTCTCAACAACTGCTGCTGACCCTCCGGACCCACCGGCACGACCAGCCGCCCGCCCACGGCAAGCTGCTCCACGAGGGCCTCGGGCAGCGTCAGCGGCGCCGCGGCCACCAGGATTCCGTCGAATGGCGCCTGCGTGGGCCAGCCCTTCATGCCATCGCCATGCTTGAGCCTGGCGTTCTTGATGCCCAGCTCCTTAAGGCGCTGGCGGGCCCGCTCGACCAGCGGTTCCACGCGCTCGATGGAGAAGATCTTGGCGGCGAAGGGCGCCAGCACCGCCGTCTGGTAGCCACAGCCGAACCCCACTTCGAGCACCTTGCCCAAGGCCGGCCCCGCGATCAGCGCCGCCGTCATGCGCGCCACGATGTAGGGCTGGGAGATGGTCTGACCCCATCCGATGGGCAGCGCCGTGTCCTCGTAGGCGCGGCTGGCCAGCGCTTCGTCGACGAAGATGTGCCGCGGCAGATTGCGGATGCGCTCGAGCACACGCAGGTCGTTGATGCCCTGCTCCTGCAGGCGCTGCACCAGGCGATCGCGCGTACGCGCCGAGGTCATGCCGATACCGGCGTGGCTGGGACTGTTCATGCCAGCGGTCTCAGCCAGGCATTCAAGGTGGGCAGTGCGGCATGGCGCGTCAGGTCGATCTGCAGCGGCGTCACGGAGACGTAGCCATTGGCGATCGCGTGGAAGTCGGTGCCCTCGCCCGCATCCTGACCGGCGCCGGAGGGGCCGATCCAGTACATGCGCCGACCCTTGGGATCCTGCACCGGCACGATGGGCTTGGACCGGTGACGGCCGCCCAGACGCGTGGCGCGGATGCCCTTGAGTTCGGCGAAGGGCACGTCGGGCACATTCACGTTAAGTGTGATGCCGCGCTCCAGCGGTTGTTCCAGCAGCCGGCCGATCAGCGACTGCGCAACCCGCGCCGCGGTATCGAAGTGCCGGCCGCTGTCGGGCTCCATGCACAGCGAGAACGCCACGGTGGGCAGGCCGAGGAAGCGGCCCTCGATGGCCGCGGCCACCGTGCCCGAATACAACGTGTCGTCGCCGAGGTTCGCGCCATCGTTGATACCCGAGCACACCAGGTCGAACTCGAAATCGAAATAGCCCGAGATGGCGATGTGCACGCAGTCGGTGGGCGTGCCACCGGCCACATAGTGCACGCCGGGCTCGCTCTGGAACACCCGGAGCGGCACATCGAGCGTCAAAGAATTGCTGGCGCCACTGCGGTTGCGGTCGGGCGCCATCACCGTGGTGCGGGCGAGGCCAGCCAGGGCGGCGTTGAGCTTGCGGATTCCTTCGGCGAGATAACCGTCGTCGTTGCTGACCAGGATGTGCATGAGACCCGAAGGCGCTGTGTGAGGCGCGCAATATACTAGGAAAACCCGACGCAACCAGCACGGATCAGCGATGGATGACGAGGACCGGGCCTTGTTCCGCCAGGCGATGCGCGGCGTGCGCCGGCTGCGTCTTCCTGTCCGCCAGGCGGGCCCGCGCCCGCGCCTTGCGCCGCGCGCCCGCTTCACGCGCATGGAACGCGCGGCCGTGCTGCACGAGAGCCTTGCCGGTGCGCCCTCGCCGCTCGATCCGGTGGTGGAATCCGGTGACGCACTGCTGTTTCGCCGCGCGTCGATCAGCGAAACCATCTTCCGCAAGCTGCGCGCCGGCCAATACCGGGTCGATGGCGAGATCGACCTGCATGGGCTCATCGCCGCGGATGTGGAACCGGCGCTGCGCGCCTTCCTCGCCGAGGCGATGCAACAGGACGCCCGCGTGGTGCGCGTGGTGCATGGCAAGGGCAGAAGGTCGGGACACCGCGGGCCCGTCCTGAAACTGGTGGCCAGCCGTTACCTGCAGCGCGTCGGTGCGGTGCTGGCCTTTGCCAGCGCGCGCGAAGTGGACGGTGGCTCCGGCGCCATTCTGGTGCTGCTGGCCGAACGCCGGCCGCAGCACCAGCCTTCGCCTCAGCGCTGAGCGATCAGCAACGGCCCGGGGACCAACGACCGCGCTCAGCCCCGCGCAATCAGCACCACCGCCTGGGCCGCCAGTCCCTCGGCGCGGCCAAGGAAACCCAGCTTCTCGGTGGTGGTGGCCTTGAGATTGACCTGCTGCGCGTCCACGCCCAGGCAGCGCGCCACCGAGGCCACCACCTGCGCGCGCACGGGATTCACGCGCGGGGCCTCGGCCAGCAGCGTGAGGTCGGCGTTGACCACACGCCAGCCGGCATCGGCCAGCAGGCGCACCGCCTGCGCGACGAACTGCGCGCTGGCGGCGCCGCGCCAGCGCGGATCGCTGTCGGGGAAATGCTGGCCGATGTCGCCGAGCCCGGCCGCGCCCAGCAGCGCATCGGTGAGCGCGTGCAGCAGCACATCGCCATCGGAGTGCGCGATGACACCGCGCTGCCAGGGCACGCGAACGCCACCCAGCATCACGCCATCGCCCGGTCCGAAGGCATGCACATCGAAGCCTGAACCCACGCGCATGTCCATCATCGATCTCCGCGTTGCGAGAGTATGGCGGCGGCAAGCTCAAGGTCCGCGGCCGTGGTGATCTTCACGTTGAGAGGATTGCCGGCTACCAGCCGCGGCGACAGCCCCATCCATTCCAGCGCCTGCGACTCGTCGGTGGGCGCGCGGCCCTGCTCCCGCGCCTCGCGCAGCGCCGTGCGCAGCAGGCCCAGGCGGAACATCTGTGGCGTGAGGGCGCGCCACAGCGAATCGCGCGAAGGTGTTTCAGCCGCGCGCTGTGCCTGCCCCCGCTTGAGCGTATCGGCCAGCGGCACGGCCAGCAGCCCGCCAATGGCGTCGCCAGCGCAGGTTTCGAGCAGTGCGTCGATTTCCGCCTGCGTGATGCAGGGCCGGGCCGCATCGTGCACCAGCAGCCATTCATCGTCGGGGACGCGCAGCGATTCGATCGCCGCCAGCACCGAGTCCGCGCGTTGCGCACCACCCTGCGCCCTGGCCACCTTCGCGTCGGCCGCGACGGGCAGAGCGGCGAACCGCTCGTCCGCGGCCGCCAATGCGACGACGATGCCCCGGCATCGCCCGTCAGCCAGGAATGGCGCCAGTGACCACTCGATGACAGTGCGGCCCGCCAGGGGCATGTACTGCTTGGGAAGCCCCTGGCCGGATTTCTGGCCGAATCGCTGGCCGCTGCCGGCGGCGGGCATGACCAGCCGGTAGTGCAACGCTCAGCGCGCCGCGGTGCGCAGCGGCGGTTCGGCGGGCGCCGCAGCCGGCGCCGGCGCGGCCTGCTGCGGCACCACCTGGTAGTAGGTTTCGTTGGAGGAGATCAGCCCCAGCTCGGAGCGCGCCTGCTCCTCCAGCGCCGCGAAGCCCTGCTTCAGGTCGCGCACCTCGGCCGCGAGCTGGCGGTTGCGATCCTGCAGGCGCTCGTTCTCGGCGCGCTGCGCGGCCACGGCGTCGCGAAGCTGCAGCACCTCGCGCACGCCGTCACGCGCCACCCAGATGCGGTACTGGAGCACCAGCACCAGGGCGGCGAGGATCGCGATGAACCATTTCATGGGCTGCAATCTATACCGCTACAGCGCGATTGGGAATGCATTGCGGCCGGCATAGGTCGCCGCAGCGCCCAGCACACCCTCGATGCGCAGCAACTGGTTGTACTTGGCCATGCGATCGGATCGCGACATCGAGCCCGTCTTGATCTGGGTCGAGGCGGTGCCCACGGCGATGTCGGCGATGGTGTTGTCCTCGGTTTCGCCCGAGCGATGCGAGACGATGGAGGCGTATTTCGAGTTGTCCGCCATTTCGATGGCAGCCAGCGTCTCGGTGAGCGTGCCGATCTGGTTCACCTTGATCAGGATGGCATTGGCGATGTGCCTGTCGATGCCCTCCTTCAGGATCTTCGTGTTGGTGACGAAAAGGTCATCGCCGACCAGCTGCACCTTCTTGCCCAGTTTGTCGGTGAGCCCCTTCCAGCCCGCCCAGTCCCCCTCGGCCATGCCATCCTCGATGGTGATGATGGGATAGCGCGAGACCAGACCCGCCAGGTAATCCGCGAAACCTGCGGAATCGAAGCTGCGGCCCTCACCTTCCAGATGGTACTTGCCATCCTTGAAGAACTCGCTGCTGGCCACATCGAGGCCCAGGTAGATGTCCTTGCCCAGCTTGTAGCCGGCCTTGTCCACCGCCTCGGTGATCACGGCCAGCGCCTCTTCGTTGGACTTCAGATTCGGCGCGAAGCCGCCCTCGTCACCCACCGAGGTGGCCAGATGGCGGTCGTGCAGGATCTTCTTCAGTGTGTGGAAGACCTCGGCGCCATAGCGCAGCGCCTCGGAAAGGCTGGGCGCGCCCACGGGCAGGATCATGAACTCCTGCACGTCCAGTGAATTGTCGGCATGGGCTCCGCCGTTGATGATGTTCATCATCGGCACCGGCATCACCGGCTTGCGGCCCTTGTCGCTGCCGAGCGTGGCCAGGTGGCGGAACAGCGGCGTCTTCGCATCGGCGGCGGCGGCCTGCGCGGCGGCCAGTGAAATGGCCAGCAGCGCATTCGCGCCCAGCCGGCTCTTGTTGTCGGTGCCGTCGAGGGCGATCATCTTCTCGTCGATGGCGCGCTGGTCGGCGGCAGCAAGGCCGACGACCGCGGCCTTGAGTTCGTTGTTGACGTGGCCGACGGCCTTCAGCACGCCCTTGCCCAGGTAGCGCTTCTTGTCGCCGTCGCGCAGCTCCACGGCCTCGCGCGTGCCGGTGGAGGCGCCCGAGGGAACGGCGGCACGGCCGACGACGCCCGAGGCCAGCACCACTTCGGCTTCAACGGTGGGGTTGCCGCGTGAATCGATCACTTCGCGGCCGATGACATCGACGATCCTGGTCATGATTCAGTCTTCCTCATAAGGTCGGGATTTCACGATTCGGTCCAGCTCCACCAGCGTGGTGAGCAGCGTTTCCATGCGCGCCAGCGGCCAGGCATTGGGGCCATCCGACAACGCCTTGTCGGGGTCGGGATGCGTTTCCATGAACAGGCCCGCCACGCCGGCGGCCACGGCCGCACGCGCCAGCACCGGCACGAACTCGCGCTGCCCGCCGGAGGACTGACCCTGCGCACCGGGCAACTGCACCGAATGCGTGGCGTCGAACACCACCGGGCAGCCGGTGCCGCGCAGCACCGGCAGCGAGCGCATGTCGGCCACGAGGTTGTTGTAGCCGAAGGAAAAGCCGCGCTCGCAGACCATGATGTCGGCGTTGCCGGCAGCGCGCGCCTTTTCCACCACCTGCGCCATTTCCCAGGGCGACAGGAACTGACCCTTCTTGATGTTCATCGGCCGGCCGCAGCGGGCCACGGCCTGGATGAAATTCGTCTGCCGGCAGAGGAAGGCCGGCGTCTGCAGCACGTCGACCACCGCGGCCACTTCGGCGAGCGGCGTGTCTTCGTGCACATCGGTAAGCACCGGCACGTTGAACCGCCGGCGCACGCCCTCGAGCACGGCAAGCCCCTGCTCGAAGCCGGGGCCGCGGTAGCTGCGCGCGGAGGAGCGGTTGGCCTTGTCGAAGGACGCCTTGAACAGATATGGCAGTCCGAGCCTGGCGCACAGTTGCACCATGTGGCCGGCGACCTCTTCCACCTGGTCCCGGCTCTCGATGACGCAGGGTCCGGCGATCAGGAACAGCGGGCAGTCGTTGCCGACCGCCTTGCCGGCCAGTTTCACGCGCTGGCCGCCGCCGGCAACTGGGCCGCGCGCGAGGCGCGCGCCGCCTTCACGAAGCCCGTGAACAGCGGATGGCCGTCGCGCGGAGTCGAGGTGAACTCCGGATGGAACTGCGTGGCGAGGAACCAGGGATGCCCCGGCAGCTCGACGATCTCCACCAGGCCATCGTGCGAGAAGCCGGAGAACTTCAGCCCCGCCTTGCGGAACTGTTCGAGGTAATTGTTGTTGAACTCGTAACGATGACGGTGCCGCTCGCGGATGATGTCGCTGCCGTACAGCGAGCGGGCCATGGTGCCCTCGCCCAGCTCCACTTCCTGCGCGCCCAGTCGCATGGTGCCGCCGAGCTCCGAGGCTTCGCTGCGCTGCTGCGAACCGCGCGCGGCATCCTGCCATTCGGTGATCATCGCGATCACCGGATGCGCGGTGGCACGGTCGAACTCGGTGCTGTGTGCGCCGGCAAGGCCCAGCACGTTGCGGCCGTATTCGATCACCGCCACCTGCATGCCCAGGCAGATGCCCAGGTAGGGAATGTTCTTCTCGCGCGCGAAACGGGCCGCCGCGATCTTGCCTTCGATGCCGCGCTCGCCGAAGCCGCCGGGCACCAGCACCGCATCCATGCCCTCGAGGCAGGCCGTGCCCTTCAGCTCCACGTCGGTGGACTCGATGAAGTGCACGTTGACGCGCGTGCGCGACTTGATGCCGGCATGCGTCAGCGCTTCGTTCAGCGAGATGTAGGAATCGCGCATCTGCACGTACTTGCCCACCATCGCGATGTCGACCACCGCGTCGGGATGCGCCTTGGCCTGCACCACCTGCTGCCAGGGGGTGAGGTCGGCCGGCGGCACATTCAGGTGCAGGCGCTTGACCACGATGTCGTCCAACCCCTGGTCGTGCAGCACCATCGGGATCTTGTAGATGTCGTCCACCTGCACGGCGCTGATGACGGCGCGCTCCTCCACATTGGTGAACAGCGCGATCTTGCGCCGCTGTTCTTCCGGCAGCGCATCCTTGGCGCGGCACAGCAGGATGTCGGGCTGGATGCCGATGCCGCGCAGCTCCTTCACCGAATGCTGCGTGGGCTTGGTCTTGATCTCCGAATCGCCCACCACCGGCACCAGTGTCAGGTGCATGTACACGCAGTGGTCGCGGCCCAGTTCCACGCCCATCTGGCGGATGGCCTCGAGGAAGGGCAGCGACTCGATGTCGCCCACGGTGCCGCCGATCTCGACCATGCACACGTCGGCGTCGCCCGCGCCGAGCTTGATGCTGCGCTTGATCTCGTCGGTGATGTGCGGAATCACCTGCACGGTGGCGCCGAGGTAATCGCCGCGGCGTTCACGCGCGATCACGCGCTCATAGATGCGTCCGGTGGTGAAATTGCTGTGCCGGCCGGTGGTGGTGCGCACGAAGCGTTCGTAGTGGCCGAGGTCGAGGTCCGATTCCGTGCCATCGGCGGTGACGAACACCTCGCCGTGCTGGAACGGGCTCATGGTGCCGGGATCGACGTTGATGTAGGGATCGAGCTTGACCATGGCGATCTTGAGGCCACGGGCCTCGAGGATCGCGCCAAGCGAGGCGGCGGCAATGCCTTTTCCCAATGAGGAAACGACGCCACCGGTGACGAATACGAAACGGGTCATGGGGGATACCGCCGGAAATTAGAGTGAAGCCGGACCGCATGCGGTTCTGGCTGCGACGGGCCGACAGGTTAGCAAATCAGCGCTTCGGCCGCCACACGATCCGGCCGCGGTGGCGGCTGTCGGCACGCGCCTGCACCTGTGGATGCAGCCACAGATCCGCCACGGCCAGGGGGCCCTGATCGCCGGCATACAGCAGCGGCAATCGTTCCCGTTCCCAGCGCGGCACGGACAGCTCCTGCAGCAGCTTGCGCAGCGAGCGCCCGCGGCCGGGCGCCGTGGCGGGCACGTGTACGCGCAGCGCCGCGGGCAGGCGGGAGATATCGAGGTCACCATGCGCGTCCCGGCCCACGACCAGCACGCCGGCTGGCAGCGCGAGCGCACCCTGCTGCCAGCGCCAGTCGCAGGGCGCGGGTGGTGGCGCGTTGACCCGCCGTCCCGGCTCCAGCAACAGGCGCGCCCCGTGCACGCGCACCGAGGCCTGTGGCAGTTCCAGCAGCGGATGCGCGTCCGGGCGCGTCTGCAGCATGGCCTCGATCTGTTGCAGATGGCGCGTTTCCGGGCTGCGCAGGCCCAGGCGCGAGAACCAGGCGCGCAGCGCGGCCTGCCGCCGCGCGGTGGGCCAGCGACGCAGCACCGTCAGGTCGAGCCCCGCGCCGTCGGCCGCGGCGTCCAGATCCGCGGCCGCCGCGCCGCCCAGTGCCAGCGCCGCGGTGGCGCAGTGGCGGGCACTGCGCGAGGCCGTCTGCGCCACCGCGGGCCAGCGTTGCCGCAGCCGGGGAATCACCTCGGCCCGCAGATAATTGCGATCGAAACGCTGCTGCTGGTTGCTGGGGTCTTCCACCCAGGTGAGGCGATGCTGCGTGGCGTAGTGCGCGAGCGCGACGCGGGGAAGATCGAGCAGCGGCCGCAGCAGGCGCGCGCTGCCCAGCGCCGCAGCGCGCGGCATGGCGGCCAGTCCCGCCGGACCCGCGCCGCGCATCAGCGCCAGCAGCAGGGATTCGAGCTGGTCGTCGGCATGCTGGGCGATGAGCAGGATTTCGTCCGGCGCCAATGCGCCCCGCCATGCGGCATAGCGCGCATCGCGCGCGGCCTCTTCGAGCGAGGCGCCCGCGGCCATGTCCACCTTCACATCGAGCAGGGTCAATGGCACCCGCCACTGGCGAGCCAGCTTGCGGCAGTGCGCGCGGAACTGCACCGATGCCGGCTGCAGATGGTGATCCACATGCAGCGCCCGCAGCGCAAGCCGCCGCGGGTGCTGTGCACGCAGACCGGTCATCAGGTGCATCAGCACTGTGGAATCCAGGCCACCCGACCACGCAACCGCGCAATGCACGCGGCCCCGGGCGGGCGCGATTTCATTCCAGAGCTGCGCGGGATCGATCCGGCCGGCAGCCCCTGCGGACGGCCGTTGCACGGATCAGGCCTTGCCTTCGGAGAACTCCCCGAACGAAGCCAGGCGCCGCTGCCGATCCTCGAGCAGCTTGTCGATGGGCAGTTTCGACAAGGCATCGAGGTGACGCAGCACGGCCTGCTTCAGCGTCTGCGCCATGGCCTCGGAATCGCGGTGCGCGCCGCCCAGTGGTTCGGGCAGCACTTCGTCCACGAGCTTGAGCGCCGAGAGACGGTCGGCCGTGAGACCCATGGCTTCGGCAGCCGCCTCCTTCTTGTCCTGGCTCTTCCACAGGATGGAGGCGCAGCCTTCCGGCGAAATCACGGAATAGACCGAGTACTGCAGCATGAGCAGGCGATCGCAGACGCCGATGGCGAGCGCCCCTCCCGAGCCGCCCTCGCCGATCACCACGCTGACGATGGGCACCGACAGCGTGGCCATCTCGAACAGGTTGCGGGCGATGGCTTCGCTCTGTCCGCGCTCCTCGCTGCTGACGCCCGGATACGCACCCGGCGTGTCGATGAGGGTGAGCACCGGCAGGCCGAAGCGCTGCGCGGTGTGCATCAGGCGCAACGCCTTGCGGTAGCCCTCGGGCTTGGGCATGCCGTAGTTGCGGCGCACGCGCTCTTTGGTGTCGCGCCCCTTCTGCTGGCCGATGACCATGATGGGCCGGCCATCGATGCGCGCCAGGCCGCCGACGATGGCCAGGTCGTCGCCGAACATGCGATCGCCATGCAGTTCGGTGAAGTCGGTGCACATCATCTGGATGTAGTCCAGCGTGTACGGCCGGCGCGGATGGCGCGCGATCTGCGTGATCTGCCAGGGCGTGAGCGAGGCGAAGATGGTGGTGGTGAGCTGGCGGCTCTTCTTCTGCAGCCGCGACACCTCTTCGGCGATGTTCACCTTCGCATCGGAAGTGACGTGACCGAGCTCTTCGATCTTCGCCTCGAGCTCGGCAATGGGTTGTTCGAAATCCAGGAAACTGACGGCCATCCGCGAAGGTTAGTGGCCCGTACCCGTGCCTTGCAAGTTCGCGGGTGGATCGTAGACCAGATGCAGCCCTTCGCGGCCCACCAGCGATTCCAGTTCGTCCATCAGGGCGGGTGTGGGGCGAATGGCCCAGTCGGCGCCGAGGGCCAGCAGGCAGCCGGCCGAATCGCCGCGATAGCGCACCAGCACCTCGCAGGGACCGGGCCTGAAACCCGCCAGCAGCGCCTGCAGACGCTGGACGAACTGCGCCTCCGCCTGACGTCCCTCCGGCCAGCGCAGCACCAGCCGGCGCGCCTGCTTCTCGCGCAGCGAATCCAGCAACTGGATGCGCTTGCCCGCCACGCGCCAGGCATTGCTGAAATCATCGAAGCGCAGCGCGCCCTCGACCAGCACCAGCGCATCGCGCACCAGCAGGTCGCGGTACTGCTGCGCCTGCTCGTCGAACAGCGTGACCTCGATGCGGCCGGTGCGGTCGTCGAGCACGAAGCTGGTGCGGCCATTGCGCTTGCGCACCTCGTCGACCAGGCCCGCGACGCTCACCTGCCGCCCGCCGCTCCAGCGCGGCGCTTCGCCCGAGGGCGGCGGTTCGTTCGCCAGATCGCCCAGCCGCGCCGACACCAGCCGCGACAACTCCGACTCGAAGCTGGCGATGGGATGGCCGGACAGGAAGCGACCCAGCGTCTCGCGTTCGTTGGCGAGGCGCAGCCGCGCGGGCCATTCGGGCAGCGCGGCCGGCTGCACCTCGATGTGGCTGGCACCACCGCCGAACAGATCGTCCTGCCCCGCCTCGGTGGCGCGCGTGGCCTGCTCGCCGCCCTGCACGGCGGCATCCAGCGAGGCCATCAACGTGGCGCGGTTGGCGCCGATGCGGTCCATGGCGCCGGCCTTGATCAGGGCCTCGAGCACGCGGCGATTGACGCGCGTGAGATCGATGCGCCGGCACAGGTCGGCAAGACTGGCGTAGTCGCCGTTGCCGCGCTCGGCCACGATCATCTCCACCGCGCCCTGCCCCACGCCGCGCACCGCGCCCAGTCCGTAGCGCACGGACTTCGCACCCGCCACCGTGAAGTCGTACACCGAAGCGTTGACATCCGGTGGCAGCACTTCAAGGCCCATGCGCTCGCATTCGTACAGCAGCGAGGCCACCTTGTCGGTATCGGCGATGTCGGCCGACATCACCGCGGCCATGAAAGCCGCCGGATAATGCTGCTTCAGCCACGCCGTCTGGTAGGTGAGCACGGCATAGGCGGCCGAGTGCGACTTGTTGAAGCCGTAGCCGGCGAATTTCTCGATCAGGTCGAAGATCCAGCCCGCCTGCTTCGCGTCGACGCCATTGGCCGCGGCGCCTTCGACGAAGGTGCTGCGCTGCTTGGCCATCTCCTCGGGCTTCTTCTTGCCCATCGCGCGGCGCAGCAGGTCGGCGCCGCCGAGCGTGTAGCCGGAGAGCACCTGCGCGATCTGCATCACCTGCTCCTGGTACAGGATGACGCCGTAGGTGGGCTCGAGCACGGGCTGCAGCATGGGATGCAGGTAGTCGATGGCGCCGCCATTGGTGCCGAGCTTGCGCGCGATGAAGTCATCGACCATGCCCGACTGCAGGGGACCAGGCCGGAACAGCGCCACCAGCGCCACCACATCTTCGAACCTGTCGGGCTTCAGCCGCCGGATGAGATCCTTCATGCCGCGGGATTCGAGCTGGAACACCGCAGTGGTATGGCCGGAGCGCAGCAGCGCATACGTGGCCGCATCGTCCATGGGCAGCTTCGCCATGTCGAGCGGATCATCCGCGCGCTCCGGCAGCGCATTGATGATGGCCAGCGCGCGGTCGATGATGGTGAGCGTGCGCAGGCCCAGGAAGTCGAACTTCACCAGGCCCGCGGACTCCACGTCGTCCTTGTCGAACTGCGTGACCACGCCCTCGCCCGGTGCTTCGCAGAACAGCGGCGTGAAGTCGGTGAGCACCGACGGCGCAATGACCACGCCACCGGCATGTTTGCCGGCATTGCGCGTCAGACCCTCGAGCTTCATCGCAAGCTCCAGCAGCATGCGCACTTCTTCCTCGTCGCGGTTCAGCCGCGCAAGCTCCGGCTCCTTTTCCAGCGCCTTCTCGAGCGTGATGTCGAGCTCGTTGGGGATGAGCTTGGCGATGCGATCGACGAAGCCGAAGGGATGGCCCAGCACGCGGCCCACGTCGCGCACCACGGCCTTCGCGGCCATGGTGCCGTACGTGATGATCTGCGAGACGCGCTCGCGCCCGTAGCGGTCGGACACGTAGTGGATCACGCGGTCGCGGCCATCCATGCAGAAGTCCACGTCGAAATCGGGCATGGACACGCGTTCGGGATTCAGGAAGCGCTCGAACAGCAACTGGTGCTCGATGGGATCGAGGTCGGTGATGCCCAATGCCCAGGCCACCAGCGAGCCTGCACCCGAACCGCGACCCGGCCCCACCGGCACGCCGTTCTCGCGCGCCCAGCGGATGAAGTCGGCCACGATCAGGAAGTAGCCCGCGAAGCCCATCTTGCAGATCACGTCGAGCTCGCGCGCCAGGCGCGCGTCATATTCTGGCGGGATCGGGGCTGCCTCGCCGCGCAGCGCGTGGATCCTGCCGGCCAGCCCCTGCGCCGCGGACAGGCGGATGAAATCCTCGGCCGAACTGCCATCGGGCACCGGGAACACCGGCAGGCGGCTGCTGCCCAGCTTCAGCGGCAGGCTGCAGCGGCGCGCGATCTCGACGCTGTTGGCCAGCGCCTCGGGCAGGTCGGCGAACAGCTCCGCCATCTGCGCCGGCGTGCGCAGGAACTGTTCGCGCGTGTAGCGGCGCTTGCGGGTGGGGTCGGCCAGCAGTGCGCGCTCGCGGATGCAGACCCGCGCCTCATGCGCTTCGTAGTCGTCGGCGGTGAGGAAGCGCACGTCATTGGTGGCCACCACCGGCACGCCGCATTCCGCGGCCAGCGCGGCCGCCGCGGTGCAATGATCCACGTCGGTGCCGCGACCCAGCCGCTGCAGTTCCAGGTAGTAGCGATCGCCGAACAGCGACTGCCAGTGCGCAAGCTGCCGGCGCGCCAATGCGGGCCGGCCCATCAGCAGCGCGCGGCCCACATCGCCTTCCCAACCGCCCGACAGCGCGATCAGCCCGGACAGCGCGTCGGCGGTGAGCCAGTCGCGCTCGATCAGCGGCGTGGCCTCACGCCTGCCTTCGAGGTAGGCGCGCGACACCAGCCGCGACAGATTCAAGTAGCCGGCCTCGCCCTGGCACAGCAGCGTCAGCCGACTGGGCGCCTCACGCTCACCCGCCTCGCGGATCCACAGGTCGACGCCGATGATGGGCTTGATGCCGGCGGCCAGCGCCGCGCGGTAGAACTTCACCATCGCGAACAGATTGCACTCGTCGGTGAGCGCCACCGCCGGCATGCCGGCGGCGACCACGGCCTGCATCAGCTCGGGCACGCGCACCACGCTGTCGAGCAGCGAGTATTCGGTGTGCAGCCTCAGGTGAACAAAGTTCTGCAAGATCATCTTCCGGAAAGAATCTTTGCCTCACGCACCGGGGCAAAACTGTGCCGGTGCTGCGGCGAGGGCCCCAGACGAGACAGCGCCTCCATGTGAAGGCTCGTAGCGTACCCCTTGTGCAAGTGCAACTGGTAACCCGGATAGGCGGCGTCGAGCTGCGCCATCAGCGCATCGCGCGCGTGCTTGGCGAGGATGGATGCGGCACTGATGGAAGGAATGAGCGCATCGCCGGACACCACCGCTTCGACCCGCCCGCACAGGTCCGCCAGCGATGGCAGGCGATTGCCGTCCACCTGCACCAGCGCGGGCCGCAGCGACAAGCCGCACACGGCGCGGCGCATGGCCAGGAGCGTCGCGCCCAGGATGTTCAGACAGTCGATCTCTTCCACGTCGGACCAGGCGATCTGCCAGGCCAGTGCCCGCTCGCAGATCAGCGGCACGAGTTCCGCACGGCGTTCGGCAGTGAGTTGCTTGGAATCCGCCAGGCCCTCGATGGGCCGCAGTGGATCGAGGATCACCGCCGCCGCGTACACGGGGCCCGCCAGGGGACCGCGGCCGGCTTCGTCCACGCCCGCTGCATGAAGGCTGCGCCGGATCATGTCGCACCCACCGGAATCATGGCGCGGATCATGCCGCATCGCCAGCCAGTTCGAGCACCACCTCGGCCGCCTTGCGCGCCGAATCCTGCCGCAGCTCGCCGTGCAACGCCGCGAAACGTCGGCGCATTGCCTCGCGGCGCGGCACATCCTGCAGCAGGCCTGCCAGCGATTGCGCCAGCACCTGCGACGTAACAGCCTCCTGGAAGAATTCAGGCACCAGCGCTTCGCCGGCCAGCAGGTTGGGCAGCGAGAAGTGCCTGAGCTTCACCAGTCCCAGGTCGCGCGCGATGAAGGCAGTGAGCCCCGCCAGCCGGTAGGCCACCACCATGGGGCAGCCATGCAGCATGGCCTGCAGCGTGGCCGTGCCCGACGCCACCAGCGCCACATCGGCAGATGCCAGCGCCTCGTCGGCGCCGCCGTCGAGCAGGCGGATTGCCGCGCCCGCCTGCGCCACCTGCGCGGCGAACAATGCCCCGACCGCCGGCGTTGCCATCGGCGCGATGAAATGCAGCGGGCGGTCCATCGTCCGCGCCAGCGCGACGGCAGCGGCCACGAAGTCGGCGCCGAGACGGGTGACTTCGCCGCGGCGGCTGCCGGGCAGCACCGCGACCACGCAGTCATCCGCGTCGATGCCGAGCGCAGCGCGCGCCGCGGCATGCGTGCCGCCGGGCGCAATGCGATCGGCCAGCGGATGCCCCACGAACGCGGCACGCACCGCATGTCCCGCGTAGCACTGCGGCTCGAAAGGCAGCAGGCACAGCACCGCGTCCACCGACTGCGCGATGCGGGGAATGCGACCCGCGCGCCAGGCCCACACCTGCGGGCTGACGTACTGCACGGTGGGAATGCCGCGTGCCTTCAGTCCCCGCGCGAGCCCCAGGTTGAACGCTGGCGCGTCCACGCCCACGAACACATCGATGCGCCGCGCGAGGAACTCGCGGCGCAGCCGCGAGCGCAGTCGCAGCAGCCGCGGCAGGTGGCGCAGCGGCTCGACCAGACCCATCACGGCCAGCTCTTCGCTGCTGCCCAGGGCTTCGCAGCCCGCCTCCCGCATGCGCTCACCCGCAAGGCCGACGAAACGCGCCTGTGGATGACGCGCACGCAGCGCCTGAATCAGCGCGCCGCCGAGCGCATCGCCCGAGACCTCGCCGGCCACGAGGCCGATGGTGAGTTGCCTCGTGCCCATCGACTGGCCCCTGCCTTCAGCGCGCGAGACCGCGCCCGGGCTGCGCGATGAATTCGACCAGCGGCGCGATCACCGGCTGCCCGGCGGCCAGCTCGCGCAGCTGCGCCAGTGCATCTTCCAGCTTCAGTTCGCTGCGGTAGAGCAGACGATAGGCATTGCGGATGGCGCGCTGCTCGGCTTCGCTGAAGCCGCGCCGCTTGATGCCCTCGATGTTCACCGAACGCGGCTCGGCCGGATGGCCGGTGGCCAGCACATAGGGCGGGATGTCCTGCAGCACCGAGGTGTTGTTGCCGATGAAGGCATGCGCTCCCACGCGGCAGAACTGGTGCGCGCCGGCGTAGCCGCCCATGATCACCCAGTCGCCGAGCTGGACATGCCCGGCGAGATTCACCGCATTCGAAAGCACGATGTGATCGCCGAGGATGCAGTCGTGCGCCACGTGCGTGTACGCCAGCAGCAGGTTGTCGTTGCCGATGCGGGTGGTGCCGCCGCCGGTGACCGTGCCGCGGTTCACCGACACGTACTCGCGGAAGGTGTTGCGCTCGCCGATGACCAGCTCGGTGCGCTCGCCGCCGTACTTCTTGTCCTGCGGATCCTCGCCGATCGAGGCGAACTGGAACACGCGATTGCCCGCACCCATGCGCGTGGGCCCGTTGATGACCACATGCGGGCCGATGCGGCAGCCCGGCCCGATGCTGACCTCGGGGCCGATGACCGTGAACGGCCCGATCTCCACATCGCCGGCGATGCGGGCGTCGGGCGCGACCACTGCGCGCGGATCGATTGCCATCAGGCCGGATCGAGCGAGGTGGCGTTGTCCGCGTCGGGGAACAGCATCATCTCGGCCGAGGCCGCCTCGGCATCGCCCACGTAGGCGGCAGTGGAAAGCTTCCAGATGCCCTTCATGTTGCGCCCCACCTTCGCGGTGAGGATGAGCTGGTCGCCCGGCTCCACCGGCCGGCGAAACCGGCAGCCGTCGATGCCCGCGAAATAGAAGCGCGTGTTCTCGTTCGGCACCTTGCGCAGCGTGGCGTACACCAGCATGCCGGCCGTCTGCGCCAGCGCCTCGAGGATCATCACGCCCGGCATCACCGGCCGTTCGGGAAAATGGCCGGTGAACTGCGGCTCGTTGAAGGTCACGTTCTTCACCGCGCGGATGCTCTCGCCCGGCGCGAGTTCGAGCACCCGGTCCACCAGCAGGAACGGATAGCGGTGCGGCAGGTACTTCAGGATGCCGTAGATGTCGAGGAAAGGTTTGTCAGTTGTCATGCTCTTGCCCTGTCGCGGCGATGCCTGCCGCGTCTTCCAGTTTTTTCACTCGTCCGGCCAGCACGTCGAGCCGCTTGATGCGCGCCACGATGCGGCGCCACAGCCGCACCTCTTCCACCGGCAGCACGCTCGAGTACATGCCCGGCTCGCTGATGGAGCGCGTCACCATGCCGAAGCCGGCGATGACGATATCATCCCCGATGCTGATCTGCCCGCCGATGCCGGTGCCGCCGCCGATCATGCAGCGCGAACCGATGCGCGTGCTGCCGGCGATGCCGGTACAGGCCGCGATGGCCGTGTGCGCGCCGATGTGCACGTTGTGGCCAATCTGGATCTGGTTGTCGAGCCGCGCGCCGGCCTCGATGCGGGTGTCGCCCAGCGCTCCGCGATCGATGGTGGTGTTGGCGCCGATCTCCACGTCATCGCCGATGGCAACACCACCAAGCTGCGGCACCTTCACCCAGCGCGCACCCTCGCGCGCATTGCCGAAGCCATCGGCGCCGATCACCACACCCGGATGCACCAGGCAGCGCTCGCCCAGCACCACGCCGGCGGCGATGCTCACGCGCTGCACCAGGCGGCAGTCGGCGCCGAGCACGGCGCCAGCCCCGAGGAAACTCTGCGGCCCTACCACGCAGCGCGCGCCCACGCGGGCGCCGGCTTCGATCACGACCAGTGCGCCCACCTCGGCGTCATCGGCAATGCGGGCCTCCGGATGCACCACGGCAGTGGGATGGATGCCGGCATTCACCGGCGGCGGCGGGTGCAGCAGCGAGGCCAGGCGCGCAAAGGTGGCGTGGGGACTGGCGTGGATCAGCGCCGGCACCGGGCAGCGGCCGGCATGGCGCCGTTCGAGCACCACGGCACCAAGGCGCGTATGCGCGAGTTCGTCGAGGTAGGCAGGATTGGCGAGAAACCCCACCGCGTCGGGCCCGCCATCGAGGCTGGCGACCTGTGCGACGCGGACCTCGGGATCACCGGCAAGCTCGCAGCCGAATCGCACCGCGAGCTCA
>JAXMGX010000014.1:0-138405 GCA_046347045.1 Steroidobacteraceae bacterium
CATTGGTGGCCACCACGGCAACGCCGCACTCGGCCGCCAGCGCGGCCGCGGCCGTGGCGTGGTCGCCGTCGGTGGCGCGCCCCACCCGCTGCAGCTCGATGTAGTAGCGGTCACCGAACAGCGACTGCCAGTGTGCCAGCTGCCGGCGCGCCAGCGCCGGACGGCCCATCAGCAGCGAGCGACCCACGTCGCCCTCCCATCCGCCCGACAGCGCGATGAGGCCGGAGACAGCCTCGGCCGTCAGCCACGCGCGCTCGATCAGCGGGGTGGCCTGTCGCTCGCCCTCCAGGTAGGCCCGCGAGACCAGCCGCGACAGGTTGAGGTAGCCCGCATCGTTCTGGCACAGCAGCGTCAGCCGGCTGGGGGATTCACGCTCGCCGGTTTCGCGGATCCACAGGTCCACGCCGATGATGGGCTTGATGCCTGCCGCCAGCGCCGCGCGATAGAACTTCACCATCGCGAACAGGTTGCATTCGTCCGTCAGCGCCACTGCCGGCATGCCGGCGGCCGCCACGGCCTGCATCAGTTCCGGCACGCGCACGACGCTGTCGAGCAGCGAGTACTCGGTGTGCAGCTTCAGATGAACAAAATTCTGCAAGCCTATATTCCGGAATGTATTTTTGCCTCACGCACAGGAGCAAAACTGTGCCGGTGCTGGGGCGATGGCCCCAGGCGAGACAGTGCCTCCATGTGGATGCTCGTAGGGTACCCCTTGTGCGCCTGCAACTGGTATCCCGGGTAGGCCGCATCGATCCGCGCCATCACGGCATCACGCGCCTCCTTGGCCAGGATCGAGGCGGCGCTGATGGCCGGAACGCTCTGGTCGCCCCGCACCACCGTCTCGGCGCGCCCGCACAGGTCCGCGAGCGCGGGCAGTCGGTTGCCATCCACCTGCACCAGCGCCGGCCGCAGGCAGAGCCCCGCGACTGCCCGGCGCATCGCCAGCAGCGTCGCGCCCAGTATGTTCAGGCTGTCGATCTCTTCCACGTCGGCCCATGCGACATGCCATGCCAGCGCACGCTCGCGGATCAGCGGCACCAGTTCGGCACGGCGACCGGCGGTGAGCTGCTTGGAATCGGCAAGGCCCTCGACCGGTCGCGCGGGGTCCAGTATCACCGCCGCCGCGTAGACCGGCCCCGCAAGTGGCCCCCGCCCCGCTTCATCGACACCGGCGCGCAGCAGGCCATCGGTAGTCATCGCGTCCGCCCGGCAAGTTCGATCACCACCTGGGCCGCCTTGCGCGCCGAATCCTGGCGCAGCTCGCGATGCAGCTCGCCGAAGCGCGCGCGCAGCGCCGCGCGGCGGGCATCGTCGTCCAGCAGGCCAGCCAGCGACTGCGCCAGCGCGGCAGGCGTGACGGCCTGCTGGAAGAATTCCGGCACCAGGGTCTGCCCCGCGACCTGCTCGCCGGCCAGCAGGTTGGGCAGCGAGAACACCTTGAGCTTCACCAGCTCCAGCGTCGCGCGCGAGGAATGCCGTGAGCGCGGCAAGGCGATATGCCACGACCATCGGGCAGCCATGCAGCATGGCCTGCAGCGTTGCCGTGCCCGACGCCACCAGCGCGACATCCGCGGCCGCCAGCGCCGTGTCCGCCTGCCGGTCGAGCAGGCGAATCGCGGCACCGACTTCGCCACCTGCCCGCGAAAGATGTCCGCCACGGCCGGCGAAGCCATTGGTGCGATGAAAACCAGCGGACCGCCCGGACGCGATGCCAGCACAGCGCAGGCCGCCGCGAAATCCGCGCCGAGCCGCGAGACCTCGCCGCGCCGGCTGCCGGGCAGCACGGCCACCACGGTATCGCCGGGCGAAAGCCCAAGTGCCTCTCGCGCCGCGGCGCGGCCGCCCGAGGGCGCAATCCGGTCGGCCAGCGGATGCCCCACGAATGGCGCGCGCACGGGATGGCCCGCATAGCAGCGCGGCTCGAAGGGCAGCAGGCACAGCACCGCATCCACCGATCGCGCGATGCCGGGCACCCGCCCCGCGCGCCAGGCCCACACCTGCGGACTCACGTACTGCGCGGTGGGTATGCCGCGGGATTTCAGCCAGCGAGCGAGCCCCAGGTTGAACGCGGGCGCATCGACGCCCACGAACACGTCGATGCGGCGGGCCAGGAATTCGCGTCGCAGGCGGGCGCGCAGCCGCAGCAGCCGGGGCAGATGGCGCAGTGGCTCGACCAGTCCCATCACGGCCAGCTCTTCGCAGCTGCCGAGGGACTCGCAGCCCGCCGCGCGCATGTGCTCGCCGGCCAGGCCCACGAACCGCGCCGCGGGCAGCGCCTCGCGCAGGGCCTCGATGAGCGCGCCGCCCAGCTGGTCGCCAGAGACCTCGCCGGCCACGAGGCCGATGGTCAGCTGCCTCGTGCGCAACGGATCGTCCATCGCTGCCTCAGCGCGCGAGGCCGCGCCCGGGGCGCGCGATGAAATCCACCATGGGCGCGAGCACCGGCTGCTCGCTGGCCATTTCCCGCAGCTGCGCCAGCGCATCTTCCAGCTTCAGCTCGCTGCGGTAGAGCACGCGGTAGGCGTTGCGGATCGCGCGCTGCTCGACTTCGGAGAAGCCGCGGCGCTTGATGCCCTCGATGTTCACCGAGCGCGGCCCGGCCGGATGGCCGGTGGCCAGCACGTACGGCGGGATGTCCTGCAGCACCGAGGTGTTGTTGCCGATGAAGGCGTGCGCGCCCACCCGGCAGAACTGGTGCGCGCCGGCATAGCCGCCCATGATGACCCAGTCGCCCAACTCGACGTGCCCGGCCAGGTTCACGGCATTGGACAGCACGATGTGGTCACCGAGGATGCAGTCGTGCGCCACGTGTGTGTACGCCAGCAGCAGGTTGTCGTTGCCGATGCGCGTCGCGCCCGCGCCGGTGACCGTGCCGCGATTGACGGACACGTACTCGCGGAAGGTATTGCGGTCACCGATGACCAGCTCCGTGCGCTCGCCCGCGTATTTCTTGTCCTGTGGCACCTCGCCGATCGAGGCGAACTGGAACACGCGATTGCCCGCACCCATGCGCGTCGGGCCATTGATGACCGCATGCGGGCCGATCCAGCAGCCGGGACCAATGCTTACTTCCGGCCCGATGACAGTGAAAGGACCGATTTCCACGTCGTCGGCGATGCGGGCATCGGGCGCGACGATGGCGCGCGGGTCGATCGCCATCAGGCCGGATCGAGCGGGGTGGCGTTGTCAGCGTCCGGGAAGAGCATCATCTCGGCCGATGCCGCTTCGGCTTCGCCCACATAGGCTGCGGTCGAGAGTTTCCAGATGCCCTTCATGTTGCGACCCACCTTCGCGGTGAGGATCAGCTGGTCGCCCGGCTCGACCGGGCGGCGGAAACGGCAGCCATCGATGCCGGCGAAATAGAAGCGCGTGTTCTGGTTCGGGATCTTGCGCAGCGTGTTGTAGGTGAGGATGCCGGCGGTCTGCGCCAGCGCCTCGAGGATCATCACGCCGGGCATCACCGGCCGCTCCGGGAAATGCCCGGTGAAGAACGGCTCGTTGAAGGTCACGTTCTTCACGGCGCGGATGCTCTCGCCCGACCTGCACTCGAGCACCCGGTCCACCAGCAGGAATGCGGATAACGGTGCGGCAGGTACTTGAGGATGGCGTAGATATCGAGGAACGGTTTGTCAGTCGTGTTCATTTTCATGCCCTGTCGCGGCGATTCCTGCCGCGTCTTCCGGGTTTCTTCACCTGCGTGGCGAGCACGTCGAGCCGCTTGATGCGGCCGACGATGCGGCGTTACAGCCGTACTTCTTCCACCGGCAGCACGCTCGAGTACATGCCGGGCGCGGTGATGGACCGCGTCACCATGCCGAAGCCGGCGATGACGATATCATCCCCGATCTGGATCTGCCCGCCGATGCCGGTGCCACCGCCGATCATGCAGCGCTTCTCGCCGATGCGGGTGCTGTCGGCGTGATGCCCGTGCAGGCGGCGATGGCCGTGTGCGCGCCGATGCGCACGTTGTGCCCCACCGATCTGGCTGTCGAGCCGCGCGCCGTCTTCGATGCGCGTGTCGCCCAGCGCGCCGCGGTCGATGGTGGTGTTGGCGCCAATCTCCACGTCATCGCCGATGACGACCGAGCCCAGCTGCGGCACCTTCACCCAGCGCGCGCCCTCGCGCGCGTTGCCGAAGCCGTCCGCGCCGATGACGGCGCCCGGATGCACCAGGCAGCGCTGGCCCAGCGAGGCGCCGGCGGCGATGCTCACGCGCTGCACCAGCCGCGTGTCCGCGCCCAGCGAGGCGCCCTGCCCCACGAAACACTGCGGTCCGACCACGCAGCGGGCGCCGACCACCGCGCCTGCCTCGACCACCGCGAGCGCGCCGACCTCGGCATCCGGCGACACGCGCGCCGTGGCGTGCACCACGGCCGTGGGATGTACGCCGGCGCTGGCCGGTGCGACAGGATGCAGCAGCGCCGCAACGCGCGCGAACACGACGTGCGGAGTGGAATGGATGAGCGCCGGAACGGGGCAGCGCGCCGCATGGCGACGCTCGAGCACGACCGCGCCCAGGCGCGTGCGACCCAGGTCCGCGAGATAGGCGGGGTTGGCGAGGAATCCGAGCGCGGTGGGTCCCCCATCGAGGCCGGCAACCGACTGGATGCGGGCCTCGGGATCTCCCACCAGCTCGCAGCCGAAGCGGACCGCGAGCTCGCCCAGCGGGAAGGACGCGCCGTTCACGCGCATCCCCGGTGCCGGATCAGGGCTTGGTGGCAGGCGCCGCCGGCTTCGGAGCCGCGGCCGGGGCGGCGGCGGCGGGCCTGCGCGACTGCATCGCGGTGAGGATGGCGCCGGTCACGTCGAGCGCGTTGGTGCGGTAGATGACGCCATCGGTGAGGATGAGGTCGAAGCCCTGCGCCTTGGCGAAGACGTTGACCTCTTCGATCAGCACGCGATTGAGCTTCGAGAGCTCCTCGTTGCGGCGCGCGTTCAGGTCGTCCTGGATCTCGGCCTGCAGCTTCTGCGCGTCGCGATAGCCATCGCGAAGCTCCTTTTCCGCCGAAGTGCGCTGCGCCTCGGTCATCGTTGCGCCGTCCTTCGCGAGCTTGTCTTCCCGGGCCTTGAGCGATGCGCCCAGCGTCTGCAGCTCGCGCTCGCGCGGCGCGAACTCGGTGCGGATCTGCTCGATGGCGACCTTGGCCTGCGGCGCATCGTTCATCAGCCGCTGCGTGTCGACCACGCCGATCTTCAGTTCCGCATGGGCCGTGGAAACGGTGCCGAGGGCCAGCAGGCCGGTGAACACCAGGGACGGGACGCTTCGCTTCACGATGTAACCTCTCATCCTAAAATGCCTGTCCGACCGAGAACTGGAACCGTTCCTTTTCGTCGGGGAAGATCACGCTGTTGCCCTTCTGCGGGTTCAGCGGGACACCGTAGCTGAAGCGGAACAGCCCCAGGGGCGCCAGCCATTCGACCGACAGGCCGGCCGAACGACGCAGGCTACTATACTTGAATTTGTAGGTGACCGGCGTCAGGCCGTCGCGGCCGTAGAACTGGACATTATTGTTAGTCGAGAACACGTTGCCTATGTCATAAAACAGGCTGACGCGGGCGCTGGACTGGAATTTCTCCGGCATCGGGATGATCAGTTCCGACCGGGCCACCACCACCATGTTGCCGCCGTACGGGTTGCCGTAGTTGTCCTTGGGACCCAGCCGGCTTTCCCGGTAGCCGCGAACGGTATCCGGGCCACCGCCGAAGAACAGCCGGTACGGGGGCAGAGCCGTGGTGCTGCCGAAGGAGTCCCCGTACGAGGCCTTGAGGTTCACCATGCCCGTCAGGCGGCGCCAGATCGGCACGTACTGGACGAAGTTGTAGTCGGCCACCCAGTACTCGATGGAAGTGCCCGGGATGCTCGAAGAGAACGACAGCGACTGGCGCTGGCCCCGGTCGGGGAACAGTCCGCGGTTCAGGTTCTGGCGGTACCAGCCCGCCGACAGCTCGAAGCCGGTGTACTGGCTGCCGAAGAACTCGAAGATGTTGCCGTAATCGTCGACCGCGCTGCGGCTGTACGGCTTGCCGTTCTGCTGCACCCAGTTCTGCGCCTGCAGCGCCGAGCCGGACGAGGTGGTGAGCAGTTCCGAGCGGGTCACGTTCAGCCCGAAGCGCAGGCCCTGGATCTCGGAGATGGGATACCCGAACTCCAGGCCGCCGCTGATCGACTTGGACGAGAAATCCGACGATGCCGACACGAACTGCGTGACGTCCGAGTAGCGCACGCTGTAGGTGCGCGAGATGTTGTTGATCGTCAGGTACTGGTCGGTATTCGAGAAGCTGAACACCTTGGCGTACTTGCCGGTGTTGAGCTCGAAGGCCACGCGCTTGCCCGTGCCCATGAAGTTGCTGTCGGCATAGCTGCCGTTGAGCATGAACGACGAAGATGCCGAATAGCCGATGCCACCCGACAGCTGGGCGCTGGGGCCTTCCTTGATGGTGTACTCGACGTCGACCAGGTCGTCCGACCCTTCGACCCTGTTCTTCTCGAACTCCACCTTCTCGATGTACGGCAGCTGCTGGATGCGCTGCTTGGAGCGCTCGAGCAGCATGTTCGACACCCACGCGCCCTCCAGCTGGCGCAGCTCGCGGCGCAGCACCACGTCGTTGGTGCGCGTGACGCCGGCGAAGCTGACATGCCGCACGTAGACGCGCTTGCCGGGGTCGACGAGGAAGGTCATCGTGACCTCCTTCTTCTCGTCGTCGAGCTTGGGCACCGGGTCGACCTTGGCGAAGGCATAGCCCTCCAGGCCCAACCGGTTCTCGATCAGCTTCTGGGTGGCCGAGATCATCTGCTGGTTGTAGATCTGCCCCTTCGACACCAGCAGCAGCGCCTGCAGGTCCTTCAGCGGGACGATGGTCTGGCCGGCGATGGTGGCGTCGGCGATCTTGTAGATCTCGCCCTCCTTCACGCTCACCGTGATGAACATGTCGTCCTTCTCGGGCGAGATGGTCACCTGCGCGGACTCGATGTCCATGTTCGCGTAGCCGCGGTCCTGGTAATAGGACTTCACCTTCTCCAGGTCGCCCGACAGCGATTCCTTCGAGTAGCGCGTGCTCGCCTTCCACCAGTTGTTCCACTTCGGCGTCTTCAGCTCGAAGGTCTCGAGGACGTCTTTTTCCTTGAACTTGGTGTTGCCGACGATGTTGATCTGGCGGATGCGCGCGCGCGCGCCTTCCTTGATGTCGATCTTGATCCGCACCCGGTTGTCGGGCTGGTCCTCGACCTTGGTGTTGATGGTCACCGCGTACTTGCCGCGGCTGAAGTACTGCTCGGTGAGGTAGCCGCGCAGCTCCTCGAGCACCGCGCGGTCGAAGGTCTTGCCGGCGGCGAGGCCCAGGTTGCGCAGGCTCTTGGTGAGCTCCTCGGTCTTGAAGTCCTTGTTGCCCTTGATCTCGAAGCTCTCGATCGAGGGCCGCTCCTTCACCACCACCACCAGCGTGCTGCCATCGCGGCGCAGCTCGACGTTGCGGAAGAAGCCGGTGGCGTACAGCGCGCGCATGGCCTCGCGCAGGCGCTGCGTGCCCAGCTCGTCGCCGATGTTCACGGGCAGGTAGTTGTACACCGTGCCTTCGGAGACGCGCTGCAGGCCTTCGACGCGGATGTCGCCGACCGTGAAGCGGGCATCGCGCGGATCGATCTCCTGCGCGCCGACATTGGATGAGAGAGCCAGGGCAATCGCGGCCCAGACGAGGTTCTTTTGCATTGTTGTCAGCCGAACTGCCGCAGTATGTCGTTGAACAGAGCCACGCCCATCATCAGCACCAGGAGGCCGATTCCGACCTGCTGGCCGACAACCTGTGCGCGCTCGGACAGCGGGCTGCCTTTGATCCATTCCACGAGCTGGTAGACGATCTGCCCGCCATCGAGGATGGGGATGGGCAGGAGATTGAGGAAACCGAGGGAAAGACTGATCAGCACCAGGAAGCTGGCGAATTCGGCCGGTCCGGAGCGGGCGGTATCGCCGGCGTATTCGGCGATGGTCAGCGGGCCGCTGAGGTTCTTCAGCGAGACATGCCCCTGGATCATCCTCCAGAAGACGCGCGCCTGCAGCGCGGTCATGCGCCAGGCCTCGGAGGCGCCCATCGCCAGCGCCGACCCGGGCCCGACCGCGCTGTGCACGATCATCGAGGCGGGCAGCTTGATGCGCGCCGGCGGCTCGACGCGGATGCGGCCCACGCGCTTGCCCTGCTCCTCGACCGCCGCCACCGGCACGCGCAGCGACATTTCCTGGCCGGCGCGGCGCAGCGTGATGCTGACGGTGTCGCCGGCATGCTCCGAGATGCGACGGGCCATGTCGTAGAAGTCGGCGATGGCAGTGCCGTTGATCGACACCACTTCGTCGCCGGCCATGAGTCCCGCGGCCGCGCCCGTGCCATCGGGCAGCACGCGACCCAGCACGGCCGGCACCGGCGGCCGATAGAAGCCGAAGCCCAGGCCGTGCAGCAGGTTCTCGGGAATCGTCAGGCGCCGACGCTCGTCGCCATCGACGACATCGAGCACGGCCCGCCGCGTCGCGCCATCGGCGGAGGCCAGCACCAGTTCGACGCGGCCATCGCCTGCCATCTGTTCCAGCAGCGACATGACCACGTCGGACTGGTCGCGCACCTGCTCGCCATCGATGTTGCGGATTTCATCACCGCTGCGGATGCCGGCGCGCGCGGCGGGAGACTCGGCGATGACTTCGCCCACCACCGGGCGCACATGCGTCACGCCGTTGACCCAGAACAGCGCCGCGAGCAGCAGCACGGCGAAGATGATGTTGAACGCGGGGCCGGCCAGCAGCACCAGGATGCGCTGCCAGTGCGGCCGGCGATTGAATGCGCGGGCGACCTCGGTGGATTCCACCGGCGCCTCGCGCTCGTCGAGCAGCTTCACGTAGCCACCCAGCGGTATGGCCGCCAGCACGTATTCGGTCTGGTCGGCGCCGGCCACGCGCCTGAACAGCGGCTTGCCGAACCCGACCGAGAAGCGCAGCACCTTGAAGCCCAGCCGGCGCGCCACCCAGTAGTGGCCGAATTCATGCACGGTGACCAGGAGGCCCACCGCGAACAGGAAGGCCAGCAGATGCTGCCAGGACAGGCTCAAGCGCCCACGCTCCGCGGATACTGTGCAGCCGTGACGAGGCGTTCGGCCGCGAGCGCGCGGGCGCGCGCATCGGCCGCGAGCACCGCATCCAGATCAGGCGTTCCGCCAGTGGTCAGCCAGCCATTCATCACGTCTCCAATGACCCGCTCGATGCCCGCAAAGTTCAAACGCCCTTCCAGGAAGGCCTCAACGGCCACTTCATTGGCTGCGCTGAGCACGGCGGGCATCTCTGCGCCAGCGCGTGCCGCAGCGATGGCCAGTCCCAGGCAGGGGAAGCGCTGCAGGTCCGGAGGCTCGAAATCCAGCCGCGCCACCTGCAGCAAGTCGAGGAATTGTACACCGGAGGCCAGCCGCTGCGGCCACGCCAGCGCCTGGGCTATGGGTGTGCGCATGTCCGGCGAGCCGAGCTGCGCCAGCACCGAACCATCCACGTATTCGACCAGGGAATGCACCACGCTCTGCGGGTGGATTACGACTTCGACACGTTCCACCGGCAGCCCGAACAGCAGCTGTGCTTCGATCAGCTCCAGCCCCTTGTTCATCAGGGTGGCCGAGTCGACGGAAATCTTGCGTCCCATTTGCCATGTCGGATGCGCGCAGGCCTGTTCCGGCGTTGCAGTCTGCAGCGCGGTAGCTGACCAGTTCCTGAACGGCCCACCCGACGCGGTGAGCATGATGCGCCGCACGCCGGCGGGCTCGATGCCCAGGCGGGCCTGCTGCGGCAGGCACTGGAAGACGGCGTTGTGCTCGCTGTCGATGGGGATGATGGTGGCACCGGCGGCGGCCGCGGCCGTCAGCACCTGGCGCCCGGCCATCACCAGCGCTTCCTTGTTGGCGATCATGAGGCGCTTGCCCGCCGCCGCTGCCGCCAGCGTCGAGCGCAGGCCGGCTGCACCGACGATGGCCGCCATCACGTAGCCGGCGGCGGGGAGCGTCGCGACGGCAGGCAGCTCGTCGGCCCCCGCCAGCAGCGTGGTCGAAAGGCCGGCGGCGCGCAGCCTCGCCGCAAGCGGCGCGTGCAGCGACGCATCACCGATCAGCGCCACATCGGGACGAAACTCCACGCACTGCGAGTAGAGCCGCTCGGCGTTGCGATGCGCGGTGAGCGCCACCACGCGGAACCGGTCTGCGTGCCGGCGCAGCACGTCGAGCGTGCTCTCGCCGATGCTGCCGGTGGAACCCAGCACGGCGACGCCGATCATCGCCATTCACCCGCGAACAGCGTGAGGCCCAGCATCAGGCAGGGCGCCGCGGCCAGCAGGCTGTCGAAGCGATCGAGCACGCCGCCATGGCCTGGAATGAGGTTGCCGCTGTCCTTGAGGCCCGCGAAACGCTTGCAATGGCTTTCGAGCAGATCACCGACCACGGAGTAGAAACCCACTCCCACAGTGATGGCCACCAGCGCGGCCATGCCCTGCCCGCGCCACAGCGACGCCACCACGGCCAGCACCACGCATGCCGCGACGCCACCCCACAGTCCCGCCACGGTCTTGCCGGGCGATACGCGTGGTGCAAGCTTGCGCACGCCCCAGGCGCGGCCGGCGAAGTAGGCACCGCTGTCGGCCAGCCAGACGATCAGCAGGGCATACAGCACGGCTTCGCGGCCGCCGGGCCCCAGGCGCATGCGCACCACGGCCATGAAGGCCAGTGACAGCGCGAACACACCCGCGACGAAGACGGCACCGCGGCCCGTGGCGCCGGGCATCAGGAACACCCACGCGCCCATCGCCGTCCAGAACACCAGCGCCACCAACAGCGCGCCCCTGAGCCCTGCGCCGGTAGCGGACACCTGCCACAACGCGGCCGCTGCCGCCAGCGTCAGCACCAGGAAGGCAAGCCGCCGCGCCGACCATTGGCTGTCGATGAAGCCGGACCATTCGACTGCCGCGGCCAGCAGCACCAGGCTCAGCGCTGCCGCGGACCAGGCCGGGGGCAGCAACAGCACCATCGCCAGCAGCACCACCGCGACCACCGCGCCGGAGATGACGCGCTGGAGGATCATGCGGCGCCGCCCGACTGTTCGCTGGTCAGGCCGTAGCGACGCTGGCGCGAGGCGAAGTCCTGCAGTGCGGCGCCAAATTCCTGCGCGTTGAAATCCGGCCACAACTGCGCACAGAAGTGCAGCTCGGTGTAGGCGAGGTTCCACAGCAGGAAGTTGCTGATGCGGCGCTCGCCGCCGGTGCGGATGAACAGATCCGGATCGGGCAGCCCCGCAAGCTGCAGGCCGGCGGCAAGGTCCTGTTCGGTGATATCGGCCGCACGCAGCGCACCGCTGGCGCAGCGCTGCGCGAGCTGCCGCGCGGCATTGACGATGTCCCAGCGTCCGCCGTAGCCCACCGCCACCTGCAGCCGCAGCTTGTCATTGGCCAGGGTGCGCGCCTCGGCTGCCAGCATGCGCGACTGCAGCCGCACCGGGAAGCCCGTGCGATCGCCGATGAACCCCACGCGCACGCCGTTTTCGTGCAGTTCGTCGATCTGGTTGTCGAGCGCCTCGACGAACAGCCCCATCAGCGCGGAGACCTCTTCGCCGGGCCGGCCCCAGTTCTCGCTGCTGAAGGCGAACAGCGTCAGCGCACCGATGCCATTGCGGAGGCACTCGCGCACGCACATGCGCACCGGCTCCACCCCTTCCTTGTGACCGGCATGGCGCGGCAGGCCGCGCGCGGCGGCCCAGCGACCATTGCCATCCATGATGATTGCGACGTGGCGCGGCAGCGTCATGTGTATTGCGGCTGCGGCGGAGCGTTGCGCGCTCAGACCGTCAGGATTTCCTTTTCCTTCGCCGCCACTTGCGCATCGACTTCGGCGACAGCCTTGTCGGTGAGCTTCTGGATCTCGTCCTGCACCTTGCGCTCCTCATCCTGCGTGATGAGCTTCTCTTTCAGCGCCTCCTTCACCTCGGCCAGCACGTCGCGGCGCACGTTGCGCACGCTGACGCGGGCATTCTCGGCGTCCTGGCGCACCACCTTCAGGATGTCCTTGCGGCGTTCCTCGGTGAGCGGCGGCAGCGGGATGCGGATCACCGCGCCGGCCGTCATCGGCGTGAGATGCAGGTCCGACTTGTGGATGGCCTTCTCGATGGCGGCCACCATGTTGCGGTCCCACGGGGTGATCGACAGCGTGCGGGCGTCTTCCACCGAGATGTTGGCCACCTGGTTCAGCGGCGACTCGGTGCCGTAGAAATCGACCTTGAGGTGTTCGATGAGGCTGGGGTGCGCGCGGCCGGTGCGCAGCTTCTTCAGGTCGCCCTGGAAGGACACGATGCACTTCTGCATGCGGTTCTTCGCGTCGTTCTTGAAATCTTCGAGCATGGGAAGCCTCGGGTAGCTGTCAGTCGTTGGTGACGAGAGTACCTACATTCTCGCCGCGCACAACCCGCGGCAGGTCGCCGGGGTTGTTCAGGTTGAACACCCTGAGGGGCAGGCGGTTGTCGCGGCAGAGCACGATGGCGGTGGCGTCCATGACGCCCAGCCGGTCGTCGAGCACGCGGTCGAAAGTGAGCCTTTCGTAGCGGGTGGCAGCCGGGTTCTTCACCGGATCGTCGGAGTACACGCCGTTGACCTTGGTGGCCTTCAGCAGCACGTCGGCGCCGATCTCTATGGCGCGCAGGCTGGCGGCGGAATCGGTGGTGAAGAAGGGATTGCCGGTGCCGGCCGCGAAGATGACGATGCGGCCTTTCTCCAGGTGCCGCACGGCACGCCGGCGCACGTAGTCCTCGGCCACCTCGTTGATGCGGATGGCCGACATCACGCGGGCATGCGCGCCGATGGACTCGACCGCATCCTGCATGGCCAGCGAGTTGATGACCGTGGCCAGCATGCCCATCTGGTCGGCGGTGACGCGGTCCATGCCGGCGCGCGCCAGGCCCGCGCCGCGGAAGATGTTGCCACCGCCCAGCACCACGGCCACCTGCGCGCCGGTGGCCGACACCTCGACGAGCTCCGCGGCCACGCGCTTCAGCATGGCCGGCTCGATGCCGTAGTCGCCCTGGCCCATCAGGGCCTCGCCCGACAGCTTAACGAGGATCCTTTTGAAAGCGGCTGCGCCCATGCCTAAGCTCCTGCTCAAAAAAAACCCCGCCGAAGCGGGGTTTTCGTCACCCGGTCAATGCTTGGTGTCGTCGTCCTTCTTGATGCCCGCTTGGGCCATCACTTCGGCGACGAAGTCGTCCTGCTTCTTCTCGATGCCGGCGCCGACTTCCAGGCGCGCGTAACGCAGCACCTTCGCCTTGGCGCTGGCCAGCAGCTTCTCGATCGACAGCTTGTCGTCCTTCACGAACGGCTGGCCGAGCAGCGTGATTTCGCCCAGCCACTTGGCCATGCCGCCTTCGACGATCTTCGCGAGAATGTTCTCGGGCTTGCCCTTGTTCTTCTCGTCGTTCTTCATGATGTCGATGCGGATGCCGCGTTCCTTGGCCTTCGCCTCTTCGGGAACGTCGGCGGCCGACAGGTACGCCGGATTGCTGGCCGCCACGTGCATGGCCAGATCCTTGGCGAGCGCGGCATCGCCGCCCTCGATGGCCACCAGCGTGCCGATGCGGGTGCCGTGCAGGTAGCTGCCCAGCAGGCCCGATGTTTCCACGCGCTCGAAGCGACGCACGCTGATGTTCTCGCCGATCTTGGCCACGAGCGCACGACGGCGATCGTCGACGGTTTCGCCGGAGGGCAGCAGCTTCGTGCCCAGGTCCTCGACGCTTGCGGCCTTCGAGGCCAGCGCCACGGCGGCCACGTCCTTCGCGAAGGCGGTGAAGTCGTCGCCGCGGGCCACGAAGTCGGTCTCGCAATTCACTTCCACCAGCACGGCGGACTTGCCGTCGGCACTGGTGGCAGTGGCGATTACGCCTTCGGCGGCCACGCGCGAGGCCTTCTTGTCGGCCTTGGCCAGGCCCTGCTTGCGCATGAGCTCGGCCGCAGCTTCGATGTCGCCGCCGGTTTCCACCAGCGCCTTCTTGCATTCCATCATGCCGGCGCCAGTGCGCTCGCGAAGCTGACGGACGGTATCAGCAGTGACGCTCATCAGCGCGCCCCACCGCGGCGGGCACCACCGGCACCGGCGGCGGGACGGCGGCGCGTGGCGCTGCTGCCGATCTGTTCCTTGCCACCGGCCTTCACGTCGACCGACGGCTCGTCGAGGTCGGCTTCGGTGATTTCACCGGCCGGTGCCGCGGCGGCCTCGGCCGACGCACGGGCCGGCGGCTTGCGGCGCACGGCAGCCTGCGGCTTGCCACGCGTCGGGCGGGCTTCGCGGCGGCGCGGCGCACCGGCCTCGTCGAGTTCCACGAATTCATCTTCGCCGACCATGACCTTCGGCACCGCGGCGCGGCCCTCGAGCACGGAGTCGGCCATGGCCGAGGCGTACAGGCTGATGGCGCGCATGGCGTCGTCGTTGCCGGGGACGACGTAGTCGACGCCGTCGGGCGAGCAGTTGGTGTCGACGATGGCCACGACGGGGATGCCGAGCTTCTTCGCCTCGTTGAGGGCGATGCGCTCGTGACCCACGTCGACCACGAACAGCACGTCGGGCAGCGCAGCCATGTTCTTGATGCCGCCCAGGCTCTTCTCGAGCTTGGCCATCTCGCGGCGCAGCTGCAGCGCTTCCTTCTTGCCGCGCTTGTCCATCGCGCCGGAATCCTGCAGCTCGGTGAGGTCGGTGAGCCGCTTGATCGACTGGCGGATGGTCTTGAAGTTGGTGAGCATGCCGCCGGGCCAGCGCTGGTTCACGAACGGCTGGCCGCAGCGCACGGCCTCCTTCTGCATCGCCTCGCGGGCAGAACGCTTGGTGCCGACGAACAGCACGGTGCCGCCATCGGCGACGATGCCCTTGACGAAGGCCACGGCCTCCGCGAACAGGGGCTGCGTCTTCTCGAGGTTGATGATGTGGATCCGGTTGCGCTCCCCGAAGATGTACTGAGCCATCCGGGGGTTCCAGAAGCGGGTCTGGTGTCCGAAATGAACACCCGCTTCCAGCATCTGTCGCATTGACACGCTGGCCATGAAATTTTCCTCATCCGTTCGGGTTGGGGACCAGGTCCGATTCCCTGGCGGCAATTCCTTGCGGAACACCCGGCTGCCAGTGACGAATCGGACTGGGATTTGTTTGCCAAAAAAGGCCGCGCTTTATACCATGACTTTCCCACGCAAACAACGCCTTAGCTGCCACTGGCAGTGGGCGCCGCAACCCACTGATGCCCATCACGATCAAGTCCCCGGAAGAACAGGAAAAGATGCGCATTGCAGGCCGGTTGGCGGCCGACGTGCTGGACATGATCACTCCCCATGTGGTGCCCGGGATCACCACCAGCGAGCTGGACGAGATCTGCCACGACTACATCGTGAAGACCCAGAAGGCCATCCCTGCCAACGTGGGCTACAACGGCTTTCCGAAGACCATCTGCACCTCGGTGAACCACGTGGTGTGCCATGGCATTCCCAACGACAAGAAGCTGAAGAACGGCGACATCGTCAACATCGACGTCACCGTGATCCGCGACGGCTTCCATGGCGACACCAGCCGCATGTATTTCGCCGGCAAGCCGGGCGTGCTGGGCGAGCGGCTGTCGCGCGTGACCCGCGAGGCCATGTGGGCCGGCATCCGGCAGGTGCGGCCCGGTGCACGGCTCGGTGACATCGGCCATGTGATCCAGACTCTGGCCGAGGGCGAAGGCTTCTCGGTGGTGCGCGAGTACTGCGGCCATGGCATCGGCCGCGTGTACCACGAGGAGCCGCAGGTGCTGCATTACGGCCAGGCCGGCACCGGCACGCTGCTGCGCGAGGGCATGACGTTTACCATCGAGCCGATGATCAATGCCGGCAAGCGGCATGTGAAACCGCCACTGGAAGACGGCTGGACGGTGGTCACCAAGGATCATTCGCTGTCGGCGCAGTGGGAACACACCATTCTCGTGACCGCCGATGGTTACGAAGTGCTGACGCTGGGCGCCGCCGAACGCGGCAATGCCGCGGCCGCCGCCTGAAGCGCCGCGATGGTTTCATTCCAGCAGGCGTCGCTCGAGGATGAAGACACCGCCACCAGCATGGAAATGCCGCCGTGGCCGCTGCTCGACCGGCTGCCGCAGCGGCTGGTGGAATCGGGCTGGTCGCGCGAATCCTGCCGCGCGCTGATCGATGCCGCGCAGGAGGAACTGAAGACCCGCTTCCTCGCCGAGGAAAGCGTCGAGGTGCTGGTGCGCGCCCGCGCGCTGTTCATCGACACGCTGCTGCGAGCGCTGTGGGGCCATCTGCTGGAACCTTCGCTGGGCGAGCGCATGGCGCTGCTGGCGGTGGGCGGCTATGGCCGCGGCGAACTGCACCCCTACTCCGATGTCGACATCCTGATCCTGGTACCGGGCGACGTGCCACTGGCCGCGGGCGAGCGTGCGCAGGTGGAGGGCTTCATCACCTTCCTGTGGGACATTGGCCTCGAAGTGGGCAACAGCGTGCGCACCGCCGCCGAATGCGCCGAGCAGAGCGCCGCGGATGTGGGCGTGATGACCACACTGCTGGAGGCGCGGCTCCTGGTGGGCAATGCAGGGCTGGCGCAGGACATGCGCGACGCGCTGGCGCCGTCGAAGGTGTGGCCCTCGCACAAGTTCTTCGAGGCGAAGCTCGCCGAACAGCGCGAGCGGCACCTGAAGGCCAACGACACTGCCTACAACCTCGAGCCCAATGTGAAGAACGGGCCCGGCGGCCTGCGCGATCTGCAGACCATCGGCTGGGTGGCGAAGCGGCACTTCGGCGCCGACAGCCTCGACGAGCTGGTGCAGAAGGGATTCCTGACGCCGGCCGAGCTGCGCAAGCTGAAGCAGGCGCAGGCCTTCCTGTGGAAGACGCGCTTCGGCCTGCACGTGCTCACCGGCCGGCACGAGGACCGGCTGCTGTTCGATCACCAGATCAGGCTGGCGCAGACCTTCGGTTACGAGGACGCCAGCTACACGCTGGCGGTGGAGCAGCTCATGCAGCGCTACTACCGCACGGCGCTGGATGTGAGCTTCCTGAACGAACTGCTGCTGCAGGCCTTCCGCGACGCCATCCTGCCCGGCGACACGCCGCCGCAGGCGATCAACGCGCGCTTCCAGATCCGCAACGAGTATCTGGAGACCACCAGTCCGGACATGTTCTCGCGCTACCCGTCGGCGCTGCTGGAACTGTTCGTGCTGCTGCAACAGCATCCGGAGGTGCGCGGCGTCAGTGCCAACACCATGCGCGCGGTGGCGCGGCATCTGTGGCTGATCGACGAGGAGTTCCGGCAGAACCCGCGCCATCACCGGCTGTTCCTCGAGATCCTGCGCGCACCGGTGGGCGTGACGCACGAGCTGCGCCGCATGAACACCTATGGCGTGCTTGGCCGCTACATTCCCGCCTTCGGCCGCATCGTCGGCCGCATGCAGTACGACCTGTTCCACGCGTATACCGTGGATGCGCACACGCTGTTCGTGGTGAGCAATCTGCGCCGGCTGGCGATGCCGAAGTTCGATCACGAGCTGCCGAAGCTGTCGAGCATCATGCAGCACCTGCCCAAGCCGGAGATCATCTATCTGGCGGCGCTGTTCCACGACATCGCAAAGGGCCGCGGCGGCGACCACTCCGATCTGGGTTCGGTGGATGCCGAGGCCTTCTGCCTGGAACAGGGCCTCTCGCCCTACGACGCGCGCCTGGTTGCCTGGCTGGTGCGCCAGCACCTGACGCTGTCCGTCACTGCGCAGAAGAAGGACATCGGCGATCCGGCAGTGGTCAACGAATTCGCGCAGCTCGTGGGTGACGAGGTGCGCCTCGATTACCTCTACCTGCTCACCTGCGCGGACGTGCGCGGCACCAATCCCAAGCTGTGGAACTCGTGGAAGGCCTCGCTGTTCCAGGAGTTCTACGAGAGCGTGCGCGCCGCGCTGCGCCGCGGCCTCGAGAAACCCATCGACGAGGAACAGCTGATCGCCGAAAACAAGGAGGCGGCGCGCGCGCTGCTGGCACCGCAGAAGCTCGGCGCCGCCGACATCGAGCGCGCCTGGGCGCCGCTGTCGGCCGCCTACTTCCTGCGGCACTCTCCCGAGGAGATCGCCTGGTTCACGCAGCTGGCAGCCACGCGCGAAGGTGGCGTGGACGAACCGCTGGTGGCCGTGCAACCCCACAGCCAGCGCGGCACCACGGCGGTGCTGATCTATGCGCCGCACCGCCGGCATGGATTCGCCCGCGCCACCGCGGTGCTCGACCAGCTCGGGCTCACCATCGTCGATGCGCGCATCACGCCTGCGTCCAATGGCTTCAGCCTCGACCTGTACCATGTGCTCGAAGACAACGGCGCGCCGATCACCGACACGGAGCGGGTCGAGGAGATGCAGCAGTCGCTGTGGAATTCGCTGCGGCGGCCCGAGGAGTCGCCGCTGGGCGTGTCGCGCCGCGCGCCGCGGCAGGTGCGCATGTTCAACACGCCCACCCGCGTCACCATCACCTGCGATGCGCGCAACAACCGCTCCGCGGTGGAACTGGTGGCCGGCGACCGCCCGGGGTTGCTGTGCGACGTGGGCAAGGTGCTGTGGGAAGAGCGGCTCGATCTGCTGGGCGCGCGCGTCAGCACCATCGGCGAGCGCGCCGAGGACGTGTTCTATGTCACCGACCTGCAGCAGCAGCCGCTGAGCGATGCGGCGGCCGCGCAGCTTCAGGCACGGCTGACCACCGCGCTGACGCGCGCGAGCTGAAGCCATGTCGTCGATGAATCCCGGCTTCCGGCACCTGTCGGCCTATCCCTTCGAACGCCTGGCTGAATTGAAGCAGGGGCTGGTTCCGCCGGCGCATCTGTCGCACATACCGCTGTCCATCGGCGAGCCAAAACATGCCCCGCCGGGCTTCGTGATCGACACCTTGCGGGCGAACCTTGCGGACCTGGGCTCGTACCCGGCCACGCGCGGCCTGCCTGAACTGCGCGCGGCAGCGGCCGCCTGGGCCATGCGCCGCTTCGGCCTTGCAGCGGTGGATGGCGCGACGCAGGTGCTGCCGGTGACCGGCACGCGCGAGGCGCTGTTCGCCTTCGTGCAGGCGGTGGTGGATGCGCGTCGCGGCGGTGAAGCGCCGCTGGTGCTGATGCCCAATCCCTGCTACCAGATCTACGAGGGCGCGGCGCTGCTGGCCGGCGCCGAGCCGTATTTCCTGAACACCACGCAGGACAACGGTTTCCTGCCCGACCTCGAGGCCGTGCCCGCCGAGGTTTGGCAGCGCTGCCAGCTGCTGTTCCTGTGCAGCCCCGCCAATCCCGTCGGCGCCGTGATGGACCTCGCCTACCTGCGTCATGCGCTGGAGCTGGCCGAGCGGCATGATTTCATCATTGCCTCCGACGAGTGCTATGCCGATCTGTTCGACGACGAGGCCTCGCCCCCGCCGTCACTGCTCACCGCGGCCCAGGCCATGGGCAACACGGCTTACCGCCGCTGCATGAGCTTTCACTCGCTGTCCAAGCGTTCGAGCCTGCCCGGCCTGCGTTCCGGCGTCGTCGCAGGCGATGCGGCGCTGATCGCGCCCTTCCTGCTGTATCGCACCTATCATGGCTGCGCCATGCCCATCCCCACCCAACGCGCCAGCATCGCGGCCTGGAGCGATGACGAGCACGTGCGCGTGAATCGCGCGCTGTACCGGCGCAAGTTCGACCGCGTGCTGCCGGTGCTGCAGCCGGTGATCGAGACGCTGCGGCCCGCCGGCGGGTTCTACCTGTGGCTGAAGGTGGGCGGTGACGATACGGCCTTCACGGCCGGACTCTTCGCGACACAGAACGTGACCGTGGTGCCGGGCAGTTACCTCGCCCGCAACGCACATGGCGGCAATCCGGGCGCAGGCTATGTGCGCATCTCGCTCGTTGCGCCCGAAGAGGAATGCGTGCAGGCTGCCGCGCGCATCCGCGAATTCATTCTTGCACGTGACAACTGAACCATCATGACTGACACCCTGCGACGGACCATCGAGGCCGCCTTCGAAAGGCGCGCCGACATCAACCCCTCCAACTGCGACCGCTCGCTGCGCGACGCCATCGAGGAATGCATCGGCCTGCTCGATTCAGGCCGCGCGCGCGTGGCCGAGAAACAGGGCGATCGCTGGGTGGTGCACGAATGGCTGAAGAAGGCCGTGCTGTTGTCGTTCCGCGCCAATGACAACCAGCTCATCGATGCCGGCGCCGTGCGCTACTACGACAAGGTGGCGCTGAAGTTCGCCGATCAGAATGCCACGCAGCTCAAGGCGGGCGGCGTGCGCGTGGTGCCGCCGGCCACGGCGCGCCGCGGCGCCTACATCGCGCCGAACGTGGTGCTGATGCCCTCCTACGTGAACATCGGCGCCTACGTGGACAGCGGCACCATGGTGGATACCTGGGCCACGGTGGGCTCCTGCGCGCAGATCGGCCGGAACGTGCACCTGTCGGGCGGCGTGGGCATCGGGGGCGTACTCGAGCCGCTGCAGGCCTCGCCCACCATCATCGAGGACGACTGCTTCATCGGCGCGCGCTCCGAGGTGGTGGAAGGCGTGATCGTCGGCGAGGGTTCGGTGCTGGCCATGGGCGTGTTCATCAGCCAGAGCACGCGCATCTACGACCGCGCCACCGGCGAGATCAGCTACGGCCGCGTGCCGCCCGGATCGGTGGTGGTGCCGGGCTCGCTGCCTTCGGCCGATGGCAAGTACAGCCTGGCCTGCGCCATCATCGTGAAGCGCGTGGATGCGAAGACCCGCGCCAAGACCTCGATCAACGAGCTGCTGCGCTCCGACTGACGCCGGGCGTCGGCCAGATCTTCAGCAGCACGCGGGAAGTGGCGCTGGCGGGATCCCCGCGCATTCCATTCCACGCCAGCAGCAGCCCCGCGGGGGATGATGCCAGCGAGGGAATGCCGGCCGATCCCCACCCGTCGACGGGCGAGGCCTTCGCCCGCGGCCTGCAATCTGCATCAAAGGCCTGGTGCATCACCAGGCCGCGGGGACCGCGGGACTCAACCCAGGCCAGCTCGAAACCCGAACCGTTCCAGGCCGCGTAGGCACCCGTGGAAGCACCCGCGGTGTGCGTCACGCGCTGCGCGCCCGTGGCATCGATGGCCTGCTGCGCGACCGGCAAACCCTCCGGGCCCAGCTTGCCGCAGCGCAGGTAGACCTCGTCGGCCCCGTCCCGCGAATCCACCCAGGTGATGGCAAAGCGTCCGCCACCGATCGCGATATCCGGAAACATGGAAGTCTGTCCGTCATCGACGCTGGCGAACCTTGCGATATGCGCGGCGCCGGCGGCTATCCATTCGAGTTCCTTCGCCCTGCCCGCTTCGGTGTCGAAGACCACATGCATCGAACCATCGGGACCGATGGCCGCGTTCAGGTTCCAGGTTGCGCGGCCGGCGGGGAACAGGTCCCGCGGCGGGGACAACCAGCCGCCCATTGCGTCCAGCTTCGCGCTGCGCAGCATGGGCGGTTCGTCGCCGCGCTGCTCCAGCCAGGCCACGTGCACGACATTTCCGGCAACGCGCACGACGGGAATGCGGCCACGGACATCTTCGCCCGAAAGCCGCCTTTGCCAGATCCTGCGTCCGGAGAGATCGAATCGCCCGACTTGAACGAACTGGCGCGGGGCGACAGCCGTTGGCGCTTGCTCCTGTTCGTACCAGGCGACCAGTGCATCGCCATCGATGTCCTGCAGCGAAGGTTCGAACGCATCCTTCGAGGCATCGGTCAGGCGGACCGCAGGCCCCTGCCAACGCCCCTGCATATCCGCCCGCCGCAGGTAGATCGCCTCGTGCCCGAGCTTTCCGCCGTACCACGCCACGACGGGACGACCGCCCACCCAGGCGGCGCTGACTTCAAAGGCGCGCTCGTTCGCGGAATCCGACAGTCGCACGCAGGCGCACAGCGTCGCGACCACGGCCAGGGCGAGGGCACGCGCCATTCGCCGCCCCATGGTCAGAAGCGCCGGTTCACCGACAGGTAGGCGGCGCGACCGGGCGCGCCGTACAGGTGCACGGTTTCATACCGTCGGTCGAACAGGTTCTCGATGCGGCCTGCCACCTGCCACTGTTCGTTGCGCTGCCACGCGATGCGCAGGTCGACCAGCGTGTAGGGACGCAGCGATATCCGCGCGGGCGGAAACACGTCGAAGTCGTTCTCCGGGCTGGACGATACATGTCGCAATGCCGCGGTGGCAGTCAGCCCGGCCACGGGATGGACATTCACAGCGGCGTTGGCCACGTCTTTCGGCCGCCGCAGCAGCTGCATTCCGAAGGATGCGGAGCCCGGGGAACGGTCGCGCGACCGGGCATGGGTGTAGTTGGCCGAGAGGTCCAGCATCGGGGAGATCATCACCACCGACTTCAGCTCCACGCCGTTGGCGCGCGCCAGCGCCGTGTTGTCGTAGTAACCGAATGGCTGATGACCGGGCGCGGAGCAGAGGGTGTTGCCCGGATCGGGACAATCCAGAAAGGAGATGAGCTGGCGCGTGGTGCGCTCGAAGTAGACCGCCGACAGGCGCAGGCGGCCATCCTGCCAGTGCTGCTCGATGCCGGCGTCCCAGCTCCGGGCCGTTTCCGGTGCAAGGCCGGGGTTGCCGTAGCCGCTGTAGAGCTGGTACAGCGTGGGCGCCTTGAATCCCTGGCCCCAGCTCGCGCGCAGCACCGTGTCGGGGCCGGCCTGCCAGGCAGCGGCGAACTGCAGGCTGCCATGCGTGCCGAAGGAATCATGGTCATCGCGGCGATACCCGCCCGTCAGCGTGAGCCCGCGCACCGGCTCGGCCTGCAACTGCAGGTAGGCGCTGTCGAGGCGCGCATCCGCCGACAGCGGGTCGATGTCGTTGTGCATGCGCGAGCGCTCGTGCTGCAGTCCGAACACCGCACTGTAGCCGGGCGCCACCTGCCAGCTGCCCTGGTATTCGGCACGCTCGTTCTCGCCGCGATAGCGGCCGAAGGAGGAAACGGCACCGAAGGCCCCGCTGTATTCATCCCGGTCGGTATGCGTCGCCTGGAACGCGAGGCGATGCCGCAGGCTCGACCCGGGCGAACCCAGCTCGATGCCGGCGTAGCCCACGAACTGGCGCTTGTCGGCGTAGTCGCCGGCATCGGCGAACACGTAATTGGGTGGTGGATAGCCGTCCGTCTCCACGCGGCTGCGCGCGTAGTAGCCCCGCACATCGATTCTCGCGGCGGGACCCAGCTCGTAACCCATGCGACCCGCCAGCGAGGTGTTGCGGAAGGCATCGCGCTCGTTGCCCGCGCCGAACGTGGAGATGCCATCGGTGCGATACCAGGATCCGGCCAACCGGCCGGTGGCGCTGCCCGCCCGGCCGCCGAAGGCCGCCTTCAGCAGCGTGCTGTCCAGCGATCCATACTCGGCCTGGACGCTGCCACCGGCCGTCTCGCCGCCCTCGGCCGTGACGATGTTGATCACGCCGCCGATGGCCTGGCTGCCGTACAGCGTGGACTGGGCGCCCCGCAGCACCTCGATGCGGCTGATGTCGCCGACCATCAGGTTGCCGAAGTCGAAACCGCCGCCGGTCGACGCGGGATCATTGATCTGCACGCCGTCGATGAGGACCAGCGTGTGATCGCCTTCCGCGCCGCGGATGCGCAGGGCCGTGAGCGCGCCGGGTCCGCCACTGCGCGTCACGCCGATGCCCGGCTGGCTCGCGAGCAGGTCGGACACCACGATGGCCTGGCTGGCTTCGATCTCGCGCTGGTCGATGACCTCGACCGTGTTGCCCACCTTGGTGGCCGGCACGGGCAGGCGCGTCGCGACGACCACGACTTCGTCCAGCGATCCATCCGAGGCCGAGGCGGGCGCGGCGGCGAGGCAAAGCAGGCTTGTGATGCCGCCGAGGCAGCAACAGGTGATACGGGGATTCATGGGCGGCGAACTATACCCAAGCCGGCGTTGCGCCGCCGCCCCGCGTGCGCCCTAGCCGAACCGCCCCGTGATGTAGTCTTCCGTGAGCTTGTGGCGCGGGTTGGTGAACACACGGTCGGTCTCCCCCACCTCGATCAGATCGCCGAGGTGGAAGTACGCCGTGCGCTGCGACACCCGCGCCGCCTGCTGCATCGAATGCGTGACGATGACGATGGCGTAGCTGGCGCGCAGCTCGTCGATCAGATCCTCGATGCGCGCGGTGGCGATGGGGTCGAGCGCCGAACAGGGCTCGTCCATCAGGATGACTTCCGGATTCACGGCGATGGTGCGCGCGATGCACAGGCGCTGCTGCTGACCGCCCGACAGGCTGGTGCCGGGGCTGGCGAGGCGATCCTTGACTTCCTCCCACAGACCGGCGCGCTGCAGGCTGCTGGTGACGATCTCATCCAGCTCCACGCGGTTGGCCGCCAGACCATGAATGCGCGGCCCGTACGCCACGTTCTCGTAGATGGACTTCGGAAAGGGGTTGGGCTTCTGGAACACCATGCCCACGCGGGCACGAAGCTGCACCACGTCCTGGCGCCTGTCGTAGATGTCCTGCCCGTCGAGCACGATGCTGCCGGTGAAGCGCGCGCCATCGATGGTGTCGTTCATGCGGTTTATGCAGCGCAGGAAGGTGGACTTGCCGCAGCCCGAAGGGCCGATCATCGCCAGCACCTGGTTGCGCGCGATGTCGACGTTCACGCCGCGGATGGCATGCTTGTCGCCGTAGTACACGTTCACGTCGCGCGCGCAGATCAGCGGCTCGTCGGCGGTGACGCGACCGACGGTCTTGATCCCCTCCGGCACGGGCAGCGAAGTCACGGGAACCTGCGGAACTGCCGACATCTGGACTCCTTGAAAACTACCAGCGACGCTCGAACCGCTTGCGCAGGATCACCGCCACGCCGTTCATCACGATGAGGAAGGCCAGCAGCACCAGGATGGCGGCCGAGGTGCGTTCGATGAAGGCCCGCTCGGGGCTGTCGGCCCAGAGGAATATCTGCACCGGCAGCACGGTGGCCGGATCGGTGATGCCGCGCGGGATGTCCACGATGAAGGCCACCATGCCGATCATCAAGAGCGGTGCGGTTTCGCCCAACGCGCGGGCCATGCCGATGATGGTGCCGGTGAGCATGCCGGGCATCGCCAGCGGCAGCACATGGTGCGCCACCATCTGCAGCTTCGAGGCGCCCATGCCCAGTGCCGCCTCGCGGATGGAGGGCGGCACGCCTTTGAGCGCGGCACGCGAGGCGATGATGATGGTGGGCAGCGTCAGCAGCGTCAGCACCAGGCCGCCGACCAGCGGCGCCGAGCGCGGCAGCCCGAAGAAGTTCAGGAACACCGCAAGGCCCAGCAGACCGAAGACGATGGAAGGCACCGCAGCGAGGTTGTTGATGTTCACCTCGATGATGTCGGTCCAGCGGCCGCGACGCGCAAACTCCTCCAGGTACACCGCCGCCGCCACGCCGATGGGGAACGACAGCAGCAGCGTGACCAGCAGCGTGTAGATGGAACCCATCAGCGCGCCGCCCACGCCGGCCTGCTCAGGCTCGCGCGAATCGCCATTGGTGAGGAAGCCCGTGTTGAATTCGAGCTTCAGGCCGGCCTTCTTCTCCAGCGTGTCGACCCAACCGAGCTGTTGATCGGAGAGCACGCGCGAAGCCTCGCCCGCCTTGCGGTCGATGGCGCCCTTCAGCAACTGGTCCACATCGGCCCCGGCGAGGAACCGCTGCTTCTCGCGCTGCCCCACCAGTTCGGGGTGCGCCATCAGATGCTGCTGCAGTTGATGGGCTGCCGAATTGCTGACCAGCTGCGAGAGCTGCCGCAGTTCGGCGCGGCCCGTCACCTCGGGGAAGAGCTCGCGCAGCGCGTTGCGCACCAGCGTGTTGTAGTTGGCACCGGCCAGCGCCTCCGGGCCGGTGACACCCTCGGGCCGCAGCACCGCCGGGTCGTAGTGGATCTCGAGAGTGAGATAGGCCTGCCGGAAGGCGGTGTAGCCCTTGGACACGATGGAGCCGAACAGCACGAACACGAACGAAATGCCGACCAGCACGGCCAGGAGACCATAGGCGCGGAAGCGCCGCTCGGCCCAGTAGCGCCGGCGCAGGCTGCGCTCCACGAGCGCACGCGTCTCGGCGGGCGACCTACTCATACTGCTCCCGGTACTTGCGCACCACGTACAGCGCCACGATGTTCAGCACCAGCGTGACCAGGAACAGCACCAGGCCCAGCGCGAACGCGGCCAGCGTCTTGGGACTGTCGAATTCCTGGTCGCCGGTGAGCAGCGTGACGATCTGCACGGTGACGGTGGTGACCGCCTGCAGCGGATTGGCGGTGAGGTTGGCACCCAGCCCCGCCGCCATCACCACGATCATGGTCTCGCCGATGGCGCGCGACACCGCCAGCAGCACGCCGCCGACGATGCCCGGCAGCGCCGCGCGCAGGATCACCTGCTTGATGGTCTCGGATTTGGTGGCACCCAGCGCATAGGCGCCGTCGCGCAGCGACTGCGGCACGGCAGTGATCATGTCGTCGGCCAGCGAGGACACGAAGGGGATGATCATGATGCCCATCACCAGGCCCGCCGCCAGCGCGCTTTCGGAAGCCACCTCGAGGCCAAGCGCCGTGCCGAGGCTGCGCAGCGCCGGCCCCATGGTGAGCGCCGCAAAGAACCCATAGACGACGGTGGGAATGCCCGCCAGCACCTCGAGCAGCGGCTTCGCCCAGGCGCGGAAGCGCCGGCTCGCGTATTCGGAGAGATAGATGGCCGAGTACAGGCCGATGGGTACCGCCACCAGCATCGCGATGCCCGAGATCATCGCCGTACCCAGGAACAGCGGCATGGCGCCGAAGCTGCCGGAGGAGCCCACCTGGTCGGCGCGCATCGCCGTCTGCGGGCTCCACTGCAGTCCGAACAGGAACTTGTGCAGCGGCACGGCGCGGAAGAACTGGATGGACTCCCACAGCACCGAGAACAGGATGCCCAGCGTGACCATGATGGCCAGCATCGAGCAGGCCAGCAGCGCCTTCTCGCCCAGCGACTCCACGGCATTGCGCGCGCGCAGCGAGGCGTGGATGCGCCGGCGCACCAGCCACAGGCCGATGACGCCCAGCGCCAGCACCAAGCCGGTGCGTGCGCGCGCAGCCACGCCGCGCAGATGGCCGTATTCGAGCGCGGCGGCGCGCACCGGCGGCGATGCCGTGTCGAGGGGCACCGAGCCGGCAAGCACATTGTGTACGTCGTTCATGAACAGGCCCATGCGGGCCTGATCGGCGGCAAGCTGCGGGTCGGCGAGGTGCGAGCGCACCAGCGAGGCGATGATGTGTTCCTGGAAGGCGCCCCACAGCACCAGCAGCAGCACGCAGGGCAATGCCGCCCACAGCGCGGTCATCAGCCCATAGTAGGAAGGCAGCGAATGCAGCTTGCGCATGCCCTTGCCGCCGCCCACCAGGGCCAGGGCACGGTACTTGCCGAGCCAGTACCCGATGACGGCGAGTGCGACGACCAGCAGGAAAAGCGCTGCGTACGACATGTGGCGTGAAGTATAGCGAGCCTTGTGATGCGGCAAGGCGGTCGCGACCTTCGCCGCGACCGCCCCTTCAGCTTGCGGAATCGGTCAGTACTTGAAGTTCATGTCGACCTGCAGGCGCTTGTAGTCGCGGTTGCGCACACTGCCCACGCCCGCCACTGTCACCGGCACGTCGATGTTGGTCTTGTTCAGGAAGTAGGTGAGGTTCAGCGTCCAGTTGCGGGCGAAGGCATAGCCCGCCTTCACCACCCCGCCCTTGCCGTCGGAGTTGCCGCCGGCGAAGTCGGAGTCGACGAACTGCGCGTTCAGCGAATCCTTCTCCACCTTCTGGTAGAAGTAGCCGATCTCCCAGGTGCGCGGATTCGACGCGCGGCCGTACAGGATGCCGGCGCTGTAGGCCGTGTCGTAGCTGTTCACGGCGGCATCGTTCTTGATGTAGTCCGCATACAGCGACAGCGGCCGGCCCGCCACGGGCACCGAGTACTCCGCGAAACCCTCGATCAGGTTGTAGTCGTTCAGGAGGCAAGGCGACTGGCCGGGGAAACAACCCACCGTGGTAGTGGTGTTGCCGTTGCTGGCCGAGTTGAAGAAGGGATTGCGGTGCTGCACGCTGTTGAAGTCGAACAGGCTCGCACCCAGCGTGACCGTGGCCGCGCCGATGGCCTGCTTGAAGCCCACCTGTCCGCCGAACAGCGTGCTCTCGCCCGCCGCGCTGCGTTCCTCGAGGATGTTGTAGAAACTGCTGGCGAAGAACGGTCCGTGGCTGAAGTTCACCGCCAGGCCTTCGGGGTTGATGTCGCCGTCGAACAGCACGCTCTGGCCGGGGCGCACCCAGGGATACTTCATCTTGCCGGCGGTGAACTTCCAGTCGGCGTGCGGCTTCCACTCCGCATAGGCCAGGTCGATGTACACCGGCTTGCGGGTGTTCTCTCCGGTCAGCGTCTGGTTGGACGAACGCGGATCGTTGCCCTCGGCGCTGGCAAGCTGCAGCTCGGTGGTGACGGTGTCGTTCACCTTCGCCACGAAGCCGGCGCGGACGCGGATGCGGTCGCGGTTGCGCTGCACGGCATATTCCTGGTCGATGTTCTCGTTGCGATAGCGCAGATCGCCCTTGAAGGTGAAGTTCGGCACCCAGCCCGGCACGTTGGTCTTCGCCTGGGCAATCTGGTCGGTCTGCCGGTCGTTGGTTTCCTCGGTGACCTTGGCCTGGGCCTCGAGGGTGTCGATGCGCTTCTGCAGCGCCTGCACCGCGGCCTTGAGCTCGCTGACCTCGTCGGCGCGGGCCGGCGATACCGCCAGCGCTGCCGCCACGGCTGCGGTCACTGCCAACGCGCGCACCGTGCGCGTGCCTGAATCATTCTTCATTGCTTGCATGTAGGTTCTCGTCGATTGAAATCGTTGCGGGGTGCTTGTCCGGGGTGGGCCGCGGCCTACTTGACCTTGCCGCCCACGCTGGTGCGCACCTTGCCCGCCTCGCCCGGCGCCAGCGGGATCAGGCCCTTGTCGGCCAGGTAGCCCTCGCTGCCCATCGAGCGGTCACTGATGTACTCGGCCACGAACTCCTTCAGGCCGGGGATGACGCCCAGGTGCGCCTTCTTCACGTAGATGAACAGCGGCCGCGACACGGGGTACTTGCCCGAGGCGATGTTGTCGAAGGTGGGCTCCACGCCGTCGATGTACGAGCCTTCGATCTTGCCGACGTTCTCCTCGAGGAAGCTGTAGCCGAAGATGCCCAGCGCCTTCGGATTGGCCTCGAGCTTCTGCACGATCAGGTTGTCGTTCTCGCCGGCTTCGACGTACGCGCCGTCTTCGCGGATCGAATCGCAGACGCGCTTGAAGCGGCCTTCATCCACATCCTTCAGCGACTTGATCCAAGCGAAGGTCGAACAGCCGTTCTCCAGCACCAGCTCGGCGAAGGCATCGCGCGTGCCGGAGGTCGGCGGCGGACCCAGCACTTCGATCTTGTCGGCCGGCAGTGCCTTGTTGATCTGGTTCCAGGTCTTGTAGGGATTGGCCACCAGCGAGGTCGGGTTGGCCGGATCGGGCACGTTCTTGGCGAGCGCGAGGAACAGCTCGCGGCGGGTCACCTTGAACAGCGAGGCCTTCCTGGAATTCGCCAGCACGATGCCGTCGTAGCCGATCTTGACTTCGACGATGTCCTTCACGCCGTTCTTCGCGCAGGTCTCCGTCTCGCTGGGCTTGATGGCCCGCGAGGCGTTGGAAATGTCCGGGTACTGCACACCCACGCCGCTGCAGAACAGCTTGAAACCGCCGCCGGTGCCGGTGCTCTCGACCTTGGGCGTCTTGAACTTGCCGCCCTTGCCGAACTGCTCGGCCACGGTGGTGGTGAACGGGTACACCGTGGAAGAACCCACGATGGCGATGTAGTCGCGGGCCGACTGCGCGAGCGCGGCAGTGGTGCCCAGCGCAGCCGCCAGGGCGATGGCGACGAGGGGTTTTCTGGTCATGTGGCTCTCCGGCTCATAAGGGGTGGCTCCCCGATGGCCGGGCATTCTGGGGGGCGAATGTTGCAGTTCCGTTGCACTGCCCCTTGCGAGGGGGTGGCGCGTTACGCACACTTCGCACCCACCGCCTTTCCGTGGCGCAGAAGGACCGCAGGACTTTGCAGAATTCCGAGACCGTCCAGCTCACGCTCGACCTGATCGCCCGCCAGTCCGTCACGCCCGCCGACAATGGCTGCCAGCAGCTGATGATGCAGCGGCTGCAAGCCGTGGGATTCCGCACCGAAAAGATGGATTTCGGCAGCGTCGAGAACTTCTGGGCCGTGCACGGCAACGATGGTCCGGTGCTGTGTTTCGCCGGCCATACCGATGTGGTGCCCACCGGCCCGCTGGAGGAATGGAAGACGCAGCCCTTCGTCCCCACCGTGGTGGACGGACGACTCTTCGGGCGCGGCGCGGCCGACATGAAAAGCGGCCTTGCCGCCATGGTCACCGCCGCGGAGACCTTCGTGCGCGAGCGGCCCGACCACAAGGGCAGCATCGCCTTCCTGATCACCAGCGACGAGGAAGGCCCCTCGGTGGATGGCACCAAGCGCGTGGTCGAGCTGCTGCGTTCGCGCCAGCAGCGCATCGACTGGTGCATCGTGGGCGAGCCGTCCAGCGAGAAGGCCGTGGGCGACACCATCAAGATCGGCCGCCGCGGCTCGTTCAGCGGCCGACTCACCGTGCACGGCGTGCAGGGCCATGTGGCCTATCCGCAGCTTGCCAGGAACCCGGTGCACATGCTGGCGCCCGCGCTGGCCGAGCTCACGGCGCATGTGTGGGACGAAGGCAATGAGCACTTCGAGCCCACCACCTTCCAGATCTCGAACCTGAACGCCGGCACGGGCGCGCCGAACGTGATCCCCGGCGAGCTCAAGGCGCGCTTCAACCTGCGCTATTCACCGGTGCAGACGCAGGAAGGCCTGAAGAAGACCGTCGAGGGCATCCTCGACCGCCATGGCGTGAAATACACCATCGAGTGGTATGTGTCGGGGGAACCCTTCTACACGCCGCCCGGCGCGCTGTCGGACGGCGTCTGCGCGGGCGTGAAGAGCGTGACCGGCAGCGCGCCGAAGCTCAGCACCGGTGGCGGCACATCGGACGGCCGCTTCATCGCCACGCTGGGCGCGCAGGTGGTGGAACTGGGTGTGACCAATGCCAGCATCCACAAGGTGAATGAATCGGTGGGGCTGGAGGAAATCGACGCCCTGCACGGCATGTACCTGGAGTCGCTGCGGCGCCTGCTGGGCTAGAGGCGCCGGCGCGCGGGCCAGTTCACCACCACGCCCAGCGTGCCCAGGATCACCAGCCAGATCAGCACCCAGGCCGGCATGGCAAGACCAAGGAAGGTCCAGTCGATCTTGGCGCACTCGCCCGAGCCGGAGAGCACCTTGCGCAGCACGTCGAGCACCGGGAAAACTTCCCACATGTAGTCGAGCGTGGCGCCGCAGCTCGGCACGCTGCCCGGTGGCAGCGACTGGATGTACAGGTGGCGAATGGCCACTCCCGATCCGGCGATGGCCACGAGGCCAATCAGCAGCGACACCACGACGCGCAGCAGCCGCCAGCCATCGGCCACCAGCGCCGCGAGGAAATACGCGATGGTGAGCCCGATGATGGCAATGCGCTGGAACAGGCACAGCGGGCAGGGATCGAGCCCGCGGAAGTACTGCAGGAACAGCGCATAGCCCAGCAGGCCCAGGCAGAACACCACCACGCCCACGTCCACCAGTCGCCGCCGGGCGCGCATTGCCGCGATCACGTTCATTCCGGGATTCATCCTGGCCCTCTATTTGGAACGCGGGGCCGCCTCCTGCAGGTCGCGCTCCACGTCCTCGAGTCTGGTATGGCGCACGTCCTTGCCATGCACCATGTAGATCACATATTCGCAGATGTTCTTGGCGTGGTCACCCACGCGTTCCAGCGAACGCACGATCCACATCACATCCAGCGCCCGGCGGATGGAGCGCGGGTCCTCCATCATGAAAGTGATGCACTGGCGCTGGATGGATTCGTATTCCTCGTCCACCATGCGGTCGCGGCGGGCCACGCGCACGGCGAGCTGCGAATCCAGCCGCGCGAAGGCGTCGAGCGCGTCGTGCACCATCTCGGCCACGAGCCTCCCCATGTGCTTGATCTCGCGGTAGCGGTTCTCGGGACGCTCCATGGCCGCGAGGCGCGCGGCGATGTTGCCGATCTTCTCGCCCTCGTCGCCGATGCGCTCGAGGTCGGTGATGGTCTTGATGATGGCGACGATCAGCCTGAGGTCGCCCGCCGCCGGCGCGCGCGTGGCGAGGATGCGGCTGCATTCCTCGTCGATGGCCACCTCCATGCCGTTGACGGCCAGGTCATCGCGCGATACCGATTCGCCCAGCGTGCTGTCGCCCTCGATCAGCGCGTTCAGCGCCTTGGCCAGCAGCTCCTCGACCAGACCACCCATGGCCAGCACGCGCGTGCGCACGTGCTCCAGGTCCTCGTTGAAGCGCCGCGAGATGTGATGCGAGAGATCGGAGGTTTCCATGCTGTGTCCTGGTGTGGCCGATCAGGCCGAGATGGCCGGCGGAAGATGTGCGTCGCGCGCGCCGCCGGTGACGCGCCGTGACGGGAATACGCAGGAAAAACGGCTGCCCACGCCCGGCGTGCTCTCGATCTCGAGCCGTGCGCCATGCTGCTGCAGCACGTGCTTGACGATGGCGAGGCCCAGGCCCGAGCCGCCCACCGCGCGCGAACGCCCCTCGTCCACGCGATAGAAGCGCTCGGTGAGCCGCGGCAGGTGCTCCGGGGCGATGCCGGGACCGGTGTCCTCGACCGCGAAGCGGGCCGAGCCGTCTGCATCGAGCGACCAGCGCAGCCGCACGCGCCCCGCAGGCGGCGTGTACTTGGCGGCATTGTCCACGAGGTTCGAGAACGCGGAGAGGATCTCGGGCCCGGCGCCCACCAGGCGCGCCGCGGCTTCGATTTCCACCTGCACGTCCGGATGCGAGGCGCGCGCCAGCACGTCCTTGCGCAGCACGGCGCACAGGGCCAACACGTCGATGGGCTCGCCGCCGACCTCGCCCTCGGCGGCATCGAGCCGCGACAGATCGAGCAGATCGCCGACGATGCCGTTCATGCGCTGCGCCTGGCGCTGCATCTCGGCCAGCGGCACACGCAGCGCCGGTTCGAGCTGGTCGTCCTGCAGCAGCGTCTCCACGTAGCCGGTGATCACCGTCAGCGGCGAGCGCAGTTCATGCGATGCGTTGGCGACGAAATCCTTGCGCATGGACTCCAGCGCGATCTGGCGCGACACATCGCGCACCAGCAGCAGCCGCTGCGCGCGACCATAGGGCACCGCCTGGAAGGACAGATGCACCGGCGGCTCGCCGCGCGCGATCACGTGCGGCTCGGCGAAGTCGCCCTGCTGCAGATAGCGCGCCAGCGAAGGCTCGCGGATCAGGTTGGTGAGCGCCATGCCATCGTCGACGCGCCGGTGCAGGCCCAGCAGACGACCGGCCGTGCGGTTGAACCAGACGATCTCCCACTGCGAATTGAGGATGATGACGCCATCGGGCAGGGCCGCCGTCGAGCGGCGCAGCTCGCGGAACAGCTCCAGCAGGCGCTGCTTGTGGTAGCGCTTGCGCCGGTGCAGACGCACCACCTGCGACACCACATCGCCCCAGACGCCGCGGACATCGGGCGGCGAGCGATTGGCGCGGTCGCGCAGCCAGGCATCCAGCCAGAACAGGTTCATGAGCTGCCACGCCAGCGCGGCCGTCAGCGCCAGTGCGATGCCGCCCAGGATACTGCCCAGCACGGCGCCCACCAGCGCGCCCAGCGCCAGCGCGCCGCTCACCCTCGCCAGCAGAAACCACGTGGCCGGAGGGACTTTCATCCCGCCTGATCCTTCGCCGAGAAGCGATAGCCGCTGCCGCGCACGGTCTGCACCAGGTGATCCATCTGCACCTCTTCAAGCGCCTTGCGCAGCCGGCGGATGTGCACGTCGATGGTGCGCTCCTCGATGTAGACATTGCCGCCCCACACCCGATCGAGAAGCTGCGAGCGCGAGTACACGCGCTCGGGGTTCTGCATGAAGAATTCGAGCATGCGGTATTCGGTGGGGCCCAGGATCACCTCGCGGCCTGCGTGGCTGACGCGATGGCTGGCGCGGTCCATGGTCAGGCCCGCATGCGCAAGCTGGTCGCTCTCCTCGTTGCCGTCACTGCGGCGCAACACCGCATTGATGCGTGACAGCAGCTCGCGCGGGGAGAAAGGCTTGGTCATGTAGTCATCGGCGCCGCCATCGAGGCCGGCCACCTTGTCGCCCTCGGCGGCGCGTGCGGTGAGCATGATGATGGGCAGGTCACGCGTGTCCGGGTCGCGCTTGATCTGCCGCGTGAGCTCCAGGCCACTCATGTCGGGCAGCATCCAGTCCACCAGCATCAGGTCGGGGCGCTGGTCCGCGAGCCGCACGCGGGCGTCCTGGCTGCTGGCCGCCTCGCTCACCTCGAAGCCGGCACGGCGCAGCGCGAACGCCAGCATCTCGCGTATCGGTTGTTCATCCTCGACGACCAGTATCTGTCGCACCTTGCTCACTTCCGCAACTTTCTGCCCGGGTGGCGCTGATTTCATGACAGACCTGTTACAGGCATCTTACAGCCGCTGATTTATCGGCTCACATGCGCGACCTGGTCACGCAGATAGACGGGCTGGGCGGTGGCAGCATCCTGCCAGCGGCAGCCGCCGCGAAGATCGTGCGCGGCCAGCCGGGCGATGTCGACGGCGTGGGGTTCGGCATCTGCGAATACCGCTGCCGGCGCAATGCCGAGAGTCGCCGCAAGCGCTGCGTACGCCGCGAGCCCCCGGCCGGCCCCAGCCAGCACCCTGCCCTGCAGCGATTCGGGCAGGCGCTCTGGCGGGCCGACGGCCTCGCCCAGCAAAGCCTCACCGGGCAGCTCGGCTACGGCATCGAATGCACCCCAGTAGATTTCACCCATGCGCGCATCCATCGCCGCCAGCAGCAGGTTGCGGGATGACGACGCGCCGGCCGACGAATTGCCGCTCGATGAGGCAGCAGCCACTTGCCGCGCCTGCACCGCCAGCGCGCGCAGATCCGAGACCCCGTGCACCGGAAGATCGGCACCGAGGGCCAACCCCTGCGTGACAGAGGCCGCCACGCGCACGCCGGTGAATGAACCCGGACCGCGTCCGTAGGCAATGCCATCGAGCGCGCGCAGCGCGAATCCGGCTTCGGCCAGCACGGCCTCGATCATCGGCAGCAGCAGCATGGCGTGGTCGCGGGCAGTGTCCACCGCGCGCGAGATCAACGCCTCGCCGCTCATCAGCGCCACCGAGCAGCGTGCGCTGGCGGTGTCGAGCGCCAGGAACTTCATGCGCAGCGCGCCGCGCGCAAGGCGGCGCCGCGCGACAGCATGTCGCGGACCTCGGCGGGATCGCGCGTGCGCTTCATCGGCGGCAGCGCATCGAGCAGCTTGCGGCCATAGCCCTTGCCGTACAGGCGCGGATCGCAGATGGCGACCACGCCGGTGTCGGTTTCGCTGCGGATCAGCCGCCCCACACCCTGCTGCAAGGCCAGCGCGGCTTCGGGAAGCTGGAAATCGTTGAAGGGATTGCCGCCCTCTTCCCGCACCTGTCGCGCGCGCGCGCGCGTGACCGGATCGTCGGGCGAGGCGAAGGGCAGCCGGTCGATGACCACCAGGCGCAGCGCATGGCCGCGCACGTCCACGCCCTCCCAGAAGCTGGCGGTGCCCAGCAGCACCGCATCGCCATGCTCGCGAAACTCGCGCAGCAACTGCTCGCGCGGCATTTCGCCCTGCACCAGCAGGTGGAAGGCGCCGCCGGGCCGCGTCCTCCATGCTTCGCGCAGGCTGCGCGCGGCCTGCTCCAGCGCGCGATGGCTGGTGAACAGCAGGAAGGCGCCGCCTCCGGCCATCTCCACCAGGCTCGCCGCACAGCGCACCACGGCCGTGGTGTATTCGGGCGAGCCCGGATCGGGCATGTCAGTGGGCACGTACAGCAGTGCCTGCCGCGCATAGTCGAAGGGGCTGCCGATGCGCAGCGTCTCGACGCGGTCCTCCAGACCCAGCCGGCCGATGTAGTGCGAAAAATCCCCCGCCACCGACAGCGTGGCCGAGGTGAACACCCAGGCCATCGGCCGCGCGGTGAGCACATTGCGCAGCAAGGTACCCACGTTGAACGGCACCACCTGGCAGTTGAAGCCGCGAGCGCCGGCGCCCAGGAGCCGCGCGCCCTCGGTGATGCCGGTGTCGAGCACCTGGTCGAGCGTGCCGGCCAGTTCGGTGGCGCGCAGCGCGGCCTGCACGATGGCATCGCCGGCCTGCAGCCCCTGCAGCGCATCGGCCAGTTCGCACAGCGTCTCGACCAGCGCGCGCATCGATGCATCCACGTGGGGAAGGTTCTCCTCCCAGGCCACGCGTCCGCCGCCGGCCGCCGACTGCGCCGCGCGCAGCGCTGCCGCCTGCGCCGCGCGCAGCCGCGTCTCTTCCTGCGCCAGACGCCTGCTGTCGAAGCCGGACTCCAGCAGCAGCGTGGGCAGGTCGGCCAGCAACTGGTCGATCTTGCGCGAGGTGAAACTGGTGCCGAAGAACTGGCCGGCCAGTTCCGGCAATTGATGCGCCTCGTCGAGGATCACCGCATCGGCGCTGGGCAGGATGTCGCCATAGCCTTCCTCCTTCAGCGCAAGGTCGGCCAGCAGCAGGTGATGGTTCACCACGACGATGTCGGCATCGTTGGCGCGGCGACGCGCCGCGAACACATGGCAGCGCGCGAAATCCGCGCAGCGGTTACCGGTGCAGCTGTCGCGCGTGGAGGTGATGCGTTCGCGCAGCGGATGACCATCGGGCAGTTCCGCCAGTTCAGCCAGGTCGCCCTCGCGGGTCGCTTGCGCCCACGCGGCCACGCGTGCGCCCAGGCCGCGCTCCAGCGCAGACTCCAGAGGCAGTTCGTTGGGCAGGCGCTTGAAGCGCTCCAGGCACAGGTAATTCGCACGCCCCTTCAACAGCGCCACGGTGGCGGCGCGCCCCAAGGCCTGTGCCAGCAGCGGCAGGTCGCGGTGGAAGAGCTGATCCTGCAGCGTGCGGGTGCCGGTGGAGATGATCACCCGCCGGCCCGACAGCAATGCGGGCACCAGGTAGGCGAAGGTCTTGCCGATGCCGGTGCCGGCCTCGGCCACCAGCCATGCACGTTCGTCCAGGCAGCGCGCCACATGGGTGGCGAGTTGCTGCTGTGCCGCGCGCGGACGAAAGCTCGGCACCGCCCTGGCCAGCGGCCCCTCTTCCCCCAGAATCTCGTTCAATTCCTGCGGCATCGAAATGCAAGGTCCACTGAAGGACACCTGGCCGTCAATTGCCATAAGTGCCCGTGAATGCTGGATTGTGCGACGCACCATAATCTGGTGTTTCGCCCCCGGCCGGCATTCTGTCACCGATTGCTGGCTAGGCAACCGCTGGACCTCCGGCTGGGTATACTCTCGGACCTTCCAACCATCCACTGTCGACAGGATTCCGACATGGCCACAGCCTCCAGCGCGTTCATTCCCCTCGCCGACGTTTCCCGCGAGGTCGCCAATTGGGTTGCGGAGGTGGCCAAGCTGACCACCCCCGATCGCATCCACTGGTGCGACGGTTCCCCGGCCGAAACGGCCCGGCTTCGCAACGAACTGATCGCGCGCAAGGAACTCGCGCCGCTCAACGAGAAGACCTTCCCCGACTGTCACATCGCCTACTCGCACCCCAGCGACGTGGCGCGCGTCGAGCACCTGACCTTCATCTGCACGAAGAACAAGGAAGACGCCGGCCCCAACAACAACTGGATGCCGCCGGACGAAGCCCACGCCGAGATGGACGCGCTGTACGCCGGCTGCATGAAGGGCCGCACGCTGTACGTGGTGCCCTACTGCATGGGCCCCATCGATTCGCCCTACTCGCGCTGCGGCGTCGAGATCACCGACAGCGCCTACGTGGTGCTGAACATGGGCATCATGACGCGCATGGGCCGCCCCGCCCTCGAGCGCATCGCCGCCGATGGCGGCAAGTTCGTGCGGGGCCTGCACTCCATCGGCGAGCTGGACCCGAATCGCCGCTTCATCATGCATTTCCCCGAAGAGCTGTCGATCCAGTCCTTCGGCTCCGGGTATGGCGGCAATGCGCTGCTCGGCAAGAAGTGCCATGCGCTGCGCATCGCCTCGTACCAGGCGCGCACCGAAGGCTGGCTGGCCGAGCACATGCTCATCGTCGGCCTGAAGAGCCCGAAGGGCGAGCTGCACTACGTGGCCTGCGCCTTCCCCTCGGCCTGCGGCAAGACGAACCTTGCGATGCTGATCCCGCCCGCCACCATGCCGGGCTGGGAAGTGTTCACCGTTGGCGATGACATCTGCTGGATGCAACCCGGTCCGGACGGGCGCCTGTGGGCCATCAATCCGGAATCCGGCTACTTCGGCGTGGCGCCGGGCACCAGCCCGAAGACCAACAAGAACGCCTACGACATGATCCGCAAGAACACGCTGTTCACCAACGTGGCGCTGACCGCGGACAACGAGCCCTGGTGGGAAGGCATCGGCCAGGGCACGCCGGTCACCGACTGGCAGGGGCGTCCGTACGACGCGAAGAACGGTCCGGCCGCGCATCCCAATGCGCGCTTCACCGTCAGCGCCGTGCACAACCCGGCGTACACGAAGGAAGCCGAGAATCCCAAGGGCGTGCCCATTTCCGCCATCGTGTTCGGTGGCCGTCGTCGCGAGATCGCCCCGCTGGTGTACGAAGCCCGCAGCTGGCAGCACGGCGTGCTGGTCGGCGCCTCGGTGGCTTCGGAAACCACCGCCGCCGCCACCGGCGCGGTGGGCGTGGTGCGTCGCGATTCCATGGCGATGAAGCCCTTCTGCGGCTACAACTTCGGCGACTACTTCCAGCACTGGCTGAACGTCGGCGCCAAGCTCAAGAACCCGCCGAAGATCTTCCACGTGAACTGGTTCCGCCAGGGCAGCGACGGCAAGTTCCTGTGGCCGGGCTTCGGCGACAACCTGCGCGTGCTGTCGTGGATGCTGGAGCGCGTGGCCGGCCGCGCCGGCGCGAAGGAAACCGCCATCGGCAACCTGCCGCGTCCGGAAGACCTCAACCTCGCCGGCCTCGACATCAAGCCCGACGTGGTGGAGGAACTGCTGTCGGTGAAGACCGATGCCTGGCGCAAGGAAGCCGCCGATATCCGCACCTACCTGGGCGAGTTCGGCGACCGCACACCGAAGGCCATGTACGCCGAGCTCGACGGCGTGGAAAAGCGCCTGGGCTGATCAGGCCTCTTCGCAGACGAAGCGTATCGTCTGCGGCGATTCGGCCTCGGGCACCTTGCCGAGGCCGATCGTCCCCGCGCCCTTGAGCTGCATGCTGTCGCGGCGCACGAACGATTCCTCGCCATCCGCCGCGTTCACGAACGTGCCGTTGGTGCTCTGGTCAATCAGCAGGAATTTGCCGCGGCTCAGCTCGATGCGCGCATGAATGCGCGAGATCAGGTTGCCGCGGATCACGAAGTCGTTCTCGTCGGCGCGACCGATGGTGATGTGCTGGCGCCGGTCGTCGATGACCAGTTCCTTGTCCACCGTCACCAACCGCAGGCGCTGCGCCTTGCGGTCGTTGCCGCCGCCCATCGCGATCGACGGCAGCATGCTGGTCACGTCCTCGGAATGCCAGATGGCTTCGTAGAGAGTGACCTCGGCGCCCTGCCCCTTCAGCAGCGCGATGTCGATCTGCCGCACCGAGGCGCGCCATTCCGGCGACAGCCGCTCGACGGTGGCGGCGGTGGTCATGATCTGCCCGGACTTGGCCTGGCTGGTCATGCGGTTGGCGGTGTGCACCGTGGCGCCGAACACATCCTTGCTCTCGAGCACCACGGGGCCGAAATGACAGCCGATGCGCACAGCCACGGGTTGACCGTCCACCTGCAGCGCCGGATGCGTGGAGATCTGCCGCTGGATCTGGGCGGCAGCGTTCAGCGCGTCATCGGCCGTGGGGAAGGTGGCCATCACCTCATCGCCCATGGTCTTGATGACGGTGCCGTTGTTCTGTTCGGCGCCGGCGGTCATCAGATCGATGCACAGCGCGACGATCTCGCGGGCCCGCTGATCCCCCAGTACTTCGTAGATGCGAGTCGACCCGACCACGTCGGAGAACAGCACCGCAAGTTCTATGTCCGTACCCATGCCGCCCGAAAAGTGTGAACCAGTTCACAAGATTGAGGCATGCGTGCTCCGAAAACAAGCCGGAGCGGTCCATTAGGGCCATCCAGACAGCCACTTGGGAACGACTTGCAACCTGCTTACGCAGCTAGCGTGGCTATCTTCGCGGCCTGATTGAAGACTTTGTCCAAGTCCATGCCCTGCTGTACTTCGGCGGAAAGCAGGTGCCGAAGCTCCTTCGCACCCGGCCGGCCCGACAGCAGGCCCAGCATGTGGCGCGTGATGGCGTGCGGACGAGTGCCCGCTGAAAGCTCGCGGTGCGCGTAGTCGCGCATGGTGTGGAGCACGCGGGACACGGCGGCAATGGGCTCGAGCGGCTTGCCGCTTCTTGCGGCCTCCAGCTCCGCGAGCAGCCAGGGGCGGTGATAAGCCTCGCGACCGATCATGATGCCGTCGAAGCGCGTGAGCCCTTCGATCCCCTGCTCGCAGGTGCGGATGCCGCCATTGACCACCACCGGCACGCCGGCAAGCTCGGCGCGCAACCGCTCCACCACGTCGAAGCGCAGCGGCGGCACGCTGCGGTTCTCGTGCGGCGACCAGCCGCCGAGCACCGCCTTGCGGGCGTGCACGATCAGCGCATCGGCGCCGGCATCGACCAGGCCTCGGGCAAAGGCCTGCAGCGACTGCCAGGCGCTGTCGTCGAAGCTTTCGACAGCAGATTCCAGATCGACGGACTTCATGCCCGCCGCACGCAGCACCACACCCACGCGCAGCTTCACGGTGACGGGCACATCGACGGCACGCTTCATCGCCGATACGCAGTCGGCCACGCGCGCGCCATCCAGCATCAGGCAGGCGCCGAAAGAGCCCGCCTGCACGCGCTCGCTGGGGCAGCCGCAGTTCAGGTTCACCTCGATGTAACCGGCGTCTGCGGCAATGCGCGCGGCCTCGGCCAGTGCGGCGGGATCGGACCCTCCAAGCTGGATGGCCAGCGGCTGCTCTTCGGGCGAGAACTGCAGCAGCTTCGCGCGATGGCCGCGGATGATGGCCGCGGCGTGGATCATTTCGGTGTAGAGCAGCGCGGAGGGGGAGAACTGGCGCAGGAAGTAGCGGCAGTGGCGGTCGGTCCAGTCCATCATGGGGGCGACGGAGACCTTGCGATCGATCGAATCGCTGCTTTTCTCGATAGAAATGCCTGTTCTTGTAGCGTTTTCCACTCGGGTCGTTTCTGCGGGACTGCTGCGTATTCCGGGTAGTTTATCGTTTGCCGGGCAGACATCAGGCAGACGTGATGCGTTTCAGGCTCCTTCCCCGGGAGGTGAACTGCCCGCCGGCAGCCCCGTGAGGTATTCGCGGACGAGTTCCCGCGCGCGGTGAAGTCGGCTCTTCACGCCCGGCACGTGCATGTTGAGCTTGGTGGCCATCTCCGCAATGGTCATCTCGGCGAAGTCGCGCAGCAGGATCACTTCCAGGTAATGCGCCGGCAGGGATTCCAGCGCGGCCACGAGATCGATCTTCAGGCTTTCATCGGTGCGGCAGGCGAGCTGGGCTTCGGCCACATCCGCGTCGGTCAGCGCCGGCCCGAACATCTTGCGCGCCATTCTCTGGCACTCACGGCGCACGACGGCGAACAGCCAGCCGGAGAATGCCGCTGCCCTCCTGAGTCCACCGATCTTGCGCGAAAGGATAAGAAGCGACTCCTGCACGGCATCGTCCACGTCACTGGCGATGCAGTGCCGCCGCGCATACTTGCGGGCATCGGTCTGGCACAAGACGAGCAGGCGGTTCATGGCCGCCGCGTCGCCCGACTGGGCGGCAAGTATCAGGTCGGTCTTCGGCAGCGGGGACATACTTGACGTACAGCATAGTGCGCTCCTGCCTGCCCGGAAGAAACCTCCGGGTTTCGAACTACAGGAGGGCTGGAGCGGGGCCGAGGATTCGCGGCTGTTGGAGTTTTTTTGTACCGGGCGCGAATCCATCCGGCCGCATGGCGCCTCTTGGTATGCAGGGGCCTGCTCCAGGCGCATGGCCTGGCACCGGCCCCTTGTCAGTCGATTACCGCAACCCAGGAGCATTCCATGAAGGTTCAATCCCGCACCGCGTTGGCCATCCTCACGGCCGCGACCCTCGCCCTGCCCGCCATGGCGCACGCGGCGGACGTCGCCAAGTGCGCGCCCAAGGCCCAGGCCGCCAAGTGTGGCGGCAAGTGCGCCCCCAAGTGTGCTGCCGGCAAGTGCAAGCCCAAGTGCGCCCCCATGAGCAAATGCGCAGGCAAGTGCAAGCCGAAGTGCGCACCAGCCAAGTAAGCCGGGCGATTCCGCGGCGGCGCTCCGGGCCCCACCGCCCGACCCCCAGCGGGGGAACGCGGAGCGCTGCCCTGCGGGCGTTGCACCAGTGCTATGTCGAGCTCGCCGACTCAGGACGGCACCTTCTGCAGGAGCTGCTGACCGACGGCCCTCCGGTGCAGTGGCAGCACTATCCTGCGGACGACGCATTCGATGCCGCGGGGATGTATCAGTGGTTCTACCACTCGCACTCACCGGAAGACCGGCCCGGCGCGGTGGAGCACGGGCACTTCCATCTGTTTGCCAGGACCGAGGCACTGGGCGAAGCGCCAACCAGCGCCCGCGAACGCCAGTTCCTTGCTCGATTCGGGGCGACACCTTCCCCCGCAGGTACACGACACCTGATCAGCATGGGTCTCACACCGAAAGGCGTGCCCTGCTCGCTCTTCACCGTGAACAGTTGGGTGACCGGCGACCAGATGCTCTCGGCCCGGACAACTCTCGAGCTGCTCCAGAGCCTGCGCCTCGACACCGGTCATCGGGCCATCGACCGCGTGATCGTGGCAGTGATGCGACTGAACGATCACGCACTACCCGCACTGCTGCGCCGACGCGATGCCACACTGCTCAGGCACCGGGACGAGTCCACCGACGTGTTCTCGGACTTGACCGTCGAAGAGCTGTCCTCGCAGCGTCTGGCCCTCTGAATCCCGCAACCGGTCAGGCGTGAGGAGCCGCGGGGAGACAAGCATTTGCTCCGCCCCAAGGCCTGTGCCTTCTCCTGCAACGGAATTGACTGATCCTGCCCCCTGCTCCTACGCTCCGTGGTTTCGGACTCACAAGACATCGGGAGGGCATGTATGCGTTCATCCAACATCAGAAGGTCGATCCGCACGATGGCATCTGCTGGCCTGTTGCTGGCCACCTGCGGCACCCTTGCCGCGGCCGAAGCGACGCCGCCAGTGAAGGCGTTGCCGCTCGACAAGGCGATCACCGTGGCGCAGGCGGCCCTCGCACAGTGCAAGGCCAACGGCTACAACGTGACCGTGATGGTCATGGACACGGACTACGCCACGCGCCTCGTCCTGCGCTCGGATGCCGCGGCCGCCCGCACCGTCGAGATCGCCCGACGCAAGGCCTACACCGTCATCAAGACGGGCATGAGCTCCGGCGACTTCGGCAAGACGGTTCCCGCGCCGGCGACGCCGGCCGCGCCGCGCCCGCCGGGATCCATGCCGCCGGGCGTGAACGGCGATGACAATCTCATCACCTTCGCCGGCGGCAAGCAGATCGTTGTCGGAGGCGAAGTCCTCGGCGCGATCAGCGTGTCGGGTGCGCCGGGTGGCGACAAGGACGACGCCTGCGTGGACGTCGGCCTGGCGAAGCTCAAGTAGCGGCGCCGAATGGCGAGCCGCCCGCTGGCGGCTCGCCTCTCAGGGCCCCAGCAACTTCTGCGCGAAATAGACCATCTGCATGGAGTCGAGCCGCGCCCGCTGCTCGACATCGGCATCGCCGGAATGCCCGCCTGCCGTATCTTCAAAGAACAGATACGGCAATCCATACTCCTTCAGGCGCGCAGCAAACTTGCGCGCGTGCTGCGGACCGACCCGGTCGTCCTTGGTAGTGGTCCAGATGTAGGGTTCCGGATAGGCGCCACCCTTGCGAATGTTGCGATAGGGCGAGATCTTCTCGAGAAAGGTCCTCTCGGCCGGCACCGTGACGCTGCCGTACTCATCCACCCACGATGCCCCGGCCGCGATCTGCTCGTAGCGGATCATGTCGAGCAGCGGCACCTGGATCGCCACGGCCCGCCACAGTTCCGGGTGCTGGTTGAACTCCACGCCCATCAACAGGCCGCCATTCGACCCGCCAAAGATGCCGAGCTTCGCGGCGCTGGTGAATCTGCGGGTGAACAGGTCGCGCGCCACGGAAGCGAAATCGTCGTAGATGACCTGGCGCCGGGTCTTGCGACCGGCTTCGTGCCAGGCCGGTCCGAATTCGCCACCGCCGCGGATGTTGGCGAGCACGAACGAGCCGCCCTGCTCCAGCCAGAGCTTGCCCGTGGTGGCGTCATAGTACGGTGTCTCCGCAACTTCAAAACCACCGTAGGCCGTCATCAGCGTGGGTGTCGAACCATCGAGCGGTATGTCGCGCCGATGCACGATGAAATAGGGAATCTTCGTGCCATCGGTGGATACGGCTTCGAACTGCTCCACCACATGGCGCGAGGCATCGAACCGCGGCGGCAGCCCCTTCACCTTCACCGGCCGGGGATCGGCCGCATCCATCGACCACAGCGTGGTGGGCTCGAGAAATCCCGTGACCTGCAGGTAGATCTGGTCATCGAGCGTGCTCGAGGCCGCGACGTCGATCGAGGCATTGTCGGACAGCGCCACCGGCTGCGGTATCCAGCCTGCGCCTGAACGGGCGAACACCAGCGCACGTCCGCGCACGTTGTCGTTGATCGACAGGACCACGCGCGACTTCGTGGCCGTCACATCGTTCACGGACTGCCGCGGGCTCGGCGCGAACAGCACGGTGGGATGCAGCGCGCCGCCATCGCGGATGTCGGCAAGCGCGATCGATACCACGGCGCCCGCCGGGACCTTCACGCCCGACGCGACCCAGTCCTCGCGGATCTGCACCAGTACCTGACCATCGACCATGCCCTCGATCGAGTTGCGCGCAGGCAGTGGCACGCGCAGTACCCGCCCGTCCCCGACCAGATAGATCTGGCTTTCGAAGAACGTGGTGGCGCGCGAGATGAACATGGCGCGCTGCCCGCTGCCGTCGTTCAGCACGAACGGCGCCACGCCCACGTCCTGCGCCGTGCCACGGAACACTTCCCGCGCCTGCGAAAGCGGCTGTCGGCGTGCAAGGCGTTTGACCACGAACGGATAGCCGGACGCGGTCATCGACCCGGCGCCCCAGTCACGCGCCACGAGCAACGTGTCGGCATCGGCCCAGGCAACGTCCTGCTTCGACCTGCCCAGCCAGAAGCCGCCGCCGACGAAATTGCCGTCCTGCAGGTCGAACTCGCGCACGGATACCGCATCCTCGCCGCCGTCGGAGAGCTTCAGCAGGCAGTAGCGTTCAACGGGGTCGAGGCAATCCGCGCCCTTCCAGACCCACTTCCTGCCTTCAGACTTCGAGAGGGCATCAAGATCAAGCAGGGTCTGCCACTGCGGCTGCGCGGTGGCGAACTGTGCACGCGTGGTGTACCGCCAGATGCCCTGGGGATGCGCGCGGTCGCGCCACAGATTGAATACCCGACCATTGTGCAGCGTGGGAGTCGGGATCCGGTCCTCGGCGGCGCGGATGGCCAGTGCGCTGGCATAGAAGCCCGCGTAGCGCGGATCGGCCTGCAGCCTGGACACGGTGCGGGCGTTCTCCGCCTCGACCCACTGCATGACCCGCGGGCCGGTCCAGTCCTCGAGCCAGATGTAGGGATCGCTTGCATCCTGCGCGACCGCGTATGGGGCCAGCAATGACATCAGCAGCAGGGCGAGGACAGGCGGGCTGCGCAGGGACATCACACGCCCTGCCAGTCCAGGATGACCTTTCCCGACTGGCCGGAACCCATGATCTCGAAGCCGCGCTGGAATTCCTGGACCGGGAGGTGATGCGTGATGACGGGAGTGATGTCGAGACCGGCCTGCAGCAACGCCGCCATCTTGTACCAGGTCTCGAACATCTCGCGGCCGTAGATGCCGCGCATGTTCAGGCCCTTGAAAATGACCTGATTCCAGTCGATTGCCACTTCGGCGGGCGGTATGCCCAGCAGCGCGACGCTGCCGCCATGATGCATGGTGCGCAGCATGTCGCGAAAGGCCTGCGGATTGCCCGACATCTCGAGGCCCACGTCGAACCCCTCCTGCATGCCGAGCTCGCGCATGACATCGTCGAGATTCTGCTTCGCGACGTTCACGGCACGCGTCGCACCCATCTTGCGGGCGAGATCGAGCCGGTATTCATTGACGTCGGTGATGACCACGTGGCGCGCGCCCACGCGCTTGACGATGGCCACGGCCATGATGCCGATGGGGCCGGCGCCCGTGATGAGCACGTCCTCGCCGATGACGCTGAAGGCCAGCGCGGTGTGCGTGGCATTGCCGAAGGGGTCGAGGATGCTGGCAATGTCGTCGGTAACGGCATCCGGCAGCTTGAACGCATTGCCGGCGGGTATGGCCAGGTATTCGGCAAAGCAGCCCTGCCGGTCCACACCCACGCCCACTGTGTTGCGGCACAGATGGCGTCGGCCAGCGCGACAGTTGCGGCAGAAGCCGCAGGTGATGTGCCCCTCCCCCGACACGCGATCGCCCACGACGAAGCCGCGCACCTCGCTGCCCATGTCGACCACGTGGCCGTAGTATTCATGGCCCACGGCCATCGGCACCGGAATGGTCTTCTGCGCCCAGGCATCCCAGTTGTAGATGTGCATGTCCGTGCCGCAGATCGCGGTCTTGGAAATCCTGATCAGCACATCATTCGGTCCGACCTTCGGCATGTCGATGTCGCGCATCCAGATGCCGGGCTTCGCTTCTGCCTTTACCAGTGCTTTCATGGGATCAGCTCCAGCTCACGACCCACCTTGATGAAAGCCGCAAGCGCTGTCTCGACCTGCGCCTCGGTGAGCGCGGCGGACATCTGCGTGCGGATCCTCGCCTCTCCCCGGGGCACCACGGGGAAGGAGAATCCGATCACGTACACGCCCTCATCCAGCATGCGGTCGGCGAAGCGGGCCGCAAGCGCGGCATCGCCGATCATCACGGGAATGATGGGGTGCTCTCCGGGCAACAACCGGAAACCCGCGGCGCTCATGCCCGCACGGAACCTGCGTGCATGCGAAAACAACGTATCGCGCAACTGCGGGGAGTGTTCGACCAGGTCGATGGCACGCAATGTCACGGCCGCGACCACCGGCGGAATGCTGTTCGAAAACAGATAGGGACGTGAGCGCTGCCGCAGCCAGGCGATGGCGCCCGCCCTGCCGCTGGTATAGCCGCCACTGCCGCCTCCCAGCGCCTTGCCGAAGGTGCCGGTGAGGAAGTCGATGCGCCCGCTGACGCCGCAATGCTCCGGCGTGCCCCGTCCACCCGCACCCATGAAACCGGTGGCGTGCGAATCATCGACCATCACCAGCGCGCCGTACCGGTCGGCAAGCGAGCAGATTTCCTGCAGCGGCGCGATGCTGCCGTCCATCGAGAACACACCATCGGTGGCGATCAGACGGGTGCGGCAGTCCTGCGAATCCCGCAGATGCTGTTCCAGTTCGGCAAGATTGCGGTTCGCGTACCGCAGCCGTCGCGCCTTGCACAACCGCACTCCGTCGATGATGCTGGCGTGATTGAGCGCGTCAGAGATCACCGCATCCTGCTCGCCGAGCAGGGTTTCGAACAAGCCGCCGTTGGCATCCCAGCAGCTCGAATACAGAATGGTGTCCTCGGTGCCGAGGAATCGCGACAAGGCGCGCTCGAGCTGCGTGTGCACCGTCTGCGTGCCGCAGATGAAGCGCACCGACGCCATGCCGTAACCGAACTCGTCGATGGCCCGGTGCGCCGCCGCGCGGATTTCCGGATGGTTCGCCAGCCCCAGGTAGTTGTTGGCGCAGAGATTGATGACATCCGCGCCATTGGCGCGGATCCGCCCACCCTGTGGGCTGGCGATGACGCGCTCGGTCTTGAACAGGCCCTGGGCGCGAAGCTCATCGAGCTGCGAATCGATCCGTTGCTGGAATGCGGAATCCACGGGGCACCACATGGACGGAGCTGTTCGTGGATCATATCATCGCGTCCCCCGCACCAGGTCACGCGAGTCTGCCGATGCTCGGCTGCCTCAGCTTCGTGGCCAGGGATGCGCGCGCAACGCCGCCTCATCCACCTCCGCACCCCAGCCGGGCGCATCAGGTATCTGCAGGCGTCCGCCCTCGATGCCTGGCGCGCGCGACAGCAACTGGTACTTCCATGGCACGTCGTCGGCCTCGATCTCCATGATCTCCAGATTGGGCACGGCTGCGCAGAAATGCGCAGCCATCAGGTCGGCCAGCGGACCGTAGAAGTTATGCGGAGCCACGTTGATGTCGAACGATTCGGCCAGCAGCGCGATGGCCACTGCCTCCCCCAATCCGTTCCAGGGCACGTCGACGATGGCCACGTCCACCGCCGCTGCCTTGAACCAGGGCAGGTAGGCACGCCGGCCGTGCAGCGATTCCAGCGAGGCGATGGGCAGCGGCGACACCGCGCGCACAGCAGCCAACTCTTCCGGCGCGTGCACATCGGCCTCGAGCCAGCGAAGGCCTTTCGAAGGCAGGCGCCCCGCCAGCCGGCGCAGGGCCGCCGGCGTCAGCGAGAAATTCACGTCGAGCATCAGGTCGCGGCCCGCACCCAGTCCCTCGCTCATGTTCGCGCATTGCATGACAATGGCATCAAGCGTGCGCTCATCCAGGGTGCGTTCCTGTGCCAGTCCTTGCGTGGCAAACCCCGGATTCAGCAGCACAGGTCCCTGCGCGCCGAACACCATGGGATTCGTCTTGACGGTGCGGAAGCCTCGATCGACGGCTTCTCTTCCCAGCGCCACCAGGTCCTGTGCGTTGGCAAGCCGCGGCTTGCCCAGTGCATTCACGAACAGCTCGGGATCACGCGCGCGGAAGCTGCCGCAGTGCGACCAGTACAGCTCGACGCTTTGCCGCCGCGCACCGCCGAACAGTGCGTGCACCGGTACACCATGGTGCTTGCCGGTGATGTCGAGGCAGGCGTTCTGGATGGCGGCCACCGCCTGATGCGAAAGCCCGCCAGCGCTGAACAGCGTGATGGCGCGAAGCCGGGCCGATAGCTGCGCCCAGGCGCGCGGATCCTGCCCCACCGCATTCCGACCCAGCGCGAGGATCACCTCCGCAAGGCCGGGCGACCACGGTGCCTCGACGAATTCGGACCAGCCACTGAGTCCCTTGTCGGTGTCGATGCGCAGGAAGGAAAACGGACGCCACAGCCCGTCGGCACGCAAGATGTGCAGCGAAGTGATGCGCATCGGATCAGTTCCCCACCATTACGGATACTCCGGCTCGACCAATCCCAGGGGTTCTTCCCCGCGGACCACGCGTCGCACGTTCTCCACCGCAAAATCCACGCGTTCGGCGCGCGATGCCGCAGGCGCACCACCCCAGGCCACATGCGGCGTAAGTATGACGCGCGGGTGAGACCACAGCATATGCCCCGGAGGCAGCGGTTCCGGATCGGTCACATCGAGACCCGCGCCCCGCAGCCGGCCGGACTCGAGTACCGCGCACAGCGCCTGAGTGTCGATGATGGGTCCGCGAGAGACATTAACCACCACGGCGCCCTCGCGCAGCGCGGCGAATGCCGCCGCATCCAGCAGATGCAGCGTGCCCTTCTTCAATGGCGCGCAGACCGCCACCGCATCCACGTCCGGCAGCACCGCGTGCAGCGCCGTCAGCGGACGCACCTGCACGCTGGCCTCATCGCGCGCGCTGCGGGCCAGCGCGATCACGCCAGCCCCTGAGGCCAGCAGCAGCTTCGTCAGCGCCTGGCCGACGGGCCCGTAGCCGATCACGGCCACGCGCGAACCGCGCAGACTGCGCATCCGCCGCGACAGGCCGACACTATCCCACTGCGCCTTGCGACCACCCTCGATGGCCGCCGGAAACGCCCGCATCACCGCAAGCAGCAGCGACAGGGCGTGTTCGGCGACGAAGGCGCTGCCCAGCGCGCCCAGTGTCGACAGCCGCAGATGTGCCGGCAGCCGCAGGGCCTCGAGATTGTCGTAACCCGCGTTCATCACCTGCAGCCAGCGCAATCGCGGCGCGGCGCGCAGCGCATCGGCAAGCTGGATATTCCACGGAATCACGGACCCGATCATGGCATCCACGGCCGGCATGGCCGCCGCCGCCTGAATGGCACTGTGCGCCCGCACCACTTCCACGCCCTGCACACCGGCAAGTTGCGCGCACAGGGGAGCATCGTCGTCTCCAGTCCATACCAGCAGGCGCAACGGGGCTTCCGATCCGGATCGCAGGGTCGCATTCACGACAAGTGAACCAGCCCTTTTAACACTCCCAGCGGATGATGCGCACGCGCGATCGTGTACATCCAGCCATAGATGAGCAGGGCCAGCACGAACAGGACGACCCGCTGCTGCCGGCTGCGTCCCGGCCGCAGCGCCACGTAGGCCAGCACCACGTACACCACCAGGAGACACAGCTTCATCACCAGCCACCCATTGGAGAACACGGCCCAGGGCAGGATGGTGAGCAGCATCAGTGCCGCGGTGAGCAGCGTGGTGTCGATGGTGTAGCTCAACGCCCGCGCGGGCCAAGTCAGCGGCCAGCGCAGGCCCGCGAGCGCACTGGCGCCGCGTAGCGCGAAGTACAGTCCGCTCGCCATGATCATGGCGACATGCACGGACTTGATCTGCGAATAGAACTCGATCATCCAGGCCCGGAAGGATCCTTCTTCGGCCGCACCCACAGCCGCAACACGAACCACATCAGCGACAGCGCGCCGATGCTGAATATCGTGTCCCCGGGCACGCGCATCCAGATCAGCAGATCTATCAGCGGCTTCTGCATGAACTCCGCGGAACGCGCGAACCAGTAGCCATGCTCGATCGCGGCCAGCAGCTGCAGCGTACCCAGTGGCAGCAGTGTCAGCAGCGCCATCATCGCAAGTCCGACGTTCAGACACCAGAATGCCACGCGCAGCACCTTTTCATTCCATAGCTGGTGCGCGCGCAGGCCGCGCAGACAGAAGAGCACCAGCGCAATGCCCAGCATGCCATACACGCCGAACAGCGCGGTATGACCATGCAGCGGCGTGAGGTTCAGCCCCTGCATGTAGTACAGCGACAGCGGCGGATTGATCAGGAAGCCGAACAGCCCGGCGCCCACCAGGTTCCAGAAGGACACCGCCAGGAAGAAGTACATCGGCCAGCGATAGCGCCGCATCCAGGGCGTGCCCTGGCTCAGTCGCCAGGTGTGGTAGGCCTCGAAGCCCAGGTAGGCCAGCGGCACCACCTCCAACGCGCTGAAGCTGGCGCCCAGTGCCAGCACGGCCGTGGGACTGCCGACGAAGTACAGGTGATGCAGTGTGCCGACCACGCCACCCGCCATGAAGATGATGGTGGCAAAGAGTACGGACGTCGCCGCCGTCGAAGTGCGGATCAGGCCCAGTCGCGTGAAGATCAGCGCCATCACCGCCGTGGCGAATACCTCGAAGAATCCCTCCACCCACAAGTGCACCAGCCACCAGCGCCAGTACTCGACGATGGAGATGTGCGTGTGTTCACCCCACATGAGGCCAGCGCCATAGAAGAGTCCAATCGCCACCGTCGACAGGAACAGCAACCCCACGATGGCTCGCGTGTCGGTGCGCGGGCCGCGAAGCACCGGCCACAGCGCGCGGCCTACCAGCCACAGCCACAGCAACAGGCCGATGAACAGGAAGATCTGCCAGAAGCGGCCGATGTCGGCGTACTCCCAGCCCTGGTGGCCGAACCAGAAGTTGTCGGCCAGGCCCAGCTTCTGCATCACCGCCATCCACTGACCCCAGAACGCGCCCACCACGATCACCAGCAGGCAGACGAACAGTGCGTTGACGAAGAAGCGCTGCAAGCGCGGCTCGTGGCCCGAGATCGCCGGGGCGATGTACAGCCCCGTGCCCAGCCACGCGGTGGCGATCCACAGCACGGCGAGCTGCGTGTGCCAGGTGCGCGTGATGGAATACGGCAGCACCTCGGACAGCGCGAAGCCATAGGCCTGCTGCCCTTCCACCTGGAAGTGCGCGGTCATCGCACCCAGCAGTATCTGCACCAGGAACAGCGCCAGCACCAGCCAGAAATACTTGGCCGTGGCCTGCATCGACGGCGTGAGCTGCAGCGCGGCCATGGGATCGCGCTCGGGGACCACCGGCTCCTGTTCCCGGCCCTGCGTCACGGCGTGATGCCAGCCCAGCAGGGCAACGCCCGCGATCAGGAACAACACACTGAAGGCCGACCACACCCAGGTTGCCGGCGGCGGCCGGTTGCCCACCAGCGGTTCACCCGGCCAGTTGTTGGTGTAGGTGACGCGCTGCGGCTCCACGCCCTGCTGCTGCGGCGCCAGCGTGCGCGCCGCATCGGTATGCCGCTCGGTGGTGGTCGCCCATGCCGTCCACCAGATGAATGCCGCCAGCACCCGCCGATGCTCCGCATCCGGCACGGTGCCTTCCTTCATCGCATAGGCTTCGCGCAGCGTCGACCAGGCGGGGTCGTTGCCGAACAGGCCCATGTAGTGCTTGGCCACGGTCTGCATGGCTGCGGCGCGGTCCGCATCGACCGTGATCACGCCGCTGGCCGGATCCCAGGTGTTGGCGCGCATGGCCAGTTGCAACCGCCCCTGCAGCGCAGCGCGCGCCTCGGCCGGAAGCTGCGAGTAGGACGTGCCCGGCGATTGCCGCGCAGCCCACAGGTCGAGGATGGCCATCGCTTCGCGATGCAGGGCATCGGCGCTCCAGTCCGGTGCCACGTATGCGCCATGACCCCAGATCGAACCGAGCTGCATGCCGCCGATGGACTGCCACACCTCGCGACCCAGCTCGATGTCGTCGCGGGTGTAGATCGTGGCGCCCGTTGCGGAGACCACGCGTTCGGGCATCGGAGGCGCGTTGTCCCTGATCTGCTTGCCCGACCACAGCAGCACACCGAAGGTGGCCACCAGCAATATCGTGAGCGCGAGCCAGAGCCTGCGATGCGAGTTCATTGTCCCCTCCTCCGTCTGCTGCGAAGAAGTATCACAACAGGACAGAACCGGCGACGGTTCGCAGGCGGATTTCAGTCCACTTTGGGTGTTGCTCCTACAAGCGCGCGGGGTTGACCGATCAACCCGTTTCCATCGGCAGCGATTCGTCGCGACTCCACTCGGTGAGCGAACCGTCGTACACGGCCACATCGGGCACGCCGAGCCTCACGAGCGTGAACGCCGCGCAGGTTGCCGCAATGCCGCCGCCGCAGTATGTGATGACACTGCGACCATCGAGCGCGCCCTGCGCCTGGAATTTTTCGCGAAGCTGCGCCAGCGGCAGGAAGGCGCCCGTAGCAGGATCGAGCAACGAACCCGCCGGCACATTGCCGCTGCCCGGAATTCGCCCGGGACGCGCGGTGCGCGACACGCGACCCGCATGCTCGTCGGCGGACAATGCATTGATGAGCCGCATGCGCGGCTGTTCATACAGCCGGCACACGTAATCCTTGCCCACGAATATGCATTCCTGTGGATGCGGCTGAAAATGCGCTGCCGGATACTGACAGGGCGCGGCAGACACCGGTCGTCCCTCTGCCTTCCATTTCTTCAATCCGCCATCGAGCACGGCGGCGTTGTCGAAACCCATGGCGCGCAGCATCCACCACAGGCGGGTGGCCCAGGTGTGGGGACCGCTGTCGTACAGCACCACCGCATTCGAGGGACCGACACCATAGCGCCCCATGACCGCGGCGAACTGCGCAGCCGGTGGCATCATCATGGGCAGCGGCTGCGACTTGTCGGACAGGTCGTCGAGCAGGTCCGCGAAGCCGCTGCCAGGAATGTGCCCCTGCTCCCATGCGGCGCGTCCGCTTTCTGGACGGACGCCGGCGCCGGCAGGCACCAGCGTCACGCTGCAGTCGAACACCCTGAGATCGGGGTCGGCCAGGTTCGCGCCCAGCCATCCCGTCGATACCAGGGAGTCGGGCAGCACCAGGCTCACTTCGGCGCGTCCTGCAGCGGGCAGGTCCGGATGCCGAGCAGCGTGTACGCAGGACAGAAGCGGAACAGGCCGGTGGCCAGCGGGATGATCCCCAGGTAACCCCATGCGCCGACCTTGTGCGTGGCCGCCAGTGCGATCAGAACGAGGCCGACGAGTATGCGCAGGACGCGATCAACGGTTCCGACGTTGGCCTTCATGATTGCCACTCCTTCTGGATTGTTTTGCTCGTTGACATTCTACGCTTTATTTTCTATTTTTCGCAATCATGAAATCGACAAACGGCGCCGCGGAACTGGCTACGGCCGCGGAGCACGCCGCCGACTTCCTGCGCACCCTTGCACACCCCGCACGGCTGCGCATGGTGTGCGCGCTGCTCGAGGGCGAGCTCACTGCCGGCGAGCTGGCGCTGCGTGCCGGCCTGCGCGCACCCGCACTGTCGCAGCAGGCCACGGTGCTCGAAGCCGGCGGCGTGCTGCAGCGGCGGCGCGATGCGCGCTCGGTGCGCTACAGCCTCGCCTCGCCCGCCGTCCGCGCGCAGGCGCGGCTGCTGCATCGCCTGTTCTGCAACAACGCCTCCCGGAGGTGACCATGCATCCCTATCCACATGTATATGAAGCCGCCGCCGAATCGGCGCCGGCTGGCCTCGTCACCGTCACCGCCGGCTCGCTGCCCACGCTGCACACCTCGTCGCCACCGCAGTTCGACGGACCCGAGGGGAACTGGTCGCCCGAAACCCTGCTGTGCGCGGCCGTGGCCGACTGCCTGATCCTCACCTTTCGCGCCGTTGCGCGGGCTTCGAAGCTCGAGTGGCTGGGCATGAGCTGCAGCACCCAGGGCACGCTCGAGCGGGTGGATGGGAATGCACGTTTCACGCGCTTCGTCTCGAAGGTGACGCTGCGCGTACCGGCCGGCAGCGATGCAGCGCGCGCACGGCTGCTGCTCGAGAAGTCCGAGCATGCCTGCCTGATCGCCAATTCGCTGACCGCGCAGCGCGAGCTGGTCGCCGAGATCCTCGAGGGCTGATCCGCAGGCCGGCAGGAACCGCCGGCGCCGGTTCGGCGCTGCCGCAGCCCGTGACATGATCGTCCTTCCAAGGATTTCGCGGTCCGCCGCGTCGAAGGGGTAACAGGCCACGAGAGTGCCCATGGACGACCCCCAGACCACAGTACTGATTCGGCGGGCGCAGGAAGGCAATGCCAGTGCCTTCGGCGAGCTGGTGGACCGCCACTACGACACCATCTACCGCTTCGCGTGGAAATGGTGCCGCCACCGCGCCAACGCCGAGGACATCGCGCAACAGGCCTGCATCAAGCTGGCTGCCAGCATCGGGCAGTTCCGCTTCCAGGCCGCCTTCACCAGCTGGCTGTACCGACTGGTGGTTTCCTGCGCGCAGGACTGGCAGCGATCGCAGCAGCGCCACCAGCATGCGGACCTGACTGGGGATGAGCTGCTGCCCGATGACTCGCGCGCGGAAGATGCCATCTACATCGGCCAGGTGCTCGAACAGCTCGAGGCACTGGGCGAAGGCATGAAGGAAACCGCGCTGCTGGTGCATGCCGAAGGGCTGAGCCACGCCGAAGCCGGCGCCATCCTCGGCGTCTCCGAATCAACCATTTCCTGGCGGATCCACACCATGCGCAGGCAGATGCAGCGGCGCGGATCCCTTGCGAGCACGCACGCATGAACACCAACACCCTCGAACGCGACCTGAAGCAGCTTGAAGCACCGCCGGCCGATCCGCAGGCACGCGATCGCGCGCGCCGCGCGGCGCTGGAGGAATTTCACCGCAGCCAGGCGAAACCCACGCTGCACGCGCGTCCCGCGCGCTGGAATCCACGCAGCGCCTGGTGGAGCGGACTGGCCGCGGCCAGCGTGGCCGTCATCGGCATGGCGGTGTACTGGCTGACGCCCTCCGCCGATCGCGCAGTGAAGCTGGACGCGCGCACGGTGGAAGCACCGGCGGTCGTGCCGCGCCAATCGACGGAGGTGCGCAAGTCAGCCGAAGCCAGCCCGCCGGCGTCGCCACCCAGGATGGACCTGCCCTCGCCCGAAGTCCGCGCGGACGCCGCGACCGCGGGTGGCAGCCAGGAACAGCGCAAGGAGCGCACAGTCACCGCAGTCGCCAACGTGACCGATCGCCCCGCGCCCGCTGCGCCGCCCCCGCCGGCGCCGCCTCCACCCGCGTCGACCCAGGCATCAGCCCAGGCGTCAGGCGCCCTGCTGCAGGAAGCCGTCGTCACCGGCAGCCTGCGTCGCCAGCGCGAATCTGCGGCCTATGCGCCGCAGGTGGTCGCACCCGCCGAGAACCGGGACCAGTTCGAACACTTCGACGTGAATCCGGTGAAGCGCACCGTCGATGAGCCGGTGTCCACCTTCTCCGCCGATGTGGATACGGCCTCGTACAGCTTCGTGCGGCGCCAGCTCAACGATGGCGTGCTGCCGCCGGCCGATGCCGTGCGCGTCGAAGAGATGGTGAATTACTTCGACTACGCCTGGCCGGTGCCCGGTTCGCGCGAAACGCCATTCAGGCCCACCATCGCCGTGACCGACTCGCCCTGGGGCGAAGGCCGCAAGCTGGTGCACATCGGCATCAAGGGTTTCGAGATACCCGCAGCGCGTCGCCCGGACGTGAACCTGGTGCTGCTGCTGGATGTCAGCGGCTCGATGAACTCGCCCGACAAGCTGCCGCTGGCGCAGCGCTCGATGGCGCTGCTGCTCGACAGCCTCAAGCCCACCGATACCGTGGCCATCGTGGTGTATGCCGGCGCCGCGGGTCAGGTGCTGGCACCGACGCCGGTGCGCGAGAAGCAGGTCATCCTCGAGGCGTTGAATTCGCTGCGGCCCGGCGGCTCCACCGCCGGCGCCGCCGGCATACAGCTCGCCTACGAACTGGCGGAGCGCAATTTCCGCAAGCAGGGCGTCAACCGCATCCTGCTGGCCACCGACGGCGACTTCAACGTCGGCATCACCGACCGCGAAGCATTGAAGAGCTTCGTCGAGCGGGAACGCAACAAGGGCGTGTACCTGTCGGTGCTGGGCTTCGGCGAGGGCAACTACCGCGACGAAATGGCACAGACGCTGGCGCAGAACGGCAATGGCGTGGCCGCGTACATCGACACGCTCAACGAGGCGCGCAAGGTGCTGGTGGAACAGGCCGGCGCCGCGCTGTTCACCATCGCGAAGGACGTGAAGCTGCAGGTGGAGTTCAATCCGGCCACCGTGGCCGAGTACCGCCTGGTGGGCTACGAGTCGCGCGCACTGAATCGCGAAGACTTCAACAACGACAAGGTGGACGCGGGCGACATCGGCGCCGGACACACCGTGACCGCCATCTACGAGATCACGCCGGTGGGTTCCACGGCGCGTCTGATCGATGACCGGCGCTACGGCAACGACGGCGCGCGCGCTGCAGCACCGGCGCGCAGCGAGGCGACGACTCCGGCTGCGTCGGACGAGTACGGGTATCTGAAAATCCGCTACAAGCTGCCGGACTCCACGCACTCCCGGCTGATCGAAGCACCGATCCGCGCCGGCGCCGGCGTGCCCGATTCGCTGCGGCAGGATGTGCGTTTCTCCACTGCGGTGGCCGGCTTCGCGCAGCTTCTGCGGGGTGGCCGCTATACCGGTGCGCTCACCTATGAGGATGTGCTGCGCGAGGCGCAGGCCTCGCGCGGCGCGGATGAATTCGGCTACCGCGCCGAGTTCGTGCAGCTCGTGCGTCGGGCGATGCAGGCGCGCGGCATCCGCTAGGCTCGACACACGCCGCAGGCGCGCCGATTCAGGGCACCGGCGCAAAGCTCTCCGCGCGAGCCTGCGGCCAGTACAGCTCGAACACCGCATGCGGCCAGTTCGTCTGGCCGTCGGCCGCCGCCAGCAGTTCGCCCGGCCGGATGAACAGCAGCTGGTTGGCCAGCAGGCGCACATTGTCGTTGTCGTCACGCCGCACGATGTGCGAGGCGCGGATCTGGCTGGGATGCATGACTCCTGCCGCCTGCACCAGTTCGCGCAGTGCCTCCAGCGTCAACTGATGGAAGCGGTACACGCGCTCGGCCTTGTCCGCCACCACCAGTGCGCGCTGGCGCAGCGGGTCCTGCGTCGCTACGCCCGTGGGACACTCGCCCGTGTGGCAGTTCTGCGCCTGGATGCACCCCAGTGCGAACATGAAGGCCCGGGCGGCATTGCACCAGTCGGCTCCCAGCGCCATCAGCCGCGCGATGTCGAAGGCGCTGGTCACCTTGCCCGCGGCGCCGATGCGCACGCGATCGCGCAGGTTCAACCCCACCAGCGTGTTGTGCACCAGCAGCAGCCCCTCCTGCAGCGGTGCGCCCACGTGGTCGATGAACTCCACCGGCGCGGCGCCGGTGCCACCCTCGCTGCCATCGACGACGATGAAATCCGGCACGATGCCGGTAGCCAGCATGGCCTTGCAGATGGCGAACCACTCCCACGGATGCCCGATGCACAGCTTGAAGCCCACCGGCTTGCCGCCGGAGAGTTCGCGCAGGCGCTCGATGAACTGCATCAGCTCGATCGGCGTGGCGAAAGCCGAATGCCGCGCCGGCGAGACGCAGTCCACGCCCTGCGGCACGCCGCGCGCCGCGGCGATCTCGGCCGTGACCTTGGCGCCCGGCAGCACGCCGCCATGCCCGGGCTTCGCGCCCTGGCTCAACTTGATTTCGATCAGCTTCACCTGCGGATCGCGCGCGTTGGCGGCGAAGCGTTCGGCATTGAACGTGCCATCGTCATTGCGGCAACCGAAATAGCCGGAGGCCACCTCCCACACCAGGTCGCCACCATGCTCGCGGTGATGCACGCTGATCGAGCCTTCGCCGGTGTCGTGCGCGAATCCGCCGCGACGCGCACCGGCATTCAGCGCGCGGATGGCGTTGCCCGACAGCGAGCCGAAGCTCATCGCGGAGATGTTGAGCACGCTCGCCGAGTAGGGCTGCGCGCGATCAGCGCCGATGACCACGCGGAAATCGTGGGACTCGACCACCGTCGGCACCAGCGAGTGGTTGATCCACTCGTAGCCGGCCGCATGCACGTTGAGCTGCGTGCCGAAGGGCCGCTTGTCGGGATCACCCTTGGCGCGCTGGTAGACCAGCGAGCGCTGCTGCCGCGAGAACGGATGCGCCTCGGTGTCGCTCTCGATGAAATACTGGCGGATCTCGGGACGCACGAATTCCAGCAGGAACCGCAGGTGGCCGATCACCGGATAGTTGCGCAGCACTGCGCGGCGCGTCTGCAGGGTGTCGCGCACGCCGGTAAGCACCAGCACGCCCGAGAAAGCGGGCCAGAACGGTCCGACATGCCCCGCCGACCAGCTCCAGGTCGCGACAATGCAGCCGATGCCGCACAGCGTCCAGACCAGGTAACGCATCGGCACCACACGATCGATCGCCAGCAACCATACGGGCATGACCTCCCCCCTTTTCCGAGCCGGGCGTTCCCGACTCATGCGCCACGATATAATGCACTGCCCCAGTTTCCCACCGGCTTCACATGACCCTTCCGCGCAAGCGACCGGCCACCCGCGCGCCCGGCCGGCCCAGATCCTCCGCCTCGCGCGCTGCCATCCTGAAGGCGGCCTACCAGATCCTGCGTGAGCGGGGCTTCGCGGGTTTCACCGTCGAGGGCGTGGCTGCCCGCGCCGGCGCCGGCAAGGCCACCATCTACCGCTGGTGGCAGACCAAGGGCACGCTGGCCATCGAGGCCTTCCTGGTTGGCATCGCACCGCGCATGGATGCAGTGACGCCGACGCAGTCGGCCATCGCCGATCTCAGGCGGCAGGTACATGTGGCCGCCATGCTCTATCGCGGCCGCGTCGGACAGTTGCTGCGCGAACTGATCGCGCTCGGCCAGGAAGACTCCGAGACCGGTCGCGCACTGCGCAGCGATTTCGTCGAGCCACGGCGCCGGGCGGTGCTCGGCCTGTTGGAGCGGGCGCAAGCTGCCGGTGAACTCAGCACCGACACCGATATCGAAGTGCTGGCCGATGCATTGTGGGGACCCATCTTCCACCGGCTGCTGGTCAGCCGCATGCCGCTCGACCGAGGCTTCATCGACAAGCTGCTCGATCTGGTGCTGGCCGGCACGCGCAGGCAGCACAGCAGATTGGGCTAGCGGCCGAACGGCCGCAGCCGGCTGCGGCTTATTTCGACTCGGCCTCGACCAGCAGCGGGATGGCGTAGACCACCTCGGCCGCGCCATCTCCCGGTGGCTGGATCCGCACCACGATTTCGCCAATCCCGGCGGAGCGTGGAGTGACCGTGAAAGTCTGGCTGGCGGGCTTGCCTGCGGCCAGCGTGACCATGGCGGCCGAAGGATCGATCAGCAGCCCTTCGCCTTGCAGCAGCAGGGACAACACGCCGGGCTGTCCCGCAAGATCGAGCCGCAGCGGGGCGGGCTTGCCGACGGCAGGCTTGCCTTCGAACATGAAGCGCAGCGACACCGCGGGACTGCCCGGTGACTGCAGCACGGCCGCCACGCTGTCCTCATCGACAGGGGCTGCAATCGTGGCGGCGGCCGGTTTCGTGTGGGCGCCATTCGAGGCGGCGGGCTCCCGGCTGCAGGCCGCAACGCCCAGCAGCATCAACAGTGGCAGGACGACTCGCATCAGGCTCTCCCCATCAATCCGGTGCGCGCAGCAGTGGCGGATCTTCCACTGCCTGAAGCTGTTCACGCAACTCGCCCACATGGCGTTCCCAGTAGCGCGGCTCGCCGAACCACGGAAAGGCCGGCGGAAAGGCCGGATCTTCCCAGCGTTCGGCAAGCCAGGCCGCGTGGTTCAGCATGCGCATGCCGCGCAGGCACTCGATCAGCGCGGCTTCGCCGGCATCGAAATGCGCGAACTGTTCGTAGCCGTCCAGGAGGTCGGTCCACTCCGCCTGCTGCTGCGAGCTGGTGCCGGATGAGAACATCCACAGGTCCTGCACCACGGGCCCCATGAGGCAATCGTCGAAGTCCACGTACAGCGGACCGTTGGCGTTCCAGAGGATATTGCCCAGGTGGCAGTCTCCGTGGATGCGCTGCATGCGCACCGGACCGCAGCGCTCGCTGCCGGCGCGGATGGCGGCGACCAGCGCCGCGGACACCTCCGCATAGCGCGCGTCCAGCGGCTCGGGGATGATGCCCTGCTCGAGCACGCGGCGACGTGCACGCTCGCCATGCTGCCAGTCGGAAATCGACGGACGCGAACGGAACGGCTGCTTCGCGCCGACGCGATGCAACCGGCCCAGCGTGCGGCCGAGCATGGCGCGATGCCCGGGCAGATCCAGTTCCGGCGCGCCGCCGGGCCAGCATTCGAACAGCGCGAACCGGAAACCCCCGGCCTGATGCAGCGTGTCGCCGTCGATCACCAGCGGCGCCGCCACGGCCAGCTCCGCCGCGGCAAGCTCCAGTGCAAAGGCATGCTCCTCGCGGATCTGCGCATCGCTCCAGCGGTGCGCCCGGTAGAACTTCGCCACGACGGCGTTCGGCAGCGCCCGCGGATCGCGCACGCGCAGCGATTCGGCCTCCACTCCGATGCGATACACGCGATTCTCGTAGCTGTTCAGAGCCATCAGCCGGCCATCGGCCGCAAGGCCCAACCCCTCCACTGCGGCCAGCACCCGTTCCGGAGTGAGGCGTGCAAACGGTTTCTCGGGATCGGGGTGTGACATGGATGGGATTTTGGGGGCAAAAGCGCCGGTCGGTGCGAGGCAGGCAGGTATCATCCCGCTACATTGTTCGTGTGTCAGGACTCTGGAGTACGTGGTGAAAGGCGCAATTCTGGTTACGGGCGGTGCGGGCTACATCGGCAGCCATACCGTACAGCAGCTTCGCGAACGGGGCGAGCAGGTGGTGGTGCTCGACAACCTCAGCACGGGATTCCGCCAGTCGGTGGAAGGCGTCAAACTGGTGGTGGGCGATGTCGGCGACTCGCAGCTCGTCGGCCAGTTGCTGCGCGAGCATGCAGTCGAAACCGTCATCCACTTCGCCGCGCACACCATCGTGCCCGAGTCGGTCAGCGATCCGCTGAAGTACTACGGCAACAACACCTGCCAGACGCGCAGCCTGCTGGCGAGCTGCCTCGCCCATGGCGTGAAGCATTTCGTGTTCTCGTCCACCGCCGCGGTCTACGGCATCCCCAAGGCCGGCCTTGCCGCCGAGGACACCACACTCGCGCCCATCAATCCCTATGGCACCTCGAAACTGATGTCCGAATGGATGCTGCGCGATGTGGCCGCCGCGTCGCCGCTGCGCTACGTGGTGCTGCGCTACTTCAACGTGGCCGGCTCGGACCCTGCCGGCCGCATCGGCCAGTCCACGGCCAAGGCCACGTTGCTGGTCAAGGTGGCCTGCGAGGCCAGCGTGGGCAAGCGCGAGCAGGTGAGCATCTTCGGCACCGACTACCCCACTCCCGACGGCACCGGCGTGCGCGATTACATCCACGTGCAGGACCTCGCCAACGCGCACCTGCTGGCGGTGGACTACCTTGCCGGCGGCGGCGCCTCGCAGACGCTGAACTGCGGCTATGGCCATGGCTACAGCGTCCGCCAGGTGCTGCAGAGCGTCGAACGTGTCAGCGGCTCGCCGCTGAAGATCATCGAGATGCCGCGGCGCGCGGGCGATCCGCCCAGCCTCGTGGCCCAGTCCGAGCGCATCCGTCAGGTGCTGGGGTGGAAGCCCCGGCTCGATGACCTGGACGCCATCGTGGCCAGCTCCCTGCAGTGGGAACACAAGTTGATCCGGGACCCCTGGCGCTGAAGGGCGACGGCAGACAGCGGGGCCGGCAACTCCTAGAATCCCGCTGATGAATCTGCTGCGCCCCCGTTCCCTCAGCGCGCTGGTGCTGCTGGGCCTCGCCATCATCGCGCTGCCGCTGGTGGGCGCGCTGGTGCTGGCGGGCCTGCAGATGCGTCAGCTCTCCGAGACCAGCGAACGCATCATCGCCGATGGCGTGGGCGCCACCCGGCTCACGCGCGACCTGTTCGCGCTGTCCTCCTCGCTCGAGCGGCAGGTGCGGCTGTACCCGGTGCTGGGCGACCGGCGCGTGATCGACGCATACAAGGCGCTGGATACCCGCCTCGCGGACATCGAGGGCCAGCTTGCGCGCCAGCTGCGTCTGGCCGAGGCACGCGCCTCGCTGACGCAGTTCGGCGATCTGCGCAGGGGCATCAGCCAGCAGATGCTGGCCGCCGCGACCACGCCGCCTGACTACCCGCGCATGCAGGGGGATTTCGCGCGCATGGAGCAGCTTGCCGGCACACTGTCCACGCAGGTGAGCGCCTACATCGACACCGAGGTCAGCGGCCTGCGGGAACGCGCGCAGCGGGCACAGCAGCTCACCTTCTGGGGATTCATCCTGCTGATCCCGCTCACCGCCGGTGCCATCCTGCTGTTCTCGGTACGCGTCGGCCGACCGCTGGGGCAGATCGACCGCGCCATCAGCGAACTGGGCAGCGGCGCACTGCACCGGCCCATCGCCGTGCGCGGACCGGCCGACCTCGAACGCCTCGGACGGCAGCTCGAATGGCTGCGCATGCGTCTGCTGGAGCTGGCCCAGGAGCGCAACCGCTTCCTGCGGCACATGTCGCATGAACTGAAGACACCGCTGGCCAATATCCGCGAGGGCACGGAGCTCCTGATGGACGGCGCGGTGGGCGAACTGCAGGTGGCGCAGCGCGAGGTCACCGGCATCCTGCGCGAGAACGGCCTGAGGCTGCAGCGCATGATCGAGAACCTGCTCAGCTACAGCGCCTGGCAAACCTCGAGCGTGGGCCTCGATGTCAGCGAATTCCGACTGCGGCCGCTGGTCAAGCAGATCATCGAGAACCAGCAGCTCGCGCTGTTGTCGCAGCGCGTGCGGCTGGATGTCAACGTCGATGACCTGGTAGTGGCCGCGGACCGGGGCAAGGTCAGGCTGATGCTTGAAAACCTGCTGTCCAATGCCATCAAGTACACGCCACGCGCCGGTTCGATCCACATCCGCGCCCGCGCCGCCGGGGATTCGCTGCTGCTGGAGGTGGGTGACAGCGGTCCGGGTATCTCCCCTGAAGAACGCAAGCACGTGTTCGAGGCCTTCTACACCGGCAAAGCGCCGGCGGGCCACATCAAGGGAACGGGCATCGGGCTGTCCGTTGTGATGGAATTCGTGTCGGCCCATGGTGGCCAGATCGAAATCGTCGACGGCGAATGGCCGGGAGCGCACTTCCGCATACGTATGCCACTGAGATCCTCCAGCTCACCCATGGAAGGGGCGGGACCTGCGCCAAACAGCAGGCGGGCCCATGCGGCCTGAGCGTGCGCTGTTGCTGCTGTGCGTCGCACTGACCGGCTGCGGCAGCCTGGGTGGTTTGCGCGGCGAGAAGCCCGCGCCCATCGTCGCGCCCACGGCCGAATCCATTCAGGCCGCCCAGCTCGCTTCCTATGTAACGAACCTCCAGCAGCTCGTGCAGGGCAGTCCTGCGGAACAGGCCGAGGTGCTGGCCGCGGCGCACCAGGCCTACGACCAGGCGCATCAGGGTCCGGCGGCGCTGCGCTACGGCCTGGTGCTCGCGGCACCGGGCCATCCGGCGCGCGATCCGGCGCAGGCCCAGCGCGTGTTGCGCGAAACCCTCGCCCGCCCCGAACTGCTCAATGTGGGCGAGCGCGCGCTGGCGGTGGTGGAACTGCAGCGCGTCGATGCCGAACTGCGCCTCGCCGCCGAGAACCAGCGACTGGTTGAAGAAGCCCAGCGCGAACGCGAGCGGCAACGCACGGCGCCCTCGCTGGCCGCCGTCAACAAGCGCCTGCAGGCCGAGCAGGAAGAGAACGCCCGTCTGAAGAAGGCGCTGGACGAAGCCCGCGCCAAGCTCGATGCCATCGTCAACATCGAACTTGAACGCAGCGCGCCCAACCGCCCCCCCACCGACCGCCCATCCTCAAGCGAGGGACGCAACCCGTGAACCCCAGTACCGCGCGCAAGGCCCGCATCCTGATCGTCGATGACGACCCGGGGCTGCTGCGACTGCTCACCATCCGTCTGCGCGCCGAGAACTACGATGTCGAAGCCGTGGAAAGCGCCGCGCAGGCACTGGCCGCGGCCACGCGCTTCCGGCCCGACCTGGTCATTTCCGACCTGCGCATGGAGCCTGTGGACGGCATCGGCCTGCTGAAGGAACTGCAGAACCGCTGGCCGGGCCTCAAGGTCATCCTGCTCACCGCACACGGCACCATTCCCGACGCGGTGCAGGCCACGCAGATGGGCGCCTTCGGCTTTCTCACCAAGCCGGTGGACAAGCAGGAGCTGCTGGACCAGATCCAGCGCGCGCTGAAGATCTCCGGCTTCACCGATGCCACCGAGGAATGGCGCGCCGACATCATCACGCGCAGCGCCATCATGGAAGAACGCCTGGCGCAGGCGCACATGGTGGCCGGCACCGACGCCCGCGTGCTGATCATCGGCGAGAGCGGTACCGGCAAGGAGCTGCTGGCGCGCGCGATGCACAAGGCCAGCCCGCGCCGCGCCAAGCCCTTCGTCGTGTCGAGCTGCGCCGGCATCTCCGAAGACCAGCTCGACATCGACCTGTTCGGCGGCAACGACAGCACGGGCAAGCCGCGCAAGGGCGCCATCGAGAATGCCGACGGCGGCACGGTGCTGCTCGACGAAATCGGCGATCTGCCGCTGAAGCTGCAGCAGAAGCTGCTGCGCACGCTGCAGGAGGAATCCGTCCGGCCGGCTGGTTCCGATACGGCGCGGCCGGTGAACACGCGCATCATCTCCACCACCAGCCGCGACATCCCCGCGCTGATCGCCGCCGGCAAGTTCCGCGAAGACCTGTACTACCGGCTGAACGTGGTGCAAATCGAGGTGCCGCCGCTGTCGCGCCGGCGCGAGGACATCCCGCTGCTGATCGCGCACTTCCTGGCGCAGATCGCCGCCGAGACCGGCCAGCGCAGCATCTACCCGCCCGAGGCGCTGGAGCTGCTGGCCACCGCCGACTGGCCCGGCAACGTGCGCCAGCTCGCGAATCTCATCCGGCAGACGGCGGCTGTTTCCCAGACGCCGGTGGTGCCGGTGGAGCTGGTGCAGCAATCGCTGGGCGGCGCCCCCGGTCGGCTGCCCTCCTTCGACGACGCGCGCGATGAATTCACGCGCGGCTATCTGTCGCAGATCCTGCAGATCACGGGCGGCAACGTCAGCCAGGCCGCGCGTCTGGCCAAGCGCAATCGCACCGATTTCTACAAGCTGCTGGGGCGGCACCAGCTCGTGCCCGAGGATTTCAAACAGCGCTAGCCGCGCAACCGCGCCAGCAGCGCGACCAGCGCCACCAGCAGCAGCGCCGTGGGCAGCCATGCCAAGAGCAGCGGGTCGAGTCCGAAGGCAATGGTGCCGCTCTCGACCATGCGCTGCAGGATGAAGTAGCCCAGCCCGATGCCGAGGCCAAGCATGGCGCGCGCACCGGTTTCCACCACGCGCAGCGAGCCGAACAGGAACGGCAGCGCCAGCAGCGCCGCGAAGGGAATCGCCACCAGCCGCGCCACATGCGACCAGAAGGCGAAGCGCGTGCGCCGCGCATCCAGGCCGCTCGCTTCCATGTACCGCGCGTTGCGCCACAGCTCGCGCAGCGACAGATCCGAGGGATCGGCGACGATCATGCCGAAGAAGGCCGGGGAAATGGCGGCCGTGAGGCCATGCAGCGGCTCCTTGCCGAATTCCACGTGGCGGTCATCGAAGCGCGACCAGGCGTACTCGCTCAGCGCCCAGCCGCCATCGGGCCGGTCGGTGGCGCCGGCCGCCCTGCCCACCGCCCGCAGACGGTTGTCGGGCCCGATCTCGAAAACCCCGATGCTGTCGTAGCCCCTGCCCGTGGAGCGGCCGGCACGCAGTATCAGTCCCCCATCGCGCACCCAGGCGCCGCCGGGACCGGCCAGGCTGATCTGGCCATTGCGCTCAACCGCCTTGTGGATACGGGCCATGCGCGCCAGCGGCGGCGCCAGGTACTGGTCCGTGAGCAGCGCCGGCGGCAGCGCCAGCAACCCCGCGAGGAACACGCTGGCGCCGATGCGCGCCAGCGGCACGCCGGCGGCGCGGATCACCGTGAGCTCGCTGTGGCGGGCGAGCCCGCCCATGGCCAGCAGCGAGCCGATCAGCACGCCCACGGGCAGGAACTGCAGCAGCTGCGAAGGCAGGTTCAACGCCACATAGCGCAGCGCCTGGAGGTGGCCGTAATTGCCGACGCCCACCCAGCCCTGCTCGTTGATGAACAGGAACAGCGCCAGCAGCGTCAGCAGCGCCAGCATGACGACGGCCACCGCGGCGCCGATCGACCTGACGATGTAGCGATCCAGTACGGGCAACAGGGGCATTCGGCTAGACTCTACCCTATTGCACAGGCGCCAGAACGCGCCGCGGAGCCACAAGAAATCCCATGATCCGATTCGACACCTCGTCCGGCCGACTGGCCTCACAGACCGCCGACTGCCTCGCCATCGGCATCTTCGACGACGACCGCCTGGAAGGCGCGGCCCGCGAACTGGACCTCGCCAGCCGCGGCCAGCTCCGCCGGCTGCGCGCCGACGGCGACATCTCCGTCAAGCCCGGCGAGGTGCAGCTGCTGCTGCAGCTTCCCGGCGTGCGCGCCCGGCGCGTGCTGGTGGTGGGCCTGGGGCGGCGCGCCGAATTCAACCGCAGGGCCTGGCGCAAGGCCGTGGCGACGGCGCTGGGCGCCTGCCTCAAGGGCCGCTCGGCGCACCTGGCCATCGCCATCGAAAGGCCGGATGCGAAGCAGCTCGATGACTACTACCTCGGCCGCGCGGTGGCCGACCTTGCTTCGGCCGCGCTCTACCGCGTCAACGATTTCAAGTCGGGTCGCCGTCCGCGTCCGCATGCGCTGAAGCGCGTGACCTTGGCCGGCCTCGCCGCCGGTGCGCGCGCAGCGGCGGGCAAGGGCCTCGCGCATGGCGCCGACATCGGCGTCGGTCAGGCGATGCTGCGCGACCTGGGCAACCTGCCCGGCAATGTGTGCACGCCGCGTTATCTCGCCGACCAGGCCAAAGGCATTGCGCGCGCGCATCGCAGCGTGCGGGTGCGCGTGTTCGACGAGGCCGCAATCCGCCGCCTGAAGATGGGCTGCCTGCTGGCCGTGTCGCGCGGCAGCGCCGAACCGCCGCGTTTCATCGTGCTGGAATACCGCGGCGGTCGCCGCAACGCGGCGCCCGTGGTGCTGGTCGGCAAGGGTGTCACCTTCGACACCGGCGGCATTTCGCTGAAAGACCCGGCCGCCATGGACGAGATGAAGTACGACATGTGCGGCGCCGGCAGCGTGCTCGCCACGCTCAGCGTGGCCGCCGCCATGAAGCTGCCTATCAATGTGGTGGGCCTCATTCCCACCGTCGAGAACATGCCGGACGGCCGCGCCACCAAGCCCGGCGACATCGCCACCAGCGCGGCCGGCAAGACAGTGGAGATCCTGAACACCGATGCCGAAGGCCGGCTCATCCTCTGCGATGCGCTGCATTACGCGCGCCGCTACGAACCGGCCGCGGTGGTGGACATCGCCACGCTCACCGGCGCCTGCGTGATCGCGCTCGGGCATCACTTCACCGGCGTCATGGGCAATGACGATGCGCTGGCGCAGGAACTGGTGAAGGCCGGCACCGATGCGGACGATCGCGCCTGGCAGCTGCCGCTCACTGAAGACTACGCCGAGCAGCTGCGCAGCAACTTCGCCGACATGGCGAATGTGGCGGGCCGCGATGGCGGCGCCATCACGGCCGGCGCCTTCCTGGGCAAGTTCACGCAGGGCATGAAATGGGCCCATCTGGACATCGCCGGATCGGCCTGGAACTCCGGCGCGCAGAAGGGCGGCACTGGCAGGCCCGTGGCACTGCTGGTGCAGTTCCTGCTGCAGCGCGCCGGCCGCCTGCCCTGACGATGGCGGCAGTCGACTTCTACACGCTGCCCGAGGGCTCGCGCACGCCCCGCCTGAAAGCCGTCTGCCAGCTCGTGGAAAAGGCCTTTCTGGGTGGCGAACGCGTGCTCGTGTGGCTGCAGGACGAGACGCAGCAGGCCGGTTTCGATGACCTGCTGTGGACCTTCGGCGATCGCGCCTTCGTGCCGCACGAAATGCTGGCGTCCGATCCGGCCGCCTGCGAGGCGCCGGTGCAGCTATTCGCCGGTGCGAGGCTTCCCGAAGCCGTCAAGTCCGGCGGCTTCTCCACACTGTTCACGCTGCGCGAAGACGCCAGTGCCGATGCGCTGACCTTCGGTCGCGTGGTCGAGGTGGTGGACGCGGACCCCGCGGTGCGCACCGCCGGCCGCGCGCGTTTCCGTTTCTACCGCGAGCGCGGCGCCGCGCCCAATCATCACGAACTCAACGACCAGTAACGAACGATGGACAAAGTCTACGAACCCGGCGCCATAGAATCGCGCTGGTACCGCGAATGGGAACAGCGCGGCTACTTCGCGCCCGCGCCGCAGGGCACGCCCTACTGCATCATGATCCCGCCGCCGAATGTGACCGGCACGCTGCACATGGGGCATGCGTTCCAGGACACCATCATGGATGCGCTGATCCGCCATCACCGCATGCAGGGCGACGCCACGCTGTGGCAGGTGGGCACCGACCATGCGGGCATCGCCACGCAGATGGTGGTCGAGCGGCAGTTGAACGCAGCCGGGCAGTCACGCACCGACCTCGGTCGCGAGGCCTTCGTGCAACGCGTGTGGGAATGGAAAGCGCGCTCCGGTGGCACCATCGTGCAACAGCTGCGCCGGCTCGGCGCCTCCGTGGACTGGTCGCGCGAGCGCTTCACCATGGACGAAGCGCTCTCGAAAGCCGTCACCGAAGTATTCGTGCGGCTGCACGAAGAGGGGCTGATCTACCGCGGCCAGCGTCTGGTGAACTGGGACCCGGTGCTGCTCACGGCGCTGTCGGACCTCGAAGTGCTCTCGCAGGAGGAGGACGGTTCGCTGTGGCATCTGAAGTATCCGCTGGAGGATGGCAGCGGACATCTGGTGGTGGCCACCACTCGGCCCGAGACGCTGCTGGGCGATGCGGCCGTCGCGGTGCATCCGGAGGATGAACGCTACCGGCACCTGATCGGCAAGCGCGTGCGCCTGCCGCTCACCGACCGGTTGATACCGGTGATCGCCGATGATTTCGTCGAGCGCGAATTCGGCTCGGGAGTGGTGAAGATCACCCCCGCGCATGATTTCACCGACAACGAGGTGGGCGCCCGCCACGGGCTGCCGCTGATCAACATCTTCACGCCCGAGGCGCGGCTGAATGACAACGTGCCGCAGCGGCTGCAAGGGCTGCCGCGCGAAGCGGCCCGCAAGGCGGTGCTGGCCGAGATGGAAGCCGCCGGACTCATCGAGCGCATCGACAGGCACAAGCTGATGGTGCCGCGCGGCGATCGCAGCGGCGCCATCCTCGAGCCGCTGCTCACGGACCAGTGGTACGTGCGCATCGAGCCGCTGGCCAAGCCGGCCATCGAGGCGGTGGAACAGGGGCGCATCCGCTTCGTGCCCGAGAACTGGTCGAAGACCTACTTCGAATGGATGCGCAACATCCGCGACTGGTGCATCAGCCGCCAGCTCTGGTGGGGACACCAGATTCCGGCCTGGTACGACGAGGCCGGCAATGTGTTCGTGGCGCGCAGCGAGGCCGACGCGCAGGCGCAGGCGCGCGCGAAGCATGGCCGCGAGGTGGCGCTGCAGCGCGATCCCGACGTGCTCGACACCTGGTTTTCGTCGGCGCTGTGGCCCTTATCGACGCTGGGCTGGCCTGACTCCAATGCGGACCTGGCGCGCTTCTACCCCGGCAACGTGCTGGTCACGGGCTTCGACATCATTTTCTTCTGGGTCGCCCGCATGGTCATGTTCGGCCTGAAATTCATGGGCGACGTACCCTTCCGCGAAGTCTACGTGCACGGCCTGGTGCGCGACGGCGAAGGCCAGAAGATGTCCAAGTCGAAGGGCAATGTCATCGACCCGCTGGACATCGTCGACGGCATCACGCTTGAGAACCTGCTGCAAAAGCGCACCACCGGCCTGATGCAGCCGCACCTGGCGCCGGCCATCGACAAGGCCACGCGCAAGCAGTTTCCGAAGGGCATCGAGCCGCACGGCACCGACGCGCTGCGCTTCACCTTTGCCGCGCTGGCCACGCAAAGCCGCGACATCCGCTTCGAACTGGGCCGCGTCGCCGGTTACCGCAACTTCTGCAACAAGCTGTGGAATGCCGCGCGCTTCGTGCTGCTGATGACCGAAGGCAAGGCCATCGCGCCCCCCGGCAAGGTGTCGTCGCAGGTGGTGGACCGGTGGATCGTCTCGCGGCTGGGACAGGCGATTGCCGCCACCGACCAGGGTTTTGCCGACTACCGCTTCGACAATGCCTCGTCGGCGCTGTACGAGTTCACCTGGCATGAGTTCTGCGACTGGTACCTGGAACTCGTCAAGCCGGTGCTGCAGGGCGATGACGAAGCCGCTGCCGCGGTCACGAGGCGCACATTGCTCACGGTGCTCGAAGCGCTGCTGCGCGCACTGCATCCGCTGATGCCCTTCATCACCGAGGAAATCTGGCAGCGCGTGGCGCCTGTGGCGGGTGTTGCCGGCGACACCATCATGCGTGCCGCCTGGCCGCGCGCCGCAGACTATCCGCTTGATCCGGACGCCGCGGCCGATGTCGACTGGATGAAAGGCGTGATCCTCGGCCTGAGGCAGATCCGCGGCGAAATGGACATCAGCCCGGCGCGGCGCCTGTCGCCGCTGGCGCAGGGCGCGACGGCGCAGGACGTGGCGCATTTCGGGCGTCACGCGGCGCTCCTGGGCAGACTGGCCGGCATCGATGCCGTGCGCGTGCTGGGCAGCGGCGAGACCGCGCCGCCCAGCGCCGCGGCCGTGGTGGGACATCTCACGCTGCTGGTGCCCATGCAGGGCCTGATCGACCCGGCTGCCGAACTGCTGCGCCTGAAGCGCAAGCAGGAAAAGAACCAGCAGGAGATCACCCGCGCGCTGGCCAAGCTCGAAAACCCGAACTTCGTGAACCATGCGCCGCCGGAAGTGGTGGCCACGGAACGCGAACGCATCGCGCAGTTCGAGAAGGTGAACGCGAGCCTGGCCAGGCAGATCGACATGGTGCAGGAACTGGTCGGCTGGTGAGCCCACGCTGAAACTGCGGACAGTGTCTCGCGCGGCCGCCGGAATTCGGGCAGGCTGCCGACATGGCGACTCTGTCCGACGTACTTTCCCGGCTCGATGGCATCATCCTGGGCAAGCCGCGCGCACTGCGGCTGGCACTGTCCTGCCTGCTGGCCCGGGGACACCTGCTGATCGAGGATGTCCCCGGCGTGGGCAAGACCACGCTGGCCCATGCGCTGGCGCAGGTGCTGGGGCTCACCTGGCAACGCGTGCAGTTCACCAGCGACCTGCTGCCGGCCGACATCCTCGGCGTGTCGGTGTTCGACCGCGCCACGCAGAAGTTCCAGTTCAGGCCGGGGCCGGTGTTCACGCAGCTGTTGCTCGCCGATGAAGTGAATCGCGCCAGCCCCCGCACGCAGAGCGCGCTGCTGGAAGCGATGGAAGAACGGCAGGTCAGTGTCGATGGCGTGACACATGCGCTGCCGGAGCCGTTCTTCGTCGTCGCCACGCAGAATCCGCACGAACAGCTCGGCACCTATGCACTGCCCGAATCCCAGCTCGATCGGTTCCTGATGCGAATCGAACTGGGCTATCCCGATGCACGCCACGAACGCGCACTGCTGGGCGAGGAGGATCGCCGCGCGGTGCTGGGCCGCACCGCGCCGGTACTGGATGCAGCCGGCCTGCTGCAACTGCAGAGCGCCACGGCCGCCGTGCATACGTCAGAGCCGCTGCTCGACTACGTCCAGCAACTGGTTGCCGCCACGCGTGCACGCGCCGACATACGGCTGGGTCTTTCGCCGCGCGCGGCGCAGGGCCTGGTGCGGGCAGCCCGCGCCTGGGCGCTGCTCGATGGCCGCGACGCCGTGCTGCCCGACGATGTGCAGGCCGTGTGGGCCGCCGTGGCGCTGCATCGGCTGGAACTTCGCGAACCGACCACGGACGACGCGGCGCGCACGCGACTGCTGGCCGCATTGCTGGCAGCGGTACCCGTGCCGCGCTAGGCCCGATGCCCGCCCTGCGCTTCGCAAGCACGATGCGCCAGCGAATGCTGCGCTGGGCGCTGCGTCGACAGGGACCTGACCGGCTGCCGCTGCACCTGAAGCCGCGGCGCATCTACATCCTTCCGACGCGCACCGGCTGGGTGTTCGGACTGCTGGTCTTCACCATGTTCCTGGCCGGCATGAACTACGGCAACGGCCTGGCGCTGCTACTCACCTTCTGGCTGGCGGCATTCGCATTGGTGGCCATGATCCAGACGCAGCGCAGCCTTGCCGGCACGATTGTGCGCGATGCGGGCGCCGAGCCGGCATTTGCCGGCGGAGAAGTTGCGCTGACGCTGCATCTGCACTCGCATCTGTCGCCGCGCGACATGGCGTTCGACACCAGCGATGCGGCGCCGACGCCTGGCTGGCGCGCGGACACCACGGACACCGCGGATTCCCGTGGCGATGCCGTGACGCTGATGTTCCGCGCCGCGCGCCGCGGGCCGTGGCGCGCGCCGGTGCTGCGGCTGTCGACCGTGGCGCCGTACGGCCTGTTCCGCACCTGGACCTGGCTGGCGCTGGATGTGCAGACGCTGGTCTATCCGAAGCCCGAAGGCGACCTGCCGCTGCCCGAGTTGCCCGGGGCGGGGAACGGCTCGCGGCACGTTGCAGGCAGCCTCGATGAGCTCGCCGCGCTGCGGCCCTTCCGCGAAGGCGATTCGCCCCGCCAGGTGGCATGGAAGGCCTATGCCCGCGGAGCGCCATTGCTGGTGCGCGAGTATCAGGGACAATCCGCCGCGCGGCGCGAGTTCGACTTCGACACATTGCCAATACAAGGCACCGAGAGCCGGCTGTCGCAACTGGCGCGCTGGATCCTGGACGCGGCGGCACAGGATCAGCGCTGGACATTGCGACTGCCCGGGAGGGCCGCGTTGACAGGCGCGGGCCCCGATCATCGGCGTGCCTGCCTCGCAGGGCTGGCGTCGTTGGAAGCGGAGCCCCTGGCGTGAATACGGCATCAACGAACGTGCGCGCCCAGGGCATGATGCTGCTGGCCTTCGCCGCCGGCCTGCTGCTGCATGTGGACCGCGCACCGGCGTGGAGCGTGGCCGTGGCGGTGGCGGCGATGTGCTTCCAGGTGGCCCATCTGCGCTGGCGGGCACCGCTGCCCGGCGCAGTGGCGCGCACGATCATTGCCCTCGCGCTGCTGCTGCTCACGCTGGCCTCCTACCGGACCGTCTCGGGTCTGTCGGCCGGTGGCACGCTGCTCCTGGTCATGGGATCGGCCAAGCTGCTTGAAGTGCGATCCAGGCGCGATGCCCGCGTGGTTGCCATGGTCGCGCTGGCATTGCTGCTGGCGGCCTGCCTCGACCGCCAGTCGCTGCTGCGGCTGCCGCTGTACCTGGCGGCCGGATGGCTGGCCCTCGCCGCGCTCGCCGCATTGGGAAGCCAGGTGGACAGCAGCCCCCTCGCCGCGCTGCGCACCACGGGACGCGCACTGCTCATCGCGCTGCCGCTGGCCGCATTGAGTTTCGTGCTGGTACCGCGGCTGCCGGGCGCGATGTGGGGCGTGCCGCCCTCGGAAAATGCCACCACCGGTCTCGGCGACGAGATGAGTCCCGGCAGCATCTCCGAACTGTCGATTTCGGAGGACGTGGCGTTTCGCGTGCGTTTCGAGGGCGCCGCTCCACCGCCTTCGCAGCGCTACTGGCGCGGACCGGTGCTGCATGATTTCGACGGCTTCACCTGGCGTCGACGTTCCGGCCCAGGTGCCGTGCGCCAACCCTGGGCACCGGCCTCGCCCGCCCTGCGCTATCAGGTGATGCTGGAGACCACGAACCGGAACTATCTGTTCGGCCTCGATACCATCGGCCGGATCGACGGTCGCCGCAACTTCCTCACCTTCGACGGACAGGCAGTCGCGACGCGCGAGATCACTGCGCCGATCGTCTACGAAGGCACTTCGTATCTCGAGGTGCAGAACCAGGGGCCGCTGTCCATCACCGGCCGCAAGCTCGACACGCAGCCGCTGGGCGAGCGCAATCCGCGTTCGCAGGCCCTTGCCCGGCAGTTGCGCGCCGCATCCTCGGACGAGCGCGATTACGTGCGGCGTGCGCTGCGCTATTTCCAGGAAGGCGGCTTCGAGTACACGCTGACGCCACCGCGCCTGGAGCGCGACTCCATCGACGATCTGCTGTTCAGCACCCGGCTGGGATTCTGCGGCCACTTCGCCTCGGCCTATGTGACGCTGATGCGCGCAGTGGGCATCCCCGCGCGCGTGGTCACCGGCTATCTGGGCGGCACCTGGAACCCGGTGGGTGGCTACTACGTGGTGCGACAATCCGACGCGCATGCCTGGGCCGAGGTGTGGCTTGAAGACGCCGGCTGGACGCGCATCGATCCCACGGCCGTCGTGGCACCGGAACGCCTGCGGCGTGGCGTCAACGAATTGCTGGATTCCGGCAGCTCGCTGACGGGTCGCCTGTTCATGCGCGCCGAATGGCTGCGCAGGCTGCGCGACACCTGGGACGCCGCCCACAATTTCTGGCAGGAACGCATCGTCAACTACAACCTGGCGGCGCAGCTGGCGCTGCTGGACAAGCTGGGGCTTGGAAGAATCGACTACCGCGCCATGGCACTGCTGCTGCTGGGCGCCGCATTGCTGTGGGGGCTTTGGGTGCTGCGCGGCATGTCGCAGCCGCCCCGTGCCGCGCCCGATGCACTGGCGCGGCTGTGGAGCCGCTATGCGCTGCTGCTTGAAAGCCGGGGAGTGAGCGTGGCGGGGCACGACGGGCCCCATGCCGTGGCACTGCGCGCCATGCAGCGCTTTCCGGCGCTGGCGGGACAGATCCGCGAATTCTCCGATGGCTACATCGCGCTGCGCTTCGGCCGCGCTGCGGCCACGCCCGCACCGCAACTGCTGCGCGAGCTCGATCGCCGCCTCAGCGCACTCGCACGCGCCACAGAATCAGCCCGCCGCCCACGAACAGCATGAGCAGCGCCAGGATCGACACGCGCGTGCTGCCCGTCATCAGGGCCACGGCGCCCATCAGCGCCGGCCCCAGCACGGTGCCGAACTTGCCCACCATGTTGTAGAAGCCGAAGTACTCTGCCGATTTGCCCTCGGGCACCAGGCGCCCGTACATCGAGCGCGACAGGCTCTGCACGCCGCCCTGCACCAGGCCGAGCACCGCGGCCATCAGGTAGAACTCCAGCGCGGTGTCGAGGAAATAGGCCCAGCCGGTCAACAGCGAATAGACGGCAAGACCCAGCAGCACCGCGGCGCGCGCGCCGATCCTGCCGCCCAGCCATCCGAAGGCGAGCGATGCGGGAAAGGCCACGAACTGCGTCAGCAGCAGCGCGCCCAGCAGGTGCGTGGAGGCGATGCCCGCGGCCAGGCCGTAGTCCACCGCCATCTTCACCACGGTGTTCACGCCGTCGATGTACAGCCAGTAGGCCAGCAGGAACTGCAGCAGCAGTGGCTGGCGCCAGACCTTGCGTGCAGTGGCCGCCAGTTCGCCAAAGCCGGCGGCCAGCGACTCGCGCCATCCGCGCCGACCTTGCGGCGTCGACTCTGCCACGAACCACAGCAGCGGCAGCATGAATACGAACCACCACGCCGCAACGCTGACAAACGACCAGCGCACCGCATCCGCCACGCTGGCGAGCCCGAACCAGGCCGGCTTCGAGACCATCGCCACGTTGATCGCGAACAGCAGGCCACCGCCAAGGTAGCCCAATGCGTAACCCTGGGAAGAAACGCGGTCGTAGTCGGCGGGCCGCGCCACATCCAGCAGCAGTGCATCGCAGAACACCACGCCGCCGTTGAATCCCAACGTGCCCAGCGTGAACAGCAGCGCCGCAGCCAGCCATTGGCCCTGCGCCACGAAGTACAGCGCCAGCGTGCTTGCGATACCCAGCAGGCTGAACGCCGCGAGCATGCGCTTGCGATGTCCGCCGCGGTCGGCCACCGCGCCCAGGAAGGGCGCCAGCACCGCAATCGCCAGCCCTGCCACCGCATTGGCCATGCCAAGACGGAAGGTGGTGACGGAGGATTCGGCACCCGAACTCCAGAACTGGCGGAAGAAGGTGGGAAAGAAACCCGCCATCACCGTGGTGGCAAAGGCCGAATTGGCCCAGTCGTACAACGACCAGCACAGTGCGGGGCGCGCGGCGAGCCAGGAAGCCGGGCCGCCGCGGGCCTTCACGTCTGGCTCTCGCGGGTTTCGCTGAAGCGCAGATCCGGCCAGCGCTCCAGCGTCAGCGCCAGGTTCACGCGCGAGGGCGCGAGGTACACCAGCGCGCCGGAGTGATCCACCGACAGATTGTCGTAGGCCTTGGTGCGGAACTCATCGAGCTTGCGGTCATCGCCGGTGACCCAGCGCGCGGTCTGCACCGTGATGCCTTCGAAGGCGCACTGCACGCCGTATTCGTCCTGCAGCCGGAAGGCCACCACCTCGAACTGCAGCTGCCCCACGGCGCCCAGGATCAGGTCGTTGTTGCGCAGCGGACGGAACAGCTGCGTGGCGCCCTCCTCGCAGAGCTGGTCCAGCCCCTTCTGCAGTGCCTTCATCTTCAGCGGATCCTTCAGCACGGCGCGGCGGAACAGCTCCGGCGCGAAATTCGGGATGCCGGTGAAGGCGAGCTTCTCGCCCTCGGTGAAGGTGTCACCGATGTTGATGGTGCCGTGGTTGTGCAGGCCGATGATGTCGCCCGCAAGGGCCTCTTCCACCGCGGAGCGGTCGCCGGCCATGAAGGTCAGCGCGTCGGCGATGCGGATTTCCTTGTCGAGCCGTGGATGATAGAAGCGCATGCCCGGCGCATAGCGGCCCGAGCAGACGCGCATGAAGGCGATGCGGTCGCGGTGCGCCGGATCCATGTTGGCCTGGATCTTGAAAACGAAGCCGGTGAGCTTCGGCTCGTCCGGCTGCACGGTACGCTCGCGCGTCGCGCGCGGCTGCGGACCGGGCGCATAGCGCGTGAAGCTGCGCAGCAGTTCCTCCACGCCGAAGTTGCTGATGGCCGAGCCGAAGAACACTGGCGTCTGGCGGCCGGCGAGGTATTCCTCCACGTCGAATTCGGTGGCCGCGCCGCGCACCAGTTCCACCTCGTCGCGAAAGGCCTGCGCCCGGTCGCCGAGGAACTCGCTGGCCTCGGCGCTCATCAGGCCCTGGATGACGCGGTTCTCGCCGCGCGTGCCGCGCCCGGCGGCCTCGTACACGTAGATGCGGTCTTCAACCAGGTGGTAGGTGCCCATCAGGTCGTGGCCCATGCCGATGGGCCAGATCACCGGCGCCACCGCGAGCTTCAGCACCTTCTCGATCTCGTCCAGCAGGTCGAGCGGCGCCCGGCCCTCGCGGTCGAGCTTGTTGATGAAGGTCATGATGGGCGTGGCGCGCAGCCGGCACACTTCCATCAGCTTGATGGTGCGCTCCTCCACGCCCTTGGCGCAGTCGATCACCATCAGCGCCGAATCCACCGCGGTGAGCGTGCGGTAGGTGTCCTCGGAGAAATCCTCGTGGCCGGGAGTATCCAGCAGGTTGACGATGCAGCCGTTGAACGGGAACTGCATCACCGACGAGGTGACCGAGATGCCGCGCTGCTGCTCCAGCCGCATCCAGTCGGAAGTGGCGTGGCGCGCGGCCTTGCGGCCCTTCACCGTGCCAGCGAGCTGGATGGCGCCGCCGAACAGCAGCAGCTTCTCGGTGAGCGTGGTCTTGCCCGCGTCGGGATGGGAGATGATGGCGAAGGTGCGCCGCGGCTGCGGCGCACCGGTGGAAGTATTCATGCGCGGCCCTTGCCCAGTGATCGGCGCAGCACGACCGCATCCTCGCGGCCGCCCTCCGCCTGGTAGTAGCCGCGCCGCATGCCGATCTGCGTGAAGCCCAGCGATTGATACAGACGGATGGCGGTCGTGTTCGACGGCCGCACCTCGAGGAACACGTCGACCACGCCCAGCGAGCGGGCGAATTCCAGCAGGTGCCACATCAGCTGCGAGCCGATGCCGCGCGTGCGATAGGCCTCGGCCACGCACAGGTTCAGCACATGCGCCTCGCCGGCCCCCGTGCTCATGATGCCGTAGCCGATGACGATGGAATCCAGCTCCGCGACGCAGCAGTAGTAGCCCGCGCGCAGGCAGTCGCGGAAGATGGCATCGCTCCAGGGGAACGCGTACGAGCTGCGCTCGAGCTGCGCCACGCTCGCGACATCGTCGAAGCCCATGTCGCGGATGAGTATCTCGGGGGGAGCGTTCACGCCTGGGTGCCGGCCGCCACGCGCCGCGCGAATTTGAGGTCCTCCCACGCCTTGCGCTTTTCGGTGGGAGAGCGCAGCAGGTAGGCCGGATGGTAGGTCACGACCAGCGGGATGCGCGCGCCGCCGAAGGCATGCACCTGCCCGCGCAGCTTGCCGATCGGCGTGTCGGTGGCCAGCAGGTTCTGCGCCGAGATGCGCCCCACGGCCAGCATGATCCTGGGTTTCAACAGAGCAATCTGCCGTTCGAGATAGGGCAGACACTGCGCCACTTCGCCGGGCGCCGGGTCGCGGTTGTTCGGCGGGCGGCACTTGAGCACGTTCGCGATGAACACCTGCTCGCGCGCAAGGCCGATGCCGCGCAGCATGGAATTGAGCAGGCCGCCCGCGCGGCCGACGAATGGTTCGCCCTGCTTGTCTTCTTCGGCGCCGGGCGCCTCGCCCACCACCAGCCAGCGGGCATTGCGGTCGCCCACGCCGAACACCGTGCGCGTGCGCGTTTCGCACAGCCCGCATTTGCGGCAGGCGGCGACCTCGGCGGCGATGTCTTCCCAGCGCTCGCCCGCGGCTGCGGGCGCCTGGGCGGTTGCCGCTGTGATCCCGGCGCCCGCATCGGCACGCGCCGCGTTCACGGCTTCGGCCAGCGGCCGGCGCTGCTGCCAGTCGTCGATGCCCAGTGCCGAGAGGTACTCAACGCGCCCGACCATCAGGGCGCATCCGTTTCCCGCGGCTCGCGTCGGTGCCCCCTGCGCAGTCGCTTGAGCAGCCAGAACAGCGGACCCGACAGCGCGTAGGTGCCGAAGATGACCAGCAGCGCCGTGGGCGGATACAGCGCGATCAGGATGAATCCCACCGGCACAAGCAGGAAGGTGGCGAAGCGCACCGGACCTTCGGCATTCAACTGCTTGAAGCTGTTGTAGCCGAAGCTGCTGACCATCAGGAAGCCGGCCGTGGCCGTGACCAGTGCCGCCACGATGAGTCCGGCAAGGCCTGGTTCGCGCCATTCGCTGGAGGACCAGATGAAGGCCGAGACGATGGCCGCCGCCGAGGGACTGGGCAGGCCCTCGAAGAAGCGCTTGTCGGCCGAGGTGCGCGTGTTGAATCGCGCCAGCCGCAATGCCGCGCAGGCAGCGTAGAAGAATGCCGCCAGCCAGCCCACGCGGCCCCACACCTGGCCGTACTCGAACAGCCGCACCACGCCCCACTGGTAGGCCACGATGGCCGGCGCCACGCCGAAGGACACCATGTCGGCGAGGCTGTCGTATTCCTTGCCGAAGGCGCTTTCGGTACGCGTGAGCCGCGCCACGCGGCCATCGAGCGTGTCGAACAGCATGGCGGCGAATACCGCGAAACCGGCGCGCTCGTAGTTGCCGTCGATGGCGGCGACGATGGCGTAGAAACCCGAGAACAGGCAGCCCGTGGTGAACAGGTTGGGCAGCAGGTAGATCGCGCGGCTGCGCGGGCGTTCGGGGGTGGGGGCGTCCATGGATTGCCTGCATCATATAGACTGACGGGCCAGCCTGCGACCCATGCCGACAAGGATTTCATGCGCCTTTCCCGCTACCCCATCAACACCTCGAAAGAGACACCCGCGGACGCCGAGGTCATCAGCCACAAGCTGATGCTGCGCGCCGGCCTGATCCGGCGGCTGGCCGCCGGCATCTACACCTTCCTGCCCTTCGGGCTGCGCGCCGTGCGCAAGGTCGAGAAGATCATCCGCGAGGAAATGGATCGCGCCGGTGCGCTGGAACTGCTGATGCCCGCGGTGCAGCCGGCCGAGCTGTGGCAGGAGTCCGGCCGCTGGGACCAATACGGCCCCGAACTGCTGCGCCTGAAGGACCGCCACGAGCGCGATTTCGTCATCGGCCCCACGCACGAGGAAGTGATCACCGACGTGGCGCGGCGCGAGCTCAAGAGCTATCGCCAGCTGCCGGCGAACTTCTACCAGATCCAGATGAAATTCCGCGACGAGATCCGGCCGCGCTTCGGCGTGATGCGCGGGCGCGAGTTCCTGATGAAGGACGCGTACTCGTTCCATGCCGACCAGGAATCCCTGGCCGAGGGCTATGCAGCGATGAAGGCCGCCTACACGCGCATGTTCGAGCGCATGGGGCTCACCTTCCGCTCGGTGCGGGCCGACACCGGCTCCATCGGCGGCAGCGCGTCGGAGGAGTTCCAGGTGCTGGCCGATTCAGGCGAAGACGCCATCGCCGTGTCGGACGCGGACGACTACGCCGCCAACCTGGAACTGGCGCCCTCGCCGCCCTACGACGGCCGGCGCGCCGCGGCCACACAGCCGATGACGCAGGTGTCCACGCCCGGCACGAAGACCATCGCCGATGTCAGTGCAATGCTGGGCGTCGACGCCACGCGCTGCGTGAAGACACTGATCGTCGAAGGCAGCGATGGCGGCGTGGTGGCGTTGATACTTCGTGGCGATCACGAAATGAATGCCGTGAAGGCGCAGAAGGTGGCAGGCGTCGCGAGCCCGCTGCGCATGGCCACCGCGCCGCGCGTGCTGGCCGCCACCGGCACCGAGACGGGTTTCCTGGGGCCCGTGGGCCTCAAGTGCCGCATCGTGGTCGACCATGCCGCCGCTGCGCTGGCGGATTTCATCTGCGGCGCCAACGCGAAGGATGCGCACCTCACCGGCGTGAACTGGGGCCGCGACCTGCCGGAGCCCGAAATCGCGGACCTGCGCAATGTGGTGGCCGGCGACCCCAGCCCCTCGGGCAAGGGCACGCTGTCCATCCGCCGCGGCATCGAGGTGGGCCATATCTTCCAGCTCGGCCGCAAGTACAGCGAGGCCATGCAGGCCTCGGTGCTCGACCCCGCCGGCAAGCCCCTGACACCCCTGATGGGCTGCTACGGCATTGGTGTGACGCGCGTCGTGGCGGCGGCCATTGAACAAAATCATGATGACAAGGGCATCATCTGGCCCGAACCCATCGCGCCCTACACCGTGCTCATCGTCACCCTCAACCACGACCGCTCCGAAGCCGTGCGCAACGCGGCCGATGCGCTGTATTCGCAGCTCAACGCGGCCGGCATCGACACCCTGTACGACGACCGCGACGCGCGGCCCGGCGTGAAGTTCGCGGACGCGGAGCTCTTGGGCATTCCGCACTGCGTGATCATCGGCGACCGTGGCCTGGCCGCGGGCGCACTCGAATACCGCAACCGGCGCACCGGCGAAACCGGTGAGCTTCCCGTCAATGGCACCGTCGCAGCGATTCGCGCACGCCTGGCGTAGCGCCTTCGCGCTGCTCGCCACCTGGCTGGCGCTGGCCGGCCAGGCCGTGGCCGACGCGCAGCGCGATCCGGAACTGCGCGGCATCGTGACCCAGGCCATCGCCACGGCCGAGTGCTTTCCCGACAAATTCGATTCGGCCGTCTGGTTCACGATGATGGAACCGAAGCTGCGCCGCACGGTGCGCGACACCGCCGAGCGCATGCAGATCCTGAAGACCGCCTTCTGCGAGGCGCACCGCCCCGGCATGCAGCGGCTGCCGCCCGGCCTCGTGATGGCGGTGATGGACATCGAGAGCCGCTTCGACCGGTGGGCGGTTTCCTCCGCCGGCGCGGTGGGCCTGATGCAGGTGATGCCCTTCTGGCCCGAACAACTCGGCATGAAGCGCCATCAGCTCACGCAGATCGAGGCCAACATGCGCATGGGCTGCGCCATCCTGCGTTTCTACCTGCAGCGCGAGAAGAACGACGTGCGTCGCGCGCTGGCACGCTACAACGGCAGCGTGGGCCGGCGCGAATACCCCGACCTGGTGGTGAACCGCTGGACGCGCAACTGGAATGGCGCCGACGATCTGGGCGCCCCGAAGGTGAGCGCCACGCGATGAGCGCCGAGATCCTGGTGGTGTACTACTCGCGCAATGGCACCACCGCGCAGCTCGCACGCCAGGTATGCCGCGGCGTGGAATCCGTGGCTGGCGCCGCGGCGCGGCTGCGCAGCGTGCCGCCGGTGACCGCCGAAAGCGAACGACCGGTCAGCGCGGCGCCCGATGCCGGCGCCCCCTGGGCCACGCTCGACGATCTTGCCGGCTGCGATGGCCTGATTCTCGGCAGCCCCGTGCGCTTCGGCAACATGGCCGCGCCGCTGAAGTACTTCATCGACCAGACCTCGGGGCTGTGGCTGCGTGGCGCGCTGGTGGACAAACCCGCCGCGGTGTTCACCTCATCGCAGACGCTGCATGGCGGCCAGGAAAGCACGCTGCTGTCGATGATGACGCCGCTGCTGCATCATGGAATGCTGCTGGCGGGACTGCCGTTCACGCTGCCGGAACTGCCCGCCACGCGCAGCGGCGGCACGCCCTATGGCGCATCGCATGTCACCTCGGCCAGCACCAGCGGCGAGCTCTCCGCCGAGGAATCGCAGCTCGCGCGCGCGCTGGGTCGCCGCGTCGCCACGCTGGCGCTGGCGTTGAAAGCCGCGCGCTGATCAGTCCGCGAGGCCCAGCACCTGCCGGATGAACGGCACCGTCACGCGCCGCTGTGCCGCCAGCGAGGCCGCGTCCAGTGCATCGAGAATGCCGGCCAGATGTCCCATGTCCCGGGCAAAGCGCCGCTGCAGGAACTGCACCGTCTCGTCGGGCAACTCGAAACCGCGCAGCCGCGCACGCAACTGCAGCGCCTGGCGCTGCTGCCCCTCATCGAGCGGACGCAGCGCGAAGTGCGCCAGCGCCGCCAGCCGCGATGCGAGATCGGGCAGCCGGATCGGAAGCTGCGTGGCCGGCGCGCTGGCGGCGAGTGCGAGCCCGCTGCCACGCCGTTCGTTGTAGAGGTTGAACAGCGCCGTCTCCCATGCTGCATTGCCGGCGATGGCGTCGAGGTCGTCGATGGCCACCAGCGGCAGCGCCGCCGCACCGTCGAGCACGCCCGGCCCCATTTGCGCCAGCGACTCCAGCGGCAGGAAGGCCGCACCCGGCACCGCCACGCACAAGGCCTGCAGCAGATGCGACCTGCCGCTGCCCGGCGCGCCGTGCAGGAACAGGCCGCCTTCGCCGCCCGCGTCCGCCTGCGCCCGCGCGGCGGCCAGCGCCAGCGCGTTGTCCCCGGCGAGGAAATTGTCGAACACTGCGCGGTCGGTCAGCCGCACACCCAGCGTGAGCTGTCGCATCAGGCCGCCGACGCCTGGGCAAGCGCGCGCCGCACGAAGCGCGCGACATAGTCGATGCCGCTGGCCACGGTGGTGAGCACCATCACCACCGCCAGCGCGTCGATCACCTCGCGCGGCGGCAGCCTGATGGCGCTGGCGAGGATCACGGCCAGCAGGTAGAGGATCTGCATGCCGGTGTTGATCTTGCTGATGAAGGTGGGCCGGCCCCTAAGCGGCCCGAACCACAGCCGGAACACCAGCGCGCCCAGGCCGATGACCACATCCCGTGCCACCGCCACCGTCGCCACCCACCAGGGCGCGATATCGAGCCACGCGGCGGTGATGAACACCGACATCAACAGCAGCTTGTCGGCCATGGGATCGAGGAAGCGGCCGAGGTCCGAGGTCCAGTGGAACCGCTTGGCGAGGTAGCCATCGAGACCGTCCGACACGGCCGCGATGCTGAACAGCACCAGGATGCGCGCCTGCTCGCCGGCCACCATTGCCTGCAGCAGCGGCACGATGAGGGCGATCCGGACCAGGCAGATGATGTTGGGAAGGTGGCGCATGACGCAGCACGTGGCGGCCCTATACAATATCCGAAGCGGACAACCCGCTGGAAATCCCAAGCAATGCAGAAATCCCCCGGGCTCACGTATCGCGATGCCGGCGTCGACATCGATGCCGGCGACGAACTGGTCGAACGCATCAAGCCCATCGTCAGGCGCACGCAGCGCCCCGAGGTGCTGGCCGGCGTCGGCGGGTTCGGCGCGCTGGTGGGCCTGCCGCAGAAATACCGCGAGCCGGTGCTGGTATCGGGCACCGACGGCGTGGGCACCAAGCTGCGCCTGGCCATCGACACCGGCCGCCACGAGCGCATCGGCATCGACCTTGTGGCCATGTGCGTGAACGACGTGGCCGTGCAGGGCGCGGAACCGCTCTTTTTCCTCGACTACTACGCCACCGGCAAACTGTCGGTGGACGTGGCCGCCACGGTCATCGCCGGCATTGCCGAGGGTTGCCGGCAGGCCGGCTGCGCGCTGGTGGGCGGCGAAACCGCCGAGATGCCCGGCATGTACCATGGCGGCGATTACGACCTCGCCGGCTTCTGCGTGGGCGTGGTGGAGCGCAGCGGCATCATCGACGGCACGAAGGTGAAGCCCGGCGACGCCATCATCGGCATGGCCTCCTCCGGCGTGCACTCCAACGGCTATTCACTGGTGCGCAAGCTCATCCAGGTGGCCGGCGCCGATGAACGCACGCAGCTCGATGGCAGGCCGCTGTTCGATCGCCTGCTCGAACCCACGCGCATCTACGTGAAGAACATGCTCGCGCTTGCAGCGAACGTGCCCGTGCATGCTTTCGCGCACATCACCGGCGGCGGCCTCACCGACAACATCCCGCGCGTGCTGCCCGATGGCATGGAGGCACGACTCGAGCGCCGCGCCTGGCATGCCGATCCGCTGTTCGACTGGCTGTCCGCCACGGGCAACATTGCGCCCGCCGAGATGCACCGCACCTTCAACTGCGGCATCGGCATGGTTGCGGTGGTCGCGGCCGACAAGGCCGACGAGGCGCTGCGACTGCTCAATGGCGCTGGCGAGCGCGCCACGCTGATCGGCCACATCCGCGTCGGCAACGCGGGCGTCGTGATTGACTGACAGCCCGCCCCGGCTGCGCCTCGCCATCCTGATCTCGGGTGCGGGCAGCAACATGGTGGCCATTGCGCGCGCCTGCGCCGAAGGGCGGATCGACGCCACCGTGGCCGTGGTGATCAGCGACAACCCCGGGGCCGGCGGCCTCGAACGCGCCCGCGAACTGGGACTGGCCGCGACCGTGGTGGACGCTGCGGCCTTCCGCCGCGAGGGTCGCCTCGACCGCAGTGCATTCGAGGCTGCCATCGAAGAACAAATCCGTGCGCATGGCGGCGAGGCCATCGTGCTGGCGGGCTTCATGCGCGTGCTGTCCGGTTCATTCGCACAACGGCACGCGGGGCGGATGCTGAATATCCACCCCTCGTTGCTGCCGCTGTATCCCGGCCTCGACACGCACGCGCGGGCGCTGGCGGCCGGTGACCGGCAGCATGGCGTGACCGTGCACTTCGTCACCGCGGAGCTAGATGGAGGCCCGGCCGTGATCCAGTCCACGGTACCGGTGCTGGCCGGGGACGACATCCAGCGCCTTTCAGCCCGGGTTCATGCGGCCGAACACATCATCTACCCGATGGCAATCCAATGGCTGGCATCGGGCAGGCTGCAATGGAATGGCGGCCGGCCCACCCTGGACGGCAAGGTCCTGGATGCGCCGGTGCAGCACGATGCGGGTGCGACGTGAACTGGACCCGAACCCGGCAGGTGGCGCGCACCGCGCTCACGCCCCGTGCCTGGCTCATGACTGCCCTGGCTTCGATGCCGCTGCTGGCCGGCGCGGTGGAAGCCCCGGCGGCGGAGCTCAAACCCTTCACCGCCAGCTACACCATCTCGTGGCATGGCATGTCGGCGGGCACCGCACAGTTGCAGTTGCAGCGCCTGCCCGACGGCCGCTGGTCGTACCAGTCGCTGAGCACCGCGCGCGGCCTGTTCCGGCTCGCCATGCCGGCCGAACTGCGCTCGCGCACGATCTTCACCATCAGGGAAGGCCGCATCGTTCCGGAACTGTTCACCGCCGATGATGGCGCTGCGAGTTCCAGCAAGGACCAGGAACTGCGCTTCGACTGGAACACCGGCCGCGTCACCGGTGTGGCCGAGAAACGCAGCGTCGACCTGCCGCTGCAGCCCGGGCTGCTCGACACCATGTCGGTGCAGATTGCACTGATGCACGAACTGCTGTCGGGCGGCACGCCCAGGCACTTCGTGCTGGTCGACAAGGACAAGATCAAGGACTACGACTACACAGCCGTCGGACAGGAACCGCTGTCCACACCGATCGGCGAATTCAGCAGCGTGATCTTCCGCAGCGCCCGGCCCGGCTCCACCACGGGCACGTATTTCTGGTGCGCGCCGATGCTGGGCTTCCTGCCGCTGAAGGTGGAGCGGCGCGACGGCAGCAAGGTGCAGTGGTCGATGTCGCTGGTGACGGCCTCGACCAACTGAGCCTGCGGCACTAGGCCTTCGGCAGCGTCACGCCTTTCTGACCCTGGTACTTGCCGCCGCGGTCCTTGTATGAGGTGCCGCACACCTCGTCCGACTCGAAGAACAGCATCTGCGCCACGCCCTCGTTGGCGTAGATCTTCGCCGGCAGCGTGGTGGTGTTGGAGAATTCCAGCGTCACATGCCCTTCCCACTCCGGCTCCAGCGGCGTGACGTTCACGATGATGCCGCAGCGCGCATAGGTGGACTTGCCCAGGCACACCACCAGCACGTTGCGCGGAATGCGGAAATACTCCACCGTGCGCGCCAGCGCGAAGGAATTCGGCGGGATGATGCACACATCCGAGGTCACGTCGACGAAGCTCTGCGGATCGAAGGCCTTCGGATCGACGATGGTGCTGTTGATGTTGGTGAAGATCTTGAACTCGCGCGCACAGCGCACGTCGTAGCCATAGCTCGACGTGCCGTACGAGACGATCCTGCCTCCGCCCGCATCGCGCACCTGGCCGGGCTCGAACGGCTCGATCATCTTCTGCGCAGCCGCCATGCGGCGGATCCAGTGATCCGACTTGATGCTCATGTAGTCCTCTCCACCACCACTCCGGGAAACGCGCCCGCGCGGTCACGCGGGCGACGTGCAAGCGCGCCGGCCACCCGCCGCGCCATCTGTTCATAAGCCTGCGCACGGGGGCTGCCCGGTGCGCCGATCACCGTCGGCCGGCCCTGGTCCGATTCCACACCGATGGCCGCATCCAGCGGCAGCCGCGCCAGCAGTTCCGTGCCGCATTCGCGCGCCAGCGCCTCGCCGCCACCATGGCCGAACAACGCATCCTCGTGGCCGCAGTGGCTGCACACATGCGTGCTCATGTTCTCGACCACGCCCAGCACCGGCACCGACACCTTCTCGAACATCCTGAGGCCTTTGCGCGCATCGGCCACGGCGATCTTCTGCGGCGTGGTGACCACCACCGCGCCGGCCACGGGTACGCGCTGCGCCAGCGTGAGCTGCAGATCGCCGGTGCCGGGCGGCAGGTCCAACACCAGGTAGTCCAGCTCGCCCCACTCGGTTTCGGTCAGCAGCTGGGTAAGCGCCTGCGTGACCATGGGGCCGCGCCAGATGGCCGGCTGCTCGGGATCGATCAGCAGGCCAATGGACATCAGCTTCAGCCCATGGACGCTCACCGGCACGATGCGCTTGTTGTCACGGGTCTCGGGCCGCACGCCGGCCACGCCGAGCAGCAGCGGCTGGCTGGGGCCGTAGACATCGGCATCGAGCAGCCCCACCCGCGCGCCCTGGGCCGCCCAGGCCAGCGCCAGGTTCACCGCCACCGTGGACTTGCCCACGCCGCCCTTGGCCGAGCCCACCGCCACGATATTGCGGATACCGGACATGGGCTTCAGCGGCTTCTGGACCGCCCGGGCGGTTATCACTTGTTCGAGCTCGAGGCGCAGCGGCTGCTGGATGCCGGCGGCGGCCAGCGCCGCAGCGATTCCCGCCTGCAAGGGGGCCACCAGTCCGCCCACCGGCACCGGCAGGCGCAGCTTCAGCAGCAGACCGCCGGCGGTCGATTCCAGCCCCGAAATGGCCTGCATTTCAGCCAGCGCGAGGCCAGTGGAAGGCTCCACGAAAGCCTCGATTATGGGGCGCGCTGCAGCCGGCGAACCTGCTTCGCTCATGGTCTTCGCTTCGGGAGAAAAAGGGGCCCGGATTCTAGCAGTGCGCGCCGCATCGCAGCGGCCCCGAGACGCCCCTGTGGCATAATTCCCCAAGTCAATCAGGATGTTTGGCGCCAGTACTCAATGGGCTTTTTCACCAATCTGCGCTCCGACCGGCTGATCACGCAGATCAAGTCGACCAATGAGCCCCTGAGCGAAGAGACGCTGAAATCCGTGGCCAAGCTCAAGAGCCTTGGCCAGGGCGTGATCACCCCCGTCATCCAGGCGCTGGCCGACGCCGACAAGAACGCCACCGTGGCGCTGGTCGACGTGCTGTCCACGCTGGTCACCAACAAGTCCTTTCCGCTGTACGTGGACGGGCTGCGCGAAGGGGGCCCGCGGGTGGCGGCAGGCATCGCCTGGGCGCTGTCGAGCAGCCGCGCCTATACCCCCGGCCTGCTGCTGGAGGCGCTGAACGTCAAGGGCGTGTCGAAGTCGGCGCTGATGGACGTGATCCACGCGCAGCGCGATCGCTTCAATCTGCGCGAACTGCTGAAGGCCGCCTATGCGCAGGAGCCCAACGAGAAGGCCGCGCTGTTTCGCGTGGTGGCCGAGACGGCCACGCCCGATGCACTGGGTGAGCTCACCAGCCGGCTCGAGGGCAAGGACCCGATCGCCCGGATGCACATCATCAACATCCTGTCGAAGTTCAACCAGCCGGATGTGAAGCGCGCGCTGCAGACGCAGCTCAAGGACAACAACAAGATGATCCGCTCGGCGGCGCTGGCGGCGCTGTCACGGATGGACGGTCCGGTGGATGTGGCGGCCATCTGCCACCTGCTGCGCGACCAGGAAATCGACGTGCAGAACCGCGCCATCGACGTGCTGATCCGCGCGAACGACCCCGACACAATCAAGCACCTGATCCCGGTGCTGAAGGACGAGAACGAATACGCGCGCCGTGCCGCGGTGGAGGTACTGAACGAGATCGGCGATGCCCGCTCCGTGAAGTTCCTGCTGGCGGCCATCAAGGACGACGACTGGTGGGTGCGCAGCCGCGCCGGCGACGCGCTGGGCAAGATCGGCGGCCCGAAGGTCATCGACGCCGTGCTGCAGCTCGCGCGCGACAAGGATGACGAGATCCGCCGCGGCGCCATCGAGATCCTGAATCAGACCAAGGATGACCGCGCGGTCGGCATCCTGATCGAATCCACCAGGGACAAGGACTGGTGGGTGTGCGAGCGCTCGGTGGATGCGCTGGCCGAGATCGGCAACAAGCGCGCGCTGCCGCGGCTCCTCGAAATGCTGGGCACCACGCCGCCGCGCTCGCTGGGCGTGGTGATCCGCGCCATCGGCAGGCTGGGCGACCCGAAGAACGTGGAGCAGCTGCTGCCCTTCCTGTCGCGGCCCGAGAAGGACCTGCGCATCGAGGCCATCCAGGCGCTGGCGCGCGTCAGTGACGAAAAGCGCGCCGAACACGTGCGCGTGCAGCTGCAGGCGCAGGCGCAGAACACGGAGGTCACCGTGGCCAGCGCGGCTGCCGCGGCGCTGAAGGAAATGGCGGCGCGGCTGGCGGGCGACACCGGCGGCATCGCACTGGCCAGCGGCACGCGCGCCACGGGCGGCCAGCAGGTTTCCGGCGGCGAGGCGGCGCGTTCCGTGCCCATGGACGAGGCCGAGATCAAACCCATGCTGCACCAGGTGGAGCAGCAGCCCGCCACCATGAAGCTCGACATCGGCTCGCTGCGCAACGGCGACATGATCGAGGGCCGCTACAAGTTCATCGAACGCATCGGCAAGGGCGCTTTCGGCACCGTGCTGCTGATGGAAGACACCGTCGTCGACGACCGGCTGATCCTGAAGTTCCTGAACCCGAACGTCTCCGAAGACGAGGAGATGATGAAGCGGTTCGTGCACGAGCTGCGCTACTCGCGCAAGATCACGCACCAGAACGTCATCCGCATCTACGACTTCCTGCAGATCCAGGGCAACTACGCCATCTCGATGGAGTACTTCCCCTCGCACACGCTGGGCGCGGAGATCGTCAACGAGAAGCCGATCGAGACCAAGAAGGCGGTCAAGTACGCCATCGACATGTGCGTGGGCATGGCCGTGGCGCACAAGGTGGGCATCGTGCACCGTGACCTGAAGCCCGCCAACGTGCTGATCAACAACGAGGGGCTGCTGAAGATCGTGGACTTCGGCGTGGCCGCCGCGCACCGCGAGGGCGACACGCAGCTCACCAAGACCGGCTACGTGATCGGCTCGCCCAAGTACATGGCGCCGGAGCAGATCCTGGGCCGCAAGGTCGACGAGCGCGCCGACGTCTACGCCATCGGCGTGATCATGTACGAGATGTTCACCGGCGTGCCGCCCTATGCCCGCGGCGACCACATGGCGGTGATGTACCAGCACGTGCAGGGCAAGGCCCGCGTGCCGCAGGAACTGAATCCGAAGCTGCCGCCGGGCCTGTCGGACCTCATCGTCAAGGCCATGGCCGTGGACAAGGCCAAGCGCTTCCAGAGCATGGAAGAGATGCAGGCCGCGCTGGAACGCTTTGCATGACGTAAGATCGCGTCCATGGCACGCATCGACGCCTTCCTGAAGCTCGGCACCCAGCAGGGCTGCTCCGACATCCACCTGGCAGTGGGCGTGCCGCCGATGCTCAGGATGTACGGCGACCTGGTTCCCATCAAGTTCCGCGACCTGCGCGACACCGAGCTCGAAGGCTACGTGCTCGAGATCCTCACGCCCTCGCAGGCCGAGCAGTTCAACCAGGGCCACGACGTCGATTTCTCCTATGTGTCGGGCGATGGCGGCCGCTTCCGCGTCAATGTGTTCCGCAAGGACACTGGCGTGGGCGCGGTGTTCCGCGCCATTCCCAGCGAAATTCCCTCGCTCGACAAACTGGGCCTGCCGCCGGTGGTGAAGAAGCTCTGCGACTACCACCAGGGCATGATCCTGGTCACCGGCTCCACCGGTTCGGGCAAGTCCACCACGCTCGCCGCGATGATCGACCTGCTGAACACCACGCGCAAACTGAACATCATCAGCCTCGAAGACCCCATCGAATTCGTCCATCGCAGCAAGCAGGCACAGGTGATCCAGCGCGAGCTGGGCACGCACCTGCCCTCCTTCGCCGAAGGCGTGCGCGCCGCGATGCGCGAGGACCCGGATGTGATCCTGGTGGGCGAAATGCGCGATGCCGAAACCATCTCGATGGCGATGACGGCCGCGGAAACCGGCCACCTGGTGCTGGGCACGCTGCACACCACCGGCGCCGTCAAGACCATCGACCGCATCATCGATGCGCTGCCCATCGAGGAGCGCGAGCAGACCAAGAGCTTCCTGTCGCAGAGCCTGCTGGCGGTGGTGACGCAGGTGCTGTGCAAGACGGTGGATGGCCAGGGCCGCAAGGCGGTGTGCGAGGTGATGGTGATGACCAAGGCCATCGCCAAGCTCATCCAGAGCGACCAGTCGCACCAGATTCCGAGCCAGGTGCAGATGGGGCGCGAGTTCGGCATGCAGCTCATGGACCAGGCGCTGCTGGCCGCGGTGCAGGCCAAGGAGATCGACCCCGACCACGCCTATTCCTTTGCGTCGGACAAGCGCGTGCTGCAGAAATTCGTCACCGACACCTCGGTGGTGCCCAAGCTCGACGTGCCCGGGACAACGCTCTGATGGCACACATCGACGTGTTCCTCGAGGAGGTGCTGCGCCGCAAGGGCTCGGACCTGCATTTCCTCGCCGGCGACCCGCCGCGTATCCGCCTGTATGGCGACCTGACGCCGCTGCGCGCCGAAGTCCTGACGCCGGACTTCGCGCGCGAAGCGCTGTACGAGATCATGCCCACCAAGGCACAGGCGCGCTTCGAGAAGCAGGATGGCGCCGATTTCGCCTACACGCTGGGTGAACTGGGTCGCTTCCGCGTGAACGTGATGCGCCAGTTGAATGGCATGGGCGCGGTGTTCCGCGCCATTCCGTCGAAGGCGCTGACGATGGAGCAGCTCAACCTGCCCGATTCGGTGCGCACGCTCGCACGCGCCAACAACGGCCTGATCCTCGTCACCGGCAAGACCGGCTCGGGCAAGTCCACCACGCTCGCCGCGATGATCGACGACATCAACAAGCGCGACAAGGGACACATCCTCACCGTCGAGGATCCCATCGAGTTCGTGCACCAGCGCAAGAACTGCCTCATCAGCCAGCGCGAGATCGGCGTGCATGCGCAGAGCTTCGCGCAGGCGCTGCATTCCGGCCTGCGCGAAGATCCCGACGTCATCCTGGTCGGCGAGTTGCGCGATCTGGAAACCATCCAGATCGCGGTCACCGCCGCGGAGATGGGCATCCTGGTCATGGGCACGCTGCACACCAATGGCGCGGCGCAGACAGTGGACCGCATCATCAATGTGTTTCCCGCCGACAAGCAGTCGCACGTGCGCACCATGCTGTCGACCTCGTTGCGCGGCGTGATCTCGCAGCAGCTGCTGCAGCGGGCCGACCGGCAGGGACGGGTTGCGGCGCTGGAAATCCTGGTGAACAACCCCGCCGTCGCCAACCTGATCCGCCAGGGCAAGCTCGACCAGCTCGAGAACACCATGCAGTCGGGCGCAGCCACCGGCATGCGCACCATGGACAGCTCCATCCAGGCGCTGCTCGACCAGCGGCAGATTTCCGGAAAAGAGGCATACAAGAAGGCCATCAACAAGGCCCGCTTCGAGGCGATCAAGGACATCGGCTGAAGGCTCATCGTGCGATAATCCCGGGGATGTCACGCCAGATCCTCGTCACGAGCGCCCTGCCCTACGCCAATGGCCCCCTGCACCTGGGCCACATCATCGAGGCCGTGCAGACCGACATCTGGTGCCGCTTCCAGCGCCTGATGGGCAATGACTGCATCTACGTCTGCGCCGAGGACTGTCACGGCACGCCCATCATGATCCGGGCGCGGCAGGACGGCATCACGCCCGAGGCGCTGATCGCCGCATCGGCCGCGGAACACCAGCGCGACTACGCCGGCTTCGACATCGCCTTCGATCATTTCCATTCCACGCATTCGGAAGAGAACCGCCGCTACTCCGGCGAGCTGTACCGGAAGCTCGTGGCGCGCGGCTCGATCGCGCGGCGCACCATCCGCCAGGCCTACGACGAAAAGGCCGGCATGTTCCTGCCCGACCGCTTCGTGCGCGGCACCTGCCCGCGCTGCGGCACGGCCGACCAGTACGGCGATTCCTGCGAGAACTGCGGCGCCACCTATTCGCCGGCCGAGCTGAAGGACGCGATATCCACAGTCACCGGCACGCGGCCGGTGCTGCGCGATTCGGAGCACCTGTTCTTCAAGCTGGGCGACTACGAACAGGACCTGAAGCACTGGCTGGCCACGCATGGCCTGCAGCCGGCGGTGCGTGCCAAGCTGGACGAATGGTTCAAGGTGGGCCTCTCGGACTGGGACATCTCCCGCGACGCACCCTACTTCGGCTTCGAGATCCCCGACGCGCCGGGCAAGTATTTCTACGTGTGGTTCGATGCGCCCATTGGCTACATCGGCAGCTTCGCTGCGCTGGCCGCAAAGCGCGGACTCGACTTCGATGCCTACTGGAAGGCCGGCGCCAGCACCGAGCTGCATCATTTCATCGGCAAGGACATCAGTTACTTCCACACGCTGTTCTGGCCGGCCGTGCTGCATGGCGCGGGCTATCGCCGCCCGACCGGCGTGCATGTGCATGGCTTCCTCACCGTCAACGGCCTGAAGATGTCGAAGTCGCGCGGCACCAACATCAGTGCGCGCCACTACCTTGACCTGCTGCCCGCCGATCACCTGCGCTACTACTTCGCGGCCAAGCTCGGCAACGGCCTCGACGACATCGACCTGAACCTCGACGACTTCACCGCGCGCGTGAATTCGGACGTGGTGGGCAAGCTCGTCAACATCGCCAGTCGCTGCGCGCCCTTCATCGAGCGTGCCGGCGGCCGGCTGGCCGACTCGCTGCCCGACCGCGCGCTGCACGACGACTTCGCCAATGCCGCCGATTCACTGGCGGCCTTGTTCGAAGGCCGCGACTACGCCGGCGCGCTGCGCGAGATCATGCTGCTGGCCGACCGCGCCAACCAGTACGTGGATGCGAAGAAGCCCTGGGTGCTGGCGAAGGATCCCGCAAAGCTCGACGAAGCACGCGCCGTCGCCACGCAGGCCATCAACCTGTTCCGCGTGCTGATGACCTACCTTGCGCCCGTCATGCCGGCCATTGCCGCGCGCGCCGCCGGCTGGCTGGGCGCGGACTCGCTCGCGCGCTGGCAGGGCGTGAAGCAGCCGCTGCTGGGAATCGCGCTGGGCAAGTATCCGCAACTGGCCGCGCGCGTGGACCCCGCCGTGGTGAAGCAGCTCGTCGCCAGCGCACCCGCCATCTCGCCCGCTGCGGCGCCTGCCGCAGCGTCCACCGCAACTTCAGCCGCCCCTGCCGCCGCAACTGTTGCGGCGGCCACGCCCCAGGACAAACCCGTGATCAGCATCGACGATTTCGCCAAACTCGACCTGCGCGCCGCGAAGGTGCTCGAAGCCTCCCGCGTGGAAGGCTCCGACAAGCTGCTGCAGCTCAAGCTCGACCTGGGCACCGAGCAGCGCAATGTGTTCTCCGGCATCAGCGCCAGCTACAAACCCGAAGACCTCGTTGGCCGCTACGTGGTGATGATCGCGAACCTTGCGCCACGCAAGATGCGCTTCGGCGTATCCGAAGGCATGGTGCTGTGCGCCAGCGGCCCGAAGGAAGCCGGCGAAGGCGTGTTCCTGCTGTCGGCCGACAGCGGTGTGGCGCCGGGCATGAAGATATCCTGAAGGCTTGAAGCCCGAGCGCGTCACCGCCCTGTATTCAGCCCTGCGCGCGGCCAATCCCGAGCCGCGCAGCGAGCTGGAATTCTCGACGCCCTTCGAACTGCTGATCGCCGTGATCCTGTCGGCACAGGCCACGGACAAGAGCGTGAACCTCGCCACGCGCAGGCTCTATCCGCAGGCCAACACGCCGGCAGCCATTTTCGGGCTGGGCGTTGCGGGTCTCACGCCTTTCATCCGCCACATCGGCCTGTACAACGCCAAGGCGAAGAACGTCATCGAATGCTGCCGGCTGCTGATCGAGCACCATGGCGGCGAAGTCCCGCGCGATCGCCAGTCGCTGGAATCGCTGCCCGGCGTGGGCCGCAAGACGGCGAACGTGGTGCTGAACGTGGCTTTCGGCGAGCACACGCTGGCCGTGGATACACATGTGTTTCGCGTGGCCAACCGCACGGGCCTCGCCCCCGGCGCCACGCCGCTGGCCGTGGAACAGAAGCTGCTGAAGGTGACGCCGCCCGAGTTCATGCAGCACGCGCACCACTGGCTGATCCTGCATGGACGCCATGTGTGCCTGGCGCGCAGGCCGAAGTGCTACGAGTGCGTGATCGCCGCGTATTGCGCGTTCCGGCCCAAGACTCCGCCGCCCGGCTGACACGCAACGGGGTCGACGCCCCTGCTGACGCGAGCCCGCCTCCGTACCGTAAACTCCCCGCGCATGTTCTTCGCCAATTCAGGCCGCGACGAGCTGCGCCGCGGCTATGTGGAAGCCTGGCGCCGCCACCGCGAGGGCCTGCCGCTGTCGCCGCTGGACGCGCAGATCGCCTCAGTGGTGGCGCTGCATCCGGAATATCACCCGCTGCTGGAGTCCCCCGACGCGCAGGCCGGGGATTACAGCGTGGAAGCCGGCCGCACCAACCCCTTCCTGCACATGGGGTTGCATCTGGCGCTGCGCGAGCAGGTGGGCACGCGGCGACCGGCCGGCATCGAGCTGGTGCATCAGCGACTGGCGAACAGGCTGGGAGATGTACACGACGCCGAGCACCGCATGATCGAAGTGCTGGCCCAGGCGCTTTGGGAAGCACAGCGCGCCGGCCTGGCGCCGGATGAGGCGGTCTATCTGGAAAGGCTTCGCAAGCTCTGACCGCGGCCGAAGGCCGCAAGCCCTGACCGGCAGAGGCTATGATCCCGGCCACAGGAAAATATACGGGGGGCCTGAGATGTACGCTATCCGAACGCTGCTTCGCCTTGCAGCCGTGGCGCTGCTGCCCATTGCCGCCCAGTCACAGGAACTGACCCTTACCAACGCGCGCATCCTCGTCGGCAATGGCGAGGTGATCGAAAATGGTTCCATCGTCGTGCGTGGCGGCAGGATCGCCGCCGTCGCAGCAGGCAAGCCGGCGCAGACCGCGGGCCGCGTCATCGATGCCCGCGGCGCCAGCCTGATGCCCGGCTTCATCGACGCGCACCGCCACCTCACGCTGCGCCCCGATGCAAAGACCGAAATGCAGAAGCTGCTGGAAGCCGGCTTCACCACCATCCTTTCGGGCGGCGGCGCGCCCGAGCCCCTGGTGGCCGTGCGCAACCAGATCGAAAAGGGCGAGATCAACGGCCCGCGCATCATCCCTTCGGGCACGGTGCTGTTCCTGGCCAACCAGACGCCGGATGCGATGCGCGCCGAGGTCCGCCGGCTTGCCGCGCTGGGCGTGAAATACACGGGTGAAGCCTTGCTGACGCCAGTGCCCGGCCCCACCCCCGCCGACCTCGCGGCGCTCAATGCACTGGTGGACGAAGGCGCCAAGGCCGGCGTGAAAGTGGCCGTCCATGCGGTAAGCACGGCCGCGATGATGGCCGCGATCGATGCAAAAGTGCCCCTGCTGGTGCACCTGCCGAACAAGGACTGGGTCTCGCGTGAACAGGCCGCAAGGCTTGCCGGCAGCGGCACCTGCATACTTTCGGCCGTGGGAACCTGGGCGCCGGTGTTCGGCGTGTTTGCCAACGACAACAAGCCGCGCGCGCGCGATGGCAAGCCCTGGCCCGATGCCATCACCGATGGCGTGGGCGGCGGCAAGGAGGCCGGCTACGCGATGGTGAACGCGCGCACGGTCTTCGATGCCGGTGCGGTGATCGGCGTCGGCATCGACACCACCTATGACCCGCAGGCGGGCCTGGCCACGGAACTGCGCGCGATGAACGGCGTGCTCTCGCCGCAGGACATGCTGAAGATCATCGGCCCGAATTCGGCCGCGTGCATCGGCATGGGCGATGAAATCGGCACGCTGCAGGTGGGCAAGCAGGCCGACATCGTGCTGGTATCCGGCAATCCGCTGGAGGGCTACTGGAACTGGCTGAAGCCCCGCATGGTGGTGAAGGGCGGCAAGGTCGTGGTCGAAGCCAGACGCTGATACAGCCTGCGTTCAGAAGGACAGGGCAACAATGCACAGCATGAGAATCCTGGTCGCCGCGGCGCTGACGCTGGCTGCTGCGCTGCCCGGCATGGCCCAGCAGAGCCCGCAGACAGACTTCAAGTCGGTGGGTCGCGGCTGGCCCCTGCCCGCCTCCCTGACGCTGCAGTCGCCGCCCACGGGCGCCACGATGATCCGCGGCGCCACGCGCGAGGCGCCGCGCACCTTCGCCGGACTGGCACGCGATGGCCAGGTGCCTGGAGGCATGACGGCGCTGCCGGTGGACCTGTTCACCACCAAGGACTTCTACAAAGACCGTGCGCTGTGGAAGGACCCGCGCTATTTCCGCTGCAACAGCCCGGTGGGCCTGGAAGAACTGCAGGGCGCCGCGGGCGGACGCCTGATCGATCCCGCCAGGGGCGCGGCATCGGCGCCCTGGGGTTACTGCGACCGCGACTATCCGCGGGCGGCCATCGTCAGCCCTTACCCGTTCAAGACCGCGCAGGCGCATTACGAAGCGCTGCTGGCCGAGACCACGAAGCGCGGCGGGCCCACGAAGCACACCTACGCCACGGTGCCCGGCGAATGGTCGGGGCGTTACCGTCATCCGGGGCAATCGAATGCCTACCGGTACAAGATGCGGCACAGCCAGATGTCCACCATCCTGTCGCTGCTCACGCCTGAATACCAGACGCGCATGGTGCAGGAGGCCTATCACCAGGCCGTGGCCAACGACCCGCACTGGCAGTCGCAGTACTGCTGGCCCGAGGGCTTCATGCGGCGCTGGCACGAGGCCGCCACCTGGGAATGGGATGTGATGGTCACTCCCGACATGGTGCAGATCCTGGCGGGCGTGGCGCGCAACTTCATCACCAACATCCACGTGGGCCGGCAGTTCAACATGACCGGCGCCGTGCCCCGCCTGGGGCAGGACGTGCCGCGCTGGTATGGCGAAACCATCGGCTTCTGGGACAAGGACGCGCTCATCACCTGGACCTCGAACATCCAGGGGTGGAAGGTGCATGGCGCCTACGAGCATTCGAACAAGCTGCAGACCATCGAGATCTACACCCCCAACCGCGACGCCAGCGGCAAGTTCCTGGGTCTGAACCACGAGGCCGTGTTCTACGACCCGGACGCGCTGGTCGAGCCGGTGAGAATCGTCCGCAACTATGTGAAATTGAGCGGCTTCGACCAGGGGGATCCTTATGTGTTCATTGAGTGTGTGCCCACCATCTACCCGGTGAACGGCAAGGCCACCCCCGTAACCCCCGGCCAGACCATCGAATACACCGTTCCCGACATGTACGGCCGCCCCTGGGCCCATATGTGGGAGGAATACTCGGAAAAGGGCATGGAAAAGCCCCAGTCCGAGGACATTTTCAATTTCGGCAAGTAGGGCCTTTATAATCGCCGAGGACAATGGAGGGGACCATGACCAAGCAGTTCAAGAGTGCATCCCGGCGTGCTGTCGCCACCATCGCCGCGCTGGCGGCCGTGCCGGCCGTGGTCCTCGCGCACCACTCCTTCTCGCTGTACAACAACGAGGTCACCAAGGTGTTCACCGGCGTGGTCACGCGCGTGAACCCCGATGCCAACCACCTGCAGATCTTCTTCGCGCCGATGAACGCCGACCGCACCAACGTGGAACGCGGCCCCGACGGCAAGCCCGTCATCTGGGCCGTGGAAATGGCAGGCTCCGCGCAGGCCGCGACGCAGGGCATTTCGGTGAACAACTTCCCCGCCGGCACCATCTTCAGCACCGCCATGCATCCGCTGCGCAGCGGCGAACTGGCCGGCGCGCGCGAGGGCAACCTGTTCAAGTGCCCGGCCAAGAAGCCGCCCGCCGCGGGCAAGCACTGCGATTCCGTCGAAGGCAGCACCAAGCACGGCGAGGGTGCGCTGGCTGCGGCCAAGCCCTGATCCGCACGGCCTGACGCATGTTCGAATTCGCCCGGCATCTGGGCACCACGCGGCTGTCCGAAGCCATCCAGTCCACGCTGTGGCTGACCCCGCTGCTGCAGGCCATCCACATCCTGATGATCGGCATCGTGTTCATTTCGGTGCTGATCGTGGTGCTGCGCGTGCAGGGTCGCATCCGCGCCGATGAGCCCTTCGCGCAGACCTGGGCGCGCTTCGCACCATGGATGAAATGGGCGCTGGTGGTGATGGCGGCCACCGGGCTGGTGCTGTGCATCGGCGAGCCGCTGCGCGAGGCCAAGGCGTTGTCGTTCTGGCTGAAGATGGCGTTGATTCTCGTCGGCGTGCTGGGGCTGCTGGCCCTGCGCCGCTCGGCGAGCCGGGTCGCCGGCAACGACATGCCCGGCGGCCTGCGCTTCGCATCCGGGATGCTGCTGGCGGTATGGATCGCCATCATCTACCTGGGCCGCGCCATCGCCTATGACGCCGAGGTCTGGGGGCGCCTGTCGCTGGGGCACCTGGCATGAGCACGCCCGCCTTCGTCCAGGCCGTTTACGATTCGGGCATCGCGCATTTCATGCGCGGCTCGCTGAAGGCCATGCCGCTGATCGAGGCCACGCATGTGCTGGCCATCGCCACGGTATTCGGCACCATCTTCATCGTCGACCTGCGCCTGCTGGGCGTGGCTGGCACCCGCCGCCCCTATTCGGTGGTGGCACGCGAAATGCTGGGCAAGACATGGGCGGCATTCATCGTGGCCGTGATCACCGGCATGCTGCTGGTGACGCCCAACGCCATCACCTACTACGTGAACACGGCCTTCCGGCTGAAGCTGCTGGCGCTGCTGCTGGCGGGCATCAACATGCTGATCTTCCAGATGCTGACGGCGCGCAGCCTGCCGCAATGGGACAACTCGCCGAAGGCCCCCGTCGCGGCACGCACGGCGGCCATCGTGTCGCTGGTGCTGTGGACGGCTATCATCTTCCTTGGCCGATGGATTGGATTCACCAAGGGCTATGATTTCGCCGTACCGGAAGAAGTGCAGTTCGAATTCCCGCAGTAGCATCGCCAGGCCGCGGTGCATCGCGGCGCTGGCAGCGCTGGTGGCGCTGCCGCTGATCCTGCCGGCCGCAAGCCGGGCCTCCGAGGCGGTCGCGGAAGCACCATTGCCGCCACCGGTCCAACGCACCCTCGAGCAGCTTCGCGCGGCCGCGCTGGCCGATACCCGCGGCTACTCCATCGTGGAAGACCTGATCACGCGCGTGGGACCCAGGCTGGCCGGTTCACCCGCCGAGGCACGCGCACGCGAATGGGCAGCCGGCATGCTGCGCGCGCAGGGATTCGCCAATGTGCGCATCGAACCCTTCACCGTCGATGCCTGGGAACCACTCGTGGAGACCGCGGCCATCCTGGGCAATGCTGCCCAGCCGCTGGTGGTCACTGGCATCGGGGGCTCGCCCTCCACCCCTGCCGGAGGCGTGAGCGGCGAGGTCGTGCGATTCGAAAGCCTGGCGGCGCTGGAGGCCGCGCCCAGGGCCAGCGTGCAGGGTCGCATCGTGTTCATCGATGAAGGCATGACGCGCACGCAGGACGGAGACGGCTATGGCGTGGCGACGGTCAGGCGTCGTGGCTGCCAACAGGCGGCCCGCGCGCAGGGCGCGCTGGCCTGCCTGATCCGCTCCGTGGGCACCAATACCGACCGTTTCGCGCACCAGGGCTGGGGAAGCACGGCGCCGCCGGAAACCCTCGCGCCCACTGCGGCGCTGGCGCCGACCGATGCCGCCACGCTGGCGCGGCTGCTGGCGCGCAGCCGCGAACCGGTGCGGGTGCAGCTCAACCTGCAGACACGCAGCACGCGCGGCGCGCCGTCGGGCAATGTGATTGCCGAAGTGACGGGGCGCGAGAGTCCGCAGCTGTTCGTGCTGGCCGCCGCGCATCTGGACTCGTGGAGCCTGGGCCAGGGTGCCATCGACGATGGCGCCGGTGTCGCCATCATCACGGCCGCGGCGAAGCTCATCAGCGACCTGCCCGTGAAACCCCGCCGCAGCATCCGCTTGCTGCTGGCGGGCGCGGAGGAATCCGGTGGATGGGGCGGTCTGGCGTACAGGGATGCGCACCAGAACGAGCAGCATGTGGCCGCGGCGGAAAGCGATGCAGGCGATGGGCGCATCTGGCGCGTGCGCACTGGCTTCGGCGCCGGCGCCCTGCCCCAGCAACGCGCGCTGCAGCGTGCGCTGGCGCCGCTGGGCATCCTGCCCGGCGCGAATGACCTGGGACACGGTGGCGGCACGGACATCGAGCCCACCGTGCGGACGGGCGTGCCGGCGATCGAGCTGAACCAGGACGTCACGCGCTATTTCGACGTGCACCACACGGCGAACGACACGCTGGAGCGGATCGTGCCGGATGACCTCCGGCAGAACATCGCGGCGTGGGCGGTGACGTTGTATCTGCTGGCGGAGATGGACTGGAATCCGGCCGCGAAGTGAGGCGGTTCATGCTGCGGGCCGGATTGTAAATTTGCGTCCGGGATGGCGCCGGCTCTTCTCGCGCCAAACCAAGGGGTGTCATAGTCCGATGACATCAAGGGAAAGAAGAGAGCCTCGAATGCTTCCGCCCTGCCTGTTTCGCCTGCCCGCAGGCATTGCAACGTGGCCCACCGCCCTCAAGGCTCAGCTCATGCGCGCCCACTTGATCAGCGTGCCGAAGCTCGGTGGCTTGCCATGGAGCAGCAGGCCGATGCGGAAGATCTTCGAGGCAAACCACACCGCCACGCAGGCGCCGGCGATGCTCACGCCCAGCGACAGCAGCACCTGCCACACCGGCGGCGGCGAGCTCGACGCCAGCCGGGCCAGGATGACGAAGGGGCTCACCGGCGGCACGAAGCTGGCCACCACGGCGAAGGTGGAATCCGGCTGGCGGCCGATGAACGGCGTGAGGATGTAGGGCGTCACCAGCAGCATCATCACCGGACCCATCAGCGACTGCGCGTCGGCGAGCTGGCTGACGGCGGCGCCGATCGCCAGCATCAGCGCGCCGAACAGCAGGTAGGCGGCGAGGAAGAACACCAGGAGCCACAGGATGAGCAGCGGATCGAGCAGGCCGAACATGGCGAACTGCATCAGCGCCAGCACACCCAGCGTGATATACACGGCCATCATCACCAGGCCAACGCCCATCTGACCCAGCAGCTTGCCCCACATCAGCTCCAGCGGTGAAACGGCTGCCAGCAGCACCTCCACCACGCGGCTGGATTTCTCCTCGATGGTGGAAGTCATCAGCGCCTGTCCGCCGATCATCACGCCCATGAACAACAGGATGCCCATGATGAAGGGCAGCGCGCGGTTGAGGCCGGCGGGCGCCTGCTGCCTGCCGTCGGGCGCGACCACCACGGTGCGCGGCTGCTGCACATGCGTGGCCTTCTGCACCAGCGCGGGATCGAAGCCGCCCGCGCGCAGGCGCTCGGTGGTGAGCGTGATGCGCATGGCATCCTGCAGCATGTCCTCGGCGTCCTCGGGCAGGTTGCGCGGGGCATAGAGCTGGTAGCTGCCGAATTCGGCATCGGGGTTGTTGCGGGCGACGGCATTGCGCGGCACTTCCAGCAATGCGCGGCGCGCGCGCTCGCCGATGTTCTGTTCGGCAAGCCAGGCCTTTTGGGCCTCCACGGTGCTGCCTTCGGGCAGCACCTTCACCGTGAACCGCGGGATGGCAGGGCCGCGCGCCGCGGCCTTCTCGGCCATCTCCGCGGTACCCGGCGCGGCCTGCTCCAGCGCCGCGCGACGGCCGGCGTTGCGCCGCTCCTGTATGACCTCGGGATCCAGTTCCCTGCGCAGCGTCTGTGCCAGCGTGCCGCTGGCGTCGATCAGCGCCACTTCGACGTCCATCTGCGCGCCGCGCTGGTTCATGATCTTCGGGATGATCATCGTCAGCGCAAGGCCGATCAGCGGCATCACGAACACGCCGATCAGGAACCCCTTGCTGCTCACGGTGACCAGGAACTCGCGCAGTGCGACGAGCTTGATCCGCTGGAACATCACGCCTTCTCCCCGGAAAGTCCCTGCAGATGCTGGCGCAGCGCGGCTTCGGATTCCGCCTCGCCGCTGCGTTCGCGCACGATGCCCACGAACACATCCTCGAGGGTGATGCGCGCGATCTCGATGCGCGCCGGCACCACGCGCGCTGCGGCATCGCGGATGACGGCGGCGGGGTCGGTGCCCGGCGCCAGGCGCAGTTCCGCAGCATTTTCGGCCTGCGTCAGCGACAGCACTCCCGGTATCTCGCGCAGGCCGTCGAGACGCGCACCGGCATCCAGTGGCTCGAACAGCACGCGCGTGGGATCGTAGCGGCGCCGCAGGCTGTTCATGGATTCATCGAGCACCTTGCGGCCCTTGTGGATCATCACCACGCGATCGCACAGCTCCTCGGCCTGCGCCATCACATGCGTGGAGAACAGGATGGTGGTGCCGCGCCGGCGTTCTGCGGCGATCACGCCCTTCAGCGCGCGCACGCTCACCGGATCGAGGCCGCTGAAGGGTTCGTCGAGTATCAACAGTTGCGGCTGGTGCAGGATGGAACCGACGAACTGCACCCGCTGCAGCATGCCCTTGGAAAGGTCCTCGCACTTCTTCTGCAGGATGTCTTCGAGACCCAGTTCGGCAAGCAGCTGCTTCGCACGCGGCAGCGCCTTGTCTTCGGACATGCCCTTGAGGCCGGCCAGGTACTTGAGGAAGGCCCACACCTTCATCTTGCGGTAGACGCCGCGTTCCTCGGGCAGGTAGCCGATGCGATCCTTGGCGTCGAGCGCGGAGGGCCGGCCCAGCACTTCCACCGAGCCGGCGTCCGGAAACAGGATGGACATGATCAGGCGGATGGAAGTGGTCTTGCCCGCCCCGCTGGGGCCGATGAGGCCGCAGGTCTCGCCACCCGGCACCGTCAACTCCAGCGCGGTGACGGCCTTCTGGTCGCCGAAGCTCTTTTCGACACCCTGCAATTTCAGTGCTGTGGTCACGTGGCCTCCCCCTTCCCCGCGTCAGTCCCGCAGGCGACGCAGTTCTTACTCCCGGCCGGGATGTTCGATGGTCAGGGCGCCGCGGCGCGCGGCGCAAGCAGCTTCGACAGGCGATCCTCGCGGCCGGCCATGGGTTCAAGGTGCGGGTAGCGAAGCCCGTCGCGGTAGTCGATGGTCACCGTGCGAAACTGGTCGCCGTTCTTCACGATGAGCTCCACCAGCGGGCCGCCCGTGGCGGCTGCGGTAACGGCAGCGCGCAGCCGGTCCGCCGTGATGGCGCGGCCATTCACCGCCACGACTGTGGTGGCAGCGGTGAGCCCGGCGCGGAAGGCCGGGCCGCCCCAGAGCACGTCGGTCAGCACATTGTCCTTCGACATCACAAGGCCCAGTGACCAGGCAAGGTCGGTGCGGTTCGAGGATTTCTCGCTGTCGGCAAGCACCAGATTCGGCTTGTCGTTGTATACCAGCCGATAGCCGGCGCGCTCCAGCCCATCGAGCACGGGCTGGCGCGTGGTGGCCACGCGGGTGCGCAGGAAGGAATACCAGTCCATGGGTGCCACCTGGTCGAGCGCCCGCACCACATCCTGCAGCTCGTACAGCGACACCCAGCCTTCGGTGGCCTGTGCGGCGAAGAAGCTGCGCGAGAAATCGTCCAGCGAACGCGCGCCGCGCGTCAACTCGCGGATGCGCATGTCCACTTCCAGCCACAGCAGCGCGCCCTCGGTGTAGTAGTCCTCGGTGCGCTGCCAGCTCGGCCATGCCAGCGGCCGTCGCGCGGCGATCACGGGCATGTAGGTGGTGTCTTCCAGCGAACGCCAGTCGCGGCCCGGGCGCCGACGGTCGAAGGTGGCAGCCGTCAGCGCGAAGTTCTCGCGCGCGAAGTCGGCGGACCACAGGCCCGAGCGCGCGGTGAGCACATAGCCGTAGAACTCGGTCATGCCCTCGTACACCCACAACAGGTCGTCCTGCATCGGGGTGTTGAAGTGCGCAGTCCACAGTCGCGCCGGACGGCGGTACTTGCCGTTCCAGGAATGCGTGAATTCGTGCGCGAGCTGGTCGCGCGAAGAGACGCGCTGATCCCAGCTGCGCAGGTACGCCGGCGGCAGCGTGTTCTCGCTGGAGCGGTGATGCTCGAGCCCGATGCCGCCGATCTGTTCGGAGAGCGCCACGAGGAGCTGGTATCTGTCGAATCGCGGGGGCCCGAGTGCGGCATAGGCTTCGCGCACCATGCGCCTGTGAAGGTCGAGTTGCGCCTCGCTGGCTGCGGCATCCGCGCCATCTTCGGCGAACACGCTGAGCGTGACCGGCGCGCTGCCGGCGGTGGCGAGGTCGTACTGCCGCAGCGTGCGCCCCGCGAACACCGGCGAGTCCACCAGCGACTCCAGCGACTCGGCCACGAAGGTGACACGCTCGGAACCGGCGGCGGCGAACTGCGGATCGGGCTGCAGCGCGGTCGCGTATTTCCAGCCGGCCGGAAGCTGCAGCGTCGGCTGCACGCTGATGTCTCGCGCGCGGTAACCAACGGGGTACAGCAGCACCTGGTTCCACTGCAGGTCGAGCAGGTCGGCGCCCATGACGACGCGCCCCTGGTCGCTGCTCTGCGGCGAGGCGATCTGGAATTCCACCTGCAACTGGCGCGTACCCGAGGGCAGCACCACCGAGAAGTGGTAGACATTCAGCGGATCGCGCTGCCAGCTGAGCTCGCGCCCGTCGACACGCATGCGCAGGCCCGCAATCTGTTCGATGGGGCCGCGCGGCGCATGATTGCCCGGCAGCCACTGCGGGTAGTACAGCTCGAAACGGCCTGCGCCGGCCGGAAGGGTTTCAACCACGCGCAGGATGCGTCGCTGCACGTCGCTGGCATCCACCGACAGCGCGATCACGCCGGGGAATGGCCGCGAGGACTGCGCCAGCGCGGGCAGCGTCAGGCACAGCAGCATCGCGGCGATGAGCAGGCTGCGCGTACCCGCGATGGCGGCGCGGCTTGGCATGTCGATCAACCCTTCTTGGGCATGTACAGGTCGGTGAGCGTGCCTTCCAGCGCCTCGGCCGTCATGCCCACGGATTCGGACAGCGTGGGATGCGGATGGATGGTGAGGCCCACATCGGCGGTGTCCGCACCCATTTCGATGGCCAGGCCCACTTCGGCAATGAGTTCGCCTGCGTTGGGGCCGACGATGCCGCCGCCGATCACGCGGCTGGTGCGCGCATCGACGATGAGTTTGGTGAAGCCTTCATCGCGGCCCAGCGACAGCGAGCGGCCGCTGGCCGCCCAGGGGAAGGCCGCCTTGCGGATTTCCAGTCCCTCGTTCCTTGCCTGCCCTTCGGTAACACCCACCCAGGCCACTTCCGGATCGGTGTAGGCCACCGACGGAATGACGCGGGCGTCGAAGAAGGCCTTGTGGCCGGCGGCCACTTCGGCGGCCACCTTGGCCTCGTGCGTGGCCTTGTGCGCCAGCATGGGCTGACCCACGATATCGCCGATGGCGAAGATGCCAGGCACGTCGGTGCGCATCTGCTTGTCCACGGGGATGAAGCCGCGCTCGTTGACGGTGACACCCGCAGCTGCGGCATTCAGCAGCTTGCCATTGGGCACGCGGCCCACGGCAACCAGCACGCGGTCATAAACGTCGGTGGATGTTTCGCCGGTCTTGGTCTCGAAGGTGACGCGGATGCCTTCGGGCAGCGCCTCCACCTTCGTGGACTTCGCGCCCAGCATGATCTTCTCGTAGCGCGCCTTCAGGCGCTTTTCGAGCGGCTTCACCAGATCCACATCGGCGCCGGGCATGAGCTGGTCGGCCAGCTCCACCACCGAGATCTTCGCGCCGAGGGCTTCGTACACGCAGGCCATCTCGAGGCCGATGATGCCGCCGCCGATCACCAGCATGCGCTTGGGCACACCGCCGAGCTCCAGCGCACCCGTGGAATCGATGATGCGCGGATCCTCGGGAATGAAGGGCAGCTTCACCGGCTCGGAGCCGGCAGCGATGATGCATTGTTCGAAGCCGATGAGCGTCTTCCTGCCATCGGCCGTCGTTACTTCGATCACGCGGCTGCCGGCGAACCTGCCCGTGCCGCGCACGACTTCGACCTTGCGCTGCTTCGCAAGGCCGCCCAGTCCGCCGGTGAGCTTGCGGATCACCGACATCTTCCAGTCGCGCAGCTTGTCGAGGTCGATTGCGGGCGCGCCGAAGGTCACGCCATGGCCCGACATGGCTTTCGCCTCGTCGATGACCTTGGCCGCATGCAGCAGCGCCTTCGACGGAATGCAGCCCACGTTCAGACACACGCCGCCCAGCGTTTCCCAGCGCTCGATGATCGCTACCTGCATGCCAAGGTCCGCGGCGCGGAATGCGGCGGTGTAGCCACCGGGGCCACCACCCAGTACGACGAGCGGCACGATTCGGTCGGGCTTCGGGCCCGGCGGCATCTTCGGCGCGGCCAGCGGCGCGGCGGCATGTGGAGCGGGCGCGGCAGGCGATGAACTGCCCGAGCCAGCCGGAACGGGTGATGCCTGTGCGGCGGCTGGCGCGCGGCCGCCCGCCGCGGCAGCGGCCGGCTTTGCAGCAGACCCGGCGCCCGGAGAACCAGCGGGAGCTGCGGCCGCGGCGCCGGCAACTTTCGCGATCACACTGCCCTTGCCCACCTTGTCGCCGGCCTTCACCAGCACGGCAGTGATGGTGCCTGCGGCCGTGGACGGCACATCCATCGTCGCCTTTTCGGTTTCGAGCGTGATCAGCGGCGTGTCGATCTCGACTTTGTCGCCCGCCTTCACCAGCACATCGACCACGGCAACCTGATCGAAGTTGCCCAGATCCGGTACGGCTACGTCGAGGTCGCTCAAAGGGCACCCGCCAGCAGCGCCACCGGATCGGCCAGCAGCTTCGACAGGTACACGGCGAAGCGCGCGCCCGCGGCGCCGTCGATCATGCGATGGTCATACGACAGCGACAGCGGCAGCATCTGGCGCGGCGCGAAGGCCTTGCCATCCCACACCGGGCGCGTCTGCGTGCGCGACAGGCCGAGAATGGCCACCTCGGGCGCGTTGATGATGGGCGTGAACGCCGTGCCACCGATGCCGCCGAGGCTGGTGATGGTGAAGGTGCCACCCTGCATCTCGGTGCCCTTGAGCGTGCCCTTGCGCGCGCGATCCGACAGATCGCCCAGCGCGGCCGCGATGCCGAACAGGTCGAGTTTGTCCGCATCGCGGATCACCGGCACCAGCAGGCCATTGGGCGTGTCGGCCGCGAAGCCGATGTGGAAGTACTTCTTCAGGACCACGTTCTCGCCGGAGGCGTCGAATGAGGCGTTGAACGTCGGGAATTCCTTCAGCGCCAGCACGCAGGCGCGCACCACGAAGGCCAGCGGCGTCACCTTCACGCCGGCGGCGGCGGCCTTGTCCTTCAGCTTCGCGCGCTCGGCTTCGAGCGCGGTGATGTCGGCCTCGTCGAACTGCGTGACATGCGGCAGATTCACCCAGCTTGCGTGCAGGCGGCTGCCGGATATCTTCTGGATGCGGCCCAGCGGTTTGACTTCCACCGGACCGAACTTCGCGAAGTCGACCGCGGGCACCTGGGGCAACGCGGGGCCGGAGGGCGCCAGCGCACCGGACAGCGCCTGCTTCACCCAGGCCTTCACGTCGTCATGGGTGATGCGGCCACGCTGACCGCTGCCCTTCACGCGACCGAGGTCCACACCCAGCTCGCGCGCCAGCTTGCGCACCGAGGGGCCGGCGTGCGCGGTGCTGAAACCGGACTCGTTCACCGGCGGCAGGCTGGCGGGACCGCGCGGCGCAGTCGCAACGGGCGCGGCCGGCGCCGCGGCGCGCGCAGGCGCTGCGCTGGCGGGTGCGGATGCGGCCGGCGGCGGTGCGGCCGCCGCAGGCGCGGCAGCGGCGACGCCCAGTACGGTCACCACGCGCGCGCCGGCGGATACCTTGCCGCCCTTCTGCACGTGAACCTTCTCCACCGTGCCGGCCACCGTCGAGGGCACGTCCATCGTGGCCTTCTCGGTTTCGAGCGTGACCAGCGGCGCGTCGAGTTCGACGCGGTCGCCCGGCTTCACCAGCACGTCGATCACGCCCACTTCGGTGAAATTGCCCATGTCGGGCACGATCACGTCGATGCTGCGCGGCGTGGCGGCGGGCGCGGCCGCGGTGGCAGATCCGGCGGTCGCGGCGGGCGCAGGGGCAGCGGCTGCAGGCGCGGCCGCGGTGGGCGCGGCGGCAGCGCCTGCGCCCTCCAGCGTCACGACCAGCGCCCCCTCGGACACCTTGCCGCCCTTCTGCACATGCACGGTCTTCACCGTGCCCGCCGCGCTCGATGGCACATCCATCGTGGCCTTCTCGGTCTCGAGCGTGATCAGCGGTGTGTCGACGGCAACGGTGTCGCCGGGCTTCACCAGCACGTCGATCACCGACACTTCGGGGAAGTTGCCCAGGTCGGGCACGCGCACTTCAATGGTCTGCGACACGCGTTTGCCCTTTAGCTGTTCAGCGGATTGGCCTTGGAGGAATCGATGCCGAGCTTCTTCACGGCGTCGACCACCACGGCGCGTTCGATGGAGCCTTCATCGGCCAGCGCCTTCAGCGCGGCCAGCACCACGTAGCGGCGATCCACCTCGAAGTGGTGGCGCAGCGCGGCGCGGCCATCGCTGCGGCCGAAGCCGTCGGTGCCCAACGTGACGTAGCGGCCCGGAATCCACTGCCGGATCTGGTCGGGCACGATGCGCATGTTGTCGGTGGCGGCGACGATCGGCTGCGTGCGCGCACCGAACAGCTTCGCGACATACGGCTGCTGTGCGGGCCTGCCGGGATTCAGCAGGTTCTCGCGCTCGACGTTCAACGCCTCGCGGCGCAGCTCGCTGAAGCTGGTGACGGAGAACACATCGGCGGGAATCTTGTAGTCGTTCTCGAGAATCTCGGCCGCGGCCAGCACCTCGCGCAGGATGGTGCCGGAACCCAGCAGCGTCGCGCGCAGCTTGCCGCGGATGCCTTCGCGAATCTGGTGCGCGCCCTTGAGGATGCCCTCTTCCGCGCCCGCCGGCATGGGCGGCTGCACGTAGTTCTCGTTCATCACCGACAGGTAGTAGAAGATGTTCTGCTGTTCCACGTACATCTTCTTCATGCCGTCGTGGATGATCACGGCGAGCTCGTAGGCATACGCCGGATCGTAGGCGCGGCAGTTCGGCACGGTGGTGGCCACGAGCTGGCTGTGGCCGTCCTGGTGCTGCAGGCCTTCGCCGGCGAGCGTGGTGCGCCCCGACGTGCCACCCAGCAGGAAGCCGCGCGCCTGGATGTCGCCCGCGGCCCAGATGAAGTCGCCCACGCGCTGGAAGCCGAACATCGAGTAGTAGATGTAGAACGGCACCATCGACAGCCTGTGGTTGGCATAGGCGGTGCCTGCCGCGATCCATGAGCAGGTCGCGCCGGCCTCGTTGATGCCCTCTTCGAGCATCTGGCCTTTCTTGTCCTCTTTGTAGGACATGAGCTGCTCGGCGTCCTGCGGCGTGTACAGCTGGCCCACCGAGGAATAGATGCCGATCTGGCGGAACAGGCCTTCCATGCCGAAGGTGCGGGCTTCGTCCGGCACGATGGGCACGATCTGCTTGCCGATGGTCTTGTCCTTCAACAGCGCAGTGAGGATGCGCACGAAGGCCATGGTGGTGGAGATCTCGCGATCGCCGGTGCCGTCGAGCAGCGGCTTGAACAGCTCGAGCGAAGGCAGTTCCAGCGGCGGCGTATCGATGATACGGCGCGGCAGATATCCGCCCAGCGACTCGCGGCGCGACTTGAGGTACTTGATTTCCTCGCTGTCTTCGGCCGGCTTCGTGAACGCGAAGTTGGCGATGGTTTCATCGTCCAGCGAAATGCGCAGGTTCTGGCGGAAGCTCTGCAGCGATTCCGCATCCATCTTCTTCTGCTGGTGCGCCACCATCTGGCCCTCGGCCGCCTTGCCGAGGCCGAAACCCTTCACCGTGTGCGCGAGGATCACGGTGGGCTGGCCCTTGTGCGCCACCGCCGCGGCATAGGCCGCGTACACCTTGTGCGCATCGTGTCCGCCGCGGTTCAGGTTCCAGATTTCCTCGTCCGTCATGTTCGCGACCATGGCCGCGAGTTCCGGATCCTTGCCGAAGAAATGCTCGCGCGTGTACGCGCCGCCCTTGGCCTTGAAATTCTGGTAATCGCCGTCGACGCACTCTTCCATGCGCCGGCGCAGCGCGCCGTTGTGATCCTTGGCCAGCAGCGGATCCCAGCGGCGGCCCCACAGCACCTTGATGACATTCCAGCCGGCGCCGAGGAAGGCGGCTTCCAGTTCCTGGATGATCTTGCCGTTGCCGCGTACCGGGCCGTCGAGGCGCTGCAGATTGCAGTTGACCACGAAGATGAGATTGTCGAGGCCCTCGCGCACGGGCATCGTGAGCTGGCCCATCGACTCGGGCTCGTCCATCTCGCCGTCGCCGCAGAAACACCACACCTTGCGGTCGGAAACCGGTGCGAGGCCGCGGTTCTCCATGTAGCGGATGAAGCGCGCCTGGTAGATGGCCATCATGGGCCCGAGGCCCATCGACACGGTGGGGAACTGCCAGAAGTCGGGCATCAGCCAGGGATGCGGATAGGACGACAGGCCACCACCGCCCACCTCCTGGCGGAACTTCTTCAGTTTCTGTTCCGAGAGGCGGCCTTCGAGATAGGCGCGCGCATAGACGCCGGGCGAACTGTGGCCCTGCATGAATATGAGGTCGCCGGGGTGGGAATCGGAAGCCGCACGCCAGAAGTGGTTGAAGCCCACTTCATACAGTGTGGATGACGAGGCATAGCTCGCCAGGTGTCCGCCGTATTCGGAGGAAATCTTGTTGGCCTGCTGCACCATGGCCACGGCGTTCCAGCGCATGTACGCCTCGAGCCGCTTTTCCAGCGCGCGGTCGCCGGGGTAGCTCGGCTCCTGCGAGGTCGGGATGGTGTTGACGTAGGCCGTGTTCGGCTTGAAGGGCAGGTAGGCCCCGGACCTTCTCGCATGATCGATCAGCCGTTCGAGCAGGAAGTGGGCCCTGTCGCCACCGCCGGTGCGTATCACCGAATCGATGGACTCCAGCCACTCGCGGGTTTCTTCCGGATCCTGGTCCTGGATGTTCTTCAAATCGGCCATTTTTACCGCCTGCTCGGCACCCCTAAACGGGAAAAAAGTCAATAGTGGCGCTGTGCTACGATCGCACGCAATCGCCGCTTTGGCGCGCGCGATGATCCGGTTTTAGCCCTGTTCGGTCAAGCAAACACGCCGTGCCCAATCCTTCGCTGCTGCCCCGCGAGCGCCCGCCGCGCCTCACCCTGAAACCGGGGGTTCCGGCTACCGCCTCGCTGACACGCTACGACGCGGTGCTGCTGATGCTGCCGGCGGACGCAAAGCCGGCGCGATCGCTGCCACAGTCACGACGCTGGCAGCTACTGCATGCACGCGGCAGCCTTTCGCATGGCGACCTGCGCACGGTCACGCTCGACGACACCAAGCAGACGCTGGGGGTGATGGGCGCCTGCAGCGCCGATGCCGATGCTTTCGAGGTGCTGCGCGTGGCCGGCAAGCTGGTGCAGCGCACGCTGGAAGGCCGACCCCGCCCGCGACGCATCGCGATCATCGTCCAGGGTACGGCCTCGCATCGGGCCGCGTGGCAGGAAGCCTTGTATGCCGCCATCGCAGCGCACAGCTTCCGGATGCCCAATGCCAAGACGAAACAGGAGCCCTCGCCGGCACTGGCCGTGGATGCCTACGGTGAATCCCCGCTCGACGTGCGCCGCGCGCAGGCGGTGGCCGAGGCCACCAACCTGGCGCGCTACCTGACGGCGCTGCCGCCGAATGTGCTGGATGCCGGCGCCTACCAGCGTGTGCTGGCGCAACTGGCGCGGCGGCATGGACTCAAGCTGCGCTGGCATGGCGAAGCCCGGCTGCGCCGCCTGGGCGCCGGCGCCTTCCTGGCCGTCAGTCGCTCGAACCCGCGGCGCGATGCCGGCATCGCGCAGCTTACTTATGCACCGCGACGGTCGGCCGCGGGCAACGCGCGGCCCGACATCGCGCTGGTGGGCAAGGGCATCCTCTTCGACACCGGCGGCACCAACCTCAAGCCGCATCGCTCGATGCTGGACATGCACACCGACATGGCGGGCAGCGCCGTGGCATTGGCCACGCTGGTCGCGCTGGCGAAGCTCAGGACGAATGTGCGCGCCGAGGCGTGGCTCGCCATCACCGAGAACAACATCGGCCCGCAGTCCTACCGCCCGCAGGAAGTCGTGCGCGCAGTGAACGGCACCACCATCCAGGTGATCCACAGCGACGCCGAGGGTCGCATGGCGCTGGCCGACACGCTGGCGCTGGCCGCGCGGCGGCGGCCGAAGGCCATGCTCGATTTCGCCACGCTGACCGGCGCCTGCGTGTATGCGCTCACCGAGCGCATGAGCGGCCTGTTCGCCACCACGGCGGACCTGGCCACCCGCGCGCTGGCCGCAGGCACCGCCAGCGGCGAGCGGCTGTGGCAGTTCCCGCTGCCCGAGGACTACGACGCCGACATCGAAAGCGCGCTGGCCGACGTGGCGCAGTGTGCCGTCGAGGGCAAGGGCGACCACATCCACGCCGCGCGCTTCCTGAAGCGCTTCGTGCCGGCGGATATCCCCTGGGCGCACGTGGATCTTTCCTCCGCGACACGCCGCGGCGGACTCGCACACGTGCCCACCGAGATCACCGGCTTCGGCGCGCGCTTCGCGTTGACCTTCGTGCTCGATCACCTGAAAGGCAAGTAGTGGACATACTGACGCTGCGGCAACCCGACGACTGGCACCTGCATCTGCGCGATGGCGATGCGCTGCGCGCAGTGCTGCCGCACACGGCCGCGCAGTTCGCGCGCGCCATCGTGATGCCCAACCTCAAGCCGCCGGTGAGCACGACGGCGCTGGCGCGTGCCTATCGCGAGCGGATACTGGCGGCGCTGCCCGCGGGCAGTGACTTCACGCCGCTGCTGACGCTGTACCTCACGGACCGCACCGACCCGGGCGAAATCGCCACGGCAAAGAGCAGCGGCTTCGTGCACGGCTGCAAGCTGTACCCGGCGGGCGCCACCACGAATTCCGATTCGGGCGTCACCGACATCCGCCGCATCGATGCGGTGCTCGAAGCGATGGCCGCCCAGGGCATGCCGCTGCTGGTGCATGGCGAAGTCACCGGCCACGACGTGGACGTGTTCGATCGCGAGGCGCGCTTCATCGATGACGTGCTGCTGCCGCTGCGTGCCCGGCTGCCGAAGCTGCGCATCGTGTTCGAGCATGTGACCACGAAGGCCGCCGTGGACTTCGTGCGCGCGCAGCCCGACGGCGTGGCCGCGACGATCACGCCGCAGCACCTGGCGCTGAACCGCAATGCACTGTTCAACGGCGGCATCCGTCCGCACCTGTATTGTCTGCCGGTGCTGAAGCGCGAACGCGACCGGGTGGCGCTGCTCGACGCGGTGGTGGCGGGCGACCCCCGCTTCTTCCTCGGCACCGACAGCGCGCCGCATGCACGCCATACCAAGGAGGCCGCCTGCGGCTGCGCCGGCATCTACTCGGCACACGCCGCACTGGAGCTGTATGCCGAGGTGTTCGATGAGGCCGGTGCCCTGCCCCGGCTCGAGGGCTTCGCCAGCGAGTTCGGTCCGCGCTTCTACGGCCTGCCGCTCAATGGCGCGCGCGTGAAGCTGCGGCGCGAGACCTGGACCGTGCCCGCGGATTACCCCTTCGGCACGGACCGGCTGGTGGGACTGCGCGCCGGGGAAACGCTGGGCTGGCGCTTCGCCGGCGCGGCGCACTAGTCCCGCATGGCCGCGACTGAACTCGCGTCCCGGCGCTTCCGGGGCTTCCTGCCCGTGGTCATCGATGTGGAGACCGGCGGTTTCCATGCGCGCACCGATGCGCTGCTGGAGATCGCCGCGGTGATCATCGAGGTGGATGCCGCCGGCCGCGTGCGCCGTGGCGCGACACATGGCTTCCATGTGAAACCTTTCGAAGGCGCCCGGCTCGATCCAGCCTCGCTGGAGGTCAACGGCATCGACCCCTGGCATCCGCTGCGCCCCGCCATTGCCGAAGAGGACGCCTTGCAACGCCTGTTCCGCGAAATCCGCGTGGCCATCCGTTCACATGGCTGCCGGCGCGCGATTCTCGTGGGTCACAACGCCGCCTTCGACCTGGCCTTCCTCAACGCCGCCGTGGAACGCACCGGCATCAAGCGCAATCCCTTCCACCCGTTCTCCTGCTTCGACACGGCTACGCTGGCCGGAGCCGCGCTGGGTCAAACCGTGCTCGCCCGCGCCGCGACACTGGCCGGCATCGACTTCGACACGCGCTCGGCACACTCGGCCAAGTACGATGCCGAGCGCACCGCCGACCTGTTCTGCCATGTGTGCAACGCCATGCACGAGAGCTTCGTGCGCGCCGAGGAAAAGGCGCGGGCACTGGGATGGAAGGATGGCGCGCCGGCGCCGCTGGATCTCGTCGAAGGCGACTAGGGCCGGTCAACACGCCGTGGCGAGATTCCGGCATGCTGGATAGCGGGCCAGCAGGCTGCGCAGGACACCATTGGTCCAGCCAAAGCCGTCCTGCAACGGATACTCGCCACCGCGGGCAGCGGCATCACCGCTGACGTCGTACTTCTCCACCAGGCGCCCGGTCGCGCGGTAGTGCGTGACATTCTCCCGGATCCAGCGCTGCGCAATGTCCCGCGCGAGCGCTGCGTATCTGTAGTTCGCAAGACCCTCGATGGCAATCCATTGCAGCGGCGCCCAGCCGTTCGGGGCGTCCCACTGCTGCCCTGTCCTCTGGGTGGTCGTCGCAAGTCCATCCGGCTCCAGCAGCGTCGACTGGACCGTGCGTGCGACCGCCCGCGCCTGCGCGGCCGTGGCAACCCGGAAATAGAGTGGATACAGCGTCGCGGCGGTCACATTGCCGGTGAGCCGGCCTTCGCTCCACAGCAGGTCGCCGAAGGCGCGCTGGCGCCAGTCCCACAGGTGCCTGCGCATCGCGTCGCGCCGCTGCCGCGCCCTGCTCGTGAATTCGGCCGCGCTCTTCCCGTCACCCTGCACCCGGTAGGCCCGGGCCAGAACGTCTTCGAGGTGATACAGGAGGCTGTTGAGGTCGACCGGCACGATTTCGACGGTGCGAATGGTGGCCAGCGTGCGTCCGTCCGCGAGCCAGCGCGAACTGAAGTCCCAGCCGCTTTCGGCCGCCGCGCGCAGGTTCCTGTATACCTCGGCCTCGTTGCGGCCGGAAACTCGGGCCGTCTCGCGGTCCTCGCGATAGGACTCCTCGCGCGGCGTGTCCTTGTCGTCCCAATAGCGGTTCAGCAAGGCGCCATCCGCAAGCCTCACGACGCGACGATGCGCCGTACCGGGCCGGAGCGACGATGCGCCCTCCATCCAGAACTCGTACTCCCGCCGCAATTGCGGCAGGAATCTCGAAAGTGTCGAAGGCCCGTCCCTGGCCGCGAGCAGATCGACCATCGCCGCGAAGAACGGCGGTTGCGACCGGCTGAGGTAATAGCTGCGGTTGCCATTCGGGATGTGTCCGTAGCGATCGATCAGCGCCGCGAAATCGCGCACCAGATCGACGGCCAGATCGTGACGGCCGCTCTGTTCCAGGCCGAGCATGGTGAAGTACGAATCCCAGTAGTAGATCTCGCGAAAGCGCCCGCCCGGTACCACGTATCGAAAGGGAAGCGGCAGCAGCGAGGAATTCGGCGGCGGGTTGTCGGGCGGCCTGGCCAGCACATTCCAGAGCGCATCGATGTGCTGCTCGACGGGACGCCGGTCGATATCTTCCGGTTCGACCGGCCCGGACCGGGGGGCGTCGAAGCGCGCCTCCACGAACGCCTTCAGGTCGAAACCCGGCTCCGCCGAAAGCTTCCGGTACTGCTCCATGATCTCGTCGGCCGGCGCGCGCGGCACGGCATCGACGAACGTCTTGCCATCGTCATAGACGCGCTCGAGCTGGACGCGCTCGAAGAGCCCGGGATAGGTCTCCGCGGGCGTCCTCGGCGCGCCACCGGCCGCCGCCGGGGGGGACACCGGGATGGCCAGGTAGACAGAACTCCACAATTGCGCGGCGTTGGACTCATCGGCATCACCCGCGCGCTGTCCGAATGGCACGGCATGAAAGCGGCCCGCGTCGTAGCGCCAGGACCAGAGCTCCGAGGTGCGAAGTTCCCGCGTGCCCTGGATGATTTCGCCCAACCGGGCGCGCGCCGTGCGCAGCTGCGCGAGCACCGGCGCCGGCAGGTCGCTGCGCGCCAGCTGGCGCTCGAGTCCGGCTGCCAGCAGAGCCTGCTGCCACGACCATGTCACCGTGCCATGGTAGGCATTGCGATCGAAAGCGCGCCGCACTGCTTCACTGGCGTGCACCGGATTGGCCACCAGCAACCCGGCGTCCGTCACCAGCCCCGCCGGGAAGGGTCGCATGATGCTCGCGACGACCTGCGCCAGCATCCCGGCCGGCGGATCCTGCAGGAACAGCGCGAATGACACGTCCGAGTGAAGGACCGGAATCGGCTTGCCTCGTGCATCGAGCGCAAGCGCGAAGAAGGTGAGCGGACCGGAGTCGCTGGACTCGCGGGCGGTTGCGCCGCCGAGCTGCAACTCGGCGGCATAGGCCTCCACTTCGGCGCGTGCCCGCTGCCCGTCGATGCGCACCTCGAACAGCCGCGGCGCCTCGCGGCTCCATGTGGCGGCCATGCTGCCGGCTTGTGCGAGCAGCGCTCGCTGCGCGCTCGACAGGTACCGGTCCAGAATACCGGCTCGAACGATGGCAGCAATCGCGTTCGCCGCGGCGGGCACGAACACGGCATTGACATCGTACGGATAGCGGCCTGATGCCAGGCCCTGCTCGCTGTCGCGCCAGTTGCCGACGTTGAAGCCGGTTTTCAACGACACCAGGTTGCCCGGGATCGGCTGATCGGCGAACGCCTTGGCCGCCTGCACCACGAAGACGAAGTTGCGCGCGAGTGCCGAACCGATGCGTTCGCCACCCGGCAAGGCGCCCGCAAGAAACTCCGCGGCGCGCGCCCGGTTCGAGGACTGACCGAGCAGGTAGCCGGCCGCCAGCGGGGCCAGCAGGAAATCATCGTCGATCATCTTGTAGTCGTAGATCGGCGCCGCGCTCGCGCCACCACCTTCGCGAAGGTGGCGCAGCACCGCGAATTCCCCGATGTCCTCCTCGTGCGCGACCTCGCCATTGGGGGCAAGGCGCTGCAGCACGGCCGTAATGCCGCTCTCGATCGCAGGCGGCTGCAGCACCGGCCGCAGCAGCTGCAATGACAACAGCGTGTCGCGGCCGAAGTAGGTATCGAATCGCCAGGAGCCGGCGAGGAACTTCTCGCGGTAACTCAGGAACCCCAGCACATCGCGGCTGCGCGGATCGTCGTTGGCGTCCTTTGTCAGCAGCTCGCCGGTGCCCAGTGGAGTCAATGGGGTCTCGCCGGTCAGGGCGGTGATCCGCAGTCGCAGCGGGCCGGCTGCGTTCAACGCCTCCAGTCGCAGGGGCGAACCGCTGCCGCCGCCGACGCGCCCGTTCTCGGCGGCGATCGAGAGAGAGTAGCCTGCGGCTCCGTCGATCCGTGCCCGGGCCCACTCGACGCCCTGGCCCGATACGCTGGCGGCCGCGCGCAGTTGCTCCGGGTAGGCGCCAGTGGCCTGGAAGTCCCGCAATGAGCGCACGCTGCCAAGCAGCGCATCGCGGATCGCCAGTGGCGCATCGACGGTGGCTGCGACGACGACACCATGCAGCCTGCGGCCCTGCGGATCATCGCGGCTGACGGGCTCGACGCTGTCGACCCGCCAATTCACCGGCGTCGCGGAACGCCCGAACCAGAGGCCGACACCGCTGTTGCCTGCCGGAAAGGCAACGAGCAACCGCGGCGCCGTGCCGCCGGTCACGACCACGTGTGCCGCGACCGGACCGCTGCGATACAGGAAGTTCTGTACCCGCCCCTCGGTAATCGACAGCCGCAGGACATCGGGCGCAGCGGCCTTCGCGGCGAGGACGACCAGCGTCATCGCCACGAAGGCCAGGACCCTGCCTGCCGGATTGCGCATGGGTTTCCCGCGCGCCCTGAGCGGCAACCGCCTAGAACCGGTATCCAACGCTGAGCTCGAAACTCCTCGGCATGATGTAGCGCCCGTTGGGGGCGAGGATCGACCGTGGATCGCTTTCGGTCAGCGCCTGCTTGTCGGTGATGTTGTCCCCCGAAAGCTGGACGGTGAACGCCTCGTTCACGCGCATGATGACGCCCAGGTCGATCTTCTCGTAGCCCTTCAGGACGTTGACGTTCTGCGCCTCGCCGTACCGGTCGTCGACAGCAGTGAACGTTCCGTAGATCGTGCCATCGAAATTGCCCGCCCTGAAGTCATAGGCCGGGGTCACGCGCAGCTGCCAGCCCGGCTGCCGTTCGGTCTTGTTGCCATTGATGTGTTCGGTATCGACGCCGCTGACCACCTTGATCTTGGAGTGCAGTATCGTTCCGTTCAGCGACACGGAGAACCCGGTATCCGTGCGCCAGATGGCATCGACCTCCACGCCGCTGGAGTTCTGCGCAGTCAATATGGCGTTGCCGCCAAACACGAAGTTGACCACGCGCGGATCGACCTTGGTATAGAACCCCGTCGCATAGAGGCTGAGGTTCCTGGTTCCCCACTTGAAGCCGGCCTCATACTGATCGATGTCCTGGACCAGGTCGTTGCCGCTCGCCAACGCCGCACGGCCGTCCCGGTATTCGTCGAACCCGGGCATCTTGTGGCCCCTGCTGACTCGGCCGAAGACGCCCATCTCCTTGGTGAACATGTAGTTGAGACCTGCCGTCCACGACACCTCGTTGTCCTTGGTCGACGTACCGAAATCGATGCGACCGTCGCTGCCGTCGTCCACCTGGAAGTTGATCTTGTAGTTCTCGAATCGCACGCCGAGGTCAGCCCGCAACTGTTCGGTCAGGTTGTACGTCATGGCCGCATACAGCGCCCGCGCCGTGGCGTCGCCATTCTCGGTGGGGTCGTAGTTGAAGCCGCAGCTGTCGACCGTCGGCGCATTGCAGGCGATGCCAGTGACCACTTCACCACCCTGCTCGACGACCTGGTACTTGGAATTGCCCAGAGCCCAGGTGTCGTCGCTGGATGCACTGGAGGTGTAGAAGCCGAAAGTCGCCGATCCGCGGTCGAAGGTGCTGGTCAGGCTGATGTCGTTGGTGAAGGCCTTGAGCGCCTTGCGCACTTCCCAGGCGCCGAACTGCTGGATGTATTCGTTGCTGCCGATCGCACGCCCGGTCACGGCCCCCCTGATGGGACCGTTGACCACGGCACGCGGATCGGCCGCGGGATTGGCCAGCAATGCGCCAACGCGCACGGCGCCACCGTCCGGAACCAGGCCGACCGTGTCGGCGTGGCCGCGGGTGAAGCCGAAACGGTCGGCGAGTTGCCACTGGTCGCCGAGGTCCAGCGTCACCGAGCCGCCGGTCATCGAGCCTATCCAGCCACGGCCCTCGTCCATGTCGAGCGTCTTGATGGTCGGATGGGCGGCAGCCGGGTCACCGCCATTGGGAAACGCCGCAGTGGCATTGGTCGTGATGATCTGCTGCAGCCGGTTCATCGCGCCGAGCTGGTTGTACTTCGAATCCACGCCCGGCACGTTGAGCGCCACCGGCAGGTACCACTGGCCGACATCGTTCGTCTGCCGGTGGAAGAGATTGATCTTGCCCTTGTCGAATACCCGGGTGAGATAGACGGTGAACTGCTGGCCCTCGTCGGAGTTGTAGCCCGCGTCACGCAATCCCGGCGAACTGCTGAGGTAGCCGCCGACCATGTAGTAGAAATCGTCGGCGATCTCGCCACTCATGTAGCCGTCGAAGCGGCGCAGGTTGTAGTCGGAGGTCGTGTACTTGACGAAGCCTTCGGTCTCGGCCTTGCCCTCCCGCAACAGGAAGTTGGTGGTCAGGCCCGGCTGGCCATTCGAAAACACCGGATTGGGACCACCCCGCAGCGCTTCCATCCTGAGGACGGTCTCGTCCAGGCGGAACAGCGTCGTGTTCTCCATGAACGACAGGGTCGGGATGGGAAATATCGGCGCACCGTTCACCTGCACCGTCAGGTACGGCGCGTCGCCACCGCCGGGGAAGCCGCGCACCATGACATTTGCGCCGGCGACGCCTCCCGAACTCTCGGACCAGACGCCCGGCACCAGCCGCAGCAGGTCTGCAGTGCTCTGCGGCGAGAACTTCGTGATCTCCTGGTCACTGACGGTCGTGATGGCGAAGCTTGCTTCGAGCTTGCGCACCTCGGCGCCGGCCGCCGTTCCGGTGACGACGACTTCCTCGAGAAGTTCGTCCGCAGGCTGAGTCTCGCTCTGCTGACCCTGAGCGGCAGGCACCACGAACAACACACTTGTGATGGTTGCTACGACCCGAATCGCGGCGGCCAGCAAGCCGCCAGATCGGACATCAATTCGGCCATTGATAGTCGATGACATGCGCAATCCTCCCGAAGTTTTTTAGTTCAACTTGGTCATCCCCCCGCGGACATCCCCCTTGCGCCAAAATGACAGCGTTGTCTTCTAGCATCGCACCCAGCCCCTGTCAAACCAGATCGCATGACCGTTGCGTCGACACGACGGTTTCCATCAACCTTCGCGATGGATGCGGAAAATGCCTTCAGAATGCCTGCTGCCAGAGCAGCTACCTGGCCTGGGACAATGCGCCGTCAATGACTGACGCATCATCAATTACCGGGATTGCCATGAGCATCCAGGCAAGACAACGCTATCATCCGGATGCGGCGGGGGCCGTATCGCAGGCATTGCGAAGGAACCGTGGCAAGAGAGAGTTGCGTGACCAGAATCCCTGTCGAGCGTGCAAGAAGGCCTGGGCGCCGCAAGCCGGGGCGGCCTTCTTCCGTACCGAAGCGCCGCCCCCACACCATCACCGACGTGGCCGACCGGGCCGGCGTTGCGATCAAGACGGTCTCGCGCGTCCTGAACCGCGAACCCAGCGTACGTCCCGAAACCCTGCACCGCGTGCAGCAGGCGATTCGCGAACTCAACTACCGGCCGAATCCGTCGGCGCGCAACCTGGCAAGCGCGCGCGAGCACCTGATAGCCATCCTGTACAACAATCCCAGCGCCAATTACGTTGTCAGCGTCCTGGAGGGCGTGCTCGCCGCCTGCGAAGCGGAACATCACGGCGTACTGTTGCAGCCCTGCGAAACGGGCGGCGCGCGCCTGATCGACCAGATCCATGATCTGCTGAACCAGCGCCGGGCGCGCGGCCTGGTGCTGACCCCGCCACTGTGCGACGACCGCGCGCTGCTGGACATGCTCGACGCCGAGCAGATCGACTACGCCTCCATCGCGCCGGGCGACGAGCAGCGTGGCAGACCGTTCGTGGCCATCGACGACGAAAAGGCAAGCCGTGACCTGACGGAATACCTGATCTCCCGTGCGCATCGACGCATCGGCTTCATCAAAGGACACCCTCTGCATGGCGCTGCTGCGAAGCGGCTTCTCGGCTACCAGGCCGCGCTGCGCGAGCACGGCATCCCGCCCGACGAAAGCCTGATCGCAAGCGGCAATTTTTCTTTCGAATCGGGCGTCGAATGCGCGCGCCGGCTGCTCAGCCTGCGTCATGCGCCGTCGGCAATCTTCGCCGCCAACGACGACATGGCGGCCGGCGTCATGCATGCCGCATACGAGAACGGCCTCGAGATCCCGCGCGAACTGTCGGTCGTCGGCTTCGACGACTCGCCGACGGCGCGCTATGTCTACCCAACATTGACCACGGTTCGGCAGCCCGTCAGGGCCATGGCACATGCGGCGGTGGATTGCCTGATGCGCTCCATACGCCAGCGCTCCGGGCGCGGCGACGCGACGCCTGTCAGCCAGCGCTTCGACTACGATCTGGTCATCCGCGATTCGGTGTCGGTAGCGAAAACCGGTGCCTGAGGATTCAAGTCAGTAGCAGCCTTCTTCTGCCAGAACCCTGCCTCGTCAACAGAACTGATTCCGGACATTCGGGGAGCACATGGAAAACCTCTCACACGCGGCCAAGCATGACGCACCTACGGTCAACGCCCCCGGCCTCTCCAACTTCGTCTTCGCCCTGTTCTTCATCTTCGGCGGCATCACCAGCCTCAACGATGTGATCATCCCGAAGCTCAAGGAGCTGTTCACGCTCAGCTATTTCGAGGCCATGCTGGTGCAGTCGGCGTTCTTCGCCGCCTACTTCATCGTTTCGCTGCCGGGGGCAGCGCTGGTCAAGCGCATCGGCTACATGCGCGGCGCGGTGGCGGGCCTGCTGCTGATGATGACCGGCTGCCTGCTCTTCATCGTTGCGTCGAACAGCGCGCGCTTCGGAGTTTTCCTGGGCGCACTGTTCGTGCTGGCCAGCGGCATCACCATCGTGCAGGTGGTGGCCAATCCGCTGATCTCGATGCTGGGGCCCTGGCGCACGGTGCACAGCCGGCTCACCTTCGCGCAGGCCTTCAATTCGCTGGGAACCACGGTCTTCCCGTACTTCGGATCGATCATCATCCTGGGGTCGCTGGCCTCGGTGAATGCTGCGTCGCTCACGGGCACCGCACTCGAGATCTATCGTCAGCAGGAAACCCAGGCCATCGTGAAGGCATACCTGGGCCTTGCGGCGGCACTGTTCGTGGTGGCGGCGGCGGTGTGGATGTTCCGCAACCGCCTGAAGGGCGAAATCCATTCCAGCGGCGCCATGCTCTCGGGCTTCTCGCTGCTGTCACGGCCGCGCTTTGCCTACGGTACTGCTTCCATCTTCCTTTACGTGGGCGCAGAGGTGGCCATCGGCTCGCTGATCGTGAACTACCTGATGCAGGGCCATGTGCTCGGGCTTCCCGAACAGGCTGCCGGCAAGATGATTCCGTTTTACTGGGGCGGCGCGCTGCTGGGTCGGTTCATCGGCTCGGCCGTGCTGCGCCTCGTCAGCCCCGGCAAGGTGCTGGCCTGCGTGGCCACCGGCGCCATCGCCCTGCTGGCGATATCAGCCAACAGCACCGGCCACCTGGCCGCGTATTCGCTGCTGGCGATCGGCCTGATGAACTCCATCATGTTCCCCACCATCTTCAGCCTGGCCTGCGAGGGGCTGGGATCACGCGCCGCGGATGGTTCCGGCGTGATCTGCATGGCCATCGTGGGTGGTGCGCTGGTGCCGCCACTCACCGGGCATCTGGCCGATGTGAGCGGCAGCCTCGCCTTCGCGCTGTGGCTGCCTGCGCTGTGCTATCTGCTGATCGCCGGATTCGGCATCTTCGCCCGGCGGCCGGCGCCACGCAGCACCAGCCTGTAGATCGGGCGCTCGAAGGTGAGCGTCGCGTCCTAGGCCGTCTTCTTGGTCGCTTCGTCGATGACCTGCTTCAGCTCGCCGCTCTGCAGCATCTGCATGGCGATGTCGCAGCCGCCGATGAGCTCGCCATTCACGTAGAGCTGTGGATACGTGGGCCAGTTCGAGAAGCGCTTGAGCTCATCGCGCAGCTCGAGGTCGTCGAAAATGTTGACCGCGTGAAACGGCGCACCCACATGCTTCAGCACGGCAACGGTCTGCGCCGAGAATCCGCACTGGGGAAAATCCGGCGTGCCTTTCATGAACAGCACCACCGGCTGGGCGGCCAGATGCTGCTTGATGCGTTCGGTGACTTCCATGGGGGCTCCTTGAGTGTCTAGCCCTTCACGGCCAGTTCGTTGCGCACGGACTTCACGCTCCTGACCTTGCGCGCCAGCTTCTCGGCCGTGGCCCGCTGTGCAGCGCTCGTCACGTCACCCTTGAGAGTGACATTGCCGTTGTAGGTATCGACATTGATCGACAGGGAGCGGATGCCGGGTTCGCCGATGAGGCGGGCCTTCACATCCGCGGTGATGGCCGCGTCTGCCGCGATGCGGTCGGCCGAGCGCTCGTCCTTGCCGGCGTAGTAACCGCCGGCGGCGGCACCGCCCACCACTGCGGCAACGCAGCCGCCAAGGGCCAGGGGAGCGAGCAACAGACCGGCTAAGGCAGTGCGTTTCATAAATTGAATTATGGGGTGTGCTGCCCTATTCTTCAAACGCCTTAAAAATCAGGGGAGACAAAGGCCTATGAACCCGCTCAACACCGTCAAGGGCGCCATCACCACCGGCGTGATCATTGCCGTGATCATCATCGCCAGCCTCAACACCGGCGCCTTCAACGAGCTGGGCCTGGCCCGCTGGCTGCACATCCTGTCCGGCATCACTTGGATCGGCCTCCTGTACTACTTCAACCTGGTGCAGATCCCCGCCATGGCCGTGGCCGGAGCCGACAAGGGCGGCCCGGGCGGCGCGGGCATCAACAAGTACATTGCGCCCCGCGCGCTGTTCTGGTTCCGGTGGGGCGCCGTGGCCACCTGGCTCACCGGCGCCTGGTATCTGGCCCGCTTCGGCAAGTTCGCCGCGGCCTTCACGCTGGGTGGTTTCGGTGCAGACCGCTATGGCCTGGTCATCGGCATCGGCGCCTGGCTGGGCACCATCATGCTGTTCAATGTCTGGGTGCTGATCTGGCCGAACCAGAAGAAGATACTGGGCATCGTGGCCGCCAGCGACGAAGAGAAGGCCAAGGCGCGCAAGACCGCCATGCTGGCCTCGCGCACCAACTTCGTGCTGTCGATCCCGATGCTGCTGTGCATGGGCTCGGCATTCCACGGACTGCCATTCTGAGCACGAGCGCCACTGGCGGGCCCCTGCCGTCTGATCTGTCCGAGCAGGTTGCCAGGGCACTGGCCGAGGACATCGGCACGGGTGATGTCACCGCGGCGCTGATCCCGGCCGCCACGATGGCGCGGGCCACGCTGATCACGCGCGAGAAAATGGTGCTCTGCGGTTCGGCGTGGCTGGAAGAAACCTTCCGCCAGATCGATGCGCGCGTGTCGGTGCAGTGGCGCGCACACGAGGGCGAGCTGGTCGGCGCCAATGCCACGCTGTGCGAGCTGGCCGGCCCGGCCCGCGCCATCCTCACCGGCGAGCGCTGCGCCCTGAACTTCCTGCAGACGCTGTCGGGCACCGCCACGGTGACGCGCCGCTACACACAGGCCGTCGCCGGCACGCGCTGCCGCATTCTCGACACGCGCAAGACGGTGCCGGGTCTGCGGCTGGCGCAGAAATATGCCGTGCGCTGCGGTGGCGGCTTCAATCATCGCCTCGGCCTGTACGACCGCCTGCTCATCAAGGAAAACCACATCGTCGCCGCGGGTTCCATTCCCGCCGCCATCGCCACCGCACGGCGCAACAGCCCGGGCGTGGAAGTCGAAGTGGAAGTCGAGACGCTGGATGAGTTCAGCGTCGCGCTGGCCGAGTCACCCGACTACATCATGCTCGACGAATTCAGCCTCGATGACCTGCGCACCGCGGTGAAGCGGCGCGACGCAGCGGGCAGCAAGTCCCTGCTCGAGGCTTCCGGTGGCGTGGATCTCGACACGCTGGCGATCATCGCCTCCACCGGCGTGGACTTCGTGTCCATCGGTTCGCTCACCAAGCATGTGCGGGCGATAGACCTGTCGCTGCGCTTCCAGGCGCTGTAGCAGCGACCCCGGAACTGAGTTCAACGACCGGGCACGACCGGCGGGCGCGGAGCTGCTCGTCACCCTGGAGCGGGAGTCTTGGACAGCCGGCTGGGCTGGGCAATCCCGTACCCCTGCGCATAGTCCACGCCCAGACTGGCCAGCGTATCGATGATCTCCTGGTTCTCGGCGAACTCGGCGATGACCAGCTTGCCCGTCAGGTGCCCGATCTCGTTGATTGAGCGCACCATCTCGCGATCGATGGGATCGGTGAGGATGCCGCGCACGAAGCTGCCGTCGATCTTCAGGTAATCCACCGGGAAATGCTTCAGGTAACCGAACGATGACAGCCCGGTGCCGAAATCATCCAGCGAGAACTTGCAGCCCAGCTCCTTCAGCGACTTGATGAAGCGGTTGGCCTGCGAGAAGCTCGCCACCGCCGCCGTCTCGGTGATCTCGAAGCAGATCTTCGTCGCATCGAGGCCGCTCTTCTGGAACTGCTCGATGACGAAGGGCAGGAACTTGTCGTCGCCCAGGCTCTGGCCGGAAAGATTGATGGCGCACATCAGCAGCCGCTCGCGCTCGTCGGCCTCGGACACCAGCCAGCGCAGCGTGTTCTCCAGCACCCAGCGGTCGATGGCCGGCGTGATGTTGTAGCGCTCCGCCGCCGCGATGAAATGATCGGGCGAGATGATCTTGCCCGCCTCGTCGCGCATGCGCACCAGGATCTCGTAGTGCTCGCCCTCTTCCTTGGCCTGCAGCGGCATGATGGGCATGCGGTACAGCTCGAAACGGCCCTCGTCGAGCGCGGCGCTGATGCGCGCGGCCCACTGCGTTTCGCGGCGGCGGCGCATCAGCTCGATGTCGTTCTCGGCGAAGCTGTGCACGCGGTTGCGGCCCTGCTCCTTGGCGGCCGCGCAGGCGCCCTCGGCGGCCGACAGGATGGAGGCCACGTCGTCGTTTTCGGAAGTGATCGGCACCACGCCCACGCTCGCCGAGAGCTTGAAGACGCGCTCTTCCCATTCGAAGCGGAAGTTCTTCACCGTCTCGCGCAGCACCTCGGCGATGCGCAGCGCGTCATCCAGCGTGCTGCTCTCGAGCAGCACGCCGTACTCATCGCCGCCCAGCCGCGACAGCGTGTCGCGCCAGCGGATCTTGGCCTTCAGCAGCGCGCCGATCTGGCCCAGCAGCGTGTCGCCCGCGGCATGGCCGCAGGAGTCGTTGATCATCTTGAACTGGTCGATGTCCAGGTGGCACAGCGCGTACGAGCCTTCCTGTGCCCGGGCGCTCTTCAGGCAGCGCTCGATGCGGCTCTCGAATTCGCGGCGGTTCACGAGGCCCGTGAGCGGGTCGTGGCTGGCGTGGTAGGAGAGCTTGCGGTTCAGCTCGCGGCTCTCGCTGACGTCGTGGAACACCAGCACGGCGCCGCAGACGTGTCCGCCGCCGTCGCGGATGGGCGCGGCAGTGCTCTCCACGTACAGCTCGTTGCCGTCGCGGCGGATCATCAGCACCGGCCGCGTGGACTTCATCGGCCGCGCGCGGCGGATGGAGCCGGTGAGCGGGTTTTCCAGCGGCTCGCAGGTTTCCTCGTGGAAGGCGCGGAACACCTCGTCGATGTTGCGGCCCATGGCGTCTTCCAGGCGCCAGCCCGTGAGCGTCTCGGCCACGGGGTTGATGTAGTCGATCACCGAGTCCGCATCGGTGGTGATGACGCCGTCGCCGATGGCCTGCAGCGTGATCTGCGCGGCTTCCTTCTCGCGGAACAGCGCCTCTTCGTAGAGCTTGCGTTCGGTGATGTCCAGTTCCACGCCCAGCAGCCGCTGCAGGCGCCCCTGCTTGTCGATGCGGCCCTTGGCGCGGCTGATCACCCAGCGGTACTCGCCATTGCGGTGGCGCATGCGGTGCACGCTCTCGAACAGCGGCACCGCGCCCGACACGTGCTTGAACATGGCGTCCTGCACGCGCGAGAGGTCATCCGGATGCACCATGCCGCGCCAGTCGACGATCTCGGTGGGGCCGATGTCTTCGTAGCCCATCATCGCCTTCCAGCGCGGCGACAGGTACAGCTCGTTGGAATCGAAATCGAAGTCCCACAGGCCGTCGTTGGAGGCTGCGTCGATGAGCGCGTTGCGTTCGTCCATCTCCGCGAGGCGCGTGGACATTGCCAGCCGGTCGAGACCGGTGGCGAGGCTGGTGCCGATGAGCTTCAGCAGCAGCTGGTAGTTCACGTCCCAGGCGCCGCGCTCGAGCGTGCGCGCCACGCCCAGCACGCCGGCGGGCCGCCGATTCATGTGCAGCGCCACCAGCAGCACCGACGAGAATCCCAGCGCGGCGAGGCGGCCGGCTTCGGCCGGATCTTCGCGTGCCGGCACGCCCGTGTCGCGGTATTCGGTGAGGCGCAGGTGTTCGAAACGGGACGCCAGGAAGGGGAAGGAACCGAGCGGTTCGCCCGACAGCCCGCGCGCACCCGGCAACACGCCATCAGCGCCCGTCACCGTGACGCGGGAGAATCCCTCGCCCTGCTCATCCAGATAGGCCACGAAGGCCGTGTCGGCGCCTGTGGCGCGACGCAGGGTTTCAAGGCTCCCCAGCACCACTGCATCGGCGGTCTGCGGCACCAGGTTCTGCAGGTCCACCGCAGCCTTGGTGCAGTCCATGTCGAGGCCCAGACCCATGCCGGGACGCCCCGCCGCCAACGGACTGAAAACATCCGATGCGGTGACGTCTGACGGTGAAACCGGTCGGGTTGAGGACATTTCCCGATACTTTCCCTAAGTTGGCAGCCATGTTGCCGTTTTGACCATTTCACGGCCGCGACCTGCAACACAGTTCACTTAAGGCCGGATTCTGTCACATCCGGTAAGGAAAGCGATACAACTTATTGCTGTAGCTTGGATTTATCGGTGCGGGCCACCACCGACCCGGTGTCGCCCGCCACCTTCTCGATGATGAAGCGCGGGCGCCGCTTCACTTCCATGTACACCTTTGCCACGTACTCCCCCACCACGCCCAGGCACAGCAGCTGCACGCCGCCCAGCGCATAGATGGGCAGCGTGGTCGAGGCCCAGCCGGGCACGGAATGATCGGTGAACAGCCGGACGCCGAGCACCCACAGCGCCACGAAGGTCGACAGCACGAACAGCAGCGCGCCGCCGGCGGCGATCAGCCGCAGCGGCACCGCGCTGAACGAGGTGATGCCGTCGAGGCCCAGCCCCACCATGCGGCGCAGCGGATACTTGGTTTCACCGGCCAGCCGCAGCTTGCGGTCGTAGAACACCTGCGCCGAAGGGTAGCCAAGCTGCGGCACCAGTCCGCGCAGGAACAGGTTGGTTTCCGGAAACTCGGCCAGCGCCTCGAGCGCGGCCCGACCCAGAAGGCGGTACTCGGCGTGGTCGGGAACTACGTCCACGCCCAGCAGGCGCAGCATGGCGTAGTAGCGCCGCGCCGACCAGCGCTTGAAGAAGGAATCCTGCACGCGGCTGCGACGCACGCCGTACACCACCTCGTTGCCAGCCTGCCAGGCCGACACCATCTCGTCGATGACGGCAATGTCGTCCTGCAGGTCGGCATCCAGCGAGATCACGGCATCGCCATCGGCGTTCATCAGGCCCGCGAGCAGTGCGTTCTGGTGGCCGCGATTGCGCGACAGCTTCAATCCCACGACGCGCGCATCGGCCGCGGCCAGCGACTCGATGACGGCCCAGGTGCCATCGCGGCTGCCGTCATCCACCAGGTACAGATTGCTGCCTTCGGCCACGCGACCACGCGCCACCAGATCGGCGAGCACCTGCAGCACCTGCGCTGCCGATGCGGCCAGCCCCTCCTGCTCGTTGTAGCAGGGCATGACGATGGACAGCCGGCCGGGAGTGCGCATGCTCATCCCGGCCGCCGGGCGAAGGTGAAGTGGCGGTGACCGGCGAAATTCCACGTCAGCGTCACCATGGTGGTTACAACCTGAGAAGGCACATAGTGCCAGCCAAGATAACCGTGCAGCAGGCGCATGCCCAGCGCATTCAGCGCCACGCCCACTGCCAGCACGAGGGCGAAGCGACCCAGCGCCACGCCATGCGCGACATCGCTTTGCCAGGTGAAACGCCGGTTCAGCAGGTAGTTCGTGCCCGCGCTGGCGAGGAAGCCCACGGTGGATGCCACCGTGGCATCCACTGCCAGCAGTTCCACACCGGCCACCAGCACCACGTACTGCAGCAGCGTGCAGAACCCGCCCACCAGCAGGAAGCGCAGCAGTTCACGGTGCATAGTGGAAGACATGCGTGGCATCGCCCTGGCGCGCGCAATCGGCATCAGGCGCCCCAGTCACCAGGAACCAGTCGCCGCGGCTGGAGTCGCCGATCTTCCTCGCCTGCGCGGTGGCGAAACAGGGCTTGAGCTCGTGTTCGGAAACCAGCAACTGCCGCGATGCATCCGCGGCCAGCCAGGCTGCGGCATCGTGGCTTTCCGCCGCGCCCTCGCGGAAACGACGATGACCGAAGTTCACCGTCGGACGCTTCAGATGCCAGAGGAAATGCTCGTGGTAGGCCAGGAGGCCCAACTCGCGGCCGGGAGCGGCGCTGGCCTCGACCTTCGCGATGAAATCGCGCGCCGAACGCGCGCCGTCGATGGCGGGAAACACCCACCAGCCCGCCACCTGCCAGCCGACCAGCAGCAGACCAGCCAGCGCCAGCGGGGCGCCACGCAGCCGCAACACTGCCAGCAGCACCAGACCCGCACCGCCGATTGCCAGCAATGGCGCGAATCCCGAAATGCCGCCCGCTTCCAGCAGCCGCGCGCCGCGCGCCACGTTCACCTGCGACAGGTAGATGTAGCCGCCAATGCAAAGCAATGTCACCAGCGCGGTGAATCCCGCCAGCGTCCGCTGCACGGAAATCCTGCGCCACAGCCCGGGCAGCAGGTATCCCATGGGCAGCACCAGCATCGGCAGCGCGGAGAGGATGTACAGGTCGCGCTTGCCGCGGCTGACGGTGAAGAACAGCAGGTACACCGCCGCGAAGCCCAGCGGCAGCAGCACGCGCGCATCGCGCAGGCGCAGAGCCGCCCACCAGCGCGGCAGCAGCCAGGGCAGCAGCAGCACCGCCGGCAGCCACAGCGTGGCCATCACCTGCAGGTAGTACCAGGCCGGACGATAGTGATGCCAGGGGTCCACATAGCGGCCGAAGGTCTGCACGAACACCAGTTCGTGGAAGTAGTCGCGCACGCCCGGATCGCGCTGCGCCAGCAACCACACCGGCAGCAGCCATGCCGCCACCACGGCTGCCCAGGCGATGCCGGCGAGCAACCACGCGGGCCAGGGTCGTTGCCATCGCACGCCGGGCCACTTGCTCCACACGGCGTACAGCCAGGGCAGCAGCACCATGAACGAGAAGAAGCCCACCACCTTGCTGAGCGTGCCGAGTCCGGCAGCGATGCCGGCACCTATGGCCCAGCGCCATCCGCCGCCCAGCAGCAGCTGGCGCAGCAGGCAGTACAGCGACAGCGTGGTGAAGAACACCAGCAGCGCATCGAGCTGCGCGCGCCGCGCCTGCAGCGTGAACTGCACCGTGAACAGCAGCACCAGCGCAGCGTTGAAGCCGGCTTCCTTGTTCCACAGCCGGCGGCCCAGGTCATACACCAGCAGCAGCGTGCCGATGCCGGCCAGCAGCGACGGCAGCAGGAACCCCACACGATACGAGCCGGTGATCCAGTACGCCACGGCCTGCAGCCAGAACAGCAACGGCGGCTTGTCCTGGAAGTAGTCGCCGCCCACCATGGGGATGAGCCAGTTGCCGTGACGAAGCATGTCGCGCGCGATCAGCGAATACACCGGCTCGTCGGCAGGCCAGGGATCGCGGAGTCCGAGGCCGGCACCGAACACCAGCAGCGCGAGACCGATGACCACCCAGGGTGCACGCTCGAGGAGCGCGGCGTACCAGCCGTTGATCCCCGCGTGGTTCATGCCGGCATCGCTCAGGCCGGCCTCGTGGCTGCCTGCGTTCATGCCACCGCCGCTTGCGCCCGCTGCGACAGCGTCGCCAGTTCCCGTTCCATCCGCTGCTGCCACGACGCAAGTACATCGACCTGCCCCAGCGCCACCGACCGATCCACCGACACCGGCGCGCCGATGGCGATGGCAATGCGGCTGCCCGGGCGTGGCAGCACGAAATCGTCCCAGCCGAAATGCCAGGCGCGCGATGCGGCGAAGGCCATCGGCAGCAGCGGCCTGCCCGAGATCTGCGCCAGCAGCAGCCCACCGGGCTTGAAGGCATGCGCCGGGCCCGTGGGTCCATCGGGCGTGATCACGGGCGAAACATTCTCATTCACCAGCAGCTGGTAGTAGTCGCGCAGCGCCTTCGCGCCGGTGCGCGTGGAGGATCCACGGATCACCTGCGCGCCCAGCCGGCGCGCAATGGCCGCGGGCACCTCGCCGTCGACCGAGGGGCTGACAAGGAAGCCGAGCCTGAGCCCCCTGGGCACCTGCAGCAGCAGGTAGCGCGCGCAGAACAGTTCATGCTGGTGCCAGTAGCAGGGCAGCAATGACGGCGCGGCGGCGAGCGCGGCATCCAGGTGCTCCGCACCGGTCACGCTGACGATGCGGCAGCTTCTCCACCAGGCGCGGATCGCGAGCAGCGCCAGCGGCGTGAGCAGGGCGTAAGCCAGCCGCCGCAGCGGCGTGAGCCTGCGCCGGGAAACGCGCTCTTCGGGTAGAATTTCGGGCTTCATGACGTCTGAAACACTCCTGCCGCCCGAATCGGACCAGCGCTTCGACATCGGCTCGACGGCAGATTCGCTCGACCGCATGCGCACCATCTACGCCCAGCTGGGCGATGCCTACCGTGTCTACGCGCCGGGACGGCAGTCGCACACCTGGGTGTTCAATCATCCCGACGACGTGCGCCGCATCCTGATCGGCAATCACAAGAACTACGCCAAGGGCGTGGGCTTCGATCGCATCAAGATCCTGCTCGGCAACGGCATCATAGTGAGCGAGGGTGAGTTCTGGAAGCGCCAGCGGCGCCTGCTGCAGCCCACCTTCCACCGCCGCGTGCTGGCGCAGTTCGACACGCTGATCGCCGGCGCCAACGACCGCTTGCTGGCCGAGTGGGAAGTCAAATGCGACGCCGGCGAGCCGGTGAACGTCACCGCCGACATGAGCACGATGACGCTCGAGATCATCCTCGGCGCAATCTTCGGCGACGACCTTGCGGCCATGCATGCCGAAACCGGCGAGAACCCCTTCGCCGTGCTCACCGAGGAATCCGAACGCGACCTGCGCTTCGCCTACAACTTTCACAAGCTGCGCGCGCTGATCGGCAAGTTCGTGGCGCGGCGTCGCGCCGGTGGCGGCAAGCCGGCCGGTGACGGCCCCGACTACCTGTCGATGATGCTGGGCGCCAGGGACAAGGAAACCGGCACCGGCATGACCGACAAGGAGGTGATCGACGAGATCACCACCATGGTCATCGCGGGCCACGAGACCACCGCCAGCGCGCTGAACTGGACCTGGTTCCTGCTGGGCGAGCATCCCGATGTCGAGGCCCGCCTGCATGCGGAGATCGATGCCGACCCGGAAGTGGCCGTGCCGCAGCTCACGCACATGGAGGAACTGGCGTATTCCAACATGGTGATCCGCGAGGCCATGCGGCTGTATCCGCCGGTGTGGGTGATCTCGCGCAAGACCATCGAGGCCGACCAGCTCGGCGGCTTCACCGTGCCACCCGGCACCGATGTGTTCATCAGTCCCTACTTCGTGCATCGCCATCCGGCGTTCTGGAGCGATGCGGAGAAATTCATCCCCGACCGCTTCGAGCGGCTGGATGAAGACCGGCCCAAGCTCACCTACCTGCCCTTCTCGGCTGGCGCGCATCACTGCATCGGCGAGACGCTGGCCATCTACGAGATGCTGATGCACCTGAACCGCTTCGCGCGCCGCTTCAGCCTGCGCCGCATCGACAACGAGCCGGTGTCGTTCGAGGCGCTGATCAACCTGCGCGCCACGCGCCCCTTCATCATGCGGCTGACGCGCCGCACGCGAAAAGCCCCACCCACATGAGCGAACAGACCCTCACCGCGCTGATCCAGCGACAACACCCCGCCGACCGCGCCGTGCATTACCACACGGCCGAGAACCAGGTGCGCCGCGTCAGCTATGCCGAGCTGTACCAGCGCGCGCTGGGCATGCTGTTCCACCTGCAGCAGCTCGGCGCCAAGCCTGGCGACCACCTCATCCTGCTGCTGAACAACAACGAGCAGTTCATCGACGCCTTCTGGGGCGCCATTCTCGGCGGCATCGTGCCGGTGCCCGTGGCCATCGGCATCAGCGACGAGCACCGTCGCAAGCTGCTGCGCATCGCGCGCAAACTGGGCCAGCCCTTCATCTTCTCCGACCGCAAGACACTGGAGCGCGTGGGCCAGTTCGTGCAGCAGGCCGGCGATGCGACGCTCGCTGCCACGTTTGCGGCGCTGCGCCCGCGCGCCTTCGTCACCGAAGACGTGTCCGACCTGTCGAAGCCCGGTACGGTGCATCCGGCGAAGCCCGAGGACACGGCCTTCATCCAGTTCTCCTCGGGCTCCACCAGCGAGCCCAAGGGCGTGGTGCTGACGCATGCGAACCTGATGGCGCACAGCCAGTCGGTGAACCAGGCCGCCGGGTTCAACGAGAACGACACCAGCCTGTCGTGGATGCCGCTGACGCACGACATGGGCCTCATCGGCTTCCACCTGGTCATGTTCGCGGCGCGCGTGGACGCGCACCTGATGCCCACCGAGCTGTTCGTGCGACGGCCCCTGCTGTGGCTCACCGTCGCCAGCAGCATCCGCGCCACGATCCTGTGCTCGCCGAACTTCGGCTACCGGCACTACCTCAAGGTGCTCGACGACCGCTCGCCCGGCAACCTCGACCTGTCGCCGGTGCGGCTGATCTTCAACGGCGCCGAACCCATTTCGGTGGAGTTGTGCGAGGAATTCCTGGCGCGCCTCGCGGGCCTGGGCCTGAAGCGCGCGGCGATGTTCCCCGTGTATGGCCTGGCCGAAGCCTCGCTGGCCGTCACCTTCCCGCCGGTGGGCCGCCACTACCGCACCGTGCTGCTCGACCGTCACCAGCTCGGCGTGGGCGTGCGCGCGCAGGTGGTGGGCACGGGCAGCCGCGATGCGGTGGCGCTGGTGTCGGTGGGACAACCGATTCCCCGCTGCCAGCTTCGCATCTGCGGCGACGATGATGCGCCACTGGCCGACGGCACCATCGGCCATATCCACATCCGCGGCGACAATGTCACGGGCGGTTATTTCCGCGAACCCGAGATCAACGCCGCCACATTCACTGCGGATGGCTGGCTGCGCACCGGCGACCTGGGCCTGCTGCTGGACGGCGAGTGCTACATCACCGGCCGCGCCAAGGAGATCCTCTTCGTCAACGGCCAGAACTACTACCCGCACGACCTCGAAGCCATCGCGCAGCGCGCCACCGGCATGGAGCTCGGAAAGGTGGTGGTGGCCGGCGTGCGGCCGCCCGGCGCCGAGACCGACCAGCTCACCGTGTTCGCCCTGTATCGTGGCGATCCGGCGGAATTCCCCGCGCTCGCCAGCGAGATCACGCGGCTCATCAACGAGCAGGCGGGCCTGGAAGTGGCGCAGGTGGTTCCCGTACGGCGCATCCCGAAGACCACCAGCGGCAAGATCCAGCGGCACCTGCTGGAGCAGCAGCTCGTGGATGGGGAATTCGCTGCCGACCTGGCCGAGGTTTCACGCCATGCACCCAGCGCACACGGCAGCGCCGTGCAGTCCGCGGACAGCATCGAAGCGCGACTGCTGGCCATCTGCAATGGGGTGCTGGCGGGGCGCAACATCGCCGCGGCCGACAACCTGTTCGAGATCGGCGCGAGCTCGCTGAAGCTCATCGAGATCCACGAGCAGATCGATCGCGAGTATCCGGGCGTGGTCGACCTCACCGAGCTGTTCGATCATCCGACGGTGGCGGCGCTGGCCAAGCACCTGGCTTCGAAGGCGGGAGGCTAGCCTCGCCGGCGGCGCGCGTTTGCTTCCAGCGCTTGTGGCCCCAGGTCCATTCCTCCGGGGCCGCCAGCAGATCGCTCTCGACCAGGCGCGCATAACGCTGGGTGAATCCACCTGGCGCCAGCGCCGCCTGGCTCTCGGCCAGCGGCAGACACTCGGCGATGTAATGCCCGCGCCGCACGCGGCGCATCGACACATACAGCGCGTCGTAGCGCGTCGCCCGCGCCATCTGCTCAGGCCCTGCATAGAACGCCGTGTCGCGCCCCAGGAAAGGC
>JAXMGX010000015.1:0-123539 GCA_046347045.1 Steroidobacteraceae bacterium
GCGGCCGGCGATCCGGCGCTGCGCGACGAAGTCAGTCCCTTCGTGCAGTTGCTGTGGGAGCGCGGCGTGGCACATGAAAGCGAGCTCATCGGGCAGCTTGGCGTTCAATGCCTCGACCTGTCGGCACTGTCGGGCGAGGCGAAGGAGGCAGCCACCCGCGAGGCCATCGCGCGTCGCGAGCCACTGATCTACGGCGGACGCCTGTCGGTGCATCAACTCCTCGGCGAGCCCGACCTGCTGCGGGCGGAAGCGGGCGGCTATGTCGCCATCGACATCAAGTCCGGCGCGGGACGCGAGGAACGCGAAGGCGATGCGGGACGCGAGGGCGATGAAGGCCGGTTGCGCCCTCACTATGGCGTGCAGCTCGCGCTGTATACCGACATCCTCGAGCAGATGGGTCTTGCGGCCGGCCGCTACGGTTACATCTGGGACAGGCACGGCGCCGAGGTGCGCTACGACTTCGCGGCGCCGTTGGGACCGAAGTCGGGCTGCCTGTGGGAGTTGTACCTCAAGACCCGCGCCGCGGTGCGCGCCACGCTGGCCGCTGCGCAGGCCAGTTCACCCGCCAACTGCTCGCTGTGCAAGCAGTGCGTCTGGCACAGCGCCTGTTTCGCGCAGCTCAAGCGCGATCAGGACCTGACGCTGCTGCCGGAACTGGGGCGCGCCACCCGCGACGCGCTGCACGAGGAATTCCCCACGCTGCGACAGCTTGCCCGCGCCAATGTCGAGGACTACATCGACGCGGACCGCACCCCCTTTCACCGCGTGGGAGCGAATGCGCTGCGGCGTTTCCAGCGCCGCGCCGCGTTGTTGCTGCAGCCCGATGCAAAGCCCTTCCTGACGCGGGCCTTCGACTGGCCGACGACGCCGGTGGAACTGTTCTTCGACATCGAGACCGATCCATTGCGCGAACTGTGCTATCTGCACGGCTTCGTGATCCGCGAGGGCGGCAGCGTCGCCACCGAGCGCTTCGAAGGCATCTTCGCCACCGACACCACCGCCGCGGCCGAACGCGAGGCATTCGCTGCGGCCATGAGTGTGTTTCGCCGCCACACCGGTGCGTTGGTGGTGCACTACACGAAGTACGAGCGCACCGAATATCGGCGCCTGGCGACGAAGTATCCCGATGTGGCGGCGCTGCCTGAAATCGAAACGCTGTTCAGCGCGCCGCGCGCGCTCGACCTTTATTTCGACGTGGTGAAGCCAGGCAGCGAATGGCCCACGCATGATTTCTCCGTCAAGAGCCTGGCGAAGTACTGCGGGTTTTCGTGGCGCGATGCCGATCCGTCCGGCGCCTCGTCCATCGAATGGTTCGACCGCTGGGCCCGCACCCGTGACCCGCGTTTCCGGCAGCGTCTGCTGGCCTACAACGAGGATGACTGCCGGGCGATGCGTGTGGTTCTCGATTGCCTGAAGGCGCTGCCCCTGCGGCGGGACTGAGGTAGGCCACCCGCCACGGCGTCTTGCTCCCCGGGCGTTCCCCGGACGCAGATGACGGAGTGGACAATGTGCAGGCAGGACGGATCAAGACGGCAGTTGCTGGGCGCGATCGCGCTCCTTGGCTTCATGGCTCTCGAGCCCGCGGCACAGGCGGCAGCGACCGCTCCGGCGCCGGCCCCGGTCGCCGGCCTGCCCGACCTCGCGGAATTTCGCGGCAAGCTGGTGTACGTGGACTTCTGGGCCTCCTGGTGCGTGCCCTGCCGCAAGTCCTTCCCCTGGATGAACACCATGCACCGGCAGTACGGCAAGCAGGGGCTGACGATCCTGGCCGTCAACATGGACCAGGTGCGCGCCGACGCCGATGCCTTCCTGAACCAGTACCCGGCGGAGTTCGCCGTGCGCTTCGATCCGCAGGGCCGGCTCGCGCAGCAGTACGGGGTGCGCGGCATGCCCACCAGCGTGCTGATCGGCCGCGACGGCAAACTGCTGTGGACGCATGAGGGCTTCCGCTCTAAGGACCCTGCGGAGCTGGAGCAGTCCCTCCGCAAGGCCCTGCAGTGATTCCTGTATTTCTTCCCGGAGATCGCCTGATGAGAATCATTGTCCGATGTCTGGCAGTCGCCGCCGTGGTGGGCGCTGTCTCGATGTGTTCCGGTTGCAGCACCATCGGCGTGAAGCCCTGGGAGCGCGACATCCTCGCCCGTCCCGAGATGGCGCTGGATGCCAGCCCGGTGGAAGGCGCCTTCGACCAGCACATGTACTTCAGCAAGGAATCTGCCAGTGGCGGGCGCGGCTTCGGTGGCGGAGGCTGCGGATGCAACTGAACGAACGTGGCGCGGGCGAATCGCTGCGCGCGGGACTGATGGCCGCCGCCTGCGCGCTGCTGGCGCCGGCGGTGAAGGCGCAGGCGGCCGATGATCCCAACCAGGTCGACACCGGGTTGCTGTATTACCAGGAAGACGGCGGCCGCGTGCGCAGCCTCGATGCCATCGTCAAGCTGAACCGCGACATGGGCGATGAGCGCGTGCTGGGTGCGCAGCTTTCGGTGGACAGCCTCACCGGCGGTTCGCCCAATGGCGCCGTGGCGCAGAAGGTGGCGCAGACTTTCGCCACGCCTTCGGGCACGTCGCTGACGCCGGGCGGCCGCAGCGAGCACGAGCAGTTCTACAGCATTGCCGCCGGCAAGCAGCCGCTGGACAAGTCCTTCCATGACCTGCGCGTTGCCGGTGACCTGAACTGGACGCAGCCGCTGGGCATCGGCAACACGCTGGCCGTGGGCGGGCATCTGTCGAAGGAGTACGACTTCATTTCTGCGTCGGCCAACGGCATGTTCAGTCACGACTTCAACAACAAGAACACCACGCTGGGCCTGGGCGCCAGTGCCGAGTTCGACCAGGTGAAGGCCGTGGGCGGCGCGCCCGTGCCGGGCACCTCGTACGCACTGCTGCGCAAGACCGACGGCTCGGACAACAAGCGCGTGTATGGCGCGCAACTCGGCATCACGCAGGTGATGTCGCGCAACTGGATTGCGCAGCTCAATCTGTCCGTGGACAAGTCCACCGGCTACCTCAACGATCCGTACAAGATCCTGAGCCTGGTGAACGCCACTGGCGTGACTACCGGGTACTACTTCGAAAGCCGTCCCGACTCGCACACGCGCAAGAGTGCCTACCTGGGCAACAAGGTGGCGCTGGGCCGCTCGGTGCTCGACCTGTCGTACCGGTACGGCAAGGATGACTGGGGCGCCGATTCGCAGACGGTGGAGGCGAAGCTGCGCCTGCAGCTGGGTGGCTCGGCCTACATCGAGCCGCAACTGCGCTGGTACAAGCAGGACGCCGCGGACTTCTACCGCCTGTTCCTGACGACTACGCCTGCCGGCTTCATGTCGGCCGATCCGCGGCTTGCGGCCTTTACCGCGAAAACCGTGGGGCTGAAGGTGGGTATGCCGCTGGCCAACGGCAGCGAGGTGGCGGTGCGCCTGAGCGGCTACCAGCAGGACCCCAAGGTTCGCAGCAGCACGCTGAGCGGGCTTGCCGGCCTGGACCTGAATCCGCGGTTGCGCGCGGTGGTGCTGCAGCTCGACTGGAAGTTCGGTTTCTAGGATCTGGCTGGCGCCGGTGAACGCAGTCGAGGTCGAAGCGCGCGGCGAGGGCATCCTCGCCGCGACGTTCTCCGCGATGGCCAGCCCCTGCGAGCTGCTGCTCGAGGCGACGGATGAGGGCCTGGCGCGCCGGATCGGCGAATCGGTGGCCGCCGAGGCCTGGCGCATCGAGCGCAAGTACAGCCGCTACCGGCCCGACAGCATCGTGGCACTGCTGAACCGCGGCGGCCGTCCCGTAGACCTCGATCCGGAAACGCTGCTGTTGCTGCAGTTCGCCGCGCGCTGCCACGAGCTGTCCGACGGCGCCTTCGACATCACCTCCGGCGTGCTGCGGCGCGCGTGGAAGTTCGATGGCTCCGGCCGCTTCCCCGCGCCCGCGGAAGTGGCGGCGCTGCGCGGGAAAATCGGCTTCGAACGGCTGCAGTTGCAGGGCAACCGGCTGCGGGTGCCCGCCGGCATGGAGCTGGACTTCGGCGGCATCGGCAAGGAATACGCAGTGGATCGCGCGCTGGCGCTGGTGGTGTCGCAGTTCGATGGCGCTGCGCTGGTGAACTTTGGTGGCGACATGGCCGCGAGCCACGCGCCGCAGTCAGGACCGTGGCGCGTGGGCGTCGAGCGGCCTTCGCAGCTCGGCGAGCCGCGGCTGCTGCTGGATTTCGAGCGCGGCGGCCTGGCCACCAGCGGTGACACCCACCGCTTCATCGAGCACGAGGGACGCCGCTACAGCCATATCCTCGATGTGCGCACGGGGTATCCGGTGGTGGATCCACCGCGGTCGGTGACCGTGGCGGCAAGCTGCTGCGTCGAAGCCGGCATGATCGCCACGCTGTCGATGCTGAAGGGCAGTGGTGCCGAGCAGTTCCTGAAGGAGCAGGGCGTCACCCACTGGTGCCTGCGCTAGCAGGCTGCTGCTCAGCCGCCGAGCACCCGCGCGGGCAGCATGAACAGTGCCCGCACCAGCGCGAACGCGCCTTCCACCGCAATGCCCAGCAGCCGGAACGGCAGCAGCACCAGCCAGATGACCGGGTAGAGCACCAGCGCCAGCAGCGCGAGCGGCCAGCAGGTCACCAGGAGCAGCAGCCAGAGCAGAAACTTGACCATGCCCGTAGCATAGTGTCGTCGTGCCGGTATTCAAGGGTCGCGGCAGCATCATGCGGAACATTCTGGTTGTCGAGGACGAGGTTGCCATAGCCGATACCCTGCTGTTCGCGCTGCAGGGCGAGGGGTTCGGTGCCCGCCACCTGTCGCTGGCGCAGGACGCGCTGGCGGCGCTGCGCGGCGGCGGCACCGACCTCGTGATCCTCGACGTGGGGCTGCCCGACATGTCGGGCTTCGAGTGCTGCAAGGCGCTGCGGCAGTTTTCGGCGGTGCCGGTGATGTTTCTCACCGCGCGTGCGGAAGAAGTGGATCGCGTGGTGGGGCTGGAGATCGGTGCTGACGACTACGTGGTGAAGCCCTTCTCGCCGCGCGAAGTCGTGGCCCGCGTGCGCGCCATCCTCAAGCGTGCCGCGCCCGGTGGAGCACGGACGGCCATGGCGCAGGCTGGCATCGCGCAGGCTGCCGCTGAGTTCGACATCGACCTCACGCGCCTCACGATCCGCTATCGCGGCCAGCCGCTGAAACTCACCGCGCTGGAGTTCCGCCTGCTGCAGCAGCTGGCCGGCTCCCCGGAGCGGGTGTTCTCGCGCGAGGAACTGCTGGCTGCCGTGGGCGCCGCCACCGATGCCGGCTACGAGCGCAATGTCGACACGCACATCAAGGCGCTGCGCGCCAAGCTGCGCGAAGTCGCGCCCGATGCGGAACCCATCCACACCCATCGCGGCTTCGGCTACAGCTACCAGCCGGGCCCGCGCGCCGCTTCATGATGAAGCCCTGGTCGCTGACGCTGAGGCTGTTCGTGGTGGGTGCCGTGCTGGTGGCCGGCTTCGGCTGGTTCGCGCTGCAGCAGGTGCTGGCGGAAGTGAAGCCGGCCGTGCGCCAGTCCACCGAGGAAACGCTGGTGGATACCGCGAACCTGCTCGCGGAGCTGGTGGCCGATGACCTGCGCGAAGGCAGGCTGGTGCAGGCCGACCTGGCGCGCGTGATGTCGGCCTACGGACAGCGTCATCCCGGCGCCGACATCTGGGGCATCCGCAAGGATGGCGTCACGCACCGCATCTACATCACCGACGGGCGCGGCATCGTGCTGCTGGATTCCAGCGGCCGCGACGTGGGCAAGGACTACTCGCGCTGGAACGACGTGGCGCGCACGCTCAAAGGCCAGTATGGCGCGCGCACCACCGAAGAAATCCCCGGCGATGAACGCAGCACCGTCATGTACGTGGCCGCGCCCGTGCGCGATGGCGATCGCATCGTGGGCGTGGTCACCGTGGCCAAGCCCAATCGCAGCGTCCAGCCGTTCATCGAGCGCGCGCAGCAGCGGCTGGGCATGCTGGCGGCAGTGTTCATCGCCGTGGCGCTGGTGATCGGCGCGGCGCTGTCGTTCTGGCTGAGCCGGGCCATCCGCCGCGTCACCGTGTATGCCGATGCCGTGGCGGCCGGCGGACGTCCGGAGATGCCTTCGCTGCCGGGACGCGAGCTCGCCCAGCTCGCCACCGCGCTCGACAGCATGCGCGCGCAGCTCGATGGCAAGGCCTATGTGGAGCGCTACGTGCAGACGCTTACGCATGAGCTGAAAAGCCCGCTGGCCGCCATCCAGGGTGCCGCGGAGCTGCTGCAGGGCGAATTGCCGCCGGCGCAGCGTGCGCGGCTGCTCGAGAACATCGACGTCGAGGCTGCGCGCCTGCGCGCGATGAGCGAGCGGCTACTGAATCTGGCGCAGGTGGAGCAGCGCCGTGCGCTGGAAGAGCAGGTTGCCATCCCGCTGCGGCCGCTGGTCGAGGAACTGGTCGAGGGCCGTGCGCCGCAGCTTGCACAGCGGAGCATCACCATGGTCAACGAGGTGGTGGCCGGAGCAGTCGCGCGTGGTGAGCGCTTCCTGGTGCGGCAGGCGCTGGCCAACCTGCTCGACAATGCCATGGATTTCACGCCGCGCGGCGGCACGATCCGCATTGGCGCAGTTGTCGATCCGCCGGCGGGAATGATCGGCGTGGAGGTCTTCAACCCGGGCGAGGCGATACCCGACTTCGCGCTGCCGCGCGTGACCGAGCGGTTCTATTCGCTGCCGCGGCCCGACACCGGACGCAAGAGCACGGGGCTGGGGCTGAGTTTCGTGCAGGAAGTGGCACAGCTCCACGGCGGGGCATTTTCCATATCGAATGCCAAGGGTGGCGTTCGGGCCGCGCTGATCCTGCCGGCCGCCTGAGCCCCGGCCACCCACTCTCCACACAATCTCCACACGGCGGCACCGCCGCCGGATCGATGCTTCGTCTGCGGCACACGCCGCAATGGGGAGTACATCGTGATCGAGCAGTTCTACAGGAAGATGCTTCTGGCCAGCGCGTATCCGCTGTCGCTGGCGCTGATGGCCATGCGCCGGGCGCTGTCATGAATCGCGCGCTGTTCCTGCGCTGCGGCGCCATCTTCGTCATCATCGTGCTGCTGGTGATTCCGCTGCTGCGCATCGGCGGGCTGATCCGCGAACGCCAGGCTGCCCGCGATGGGGTGGTTCAGGACATCGCGCGCAGCGCCGCGGGTCCGCAGGTGCTCACCGGTCCGCTGCTGGTGGTGCCTTACACCCGCACCGTGCAGGAAACGCAGCTCGATGCCGCGCGCCTGCCGGTGACCCTGAGCCGCGAGGTGGCTGGCGAACTGCGCCTGCTGCCCGCGCTGGTGGACCTGAATGGCAGGCTCGCCACCGAAGAGCGCCAGCGCGGCATCTATCGCGCGCGGGTGTTCGATGCCACGGCGCGTCTCACCGGGCGCTTCGATGTGCCGGCGCACTACGGCGTCAGTGTCGATCTCGCCAGCTACAAATTCGGCCAACCCCGCCTGGTCATCGGCATCAGCGACATCCGCGGCATCGGCAATGCGCTGTCGCTGCAGGCCAATGGCGCGCGCATCGCCTTCGTGCCCGGCACCGGATTGCGCATGCTCGGCGCCGGCGTGCAGGCACCGTTGCAGCTCGCCAATGCCGAGGCGCAGCAGCCGCTGCAGTTCCAGGTCGACCTGTCGCTCCTGGGCACCAGCGACTTCCAGTTCACGCCCGTGGGGCGCGAGACGCATGTGATGCTCGCCTCCGACTGGCCGCATCCCAGCTTCGTGGGCCAGTTCCTGCCGCGCGAGCGCGAGATCTCCAGCGCGGGATTCTCGGCCGACTGGCGCACCTCGTTCTTCGCCACCAACCTGGAGGAGGCGTTGCTGCGCTGCCCATCGCAGGCCGAGCCCACCGCCGCCGACTGCGCGGACTTCGCCGGCCGCCACTTCGGTGTGAGCTTCGTCGATCCGGTGGACCAGTACCTGAAGAGTGAACGCGCCGTGAAGTACGGTTTCCTGTTCATCCTGCTCACCTTCGCCGGCTTCTTCCTGCTCGAGGTGCTGCGGCGCTTCAGCGTGCATCCGATTCAGTACGGACTCGTGGGACTCGCGCTGGCGTTGTTCTTCCTGCTGCTGCTGTCGTTCTCGGAGCACATCGGCTTCGCTGCGGCCTATCTGGTGTCGGCGGTGGCCTGCGTGGGATTGATCACCTACTACGTCACACATGTGCTGGGCAGTCTGACTCACGGCCTGGGCTTCGGCGCGGCGCTGGCGACACTGTATGCGCTGCTGTACGCCATCCTGGGGTCTGAGGATTACGCGCTGCTCACCGGTTCGGTGCTGGTGTTCGCGGTGCTGGCGCTGGTGATGGTGCTGACGCGGCGCGTGAACTGGTCGGGGGTAGGGGCGACGCGGGCGTGACTTGCCGCGATGTTTCAATCCGCCGCGTGGGCCGCGAACAGCGGCGCGCGGCGGGCCTTGAGTCTCTGCTCCAGCGCGAAGCCATAACCCAGAAGTTCCGCTTCGCTCCAGGGTCGGCCCATCAGCGTGACACCCAGTGGCAGTCCATGGCTGTCGCCTGCGGGAATGGTGAGACTGGGTGTTCCGGCGACGGCGGCGATGCCGTAGCCGGCGCCCACGAAGTGATCGCCGAGCACCGGATCGGTCAGCCACGCCGGCGACATGCTGGGGGCCAATGCCGCATCCAGGTGTCCCTTGTCGAGCGCAGCGAGCAATCCCTCGTGGCCGGCGAGGCGACGCGCGTCATCGCGCGCCTTGCGATAGGCCGCATCGGTCAGCGGACCCTTGGCTTCGGCCTGCACGAACAGTTCCTGCGCGAACAGCGGCATGGCGCGCGTGGCATTGGCCTTGTTCCATTCGATGAGGGCAGCGAGCGATCCGGGCGTGGCGTTGGCCGACTTCAGGTAGCGGTTCAATCCATCCTTGAATTCGTACAGCAGCACTTCCAGTTCCGGAGCATCCCATTTGCCCCAGGTGGGAATCTTCACATCGACGATGGTGCCGCCGGCATCGCGGATGGCCTGCGCGGCCCGCTCGGTGGCGGCGTCCACATCGGGGTGGTAGCCCATGGCCTGCCGCAGCAGGCCGATGCGTTTGCCGCGGAGTGCATCGGCGCTCAGCCCCGTGGAGTAGTCGGCCTGCGCATGACCCTGTGCCGCGCTGCCAGCGGGGTCGGCGGCATCGGCGCCCGCCAGTGCAGAAAGCAGCAGCGCGGCATCGCGCACCGTGCGGGTCATCGGCCCTGCAGTGTCCTGCGACACCGAAATGGGGATGATGCCGCTGCGACTCACCAGGCCCACCGTGGGCTTCAGGCCGACGAGGCCATTCACCGCTGCAGGACAGATGATGCTGCCATCGGTCTCCGTGCCCACGCCCAGCGCCGCAAGGCTCGCTGCCATGGCGGCGCCGGTGCCCGAGCTGGAGCCGCAGGGATTGCGATCCAGTGCGTAGGGATTCTTCGTCTGGCCGCCGCGTGAGCTCCAGCCGGAGGTGGAGCGCGTGGAACGGAAGTTGGCCCATTCGCTCAAATTCGTGCGGCCGAGAATCACCGCACCTGCCGCGCGCAGCCGCGCCACCAGGAATGCATCGCGCGCGGGCGTGTTGCCGGCCAGCGCCAGCGAGCCGGCGGAGTTCACCATGCCGGCCACATCGATGTTGTCCTTCACCAGCACGGGCAGGCCATGCAGCGCGCCGCGCAGGCGGCCCGCCTTGCGCTCCGCGTCGAGCGTGGCGGCATCCTCCAGTGCCGCTGGATTCAGATCGATGACCGCGTTGAGAGCGGGACCCGAGTCGTCGATGGCCGCGATGCGGTTCAGGTAGGCCTGGGTCAATACGCGTGAGGTCAGTGAGCCGGAGGCCATGCGCTGCAGGGCGTCGGTGGCGGACAGTTCGATGACGTCGATGCCGGGACCGTTCGTCGCGGCTGCCGGGGTGGCGGATGCCGCAGGAGGCGAGCTAGGCGAGCAGGCTGCCATGACGAAGCAGGCTGCAATGACCAGGAGGCCCTGCGCCGCGGTCATCTTCGGGGCGCCTGCGCTCATCCGCCGGTTCCGTGTCTGTAAGGCTGACAATCGCCAGCGAGGTGATCGATCAGCGCGCGGATCGACGGCAGCAAGCCCCGTCGCGAGGGGAACACGGCGTAGACCGACAGGTTGGGCGAAGCCCATTGCGGGAGCAGCCTGATCAATCGTCCGCTGGCATGATCTGCTTCGATCATCAGGTTGGGCATCTGCACGATGCCGATTCCAGCCACCGCGGCGGCGCGCAGGGCGTTCAGGTCGTCTGTCAGCAGGCGCGGGGTGGCGGGAATCGAGGCGATCGAGCCGCTGTCGTGGGTCAGTGTCCATTCGATAGGCTCCGTGCCACCGTTGGCGAGCGTCGTGCCAAGACCGATGGCCGGCAAGCCGGCCAGGTCCGATGGAATCACGGGCGCCTGCCGCGTTTCCAGCAGCGCGGGCGCCGCGACCAGGCACTGGCTGACCTCCCCCAGCTTGCGCATGACGAGGCTGGCGGTGTCGAGCCGGGGCTCGCCGGTCTGGATCACCACGTCGAAGCCTTCGCGGATGATGTCGACCGGGCGGTTGTAGGCCTTGAGCTGGATCTGGACCTTCGGATTTGCCGCCATGAATTCGGCAATCGCCGCGCCCATGCGATAGGCAATGAGGCCCGGTGGACAGGCGATGCGGACCAGCCCGGCGGGCTCTGCGCTGATCGCGTCGATCACTTCCTGCGCGGCTTCGGCCTCTACCAGCATGGCAAGGCAGTGCTGGTAATAGGTCTGGCCAATGTCGGTGACCGAGAACTTGCGGGTGGAACGCTGGATCAGCCGCACACCCAACCGGTCTTCCAATGCGGCGATGCGGCGGCTGAGCTTGGACTTCTGCATGTTGAGCGCGCGGGCGGCGGGGGCAAAGCCGCGGTGCTCCACCACCTTCACGAAATAGGCGAGGTCGTTGAGGTCGTTCATCGTTGCATCAACAGGACACAGAGTCCGTAATCGCAATCTACCGGGCCGGACGTTGCATTGCCATCATGACTCCATCACCCCGCGCCTCGCCTTGAATCGCGGCATACGGAGACAAATCATGAAGAACATCCTTGGTCGCTACTCGAACCCCAACCGCCACTGGGTGGGTGATGGGTTCCCGGTGCGCTCGCTGTTTTCCTACAACACGCTGGGCGCACAGATCAGCCCGTTCCTGCTGCTCGACTTCGCCGGACCGCACTATTTCGAGCCCAGCGTCACCCCGCGCGGTGTCGGCGAACATCCGCATCGCGGCTTCGAGACCGTCACTGTGGTCTACGAGGGCGAGGTCTCGCACCGCGACTCGACCGGCAAGGGCGGCACCATCAGCCCCGGCGACGTGCAGTGGATGACTGCTGCCGGCGGTATCCTGCACGAGGAGTTCCATTCGGCAGGCTTCACCAAGTCTGGCGGACCGTTCCGCATGGTCCAGCTCTGGGTCAACCTGCCCGCCAAGGACAAGATGAGCGCGCCCGGATACCAGGCGATCACGTCGGCCGACATCCCTGTCGTCTGCCTGCCCAACGAGGCGGGCAAGGCGCGAATCATCGCCGGTACGTACGAGGGCACCAAAGGCCCCGCGCGGACCTTCACGCCGATCAACATGTGGGATCTGCGGCTGGCCGCTGGAGCGTCGCTCACGCTCGATCTGCCCGAAGGTCACAACGCCGCGCTGGTGGTGCTGGCTGGTCACATCACGGTCGGCGGCAGCCAGGCAGCGGGCGAGGCGGAGATGGTCCTGCTCTCCCGCGAGGGCAGCGGAATGAAGATCGACGCCGATGGCGATGCCACCGTGCTGGTGCTGACCGGTGAGCCGATCGACGAGCCGATCGCAGGCTATGGCCCGTTCGTCATGAACAGCGAAGCCGAGATCCGTCAGGCTATCGCTGATTTCAACAGCGGCAAGTTCGGCGCGATGGCGTCGGCCTGACCATTGTCAAGAACCAAGGGAGTAAGGAGAAACACCATGACCAGTGAAACCCGCCGTGACCCCAAGTCCGATCGCCTGCTGACGCCCGAGAATTCGGCGTTCATCATCATCGACTATCAACCCATCCAGGTCTCATCGATCCGCTCGGTCGACAAGCGCGAACTGGTGTTCAACATCGTCAGCACGGCGAAGGCGGCAGTGAACTACAAACTGCCGATCGTGCATTCGACGGTGAATGTCGCCACCGGTCGCAACAAGCCGCCGATCCCCGAAATCCAGGCAGTGCTGGGTCACCTGCCGACCTACGATCGCACCACGATCAATTCATGGGAAGACACCCAGTTCAAGGCGGCCGTGAAAGCCACGGGCCGCAAGAAGCTGATCATGACCGCGCTCTGGACCGAAGCCTGTCTGGCCTTCCCCGCGCTCGACGCGCTGGCCGAAGGCTATGAGGTCTATGTGGTTGCTGATGCGGTGGGCGGCACTTCGGTGCAGGCGCACGAGGCGGCGCTGCGCCGCATCGAGCAGGCCGGCGGCAAGCTGATCAGCAAGACCCAGCTCTGGTGCGAACTGCAGCGCGACTGGAACCGCGTGGATACCGTGCCCGGCTTCATGCACGTCTTCCAGAACTGGGACGGCTCGAACCCCGAGAAGGACTTCAAGGGCTGAAGCACAATGACCATCGAACGCATCATCGACAAGCGCAGTCACGATCTGGGCGGCGGCTTCGTCGTCGGTCGCGTGCTCCCTTTCAACGCGCGCCGCATGGTCGGCCCTTTCATCTTCTTCGACCATCTCGGGCCGCTCGAGCTTGCGCCGGGCATCCCGCGCGAGCTCGACGTGCGCCCGCACCCGCACATCGGCCTGTCGACCGTGACCTACCTCTATCAGGGGCAGATCACGCATCGTGACAGCCTGGGCTTTCATCAGGAGATCCGCTCCGGCGAGGTCAACTGGATGGTCGCGGGAAGCGGCATCACGCACAGCGAGCGCCTCGAATATGCCCGCGCCCACGGGGCGAAGATGCATGGCATTCAGGCGTGGGTGGCGCTGCCCGTGGCGGACGAAGAAACCGACCCTGCCTTCTTCCACCACGAAGGCGCGGACCTGCCGACCTGGCAGGACGGCGGCGTGCGCGGCCGGCTGATCGCGGGCGAGGCCGACGGTCTCAAGGCCTCGGTGAAGACCCATTCACCGCTGTTCTACCAGCATCTGGACATGGTCGCCGGCGCGCGCCACGTGGTGGCGGGCGCCTATCCCGAACGCGCGGTCTATTGCGCCAGCGGCGAAATCGAAGTTGGTGGAACCGCGCTCCGGCCCGGCCAGATGGCGGTGCTTGCCGGACGTGATGCGACCGATATCGTTGCGCGGCAGCCCGCGAACGTGATGGTGCTGGGCGGCGAACCGGTCGGCGAACGCTTCCTGCTGTGGAACTTCGTCTCCTCGTCGAAAGAGCGGCTTGAACAGGCTGCAGAGGACTGGCGCCAGCAGCGCATGAAGCTGCCCGTGGGCGATGATCGCGAGTTCACTCCCTTGCCGGACAAGGGCAAGTGAGGGCGGCAATGCCCGCCATGTGCAGCAACGCAACTGGGAGGAACGACCGATGGCCGACATCACCATCACCAAAGAGGAGCAGGGCCGCCACGGCCGCTACGTTGCGCGTGTCGCCGGTATCGATGCCGAGGCGGAACTGACCTTTACCCACCGTGGCCCGGGCCTGATCAGCGCCGATCACACCGGCGCGCCGGAGAGTCTCAAAGGCACGGGCGCGGCCGCGGCACTGGTCGATCACCTGATAGCCGATGCACGTGCCACGCCATTCAGGATCATCCCGCTCTGCCCCTATGTGCGTGCGCGCTATGAAAAGCACCCGGAATGGCGGGACGTGATGACTGTCGCGCCGGGCGAGATGCCGAAGTAGCCCGCTGCGAGCCGGTGGTTCGATACTGGTGCCCCCACTCGGAATCGAACCAAGCTCTGCGGTTTACAAAACCGCTGCATCACCACAATGCTTTGGGGGCCGGGCGGTCGGCATTATAGCCGCCGGGCCGCGGCTCTTTAGCGGGGGCTTGCGCCTGCAGACGGCGCCGGAGCGCCGGAATCGGCAGCGGCGGGTGCCGCGGCCGCAGGGGTTGCATTGCCGGAGATTGCGGCGCCATCCGCTGGCGCGACCGGCTTCGCCGGGCAGGCCTCGATGCGCAGCCGTTCAAGCTGCAGGCCGGTCTTTTCCAGCCTGCCATCGGACAGCGTCTCGCGGGCAACACCGGGGATGTCGATCCACGTCACCGACTGCTCGGTGGTGCGTTCCTTCACCACTGCATCCAGACGCAAGCGCTGCACGCGCGAGGCGCGATCCTCCGCGCGGCTTTCTTCACTGAAGATGCCTGCCGACACCTTGTGTTCTGGATCATCGGGCATGGCGAAGGCATCGCGCAGCCCCGCGGCGCGCATTGCATTAAGTGTGCGCGCCTGCGCGCTGGCGCTGGAGTTGGTCACGTATACCCACCAGCCTTCGCGCACCTGCTCGGTGACATTGCGCTTCAGCACGCCCCAGCCCGCCGCGGTCAGCTTCTGCTCTGCCGCGGCGGCATCGATGTCGTTGACAAAGGGGCCGAGCGCGGCACAGGGCGGCGGCGCGGGCGGGGGCGGCGGGGTGGTGGCAAGGGGCTTGCGCGGCGCGGCGGCCACCGCAGTGAGGTTGGGCGTGTCCTGATCAACCCACTGCGTCCACCCGAAATACAGGAGGTTCGCAGCGATCAGCACGAATACGGCAATGCGCATCATGGAGGAAGCCTATCAGCCCCGACGGCGCACGGGGATGCCCGCGAGCAGTGCGATGCCGCGCAGCACCAGGTCATCGCGCTGCTTGCAGGCGCTGCGCAGCAGCGGCGCCACCGCCGCGGCGCCGCCGCCGGTCAGGAATACCACCGGGCGGCCTTTCATTCGCCGCGTGACATCGGTGATGGTGCGATCCACCAGGGCAGCCGCGGCGAAGAGGCACCCCAACTCGATGGCGGGGCCGGTGTCGGTGGCGAGAACACCCAGCGTGCCGGTGGCATCGGCACTGACCCGACGCGCGGCGGCGCTGGCGGCTGCCCGTGGTGCGATGCCGGCCGTATCGCGCAGCAGCGATTGCAGCATCAGCGTGGGGCCGGGTGCGATCAACCCGCCGCGGTGCACGCCGTCGCAGTCCACCACGTCGATGGTGAGCGCCGTGCCCACGCTGATGGCGCAGATGGCGCGAAAGCAGCCCGCCAGATGCCACGCGGACACGGCGCCCACCCAGCGGTCATCACCCAGGCGCCGCGGTGAGCGGTAGGCATTGCGCACGCCGGCCGCCTCGGCGCTGCTGTGGACGAACTCCGGCGGTGGTGCGCCCGCCGCATGCAGCAGGCTTCGCAACACGCGCTCGCCTTTGGCGCCCGCCACTGAACACACCACCACCCGCTCGATCTCGCCGGCGCGGGCCAGCCAGTCGGCGAACGGCCGCGTGTCGCTCCATGCCGCGGCGCGCGGCACGGCCAGCTTGCCGGCGGTCACCACCGACCACTTGATGCGCGTGTTGCCCGCGTCGATGAGCAGGATCTTCATGTCGATATCGTCCGCACGGAAACCTCTCCGGCAATGATGCGATGGATGCGGCCGCCGTGTTCCACCCGCAGCGCCCCATCCGTGTCGACGCCGCGCGCGATGCCGCCTGCCACCGGCCCGGTACCCTGCAGTGTCACCGGCCTGTCGCGCAAGGCGTCCGCTGCCTGGTATTCGTCCAGGAATGGCGCGAAGCCGCGCCGTGCGAACTGGCGCGCCGCGCCGATGCCTTCCGTCAGCAGCGCCGCCGTCAGCGCGCTGCGCGCCGGCGGCGGCGCGAGCGAGTTGACCGAGGCTGCGGTGGACAAAGGTGCCGCAAGCGATGCCAGGTCGGCCGCGGCCGTCCCCATGTCCGCCACCCTGAGCCGCAGTTCGGCAGGCAGCGCCACGTTCATTCCGATGCCCGTCACCACCTGCACCGGGCCGCCGGACTCGGTGCGCATCTCGATGAGGATGCCGGCGAGCTTGCCCTGCGGCGTCACCAGATCGTTGGGCCACTTGAGCTGCACGCCCTCGATGCCGAGCCCCCGCAATGCGCGCAGCGCCGCCACGCCAATGGCGAGGCTGTAGGCGCCCATGTCGGGCGACAGTGCTTCGAAGGTCCAGCTCCATGACAGGCACACGGCGCCAGCCGGTGGCGCGAGCCAGCTGCGGCCGCGTCGCCCGCGGCCCGCGGTCTGGAACTCGGCAGTGAGGAAGTCGAACTTTCCCGGCGGCGGTGCGCTGCGCGCGAGGAGCTGTGCATTGGTGGAATCCAGTTCGCCGGCGCAGTCGCCCTGTCGCAGCGCATCGCGCAGCGGTGGCGGCAGCAGCGCCTTCACCGCCGCGCCATCCAGCGGCGATGTGGGCAGTGCGAGGCGGTAGCCGCGATTGGTCACCGCGTCGATGGGCGTACCCAGGGTGCGCAGGCGGCCGATGGCTTTCCACACGGCGCTGCGGGTCACGCCGAAAGCAGCGGCCAGCTCGGCGCCGGACACGAATCCGCCAGGCAGGGCGCGGCCCGCCGCAAGGCGTTGCAGCACGTCCATCGCCAACGTCATCGCGTACCGCCTGCGACGCCGGGCACCTCGGCCATCATGCAGCGTACGCTGCCGCCACCCAGGGTCTCGATGACGGGGATGTCGGCAACCAGGCTGCGAATCCCCGCGTCGCGCAACATTGCCTGCTGGGAATCGTCGAGGCTTGCCGCCGCGCGCGCCGACATGACCAGGTGCGTTTCGCCACGCGCGTTCACCAGTTCGAGCATGTTGCCGGCGAAGTCCATGAGCTGCCGACCATCCAGCTTGATGACCGCGCGGCCCGCCTGCGCCAGGCGCGCGCGCAATGCGGCCTGCTGTGCCGGTGGCACCCAAACCAGACCCGCGCCCGCCGCGCGCGTGCCGATCCACAGCACCACGTTGGTGTGATACACCGGCGTGCCATCGGGCGTCGCCGCGTCGAACAGCATCGGCTCGTAGTCCATCAGTCGCGCCCACTCGCGTACCAGCGAGACATCGGTGCGCGGCGAGGGCACCGCATAGGCCACGCGATTCACGTGATCCAGCACCAGGCTGCCCGTGCCCTCGAGGAAGCGTCCGCGGCGCTCCTCGCCGGTCAGGTCGAGGCGCCGCGTCTCGACGAAACCCAACTGCGCCTTCACGCAGTCGATCACTTCCTCGCGACGCTCCGCGCGGCGCGAGGGATTGAACATGGGATACAGCACCACCGTGCCATCGGCATGGAAGCTCACCCAGTTGTTGGGGAATACCGCGTCGGGCTTCGCGGGCAGTGCGGAATCGGACGCCATCGCGACACCGATGCCGGCCGCGCGCAAGCCGGAAGCCAGCGCCGCGGATTCGGCGCGCGCTGCTGCCGCTGCCTCGTTGGCGGGTATCGCAACATCGCGCTGGAAGCGGTTACTGCCCGCGGTTTCGGCATTGAAGCCGAAGGCCGCGGGCTCCACCATGCACACGTTCGTCAGGCGAACCGGATTCATGCCGCCATTATGGGCGGTCAGAGCCTTTGACAGCAGGCCTCCCCGAAGGCGTAAGCTCAATGCAAACAGGCCAGGCACACCCGGCCACATCAAAGGGGCACTCGTGGCGAAGAAGCAGTCGGCGCAGTCATTCCGTTTCTACGACAATCGCCAGAAGTACCTGGCCTTCGTGCACACCTGCAATGAAAAGGCCGTGGTGGCCGGTCGCGTGGGGCAGGAACTGGAGCTGGTGCATCCCCGGCCGCCGGCGCTGTATTTCTTCGACGCGGGCATGGGCGACGGCACGGTGCTGTCGCGACTGATGCGCCATGCGCACGCACTGCATCCCACCGTGCCCATGGTGGCCGTGGCCAAGGAGATCAGCCTCGAGGATGTCCGTCTCGGGCTCGAGAAGATGCCCGACCGGTTCACCGAGCATCCGGCGACGGTGCTGGTCATCACCAACCTCAACTACTCCGACGCGCCACGGCTGCTGCTGCGTGACACGCAGCTCGCCGCCGCGCTGAATTGGCAGGAGATTCGCCTCACCGGCGATTCATCGCATGCCTATGAGGAACAGATCGAGGAAGTCTCGAACACGCTGGCCGATGCCTGGGCCACGCATCCCAGCGAGAAGACCGGCAATCCGGTGTACCGGCGGCCCTCGGTGCTGGTGGTGTACCGCGACGACCACAAATTCCTGCTCGACAGCATCATCCCGCGGCCCGGGCGTCCGCCACCGCATTACGATCTGATCCTGGCCTCGCAACCGTGGCGGGCGCGGATGTCGGCCGAGTTCAAGGCCTCGCGCGTGCTGGCACCGCTGGCGCGCTCGCTTGCGCCCGGTGGACGGCTGATCGCCATACAGTCCGCGGGGCGCGATCCGGCGCTGGAGATCATCCAGAAACTGTGGCCCGGCGAGAATCCCTTCCAGGTCGATCGCCACGCGCTGCTGGCCGCGCTCAAGACCGAACTGGGCCGCGATGCGCGCGATTTCCTGCTGACGGCGCCACCCGACGAGAAGGCGCTGTTCCGTTACGAGATGCGCACGTTGCCTTCGGAGCTGTCGGATCGCATCGGCACATCGACGCTGTTCGCGGCCTGGAATGCGGCTGCCTATGTGAACCAGATGGAAGACGAGCGGCTGGAACCGGTGATCGCCAGTGGCGCTTATCTCAAGGCCACGCAGTCGGTGCTGCAGAAATTCGGCGGGCTGTGGTTCAACGATGAGGCCTTCGTCGTGTCGCGGCGCATTTAGCGCAGGCGCGCCTTCAGCGCACCGCGTACGCTTCCATCATCAGGCCGGTGCCGCCGCCGGAGACATGGGCCACCACCGCGGAACGGCGGTGCAGCTTGGTGATGGAGCCGAGGTTTATGGCAAATGCCAGTTCCACTTTCTGGCCCTTGCGCAGACCCAGGCCCGAGGTGCGGATGAACACCCCGGTGGCGCTGAGGTTGACGGCCTTGCACAGCGAGCGGCGCCCATCCGGCATGATGATGTACACGATGGTGCGTGCACGATGTCTGGTGTGTAAGCGCCGTTCCACGATGCACCGTACCCCAACTGTTGCGAACTGCGTCACATTATGCATGGGCTTGGTGCAGCGCCAACAGTCTCTCAACTTATTACCTGATTGAAGTTGCTCCAGTGCCACGGGTCAGCGAAAAACTGACCGGGCAATGATCGGGGAGGCGGTATTGCAGGGCATCGGCCTCGCTGTAGCCCGTCTTGCGGAAACTCCGCGGCACCACTTCGGACAGCAGCGCGCGCGAGACCAGGATGTGATCGATGGCGCGCGTGAAGCCCGCGCCGATCTGGCAGTTGCTGAAAGCGACGCCTTCGCTCGCGAACGCGTATGGCGTTTCGGTGGTCTCGCTCCCTGAAAGCGTTCGCCAGAATTCGTCGGCTTCGACCTCCGCATCGCCGCGATTGAAATCGCCCAGCAGGATGAAGCGCGAGCCTGCATGCGCGGCAATCCATTGCGCAAGCTGTTGTGCCTGGGCGGACAGTACCGTGCAGGCGGTGGCGCCGGACTGCAGCTCGGCATCTGCGCAGCCGGACTTGAGGTGTACGGCAAGCAGTTCGATGGTGCGCGCCGAATCGGGGAACAGCGACAGCGTCATGGCGGCGCGCTGCGCGCCACCCAATGACAGCGCATCGAACTGCGGGCCGCAGCGATGCGCGACACCGCGGCGTATGGCGAACCCCACGTGCTGCACGCCGCGGCCGGTGGCGATGCAGATGTCGTGGTTGTCGAACACGCGCGCGGCGATGTCGGCGCTCTGCACCTCCTGGAAGGCGATCACGTCGGCGTCGAGCCGCTGCGCATACCGCCGCAGGCGCGCCAGGTCCGCAGAGTCGCGTGAATGCTCGCGGGCCACGTCGCAGGGCAGTGTGGCGCGGTGCCCGCTGCTGCAGGCCAGCCGCGCCGCATGTGCGGTGGCCGGCGAGACCAGCCATTCCAGGTTCCAGGTGGCGATGGTGAGCGTCGCGGGCGCGGCTGGCCTGCGCAGCATTGCCAGCGCCAGCGACAGCGCCAGGAGCAGCAGTATCGCGAGGAAGATGCGTTGCACCGCACGACGATGCCATTCGCGCGGCCGGCGCGGCATGCCCATATGTGGTGCAATGGACCGGCAACGCGGCGGCCGGAATATTGCATCATTCATGACATGAATACCGTCACGCAGAACGCCGACATCCGCTACCTGGGTCGCCTGCTGGGCGATGTCATCCGCGCCTATGGCGGCCAGCATCTGTTCGATCGCATCGAGACCATCCGTGCCGCCTCGGTGGACCGCTACCGGGGCATTGCCGGGGCGGAGTCTGCCGAGCAGTACCTGCAGGCGCTCGACCTGGACGAGACGCTGGGCTTCGTCCGCGGCTTCATGCTGTTCTCGATGCTGGCGAACCTGGCCGAGGATCGGCAGCGGGCCGCCGGGGGTGGCGCGGAGGATCTGGCCGGTGCGCTGCGCAGCCTGGCCGACGAAGGTGTGCCGGCAGAACAGGTATCGAGTCTCCTCGAGCACAGCCTCATCGTGCCGGTGCTCACGGCGCATCCCACCGAAGTGATGCGCAAGAGCATGCTCGATCATCGCAGCCGCATCGCGGCGCTGATGTCGCTGCGCGATGAAGGCCTGGCCGAGACCGCCGATGGCGATGTGATCGAACAGGCGCTGCTGCGGCAGATCGCGCTGCTGTGGCAGACGCGGCCGCTGCGCCGCGAGCGCATGCAGGTGCGCGACGAGGTGGAGATCGCGCTGGCGTACCTGCGCGATGTGTTCATGCCGGTGCTGCCGCAGCTCTACGCGAAGTGGGATCGCGAGCTGCCGCGGCGCGCGGCCACCTTCCTGAAGCTGGGGAGCTGGATCGGCGGCGATCGCGACGGCAATCCGAACGTGAGTGCGGACAGCCTGCGCTTTGCGCTGACTTCCGCCGCACGAACGCTGCTGACGGCGTACCTGCAGCAGGTGCATGAACTGGGCAAGGAGCTGTCGATCTCCACGGACCTCGCCGGCGTGGGCGAGCAGGTCCTGGCGCTGGCGCGTTCCAGCGGCGACGAATATCCCGGCCGCAGCGACGAACCCTATCGTCGCGCGCTGCTGGCCGTGTATGCCCGGCTCGCCGCCACGCTGTTGCTGCTCACGGGTCAGCCGGCGCCGCGTCCGGCGGTGGTGGCGGGGCAGCCCTACACCTCGCCACAGGAATTGCGCGCGGATCTCGTGGCCCTGGCCCGCAGCCTCGCGGAGCATGGCGGGGAGCTGCTCGCCACCGGCGGCGCGCTGGGAAGGTTGATCCGCCAGGTGGAAGCCTGCGGCTTTCATCTGGCCACGGTCGATCTGCGGCAGAACTCCGACGTGCATGCGCGCGTGGTGTCGGAGCTGCTGCGCGTGGCCGGCGTGGCGGACTACGACTCGCTCGATGAAGCGGCGCGCGTGGCGCTGCTGCGCCGTGAACTGGCCAGTGCACGTCCGCTGTTCTCGCCTTTTGCGCAGTATTCGGCCGAAACCCAGTCCGAACTGGCCATTGCGCGCGAGGCCGCCGCCGCCCAGGCGCGCTTCGGTCCGGCCGCGATCACCACCTGGATCATCTCCAAATGCGAGAGCGTGTCGGACATGCTGGAGGTGAACCTGCTGCTGAAGGAGGCGGGCCTGTACAGCGCCGCAGCGCCCGCGTCGGCCACGATGATGGTGGTGCCGCTGTTCGAGACCATCGGCGATCTGCAGCGGGCGCCGGCCATCATGCAGGCGTGGCTGTCCCTTCCGGAGATCCTCGCCGCCGCGCAGCATCGCGGCTACCAGGAAGTGATGGTGGGCTACTCCGATTCGAACAAGGACGGCGGCTATCTCACTTCGGTGTGGAATCTGCACGAGGCCACGCGGCTGCTGACCGAGGTATTCGCGAAGGCCGGCGTGCGCATGCAGATCTTCCACGGCCGCGGCGGCAGTGTGGGTCGCGGCGGCGGTCCCTCGTTCGCGGCCATCCTGGCGCAGCCCGCGGGCACCGTGCAGGGTCGCATCCGCATCACCGAGCAGGGCGAAGTCATCGCCGCCAAGTACGGCACGCGCGAGGCGGCGCAGGCCAACCTGGAATCCATGGCCAGCGCCACGTTGCGGGCATCGTTGTCGAAACGGGGCGTGCCGCCGGGCGATACGCAGCGCTTCGCGGCCGCGATGGCGCAGCTCTCCGAACAGTCGTTCCGCAGCTATCGCGCGCTGGTCTACGGTGAAGACAGCTTCCGCACTTTCTTCCGGCAGATGACCCCGTTGTCCGAGATCGCCACGCTGAACATCGGTTCGCGTCCCGCATCGCGCACGCGTTCGGATCGCATCGAAGACCTGCGCGCCATCCCCTGGGTGTTCTCCTGGGCGCAGGCGCGCGTGATGCTGCCGGGCTGGTACGGCACGGGCCAGGCATTGCGCGATTTTCCGGATCAGGCATTGCTGCGCGAAATGGCTCGGGCCTGGCCCTTCTTCCGCACGCAGCTCGACAACATGGAGATGGTGCTGGCGAAGAGCGACCTGGCCATCGCGCGGCGCTATCTGTCACTGGTCGAGGATCCCGGGCTGGCCCGCCACTATTTCGGGCTCATCGAAGATGGCTGGAAGGCCGCGCACGACGCTTTGCTCGCCATCACCGGGCAGTCGCGGCTGCTGGAGCACAATCCGCAGCTCGATGCGTCCATCCGCCTGCGGCTGCCGTACATCGAGCCGCTGAACCTGCTGCAGGTGGAGTTGCTGCGACGACACCGCGCCGGCGAACAGGACCCGCGCATCGCCGAGGGCATCAAGCTGTCGATCAGCGCAGTGGCCACCGCGCTGCGCAACAGCGGCTGAGTCGCCTCTTCAGGCGTTGAGGAATCCGCGGATGGCCGCATCGAAGCGCGGCAGGTCCACCAGGAAGGCGTCGTGCCCCTCGATGCTCGGCAGCCGTGCGAACGTGGTGGCGACACCCGCGGCCGTCAGATGTGCCGCGATGCCGGCCTGCTCTTCGATGGCGAACAGGAAGTCCGATTCCACGCCGATCACCAGCGCGCTGGACAGGCCGGCACGCGCCAGCGACCGCGCCGGATCGCCGTGGTCGGCGATGTCGAAGCAGTCCATGGCGCGCGACAGGTACAGGTAGCAGTTCGGGTCGAACACGCGCACGAACTTCTCGGCCTGCGATTCCAGGTAGGTTTCCACGGCGAAACGCGGGCCGAAGCCTTCGGGTACGCGCTGCAGCGCGCGCGACACCGACTGCTTGCCCACCGGCGTGAGTCCGCTGCGCGCGAAGCGCCCGCGCCATTCATCGGCGGAGCGGTAGGTGATCGTGCCGAGCTTGCGCGCGATGCGCATGCCGGCCTGCGGGCCGCGTTCGTTGTCCGTGTAATTGCCGCGGTTCCACGCCGGATCGCTCATCACCGCTTCGCGCTGCACCGAACGCAGCGCGATGGCAAAGGGCGAGGAGGCCGACGAGCCCGAGATGCTCACCAGCCGCCGCGCGCCATTGGGCACCACTGCGGCGAAGGCCACGACCACCATGCCGCCCAGCGAGCAGCCCATTACCGTATCGAGCCGCTCGATGCCCAGCGAGCGCGCGGCTTCGTAGCCCGCGCGCGCAATGTCTTCGATGGCCAGTTCCGGAAAATCCAGCCTGTAGGCCTTGCCCGTGGCGGGATTGATCGAGGCGGGGCCGGTGGAGCCGAAGCAGCTCCCCAGCGAGTTCACGCACATCACGAAGAAGCGGTCGGTGTCGATGGCGCGGCCGGGGCCGATCATCTTCTCCCACCAGCCATCGTCGGGATTCTCGGGCGACGAGGCCGCATGCGCCGCGGGCGACAGGCCGGTGAACAGCAGGATGGCATTGCTGCGCTCGGCATTTAGCTTGCCCCAGCATTCATAGGCCACCTGCGCATGACGCAGCTCGCCGCCGCGCCACATGCGGAAGGGATCGGGCAGGGGCGCGAAGCGAACCGCGGTCACGGGTTCTTCCCTGCGCAGCGCATTGGAGGCTTCAGGGCTCAGGATCGGATCCCTCGTTCACGCCTTCGGCCAGCACGGTCGACAGATAGCGCTCGCCGGTATCGGGCAGCATCGCCAGGATCACGGTGCCCGCCGGCGCCTCGCGCGCCACGGCCAGTGCGCCCGCAAAGGTGGCGCCGCTGGAGATGCCGCAGAAAATGCCTTCCTTCTGCGCAAGCTGGCGCGAGGTGGCCAGCGCATCGGCATCGCTGACCGGCAGGATGCGGTCGGCCACCGCCTTGTTCAGCACCTTGGGCACGAAGTCCGGCGTCCAGCCCTGGATCTTGTGCGCCGTGAACGGCTTGCCGGTGAGCAGCGAGGCGTTCTCGGGCTCGGCCACGATGATCCTGGTGTCGGGGCGCGCGAGCTTGAGCATCTCGCCGGCGCCGGTCATCGTGCCGCCGGTGCCCCAACCGGTCACGAAATAATCGAGCCGCTTGCCCGCGAAGTCACTGAGGATTTCCGGGCCGGTGGTGTTGCGGTGATAGGCGGGATTGGCCGGATTCTCGAACTGCCGCGCCAGGAACCAGCCATGCTTCTTCGCCAGTTCCTCGGCCTTGCGCACCATGCCGGTACCGCGCTCTGCAGCGGGAGTGAGGATGACCTTCGCGCCCAGCATGCGCATGATCTTGCGGCGCTCCACCGAGAAGGTTTCGACCATGGTGGCCACGAAGGGATAGCCCTTCGCCGCGCAGACCATGGCCAGCGCGATGCCGGTGTTGCCCGAGGTGGCCTCGACCACGGTCTGACCGGGCGCAAGTTGGCCGCTGCGTTCGGCGTCCTCGATGATGGCGATGGCCAGGCGATCCTTCACCGACGAGGCCGGATTGAAGAACTCGCACTTCACATACATCGTGACGCCGGCCGGAGCCAGGCGGTTCACCTTCACGACGGGCGTGCGGCCAATGGTGTCCAGGATGCTGTTGTAGATCATTGGCCCTCCGACCCCGCCAAACGTTAGGGCGACTGTAATCCGGCTCGTGGCCGCGGATAGGTCAAAAAGGGGGCAGGTGAAGGGTTGATAACTCTTTGTTATAATAAACTGGCTTCAATGTCGGGGCAGTCATGAACTTCCATCAACTGCAATACGCGCTGGCCGTGGCCCGCAATGGCCTCTCGGTCACCAATGCCGCCGCCGCGCTGGGTACTTCGCAGCCCGCCATTTCCCGTGCGCTGAAGGAACTGGAAAAGGAGCTGGGTTTCGACCTGTTCGTGCGCGAGGGTCGCAGCTTTGCGCGCGTGACGCCCGAGGGCACGAAAGTGCTGGAATATGCGGCCCGCGCGCTGGCCGAGATCGAAAGCCTGCGGTCGGTGGCGGCGGATCTGAACCAGGACGCCCGCGGCACGCTTTCCATCGCCACCACGCACACCCAGGCGCGCTACGTGCTGCCGCCGGTGGTGCAGGCTTTCCGCAAGAAATATCCCGAGGTGGACCTGCACCTGCATCAGGGCACCTCCGAGCAGATTTCCGAGATGGTGGCGGGGGACCGGGTGCACTTGGCCATTGCCACCGGATCCGAGGCATTGTTTCCGGAGTTGGTGCTTCTGCCCGTCTACAGGTGGCATCGGCAGGTGATTGTTCCAAAACATCACCCATTGGCCCGTCCGGGGGCTCCGAAGCTCACCCTTTCCATCCTCGAGAAGTACCCGCTGGTGACCTATGTCTTCAGCTTCAGCGGACCGTCCTCGCTGGAAACCCTGTTCGCCCGCGAAGGCCTGAAGCCGCGGGTGGCGCTGACCGCCCGCGATTCCGACGTCATCAAGACCTACGTGCGGCTGGGTATGGGTGTGGGCATCGTGGCCAGCGTGGCCATCGAGCCGGAGACCGACACCGACCTCGTGATGATCGACGCCTCGCACCTGTTCCCCATCCATACCACCTGGGTGGGGTTCCGCCGCGGCACGCTGCTGCGCAATTACGCCTATGACTTCATGCAGCTGTTCGGGCCGCACCTGAACCGGCGGCTGATCGACCACGCCGTGGAAGCCCGCGAACCGGAAACCAAGGCAGAGCTGCTGGGCAGGCTGCAGCTGCCGATTCGCTAGGAAAACCGGGGTATTCGTGGCGGAGCGGATCCAGAAACTGCTGGCCGCGGCTGGAGTGGGCTCGCGCCGCGGCATAGAAGAGTGGCTGCGGGAGGGCCGGCTGTCGGTCAACGGCAGCGTGGCAAAACTGGGCGACCGCGCGGAGCCTGGCGATGACTTTGCGCTGGACGGGCAACCCTTGGTGCTGCCGTCCACGCCTGCCGGCGACTCCGGCACGGTGGCCTCCGGCACCGTCGTGCTGCTGTATCACAAGCCCACGGGCGAGGTGACCACCCGGCGGGATCCGCAGGGTCGCCCCACGGTGTTCGACCGGTTGCCGCCGCCGCCCGCGGGTCGCTGGGTGGTGGTGGGCCGGCTGGACGTGAACACCTCCGGCCTGCTGTTGTTCACCAATGATGGCGCGCTGGCGCACCGGCTGATGCACCCTTCCTTCGAGGTGCAGCGCAGCTACCTCACCCGGGTGCGCGGCACGCCGGGGCCGGAACTGCCGGAGGGGTTGTTGCGAGGCGTGATGCTCGAGGACGGGCTGGCCCGGTTCAGTCGGGTGGAGGCCCGCGGCCGCTCCGAGGGACACACCTGGTATGAAGTGACGCTGGGCGAAGGCCGCAACCGCGAGGTGCGGCGGGCCTTCGAGGCCCTGGGCCATGAGGTGAGCCGCCTGAAGCGCCTGGCCTACGGTCCCTTCCTGCTGCCCGAGGACCTTCCGGCGGGCAAGGCTGTCGCGGTCAGCGGCCCCAAATTGGCCCAATTATTGCGTTGACAGCCTTCGGGCCGGAAATCAGAATACGCGGCTCGTTTTCAGGCGGAGGGGTACCCAAGCGGCCAACGGGAGCAGACTGTAAATCTGCCGGCTTACGCCTTCGAAGGTTCGAATCCTTCCCCCTCCACCAAACGGGGTCGGCGTGATCGACAGATGCAGGTGAGGTACAGCGGCGTTTCTTGGCGGGTGTAGTTCAATGGTAGAACCTCAGCCTTCCAAGCTGATGACGCGGGTTCGATTCCCGCTACCCGCTCCAAGCCGCAGTGTGCACTGCTTCGTTGAACACTGGTTGCCTCCGAGTCGTCGCTGATCCTGCTTAAGGTCGTTCGCTCACGTAGCTCAGTTGGTAGAGCACGTCCTTGGTAAGGACGAGGTCACCGGTTCAATCCCGGTCGTGAGCTCCAGCGACACATAGTTTTTTGTGTACAGATTTTTTTAGAGGAACTCGCCGTGTCCAAGGAAAAATTCGAACGCAGCAAGCCGCACGTGAACGTGGGGACGATTGGTCACGTTGACCATGGCAAGACGACGCTGACTGCGGCGCTGACGAAGGTGATGGCCGAGAAGCATGGCGGCGAGTTCAAGGCGTACGACCAGATCGACAAGGCGCCGGAAGAGAAGGCGCGCGGCATCACGATCAGCACGGCGCACGTGGAGTACACGAGCGATGCGCGCCACTACGCGCACGTGGACTGCCCGGGCCACGCCGACTACGTGAAGAACATGATCACGGGCGCTGCGCAGATGGACGGGGCGATCCTGGTGGTGTCGGCCGCGGACGGCCCGATGCCGCAGACGCGCGAGCACATCCTCTTGGCCCGCCAGGTGGGCGTGCCGTACATCGTGGTGTTCATGAACAAGGCGGACATGGTCGACGACAAGGAGCTCCTGGAGCTGGTCGAGATGGAAGTTCGCGAACTGCTGTCCACGTACAAGTTCCCCGGCGACGACACGCCGATCGTGATCGGCTCGGCGCTGAAGGCGCTGGAAGGCGACAAGAGCGAGATTGGCGTGCCGGCGGTGGAGAAGCTGGTGGCGGAGATGGACAAGTACATCCCGGTGCCGAAGCGCGAGATCGACAAGCCGTTCCTGATGCCGGTGGAAGACGTGTTCTCCATCTCGGGCCGCGGCACGGTGGTGACCGGGCGCATCGAGCGCGGCATCGTGAAGGTGAACGACGAGATCGAGATCATCGGCCTTGCGCCGACGCAGAAGACCACCTGCACGGGCGTTGAGATGTTCAGGAAGCTGCTGGACGAAGGCCAGGCGGGCGACAACGTGGGCGTGCTGCTGCGCGGCACGAAGCGTGAGGAAGTGCAGCGTGGTCAGGTGCTGGCCAAGCCCGGCTCGATCACCCCGCACACGAAGTTCGAGGCCGAGGTGTACGTGCTGACGAAGGAAGAGGGCGGCCGTCACACGCCGTTCTTCAAGGGGTACCGGCCGCAGTTTTACTTCCGCACGACGGACGTGACGGGTGCGGTGGAGCTGGACGGCGGGGCGGAGATGGTGATGCCTGGGGACAACATCAAGATGACGGTGGAGCTGATTGCTCCGATCGCCATGGATGCGGGCCTGCGCTTTGCCATCCGCGAGGGCGGCAAGACCGTCGGCGCCGGCGTCGTCGCGAAGATCATCAAGTAAGGGCGTTTACGGGATAGGCCAGTAGCTCAATTGGCAGAGCGGCGGTCTCCAAAACCGCAGGTTGGGGGTTCGATTCCCTCCTGGCCTGCCAAGTCGGCAGGCCCTTGATTGCGGCACGTCCGCGGAAGTTGGTGATGAACGAACAGGTACGCGAAGAAAATTCAGGTGGCAGCAGCCTGCCGCTGTGGATAGCCATCGCGCTGGTGCTGGCCGGCGTGGCGGGCTACTACGTGCTCGGCACGCAGCCTGCGCTGGTGCGCTGGGCCTGCGTGGTCGCGGGCCTGGTGGCGGGCGGACTGGTGTTCGGCCTCTCGACCAGCGGCCGGGATTTCCGGCAGTTCACCGTGGATGCGCGCAACGAGCTGCGCAAGGTGTTCTGGCCCACGAAGAACGAAACCTGGGTCACCACGCTGGCGGTGTTCATCTTCGCCGTCGTGACGGGCCTCGCCTTCTGGCTGCTGGATCTGTTCCTGGCCTGGGCGACCAAACTGCTGACGGGGCAAGGCTGATATGGCATTGAGGTGGTATGTGGTGCACGCGTACTCGAACTTCGAGCACCGCGTTGCCGAGACGCTGAAAGAGCACGTGAAGCGCGAGGGCCTCGAGTCCAGCTTCGGCGAGATCCTGGTGCCCACCGAGGAAGTGGTGGAGATGCGCGAGGGCCAGAAGCGCAAGAGCGAGCGCAAGTTCTACCCGGGCTACGTGCTCGTGCAGATGGAGATGAACGAGCAGACCTGGCACCTGGTGAAGAACGTGCCGAAGGTGCTGGGTTTCATCGGTGGTACGCCGGACAAGCCGGCGCCGATCACGGAAAAGGAAGCCAACCGCATCCTGGACCGCGTGGCCGAGGGCGTGGACAAGCCGCGGCCGAAGGTGCTGTTCGAGGCGGGACAGGTGGTGCGCGTGACGCACGGCCCGTTCAACGATTTCAACGGCGTGGTGGAGAGCGTGAACTACGAGAAGAGCCGGCTGCAGGTGGCCGTGCAGATCCTCGGCCGCTCCACGCCCGTCGAGCTGGATTTCTCGCAGGTGGAGAAAGCCTGAGAGACGTTTGTTCCCGGGCGATTTGCCCGTAACCAATGGGGAGCTCTCCGGATGGAGGGCGTTTGTACCCAGGAGTAGAAGATGGCGAAGAAAGTACAAGGCTACGTGAAGCTGCAGGTGCCTGCGGGCTCTGCCAATCCGTCGCCGCCGATCGGGCCCGCGCTCGGTCAGCAGGGCGTCAACATCATGGAGTTCTGCAAGCAGTTCAATGCGCAGACCCAGAAGCTGGAGAAGGGCCTGCCGATCCCCGTGATCATCACGGTGTACTCGGACCGCAGCTTCACCTTCATCATGAAGACGCCGCCCGCGTCGGTGCTGATCCGCAAGGCCATCGGCATCGAGAAGGGCAGCGGCGTTCCCAACACCCAGAAGGTCGGCAAGATCTCGCGCAAGCAGCTTGAAGAAGTTGCGAAGACGAAGACCCCGGACCTCACCGCGGCCGACCTCGAAGCCGCCGTGCGCACCATCGCGGGTACCGCCCGCTCGATGGGCGTCGATGTGGAAGGCGTGTAAGGGAGCGATGCCATGACTGTTGCCAAGAAAGTGAAGGCCTGGAAGTCGAAGATCGTCCCGGGCAAGGCCTATTCGATCGACGAGGCCCTGGGCCTGGTGAAGGAATTCGCCACGGCGAAATTCAACGAATCGGTGGATGTCGCGGTGAACCTCGGCATCGACGCGTCGAAGTCCGACCAGCAGGTGCGCGGCTCGACCGTGATGCCGCACGGCACGGGCAAGACCGTGCGCGTGGCGGTGTTCACCTCGGGCAAGAACCAGGAAGTGGCGAAGGCGGCCGGTGCCGACCTCGTCGGCCTGGAAGACCTGGCCGAGAAGGTGAAGGCCGGCGAGATCAACTTCGACCGCGTGATCGCGAGCCCCGATGCCATGCGCGTCGTCGGCCAGCTGGGCCAGATCCTGGGCCCCCGCGGCCTGATGCCGAACCCGAAGGTGGGAACGGTGACGCCGGACGTGGCCACGGCCGTGAAGAACGCCAAGTCGGGCCAGGTCACCTACCGTGTCGACAAGGCCGGCGTGATCCACGCCACCATCGGCAAGGCGAAGTTCGAGCCGCTGGCGCTGCGCGAGAACCTGCAGGCGCTCGTGGCGGACCTGCAGAAGGCCAAGCCGGCGAGCTCGAAGGGCATTTATCTGAAGCGCGTGACGCTGTCGTCGACGATGGGCCCCGGTGTCATTGTCGATCACTCGACGCTCAGCGCTGCGACTTGAGGTTTTGAAGGTTTGATGTGGGTCGGCATCGGGCAACCGGTGCCGGTCATCGTCGAAGACCGCAGGCGGATGAGGCTGGCAACAGCGCGAATCCTTAATGGATCGAAGCCTGCGCAGATGGTGTTCACACATCGGGAATCGATGTTGGTCACCGTCGTTTGGATGGTGGGTATCGGCGGGCAACCGTTGATGCCTGTGTAGGTGATTCAACTGGAGTTTGGTCAATGCCATTGAACCTGGAAGGCAAGAAGGCACTGGTCGAGGAAGTCAGCGCGGTGGCAGGAAAGGCCCTGTCCGTGGTGGCTGCCGAGTACCGTGGCCTGTCGGTGTCCCAGATGACCGAACTGCGTTCGAAGGCTCGTGCCTCCGGCGTGTACATGCGTGTGGTCAAGAACACGCTGGCGCGCAAGGCCCTTGCCGGGACCGCGTTCGAGTCCATGGGTGCCGTGCTGAAAGGACCACTGGTGCTGGCGTTCTCGAAGGACGATCCGGGCGCAGCCGCGCGCGTGATCAAGGACTTCGCGAAGGCCAACGACAAGCTCGTGCCGACGGGACTTTCGATCGGGAGCGGAGTGCTCTCGCCGAAGGATCTCGACAAGGTCGCGAGCCTGCCGACGAAGGAACAGGCGCTCTCGCAACTGCTCGGTGTCATCAAGGCCCCGATCCAGAAGCTGGTCGCCACCATTCAGGCACCGCAGGTCAAGTTCGTCCGCACCGTGGTCGCGATCCGCGATCAGAAGCAGGCGGCGGGCTGAACCGTTTAGAGATTCCCGATCAACAAGTTTTTATTTGGAGATATTCAAATGGCCGTTTCCCGTGAAGAGATTGTCAACGCCATCGGCAACCTGAGCGTGCTGGAAGTCGTTGAGCTGATTTCGGACCTCGAGAAGAAGTTCGGTGTGACCGCCGCCGCCCCGGTGGCGATGGCTGCCGCTCCCGCCGCCGGCGCTGCCGCCGCTGCCCCCGCCGAGGAGCAGACGGAATTCAGCGTCACGCTGCAGGAATACCCGGCTGACAAGAAGGTCGGCGTCATCAAGGTGGTGCGCGAGCTCACCGGCCTGGGCCTCAAGGAAGCCAAGGACCTGGTCGAGGGCGTGCCCGCCCTGGTCAAGGACGCCGTGGCCAAGGCCGACGTCGATGCGATGAAGAAGAAGCTCGAGGAAGCCGGCGCCAAGGTGGTGGTCAAGTAAGACCGCCATGCTGGTGCATGGGCCCTTCGTGGCCCAAAACGCGTTCCGCGGAACCGTCCCGAAAGGGACGGTTGCCGCGACGCGCGTGTTTTTCATGTTCTGAAGGTTACGGGTCCCCCTTGGGGCCAAGGTGAGTCCGATGGCTTATTCCTTCACGGAAAAGAAGCGCATTCGCAAGAATTTCGGCAAGCAGCCGGGAATTCTCGATACTCCATATCTGCTGGCGATCCAGCTCGAGTCGTACCGCACGTTCCTGCAGGAGAACGTTGCCGAGAACGACCGGGCGAGCATCGGCCTGCACGCTGCCTTCAGGACGGTATTCCCGATTACCAGCTACTCCGGGAACGCCACGCTCGAATACGTGAGTTATCGCCTGGGTGAACCTCCCTTCGACGTGAAGGAATGCCAGCTGCGTGGCCTCACCTATGCCGCGCCGCTGCGCGTCAAGGTGCGCCTCGTGGTGCTCGACAAGGAAGCCCCCGGCGCCAAGAAACCCGTCAAGGACGTGCGCGAGCAGGAGGTCTACCTCGGCGACCTGCCGCTGATGACCGACAACGGCACCTTCGTCATCAACGGCACCGAGCGCGTGATCGTCTCGCAGCTGCACCGTTCGCCCGGCGTGTTCTTCGACCACGACCGCGGCAAGAGCCACAGCTCCGGCAAGCTGCTGTTCAGTGCCCGCATCATTCCCTACCGCGGCTCCTGGCTCGACTTCGAGTTCGATCCGAAGGACGCCGTGTTCGCGCGCATCGACCGCCGCCGCAAGCTGCCGGTCACCATCATCCTGCGCGCCCTCGGCATGAACGAAGCCGAGATCCTCGACATCTTCTTCGAGAAGAACACCTTCTTCCTCGGCAAGAACGAGACCTCGCTCGAGCTGGTGCCGCAGCGCCTGCGCGGCGAGACCGCGAGCTTCGAGATCCGCGTCGGTGACAAGGTCATCGTCGAGGAAGGCCGCCGCATCACCGCGCGCCACGTGCGCGAGCTGGAGCAGGCCGGCGTGAAGAAGCTGGCCGTGCCGCGCGACTACGTGTACGGCAAGATCGTCTCGCACGACGTGGTGAACACCGACACCGGCGAGATCCTGGTCAAGGCCAACGAAGTGCTGACCGCCGCCTCGGTGGAGAAGCTGATCGAAGCCGGCATCAAGCAGGTCAACACGCTGTACGTGAACGACCTGGATCGCGGCGCGTTCATCTCGGACACGCTGCGCATCGACCCGACCAAGACGCGCCTCGAGGCGCTGGTCGAGATCTACCGCATGATGCGTCCCGGCGAGCCGCCCACCAAGGACGCCGCCGAGAACCTGTTCAACAACCTGTTCTTCAACAGCGAGCGTTACGACCTGTCGGCCGTGGGCCGCATGAAGTTCAACCGCCGCGTGGGCCGCAAGGAGATCGAAGGCTCCGGCGTGCTGTCGAAGGAAGACATCCTCGACGTGCTGAAGGTGCTGATCGACATCAGGAACGGCAACGGCTCGGTGGACGACATCGACCACCTGGGCAACCGCCGCGTGCGCTCGGTGGGCGAGATGGCCGAGAACGCCTTCCGCGTGGGCCTGGTGCGCGTGGAGCGCGCCGTGAAGGAGCGCCTGACCATCGCGGAGTCCGAGCCGCTGATGCCGCAGGAAATGATCAACGCGAAGCCGGTGGCGGCCGCGGTGAAGGAATTCTTCGGCAGCTCGCAGCTGTCGCAGTTCATGGACCAGAACAACCCGCTGTCGGAAGTGACGCACAAGCGCCGCGTTTCGGCGCTGGGCCCGGGCGGCCTGACGCGCGAGCGCGCCGGCTTCGAAGTGCGCGACGTGCACACCACGCACTACGGCCGCGTGTGCCCGATCGAAACGCCTGAAGGTCCGAACATCGGCCTGATCAACTCGCTGTCGGTGTACGCGCGCACCAACCAGTACGGCTTCCTCGAGACGCCGTACCGCCGCGTGACCGATGGCCGCGTGACCGACAAGATCGACTACCTGTCGGCCATCGAAGAGGGCGAGTTCGCCATCGCCCAGGCCAATGCGAACAAGGATGCCAAGGGCAACCTCACCGACGCGCTGGTGTCGTGCCGCTTCCAGAACGAGTTCACGTTGATGCCGAAGGAACGCATCAACTACATGGACGTGTCGCCGAAGCAGATCGTGTCGGTGGCCGCCTCGCTGATTCCATTCCTCGAGCACGACGACGCCAACCGCGCGCTGATGGGCTCGAACATGCAGCGCCAGGCCGTGCCGACGCTGCGTGCCGAAGTGCCGCTGGTGGGCACGGGCATGGAGCGCCCCGTGGCCATCGACTCCGGTGTGACCGTGGTCGCCCGCCGTGGTGGCGTGGTCGACTCGGTCGATGCCTCGCGCATCGTCGTGCGCGTGAACGATGCCGAGACCACGGCCAGCGAGCCGGGCGTCGACATCTACGGCCTGACCAAGTACACGCGTTCGAACCAGAACACCTGCATCAACCAGCGCCCGCTGGTGAAGAACGGTGACGTGATCGCGCGTGGCGACGTGCTGGCCGACGGCCCGTCCACCGATCTGGGCGAGCTCGCGCTGGGCCAGAACCTGCTGGTCGCGTTCATGCCGTGGAACGGCTACAACTTCGAGGACTCCATCCTCATCTCCGAGCGCGTGGTGCAGGAAGATCGTTTCACGACGATCCACATCGAAGAGCTGACCTGCGTGGCCCGCGATACCAAGCTGGGCCCCGAGGAAATCACCGCCGACATCCCGAACGTGGGCGATGCGGCGCTGACCAAGCTCGACGAAGCGGGCATTGCCTTCATCGGCGCGGAAGTGCGCGCCGGCGACATCCTGGTGGGCAAGGTCACGCCGAAGGGCGAGACGCAGCTCACGCCGGAAGAGAAGCTGCTGCGCGCCATCTTCGGCGAGAAGGCTTCCGACGTGAAGGACACGGGCCTGCGCGTGCCGCCGGGCATGGACGGCACCGTGATCGACGTGCGCGTGTTCACGCGCGACGGCGTCGAGAAGGACTCGCGTGCGCTTTCCATCGAGCGCGCCGAAATCGAAAAGGTGAAGAAGGACCTGCAGGACCAGGCCCGCATCCTCGAGGACGACCTGTTCTCGCGCGTGCGCGAGCAGCTCGTCGGCAAGGCCGCGGCTGGTGGTCCGAACAAGCTGAAGAGCGGGTCCAAGATCGATGCTGCCTATCTGGACGGCCTCGCTCGGGAAAGCTGGTTCGAAATCCGCCTCGAAGCCGATGACGCCAACGCCCAGCTCGAAGCCGCTTCGGAGCGCCTGAAGGCGCAGAAGAAGTACTTCGAGAAGCGCCTGGAAGAGAAGCGCGCCAAGATCACGGCCGGCGACGATCTCGCTCCCGGCGTGCTCAAGATGGTGAAGGTGTACCTCGCCGTGAAGCGCCGCATCCAGCCGGGCGACAAGATGGCCGGCCGTCACGGCAACAAGGGAGTTATCTCACATATAACCCCGGTCGAAGACATGCCATACCTTGAAGATGGCACCCCTGTAGATGTCGTTCTTAACCCGCTGGGCGTGCCTTCGCGCATGAACGTGGGCCAGGTGCTGGAAACCCATCTGGGCTGGGCCGCCAAGGGCCTCGGCCTCAAGATCGGCAGGATGCTCGAGGCGCAGGCCAAGGCAGCCGAAGTCCGCGCCTTCATCGACGAGGTGTACAACGGCACCGGTGGCCAGGGCGAGGACATCAAGTCGCTGAACGACGGCGACCTGGTTCAGCTTGCGAAGAACCTGTCGAAGGGCGTGCCCATCGCGACGCCGGTGTTCGACGGTGCGGCGGAGTCGGAGATCAAGAAGCTGCTGTCGCTGGCCGACCTGCCCGTTTCCGGTCAGACCTGGCTGTACGACGGCCGCACCGGCGAGCGTTTCGATCGGCAGACCACGGTCGGCTACATGTACATGCTGAAGCTGAACCACCTGGTCGACGACAAGATGCACGCGCGCTCCACCGGCCCGTACTCGCTGGTCACCCAGCAGCCGCTGGGCGGCAAGGCGCAGTTCGGCGGCCAGCGCTTCGGCGAAATGGAAGTCTGGGCGCTGGAGGCCTACGGCGCGGCGTACACCCTGCAGGAGATGCTGACGGTCAAGTCGGACGACACGCAGGGTCGCACGCTCATGTACAAGGCGATCGTCGATGGCAATCACGAGATGAAGGCGGGCATGCCCGAATCCTTCAACGTGCTGGTCAAGGAAATCCGGTCACTCGGCATCAACGTCGAGCTGGAACAGGATTAATACAGGGCCAGCAGGAGAATACTCATGAAAGATTTGCTGAAGTTGTTCAAGCAGCAGGCCCCGGTCGAGAACTTCGATTCGATCAAGATCGGCCTCGCTTCGCCGGACCTCGTGAAGTCGTGGTCGTACGGCGAAGTGAAGAAACCCGAAACGATCAACTACCGCACGTTCAAGCCGGAGCGTGACGGCCTGTTCTGCGCCAAGATCTTCGGGCCCATCAAGGACTACGAGTGCCTGTGCGGCAAGTACAAGCGCCTGAAGCACCGCGGCGTGGTCTGCGAGAAGTGCGGCGTCGAGGTCACCCAGGCCAAGGTGCGCCGCGAGCGCATGGGCCACATCGAGCTGGCCTCGCCGGTGGCGCACATCTGGTTCCTGAAGTCGCTGCCCTCGCGCATCGGCCTGATGCTCGACATGACGCTGCGCGAGATCGAGCGCGTGCTGTATTTCGAGGCCTTCGTGGTCATCGATCCGGGCATGACGGAAATGACCCGCGGCCAGCTGCTCACCGACGAGATGTACCTCGAGGCCATCGAGGCGCACGGTGACGAGTTCGACGCCCGCATGGGCGCCGAGGCCGTGCACGAGCTGCTGTCGAGCCTCGACCTCGCTGCCGAGCAGCTGAAGGTCCGCGAGGACATGGCGGCCACGTCTTCCGAGACGAAGCTCAAGCGCCTGTCGAAGCGCCTGAAGCTGCTGGAATCGTTCCTCGAGTCCGGCAACAAGCCCGAGTGGATGGTGCTGACGGTGCTGCCCGTGCTGCCGCCGGACCTGCGTCCGCTGGTGCCGCTGGATGGCGGCCGCTTCGCCACGTCGGACTTGAACGACCTGTACCGCCGCGTCATCAACCGCAACAACCGCCTGCGCCGCCTGCTCGAGCTCAACGCGCCCGACATCATCGTGCGCAACGAGAAGCGCATGCTGCAGGAGTCGGTCGACGCGCTGCTGGACAACGGCCGCCGCGGCCGTGCCATCACGGGCAGCAACAAGCGCCCGCTGAAGTCGCTCGCGGACATGATCAAGGGCAAGCAGGGCCGGTTCCGCCAGAACCTGCTGGGCAAGCGCGTGGACTACTCCGGTCGCTCGGTGATCGTGGTGGGTCCGACGCTGCGCCTGCACCAGTGCGGCCTGCCGAAGAAGATGGCGCTGGAGCTGTTCAAGCCCTTCATCTTCCAGAAGCTGCAGATCCGCGGCGACGCCTCGACCATCAAGGCCGCCAAGCGCCTGGTCGAGCGCGAAGGCCCCGAGGTGTGGGACATCCTCGAAGAGGTGATCCGCGAACATCCGGTGCTGCTGAACCGCGCCCCGACGCTGCACCGCCTGGGCATCCAGGCCTTCGAGCCGGTGCTGGTGGAAGGCAAGGCCATCAACCTGCATCCGCTGGTCTGCACGGCCTTCAACGCCGACTTCGACGGCGACCAGATGGCCGTGCACGTGCCGCTGTCGCTCGAAGCGCAGCTCGAGGCGCGCGCGCTGATGATGTCGTCGAACAACATCCTCTCGCCCGCCAACGGCGATCCCATCATCGTCCCCTCGCAGGACGTGGTGCTGGGCCTGTACTACCTCACGCGCGAGAAGGCCGGCGTGAAGGGCGAGGGCATGATGTTCTCCGACGTGCACGAGGCGCATCGCGCCTACGAAGGCCGCCAGGTGGACCTGCAGGCCAAGGTCAAGGTGCGCGTCACCGAATACGCCATCGTCGACGGCAAGGCGCAGCCCAAGAAGCCCCGCACGGTGAACACCACCGTCGGCCGCGCGCTGCTGTCTGAGATCCTGCCGAAGGGGCTCTCCTTCGACGTGGTGAACGCCGACATGACCAAGAAGGCGATCTCCGGCCTGATCAACACCTGCTACCGCGCGCTGGGTCTGAAGGAGACCGTGGTGTTCGCGGATCAGCTGATGTACACGGGCTTCCAGTACGCCACGCGCTCGGGCATGTCGTTCGGCATCGACGACATCGTGATCCCGGACCAGAAGGTGAAGATCGTCGCCACCGCCGACGCCGAAGTGAAGGAGATCCAGGACCAGTACGCGTCCGGCCTCGTCACCAACGGCGAACGCTACAACAAGGTCGTGGACATCTGGTCGCGCGCCAATGACCAGGTCGCCAAGGCGATGATGGAGAAGCTGGGCACCGAAGAGGCCACGGACTCCAGGGGCAAGAAGGTCCGCCAGAAGTCGTTCAACTCGATCTTCATGATGGCCGACTCGGGCGCCCGCGGTTCCGCGGCGCAGATCCGCCAGCTGGCCGGCATGCGCGGCCTGATGGCCAAGCCCGACGGCTCGATCATCGAGACGCCGATCACCACGAACTTCCGCGAAGGCCTGAACGTCCAGCAGTACTTCATCTCGACGCACGGCGCCCGCAAGGGTCTGGCCGACACCGCGCTGAAGACCGCCAACTCCGGCTACCTCACGCGTCGCCTGGTCGACGTGGCGCAGGACCTGGTGGTCACGGAAGTGGACTGCGGCACCGAAGAGGGCCTGACGATGTCGCCGCTGGTCGAAGGCGGTGACGTGGTGGAAGGCCTGGGCGAGCGCGTGCTGGGTCGTACGCTGGCCGCCGACGTGAACAAGCCGGGCACCGAGACCCTGCTGTTCCCGCGCGGCACGCTGATCGACGAAGACAAGGTGCGCGTGCTGGAGCAGCAGAGCGTGGACGAGGTGCTGGTGCGTTCGCCCATCACCTGCGCCACGCGCTATGGCGTCTGCGCCAGCTGCTACGGGCGCGACCTCGCGCGTGGCCGCCTGATCAACATCGGCGAAGCCGTGGGCGTGATGGCCGCGCAGTCGATCGGTGAGCCGGGCACGCAGCTCACGATGCGTACCTTCCACATCGGTGGCGCCGCGTCGCGAGCCGCCGCCGCCTCGAGCGTGGAGATCCGCAACGAGGGCACGCTGCGCTTCCACAACATCAAGTCGGTGCAGCACGAGAAGGGCCACCTGGTGGCCGTGTCGCGCTCCGGCGAGATCGGCGTGGTGGATGCGTTCGGCCGCGAGCGCGAGCGCTACAAGATCCCGTATGGCGCCGTGATCAATTCGAAGGAAGGCGACAAGGTGAAGGGAGGTCAAGTCGTTGCGACATGGGACCCCCATACTCACCCGGTGATCACCGAGGTCGCCGGCAACATCCGCTTCACCGACTTCGTCGACGGCCTCACCGTCACGACCCAGGTGGATGATGTCACCGGCCTGTCCTCCACCGTGATCCTCGACTCCAAGTCGCAGCGCGGTGGCAAGGAACTGAAGCCGACGATCAAGCTGCTGAACGCGAAGGGCAAGGAAGTGCCCTTCGCGAACACCGAGATCCCGGCCGTGTACTCGCTGCCCGCGGGCGCACTGGTCAGCCTCACCGACGGCGCGAAGGTGTCGGTGGGCGACGTGATCGCGCGCATCCCGCAGGAATCCTCGAAGACCCGCGACATTACCGGCGGTCTGCCGCGCGTCGCCGACCTCTTCGAAGCCCGCAAGCCCAAGGACCAGGCCATCCTCGCGGAGAAGTCCGGCACCGTCAGCTTCGGCAAGGAGACCAAGGGCAAGCGCCGCCTCGTCATCACCTCGGAAGGCGAGGAGAAGTACGAGGAGCTGATTCCGAAGTGGCGCCAGCTCAACGTGTTCGAGGGCGAGCAGGTGACCCGCGGCGAAGTGATCGCCGACGGCGAGCCGAACCCGCACGACATCCTGCGCCTGCAGGGCGTGGAAGCGCTGGCCAACTACCTCGTGCGCGAGATCCAGGAGGTCTACCGCCTGCAGGGCGTGAAGATCAACGACAAGCACATCGAGGTGATCATCCGCCAGATGCTGCGCAAGACCGAGGTGATGGCCACGGGCGAAACGCAGCTGCTGCGGGGCGAGCAGCTGGATCGCTCGCGGGCGCTCGACATCAACGACGCGGCGAAGTCCGACAACAAGGGGGTTGCCACGCTGCAGCCCGTGCTGCTGGGCATCACCAAGGCGTCGCTGGCGACCGAGTCGTTCATCTCGGCGGCTTCGTTCCAGGAGACCACGCGCGTGTTGACCGAAGCCGCGGTGCGTGGCCTGAAGGACGACCTGCGCGGCCTGAAGGAAAACGTCATCGTCGGCCGGCTGATCCCGGCGGGCACGGGCTTCGCGGCCCACGAGCACCGTCGCAAGAAAATCACCGAGACCAATCGCCGCAGCTTCATGGACGTGGGCGGTGGCATGGTGGACGCCGAGGACAGCCCGGTGGGCGAGGAGTCGGACGCCTGAGGTCCGGTTCCGGTCCTGTCTGAAAGGACAGGGGCGCAACGGCATCAGTCGTTGCGCCCCTTTTTTTCATATCGGGTGGCGCTGACGTTTCTTCCGTGTTCGAGCAGAAAGCCGGGGAGCCGCTCCGCGGCGGGAGTGCGACAATCCGTCCGTGAGTGCCGATGCATCCCTGAACCCGCTCGAATCGCAGCCCCGCGCCCTGCAGGTCCTGCAGTCCGTTTTCGGCTATGCAGCCTTCCGGCACCAGCAGGCCGAGGTGGTGGCGCATGTCGCCGATGGCGGCAATGCGCTGGTGCTCATGCCAACCGGCGGCGGCAAGTCGGTGTGCTTCCAGGTGCCGGCGCTGCTGCGCAAGGGCACCGGCATCGTCATCTCCCCGCTGATCGCGCTCATGCAGGACCAGGTGGCGGCGTTGCAGGAGGCCGGCGTGCGCGCCGAGTTCCTGAATTCCACGCTCGACTGGCCGGCGGTGCAGGCCATCGAGAAGCGCGCGCGGGCCGGCGAGCTCGACCTGCTGTACCTGGCCCCGGAGCGCGCGCTGAAGGAGCGGACCCTGGAATTCCTGGACCAGCTCCGGATCTCGCTGTTCGCCTTCGACGAGGCGCATTGCGTGTCGCAGTGGGGGCACGATTTCCGGCAGGAATACCTGCAGCTGGCACAACTGGCCGAGCGGTATCCCGACGTGCCCCGCATCGCACTCACGGCCACCGCCACCACCGCCACGCGGCGCGAGATCATCGAGCGGCTGCGGCTCACCGAGGCGCGTACATTCCTTTCGAGCTTCGATCGGCCGAACATCCGTTACCGCATCGCGGGCAAGGAGTCGCCCCGCAGGCAGCTGCTGCAGTTCATCCGCGCGTCGCACGTGGGCCACAGCGGCATCGTCTACTGCCTGTCGCGCAAGTCGGTGGAGGAGACGGCCGAGTTCCTGGTGGAAAACGGCATCGACGCCGTGGCCTACCACGCGGGCTTCACGGCGGCCGAGCGCGAGCAGCGCCAGGACCGCTTCATCGAGGAGGATGGCATCGTGATGGTGGCCACCATCGCCTTCGGCATGGGCATCGACAAGCCCGACGTGCGCTTCGTCGCCCACCTCGACCTGCCGAAGAGCGTCGAAGGCTACTACCAGGAAACCGGCCGCGCCGGGCGCGATGGCCTGCCGGCCGAGGCCTGGATGGTCTATGGCCTGGCCGACGTGGTTCAGCAGCGTCGCCTGATCGAGCAGTCCGAGGCCGACGAGAGCTACAAGCGCGTGTCCAACGCCAAGCTCGACGCCATGCTGGGCCTGTGCGAGACGGCGCGTTGCCGGCGCCAGTACCTGCTCGACTATTTCGACGAGCCCAGCGAGCCGTGCAACAACTGCGACAACTGCCAGTCACCACCGGCGCAGTTCGACGGCACCGAGGCGGCGCAGAAGTTGCTGTCGTGCATCTATCGCTGCGAGCGGCACAGCGGCCATGGCTTTGGCGCGCAGCAGATCATCGATGTGCTGCGGGGCCAGCGCACCGGGAAGGTGCTCGAGCGGGGGCATGAACGGGTGAGTACTTTCGGCATGGGCGCTGACATGAGCGAGGCACAGTGGCGCGCCGTGCTGCGGCAACTGGTGATGCTGCGGCTGGTGATGGTCGATCACGAGCATTACAACGTGCTGCGGCTGGCCGAAGGCAGCCGCTCCGTGCTGAAGGGCGAGCGCCGGCTGACGCTGCGGCAGGATGCCGCTCCCGCGGCGGGCTTGCGACGTGACCGCAAGGCGGCGAAGAAGGCGAATACCCCAGGCGCTGCCGGGAACTCCGGAGCCGACGTCACAGCCGCCAGTCTGGCGCCGCAAGACGAGCAGGTGTTCCAGGCCTTGCGCGAGTGGCGCCGCGGCGTGGCAAAGGAGCACGGTGTGCCGGCATACACGGTGTTCCACGACAGCAGCCTGCGCGAGATCGCGCTGCGCCAGCCCGGCACGGTGGAGCAACTGGCGCGAGTGAGCGGTGTTGGCGCCACCAAGCTCGCGCGCTATGGCGAGGCGATTGTGCGGATCGTCGGCGAAGCGCGATCCGCATGACGATTCCCCCCGACGACCCCGTCGCTGCCGGTCCCTTCGGCCAATGGCTGGCCGACATGCGCGCCGTGCTGCGCGGTGAAGGCGATGCAGACGTCCCCTGCGGAGACTGTGTCGGCTGCTGCATCTCGTCGTATCCCATTCCGCTGAGGCCAGAAGATGCACGCGCGCGTGCCGAGGTACCCGAGGCTTTCCTGCTGGGTCGCACGGCGCATGGCGAGCGCTGGATGATGGGGTTCCGCGAGGATGGCCGGTGTCCGTTCATGAACGCGGGGAAGTGCGACATCTACGCGGAGCGCCCGCGCACGTGCCGCGACTACGACTGCCGCATCTACGCCGCTGCGGGGCTGGTTCCGGATGGCAATCGCAGCGTCATCGAACAGCGGGTGCGGACATGGCAATTCACCTTCGGCTCGGATGACGAGCGCCGGCAGGCCGAAGCGGTGCGGCGCGCGGCGCAGTTCATCCGCGCCAACCCTTCGCTGTTCCCGGCGGGCGTGCGTGCCGCCTCTGCCACTGCGGCGGCGGTGCTCGCCGTGAAGACCTTCGCGCTCTTCACGGCCGCAGAGCCGCTGCCGCCCGCGCCGGAACTGGCGCAACGAATGCTGACCATGGCGCGCGACTTCGATGCGCCCTCCGCGCAGCCGTAGGCGTCATTTCGCCTATCTGGCCCAGCGTTGCGCATGGAACTTCATCGCATCCACTAGGTACTGGGTGAATCCCGTTTCGATGGCTTCGTACCGGGCCACGAAATCCGGGTGCGCCAGGTACATGTCCGCGAGGCCGGCGTAGCGCTCCACCGCGCAGGGAGTGCCCCACATCGCGGCCACCCAGGCCCGGTGCCGGTGGATCAGCGCGTCCACCGCATCGCTGGCCGCGTGGACGCCCTGGCGCATCGCTGCCGCGAGCGACTGTTCCACGTCCTGCAGTTCCCTGCCCAGGGCGTCACGCCCGGCCTGCGACAATTGCGCATACGACCGCCGCGAGACTTCGAGGCTGGCGCGCATGGGCTCACCGTACCGCTCGACCAGCCAGGCCTCGTATCCGGCCTGCTTCTCCGGACTGAATCCCTTGTACAGATCGGTGTTCTTCATGGGGGCTTCTCCCTGCAGCTGGGCAATGGTGTCGTCGATGGTCTGGATCAACGTGCCGTAGCGATCCCGCTCGGCCACCAGCTTGTCGCGGTGCCGCTTCAGCACACCCACCTGGTCTTCGCCCTCGAGCGCCAGGAGATCCGCAATGGCCTCCAGCGGCACGCCGAGTTCGCGATGGAACAGGATGCGCTGCAGGCGCAGCAGCTCGCCGCGGCCGTAATAGCGATAGCCGTTGGTGCCGACGCGCGAAGGGCGCAGCAGGCCGATCTGGTCGTAGTAGTGCAGCGTGCGGACGGTGACGCCCGACAGGGCTGCAAGCTGCTTGACGGTCAGGTCCTTCACCGGCGCATCTCCATGGCGGGAGACAATGCAGCCTGACGCCACGTCAGGGTCAAGCCCGGAATGAAAAAGGCCCCTCGCGGGGCCTTTCTCGAATCGCCCTGGCGCGCCTTTCGGCGCCCTGCATCAGGCGTTGCCGGCGGCTTTCGCCTTCGCGGCGTCGGCGATGACCACGTCGGCCACGTTCTTCGGCACCGGATCGTAGTGCGAGAACTCCATGGTGTACGACGCACGGCCCGAGCTCATCGCGCGCAGGTTGCCGATGTAGCCGAACATCTCCGACAGCGGCACATGGGCCACGACGGCGATGTTGGTGCCGCGCTCGAGCTGCTCCTGGATCTGGCCGCGGCGGCGGTTCAGGTCGCCGATCACGTCGCCCAGGTAGTCGCCCGGTGTCACCACCTCGACCTTCATCACCGGCTCCAGCAGGATGGGGCCGGCCTTCTTCACGGCCTCGCGGAAGGCCGCCTTGGCGGCGATTTCGAAGGTCATCGCGTTCGAGTCGACGTCATGGTAGCTGCCGTCCACCAGCGTGGCCTTGAAGTCCACGGTGGGGAAGCGCGCGAGCACGCCGTCTTCCTTCTGCATCTTCAGGCCCTTCTCCACCGAGGGCACGAATTCCTTCGGCACCGAGCCGCCGACGGTCTCGTCCTCGAAGATGAAGCCCGAGCCGCGCTCCAGCGGTTCGAACTTGATCCACACCTCGGCGAACTGGCCCGAGCCGCCGGTCTGCTTCTTGTGCGTGTAGTTTTCCTGCACCGGCTTGGTGATGGTCTCGCGGTAGGCCACCTGCGGCTGGCCCATCACGCCTTCCACGTTGAACTCGGTGCGCATGCGGTCGAGCGTCACGTCCAGGTGCAGCTCGCCCATGCCGCGCAGGATGGTCTCACCCGTCTCGCGGTCGGTTTCGAGCTTCAGCGAGGGATCGGCGCGGACCATCTTGCCCAGGGCGGCGCCGAACTTCTCGAGCTCGGCCTTGTTCTTGGGCTTCACCGACACGCTGATCACGGGCTCGGGGAAGCGCATGCGTTCCAGGATCACCGGCGCGTTGGCGTCGCACAGCGTGTCGCCGGTGTCGGTTTCCTGCAGAGAGACCAGCGCGATGATGTCGCCGGCGCGAGCTTCCTCGATGGCGTTGGCTTCCTTGGCGAACATCTCCACCATGCGGCCGATCTTCTCGCGCTTGCCGCGCGTGGTGTTCTGCACCGAGGCGCCGCGGGTGAGCACGCCCGAATACACGCGCACGAAGGTGAGGGCGCCGTAGGCGTCGTTGATCACCTTGAACGCCAGTGCCGAGAAGGGCTCGTCATCCGAGCACACGCGCTGGCCGTTCGGGTTGCCGTCCTGGTCCACGGTTGCAATGGCTTCGACGTCCGTGGGCGCAGGGAGGTAGTCGACGACAGCGTCGAGCATTTGCTGAACCCCCTTGTTCTTGTACGAGGAGCCGCACAGCACGACGGTGAAGGCGCTGTTGATCGTGCCCTTGCGGATGCACTTCTTCAGCGTCTCGACGGAAGGCTCGTTGCCCTCCAGGTAGGCCTCCATGGCCTCGTCGTCCTGCTCCAGCGCGGTATCGACCAGCTCGGTGCGGTACTTGGGCACCGAGTCGAGGATGGCGCGGTCCGAGGGCACGGTGATGCCGAACTTGTCGGCGAGGTTGCCGGTCAGTTCATGGATCTGCCACTTGGCATCGCGGTCGTCGGAATCCCAGGTGTAGGCCTTGTTCTCGACCAGGTCGACCATGCCCTTGAAGTTGTCTTCGGAGCCGATGGGCAGGTGGCACACGAGCGGGCGCGCGCCCAGGCGCTTCTTGATCATGTCCACGCAGCGCAGGAAGCCCGCGCCGCTGCGGTCCATCTTGTTCACGTAGCACAGGCGGGGCACCTTGTAGTTGTCCGCCAGACGCCAGTTGGTTTCCGATTGCGGCTCCACGCCCGCCACGCCGTCGAACACGACGACCGCGCCGTCGAGCACGCGCAGCGAACGGTTCACCTCGATGGTGAAGTCCACGTGGCCCGGGGTGTCGATGACGTTGAGCTTCTTGCCCTTCCAGAACGCCGACACGGCGGCCGACTGGATGGTGATGCCGCGCTTCTGTTCCTGCTCGAGGTAGTCCGTGGTCGTCGAGGACTTCAGGTCCTTGGTGTCGTGCACGTCGACGATGGTGTGCTTGCGCCCCGTGTAGTAGAGGATGCGCTCGGTGGTCGTGGTCTTGCCGGCATCGACGTGCGCGATGATGCCGATATTGCGGATGTCGGACAGGGGCGTTGTGCGGGGCATTGCTAAGGTTCCGGAAACAGGGGGTTAGGGGCGTTTTTGAGGCGCGCAAGGATACGCGAAAACGCTGCCGTTCGTGCCGCGGCATACGCGCATGTTGCGATGCACAAAAACGACGAGCGGATTGACGGATCAAAGGAACCGGGCAGGGCAGGTCCGTCCGCGGGCAGCGCCGCCGGTTGCGCACCGGGTTCGCGTTGACACCCCCGGGTCGGGTCCATACACTTCCGCGCCTCTTTTGGGTCGCCTTCGGCCCGAAAGACAAACCTGTGGCTTCGCCTTTGAGCGGACCACGAGACCACCACCAGCCGCCTGGTCGTCGGTCGCCCGCCTGTGTTCTCCAGCGTGACCACGCCGGATGTTTTGCAGGCGCAAGCGGTCCGTCGTGCCTGCGTCTGGCATTCGAAATCGATGTAGAACAGGACTTACGGAGACCGCATGGCAACGACCAGTCAGCTCATCCGCGCGCCCCGCCGGACTGCCGCTGAGAAGACCAAGGTGCCCGCCCTCGGCGCCGCCCCGCAGAAGCGCGGCGTGTGCACGCGCGTGTACACCACCACGCCGAAGAAGCCGAACTCGGCCCTGCGCAAGGTCTGCCGCGTGCGCCTGGTGAATGGCTACGAGGTCACCAGCTACATCGGTGGCGAAGGCCACAACCTGCAGGAGCACTCGGTGGTGCTGATTCGCGGCGGCCGCGTGAAGGACCTGCCCGGCGTGCGCTACCACACCGTGCGCGGTTCGCTCGACTGCTCCGGCGTCAATGACCGCCGCCAGAGCCGTTCCAAGTACGGCGCCAAGCGCCCGAAGAAGTAAGGATCCAGGAGTCACACCATGTCACGTCGCGCTGCAGCCCCCGCCCGCACGATTCTTCCCGACCCGAAGTTCAACAGCGAAATGCTGGCCAAGTTCATGAACGTGGTCATGCAGGACGGCAAGAAGTCCGCTGCCGAACAGATCCTCTACGGTGCGATCGATCGCATCTCGGAGAAGACCGGCAAGCAGGGCAATGACGCCATCGAGCTGCTGTCCGTGGCGCTCGACAACGTGAAGCCCGCGGTCGAGGTGAAGTCGCGCCGCGTCGGCGGCGCCACCTACCAGGTGCCCGTCGAGGTGCGCCCGTCGCGCCGCCAGACGCTGGCCATGCGCTGGGTGATCGAGGCCGCCCGTGCCCGCACGGAGAAGTCGATGGCCTTCCGCATCGCCCACGAGCTGATGGATGCCGCCGAGAACCGCGGTGGCGCCGTGCGCAAGCGCGAGGACACGCACCGCATGGCGGATGCGAACCGCGCCTTCGCCCACTACCGCTGGTAATCCGCGTCGCGCGGATTGAACAGGCCCACAGGTAATCCACGTGGCTCGCGTTACGCCCCTGGAGCGTTACCGGAACATCGGCATCTCTGCCCACATCGATGCGGGCAAGACGACGACGACCGAGCGCATCCTTTTCTACACGGGCGTATCGCACAAGATCGGTGAAGTGCACGACGGTGCGGCCGTCATGGACTACATGGAGCAGGAACAGGAGCGTGGCATCACGATCACCTCCGCCGCCACCACCTGCTTCTGGAAGGGGATGGAAAACCAGTTCCCCGAACACCGCATCAACATCATCGACACCCCGGGCCACGTCGACTTCACCATCGAGGTGGAGCGTTCGCTGCGCGTGCTCGACAGTGCGGTGGCGCTGTTCGATTCGGTGGCCGGCGTGCAGCCGCAGTCCGAAACGGTGTGGCGGCAGATGAACCGCTACGGCGTGCCGCGCATCGCCTTCGTCAACAAGATGGACCGCGCCGGCGCCAATTTCCTGCGCGTGGTGGAGATGATCCGCCAGCGCCTGCGCGCCAACCCGGTGCCCATCCAGCTCGCCATCGGCGCCGAAGACAGCTTCGAGGGCGTGGTCGACCTCATCAAGATGAAGGCCATCTACTGGGACATGGAAACCCAGGGGATGAAGTTCCAGTACAAGGACATTCCCGCAGAGCTCAAGGGCCAGGCGGACGAATACCGCGCGAAGATGATCGAGGCCGCCGCCGAGGGCGACGACGCGCTCACCGAGAAGTTCCTGGAAGGCAAGGAGCTCACCGACGCCGAGATCAAGCGCGGCCTGAAGTCCCGCTCGATCAAGAACGAGATCGTGCTGTGCATGTGCGGCACCGCGTTCAAGAACAAGGGCGTCCAGGCGCTGCTCGATGCGGTGATCGAATTCATGCCCTCGCCCGAGGAAGTGCCGCCGACCAAGGGCATCGACGATCGCGGCGAACCCGCCACGCGCAAGCCCTCGGACGATGCGCCGTTCTCGGCGCTGGCGTTCAAGATCCTGAACGACCCCTTCGTGGGCAACCTCACGTTCTTCCGCGTCTACTCCGGCGTGCTGAAGTCCGGCGACCAGGTGTACGTGCCGACGAAGAGCAAGCGCGAGCGGATCGGCCGCCTGTTGCAGATGCATGCCAGCGAACGCACCGACATCAAGGAAGTCCGCGCCGGCGACATCGCCGCCGCAGTGGGCCTGAAGGATGTGATCACGGGCGACACGCTGTGCAGTGAAGACAAGATCATCACCCTCGAGAAGATGGTGATCCCGGTGCCGGTGATCCAGGTGGCCGTCGAGCCCCGGACCATGGCCGACCAGGAGAAGATGGGCCTCGCGCTGCAGCGCCTCGCCCGCGAAGATCCTTCCTTCCGCGTGTCCACCGATGAGGAATCGGGCCAGACGCTGATCGCCGGCATGGGCGAGCTGCACCTGGAGATCATCGTCGACCGCATGAAGCGCGAGTTCAAGGTGGAGGCCAATGTCGGCAAGCCGATGGTGGCCTACCGCGAGACCATCCGCGGCACCGTGGAATCCGAAGGCAGGCACGTGAAGCAGTCCGGCGGCCGTGGCCAGTTCGGACACGTGTGGCTGAAGCTCGAGCCCAATGAACAGGGCAAGGGCGTGCAGTTCATCAACGGCATCGTGGGCGGCTCGGTGCCGCGCGAGTTCATCCCGGCCGTCGAGAAGGGCATCAACGAGGCCGTGGAGACCGGCGTGATCGCGGGCTATCCCGTGGTCGACGTGAAGGTGACGCTGTTCGACGGCTCGTACCACGACGTCGACTCGGACGAAATCTCGTTCCGCATGGCTTCGATCTTCGGTTTCAAGGACGGCTTCCGCAAGGCGAAGCCGGTGATCCTCGAACCCATCATGAAGGTCGAGGTCGTGACCCCCGAGGACTACATGGGCGATGTGATCGGCGACCTGAATCGCCGCCGCGGCCAGATCCAGGGTATGGAAGACACGCCTGCCGGCAAGACCGTGACCGCGGAGGTACCGCTGGCCGAGATGTTCGGCTACGCGACCACCGTGCGCTCGATGAGCCAGGGCCGGGCCACGTTCACGATGGAATTTTCGAAGTACATGGAGGTCCCGGCCGCGGTGGCCGAGACCATCATCAACAAGTAACCCTAGTTCGAGGGCCGCGCAGCGGACCTCGTTGATAACCCGCCGGAGGCGTAGAAAGTCATGTCGAAGGAAAAATTCGAACGCAGCAAGCCGCACGTGAACGTGGGGACGATTGGTCACGTTGACCATGGCAAGACGACGCTGACTGCGGCGCTGACGAAGGTGATGGCCGAGAAGCACGGCGGCGAGTTCAAGGCGTACGACCAGATCGACAAGGCGCCTGAAGAGAAGGCGCGCGGCATCACGATCAGCACGGCGCACGTGGAGTACACGAGCGATGCGCGCCACTACGCGCACGTGGACTGCCCGGGCCACGCCGACTACGTGAAGAACATGATCACGGGCGCCGCGCAGATGGACGGGGCGATCCTGGTGGTGTCGGCCGCGGACGGCCCGATGCCGCAGACGCGCGAGCACATCCTGCTGGCGCGCCAGGTGGGCGTGCCGTACATCGTGGTGTTCATGAACAAGGCGGACATGGTCGACGACAAGGAGCTGCTGGAGCTGGTCGAGATGGAAGTTCGCGAACTGCTGTCCACGTACAAGTTCCCCGGCGACGACACGCCGATCGTGATCGGCTCGGCGCTGAAGGCGCTGGAAGGCGACAAGAGCGAGATTGGCGTGCCGGCGGTGGAGAAGCTGGTGGCGGAGATGGACAAGTACATCCCGGTGCCGAAGCGCGAGATCGACAAGCCGTTCCTGATGCCGGTGGAAGACGTGTTCTCGATCTCCGGCCGTGGCACGGTGGTGACCGGGCGCATCGAGCGCGGGATCGTGAAGGTGAACGACGAGATCGAGATCATCGGCCTTGCGCCGACGCAGAAGACCACCTGCACGGGCGTTGAGATGTTCAGGAAGCTGCTGGACGAAGGCCAGGCGGGCGACAACGTGGGCGTGCTGCTGCGCGGCACGAAGCGTGAGGAAGTGCAGCGTGGTCAGGTGCTGGCCAAGCCCGGCTCGATCACCCCGCACACGAAGTTCGAGGCCGAGGTGTACGTGCTGACGAAGGAGGAGGGCGGCCGTCACACGCCGTTCTTCAAGGGCTACCGGCCGCAGTTTTACTTCCGCACGACGGACGTGACGGGTGCGGTGGAGCTGGACGGCGGCGCGGAGATGGTGATGCCTGGGGACAACATCAAGATGACGGTGGAGCTGATTGCTCCGATCGCCATGGATGCGGGCCTGCGCTTTGCCATCCGCGAGGGCGGCAAGACCGTCGGCGCCGGCGTAGTTGCGAAGATCCTGAAGTAAGGCAGAACGTAATGGCAAACCAGAACATCCGCATTCGCCTGAAGGCATTCGATCATCGCCTGATCGATTCCTCGGCGAAGGAAATCGTCGAGACGGCCAAGCGCACGGGTGCCACCGTGCGCGGCCCGGTGCCGCTGCCCACGAAGATGGAGCGCTTCACCGTGCTGGTCTCTCCCCATGGCGACAAGGACGCGCGTGATCAGTTCGAACTGCGCACGCACAAGCGCCTGATGGACATCCTCGACCCGACCGACAAGACGGTGGACGCGCTGATGAAGCTCGAACTGCCGGCCGGCGTCGACGTCCAGATCAAGCTGAATTAAGGGCGCTACGCCCTGCGGTGCAGCTCGAACTGGCAGACGGCGACCGCCGCTGCCAGATTGAGCGATTCGATCGCACCACTTCCCGCGATGGTGAACGCCCTGGCCTTGATCAAGGCCAGGGCTTCCTTCGGCAGGCCACGGGCCTCGCTGCCATACACGAAACACTGGTGATCCCGGAAGGCCGGCGTGGCGATGGATTCGCCCTGCATGTCGAGCGTCGCAATGCGTTCGTAGCGCGCGGGCAGTGATTCCAGCGCGACGTCCGTTTCCACCGGCACGTGCAGGATGGCACCCATGCTGGCGCGCACGGCCTTGCCATTGAAGGCATCCACGCTGTCGGGGCTGAGCAGGCAGCGGAACCCGCCGAACCAGGCCAGTGTGCGCAGGATGGTGCCGAGATTGCCCGGATCCTGGATCTGATGCAGGTACACGGCCTTCTCGCCCGGCTGCGGCGCGGGCGCCGCGAGCAGCGGCGCCACGGCCACGATGCCCTGCGGTGTGCGCGTCTCGCTGATCTGCTGCATCTGCACGGACTTCACCTGGTGCATGGCAAGCTGGCTGCGCCAGTTCCCGTACTCGCGCGTGCAGTAGATCTCGGCGGTTCGCAGGCGGGGGTCGTGCACGGCGGCCTTCTGCAGCTCGAGCACCAGGTGCTCGCCCTCCAGGATGTAGAGGCCCGCCTCTTCGCGGAATTTCTTCTGGTGCAGCTTGCGGATGTCTTCGATCTTCACGTCCATCCTCGCGCGCAGCTCCGGCCCACGGCTTCTGCCACCCTGATGCCATCGACGCCGGCGGAAAGGATTCCGCCTGCGTAACCGGCTCCCTCGCCGCAGGGGTACAGGCCGCGGACATTCAGGCTCTGCAGGGTCTGATCGTCGCGCGTGATGCGCACCGGCGACGAGGTCCGGCTCTCCACGCCGGTGAGCACGGCATCGGCACGATCGAAGCCGCGCAACTGCCTGCCGAAGGCGGGCAGCGCCTCGCGGATGGCGTCGATGGCGTAGTCGGGCAGGGCCGTCGCCAGGTCGCCGAGCTTCACGCCGGGCTTGTACGAGGGAATCACCCCGCCCAGCGTGGTCGATGCGTTGCCGCGCAGGAAGTCCCCCACGAGCTGGCCCGGCGCGCAGTAGTCGCTGCCGCCAAGCACATAGGCCCGCGATTCCAGCGATTCCTGCAAGGCCACGCCTGCCAGCAGGCTGCCGGGATAGTCCTGTTCCGGGTTGATGGCAACGACAATGCCTGCATTGGCGTTGCGTTCATTGCGGGAATACTGGCTCATGCCATTGGTGACCACGCGCTGCGGTTCGGAAGTGGCTGCCACCACGGTGCCGCCGGGGCACATGCAGAAGCTGTACACCGCGCGGCCATTGCGCGCGTGGTGCACCAGCTTGTAGTCGGCCGCCCCCAGCAGCGGATTGCCCGCGTAGCGGCCCAGCCGCGCGGCATCGATCATCGACTGCGGATGCTCGATGCGAAAGCCGATGGCGAAGGGCTTGGGATCCATGTGCACGCCGCGACGTTCCAGCATGCGGAAGGTGTCGCGCGCACTGTGGCCCGGCGCCAGCACCACCTGGCGGCCCGCGACCTGCTCGCCGCTGGCGAGCTGCACGCCCTCGATGCCGCCGTTGTCGATCAGCAGGTCGGTGACGTGGCTGTCGAAGCGCACCTCGCCACCCAGCGCGAGTATCTGTTCGCGCATGCGCGTGACCACTCCCGTGAGCCGGAAGGTGCCGATGTGCGGCTTGCTCACGTAGAGGATCTCGGGCGGGGCACCGGCCTCCACGAACTCGCGCATCACCTTGCGTCCGTAGAATCTCGGGTCCTTGATCTGGCTGTAGAGCTTGCCATCGGAAAACAGGCCCGCTCCGCCTTCGCCGAACTGCACGTTCGATTCCGGATGCAGCGTGTTTCGTCGCCACTGGTCCCAGGTATCGTGCGTGCGCCGGCGCACTTCGCGGCCGCGCTCGAGCACTATGGGCCTGAAGCCCATCTGCGCCAGCACCAGCGCCGCGAACAATCCGCCCGGACCGAAGCCCACCACCAGCGGGCGGTCCTTCAGCACGGCCGGCGCTTTCGCGACCTGGTGGTATGACGTATCGGGGGTGACGCCTATCTGCCGGTCGCCGTTGAAACGCTGCAGCAGCGCGGCCTCGTCACGCACCTCCACGTCGACGATGCAGACGAACAGGATGGCGTTGCGCCGTCGCGCATCCGGGCTGCGCTTGAACAGCAGCAGCGACAGCAGGTCCGCGTCGTCGATGGCGAGGCGATCGATCACGGCGCGGCGCAGGGATTCCGGGGTGTAGTCGAGCGGCAGCGGCAGCTCGTTGATGCGGATCACCGCGTGGCTTCCTGGCCGGTATCTCCGGCAGAGGGATAGAATGCGCCCATTCTAGCGCTGGAATCCCCGCAGGAAATGGCCCGAACCAAGAGCAGCGCGAGCTGGCTGTCGCGACACCTGAGCGACCCCTTCGTCAAGCAGGCGCAGAAGGATGGCTACCGCTCGCGCGCGGCGTACAAGCTGATCGAACTGAACGAGAAGGACAAGCTGATCCGCCCCGGCATGCGCATCCTGGATCTCGGGTCCGCCCCAGGAGGATGGTCACAGGTGGCCGGCAAGATCGTGGGCGACAAGGGTCGCATCCTCGCCACCGACATCCTGCCCATGGAAGCCATCCGCAACGTGGATTTCATCCAGGGCGATTTCAACGACGAGGCCATCGTGCAGCAGCTTCTCGGATGGCTGGGCGGTGGCAAGCTCGATCTGATCATCTCGGACATCGCGCCCAACATCACCGGCATCGCCTCCGCAGACCAGGCGTCGTCCATCTACTTCCTCGAACTCGCGCTCGACACCGTGCTGAAGACGCTGAAGCCTGGCGCCACCTTCGTGGCGAAGATGTTCCAGGGCGCGGGATCGGATGAATACCTGAAGCAGTTGCGCGCGCACTTCGAGAAGGTGCTGATCAGGAAGCCAGCGGCCTCGCGCAAGGAATCGCGCGAGGTTTACCTGGTTGCAAGAGGCTTCAAGGGCTAGAAGCTTTCGTCCGCGCGCAGGTAGCGCCACTTGCCCTGCGGCAGGCCGCCCAGCATCACGTTGCCACTGCGCACGCGCTTCAGGCCCGTGACGTACAGCCCGACCATCTCGCACATGCGGCGGATCTGGCGCTTGCGGCCCTCGCGCAGAACGAAGCGCAGCTGCGCCTCGTTCTGCCAGCTGACGCCCGCGGGCCGCAGCTTCACGCCGTCGAGCGTCAGGCCATGCTGCAGCCGGCGCAGGCCATCGGCTGACAGCGAGCCGTCCACCCGCACCAGGTATTCCTTTTCGATGTCGGAATCCTGGCCGATGAGCTGCTTCGCGACGCGGCCGTCCTGGGTCAGCACCAGCAGCCCCGTGGAGTCGATGTCGAGCCGGCCGGCCGGCGCGAGGCCCTGCAGGTGGGCCGGGCTGAACTTCACGGGGGAGGTGTCGCCGGACCAGCGGTTCTCGGGGCGGATCAGCACGACGGCGGGCTCGTAGCCGTCCTCGGCCTGCCCGGACACATAGCCCACGGGCTTGTGCAGCAGGATGGTGACCTGGCCCGACTGGTGGGCCCGGGCGGCCGGGTCCACCTCTATGCGGGCGGCTGGGGAGACGCGGGTTCCCAGGGTGTCCACCACCTGGCCATCCACCCGTACCCAGCCGTTGACGATCCAGGTCTCGGCCTCGCGGCGGGAACACAGGCCCAGCTCGCCCATGCGCTTGGACAGGCGGGGGAGGTCCGGAGGGGGCGTGGAGCGGGTCATGGGGCCGCAATCCTAACGGTTGCTGCGATGCAGCATGGGTGCCTCGAAGATATTGCAATCTGCATGCCCCAAGGGGGTTGTTCCCGGGAAGTGTGATGCATATACTTCGCGCCCCTTTTCGCCGTCGGCTATTCCGGCGGCCCGCGTTTACGGATGCGGAATCGGGTTAGGTTGGCCACGCAAAAAGGCCAATACCACTCGAGCCACGCGAGATGCTGCTTTGCGCAGCCCAATCGCCTGTCTCGCGTGCACCTGCCCGATTCTTAGCTGCTGCGAACAGAGGATTGCGAGATGACTATCGGTCTGGTCGGCCGCAAGTGCGGCATGACTCGAGTTTTCACTGAAGCCGGCGAATCCGTGCCCGTCACGGTCGTCGAAGTGCTGGCCAATCGCGTCACCCAGGTGAAGAACCAGGACGGCGACGGTTACCGCGCCATCCAGGTCACTTACGGCAAGCGTCGTCCGCAGCTGTACAGCAAGGCCGTGAATGGCCACTACGCCAAGGCCAAGGTCGAGCCGGGCAAGTCGCTGGTGGAATTCCGCCTCGAGGCGAACGAAGCCGCCGACGTGCAGCCGGGCACCGAATTCACCGCCGAGATCTTCAAGGCCGGCCAGCTGGTCGACGTGACCGGCACCACCATCGGCAAGGGCTTCGCGGGCACGATGAAGCGCCACAACTTCGCCGGCGGCCCCGCCTCGCATGGTCACTCGGTGACGCATCGCGCCCCGGGCTCGATCGGCCAGCGCCAGACGCCGGGCCGCGTGTTCCCCGGCAAGCGCATGTCCGGCCACATGGGTGTGGTCCGCCGCACCACCGAGAACCTGAAGGTCATCGAGATCGATGTCGCCCGCAACCTGCTGCTGATCAGCGGCGCGGTGCCGGGTTCGGAAGGTGGCGAGGTGATCGTGCGTCCGTCGGTGAAGGCTGCGCGCCTGGCCCGTCGCAAGAGCATCACGCCGAGCAAGAAGGCCGACGCGAAGAAAGACGGCAAGAAGTAAGGCCTGAGAAAGTCATGAAACTCAAAGTCGCCAACGGTGGTGCCGAGCTGTCGGTCTCCGACACGAATTTCGGTGCCGAGTACAACGAGGCGCTGGTGCACCAGCTGGTCACGGCCTACATGGCCGCGGGCCGCGCCGGCACCAAGCGCCAGAAGAGCCGCGCCGAAGTGCGTGGCGGCGGCCGCAAGCCGCACTCGCAGAAGGGCACGGGCAGCGCCCGCGCCGGCTCGATCCGCAGCCCGATCTGGGTTGGCGGCGGCCGCGCGTTCGCCGCGCGCCCGCGCAACTACGAGCAGAAGGTGAACCGCAAGATGTACCGCGCCGGCCTGCGCTCGATGCTGGGCCAGCTGGTGCGCACGGATCGCCTGGTCGTCACCGAGACGTTCGCCGTGGCCGAGGCCCGCACGAAGCTGCTGGTCGAGCAGCTGAAGAAGCTGTCGGTCGACAACGCGCTGATCGTGATCGAGGCGCAGGACGACAAGCTGATGCTGGCCGCGCGCAACCTGCCGCACGTCGAGGTGATCACCGTCGCCGACGTGAACCCGGTGGCGCTGGCCTCGTACGACAAGGTGCTGATGACCGTCGGCGCCGTGAAGATGATCGAGGAGCGTCTGCAATGAGCCGCGAGCGCCTCGCCACCGTGCTGGTGGCGCCCCACATCACGGAAAAGACCGCGCTGGCCATGCAGAACGCCAACCAGTACGCGTTCCGCGTGCGCCGTGACGCGAACAAGACCGAGATCAAGCAGGCCGTCGAGCTGATGTTCGACGTCAAGGTCGCCGGCGTGCAGGTGTCGAACGAACCGGGCAAGGACCGTCGTTTCGGCAACCGCATCGGCCGCACCCAGGACTGGAAGAAGGCTTACGTGCGTCTGGCCGATGGCCAGGCGATCGACTACGAAGCCCAGGCGATGAAGAAGTAAGGGTAAGGACAGATGGCACTCATCAAGCTCAAGCCCACTTCACCCGGTGCGCGGTTCGTCATCAAGATCGACCGCTCGCACCTGCACAAGGGCGAACCGTACGCGCCGCTGACCACCTCGCAGGCGAAGACCGGCGCGCGCAACCATTTCGGCCGCATCACCACGCGCCACAAGGGCGGCGGTTCGCGGCAGAAGTACCGCATCATCGACTTCAAGCGCGACAAGGACGGCATCGCCGGCACGGTGGAGACGGTCGAGTACGACCCGAACCGCACCGCGCACATCGCGCTCATCAAGTACGCCGACGGCGAGCGCCGCTACATCCTCGCCCCGAAGGGCGTGGTGCCGGGCGACGAGATCCGCTCGGGCTCCGATTCGCCCATCAAGCCGGGCAACGCCATGGCGCTGCGCCACATCCCCGTGGGCTCGCTGGTGCACAACGTCGAGATGAAGCCCGGCAAGGGCGGCCAGCTCGCGCGCAGCGCCGGCGGCTCGGTGCAGTTCACCTCGCGCGAGGGCATCTATGCGTACATCCGCCTGAAGTCGGGCGAGACGCGCAAGGTGCACATCGACTGCCGCGCGACGCTGGGCGAGCTCGCCAACGACGAGCACAACCTGCGCCAGTACGGCAAGGCCGGCGCCAAGCGCTGGCGCGGCATCCGCCCGACGGTGCGCGGCGTCGTGATGAACCCGGTCGACCACCCGCACGGTGGCGGCGAGGGCAAGTCCGGCCAGGGCAACCCGGATCCGGTGTCGCCGTGGGGCTGGAAGACCAAGGGTTTCAAGACCCGCAAGAACAAGCGCACCTCGAACATGATCGTGCAGCGGAGGAAGTAAGCAGTGCCACGTTCACTGAAGAAGGGCCCGTTCGTCGACCTGCACCTCCAGAAGAAGGTGGAGACGGCCGCGGCGAAGAACGATCGCAAGCCGATCAAGACCTGGTCGCGCCGCTCGATGATCATCCCCGAGATGGTGGGGCTCACCATCGCCGTGCACAACGGCAAGCAGCACGTGCCCGTGCTGGTCACCGAGAACATGGTCGGCCACAAGCTGGGCGAGTTCTCCCCGACGCGCATCTTCAAGGGTCACGGCGGCGACAAGAAGGTCGCGGCCGCGAGCTAAAGCCATGCAGACATTCTCCAAACTCAAGTACGCGCATATCTCGCCGCAGAAGTGCCGGCTGATCGCCGACGTGGTGCGCGGCAAGCGCGTGGGCCTCGCGCTCTCGCAGCTGCGCTTCATGCCGAAGAAGGGCGCCGACCTGGTGCTGAAGGCGCTGGAATCCGCGGTGGCCAACGCCGAGCACAACCACGGCGCCGACATCGACGAGCTGAAGGTTTCGGCCATCCAGGTGGATGCCGCGCCGCTGATGAAGCGCTTCGCCGCGCGCGCCAAGGGCCGCGGCAACCGCATCGTCAAGCGCACGAGCCATATCACCGTTCACGTCAGCGACGGCAGGAAGGAATAGCGATGGGCCAGAAGGTCAATCCGGTAGGCATCCGCCTCGGGATCACGCGTGACTGGGTATCCAAGTGGTACGCCGGCAAGAAGCAGTACGCGAACCAGATCTACACCGACTTCCAGGTGCGCCAGTTCCTGCGCAAGAAGCTCGCCGAGGCCTCGGTCAGCCGCGTGCACATCGAGCGCGCCGCCCGCAAGGTCAACGTGACGATCCACACGGCGCGTCCGGGCATCGTGATCGGCAAGAAGGGCGAGGACATCGAGAAGCTGCGCGCCGAGACGGCGAAGCTGCTGGGAATGACCACCGCCGACGTGCGGCTGAACGTAGCCGAGATCCGCAAGCCCGAGCTCGATTCGCAGCTGGTGGCCGAGGGCATCGCGCAGCAGATCGAGAAGCGCGTGATGTTCCGCCGCGCCATGAAGCGCGCCGTGATGAGCACGATGCGCTCGGGCGCGCTGGGCGTGAAGGTGCGCCTGTCGGGCCGCCTGAACGGCTCGGAAATCGCCCGCACGGAAATCAGCCGCGAGGGCCGCGTGCCGCTGCACACGTTCCGCGCCGACATCGACTACGCGCATGCCGAAGCCCGCACCACGTACGGCGTGATCGGCGTGAAGGTCTGGATCTTCAAGGGCGAAGTGTTCGACCAGGTGCCGGAAGCCGCCGAGGAAGCCGCCGCCGAGGGCGCCGCGCCTGCCGCCGAGCAGACGGCCACCGCCTGAAGGATTTGACGAATCATGTTGCAACCGAAGCGAACCAAGTACCGCAAGCAGTTCAAGGGCCGTAACACCGGCCTTGCGCAGCGCGGCAGCCATGTGGCCTTTGGCGAATTCGGCCTGAAGGCCACCGAGCGCGCCCGCATGACGGCCCGCGAGATCGAGGCGGCGCGTCGCGCCATGGCCCGCGCCGTGAAGCGCGGCGGCCAGATCTGGGTGCGCGTGTTCCCGGACGTGCCGGTGTCGAAGAAGCCCCTCGAGGTCCGCATGGGCGCGGGCAAGGGCAACGTCGAGTACTGGGTGGCCAAGGTGCAGCCCGGCAAGATTCTGTTTGAAATGGAAGGCGTGCCCGAAGCCACGGCCCGCGAGGCGTTCCGCCTGGCCGGTGCCAAGCTGTCGGTCACCACGACCTTCGTGAAGCGGCAGGTGCGCTGATGAAAGTGAGCGAAATGCGGAGCAAGTCCGCCAAGGAACTGACCACCGAGCTGGTCAGCCTGCGCAAGGAACAGTTTGCGCTGCGCCTGCAGCGCGCCACCGGTCAGGCCCCGAAGCCCGACCAGTTCGGCAAGGTGCGCAAGAACATCGCGCGCCTGAAGACCGTGCAGCGCGAGCTGCGCGGCCAGAAGGGGAGCAAGTGAGCATGGCTGAAGCAGCCGAAAAAGCGTCGCGCACGCTGACCGGAACGGTCGTCAGCGCCAAGACGGCCAAGACGATCGCCGTCGAGATCGAACGCGTGCTGAAGCATGCGCGTTACGGCAAGTACATCCGCCGCACCACGCGCCTGCTCGCCCACGACGAGGCCGGCACCGCCCGCGAGGGCGACACCGTGACGATCTCGCCCTGCCGCCCGATGTCGCGCCGCAAGTCGTGGGCGCTGGTGTCGGTGCTCGAGCGCGCCGCCAAGGTCTGAAGGTTTCAGGTAAGGATTCGCACACATGATCCAGATGCAGACAGTGCTCAATGCCGCCGACAACAGCGGCGCGCGGACCCTGATGTGCATCAAGGTGCTGGGCGGCTCGCATCGCCGCTACGCATCCGTTGGTGACGTCATCAAGGTGAGCGTGCAGGACGCCATTCCGCGCGGCAAGGTCAAGAAGGGCGAGGTGTACGACGCCGTCGTCGTGCGTACCGCGTTCGGCGTGCGTCGTCCCGACGGCTCGCTGATCCGTTTCGACGGCAATGCCGCCGTGCTGCTGAACCCGAAGCTCGAGCCCATCGGCACGCGCATTTTCGGGCCCGTGACGCGCGAGCTGCGCAACCAGCGCTTCATGAAGATCATTTCGCTGGCGCCGGAAGTTCTGTAGGAATTCGCGAAGATGAACAAGATCCGCAAAGGCGATCAGGTGGTGGTGCTGTCCGGCAAGGACAAGGGCCGCACGGGTCAGGTGGCGCAGGTGCTGGCCAACGGCAAGCTCGTCATCGACGGCATCAATGTCGTGAAGAAGCACGCCAAGGGCAACCCGCAGAAGCAGCAGCCGGGCGGCATCGTCGACAAGACCATGCCGCTGGCCGCCTCGAAGGTCGCCATCTGGAACGGCGCCGCGAAGAAGGCCGACCGCGTGGGCATCAAGACCCTGGCGGACGGCAAGCGCGTGCGCTTCCTCAAGTCGAACAACGAAGTGCTCGACGTCAAGTAAGCAAGGCATCTATGAGCAGACTGCAGGAATACTACAAGTCCACCGTCCAGCCGAAGCTGGCGAAGGACCTTGGCCTGAAGAACCCCATGCAGGTTCCGAAGATCACCAAGATCACGGTGAACATGGGCGTGGGCGAGGCCGTGGCCGACCGCAAGGTCGTGGATGCCGCCGCCGCCGACATGGCGAAGATCACCGGCCAGAAGCCGCTGATCACCAAGTCGAAGAAGGCCATCGCCTCGTTCAAGCTGCGCGAGAACCTGCCCATCGGCTGCAAGGTGACGCTGCGCGGCGCGCGCATGTACGAGTTCCTCGACCGCCTGATCACGATCGCGATGCCCCGCATCCGCGATTTCCGTGGCGTGTCCGCCCGTGCCTTCGACGGCCGCGGCAACTACACGCTGGGCGTCAAGGAACAGATCATTTTCCCGGAAATCCAGTACGACCAGATCGACCAGCTGCGTGGCATGGACATCACCATCACCACGACGGCCGCGACCAACGAGCAGGGTCGCGCATTGCTGGAAGCATTCAATTTTCCGTTCCGCAAGTAACGGACCAGAGGAAACGACGGTAATGGCCAAGACAAGCATGGTCGAACGCGAGAAGCACCGGGCGAAGACGGTGCAGAAGTACGCGGCGAAGCGCGCGCAGCTCAAGGAGCTGATCCGCAGCCCGCGCACTTCCGACGAGGCCCGCGCCGAGGCGCAGGTGAAGCTGCAGAAGCTGCCGCGCGATGCGAGCCCGACGCGCGGCCGCAACCGCTGCCAGCTCACCGGCCGGCCGCGCGGCGTGTACCGCAAGTTCGGCCTGGCGCGCACCAAGATCCGCGAAGTCGCCAACCGTGGCGAAATCCCCGGCCTCGTGAAGTCGAGCTGGTAGGAGCAGTAGAAGCATGAGCATGACCGATCCAGTCGCCGATCTGCTGACCCGCATCCGCAACGGGCAGAGCGCCGGCAAGGCAAACGTGAGCCTCGACTCGTCGAAGATCAAGACGGCCATCGCCCGCGTCCTGAAGGACGAGGGCTATGTCGCCGACTTCCACGTCGAGAACGACACCGGCAAGCCGCGCCTGATCATCGACCTGAAGTATTTCGAGGGCCGCCCCGTCATCGACCGCCTCGAGCGCGTGTCGCGTCCTGGCCTGCGGATCTACCGCAGCAAGAACGACCTGCCGAAGGTGCTCGGCGGCATGGGCACCGTGATCGTCTCCACCCCGCAGGGCGTGATGACCGACCGCCAGGCTCGTGCCACGGGGCAGGGCGGCGAAGTGCTGTGCATCGTCGCCTGAGGTTGCCAAGAACATGTCGCGAGTAGCAAAGAATCCGGTGAGCCTCCCGCAGGGTGTGAGCGCCACCGTTGCCTCCAACGTGGTCACCATCAAGGGTGCCAAGGGCACGCTGAGCCTGGCGCTTGGCAACGACGTCACCGTGTCCGAGAAGGACAAGGTCCTGCAGGTTGCCTTCGGCAAGTCCGAAGGCGCCCGGATGCGCGCCGGCTCCACCCGCGCGCACCTGGCCAACATGGTCACCGGCGTCACCAAGGGCTACGAGAAGAAGCTCGAGCTGGTGGGCGTGGGTTACCGCGCCGCCGTGCAGGGCAAGGCCCTGAACCTGACGCTCGGCTTCTCGCATGCGGTGGTGGTCGACATCCCCGAGGGGATCACCATCGAGGCGCCCAGCCAGACGGAAATCGTCATCAAGGGCGTCGACAAGCAGCGCGTCGGACAGATTGCCGCGAACATCCGCGAGATCCGTCCGCCCGAGCCCTACAAGGGCAAGGGCGTGAAGTACTCCGACGAGAAGATCAGTTTGAAGGAAGGCAAGAAGAAGTAGCCTTCAAGGGTCAATAACCATGTCGCTAACCTCCAAAGACCGCCGGCAGCGCCGCGCATTCAAGAGCCGGTTGCATATCCGCGAGCTGGGCGTTGCCCGGCTGACGGTGCACCGCACGCCGCGTCACATCTATGCGCAGGTGTTCGATGCCTCGGGCGCAAAGGTGCTCGCTTCGGCCTCCACCGTTCAGTCCGAGGTGAGCAAGGACCTGAAGAGCGCCGGCAAGGGCACGGGCAACGTGGACGCGGCCAAGGCCGTGGGCCGCGAGATCGCCGCGCGCGCCAAGGCCGCGGGCATCAGCAAGGTTGCGTTCGATCGCTCGGGATTCCGCTTCCACGGTCGCGTCAAGGCACTGGCCGACGCGGCGCGCGAAGCCGGTCTCGAGTTCTAACCCAGGCGGGAATGTCAGATGGCACGAGTTGAAAGAAAAGATCAGCCCTCGGATGGCATGTCCGAGAAGCTTGTCGCGGTCAATCGCACGGCCAAGGTCGTGAAGGGTGGCCGGCAGTTCGGCTTCACCGCGCTCACCGTGGTGGGCGACCAGAGCGGCCGCGTGGGTTTCGGCTTCGGCAAGGCCCGCGAGGTGCCGGTGGCGATCCAGAAGGCCATGGCGCATGCGCGTCGCAACCTGGTGAACGTGAGCCTGAAGAAGGACACGCTGCACTACGCGGTGCGCGGCACCCACGGCGCCACGCGCGTGCTGATGCAGCCGGCTTCCGACGGTACGGGCGTCATCGCCGGCGGCGCGATGCGTGCGGTGCTGGAATGCGTGGGCGTGCGCAATGTGCTCGCCAAGAGCTACGGCTCGCGCAACCCGATCAACGTCGTGCGCGCCACGATCAACGCGCTGTCGGCCGTGCGCTCGCCGGACGACATCGCCGCCAAGCGCGGCAAGTCGGTCGAAGAGATCCTGGGTTAACGCCATGGCCAAGAGCATCCGCGTCACCCAGCTCAAGAGCACCTTCGGTGAGCTGAAGAACATTATTTCGTCCGTGAAGGGACTCGGGCTGCGCCGTCGCCACCACTCGGTGGTCGTGGCCGACACCCCCGAGAACCGCGGCATGATCAACACCGCGATCCACCTGCTGAAGGTGGAAGAGGCAAAGTGATGAGACTGAACAGCATCAAGCCGGGCGAGGGCAGCAAGCGTTCGCGCCTGCGCGTGGGCCGCGGCGCTTCGGCCGGCCAGGGCAAGACCTGCGGCCGTGGCGTGAAGGGCCAGCGCGCGCGCAAGGGCGGCTACCACAAGGTGGGCTTCGAAGGCGGCCAGATGCCGCTGCAGCGTCGCCTGCCCAAGGTGGGCTTCCGCTCGAAGATCAAGGCCACCCGCGCCGAAGTGCGGCTGTCGGAACTGAACGGCATCGAGGCCGCGGTGATCGACCTCGAGGCGCTGAAAAAGGCCGGCGTCGTGGACGTGTTCGCCGAGCAGGCCAAGGTGGTCCTGTCGGGCGAGCTCAAGAAGGCCGTGAAGCTCAAGGGCATCGGCGCCACCAAGGGCGCCGCGGATGCCATTGCCAAGGCCGGCGGCAGCATCGAGGCCTGAAGGCTCTTTCAAGGATACCGAGAACGTAGTGGCCAACAACCCGTCAACGAACCCGACCGCCGCGCTCGGCGATGCAGCACGCATCGGCGAGATCCGCGGCCGCCTGCTGTTCCTGATCGGGGCGCTGATCGTCTACCGCGTGGGCACGTTCATTCCCGTGCCGGGCATCGATCCGGCGCGCGTGGCCGCGTTCTTCAACGACCAGTCGGGCACCATCCTCGGCGTCGTGAACATGTTCTCGGGCGGTGCGCTGTCGCGCCTGTCGATCTTCGCCATGGGCGTGATGCCCTACATTTCGGCCTCGATCATCATCCAGATGCTGTCGATGGTCGTGCCCTCGCTGATGGAACTGCGCAAGGAAGGCGAGTCCGGCCGGCGCAAGATCACGCAGCTCACGCGCTACGGCACCGTGGTGCTGGGCGTGTTCCAGTCGTTTGCCGCGGCGGTGACGCTGCAGAGCAATGGCATGGTGCTGACCCCGGGCGTGTTCACCTGGCTGTTCCCGGCCACGGTGACGATGACCACCGGCACGATGTTCCTGATGTGGCTGGGCGAGCAGATCACCGAGCGCGGGATCGGCAACGGCATCTCGATGATCATCCTGGTGGGCATCATCGCGGGCCTGCCGGGCGCCGTGGGCCGCACCATCGAGCAGGTGAATACCGGCGAAATGGCCGGCCCGATCGCCATCTTCCTGCTGGCCACCGTGGTGCTGGTCACCGCGTTCTGCGTGTTCGTCGAGCGCGCGCAGCGCCGCATCACCGTGAACTACGCCAAGCGGCAGGTGGGCCGGCGGCTCATGGGCGGTCAGACCACGCACCTGCCGTTCAAGCTGAACATGTCGGGCGTGATCCCGCCGATCTTCGCCTCGAGCCTGCTGCTGTTCCCGGCGACGATCGCGAGCTTCCTGGGTTCGAACCCGAATTCCGCGGCCAGCGGCGTGCTGCAGCGCGTGGCCGCGTCGCTGTCGTATGGCCAGCCGCTGCACATGGTGCTGTACGGTGCGCTGATCATCGGTTTCGCGTTCTTCTACACCGCGCTGGTGTTCAACTCGCGCGACACCGCCGAGAACCTCCAGAAATCGGGCGCCTTCATTCCAGGGATTCGCCCGGGCAAGAACACCGGGGAGTACATCGACAAGGTGCTCACCCGCCTGACGCTGTGGGGCGCGCTGTACATGACGTTCGTGTGCCTCGTGCCCGAAATGCTGATGGCCGGCCAGGGCGTGCCGTTCCAGTTCGGCGGCACGTCGCTGCTGATCGTGGTGGTGGTGGTGATGGATTTCATCGCGCAGCTTCAGGCCCATGCGATGTCGCACCAGTATCCGGGATTGATGAAGAAGGCCAACCTGCTGGGTGGCCGCAACAACGGTGGCGGTTGAAGGCCGCTGCGTTGAGCAACAGAGGGTTTTGAAATGAAGGTTCGTCCGTCCGTAAAGAAGATCTGCAAGAACTGCAAGATCGTGCGCCGCAAGCGCATCGTCTACGTGATCTGTTCCGAGACGCGCCACAAGCAGAGGCAGGGCTGATCCATGGCACGCATAGCCGGCATCAACATTCCGATGAACAAGCACGTGTGGGTGGGGCTCACCCACATCTTCGGCGTGGGCCGCACGCGCGCGAAGGAATGCTGCGAGATCACGGGCGTGAACCCCTCCACCAAGGTGAAGGATCTCACCGACGCCGAAGTTGCCGCGCTGCGCTCGCAGATCGCCAAGTGGGCGGTCGAGGGCGACCTGCGCCGCGAGGTGTCGATGAACATCAAGCGCCTGATGGACCTGGGCACCTGGCGCGGCATGCGCCATCGCAAGGGCCTGCCGCTGCGCGGCCAGCGCACGCGCACCAATGCGCGCACGCGCAAGGGCCCGCGCAAGCAGGCCGTGAAGCTGAACGCGCCTCCGGGCAAGGCGTAAGGCCCCAACGAGATTACTGGAGCACTAGAGCAAGATGGCCGACCAGAAGACCGCAGCCGCCAACGCCGCTGCCGCAGCGAAGAAGCCGAAGAAGGCACGCAAGAACGTGCTGGACGGCATCGCGCACATCCACGCGTCGTTCAACAACACGATCATCACGATCACCGACCGCCAGGGCAACACGCTGTCCTGGGCCACGTCGGGTGGTTGCGGTTTCCGTGGTTCGCGCAAGAGCACGCCGTTCGCCGCGCAGGTGGCCGCCGAGAAGGCCGGCAATGCCGCGCAGGAACACGGCCTGAAGAACGTGGAAGTGCGCGTCGGCGGCCCCGGCCCCGGCCGCGAGTCCGCGGTGCGTGCGCTGAACGGCTGCGGACTCAAGATCACCAGCATCGAGGACGTGACGCCGATTCCGCACAACGGCTGCCGTCCGCCCAAGAAGCGTCGCGTCTGAGGTAAGTCATGGCACGTTACATTGGCCCCAAGTGCAAGCTCTCGCGTCGCGAAGGCACCGACCTGTTCCTGAAGAGCGGCGCCAAGCCGCTTGAAAGCAAGTGCAAGCTCCAGGTGCCGCCCGGCGGCATCAAGGGCGAGCGCCGCCAGCGCCTGTCGGACTACGGCACGCAGCTGCGCGAGAAGCAGAAGCTGCGCCGCATGTACGGCGTGCTCGAGCGCCAGTTCAGCAACTACTACGAGGAAGCCGCGCGCCGCCAGGGCGCCACGGGCGAGAACCTGCTGAAGCTGCTCGAGTGCCGGCTGGACAACGTGGTCTACCGCATGGGCTTCGCCGCCACGCGCGCCGAGGCGCGCCAGCTGGTGAGCCACAAGGGCGTGGAAGTGAACGGCGCGGCCGTCACGATCGCCTCGTACCAGGTGAAGGCCGGCGACGTGGTGCAGATCCGCGAGAAGTCGCGCAAGCAGCTGCGCGTGCAGAACGCGCTGACCGTTGCCGCGCAGGTGGGTTTCCCGGAGTGGCTGGAAGTCAACGAGAAAGAGATGCGCGGCGTGTTCAAGGCGGCCCCGAACCGCGACGACGTGCTGCCGGACATCAACGAAAACCTCGTTGTCGAGCTCTACTCGAAGTAATGGCGGAGGTTCGATGCAATCTTCAGTGAATGAATTCCTCAAGCCCCGCGTCGTCAAGGTGCACCCGGTTGCGCCGCGGCAGGCGCGCGTGGTGATCGAACCCTTCGAGCGCGGCTTCGGCCACACGCTGGGCAACGCGCTGCGGCGCGTGCTGCTGTCGTCCATGCCGGGCGCCGCGATCACCGAAGTGGAGATCGAGGGCGTGCTGCACGAATACACCTCGATCGAGGGCGTGCAGGAAGACGTGGTCGACGTGCTGCTGAACCTGAAGGCCGTGGCCATCAAGATGCACTCGCGCGACAGCGCCGAGCTGCGCCTGAACAAGCGCGGTCCCGGCCCGGTGACGGCCGGCGACATCCAGGTGGACCACGACATCGAGATCGTGAACCCCGAGCTCGTGATCGCGCACCTGACGCAGGCGGGCAGCCTGTCGATGACGCTGAAGGTCGAGAAGGGCCGCGGCTATCGTCCGGCGGTGCAGCGCGCCGCGTTCGAGGAGAGCTCGCGCCCGATCGGTCGCCTGCAGCTCGACGCCTCGTTCAGCCCCGTGCGCCGCGTGACCTACGCGGTCGACTCGGCGCGCGTGGAACAGCGCACCGACCTCGACAAGCTGGTGCTCGACATCGAGACCAACGGCACGATCGACGCCGAGGAAGCCATCCGCCGCGCGGGCGCCATCCTCAAGGACCAGCTGTCGGTGTTCGTCGACCTGCAGGGCGAGGACGAGGCTGTCAGCAAGGTCGCGGAGATGCAGTTCGACCCGCTGCTGCTGCGTCCGGTGGACGAGCTGGAACTCACGGTCCGCAGCGCGAACTGCCTGAAGGCCGAGAACATCCATTACATCGGCGACCTCGTGCAGCGCACGGAAGTGGAGCTGCTGCGCACCCCCAACCTCGGCAAGAAGTCGCTCACCGAGATCAAGGAAGTGCTGCAGGGCCACGGCCTGATGCTGGGCATGCGCCTGGACGGCTGGCCGCCCGCGGGCCTGCGTCACGAAGATAGCAACTAAGAGATCAATCAATGCGTCATCAACTTTCCGGCCGCCAGCTGTCGCGCAATGCCCCGCATCGCCGCGCCATGCTGCGCAACATGGCCGCCTCGCTGCTGAAGCACGAGACCATCCGCACCACGGTGCCGAAGGCCAAGGAGCTGCGCCGCGTCGTCGAGCCGCTGATCACGCTGGCCAAGGTGGATACCGAAGCCAAGCGCCGGCTGGCCTTCTCGCGTCTGCGCGATGCCAAGGTGGTCGAGAAGCTGTTCGCCGACCTGGGTCCGCGCTTCAAGGCGCGTGCCGGTGGTTACACCCGCATCCTGCACATGGCGCCGCGTCCCGGTGACAACGCCGACATGGCGCTGATGCAGCTCGTGGATGGTCCGGTGGCTGCTGCGGCCGCCGCGGAAGACACCAAGGGTGGCAAGAAGGCCAAGGCCAAGGCGGCCCCGAAGGCCAAGGCTGCGCCTCGCAAGAAGAAGGCTGCGGCGGCCTGAACTGCGGCAGCCCGACCCGGGCTGCAGTGGCTCGAGCCACGCGCAACAAGCGGCGGCGCTAGCGCCCGCGGCGATTCGCATCCCTTCGAAGCCCCGGTTCATCCGGGGCTTTTTCTTTGCGGCGCCCGCGCCCTAGCGCGGCACTTCGCCCGCGATGGTGGTGCGATACATCTCGCGCCGATGACCCTGGTAGTCGTTGAACGCCTGGTGCAGGCACAAGCGGTTGTCCCACAGCGCCAGCATGCCGGGTTCCCAGCGCAGTCGGCAGGTGAAGGCAGCCTGCGTCAGGTGATCGTTGAGGTATTTCAGCAGCGGCGCGGCTTCGTCCTCGCGAAAGCCCTCGAGACCGATGGCATAGGAAGGATCGACGTACAGCGCCTTCTCGCCGGAGCGCGCATGCGTGCGCACCAGCGGATGCATGTTGCCCCGCACCTTGGTGAGCACGGCGGGCGGCAGATCCTTCATCGCCACCAGCCGGCCGATGGGGCTGTCGCGCTGCTCGGCATTGGCCTGCGCCGAGGCGAGCACGTCGCGCATCGAGAAGTGCACCTTGAGGCCGGCGATCATCTTCTGCATGGCCTCGCTGAGCATGGAATACGCCAGCGCGGAATTTGCCCACATGGTGTCGCCGCCGAAGGGCGGGATCTGCACCGAACGCAGCATGGTGATGGCAGGCGGCTCCGGCAGGAAGGGTGAGTCGGTGTGCCAACCGGAGCCGAAGATGTGTTCGGACTTGTCGTCGGCCTCCTTGATGAGCGGCTGCACTTCCTTGAAGCCGGGCATGCCGTCGGTGTAGGCGTCTTCGGCGAAATCGCCGAAGCGGCGGCTGAACGAATGGTGCTCCGCGTGGCCGATTTTCTGGTCGCGGAAGTAGATCATCTTGTGCCGGAACAGCGCATCTTCGATCTCGACGAACTGCGCGTCGGTCTCGCTGCCGATGCGCACACCGAGGATTTCCGCGCCCATGGCTGCAGCGAGCGGTCTGACCTGGATATGCCGGTATGCGCGCGCGCTGTTGTCGAACTTGCCGGTCGGGTGAAGGAACATCGTAAACTCTCCAGCAGCATGTATTGCCGCCCCGTCCGATGTTGACATAGGCTGGCGCAGTGTGGGGAGTGTCCCGCATCGAATAAAAATCGTATTCATCTACAGCACAAGGAATACCCCATGGGAATCGCATCGGAATTCAAGGAATTTGCCATGAAGGGCAACGTGGTCGACATGGCCGTCGGTGTCATCATCGGCGGTGCATTCGGCAAGATCGTTTCGTCCCTGGTGGGCGATGTGCTCATGCCGCCGATCGGCAAGGCTGTTGGTGGAGTCAATTTCAGCGATCTGGCGATGAAGATCGGCACCGATCCCGCGGGCAAGGACGTGCTGGTGAAGTACGGTGCTTTCCTGCAGACCGTGTTCGATTTCCTGATCATCGCGTTCGTGATCTTCATTGCGCTGAAGGGCATCAACAAGCTGAAGAAGCCGGCGCCGGATGCGCCGCCGCCGCCCCCGCCCCGCAACGAAGTGCTGCTTGAAGAGATCCGCGACCTGCTGAAGAAGTAGCCGCGATCCTGCACGGGCGCCGCACCTTTCCAGGGTGTGGCGCCCCGCGCCACGCCGGAATCCTGCGCCGGTCTAGTGCGCGAGCGCCGCGAATGCGGCGCGGGTCAGGTTCTCGCCATCGCCGGCGCGAACCACCATGTTGTCCTCGATGCGGATGCCGCCGCAGGGACGAAGTTCATCCACCAGCCGCCAATCGACGCGCCCCGCGTGCGGGCCCGCCTTGAGCCTCGCCAGCAGGCTGTCGATGAAATACAGCCCCGGCTCCACGGTGACCACCATGCCCGGCTGCAGATGCCGGGTCAGGCGCAGCGCCGGATGACCCGGCGGACGCGGGATCATGTCGCCCTCGGGCTGGTCGCGGAAGCCGCCCACATCGTGCACCTGCAGGCCCAGCAGATGACCCAGGCCATGCGGCAGGAACACGGCCGACACCCCCGATTCCAGCGCCTCTTCCGGCGACATGCGGATCAGGCCCGCCTCACGCAGCAGCGCGGCGACCAGGCGATGCGTTTCCAGGTGCAGTTCGCGCCAGTCGAGCCCGGCGCGCACCTTGCCGCAGAGCCGTTGCTGCAGCGCCTCCATGCCCTCCACCAGCGCGGCGAACGGTCCGGGCTGGGCAGCCCAGGTGCGCGTGATGTCGCTGGCGTATCCGCAAGCGCTGGCGCCGGCATCGATCAACAGGGAATGCCGTTTTGCCGGCGCAGCGCGTTCGCGTAGCTGGTAGTGCAGCGTGGCGCAGTGCTCGTTCAGCGCCACGATGCTGCCGTAGGGCAGCTCGGTTTCGTTCTGACCCGTGGCTTCGAGAAAGGCCAGATGGATGGCGAACTCGCTGTGACCCGCCCGGAAAGACTCCGCGGCCGCCAGGTGGCCGCGGGCGCCGATGAGGCTGGCCTCGCGCATGCAGCCCAGTTCGTAGTCGCTCTTGATCGCCCGCTCCAGCTCCAGACGTCCCACCAGGCGCGCGGGGTTCGAGACCCAGCCGCTCGGGGCCGATGATTCGCCCAGCCAGGCCACCTTGCCCGTCAGGCCCAGCGCCCGCTCCAGCGCGGCCTGGGCCGAGGGTAGGGCCACAACATGGAACTGCCGGGTCCAGTCCCCGGTGGGCAGTTGCGGCGGCGCATGCCAGTAATCCTCGGGCGTGACCAGAAGCAGCTCGGGCAATTCGTTGTTTTTCAACAAAATGAGACTGCCAGGGGCCGCAGGGGCGGGCGCCAGCCACTGATACCAGGCGTTGGGGTGGTAGGGGTAGGTGTGATCGTCCTGGAATACGTAGTGCAAGCGGCCGGCTTCGATGACCAGCGCATCCAGGCCAGCCTCAGCCAGCGCCGCGCGTATCGCCGCCAGCACTCGCGCGAGGTGGGTGGAGTAATGGTTGCTTGCTTCGGTGGGTGGGGTCATGGCAGTACAGATATTGCCACTGGCATGTTTCGAACGCCGCAAATGTCGTGAATCAGCGACGATCCGGATGCGTGAACAAATTTGAATCAGTTCGCAAAACAGCTAGAATTTCCGCAGCGATGCGAATCGTCAGGGCTTGCGCCCTTTGTTGTTTCCAGGTCTCTGTAATCCATTTTCCATCTCTGGGGTAATTGTTCGATGAAAACCAAACTCGTTCTGAGCGCTTTCGCGGTTGCGCTGGCTCTGGCTGCTTGCGCGAAGAAGGAAGAGGCTGCTGCTCCTGCCGAGGCTGCCGCTCCGGCTGCCGCTCCTGCCGAAGCCGCTCCGGCTCCTGCTGCCGAGGCTGCCCCGGCTCCGGCCGCTGACGCCGCTGCTGCTCCGGCTGCTGCCCCGGCTCCGGCCGAACCTGCCAAGTAAGTCGCAGGCGCAAGCCAGTTCGCTCGACTGAGAAGTCGAGCGGGCAAGAGCCCGGCCAGGTGCATATCCTGTCCGGGCTTTCTTGTTTCTGGCGGATGCAGACATGACGGTCACAGTGCGGGATGCGCGGACCCAGCCCGGAGATCGGAAATGGATCCAGGGCGTGTATCGCGAGTACATGGACGATCTGGGCCTGTTGAACACCGGCATCTTCCCGTCGCTGGGGGAAATCGGTCATCGAGAGCCGGATCAGCTCGAGCGCTGGTTCATGGACAGCTCCGCGACGCTGCTCACCATCGTCGATGATGGCCAGCCCGCGGGCTTCGCACTGGTGGCGCGCGACACGCGCACCTCGCGCGAAGCCGACTACCGCATGGCGGAATTCTTCATCTCGCGCCCGTACCGGCGCCGCGGCCTGGGCCGCAGCGCGGTGGGGCTGATCCTGCGGCGCTTCGCGGGGCGGTGGGAGATCGTCGAATACTCGCGCAATCCCGCGGCGGTGAAGTTCTGGCGCAACGTGGTCAGCGCATTCACGCGCGGGGATTTCCGCGAGCGCAGCGGCAATGGTGAAGTGCGGCAGTACTTCACTTCATCGCACAGTCATTCGACCGGCTAGCTTTTCTTCAACAGCGGCGCCAGGAACTGGCCGGTGTACGAGTCCGTGCAGCGCGCCACCTGCTTCGGCGTGCCGACGCAGACGATGTGTCCACCCTGCGCGCCGCCTCCCGGGCCCAGGTCGATGATCCAGTCGGCTGTCTTCACCACATCGAGGTTGTGCTCGATCACCACCACGGTGTTGCCTTCGTCCCGCAGCCGGTGCAGCACCACCAGCAGTTGCGCCACGTCGTGGAAATGCAGCCCGGTGGTGGGCTCGTCGAGGATGTACAGCGTGCGGCCGGTGGCGCGCTTGGCCAGTTCCCGCGCCAGCTTGACGCGCTGCGCCTCGCCGCCTGACAGCGTGGTGGCATTCTGGCCGAGCTGGATGTACGACAGGCCCACGTCGACCAGTGTCTGCAGCTTGGGCGCGATCATCGGCACGGCCGCGAAGAAGGCCAGCGCATCCTCGATGGTCATCTGCAGCACATCGTGGATGGTCTTGCCGCGATAGCGGATCTCCAGCGTTTCGCGGTTGTAGCGCCGGCCCTGGCAGACATCGCAGGGCACGTACACATCGGGCAGGAAGTGCATTTCCACGCGGATGACGCCATCGCCCTGGCAGGCCTCGCAGCGGCCGCCCTTGACGTTGAAGCTGAAACGGCCGGGATCGTAGCCGCGCGCGCGCGATTCGGGCACCTGCGCGAACAGCTCGCGCAGCGGCGCGAACAACCCGGTGTAGGTGGCCGGATTCGAGCGCGGCGTGCGGCCGATGGGGGACTGGTCGATGTCGATGACGCGGTCGATGTGCTCGAGGCCTTCGATGCTCTCGACCTTCGGCGCGTCGATGCCGGTGAGGCCGAGCCGGCGCGCGACGCCGGCGTAGAGGGTTTCATTCACCAGCGTCGACTTGCCCGATCCCGACACGCCGGTGACGCAGGTGAGCAGGCCGATGGGAAATGCCGCGCTGACGCCGCGCAGGTTGTTGGCGGTGGCGCCCACGATGCGGATCTCGCGCTCCGGATCGCGCTCGAACAGACGCGCCGGCACTTCGATGCGCTTGCGTCCCGACAGGTAGTCGCCGGTCAGCGAGTTCCCGCTGGCGATGATCTGCTGCGGAGTGCCTTCAGCCACCACCGCGCCGCCGTGCACGCCCGCGCCGGGGCCCAGGTCGAGCACGTGGTCGGCGGTGAGGATGGCCTCTTCATCGTGCTCGACCACGAGCACCGTGTTGCCCAGGTCGCGCAGGCGCTTCAGCGTGGTGAGCAGGCGCTGGTTGTCGCGCTGGTGCAATCCGATCGAGGGCTCGTCGAGGATGTACAGCACGCCGGTGAGGCCGGAACCCACCTGACTTGCGAGGCGGATGCGCTGTGCTTCGCCGCCGGACAGGGTTTCGGCGCTGCGGTCGAGCGTGAGGTAGTCGAGGCCCACATCGACCAGGAAGCGCAGCCGGTCGGCCACTTCCTTCACGATGCGCGTGGCGATCTCGCCGCGCCAGCCGGGAAGCTGCAGTGAAAGATGGTGCTGCAGGGCGTCGGCCACCGACAGCGCCGCCACATCGGGCAATCGCACGCCTCCCACGAACACATGCCGTGCGGTTTCGTTGAGTCGCGTGCCCTCGCAGTCGGGGCAGCGCCGCGTGCCGCGGTACTTGCCCAGCTCTTCGCGCACCGTCGCGGATTCCGTTTCGCGGTAGCGCCGTTCCAGGTTCGGGATGATGCCTTCGAAGGGATGACTGCGCTTCGCGGCGCGACCGCGCGCGTCGGTGTAGCGGAACTCGATGTCGGTGTCGCCGCTGCCACCCAGTACGGCCTGCTGCACCGTGGCGGGCAGCGTGGCCCAGGGCGCATCCAGGTCGAATTTGTAGTGCGCGCCCAGCGCGCGGATCATCTGGAAGTAATAGGCATTGCGCCGGTCCCAGCCGCGGATGGCGCCGCCGGCCAGCGACAGCTGCGGATGCATCACCACGCGCGCCGGATCGAAGAATTCCTGGTAGCCCAGGCCATCGCAGCCGGAGCAGGCGCCGGTGGGGCTGTTGAAGGAGAAGAGCTTCGGCTCCAGCGGCGGCACGCTGTAGCCGCACACCGGGCAGGCGTGGCGGCTTGAGAACACAATCTCGTCACGTGCGCCCGTGGCATGCGCCAGGCGCGCCACGCCATTGCCCAGGCGCAGCGCCGTCTCGAAGGATTCGGCCAGTCGCTGCGCCACGTCGGGCCGCACCTTGAAGCGGTCGACCACGGCCTCGATGTCGTGCTTCTTCTTCGGGTCGAGCTTCGGGACGGCGTCGAGCTCGACTACGGCGCCATCCACGCGCGCGCGCACGAAGCCCTGCGAAGAGAGCTCAGCCAGCAGCTCCAGATGCTCGCCCTTGCGTGCGGCCACCATCGGCGCCAGCAGCAGGCAGCTGTCACCCTCGGGCAGTTTCAGCACCTGGTCGACCATCTGGCTCACCGTCTGCGCGGCCAGGTCGATGCCGTGTTGCGGGCAGCGCGGGATGCCGGCGCGCGCATACAGCAGGCGCAGGTAGTCGTAGATCTCGGTGACGGTGCCCACGGTGGAGCGCGGGTTGTGGCTGGTGGCCTTCTGCTCGATGGCGATGGCCGGCGACAGGCCCTCGATGGAATCCACGTCCGGCTTGTCCATCATCGACAGGAACTGGCGCGCGTAGGCCGACAGCGATTCCACGTAGCGGCGCTGCCCCTCGGCGTACAGCGTGTCGAAGGCCAGCGAGGACTTGCCCGAGCCCGACAGTCCGGTGATCACCACCAGCCGGTTGCGGGGCAGGTCCACATCGATGTTGCGCAGGTTGTGCGTGCGGGCGCCGCGAACGCGTATCTGGTCCATGGAGGCGAAGGGGGGCGGGAAAACGATTACTATAGCCCCCTCAACGGGACCAGCGCGCCTAACTGGATGCTCGCGGCAGGAATGCAGCGGGTGTCCGGGGCGGGGCGCAATTAGGCTGGGCTTCCACGGTTCTTCTTGCAGGGGTCAGTCATGGCACGCGGCATCAACAAGGTCATTCTCATCGGCAACCTGGGCCAGGATCCGGAATCGCGGACCACGCCGGGCGGTGCCACCGTCACCAACATCCGCATCGCCACCTCCGAGAGCTGGCGCGACAAGCAGAGCGGCGAGATGAAGGAACAGACGGAATGGCACACCGTCGTCATGTGGAACCGCCTGGGCGAGATCGCCGCCGAATACCTGCGCAAGGGTTCGCAGGTGTACATCGAGGGCCGCCTGCGCACGCGCAAGTGGCAGGACAAATCCGGCAACGACCGCTACACCACCGAGATCATTGCCAGTGAAATGCAGATGATGGGCGGGCGGGGCGGCGGCGGGGCATCCCAGGAAACCCGGGACAACCGCGACCCCGGCGCAGAAAACTTCTCCGGCGGGGGGGCGGGCGGCCCCCAGGGTGGTGGTGGCGCCGCGGAGGACTTCGACGACGACATTCCCTTCTAGCCCGGGCGGCCGCCATGGCAACATGTTCGCATGGCGGCTCCCGTACCTGACATAACCCTGCTCCGGCGTAGCTGTGCGCCCTGCACCATGCGCCAGTTCTGCCAGCACGCAGGGCTGCCGCAGCGCACGCCCAGCTCGGCGCTGGGCAAGGCCTTCGAGATCAGCCGCGGCGACAGTCTGTTCCGTCCGGGCGATACCGACGGCCGCGTGTACGCGGTGCGCAGTGGCGCGCTGAAAACCATCGCCATCACCGCCGATGGCGAGGAGCATGTGCTGGGCTTTCACCTGCCGGGCGAGCTGCTCGGTCTCGACTCGCTGGCCACCGGCACGCATTGCGCCGAAGCCGTGGCGCTGTCCAACACGCAGGTGTGCGAATTTCCCGTGCAGGGAATACTCAACCGCAGCGCCACGGTACCCGAACTGGGTGCGCGCATGCTGCAGGTGCTGGGCAACAGTGCGCTCGACAGCCGCGTGCATGTCGATCTGCTGCTGCGCCGTCAGGCCGACGAGCGCCTGGCGATGTTCCTGCACGACCTGCTGAAGCGCTTCGGCAGGCATGGCATCCATGCCTCGCTGATGCTGCCGATGAGCCGCGAGGATGTGGGCCGCTACATGGGACTTGCGCTCGAGACGGTGAGTCGTTCGCTGACGCGCCTGCAGGAAGAAGGGTTGATCGAGGTGTCCGGGCGCAGCGTGCGGGTGCTCGATGAAGAACGACTGCGGCGCATGGCCGTGCTGACGGACACGCCGCCGGGGGCGCCGCTGGAACAGCAGGCTTAGACGCCTTGCCCGTTCAGCCGATACTGCGACAGCCCAGCGCGCGCAACGCCGCGTGCAGGTGCGGCACGCCGGCCAGCCAGGGCGCGAACACGGTGATGAGGCCGGCGACGAGGATGACCGTGGCCAGTGCCATGCGCGCCGGACCCTGCTGCAGCCGCTGACCCAGCCGCGCGCCGCTCCAGGTGAGCGGCACCATCGCCGGCAGCGTGCCGGCGCCGAAGGCCAGCATCAACAGCGCACCATGCAGCGCGCTCGACTGCAGCCATGCAGCCAGCAGCACGGTGGCCGACAGCCCGCAGGGCAGCCAGCCCCACAGCATGCCGCCGGCCAGCCGGCCCACGTGCCCGCCCACGGGCAGGCGCTTCTGCAGCGGTGACAGGAAGCGGCTCCACAACATGCCCGGCGCACGCAGGAAGGCGAGGCGGCCGCTGCGGTCGAAAAGCCGCAGCGCCGCGATGATGAGCACCGCGCCGGCTGCGGCGCGCGCCGCCAGCGACAGCGCGGGCAGTTGCGCGACACTGACGATGCCGTGGCCGATGCCGCCGGCGAGCGCGCCGGCGAGTGCATAGCCGGCAATGCGGCCGAGGTTCGGTTCCAGCGCTGCGAGCCAGGCCGCGGCCGGTGTGGCGCGGGCGTGTGTCACAGCGGTGGACATGGCGCCACCGCGTGTGGCGCTGAAACCCGTGGCGATGCCGCCGCACATCAGCGCGCAGTGCGCGCTGCCCATCAGGCCGCTGAGCGCGGCGCCGCCGAGCAGCAGCAGATCGACGTTCATCGCGGGTCCTGCGGGGGCTGGGCGGGCGGTGCTTCCGGCTGCTTGTCGGCCAGCACATCCAGCGGCGGGGTGTCGAGGTCGTCGAACTGGCCATTGCGCACGGCCCAGACGAAGGCGGCGATCATCACCACCAGCAGCACCAGGCTGAGCGGAATCAGCAGCAGCAGGATGTTCATGCCGGCACCCGCGCCAGGCGCAGCGCGTTCAGCGTGACCGTCAGCGACGAGGCCACCATGGCCAGCGCCGCCATCCACGGCACCACATGGCCGGTGGCGGCCAGCGGCAGTGCAACCAGGTTGTAGCCCACCGCCCAGGTCAGATTCTGGCGGATGATGCGGCGCGTGCGGCGCGCGGTGTCGATGGCCGCGGCGATGCCGTCGAGGCCGGGGCGCAGCAGCACGATGTCGGCGCTGCGCTGTGCCAGCGCGGCACCGCCGGCCACGGCGATTGAGACATCGGCGCCGGCGAGCACGGGAGCATCGTTGATGCCATCGCCCACCATGGCCACGCAGTGGCCCTGCGACTGCAGCGCGCGCACCCGCGCGAGCTTGTCTTCGGGAAGTTGCCGTGCGAGCGAGGATTCGAAGGGCGCGCCCAGCTCGGCCACGCAGCGCGCAACGGCGGCCGCGCCATCGCCACTCATCAAGTGCAGCGCGAGTCCGCGCGAGCGCAGCTGTTCGAGCGCCGGCGCGGCGTCGGTGCGCGGCGTTTCTTCCATGTCGAAACGGGCCAGCGGCGCGGTGCCGTCGCCCAGCCACAGGGCGCCGTCATCGGCGCGGCCGGCGGCGTAGGTCGCCACACCGAGTTTCAGTTCGCGGCCAGCCACCGTGGCGGCGATGCCGAGACCGGGCGCATGGACGGCGAGCGTGGCATCGCGCCCATCATCGTGCGCGCGAAAGGCGCTGGCCAGCGGATGCTGCGCGCCGCGTTCCAGCGCCGCGGCCAGATGCAGCGCCTCGGCCGGGTTGGTGGCGCCGAAAGTCTGCACCGCGCGCACCCGCCAGGCGCCGTCGCTGAGCGTGCCGGTCTTGTCGAACACGCAGGCATCGATGTGCGCAAGCGTTTCGAGCGCATCGGGACGACACACCAGGATGCCGAGCCGCGACAGCCGCGAATGCGCCGCGGCCAGCGCGGCCGGCACCGCCAGCGCCAGCGCGCAGGGGCAGCTGATCACCAGCAGCGCCAGCACCACCTCGAAGGCGCGCGAGGCATCGTGCACTCGCCACGCCACGTACACCGCGATGGCCACCAGCGTCAGCCCCAGCACGAACCAGCTCGCGATGCGATCGGCGACGCGCGCCACGCGCGGCCGGTGTTCCTGCGCGCGCTGCACCAGACGCGTCAGCGCCGACAGCCGCGTGGCCGCGCCGCTGGCCGTCACCGAGATGCGCACTGCGCGGTCTACCGGCACCGAACCGGCCAGCACCGCATCGCCAGGCTGGTGCGCCACCGGGCGCGATTCGCCGGTGAGCAGGGATTCGTCGAAGCTCGCCGCGTCGTCGAGCAGCCGCGCATCGGCGGGCACATTGGCGCCGGCTGCCACGCGCACCACGTCTCCCGCGGCGAGTTGCGCCGCGGGTACGGCCGCAAGACCGCCATCGGCGGCTTCGCGGTCGGCCAGCACCGGCGTGGCGCGTGCCAGCGCATCGACACGGGCCACGGCCACGCGCCGCGCGCGCTGCTCGATCATCCGGGCGGCCAGCAGCAGGAAGATGAACATCACCGCGGTGTCGAACCACACGTGCGCGCCGCCGCGCAGCGTTTCCACCGTGCTCGCACCCCAGGCCAGCAGCGTCGCCGCCGACACCAGCACGTCGAGGCCCGCGCGCCGCTGCGACAGTTCGCGCCACGCCCCCGCCAGAAACGGGAAGCCGGCGTAGAAGATCACCGGCGTGGCGATGAGAAACGTGAGCCAGCGGAAGAAATCACGCGTGGCGGCCGGCATGTGATGCAGTGGATCGAGGTACAGCGCCTCGGCGAACATCATGGCCTGCAGCGTGGCGATGCCGGCGATGCCCACGCGCAGCAGCCAGCGGCGCGTGTCCGCGCGCCGCGCCGCTTCCTCCTCGCGACCGCCGGCAAGAAAGGGGCGGTAGCCCAGCGCGATCAGCCGCTTGAGGATGGACGACAGCCGGTTGTGCGCCGGATTCCACACCAGCCGGATGCGGCCGGTGACGGCATTGGCCACCACCTCGCGCACGCCGGGTTCGCGCGCCAGCGCGCGATCGATGAGCCACGCACAGGCCGCGCAGCGCATGCCATCGGTCAGCAGCACCACCTCGGCGCCGCCGGGCACGGCACGCTGATAGGCGGCCATGACATCCTGACGGTCCCAAACTGCAAGGTCGCTGGCATCGGTGCCCGCGCGACCGGCGGGCTGGCTGCGCAGCGAGTAGTAGTCGTCGAGGCTGGCCGAGTGGATCCACTGCGCGGCCGCCGCGCAGCCGGTGCAGCAGAAGCCTTGCGGGGCGTTCTCGATGTTCTGCCGCACGGGCGAATCGCCCAGTGCCTCGCCGCAGTGGTAACAGACTGCCTCGCGCGCAGCCGGTCCGCGCCCCGCAGCAGCGGCGAGCGCGGCAGTGTTCATGGTCCGGCGCCGGCTCCGGCGCCCGGTGCGAAGAAGCTGCTCTCCACGCGCTGCGGCTGCGACGGGGCCTGCGCATCGACCGCCTTCACTTCCAGCACCAGCGCCGAGCGGCCATGGGTGGTGGAGGGCGCGGCGATGCGCAGCGGCACCGGCAGCACAGCGCTGCCCGACACCTCGATCTGCGCCGGCACGTCCACCAGGCGCGCGCCCTGCGGCGATTCGGCCAGTGTCACCACGAAGTGCACCGTCTGCTCGGTCTTGTTCACGATCTTCAGCGTGTAACCGTTCTCCACCGAGCCGTCGCCCAGCACGCGGTACAGCGCATTGCGATCGCGCAGCACATCGACGATGAACGACTTGCGATGCAGCACGCCCCAGGCCCAGCCCGCCGCCAGCAGCATGAGCAGCGTGCCGTAGACGAAGATGCGCGGCCGCAGCACGCGTGAAGGCTTGCCGTCGAGGGCGTTCTGCGTGGTGTAGCGGATGAGGCCCTGCTCGTAGCCGAGCTTGTCCATCACTTCGTTGCAGCCATCGATGCAGGCGCCGCAGGCGATGCACTCGTACTGCAGGCCGTTCCTGATGTCGATGCCCGTGGGGCAGACCTGCACGCAGATCGTGCAGTCCACGCAGTCGCCGAGCTGCTCGGGCGCGAACTTCGGCAGCGGCTCGTTCCCGGCGCGGTCATAGGCCGCGCGGTCATAGGTGATGGTGCCGCGCGCGTTGGCGCGCGCCGCCGCCGCCGATGGATGCTGGCTGGCGCGGAAGGCGTAGTCGTAGGCGGTGGGCGCGTCGAGCAGTCCGCGGCCGCGCTGCTTGACGCTGCCCACGCTGCGCTGGCGCGGACCGCGCGGCTCGCCGCGCAGCGGGTCGTAGGCGATGACCAGCGTGTTGCGGTCGAACATGGCGCTCTGGAAGCGCGCATAGGGGCACATGTACTTGCACACCTGCTCGCGCAGCACGCCGGCGTTGCCCCAGGTGGCAAGGCCGTAGAACAGCACCCAGAAGGCTTCCCAGCCGCCCCATTCATAGGGCGAGAGGCGCGCGGCCAGGTCGCGGATGGGCGTGAAGAAACCCACGAAGGTGAAGCCCGTCCACAGCGCCGCGATGGCCCACAAGACGTGCTTGCTGCCCTTGCGGCGCAGCTTCTTCAGCGACCAGGGCGCGGCATCGAGCTTGATGCGGTCGATGCGATCACCCTCGGTCCAGCGTTCGATCAGCAGGAACACTTCCGTCCATACCGTCTGCGGGCAGGCATAGCCGCACCACAGCCGGCCGGCCAGCGCGGTGAAGAAGAACAGCGACAGCGCCGCGATGATCAGCAGCATCGCCAGCAGCGGGAAGTCCTGCGGCCAGAAGGTGAGGCCGAACACGTGGAACTTGCGCGCCGGCAGGTCGAACAGCACGGCCTGGTGCCCGTCCCACGACAGCCACGGGAACAGGTAGAACATGCCCAGCAGCCAGAGCACGGCGGCATGGCGGAGTTTCTGCAGGCGACCCGTGACGCCGCGCGGATAGATCTTCGCCTCGCTGACGTAGGCGGCTGCGGGTTCGGCAGCGGGAGGGCTGCTGTTCATGGCGTCACTTCGTGGGTCGATTGAATCGACTGGCCGGCCTCAACAAAATCCATGTGAAGAGACTGGAGGCGCAGGTTGCGATCCAGAAAAGGAAGAAACCGATCGTGTAGCCCAGCTCGCGCGAGATGGGCAGGTCGGGAAAGGTGAGATCGCGCAGGTCCATGGGATCGACGAAGGCAAAGCACACCATCGTCGCCACGCCGGCGGTGAAGAAGCTGGGCCAGAGGATGGCGCCCAGCCGCTGGCTCACCGAGCGTGGCGGATGATCGAAATCAGTACCTTCGCGAAGCGGGCTCACTGCTTTTGTTCACCGTGTGACAGCGACCAGACATAGGCGGCGGCCAGGCGCGCACGCGTTTCGCCGATCAGCGGCTTGTGCGCGGGCATGGCGCCGTTGCGACCCTTGTCGAGGCCTGCGCGGATAATGGCCCGATCGCGGCCATAGAGCCAGTAGTCGTCCGTGAGGTCGGGCGCGCCCAGCGTGGGATTGCCCTTGGCCTCGGGGCCATGGCAGGCCGCGCACACACCGGCGAACAGCTTCGCGCCGCGCGCCGCGGCTTCGCCATTGGTGGCGAGCAGCGACTTGTCGGTCAACGAAAGCACGTAGGTGATCACATCGTCCACCGCATCCGGTCCGCCCATCGATTCCAGCGTGCTGCGCCAGGCGGGCATCGCCGCCGTGCGTCCCTCCATCACCGTGTGCGTCACGTCGTCGACGCTGCCGCCCCACTGCCAGATGGTGTCGGTGAGGTTGGGATAGCCCACGGCACCGGTGGCCGCCGCGCCATGGCAGGTGGCGCAGTTGGCCGCGAACACCGAGCGCCCCAGCCGCACGGCCTCGGGATTGCGCGCCAGCACGTCGATGGCCTGGCCTTCGAAGGGTTTCAGCGTGGCCGCGAGCTTCGCATCCGCCGTGCTCCTGTCGGCATCGTACTGGTTCTGCGAGGTCCAGTTGCCGAAGCCCTTGAAGCTGCCGAAGCCCGGGTACCAGGCGAGGTAGCCGATGGTGAACACGATGGTGATGTAGAACAGGTTGATCCACCAGCGCGGCAGCGGCTTGTCGTACTCGGTGATGTCGCCATCCCAGACGTGGCTGGTGCTCTCGGCGGGCTTGCCGTCGGTGCGCTTGCCCGATGTGCGCCACAGCAGCCACAGGCAGCCGGCGATGTTCAGCACGACCAGCAGGATGATGTAGATCGACCAGCTATTCTTCATGACTTCACCTCTTCGTCATCGACCAGCGGCATGCGCGCCGCCGCGTCGAATTCCGGCTTGCGTTCGGGGCGCCAGACCCAGATCGAGCCGGCGATGAACAGCACCATCAACACCGCAGTGATGATTCCGGAAATCATGTCAATTCCCCTTGGGTGCGTGGCGGCCCAGGCCCTGCAGGTAGGCCACCAGCGCATCCTGTTCGGTATGCCCCTCGACGGCCTTCGGCGCGCCGGCGATGTCCGCGTCGCTGTACGGGTCGCCCACGGCACGCAGGCCGCGCATGTGCGCCTGCACCGTCGCGCCGTCCACCTTGTTCTTCGACAGCCACGGGAAGCCCGGCATGTTCGACTCGGGTACCACTTCGCGCGGGTTGTTCAGGTGCACGCGATGCCAGTCATCCGAGTACCGGCCGCCGACGCGGGCGAGGTCCGGACCAGTGCGCTTGCTGCCCCACTGGAAGGGGCGGTCGTACACCGACTCGCCGGTATCCGAATACGTGCCGTAGCGCGCGGTCTCGAAGGCCAGCGTGCGCACCATCTGCGAATGGCAGTTGTAGCAGCCCTCGCGCACGTAGATGTCGCGCCCGGCCAGTTCCAGCGCCGGATAAGGCACCACACCGGGCGCGGGCTTGATGGCCTCGGCCTGGTACATCAGCGGCACGATCTCCGCGAGGCCGCCGAAGGAGACGGCCACCGCGATCAGCACGGCCATCAGGCCGACGTTCTTTTCGATTTTCTCGTGAGTGTTGTTCATCTGATTTTCCTCAGGCCCGGGCCTCGGCCGGATCCGGTGCCAGCACCGGGTGCGGCGTGCGGTCGCGCGCCATCTGGAAGGTCTTGAGCATGTTCACCAGCATCAGCAGCATGCCCACCAGCACCAGGAGGCCACCGCCCAGGCGCGCCAGGTAGTACGGATAGGTGGCGTTCAGCGCCTCGACGAAGGTGTAGGTGAGGGTGCCGTCGGCGTTCTGCGCGCGCCACATCAGGCCCTGCATCACGCCCGCGATCCACATCGAGGCGATGTAGAACACCACGCCGATGGTGTGCAGCCAGAAGTGCGTGTCGATCCACTTCACCGAGTACATGCTCTTGGTGCCCAGCAGGCGCGGGAACAGTGCGTACAGCGCGCCGATGCTGATCATCGCCACCCAGCCCAGCGCGCCGGAGTGCACGTGGCCGATGGTCCAGTCGGTGTAGTGCGAGAGCGCGTTCACCGACTTGATCGACATCATGGGACCTTCGAAGGTCGACATCATGTAGAAGGACAGCGACACGATCAGGAACTTCAGGATCGGATCGGTGCGCAGCTTATGCCACACGCCCGACAGCGTCATGATGCCGTTGATGGCACCGCCCCAGGACGGCGCCAGCAGCACCAGCGAGAACACCATGCCCAGCGACTGCGCCCAGTCCGGCAGCGAGGTGTAGAGCAGGTGGTGCGGGCCGGCCCACATGTAGATGGCGATCAGCGCCCAGAAGTGCACGATCGACAGCCGGTAGGAGTAGATCGGCCGCTGCGCCTGCTTCGGCACGAAGTAATACATGATGCCGAGGAAGCCGGCGGTCAGGAAGAAGCCCACCGCATTGTGGCCGTACCACCACTGCACCATGGCATCCACGGCGCCGCTGTACACGGGGTAGGACTTGAACGGGCCCACGGGGATGGAGATGTTGTTGACGATGTGCAGCAGCGCGATCGTCAGGATGTAGGCGCCGTAGAACCAGTTGGCCACGTAGATGTGCTTCACGCGGCGCTTGGCGATGGTGCCGAAGAACAGCACCGCATAGGAGACCCAGACGACCGCGATGGCGAGGTCAATGGGCCACTCGAGCTCGGCGTATTCCTTGCCCTGGGTCAGTCCCAGCGGCAGCGTGATCGCGGCCGCCACGATGATGAGCTGCCAGCCCCAGAACACGAATGAGGCAAGGCCGTCGGAGATCAGCCGCGCGTGGCAGGTACGCTGCACCACATATAGGCTGGTGGCGAACAGTGCCGAACCGCCGAACGCGAAGATGACTGCGTTGGTGTGCAGTGGACGCAGCCGGCCGTAGCTCAGCCAGGGCAGATCCAGGTTCAGCGCCGGCCAGTAGAGCTGCGCCGCAATCAGCACACCCACCAACATGCCGACGATGCCCCAGACCACCGTCATCACCGCAAACTGGGTGACGACCTTGTCGTTGTAGAACGCTTTTGTGCTTGTGGACATCTCAACCTCCAATGGACGCCCCAATTATTCCCTATTGAGGCAATAACTGCTTTGACATTGATCAAGTCGGGGCGCGCGCCTGGACACTCCCTTGCGCTTAGATTATTGATTATTATCGAGAAAAATCTTCACGGGAATCAGGGGGCCCCTGAGGCTGTCCACCGGGGAACCCTGAAAACCGGTAACCTTGGGGATTCGAAATCCCTATGTCCGGCCGATATTACATAAAGACCTTTGGTTGCCAGATGAATGAGTACGACTCCACCCGGATGGGGGACGTACTGCTGGCGCAGGCGGGTCTGGTTCCGGCCGAGGACGAGGCCGGCGCCGACCTGCTGGTGATGAATACCTGCTCGATCCGCGACAAGGCCGAGGACAAGGTTTATTCCCTGCTCGGCCACTGGCGCGAGCTCAAGAACCAGCGCCCGGGCACCGTCATCGCAGTGGGCGGCTGCGTGGCCAGCCAGGAGGGCGCAGCCATCCTGACGCGCGCGCCCTTCGTCGATCTGGTTTTCGGTCCGCAGACCATCCACCGCCTGCCCGAGATGCTGCGCGAGATCCGTCGCAACGGCCGGCGCCAGGTGGACGTGAGTTTCCCCGAGATCGAGAAGTTCGACCGGTTGCCGGCGCCGCGCGCCACGGGCGCCTCGGCCTTCGTGTCCATCATGGAAGGCTGCAGCAAGTTCTGCAGCTACTGCGTGGTGCCCTACACGCGCGGCGAGGAAATGAGCCGACCCGCCGCCGCAGTGCTCGAGGAAGTGCACCAGCTCGTCTCGCAGGGCGTGGGCGAGATCACGCTGCTGGGCCAGAACGTGAACGCCTACGAGGGCCCGCGCCCCGGCGCTGCGCCGATGGACCTGGGCGCGCTGATCCTCGCCGTGAGCGCCATGCCCGGCCTCGAGCGCATCCGCTTCACCACCTCGCACCCCCTGAATTTCAGCGACACGCTGATCGACGCCTTTGCGCGCACGCGCAAGCTCGCCAACCACATGCACCTGCCGGTGCAGAGCGGCTCCGACCGCATCCTGGCGCTGATGCGCCGGGGTTACACCGCGCTGGAATTCAAGCAGAAGCTGCGCAAGCTGCGCGCCGTGCGGCCCGACATCACCGTTTCCACCGACCTGATCGTGGGCTTCCCCGGCGAGACCGAGCGCGATTTCGAGCAGACGCTGGCACTCACCGAGGAAGTGGGCTTCGACCAGTCGTTCAGCTTCATCTACAGCCGCCGCCCCGGCACGCCGGCGGCATCGCTGCCCGACGATGTGCCCGACGAAGTGAAGTCGCAGCGCCTGGCGCGGCTGCAGCAGCTGCTGGACGCGCAGGGGCGCGCCATCTCGCGCGCCATGGTGGGCAGCCGCCAGCGCGTGCTGGTGGAGCGGCCGTCGCGGCGCGATGCGCGGCAGCTCGCGGGCCGCACCGAGAACAACCGCTGGGTCAATTTCGACGCGGATCCTGCACTGATCAACCGCTTCGTCGACGTGGACATCACCGAGGCGATGAACAATTCGCTGCGCGGCAGGCTGGTCCCGCAGGCCCGGCGCGCGGAACTGAGCGCATGAAGCCACGCCGCGACGTCGCGCTGGCGCAGCCGGTGATCCTGGAGCTCGAACCCGAGGACAACTCGCGCCTGGCGGCGCTGTGCGGTCCGCTGGAGCAGAACCTCAGACTGGTGGAGCAGCGCTTGGGCGTGGAAGTGCGCCGGCGCGGCAATCAGTTCCGCATCTCCGGCGACCGCGCGGTCGCCGCCGCGCAGCTTCTGAAGGACCTGTTCGCCATGACCGAAGGCGGCCAGACGGTGGACCTGCCCGACGTGCACCTGGCGCTGCGCGAGTTTGCCGATCCGGACGAATTCTCCGAGGTGCGCGCGGCTCCCGTGCTGGCCCCGCCCGGTGAGGATGCCGCGCGCGTGCCGCGCGGCCTGATCCGCGCGCGCGGCGAGCACCAGAAAGGGTATCTGGCCAGCATCCGCGCGCATGACCTGACCTTCGGCATCGGTCCGGCGGGCACGGGCAAGACGTATCTGGCCGTGGCCTGCGCGGTGGAGGCGCTGCACAGTGAGCGCGTGCGGCGCATGGTGCTGGTGCGGCCCGCGGTGGAAGCGGGCGAGCGGCTGGGTTTCCTGCCCGGAGATCTGACGCAGAAGGTGGACCCTTACCTTCGCCCCATGTACGACGCGCTGTACGAAATGATGGGCTTCGACCGCGTGGCGCGGCTGATGGAGCGCAATGTCATCGAGGTGGCGCCGCTGGCCTTCATGCGCGGCCGCTCGCTGAACGAATCCTTCATCATCCTCGACGAAGCGCAGAACACCACGCCGGAGCAGATGAAGATGTTCCTGACGCGCATCGGCTTCGGCTCGCGTGCCGTGGTCACCGGCGATCTGACGCAGACCGACCTGCCCGGCGGACGGCCCTCGGGCCTGCGCCAGGCGCTCGACATCCTGCAGAAGGTGGCGGGCGTCGCCTTCACGCATTTCGACGCCAGCGACGTGGTGCGGCATCCACTGGTGCAGCGGATCGTGCGCGCCTACGAGCAGCAGCCATGAGTGCGCGCGCACCGCTGGCGGTGGAATGCCGCTTCGACACCCGCGATGCCGTGCCGTCGGCGCGACTGCTGCGCCGCTGGGCCAGCGCCGCGCTGGGCAGCCGCGGTACGGGCCGGGAACTCGCGCTGTCGACGGTGGGGGCCGCACGCATGCGCACGCTCAATCGTTGCTACCGCGGCAAGGACAAACCCACCAATGTGCTCTCGTTCCCCGCGCAGCCGCATCCGGGGCAGCGCGCCACGCCGCTGCCGCTGGGCGATGTGGTGATCTGCCCTGCGGTACTGCGCCGCGAGGCCCGCGAACAGCACAAGCCCGAGCGTGCGCACTGGGCGCACCTGGTGGTGCACGGCGCGCTGCATCTCGCGGGCTATGACCACGAGCACGATGCCGATGCGCGCCGCATGGAACGGCGCGAGATCGCCGTGCTGCGCGCGCTGGGATTCGGCAATCCCTATCTGCCGGCCGCGGCCCGCGGAGCGCGACGATGAGCGACACCGGCGCCACGCAGAAAGTCATGCGCCGCATCCGGCGCATGACCGCACCCAAGGATCGCGCGCAACTCGCCGAGATGCTGCGGCACTCCGCCAGCAGCGGGCTCATCGATGCGGACGCGCTGTCGATGCTCGAGGGCGTGCTCGAGGTGGCGGACCTGCAGGTGCGCGACATCATGGTGCCGCACAACCAGATGATCTGCGTGCGCAGCGATGCGCAGCCCGGCCAGGTGCTGTCGACGGCCATCGATTCCGGGCACTCGCGCTTCCCGGTGCAGGATCCGGACGGCGAGAAGATCGTCGGCATCCTGCTGGCCAAGGACCTGCTGAACCTGTTCGCGCTGAACCGGGCCGGCACCTTCAACATCCGCGAGTGGATCAGGAAGCCGCTGTTCGTGCCCGAATCCAAGCGCGTGAATGTGCTGCTGAAGGACATGCGCGTGGGCCGCAACCACATGGCGATTGCCGTGGATGAATACGGCAGCGTCGCGGGCCTCGTCACCATCGAGGACGTGATCGAGCAGATCGTCGGCGAGATCGACGACGAGTACGACATCGAGGACGAAAAGGACATCCGCCGCGAAGGCGACCGCCAGTTCCTGGTGCGGGGCCGCACGCGCATCGGCGACTTCAACGAGTTCTTCAACACGGCGTTTTCCGACGAAGCCATCGACACCGTCGCGGGCCTGATCACGCAGCACTTCGGCCGGCTGCCGCGCCGCGGCGAAAGCGCGGTGCTGGACGGCATGGAATTCCGCGTGATGCGCGCCGACCGGCGCCGCGTGGAAGCCGTGCGCGTCACCACGCCCGAGCGCGAGTCCCCCGCCGACGACAGCATCGCCGCCACCGAGCAAAGTGGCTGAGCCGCTGCCCGTGAGCGCAGGCCCGCCGTCGGCACCGGCAAGCGCGCAGCCGGACGTCTCCCGCCGCGGCGGCCCGCGGTCTGCATGGCTGCGACGGCTGTGCGCGCTGCTCGCCGGCGCCGCGCTCACGGCCGCCTTCGCGCCGCACGACCTGTGGTGGCTGGCGACGCTGGCGCCCGCTGCAATGCTGCTGTTGTGGCGCGGGGCGCCCACACCGCGCGAAGGCGCGCTGCTGGGCCTGTGGTTCGGACTCGGCCTCTACTCAACCGGCACCTGGTGGCTGTACATCTCCATCCGCGTCTTCGGCCAGGCACCGATCTGGGTGGCGCTGCTGGTGATGGCCGCGCTGGTGCTGATCATGTCGGCCTATCAGGCCGGCCTGGGCTACGCCGTGGTGCGCTGGCTCGCACCGCGGTCGGCGGCCGGCGCGCTGCTGATCGTGCCCGCGGCCTGGGTGTTCGTGGAATGGTGGCGCGGCTGGTTCCTGTCGGGATTCCCCTGGCTGTCGCTGGGCTACTCGCAGACCGACACCTGGCTTGCCGGCCTTGCGCCGCTGGGCGGCGTGCACCTGGTCAGCCTGGTGCTGCTGATGGGCGCCGGCGCGCTGATCCTGCTGTGGCGCGAGCGCCTGGCGTTGCGCGCGCTGGCATTGGTGGTTCTGGTGCTGCCGTGGACCACCGGCCTTGCGCTGCGCGACCGCGCATGGACCACGCCCGCGGGTGCGCCGCTGTCGGTGGCCATCCTGCAGGGTGCGATCCCGCAGGACATGAAATGGCTGGTGACCAACCAGCAGAACATCCTCGATGAATACGCGCGCCTGCATGCGCAGGCGCTGGGCGCGCAGCTCATCCTCTGGCCCGAATCCGCACTGCCCGACATCGCCAACGTGTATCCCAAGTACATCGGCGCGCTGTGGTCCGCGGCGCGCGAGCGGCACTCGGCCGTGTTGATGGGCGTGATGCGCGCCGAGCAACAGGACGGTGACAGCGACGACCTGTATTTCAATTCGCTGCTGGCGATGGACACCGGCGAAGCCGAGCCGGCCTTCTACGACAAGCGGCACCTGGTGCCCTTCGGCGAGTACTTCCCCGTGCCGCAGTGGGTGCGCAACTGGCTCAGGCTGATGAATCTGCCGCATTCGGATTTCACGCCCGGCAAGGCAGGCCAGGGTCCGCTGCAGCTCGCGGGCCAGCGCATCTCCGCCAGCATCTGCTACGAGGATGCCTTTCCCGCGCAGCTGCGCGCCGCCACGGCCGCCTCGACGTTGCTGGCCACGGTCACCAACGATGCCTGGTTCGGTCACTCCGGCGCCCGCTACCAGCACCTGCAGATTTCCCGCATGCGCGCGCTGGAATCCCGCCGTCCGCTGCTGCGCGCCGCCAACGACGGCGTGTCGGCGCTGATCGACGCCTGGGGTCGGACCACGCTCACGGCGCCGGAATTCCAGGCCTCGGTGCTGCGCGGCACGGTGCAGCCCCGCAGCGGCCTGACGCCGTACCTGGCCCTGGGCGACTGGCCGGTGATCGGCGTGGCGTTTGTGCTGCTGTGCGTGGTGGCGCTGCGACACTTGAAAAAAGGGCTGCAGGCGAGCATTAAGAACCATTAACGCCCCGCCGCGCGTCCTTCCGGAACCATCGCCGCGAGCCGGGGGTCTACAGCAGGCACATTGGTTTGCAAGGAGTCAGATTCATGGCATTGGAACGTTGCAGCGGCAGATTCCTACTGGTTGCACTGAGCGGCATCATGCTGTCGGCCTGCTCGCCCAGCGCATCCACGGCCGTGCCGCCCGCGGCCAATACTGTCACCACCCCGCCCAGTTCCACCTCGGCCGCGAGCGGAACTTCCGCGCCCATGGTGTCGGGGCTGCCCGACTTCACCGGTCTCGTCGAGCGCTATGGTCCGGCCGTGGTCAACGTGCAGGTGGTCGAGGGCCGTCGCAATGCGCGCGGTGCGCAGGGCGCGGGGCAGGAAGATCCCTTCGGTGATTTCTTCCGCCGCTTCGGCATTCCCAACCTGCCGAACCAGCAGCCGCGCAACCAGCCGCCGGCGCGCGGCGTGGGCTCGGGCTTCATCGTCACAACCGACGGCTACATCATGACCAACGCGCACGTGGTGCGCGACGCCACCGAGGTGGTGGTGAAGATGACCGACCGCCGCGAGTATCCGGCGAAGGTCATCGGCATCGACGACCGCACCGACGTGGCCGTGATCAAGATCGACGGCAAGAACCTGCCCATCGTGCGCATCGGCGATCCGGCCGCGCTGCGTCCGGGCCAGTGGGTGGTGGCCATCGGCTCGCCCTTCGGCATGGAGAACAGCGTCACCGCCGGCATCGTCAGCGCCACCGCGCGCACGTTGCCGAGTGAACAGTACGTGCCCTTCATCCAGACCGACGTGGCGGTGAACCCGGGTAACTCCGGCGGCCCGCTGTTCAACCTGAATGGCGAGGTGGTGGGCATCAACTCGCAGATCTACAGCCAGTCCGGCGGTTACATGGGCCTGTCCTTCGCCATTCCCATCGACGTGGCCAATGGCGTGCGCACGCAGCTCATTGCCAAGGGCCGCGTCACGCGCGGCAAGATCGGCGTGGGCCTCGCGCCCATGGATGCGGCCGTGGCCGAATCCTTCGGCCTCGACCGGCCGCGCGGCGCGCTGATCGGCTCGGTGGAGAAGGGCGGTCCGGCCGACAAGGCCGGCGTGAAGGAAGGCGACATCATCGTCGGCGTCGACGGCCGCAAGGTCGACTCCGACATCGAGCTGCCCTCGATGATCTCGGCCATCGCGCCGGGCAAGGAGACCACGCTCGAGATCTGGCGCGACCGCAGTACGCGCAAGCTCACGGCGCGCGTGGCCGAATTGAAGGAAGAGGGCGCCGGCGGGCAGCAGGAGTCCGGCAAGGGTGGCGCGGCGGCAGAGCCGGCGTCACTGGGTCTGTCGGTGCGCCCGCTGCAGCCTGATGAAAGGCAGCAGGTCGAAACCGAAGGCACGCTGGTGGTGGAAGAGGTCAGCGGCCCCGCCGCGCGCGCCGGCATCCAGCCGGGCGACATCATCCTGGGCGTGAACGGCACGCGGGTGAAGACCACGGCGGAACTCGCCGCGGCGGCCAAGCGCGCCGGCAAGGTGGTGGCCGTGCTCGTACAGCGCGACGACCGCCAGTTCTTCATCGCGATCCGCTCGGAGTAACGCCTCGCTCGCGGGGGGGTGACCGGTCCGTGTATTCTCGCGGGTCCGTCACCCCCGACCCGCCAGCATGCAAGAACGATATGACCCGGCTGCCGTAGAGGACAGCGCCCAAGCGGCCTGGAATGCCGCCAATGCCTTCGCCGCGGATGAATCCGCGCCCGGCGAGAAGTACTACTGCCTGTCGATGTTCCCCTACCCATCCGGGCGGCTGCACATGGGGCATGTGCGCAACTACACCATCGGCGATGTGCTGGCCCGTTTCATGCGCATGCAGGGCCGCAATGTGCTGCAGCCCATGGGCTGGGATGCCTTCGGTCTGCCGGCCGAGAACGCCGCGATGGCCAACCACGTGCCGCCGGCGAAGTGGACGCGCGACAACATCGCGTACATGAAGAAGCAGTTGCAGTCGCTGGGGCTTGCCGTCGACTGGAGCCGAGAGCTCGCCACCTGCGATGCCGACTACTACAAGTGGAACCAGTGGCTGTTCCTGCGCATGCTCGAGAAGGGCATCGCGTACAAGAAGACGGGCACCGTCAACTGGGATCCGGTGGACCAGACCGTGCTCGCCAACGAGCAGGTGATCGACGGGCGCGGCTGGCGCACCGGTGCGCTGGTCGAGAAGCGCGAGATCCCGATGTACTACCTCGCCATCACGCGCTACGCCGACGAGCTGCGCGCGGCGCTCGACGGGCTCACCGAATGGCCCGAGCGCGTGCGCACCATGCAGGCCAACTGGATCGGCCGCAGCGAGGGTGTCGACGTCGATTTCCCCTACGCCGACGACACGCGCGAAGTGCTGGGCCGTGATGGCGCCCTGCGCGTGTTCACCACGCGCGCCGACACGCTGCTGGGCGCCACCTACGTGGCCGTGGCTGCAGAGCATCCCATTGCGCTCGCCGCCGCGAAGGAGCGCGTGGAGCTGGCCGCCTTCATCGACGAATGCAAGCGCGGCAGCACCATGGAGGCCGACCTCGCCACGCAGGACAAGAAAGGCCTGCCGACGGGTCTGCATGTGAAGCATCCGCTCACCGGCGAACTGCTGCCCGTGTGGGTGGCCAACTACGTGCTGATGGGCTACGGCGAAGGCGCCGTGATGGCAGTGCCCGCGCATGACGAGCGCGATTTCGAGTTCGCGCAGAAGTACTCGCTGCCGGTGAAGATGGTGATCGCCTCCACCAGCGGCAAGTATGGACAGGTCGCGGCGCCCTGGCAGGAAGCCTACGCCGAGCACGGCGTGCTGGTGGATTCCGGCGAGTTCACCGGGCTCGCGTCGGCGGCCGCGGTGGATGCCATCGCCGCCAGGCTTGCGACGAGGAATCTGGGCCAGAAGCGCGTGCAGTTCCGCCTGCGCGACTGGGGCATCTCGCGCCAGCGCTACTGGGGCTGCCCGATCCCGCTCATCCACTGCGCGAAATGCGGCGATGTGCCCGTGCCCGACAAGGACCTGCCAGTGCGCCTGCCCGAAGACCTGGTGCCCGATGGCAGCGGCAACCCGCTGGGCAAGACGGCCTCGTTCTTCCAGTGCAAGTGCCCGAAATGCGGCGGCGACGCGCGGCGCGAAACCGACACCATGGACACCTTCGTGGATTCGTCGTGGTACTTCCTGCGCTTCGCCAGCAGCGGCAACGACGCCGCCATGGTCGATGCGCGCGCCAACTACTGGCTGCCCGTCGACCAGTACGTCGGCGGCATCGAGCACGCCATCCTGCACCTGCTGTATTCGCGCTTCTGGACGCGCGTGATGCACGAGATGGGCCTGGTGAAGACACCCGAGCCCTTCGCCAACCTGCTGACGCAGGGCATGGTGCTGAACCACATCTTCGTGCGCACCAGCGGCGCGGGGCGGCGCGAGTACTTCAACCCCGCGGACGTGGACCTCGTGGTCGATCCGGCCACGCGCGAATCGCGCGCCACGCTGAAGCAGGACGGTTCCGCCGTCACCTACGAAGGCTTCGGCACCATGTCGAAGTCGCGTCTGAATGGCGTCGACCCCAACGCGCTCACGGAGAAATACGGCGCCGACACCGCGCGCCTGTTCATGATGTTCACCGCGCCGCCGGAGCAGTCGCTGGAATGGAGCGATGAGGGCGTGCTGGGTTCCAACCGCTTCCTGCGCCGGCTGTGGAAGGCGGTCTACGATCACGTCTCGGGCGGCGCCATTTCAGGCGCGAACCGTGCCGACGTCTTGAAGACATCGTCCGCGCTGTCGCCCGCCGACCGCGACCTGCGCCGCATCGCCCACCACACGCTGTCGAAGGTGGAGGACGACATCGGCCGCCGTCGCATCTTCAACACCGCCGTGGCCAGCGTCATGGAGCTGTTGAACGCCATCGGCAAGCACGCCGCCGACGCGGCCGGCAGCAGCGAGGCCGGACGCGTGGTGCGCCAGGAGGCGCTGGAAATCGCCGTGATGTGCCTGTCGCCCATCGTGCCGCACATCTGCCACGAGCTGTGGCAGCAGCTGGGGCAGGGCGGCGAGCTGTGGCGCACGCGCTGGCGCAAGGCCGACCCGCAGGCGCTGGTGCAGGACCAGGTGGAAATCGTGGTGCAGGTGAACGGCAAGCTGCGCGGCCGTGTCAGCGTGGCGCCTGATGCGCCCGAAGACGTGGTCAAGGCCGCGGCGCTGGCCGACGAGAACGTGCGACGCTTCTTCGAGGGGCGCGAGCCGAAAAAGGTGATCGTCGTGAAGGGCAAGCTGGTCAACGTGGTGGTGTGATGAAATCCATGCGCGCACTCCGATCCACCGCCGGCCTCGCATTGACGCTGATGCTGGCCGCCTGCGGCTTCCAGCTTCAGGGCCGCCAGGTGCTGCCGCCGGTGCTGGAGCAGGTGCGGCTGGATGCCGTCGATCGCCAGAGCGAGTTCACGTGCGCTCTGCGCGCCACGCTGACGGCGTCGGGCAGCCGGCTGGTCGAGGGCCCGCAGGCTCCGGGGGGCGCCGGGACCGCGGCCGCCGATGCCTCCGCCGCCAACGCGGCAGCGGCTGAAGTGAACATCCTGCACGACGAGGTCACCGAGCGCGTGCTGTCGGTGGACGCGCGCAACATCCCCACGGACTACGAGCTCACCTACAAGGTCGAAATCCAGGTGCGCGCGCAGCGGCGCGAACTGCTGGCGCCGGAGTACTTCGAGCTGTCGCGCATCTACAGCTTCGACGAGCGGCGCCAGCTCGCCAAGGATCGCGAGAAGGACATCCTGCGCGAGGCGCTGGCGCGGGACCTCGCCGGCGTGGTCACGCGCCGGCTGTCCACGTTGCAGTAATGCTGCGGCTCGCGGGCCTCGATCGCATCGCCATCGGCCTGCTGCTGGATCGCTACGGCCTCACGCTGCGGCTGGTGGCGCCGGAAGAGAGCATTCCCGGCAGCTACTGGGGCGACTCCGAGGCCGGCCTCAAGGGCAGCGTGCTCTACGTGCGTCCCGACACGCCGCTGCACTCGGCGCTGCACGAAGCCTCGCACTTCATCTGCATGACGCCTGAGCGCCGCGCTGCGCTCGACCGCGACGCCGGTGGCGACCACGCCGAGGAATGCGGCGTGTGCTACCTGCAGATCCTGCTCTCGATGCAATTGCCACAGTGCGGCTATGCGCGCGCCTGCCAGGACATGGACGAGTGGGGCTACAGCTTTCGGCTTGGTTCCACGCGCGCCTGGTTCGAGCAGGACGCGGAAGACGCGCGGCTGTGGCTGCTCAACGAGGGCATCATCGGCGCCGACGGCACGCTGACCGGGAGCTGCCGGTTGTAGCCATCAAGCCGGGCGTCGGTTCAAGGCAGGAAGGGCACCGACACCACCATCAGCACCAGCCGCTTCAGTTCGTTGTCGAATTCCCAGGTCTTCACCACATCGAGCGCGGCCAGCCCGAAGCCCGCATCCGCCGGCGATTCCGTGATCACCTGCGCTTCCTGCACGAATCCCTCGGGTGTGATCAGCAGGTCGACGGTCACCAGGCCATCGATGCCGGCGGCTTTCGCCGCGGCGGGGTAGTGCGCCGCAGGTTCATCGCCGCGCCGCCGTCGCAGCTTCGACACCTGCGCGCCCTGCACGCGCAGCGCATCGGGCCGCTGCAGCTTGCCGGTCAGGGCGAGTCCTGCCGCGGGCGTTGCGGCCGGCGCGGCGCCGGCAGGTGTCACCGGCGGCTGCCTTTGCCTGTGGCCCGCCGGCGCGCGGGTGCGCGGCGAGCCGCGCGCTTGCGCCTGCCATCGCCCTTGCCCTTGCGCGCGTACTTGTCGGCAGCCTTGCGCAGCGCGCGCGCGATGCCCGGTTCAAACGCCGAATGCCCCGCATCCGGCACCACCACGAGTTCAGCCTCCGGCCAGGCGCGATGCAGGTGCCAGGCACTGCGCATCGGGCACACCACGTCGTAGCGTCCCTGCACGATGGTGGCGGGGATGTGCCGGATCTTCGGCACGTCGCGCAGCAGCTGGTCATCGGCATCGAGGAAGCCGCCATTCACGAAGTAATGGCATTCGATGCGCGCGAAGGCTGCGGCGTACTCGACGTCCTTGAACTTGGCCACATAGCCCGGGTCCATGCGCAGATGGCTGGTGGCGCCTTCCCAGATCGACCACGATCGCGCGGCCGCATTGCGTTCGGCGGCATCGCTGCTGGTGAGCCTGCGGTAGTACGCGCCCATCATGTCGTAGCGCTCGTCTTCGGGTATCGGTGCGATGAACTCTTCCCACAAATCCGGGAACAGCGCCGCCGCGCCCTCGCTGGACTGATAGAACCAGTCCAGTTCCGAACGGCGCAGCAGGAAGATGCCGCGCAGCACCAGCTCGGTCACGCGTTCCGGATGCTTCTGCGCATAAGCCAGCGCCAGCGTCGAGCCCCAGCTTCCGCCGAACACCTGCCAGCGCTCGATGCCCAGATGCTCGCGCAGCTTCTCGGTATCGGCCACCAGATCCCAGGTGGTGTTGTCCACGAGGCTGGCGTGGGGTGTGCTCTTGCCGCAGCCACGCTGGTCGAACAGCACGATGCGGTAGAGCTTCGGATCGAAGAAGCGGCGCATTTCGCGATTGGTGCCGCCGCCCGGCCCGCCGTGCAGGAACACCACCGGCTTGCCGTCGCGATTGCCGCTTTCCTCGAAGTACAGCTCGTGCACTGGCGACACGCGCAGCCGCCCGGTGCGGTAGGTGCGAAGCTGCGGATACAGTCCGTCGGCCTGCCTGCGTGCCGCGCTCATCGCCGCACCAGCATCGGGCCCAGTGGCGCACCGCCCAGCAGGTGCAGGTGCAGGTGGTACACCTCCTGTCCGCCATGCGCATTGCAGTTGACCATCAGCCGGTAGCCGTCGTCGGCGATGCCCAGCTTCTTCGCCAGGTCGCGGGCCACCAGGAACAGCCGCCCGACCAACGCCGCATCGCCGTCGGCGATGTCGTTGACCGTGGGAATCGGCTTGTTGGGAATGATCAGGATATGCACTGGCGCCTGCGGCCGGATGTCGCGAAAGGCGGTGATGTCATCGTCGCGGTAGACGATGTCTGCCGGCAGTTCGCCGGCGACGATGCGTTCGAAAAGCGTCGGCATGGAGGTTCCTCGCAGGGCTCTGCCCGTATAATAACGCCCTTGAAAACCAGCCCGGAAAAGCTCACTGCAGCGCTCAGGCGCGGCCTGCCTCACGTCTGCCTCATTTCGGGTGACGAGCCGCTGCAGGCCGGCGAGGCCGCGGACAGCATCCGCGCCGCCGCGCGCGCCGCCGGATACACCGAGCGCGAGGTGTTCTTCATCGATCGTGCCAACAGCGGCCCCTGGGATGAAATCTTCGCCTCGGCGCAGGCGCTGTCGCTGTTCGCCGCGCGGCGCGTGCTAGAAATCCGCATTCCTGGCAGCAAGCCGGGCACGCAGGGCGCCGCCGCGCTGCAGGAACTGGCAGGCCTTGCCGGCGCCGACCTGCTGCTGCTGGTGATCACCGGCGAACTCGACTGGACGGCGCAGAAGGCCGGCTGGGTGCAGGCGCTGGATGCCGCGGGCCTGTGGGTGGATGCCGCGCAGGTGCCGCTGGCCCGCTTTCCCGAATGGCTGAAGGGCCGCGCGGCAGCGCTCGATCTCACCCTCGACGATGAGGCCGTGCAGTCGCTGGCGCTGCAGTGCGAAGGCAACCTGCTGGCCGCCTCGCAGGAGCTCACCAAGCTGCAGCTCGCAGGCCACCGCGAAGTGGGTGCCGGCGAAGTGCTGGCCAGCGCCGCCCAAAGCAGCCGCTACGACGTCACCCAGCTCGGCGAGGCCGTGCTCAAGGGCGACCTGCCGCGCTCGCTGCGCGTGCTGGCCGGCCTGCGCGCCGAGGGCGTGGAGCCCACGCTGGTGTTGTGGTCGGTATGGCAGGAGCTGCGCGCGCTGTGGCAGACGCTGCTGCCGGGCCCCCCCATCAGCGGCGTGTGGTCGCGCAACAAGTCACACCTGCCTGCGGCGGCCACGCGCCTGAAGCCGCTGGGCCGCGCATTCTTCGCAAGGCTGGAAGGCCGCATGGCCACGGCCGATCGCATCATCAAGGGCCGGCAGGCAGGTCATGCCTGGGACGAGCTGTCGCTGGTGGTGGCGGAATTCGCCGCCGGCCGCGCCATGCTGCCGGCCACAATGGGAGCCGCATGAGCATCGAACGCGCGACGGGCCAGGGGCCCATGGGCATTTTTGGCGGCACTTTCGACCCCATCCACTACGGTCATCTGCGCACGGCATTCGAGCTGGCCGAGGCCGTGCGGCTGGCCGAGGTGCGCTTTCTGCCCACCGGCAATCCGCCGCATCGCGATCCGGCGCAGGCCAGCGCCGAGGAACGCCTGGCCATGGTGCGCGCCGCGGTGGCGGGGCAGCCGGGTTTCACGGTCGATGACCGCGAGACGCGGCGCGGCGGCCTGTCGTATTCGGTGGATACCCTGGGCGAGCTGCGCGCGGAATTCCCGAATCGCTCGATCTGCCTGCTCTTGGGCATGGACGCCTTCCTGGGCCTGCCCAACTGGCACCGCTGGCGCGAGCTGCTCGAGCTTGCGCATGTCGTGGTGGCGCACCGGCCGGGCTGGAAGGCGCCCACGCAGGGTCCGCTGGGCGAGGTGATGGTCGACCGCGGCACGGGCAGTGTGCGCGACCTGCACGATGCCACTGCCGGCCGCATCTACGTGCATGCCGTCACGCAGCTTGAAATCTCCTCCACCGACCTGCGGGCGCTGATCGCCCGCGGCCGCGATCCGCGTTATCTCGTCCCGGACAGCGTCTGCAAGCTGCTGCGCGAGACGGGATGGTATGCTGATCGTCAATGACAGCCGCCAAGAATTCCCGTCCGCCGGCCCGCCCGGCCCTGGTCAAGTCCGTCGTCGCCGCCCTCGACGACATGAAAGCAGTCAACGTGAAAGTGATGGACGTGCGCAAGGTCACCGATGTGGCCGACTGCATGGTGCTGGCCTCGGGCAATTCCGATCGCCATGTGCGCTCCATCGCCGACAAGGTGGTCGAAAAGGCCAAGGCCGCGGGCTTTCGCCCCATGGGCATGGAAGGCGAGCGCGATGGCGAGTGGGTGCTGGTCGATCTCAACGACGTGATCGTGCACGTGATGCTGCCACGGGTGCGCGAGTTCTACGGGCTCGAGGGCCTGTGGGATGTGTCGCCGTCGCGACCCGCGAAGCCCGCGAAAAAAGCCGCGAAGAAGGCCGCTGGGAAACCCGGAGCTGCAAAGGGCAAACGGGCTGCGCGCAGCGCGCCGGCGAAGAAGAAGGCCGCACCGCGCGCCAGGCGCTGAAGGCAGGCTTTCATGCGCGTGTCGCTGATCGCCGTGGGACAGCGCATGCCGGCGTGGATTCAGCAGGGCTTCGGCGAATACGCACAGCGCCTGCAGGCCCGCCTGCCGCTAAACCTGGTTGAAGTGCCTGCCGCGAAGCGCGGCAGCGGCGATGTGGCACGTGCCATCGAAGAAGAGGGTCGCCGCCTGCTGGCCCCCATCAAGCCCGATCACTACGTGGTGGCGCTCGACGAGCGCGGCCGCACGCGCAGCAGCATCGAGCTGTCGCAGTGGCTGGGCAAGCGGTTGCAGGACGGACGCGAGCTCGCCTTCCTCGTCGGTGGCGCCGATGGCTTCGCGCCGCAGGTGCTGGCGCGGGCCGACGAGCGCTGGTCGCTGTCGGCCCTGACACTGCCGCATGCGCTGGTGCGCGTGGTGTTTGCCGAGCAGATCTATCGCGCCGTCACGCTGCTCGACGGTCATCCCTACCACCGCGAATGAGCGCGCCGATGACCCGCATCCCGCCGCTGATCGTGCTGGCCTCCGCCTCGCCGCGCCGGCGCGAACTGCTGGCACAGATCGGCGTGCCGCACGTGGTGCTGGCGGTGGACATCGACGAAACGCCACTGCCCGGCGAAGCGCCCGCGTCGCTGGCGCTGCGCCTGGCGCGCGACAAGGCACTGGCGGGCCTCGCGCGTGACGGGGGCGGGCGCGCGGTGCTCGGCGCCGACACCATCGTGGTGCAGGGCGACGGGGTTTTCGGCAAGCCGCGCGATGCCGCCGATGCACGCCGCATGCTGGGCGCGCTGTCGGGCCGCAGCCACCAGGTGATGTCGGCCGTGGCGGTGGCGCTGCCGGGCGGCGCCGTGCAGGCGGCGCTCAGCGTCACGGACGTGACCATGCGTGTCATCGGCGCCGCCGAGATCGAGGCCTACTGGGGCAGTGGCGAACCCCGGGACAAGGCCGGCGCTTATGCCATCCAGGGGCTGGGGGCGGTGTTCATCGAGCGGATCCACGGCAGCTATTCGGGAGTGATGGGCCTGCCCTTGTACGAGACCGCCTCGCTGCTGCAGGCTTCGGGACTGCCTGGAGTACTGTCCCGATGAGCATCGAGATCCTGGTCAACGCCGCCCCGCGCGAAACCCGCGCCGCGCTGCTGGAGAACGGCGCGCTGCAGGAGCTGTTCATCGAGCGCGCCAGCCGGCGCGGGCTGGTGAGCAATCTCTACAAGGGCCGCGTGTCGCGCGTGCTGCCGGGGATGCAGGCGGCGTTCCTCGAGATCGGCCTGGCGCGCACGGCGTTCCTGCACGTGGCCGACATCCTCGGGCCGCCGCCCGACCCGGGCAACGATGCGCACGAGCAGCGCGAACCCAGCGAGACCGACATCCGCACGCTGGTGCGCGAGGGCGATGAACTGCTGGTGCAGGTGGTGAAGGATCCGCTGGGCACCAAGGGCGCGCGGCTGTCGACGCATGTGTCGCTGCCCTCGCGTTACCTGGTGTTCATGCCGCGCGGCGCACGCGTGGGCGTGTCCTCGCGCATCGAATCCGAGGTCGAGCGCAACCGGCTGCGCGAACTGGTGGCCACGCTTGCCGAGGAAGGCGTGCGCAATGGCGGCACGAGGGGCGGCTACATCGTGCGCACCGCGGCCATGGGTGCGGAGCTGCCGGCGCTGCATGCCGACATGCTGTTCCTGCAGCGGCTGTGGGCGCATGTGCGCGAACGGTCGCTGGCCACCGCGGCCGGCAACCTGGTGCACGAAGACCTGCCGCTGTCGACGCGCGTGCTGCGCGACGAACTGCGCAGCGAGGTGCGGCGCGTGCTGGTGGATTCCCCCGCCGAGTACGAACGCATGCTCGAGTTCACCCGCTCGTTCATGCCGGACTATGCCGACCGCATCGAGCTGTACCAGGCCTCGCGGCCCATCTTCGACCTGCATGGCATCGAGGACGAGATCAACCGCGCGCTGGATGCGCGCGTGCCGCTGAAATCCGGCGGCCACATCGTGATCCAGCAGACCGAAGCCATGACCACGGTGGATGTGAACACCGGCGGTTACGTGGGTCATCGCAATCTGGAAGAGACCATCTTCCGTACCAATCTCGAGGCGGCGGTGGCCATCGCGCGGCAACTGCGGGTGCGCAACCTGGGCGGCATCATCGTGCTCGATTTCATCGACATGCAGGATGCCGATCACCGCCAGGCGCTGCTCGACGCGCTGCAGGCCGCGCTGGCCGATGACCGCGCGCAGACGCATATCGCCAGCGTCTCGCCGCTCGGCCTCGTGGAGATGACACGCAAGCGCACGCGCGAGAGCCTGGAGCACCTGCTGTGCTCGGCCTGCCCCGCCTGCCAGGGCCGCGGCTTCATTCGCACGCCGGAAACCGTGGCGCACGAGATCTTCCGCGAGCTGATGCGCCAGAGCCGGCAGTTCAACAGCGATGAACTGGTGGTGCTGGCGCACCAGGACGTGGTGAGCTGGTTGCAGGACGAGGAATCCGCCGTACTCGCGGAGCTTGAAACGCAGGTGGGCCGGCCCATCCGGCTGCAGGCCGAGCCGCTGTACGGCATCGATCATTACGACGTGGTGCTCGCATGAAGTACGCGGCAGTGCAGATGACCTCGGAACTCGATGTGGCGGCGAACGTGGCCACGGCCCGGCGCCTGGCTGCGCAAGCCGCCGCGCAGGGCGCGCAACTCGTCGCGCTGCCCGAGAACTTCGCGCTGATGGCACGGAAGGAGCGCGACAAGCGCGCCATCGCCGAGGTCGACGGCGACGGCCCCGTGCAGCAGCAGCTCGCGGCCTGCGCGCGTGAATGCGGCATCACGCTGGTCGCGGGCACCTTTCCCATCCGCGTGCCGGGCGAGGAGCGTGTCGCCGCGGCGAGCCTGGTGTACGGCCCCGACGGCAATCGCATCGGCCGCTACGACAAGATCCATCTGTTCGACGTGAACGTGCCCGATGCCGCCGAAAGCCACCGGGAATCCGCGGGCATGGTGCCGGGCCGCGCGGTCGGCGTGTTCGACACGCCCGCCGGCCGCATCGGCGTGGCCGTGTGCTACGACCTGCGCTTTCCCGAGCTGTTCCGGCGCATGCTCGATGCCGGCGCGCAGGCCTTCGTGGTCTCGGCGGCCTTCACCGTGCCCACCGGCGAGGCCCACTGGCACCTGCTGCTGCGCGCGCGCGCAGTGGAGAATCTCTGCGCCCTGGTAGCCTCCGCGCAGGTGGGTGCCCACCAGAACGGCCGGCAGACCTATGGCCACAGTGCCGTCATCGATTGCTGGGGACGTGTGCTGGCGGAACTGCCGTCGGGAGTCGGCGTGGCGATGGCGGAGGTGGACTTCGAGCGCCAGGCGCGCGTGCGGGCCGAATTCCCGGCACTTGAACATCGCGTGCTAGGGCGCACAATTGGCTGACCAGCAGGAGATTTCCTTGGCACAGACCGATATCTTGAGCCTGGCGCGTCGCGCCATCCTGGCGCCCGGCGGGCTCGACGAGCAGCGCCTCGACCGCACGCTGGGGCTGGTCATGGACCACGCCGTCGACGCCGCCGACCTGTATTTCCAGGTGTCGCGCGAAGAGAGCTGGGCGCTGGAAGACGGCATCGTCAAGGAAGGCAGCGCCAGCATCGAGGAAGGCGTGGGTGTGCGCGCCATCGCCGGCGAGAAAACCGGCTTCGCGTATTCCGACGAGATCCAGCCCGCGGCGCTCGAAGAGGCTTCGCGTGCGGCGCGCGCCATCGCGAAGCAGTCCCCCGGCCGGGGCGTGCAGGCCTGGCAGCGCCAGAATGCGCACTCGCTGTACCTGCCCATCGACCCGCTGGCCAGCATGGAAGATGCCGCCAAGATCGAATGGCTGAATCGCGTCGACCGCGAGACCCGCGCCATGGATCCGCGCATCGTGCAGGTGATGGCAAGCTGCCACGCCGTGCACGAGGTGGTGCTGGTGGCCAACTCCGACGGCCATCTCGCGGCCGACGTGCGGCCGCTGGTGCGCTTCAATGTGTCGGTGCTGGCCGAGAAGGACGGCCGCCGCGAGCAGGGCTATGCCGGCGCCGGCGGCCGCTACACGCTGCAGGAGCTGATGGCCGGCGACCGGCCGCTGCAGCTCGCGCGCGAGGCCGTGCGCCAGGCGCTGGTGAACCTCGAGGCCGTGCCGGCGCCCGCCGGCCAGATGACCGTGGTGCTGGGCCCGGGCTGGCCGGGCATCCTGCTGCACGAGGCCATCGGCCACGGGCTCGAAGGCGATTTCAACCGCAAGGGCACCTCGGCCTTCAGCAACCGTGTCGGCGAGAAGGTCGCGAGCGAGTCCATCACCGTGGTGGACGATGGCACGCTCTCCGCACGCCGCGGCTCACTGAACATCGATGACGAGGGCACGCCCACGCAGTGCACCACGCTCATCGAAAACGGCGTGCTGAAAGGCTACCTGCAGGATTCGCACAACGCGCGGCTGATGGGCGTGAAGTCCACCGGCAACGGCCGGCGCGAATCCTTCGCCCACATGACGCTGCCGCGCATGACCAACACCTACATGCGCCCCGGTCGGCACGATCCGGGCGAGATCCTCGCCTCGGTGGACAAAGGCATCTACGCGGTGAACTTCGGCGGCGGGCAGGTCGACATCACCTCCGGCAAGTTCGTGTTCTCGGCCAGCGAGGCCTATCTCATCGAGAACGGCCGCGTCACGCGGCCCATCAAGGGCGCGACGCTCATCGGCAACGGGCCCGATGTGCTCACGCGCGTGTCGATGGTGGGCAACGACCTGAAGCTCGACGATGGCGTGGGCACCTGCGGCAAGGAAGGGCAGAGCGTGCCCGTGGGCGTGGGTCAGCCCACGCTGCGCATCGATGCCATGACAGTCGGCGGCACGAACTAGGCGGGCTCGATATCCTGGGTGTCGCCCGGCGGGGGCGGCGTGCTTTCGGCCGGCGCGGCGGACTCGGCAGACAACGCCGGATGGTTGCCGGTCTGGCCGCTCCTCGTGGCCAGGCGCTCGTCGATGTAGATCAGGTCGTGGCGGCCGATGGTGACCACGTCGCCGTCATTCAGGTTGTGCCGCCGCACGCGCTTCGACTTGACCGTGATGCCGTTGGTGCTGTTCAGGTCCTCGACGATGCAGGCATTGGGCTTGGTGATGACCTGGCAGTGATGCCGGCTCACGAAGCGGCTGTCGATCTGCAGGTCATTGTCGGGCGTGCGGCCGATGATGGTGCGGCCGGGGCGCAGCGGCAGTTCGCCCACGGTGCGTCCATCGGTGACGATGATCAGCTTGGCCAGCGGCGTGTCGGGTACCGCTTCCTGCGTGCTGGTTTCGGCGGGCCCCACGTACAGTTCGGGGCCTTTGCGGGCGCTGGTGCCGAAACGGCCGGTGGAGGAGGTGTCATGGCTGCCGGTACCGGCGAGCAGATCCTCCGAGGCGCGCTGCAGGCTCTTGCGCGCCGCGAATTCGGGCCACTGCAGTTCCTCGAGCGCCGCCTGCACGTCGGACAGCAGCACATGGTCGCGATCGGCGCCGAAGGCCGACATCATCGAGGTCTCGCACAGCGTGTTCACCAGGCGCGGCACGCCGCCGGAATAGCGGAAGATCGTCGCGAAGCAGTCTTCGGCGAAGATCTCGCGGCCGCCCGAACCGGCCACTTCCAGCCGGTGCAGTATGTAGCCGCGCATGTCCTCTTCCGACAGCGCCGTCAGGTGGAAGCGCAGCCGCACGCGCTGCGCGAGCTGCACCAGCTCGGGTGAGTCGAGCTTGGCGTTCAGTTCGGGCTGGCCTGCAAGGATGATGCGCAGCACCTTGTCCTTGGTGGTCTCGACACCCGACAGCATGCGCACTTCCTCGAGCGTGCGCAGCGAGAGGTTCTGCGCCTCGTCGATGATGAGCAGCACCTTGCGGCCCGCGGCGTACTGGTCGATGAGAAAGCCGTTGAGCGTGGCGATCAGCTCGGCCTTCTTCATCTTGAAGGGCTGGAAGCCGAACTGCACCAGCACGGCCTGCAGGAACTCCACCGCCGAGACCTGCGTCTGGTTGATCTGCGCGACGACCACGTCTTTTTCCAGCTCGCGCAGGAAGGTTTCGATCAGCGTCGTCTTGCCCGAGCCGATCTCGCCGGTGATAACCACGAAGCCATCGGTGAACCAGATCGTCGACTCCATGTACGCCTTGGCGCGCGAATGGTTCTTCGACAGGTAGAGGAACTCCGGATCCGGGCTGAGCCGGAAGGGAAGGTCCCGCAACTTGAACAGTTCCGTGTACATGCGTGCGGGTGATTCTAGAGGGATTCGATCCGCCGCAGCAGGCGCGCGGCGCGCAGATCAGCCTCCCGGGCAGTGGATGCGACAAAATTTACATGTCCGAGCTTGCGTCCGGGCCGGGGCGATTTGCCGTAATCGTGCAGGAACAGTCCTGCCTGCGACAGCAGCCAGTTGCGGTCCGGCATGTCGCCGATCAGGTTCAGCATGCCGCAATGCCCGCGCGCCGCGGTATCGCCCAGCGGCAGTCCGCTGATGGCGCGCAGGTGGTTTTCGAACTGGCTGGTGACCGCTCCTTCGATGGTCCAGTGGCCGGAGTTGTGCACGCGCGGCGCCATCTCGTTGGCCAGGAGCCTGCCCCGCTGCACGAAGAACTCGATGGCCAGCACGCCCACGTAGTCGAAGTGATCCATCACGCGCTTCAGTGTGCGGCGCGCGGCGCGTTCCAGTGCGGCGTGCTTCCACGGCGCGCGCGTCAACCGCAGGATGCCGCCCTTGTGCAGGTTGCGGTTCAGCGGATACATGCGGAAATCGCCCTTGCGCCCGCGCACGCCGATGGCCGACACCTCGTAGTCGAAGGGCACCAGCGCCTCGTACAGCAGCGGCGCATTGCCCAGCGCCTGCCAGGCGGCTTCGAGATCCTGCTGGCTGCGCACCACCTGCTGACCCTTGCCGTCGTATCCCAGGCGGCGGGTCTTGATGACGCCGGGCAGGCCGATGTCGGCGGCGGCATGTACCAGCTCGGCGAATGAATCCACCGCGCGGTTGCGGTTGGTGGGCACGCGCAGGCGCGCGAACAATTCCTTCTCGAGCAGCCGGTCCTGCGCCGTGGCGAGCGCGATCCGTGGCGGCGCGATGCGCGTGCGGCTGGTCAGGCGGTCGAGCGCCTCGGCCGGCACATTCTCCCAGTCGAAGGTCACCACCTCGCTGCGCGCGGCGATTTCATCGAGCAGTGCGGGGTCGGTGAAGCTGCCGAACAGCGATGGCGCCACCTGGTGCGAGGGCGTGCCGGGCTCGCGGTCGAGGAACAGGAAATCGAGGCCCAGTGGATAACCGGCCAGGGCCATCATCCGGCCCAGTTGGCCCGCGCCCAGCACGCCGATGGTCATGGCGACTGGCGGGGGTCCGGTTGCGCGAGCACGGCCTCGGTCTGCGCAGTGCGGAACCGTGCGAGTGCCTCGGCCACTTTCGCATCGCCCAGCGCCACGATGGCAGCGGCGAACAGCGCGGCATTGGCCGCGCCCGCGGCGCCGATGGCGAAGGTGGCCACGGGCACACCCTTGGGCATCTGCACGATGGACAGCAGCGAATCCATGCCATTCAGCGCCTTGCTGGTCACCGGCACGCCCAGCACCGGGATGCGGGTCTTGGCGGCGGTCATGCCGGGCAGGTGGGCCGCGCCGCCGGCGCCAGCGATGATGGCCATCAGACCGCGGGATTCGGCCGAGGCGGCGTAGTCGAACAAGAGGTCAGGGGTGCGATGGGCCGACACCACGCGCACCTCATGCGCCACACCAAGCTGCTGGAGCAGGTCGGCGGCGGGTTTCAGGGTCTCCCAGTCAGAGGTGGACCCCATGATGACGCCGACCAGTGGTTTCATTTGCGGAGTCTAGCACGGGCCTTCTGGGCCTCGATCTGGGCGTCCAGCGCGGCCTCGATGGCCGGCACGTCCTCATTGCGCATCAGCTTGCCCAGGTACTGGAATTGCCGTGCCAGAGCGCCACGGCTGGTCAGCCGGCGAGCCTCGGCTATGGCTTCGCGCAGCGTGTCGGACAGCGGCAGCTGGGCGCGCTCCTGCTCGCGCATCGCGACCAGGTGCTCGCCCAGCTTCTGCATGGCATGGGCTGCCCGCTTGCGCGAGCTCTTGCTTGGCGGCAGCGGTGCGTCGTCGTCCGATTCGTCCATAACGTACAATTATGGCCCATGTCCCAGGCCATTGACGCGACCCGCATCCCCGAGCTGTCCCGAGTCATATCCATGGCGCTGGACGAGGCCCGTGCCGCCGGTGCCACCCAGGCCGAGGCCGACTGCAGCCTGCAGCAGGGCCTGAACGTCACGGTGCGACTGGGCGAGGTGGAAACCATCGAGTACCAGCGCGACCGCGCGCTGGGCATCACGGTGTATTTCAACGGCGCCAAGGGTTCGGCCAGCAGCGCCGATCTGCGTCCCGATGCCGTGAAGCAGATGGTGGCCAAGGCCTGCTCCATCGCCCGTCACACCGCGCGCGATGAATTCGCCGGCCTTGCCGATCCCGCCGACATGGCCCGCGAGATTCCCGACCTCGACCTCTACCATCCCTGGGATCTGACGCCCGAACAGGCCATCGCCATGGCCAGGGACTGCGAAGCGGCCGGCATGGCGGTGGACGGGCGCATCACCAATTCCGAGGGCGCCACGCTGTCCACGCATCGAGGCGTGCGCGTGTATGGCAACACGCACGGGTTCCTCGCCGGCTATCCCAGCTCCAGCCACAGCCTGAGCTGCGTGCTGCTGGCGCAGGATGGCGAAGGCATGCAGCGCGATTACTGGTACACGGCCGCGCGCGCGCCCGGCGAGCTCGATGATCTCGCGCAGGTGGGGCGTCGCGCCGGCGAGCGCGCAGTGGCGCGGCTGGGTGCGCGGCAGTTGTCCACGCGCAAGGCGCCGGTGCTGTTCTCGGCCGACATGGCGCGCGGTTTCTTCGGACACCTGGTGTCGGCAGTGCGCGGCTCCAGCCAGTACCGCAAGTCCTCGTTCCTGCTCGACGCGGCCGGCGAGCAGTTGCTGCCGTCTTTCGTGCAGATGCGCGAGCGTCCGCACCTGCCCCGCGCGCTGGCCAGTTCGCCGTTCGATGCCGAAGGCGTCACCACGCGTGACCGCGATCTGGTGAAGGACGGCGTGTTGCAGGGTTACGTGCTCGGCAGTTATTCGGCGCGCAAGCTGGGCCTGAAGACCAGCGGCAACGCCGGTGGCATCCACAATCTGCTGGTCGAATGCACCGCGGGCCTGCTGTCGCCGCAGCAGATGCTGCAGAAGCTCGATCGCGGTCTGTACGTCACCGAGATGATGGGCCAGGGCGTGAATGGCGTGACCGGCGACTACTCGCGCGGCGCCAGCGGCTTCTGGGTCGAGGGCGGCGAGATCGCCTATCCGGTGCACGAGGTGACGATTGCCGGCAACCTGCGGCCGATGTACCAGCAGGTGCTGGCGCTGGGCGATGACGTGGATACGCATGGCGCCATCCGCACCGGCAGTGCTCTGGTCGATGGCTTGACCATCGCCGGCAGTTAGCGGGGCGGCCGGTCCTCGATCAGTTCCGCCAGCGTCTCTTCGCCGCAGGCATCGCGCCAGGCCGCTTCCAGCTTTTCCTGCACCCTCTGCACGCCCGGCATGCCGGCGCGCGGATGCGGATGATGCCCGCTGCTGCGCGAGCGCACGCTCTGGATGATCTGCCGCACGGTGATGCTGGCGATGTCGCGTGCGGGGAAGAGCCGGCCGTCGTCGGCGATGGCCAGCAGGCCCGTGCGTTCCAGGTGTTCGGCCATGTCGCCGATCGTCGAACCCGGCAGCGACAGCCAGCGCGACAGCGAGTCGATGGTGCCCGGCGGATCGCCGGCATGGTGGCGCTGCGCCACGCGCGCCATGATGTCGAGCGCGAGTCGTTCCTGTTCGCTGCCGGACAGCCGCAGCACCTCGTGTCCCAGCCGCAGGTTCTGCGGATTCTGCAGGTAGAACGACAGCTGGGCGCCTGCGAGCAGGATCAGCCAGCCCAGGTACGTCCACACGAACACGGCCACCACCACCGCGAAACCCGCATACACCAGCGTCAGCCGCGACGTGGACAGCACCAGCGCGGTGAAGGCCTTGCCGATGGCGGCCCATGACACGCCTGCCGCCAGCGCACCGCCCAGCGCGGGCAGGAAGCGCACGCGCGTGTTGGGCACCAGCAGATACACGGCGGTGAACAGGCCCGTGACCAGCGCGTACGGCGCCAGCGCGATCAGGCTCTTCACCGCATGCACGCCGAAGCCGATGTCCTGCGCCGCATGGCTGGCGCTGTCGAAGGCCAGTTTCGAGAAGCCGATGACGATGGCCACCGCGATGGGCCCGACGATCAGCAGCGCGGCGTATTCCACCAGCCGCCGCCCGATGCTGCGCGCATTCTGCACGCGCCAGACGAAATTCAGGCTGTCTTCCACGCGCTTGACCGTGCCCAGCAGCGTCCACAGCAGCAGCGCGAAACCCACGATGCCCACCAGCGAGCCGCTGACGTTCTCGGCGAACTGCATCAGCCGGTGCGTGGTCTGCACGCCGGCTTCGCCCAGCGGGCGGAAGAACTCGAGCAGGAAGGGTTCCAGTTCGCGGTGCGCGCCCACGGCCTTCAGCACCGCGAAGCTCAGCGCCACCAGCGGAATCAGCGCGAGGAGCGTTGCATAGACGAGGCCGGTGGCCCGCAGCGTGAGCTCTCCGCCGAGCAGGTCGCGCAGGATGGCATAGGGATAGCGCAGCACGCGCAAGAGGCGCGCCAGCAGATCGTCACCCAGTGTGTGGGGGCCGAACAGCGCGCGGTCCAGCATCTGCCAGAAGCGCTGCCATGGCGACAGGCCCGTCAAGGAATCAACCCGCGGCCGGATCCGTGAGTCGGCACAGGGCTTCGGCGTATTTCTCCACCGTCAGGCGGATGACCTCGGCGGGCAGCTTCGGGCCCGGCGCCTTCTTGTTCCAGTCGAGCGTCTCGAGATAGTCGCGCACGATCTGCTTGTCGAAGCTGGGCGGGCTGATGCCGGTGCGATATTGGTCGGCGGGCCAGAAGCGCGAGGAGTCGGGCGTCAACACCTCGTCCATCAGGATCAGCTCGCCGTCGGGCGCGAGGCCGAACTCGAACTTGGTATCGGCGATGATGATGCCGCGCGCCGCGGCATGCGCGGATGCGAATTCATACAGCGCCAGCGAAATCGCGCGCACCCGTGACGCAAGATCGGCGCCCACGCGGCGCGCCGCCTCGTCGAAGGAGATGTTCTCGTCGTGGTCGCCCACCGCGGCCTTGGTGGCCGGCGTGAAGATCGGCTGTGGCAGGCGCTGCGCCTGCTGCAGCCCCGGCGGCAGCGCGATGCCGCAGACACTGCCCGTGGCGAGGTAATCCTTCCAGCCCGAGCCGATCAGATAGCCGCGCACCACGGCCTCGATGGGCAGCGCCTGCAGCCGGCGCGCCACCACGCAGCGGCCTTCCACCTGCGCGCGTTCGCCGGCGTCCGGCAGTACCTGCGACAGCGGCGTGTCGAGCAGGTGATTGGGCACGATATGCCCCGTGCGTCCGAACCAGAAGTTCGAGATGCTGTTGAGGATCCGCCCCTTGCCCGGGATGGGATCGGGCAGGATGACGTCGAAGGCCGAGAGCCGGTCGGTGGCGACGATGAGCAGGCGCTCGGCGTCGATGGCGTAGACGTCGCGCACCTTGCCCCGGTGCACGCGCGTCAGGCTCTTCAGGTGGGTTTCGTGGAGGCTGGCAGGTGGCGTATTCAAGCTTGCTACCATAAACCATATGCGGTGGACGGGAAAACTCATTGGCGGCGCGCTGGGCGCATTCTTCGGCCCATGGGGCGTCGCCGCGGGCGCGGCGCTTGGCCATCAATACGACACGGGCGCGCTGGGTGGACCGGCGCGACCGCCGGCCGAGCAGTTCTTCCGCAGCACCTTCCGCATCATCGGGCATGTGGCCAAGGCCGACGGCCGCGTCACCGAGCGTGAGATCGACGCGGCGCGCGCGGTGATGCAGGGCCTGCGGCTGAATCCGGCCCAGGTGCAGGCCGCCATCGTGCATTTCACCGCCGGCAAGCAGTCCGGCTTCGACCTGGATACGGAGCTGGCCGAACTGCAGTCCGCCTGCGGCGCGCACCCGGAGATCCTGCGCATCTTCCTCGAGGTGCAGCTGCGCTTCGCGCTGTCGGGCAGCGACATGGTGGGCGAAGCGCGCGCGCGCGTCACGCGCGTGGCGCGCGCCCTGGGCGTGGATGCGAACCTGCTGGCGCGCATGGAGGCGGCCATGCGGGGCGGCGATGCGCGCGCGCAGGGCGCTGCCGGCCAGGCCGGCGTCGAGGCCCGCATCGCCGCCGCCTATCGCACGCTGGAAGTGGATGCCGACATCACCAACGACGAACTCACGAAAGCCTACCGCCGCCTGATGAGCCGGCATCACCCCGACAAACTCAAGGCCAACGGCCTGCCGGATTCGATGCAGGAGCACGCGAAACAGCGCACGCAGGCCATACGCGAGGCCTACGACCTGCTGCGCGAACGGCGTGGCATGTAGAATCCGCGCCAGAGGTATCCGCCGCACATGAACACCCCCTGGATCGCGCCTTCCATCCTGTCGGCCAATTTCGCGAAGCTGGGCGATGAGGTGGATGCAGTGCTCGCGGCCGGCGCCGACATCGTGCACTTCGACGTGATGGACAACCACTACGTGCCGAATCTCACGATCGGGCCGCTGGTGTGCGAGGCCTTGCGCAAGCATGGCGTGAAGGCGCCCATCGACGTGCACCTGATGGTCAAGCCCGTCGACCGCATCATTCCGGATTTCGCCAGGGCAGGCGCCAGCATCATCAGTTTCCACCCCGAGGCCAGCGAGCACGTCGACCGCACCATCGGGTTGATCCACGAGCAGGGCTGCCAGGCCGGGCTGGTGTTCAACCCGGCAACGCCGCTGGGTTACCTGGATCACACGCTGCATCAGCTCGACCTGGTGCTGATCATGTCGGTGAATCCGGGATTCGGCGGTCAGAAGTTCATCCCCGGTGCACTCGAGAAGCTGCGCGAAGTGCGCCGTCGCATCGAGGCTTCGGGGCGTGCGGTGCGGCTGGAGATCGACGGCGGCGTGAAGACCGACAACATCGGTGCCATCGCCCGCGCCGGCGCCGACACTTTCGTGGCGGGCTCGGCCATCTTCGGCGAGAAGGACTACGGGGCCGTGATCGGCGCGATGAAGCGCAACATCGCTGCCGCGCGCGAACTCAAGGCCTGACGGCAATCTGCCGCCCGGAATGAAGAAGGGGCCTTGCGGCCCCTTGCTGCATCACGCGCGTCGCGCCGGATGTTATTCGTCGTCCTCGTCGTCGAAATCGTCATCGTCTTCGTCGTCATCGAAGCGTGATGCGGCCGGCGCCTTCGCGGCAGCCTTGCCGGCCGCCGCGGGCTGCGCGGGCACCACCACGGGGCGCGTCTTCATCTTCGGCCGCGCATTGAACACCACGATGGTCTTGCCGGTGGCGCGCAGCAGGCCCTGTTCTTCCAGCACCTTCAGCACGCGGCCCGCCATTTCGCGCGAGCAGCCCACGAGGCGCGAGAGTTCCTGGCGCGATACCTTGATCTGCATGCCCTCGGGATGCGTCATCGCATCCGGTTCGTCGCACAGGCCCTGGATGGCATGCGCCACGCGGCCGGTGACGTCGACGAAGGCCAGGTCGCCCAGCTTGCGGTTGGTGCGATCCAGGCGCGTGGCGAGCTGCGTCGCCAGTTCGAAGATCAGCCCCGGCGATTCGGCGGCGATCTGCCGGAAGCGCGGGTAGGTCATTTCGGCCAGCTCGCACTGGTTGCGCGTGCGCACCCAGGCGCTGCGCGTGGGCTGGTCGTGGAACAGACCCATCTCGCCGAAGAACTGCCCCTTGTTGAGGTAGGCCAGCACCATCTCGTTGCCTTCCTCGTCCTCGATCATCACTTCGACCGAGCCGGAGATGATGTAGTAGAGGACGTCGGGCAGGTCGCCGGCGTGGATGATGACGGTCTTCGACGAGACCGTGCGAATGCGGCAATAACTCAGGAATCTGTTGATTGCCGGAATGTCGCTCAGCGGCTTGATGCTGTCTTCCATTGTTATTTTCGTCCGTGTTTTCCCTTGGGTCGGACTACGTGTCCTTCCGCCGTAGGTCTTTGTATTACATAACGCACGGTGCAGGCAACCCATGCACCCGTGAACCAGTTCGCAATGTACGGAGCGGGGGAGGGTGAAAAGGTAAAATTAGATCCACTTCGCGGTGGTGGTCATGACGCGCGCGGTGGCGCGCATCAGCTCCCGCACGGGTCGCGGCAGCTCCGCGCCGCCATGCTCCCGTGCGAGCCTGCCATGGGTGATTTCATCGTCGCGCATCTGTTCGATGATCGCGCGGCTGCGGGTATCCGATGGCGGGATCTGCTCCAGATGGCCATCGAGATGGCGCTCCACCTGCCGCTCGGTTTCGGATACGAATCCGAGGCTGGTGCGGTCGCCCATGAGGCCGGCCACTGCGCCGATGGCGAACGATCCGGCATACCACAGCGGATCGAGCCGGCTGGGGCGGTCGTCCAGCTCTTTCAGCCGCTGTTCGCACCAGGCGAGATGGTCGGTTTCCTCGCGGGCGGCCTGGTCGAGCATGGCGCGGGTGGCCGGATTCCGGGCCACCAGCGACTGTCCGTGGTACAGGCCCTGGGCGGCGATTTCGCCGGCGTGGTTCACCCGCATCAGGCCCGCCGTATTGCGCCTTTCGGCCTCGTCGGACACCGCCGTCGGCTTGCCAGGCGTGGGGCGGCTGGCCGTGGCCGGGGCCAGCAGCGAACGCAGGGCCCGGTCGGCCGAGGCAAGTAGTTGATCCACAACGGTGCGGCCGCGGTCCATGGGCCTACTATATAGAGCCCGGGAGGGCCCTGTCAGGGGTGCCCGGCAGGCGGGGCTTCCGGGCGTGGTTCCGGCGTGGTCCCGGGGCGCGGAATGGCCTTTGCTTGCGCTCCACCCATCGATTACACTCTGCGGCCTTTTTTACGGCCCCCCACCAAACCGGCGGGGGGTCCAGATGCCGGGAATTTCAAGATGAGCACCACTTTCGCCAATGCCGCCACCGTCAAGGCCGACTGGTACGTCGTGAATGCCGATGGCAAGACGCTGGGCCGCCTGGCCACGCAGCTCGCGCACCGCCTGCGCGGCAAGCACAAGGCCGACTACTCGCCCCATGTGGACATGGGCGACAACCTCATCGTGCTGAACGCCGAGAAGATCCGCGTCACCGGTGCCAAGCTCACCGACAAGTTCTATCACCAGCACACCGGCTACATGGGCAATCTGAAGTCCATCTCGCTGGGCAAGCTGCTGAAGGAACACCCGGAGCGCGCGCTCGAGTTCGCCGTGAAGGGCATGCTGCCGAAGAACACGCTGGGCCGGAAGATGTTCCGCAAGCTGCATGTGTTCGCCGGCGGCCAGCATCCGCATACGGCCCAGCAGCCGAAGGCGCTGGACCTGTAATCAACGCTATTTCGCCAGGAAACCAAAGCAACATGGCATCGACCCAGTACGGCACCGGACGTCGCAAGACCGCCACGGCCCGCGTCTACATGAAGGCCGGCACCGGCAAGATCACCATCAACGACCGTCCGCTGGACGAGTTCTTCGGTCGCGAAACCGGCCGCATGATCGTGCGCCAGCCGCTGGCCGTCGCGCAGGTGGAAGGCCGCTTCGATTTCAGCGTGACGGTGGACGGCGGCGGCATCACCGGCCAGGCCGGCGCCATCCGCCACGGCATCACCCGCGCGCTGATGGAATACGACGAGACCCTGCGCCCCACGCTGCGCAAGGCCGGCTTCGTCACCCGCGATGCCCGCGAGGTCGAGCGCAAGAAGGTCGGTCGCCGCAAGGCCCGTCGCGGTCCGCAGTACAGCAAGCGTTAAGCTAGACTCTGCTGCCGGATCTGCGCGCAACAGCGCGCCGTGCTTCGCCGCAGGCAGCGGGAATTCACTTCCCGCTGCCGTAAACGAAGAGATCCGCAAAATCGCCGCAGGCGATTTTGCTCATAGGTAATGGGGGATCGTCCAGCGGTAGGACTACGGACTCTGACTCCGTCAACCTAGGTTCGAATCCTAGTCCCCCAGCCAACTTCCGGTGTGACCGTTCCAGGCCCGCCGCAACGCCAGGGCAATTGTTCAGCGTCTGCTGCTTCGAGCATCGATCTGAAGTAGTGATAATCACTACGTTCGCGCGAGTGGCGCGCAAGTCGATTGAAGTGGCGCGACCTGCGGCGAGTCGATACTCCGAACCCAAGCCAGTCCGGCAGGGGTGCTGGTTTGACAGTACCATCCGCGCAGGACACGACTCGTTCAGGGAGAGACCGCTGATGTCACGGAAACCGCTTCGGATGCTGGCAAGCCTGCTCCTTGTCGCAAGCCTCGCGGGCGCCGCAGGTCGGCCGGCAGCAGCGGCCGCCGCCGATGTCGAGGGTGGCAAGGACTCGCCGCTCGTCACGCGCTTCCCGGGCAGCCGGCTCATCGGCTACCTGCAGCGCGACTGGGATGCCACCTCCTTTCCGCTTGCCAACGAGGTCGACGGTGACCAGCGTTTCAAGAAGGCGGTGAACGTCGAGGGCAAGATCACGCGCCTCGTCTATCTGTCGCCGGTCGACAAGACACCGCTCGAGGTCTTTCGCAGCTACCAGCAGGCCTTCGCGAAGGCGGGCCTGAAGACGCTGTTCAGCTGCGATGGCAACTGCGGACAGCTCGCCTTCCATTGGCGCTTCGGCAAGCTGCGCAACGACACGGCCTGGGTGAAGGACTCGCTGTACTCGGCCGTGGACAAGGGCCGCCGTTGGGGCATCGAGAACGCCATCGGGGATGACGACGGCCGTGGCTTCTACGGCACGCTCGCGCGCGGCGGCAGCACCATCCATGTTGCCGTCTTCACCGCGGTCGCCGGCTATGCGGAAACGCACGCCGCGGGCACCGTCATCGAGATCGCCGAGCCGAAGGCGATGGAAGCCGACCAGGTGAAGGTGGACGCCGCGGCCATGGCCAAGGGCCTCGCGGCCGAGGGCAAGGTCGTGCTCGGCGGGGTGTACTTCGACACCGGCAAGGCGACGCTGAAGCCCGAATCCGACACGCAGCTCCAGGAGATGGCGAAACTGCTCGCCGCGCAGCCCGCGCTGCAGGTGTTCATCGTCGGCCACACGGACAACCAGGGCAGCTTCGAGACCAACCTCGCGCTCTCAAAGCAGCGCGCCGAGGCCGTGCGCGACGCGCTGGTCACGCGCTTCAAGGCCGATGGCAAGCGCATCACTCCCTTCGGCGCGGCGAATACCTCGCCGGTCGCGGCCAATGGCGCGGAGGCCGGGCGCGCACTGAACCGGCGCGTGGAACTCGTCGCGCGCTGACGGCGCTGTGCTGGAGCGATGTGCTGCGGCGAACCATCACTCTGAATCCCTGAAACAGGTATCTTGACCCTCCAGACGGTTCCGGGGAAGTGCGCGTGAAGACCGCAGGAATGGCGTTCGCGATTGGATGCCTTGCATGGGCGCTTGCCGTCCCGGCCGCTGCCCCCCGGGCGAATGAGCGCGCGGCGCCGGGGGAGGTCATTGTCGAGCCGCCGACCCTGCACGCGCTGGGTCTGGAATGGCCGCTGGCCGGAGACGCCAATCGCAATGCTGCGGTCAGCATCCGCTACCGTCGAAAGGGCGCAACGGCCTGGCGCGACGGTCTGCCGCCGCTGCGTGTGGGTGGCGAGGAAACGCGGTATCTGGCCGTGGATTTCACCGCGCCACCGATGTTTGCAGGCAGCCTGTTCAACCTCGAGCCCGACACCACTTACGAGATCACGCTGCGCATCACCGACCCCGACGGCGTCACGGGCAAGGCGGAGCGGCGCGTCGAGGCCCGCACGCGCGCAGAACCGCAACCGGCCGCCGGCGGCCGCACCTTCCACGTCTATCCGCAGGGTTACCAGGGTGAACGCCAGCAACCGGCCTTCAATGGCCTGCTGGCTGCCTACAACCAGGGCGCCTCGCACTCGGACTGGTTCAACGCCTACCCGCCGCGCGTGCAGCCGGGCGACATCATCCTGGTGCATGCCGGGCTCTACAAGGATACGCGCTTCAGGTACGGCTCCGGCATCGGCACGCTGTTCGATGGCACGTACTACCTGACGGCCAGCGGCACGGCCGAGCGTCCCATCGTCATCCGCGCCGCAGGCGATGGTCCTGCAATCTTCGATGGCGACGGCAATGCCGTGCTGTTCGATGTCACCGCGGCCAGCCACACGTATTTCGAAGGCCTGACGTTCCGCAATACGGAAGTGGCCATACTGGCCGGCCGCAAGCGCATCATCGGTTCCGAAGGCCTGACGGTGAAGCGTTCACGCTTCGAGAACGTGGGCGTGGGCATCACCTCGGACTGGTCCGGCTCGAAGAACTTCTACATCGCCGACAATGTCTTCGTCGGCCGCCAGATTCCGGATCACCTGATGGGCTGGATCGGCCGGACATGGCAGGGCTTTGCGGACTTCCCCGTGCCACTGCGTTCCAACGCGGCGGTGAAGGTGTACGGGTCGGGTCACGTGGTCGCCTACAACGACATCTCGCATTTCCACGACGGCGTCGATCATGCCACCTACGGCACTCCGGATCGTGATGCGCAGGGGCGGGTGATCCGCGAACGCATGCCGGTATCCATCGACTTCGAGGGCAACGACATCCGCGACGTGGATGACAACTGCATCGAAGCCGATGGCGCGATGTACAACATCCGCATCCTGCGCAACCGCTGCTTCAACCAGGCGCATCGCGCGCTCAGCGCGCAGCCGGTGTTCGGCGGCCCCGCGTACTTCATCGGCAACCTGGTGTATCACGCGCCGGAGGGCGGTTCGCTGAAGATGACGGCGAACTCCTCGGGGATCCTCGTCTACCACAACACCTTCATCGGCGAAGCGCATGACATGGGCCCGGTCTCGAACCAGCACTTTCGCAACAACCTGGTGCTGGGGCAGGGGGCCTGGCCCGAAATCCTCACCGTCGACACCTTCACCAACTACTCCAGTTCGGACTACAACGGCTTTCGCCCCAATCCGGGCGCGGCGCAGTCCTTCGCGTGGAACTCGCCGCCGCGTGCCGTGGCGGCGGATTTCAGCAAGGACCGCGAGAAGCGCAGCTTCGCGACACTGCGTGACTACGCGGCGGCCACCGGTCAGGAGGCGCACAGTGTGCTGGTGGACTACGGCGATTTCGTGCGCGTGTCGGCGCCGGATCCGAAGGATCCCACGCGCTTCTACCGGCCGGAAGAATTCGATTTCTCGCTGCACGAGAAGTCGCCGGCGGTCGATGCCGGCGTCGTCCTGCCGAACATCAATGACGGCTTCACGGGCAGGGCTCCGGACCTCGGCGCTTTCGAAAGAGGCCTGCCCATGCCGGTCTACGGTCCAAGGGAGCAGAAGCCATGAAACCCTTTCTGTCTGCAGCGCTGCTCGTCCTAGCTCCTGCTCTTGCTCCCGCGGCGCAGCCGGAGCGCACCGATCTTGCGATGGCCGTGGCCCAGTTCCAGCTGGTCGAGAGCAGTCGCACCGTCAAGGAACTGATACCCGGCTGGGTTGCACCGAAGAAGCTGGTGGTGGTGGTCGACAGGCCCGAGCGCTCCGCGTGGCTGCAGCAGGCCATGCCGGCCGGAACGCAGGTGGTCGGCGTGAGCCGCAGCACCGACCTGCAGCCATTGCTGCCCGACGCGGATGCCCTGGTGGAAGTGAACTGCACTGCCGCGTTCGCCGCAGCGCCAAAGCTCAAGTGGGTTCATGCCTTCAGCGGTGGTGGTGACACCTGCCTGCAGATACCAGGCGTGGCGCGCGGCGAAATCGTGCTCACCAACTCGCAGAAGGTGAAGAACACCATCCTTGCCGAAATGGGCATGGGCTATGTATTCGCGCTGGCCCGATCCATCGACGTGGGGCTGCAGAACCAGCGCGATCGCGACCTGAACCGCCGCGGCGGGCGGCCGGGCAAGCGGCTGGAAGGGGCAACCATGCTGGTCATCGGCCTCGGCGGCGCGGGCACAGAGATTGCGCGCATGGCGCATGCGGTAGGCATGACGGTCATTGCCACGGATCCCGTCAATCGCAAGCCGCCGGATTTCGTCAGCTACCTGGGGCTGCCGGACGAATTGCCAGCGCTGATCGGCAAGGCCGACGTCGTGATGGTTGCGGCGCCGCTGACACCGGCGACGCGGGGTCTTTTCAACGCCGCGATGTTCGCGCGCATGAAGCGCGATGCCATGCTGGTGAACTGGACGCGCGCCGACATCGTCGTGGCCGAGGATCTGGCCGCGGCTCTGAAGTCCGGCGCCCTGGGCAGTGCGGCGCTGAATTGGGCCTCGCAGACTCCCTTGCCCAGGGATCACCCGCTGTGGGACGCGCCAAACCTGATCCTTGCACCCTGGGCGGGCACGCCAATGGCCGCCTCGGCGGAACCTTCAGCGGGGGCCGCGCGTGACGACGAGCTGCGCTGGCTCGCGGTGCGCGAGAACATGCGGCGCTTCGCCACGGGCGCAAGGATGTATTCGGTGTTCGACCTGGCGCGCGGCTACTAGCCATCGCGATGCCGGGAGCCGCACCGGTCAGGCGTCCTGCAGCAGGTCGGGCCTGATGCTCACGCCAAGCCCAGGCGCATCCGGCAACTGCATGTAGCCATCCTTGTCGATTCGCGGCGCGTTCTCGTACACGCTCCAGATCTGAGCGATGTCGAGCGCCGGCGGTTCGTGGAACACTTCCCAGGTGGGGCCCGTGCCATGGCCCGGGCCGAAGAACACGGCGTTCTGCAGGGAGGCGTTGAAATGCCCGGCGCAGAACACGCCGGGGCCAAAGCCCACGTGCGCGACACAGGCCCTGTCGTAGGCCGCAGCCAGCGTCGCGACCTGACGCGCCACCGTGGGGCCGATGACGCTGATCTCGAACTGGATGATGTCGAGCGAGCCCTTCTCGAGCATGGCGCGGTATTCGTGCAGTCCGGTGCTTGCCTCGCCACCGGCCAGCCGCAGCCCGGTGGCGCGACGCAGCTCGGCGAGCTGGTCGAAATCCCAGCGGGGAAGGGGCTCTTCGAGGAAGTAGAGTCCCAGCCGTGCGTACTCCCGGGCGGTGTCGAGCGCACGCTTGTAGTCCCACCGTACCGGACCTGGGCTCGCGCCGTCGGGTGAGTCGCCGGCCTGGTTGGCGTCGGTCAGGAGGATGAAATCGTCGCCCATGAGTTTGCGGCTCTGTTCGATCAGGGCCACGTCTTCCTTCATCGTGGGGAAGTGCGACCGGAACTTGATCGCGCGCCAGCCTTGTTCCCGCACGGTCTGCGCCATGCGCGCGCGTTCCTCGGGCGTGCCCGTGGACCACTGGCTGGCATAGGGCATCAGCTTGCCGTGCGTCCCGCCCCACAGCTTGTAGAGCGGGATTTCCAGCATCTTGCCCACCAGGTCCCACAGCGCGATCTCGAGGTTCGCGCCACTGCCGATGGAATTGAAGGTTCCGCCGGGATTGAACAGCCCGCGCGAGAGACTCTGCACGTCCAGCGGATCGGCGCCAATCAGGCGCTGGCGCGCGACGGCGAGCATTGCAGGCGTCACGCCGGGGCCGATGCCCGTCAACCCGGCATCGGTGTGGATCAGCGTGACGAGGTCGCCGCCCACGCGATAAGCCCGCCCCGAGATCGTCTTGCCCAGCTCGCGGATGACGCGGATGCGCTTCACCTGCACGTCCGTGACCTTCACCCTGGGCCGGCCGGGCGCCGCGAGCGCCGGAATCGCAGTGGCTGCCGCCACGGTGGTTGCGAGCCCGAAGGCTCCCGTCATGAAGCGTCGTCGATGCATGATCGTCCCCGTCTGTTCTTCTGCGTCAACGTGCGATGCGGATGACACCCACGTCGTTTTCGATCCTGATCTCGGTGCCGAAAGGTTCGGACTCCTTCTGGATGACTGCAAGGATGCGACGTGCGTCGGCTCCCGTGGCAATTCTCGAACCACCGAAAGCCGCCGGCCGGTCGATGATGGTCGTGATCGGGTACATGCGCACCACGCTGGGCTTGCCGCCCTTGAACTCGGTCACCGCCACCGCGCTGTCATAGAACCCGGTCGCCGCGCGGCGGGCGGCATCGCCCGCCGCCGACGCGCCGCCCACGATGAAGAACAGGCTGTTCAGGCCGTAGAAGATCGGCTTGCCCTTGTAGATCTCGACTCCACCCAGCACATGCGGTCCGGAGCGCAGCACGATGTCGGCGCCGGCGTCGATTGCCTGGTGGAACAGCGGCGGCAGGAATTCGGCAGGCGATGCCGCCGAGCCCGTGGTGGCCACCTCGTGCGCATGGATGGAGAAGGCCACGAGGTCGTTGGCGCGCTTGGCGTCGCTGATGGACTTGATCACCGCATCGCGGTCGTCCTTGTCCACCAGGTAGCTCAGGTTGCGGTCATTGCCCGCCTTGTACGTCGCTCCGCCGACCGTGGTGGCGCCCGGCTCGTCGCGCACGCCGTAGTTCGGAGTCCACCACGCGGCGCTGAGGCGCCGCATCAGCACCATCTGCTCCTCGGTCAGCGAAACCACCGGACGCACGCGCAGAACGCTGACGCCAGGACGCGGCGGGATGGCGCCGAAGCCATCGGCAGCGGCCGTGGCCGGGTTGAAAGTCGAGGCCGTCGCGATCAGTCCGACGGTTCCGCGCGGCGTGTAGACGACGCCGGCGCGACGCGCATCGCCCAGGCTGGCGCCCGCGCCGGCGTGCACGATGCCCGAGGCCGCGACCGTTTGCAGCGTGGCGGTGAGACCCTGCGGTCCCCAGTCGCCCGCGTGGTTGTTCGCCATCGACACCAGCTTGATGCCCATCGCGCGGAAATCGCGATTCAGCGCCACGGAGAAGCGCGGGTAGCCGCCGCCATTCTGCGCAGCCTGGGTGGTGCCGGGCGGCCCGGGCAGATCGAAGCTGGACGCCTCGTGGTTCGCGAATCCCACGTCTGCGTCCTGCAGCAGCTTGAGCATCCGGTTGAGTTCGGGATCGCCCTGCTGCGAAAGCGGATTGTAGGGACCGAGCAGGTCGCCACCCGCGGCGAAGGTGAAGCCGTCCGCCACCCTGCCGAGGCTCAGGTCCGTCACATCGGTGCGATGGACAGGAGTGCGTATGCCGCCGACCAGGTCGCCACCGGCCAGTGCCGGACGCGATTCCTGCGCCTGGGTTCCGACGACCAGCAGCAGCGCGCCTGCAGCCGCGAGCAGATACTTCGACGACATGACCGCACCCCCCAAGTCCGCCACCATTCGCGATATAGCATATCGTCGGTGTTGAAGCCTGCCGGCAATCTTCCGGGGCGACGCGGCATGTCCGCGCCGGCGCCGATCTGCTCGCGCCGCGGAAGGGCAATTCTCGTGGGGCGGAATTCCACCCGGGTCAGGCGGCGGCGTATGATTTTCCGCAAATCAACCCGGGGGGATTCACATGAGCATGACCATTCGCAGGCTCGCGCTGCTGGCGCTGTGCGCCGTATCGATGGCAGGCACTGCTTTCGCGCAGGCCCAGGAGAAGATGACCGCGCAATCATTGATCGACCGTCAACTGATCCTCGATCAGATCACGCGCTACTACTACAACTTCGGTCTGATGGAGAGAAAGGCCGAGGACAGCTTCTATACGGAAGATGGCGTGCTGATACTCGGCACGCGCCGCTTCGAAGGCAGGGAAGGCATCAA
>JAXMGX010000016.1:0-98821 GCA_046347045.1 Steroidobacteraceae bacterium
CGGTTTTGCCGGCCAAGAGAGCATCAAGGTGGATCGGTTTTTGCGCTAGACCAGAAATATTGGCTATATTGTCCAAATATTTGGACAATCATGTTTGATCTGAACGCGATCCAGGACTTCGTCACCGTAGTCCGCGAGCAGAGCTATTCCGCGGCCGCGCGGGCGCTCGGCACTCCCAAGTCGACGATCTCCAAACGTATCCAGAATCTCGAAGCCTCCCTAAGCACCCGACTCATCGAGCGCACGACGCGCGCCCTGAGACTGACCCCGGAGGGCACGGCCTTTCATGCCCGCGCCCTGCGCATCCTCGCGGAAGTCGAAGAGGCCGAGAGCCTGCTGCAGGCGAGCACCGAGGAGCCGGTCGGAAGCCTGAGGATTTCGGCGCCGCAGTTGTTCGGTCAGGTGTTCATGGGCCACATCGCGGCTACCTATCGGGCGCGCTACCCCAAGGTCGTGATCGACGTTGTGCTGGGAGACCGCCGGGTTGACCTGATCGAAGAGGGATTTGATGCGGCGATCCGGGCCGGTGAACTTCCGGATTCGAACCTGGTATTTCGCAGGTTCGCGGAAGTCGATCAGGTGGTGGTAGCCACAGCTGAGCTGGCCCGATATGAACCCATGAATGATCCGGGAGACCTCTCCCGGCGTCCGTGCCTCGCCCACAGCGTCGATGCCAATACTCGATCAACATGGCGACTGACCAACGGCGCAGAGACGCGCGAAGTCACCGTCGACCCAGTGATCCGGATGTCATCGCTCATCGCATTGCGAGATGCGGCGCTCGCCGGCGCGGGCTTTGCGTTCCTGCCGCGATTCATGGTCGAGAAGGACCTAGCTGAAGGCCGACTGGCAAACGTGCTCCAGAATTGGGTGGGCACCAAGACGCCCATCTCCGTCGTTTATCCCTCTTCGAGGTTCCTGAGCGCGCGACTGCGCGCATTCATCGAACTGCTCATCGAGAGGTTTCCGAAAGGCGCTCTCTGATTGATGACGTAATGGCAGCCGTGCGCAATCACGTCAGTCCGAGCAACGAAGCACTCCGCACGGGAGCATGGCGGGGAACCTTCAGTTCAGGCCGCCGAAGCACCAGAACCAAGAAATACCGTAAGAAATTTCGCCCGCCAGATCCAGCAACACCAACCGACCCAGACTCCTCTCGGAGCCGCTCGAATTATAGCTCGCGCGGAGGCCGCGCAAACACAGGGCCGCGCACTTACGGTTCCGTCTCCGAGAAATGACCTAGCGCATCCATGCGCTTGTGCGGCACCCCGATGATGTCGATGACATCCGCACCGATGAGATAGAAGATCAGGTGGGAGCCCTGGGGAAAGCAGTAGTACCCCTCGCGGATATCCGGTCGATGCTTGCCGGATCGAGGCTGCGCGGCCAGCCAGCGAAAGCGATCGTCCAACGCTCGCATATAGAGCGCGCGCTGCGCCTCACCCCATTCCCGGCGCGTGTAGCGCGCGATGTTCTTCAAGTCGTCGTAGGCCCGAGGCGTGAGCCGGAACGACGGCTTCATTCACTCGTGTCCGCTTCGGTGATCAGCTTGTCCATGGAGTAGCCCTGCACAAACTCGCCGTGCGCGGCTTGATCGGCTCCTTCGGCCAGGTGCATGCGGAGGGCATCAAGCTTTGCTTTCCGTTCTTCCAGAACGCGCAAGGCAGAGCGCACGACTTCACTGGCAGAGCCGTAGCGCCCGCTTGAAACCTCATTGCGGATGAAGACTTCCCAGTGTTCACCCAGGCTCAGGCTGGTTGTGGCCATCCGAAACCTCCTTATATTCAATATTGGTATATATGAATATTCTAGACGGCCTGTCAAGCGGCCGGCTGCTGGGCGCAATTCTCGGCGCTTCCGGCACCCGGCTTGAAAGCGAAACCGACGGAGCGTCGCCGTCGAGGAAGCGGACTATGCGGCAAGCTTCAGCTTGGGCTTAAGCCCAGCTCGCGACGCCAATCGGACCAGCAAGTCCATGCTGAATCGATTGATCTTGCCCCGCTTAAGGTCGGACACCCGCGCCTGGGTAACGCCCAATACGCCGGCGGCCTGAGCTTGAGTCATGCCGCTTCTTTCAAGCCACAGATCGAGGGCAAGTAGCAGCCGTGCGCGCATTTCCACTTCGGCCGCCTTCTCTGCCAGAAAAACGTCCTGAAAGACGCTCTTCCCCTCTGGCGTCACATGCCGAGGTCCGTGTTCACGATTCGCGACCTTTTTGGATTTCTTCTTCACCTTGCGATTGCCCTGAGTTGTTGCACTGCCAGTTCCAAGTCCGCGCGGCTCGTATGGGGTGTCTTCGTCTGGATGCGCTGCAATACATAGACACCTTAGGGCCTGGTGGCGAGGGAATTGGATCCTGAGCCATCTCTGGAAACCGCTTCAGGTCTTCCCTGCTGCTTCCCATCCAGACTACCGCCTTCATCGGACGTATGCCTTATCCCGCATGTCTATGCCATATGTGGCATATTCTGGAAGCTCACGTGCTACCCGCTCGCGGTCTGTACGTGGCGGCGGCATTTGGCCCATGAAACGCCGGACGTCACGGGCAAGATCAGCCTGCCCACCCTTCTCCAACAATCCAGCCAGCGCGCGCCATCCACCTTCCACCGCTTCGCGTGTCTTGGCGAGCTCGCGTCTTCCTGAATCGGGACGGGCGGCCCCTTTGACCAATTCCCTGACGGCCGCCTCCACCTGCTCCCGCGCGAACTTAGACTCGCCGCGCAAGTTCGCCCGATAGATGCCGTCCCTGGCGGACTTTTGAGATTGACCCCGCACTGCCCGCTCTGTGGCATTGGCATCCACGCCGACGTGCCTGAGATTCCTGGCGAACTCCGAACGCCAGTGACGCAGCGTGGCCTTCCTAATGTTCAGTCGCACGCCCTCCTCGCTTACGGCCTTCACCACGAGGTGGACATGGGGATGGGCTTCATCGACATGCAGGGCGAAGGCGTAGCGATGGTGGCCCCAGAACTCCTCCCTGGCGAAATTGCGGACCGCCCCCAGCACCTTTTCAGGTGGCGTACCGGGCGGCATGGAGAACATGAGCTTGTGGACCAGCTTTGGCGGCTTTCCACCGGTGGTCGATCTCAGGGCGGATTGGCGACGTACGTCGTCGATGTCCAGGTCCCAGTCGTCAAACAATGGCTCTGAGTTTGGAGATCGGACGCGTTCACCGTCGTCGGTTTCCAGATCCAGGTCCCCGTTTCGGCTGATGTAGTTCAGGTGGTTGCCGACAGCCTTGAGGTCGTTGCTGGCCCGCGGGAGCACCTTCACCATCGCTTCCGGTGCCCGTTGGACGGTCCTCCGGATTTGCTCCACCTGCTCCGCTGTCAACCGTCCGCCTGCCGCATGCGACCTTCGAGCGAGGGACACCACGTCGAACAGCGGCTGTCCCTCCCGAGCCCTAGACGATCTGATGGGCATGGCCGGCCTCCCAGCTGGCGACATTCGACTTCAGTAGTGCCTTGGTGTTGTCGCGCAGGGCCTCGCAGATCCTGAGCATCGCCCGGAACTCCGCCTGGGCCGACCCCGGCACCCTGCCGCCTTCATTCACCGCCCGCGCGATCTGGTTGATGTTCCGGCCAAGGGATGCCAGCTCGGCGATGGTGCGCTTGAGCGCCAGGAGTTCGTCTTTGGGTAGTGGCGCCAGCTCCCGCAGGTGGGCGCGCGCGAGCACGGACAAGTACGTGGCCGGTCGCAGTCCCCGCGCCGCAGCACGGGCTTCAAGCAGGAGGCGGTCTTCGTCCCTGAGGCGCACGTAGATGGGCTTGGGGCAGCCTTTCGCGTCGCGGGGCGCACCATGCCGATGAGCGCAACCGGCCCTGCGGATGTCTGGCGCAACGCCGGCGCGTGTATCGAGGCCTCCGATCTCACGGATGACGAGGCGCTTGAGCCACGCGGCTTCGGTCAGCAACTCGCGGTTCGCGATGTACTGCGCCTGGCGTTTTATCTCAGGCGTTACCCGCGCCTTCAGGACTTCCGTGCAACTCATGGGACCCAATGTGTCCCAATAGCGGCTGTCTAGCTATCCTGCATTTCGCCGGAAATATGCCCAATACCCCAACATTGGATGCGTTGGACTCGCAACGTGCACCAAGGACTGCTTCGCGCCAGCGACACGCATCCATCGAGGAGCAGCAACTGTCCTACTGCATAGGTTGCGAGGGTCGAAACCACATGTCACAACAATCCCCGAGGCCCGTTCTGCAAATCGCTGGTTTAGAGCCAGGGAAAGAGCGCATCAGCGTCCGGCCCCTCCATCCTTGTGATGGTCAGCGCGAGCCCTGCACGAGCACCGTGTGGATTCCATCGGGGCCAGTGAATCTCACAGTGCTTTGCGCGTCAAAGGGCTCACGTTTGTCGATTCTGGCTCCCAGGGCCACAAGGCCGCGTTCCAGTTTCGATCGATCGACCCGCCCGATACGGAACGCCTGGTACTCATAGCCGGGTCTTTCCCCAGCGCGCAGTGGCCGAAAACCCAGACGTCGCGTGCCATCGCTGAGCCATGCGATGCCATCGCGGCGCTCGACCTTCTCGACGCCGAAAAGGCGCCTCCAGAACGCGACCTTGGCTTCCACATCCGGTACGCGCAGCAGGATGTGGTCGAAGCCGAGGCATGTAGTGAGCGGCTTGCCGCTGAAGAGCACTGGCAGCTTGGCGGGGGTCGCTCCCACTGCCGTTAGGGCCTCTCCGCCCACGCCACCTGCAACCTGGATCGGAATGCCATCGGTGTCGAGGAACACCTCCGAGGCGATGTAGCGCAGGTTCTCCGCCTTCAGGCGTGCTCTCCAGGCACGCCCGTCATGGTCGACTGCGGTCACCGCGATATGGTCTATCAGTGGAGTGGTCTGTCCGGCCGATCCCAGTGTTCCGAGCAATCCGATGGCGACGTTCGCATCATCGACGAACAGGAAATATCGGGCGGAGGGAGGCTGGCCATTGGGCATGGGCACCATCTCGCCACCGACCTTGTCGCCGCCAAAAAGCTTGCTGTAGAACAGCGCGGATGCGGTGACGTCGGGTACGGAGATGCCCGTATGGTTGATCAGCGACGAGAGTCGCAGTGGCAGGTCCAGCGGCGTTCCCACGTCTTCCGAAGCGGCAGGCGCCTGCTGTGCTGGGGTCACGGTCGAAGGGCAGAGGGTCAGGACGCCGAGCACCAGGGCTGCGGCAGATCTTGCGAGCGGATTCATCGGCATCACCTTGCTTGCAGGTTTTCAAAAAGGTAATCGGACACGTCCCGCAGGTCCTGTTCAGACAGCAGGGTCGGGAACATCTTCGGCATAGGATCCTTGGGATTCTTGAGGTACTCGAGCGTCCCGGCGCGATCACGGCGCTGGTGAAGCGTTCCCAGGGAGCGGCCCGCGACCAGACTGCCATCGGAACCATGACACGAGGCACAGACCCGACCGTAGAGATCGCGTCCGCGATCTGCGCCAGATGTCGCCCGGGCCGACGTGCTGTTCAAGGACAGGATCACGATGGAAGGAATGCCGGTGACACGCGTGGCGACCCGCGACACATTGCCCGAGGCCATCGCCACATATTGGGTGCCGCCAATTTCGTAAGTCACGAGCCCGCCGACCATCGCGCCACCCGTGTCGACACTGTGCAGCACGGCGCCCGACTTGCTGTCGAGCACCACGAACGTGCCGCCCTGATCGCCGGCGAACGTGACGCCACCCGCCGTGGGCGTGATGGCGGCCACCACCGGCTCCGCCATGCGATGCACCCAGCGGATGGCGCCAGACTCCGCATCCACTGCGGTTACGGTGCCGGTCGGCACGTCTTTCGGATCTGGCGAGACACTGCCGCCGTACTCCACGCGCGGTGGCGCATACACAGTTGGGGCTGTCCGCAGCGTCATGCAACCTCCCTGGCGCGTACCGACCAGCAGCAGGTTGTTCAGGCGGTCGAGCGCGGGTCCGTTCCAGGCCGTGCCGCCCGCAAATCCGGGACAGACGCGCGTTCCCTGCGCGGTGACGGGTTTGTCGTGGTTTTCCATGGCAAGCAGGGGCGCCCGGAAAATCGGCAGGTGGGTGTCGCGATCCAGCGCCGTGAGGTAGCCGTCCTTGCCGATGATCGCCGCCACATCCTTGATGCGCTGGTTCCGGTACAGCACGGGCGCTGCCGCCAGATCGAAGTCCTTCGAATCCGCCGCAACAGCCTGATACCACCACTTCAGCGCGCCCGTGTGCGCATCAAGCACTACCAGCGAGTTGGTAAACAGGTTGTCGCCGGGCCGGTAGGCTGCATCGATGTCGGGCCAAGGGTTGCCCACTGGCACGAACAATTCGCCCGAGGCGGCATCCAGCGTCATGGCCCCCCAGATGCCGCCTCCACCGGTCTTCGCGGACTCCGGTCGCTGCCAGGTTTCAGCGCCGCGTTCCGTGCCCATGGGAATGGTATGAAAGCGCCACAATTCGCGGCCGGTCGCCGCGTCGTAAGCCATCACCCGGCCACGGATTCCCGCGTCTCCGCCGCCAATGCCCATGAAGACCATGCCCTGCCACGCCAGCGGCGCGGCCGAAGCAAACTCGGACAGTCGCGGAACGCCGATGGCATTGGACCAGAGCAGCTTGCCGGTCGCGGCATCCAGCGCGATCAGCCGTCCGTCGCCGGTGCCACGAAAGACGCGGCCATCCATGACAGCAGGTCCGCGACTGGACTGCCGAAGTTCTTCGTCCTCAGGCTCGTAGGGGCTGCGCCATTTCAATTGACAGTTGGTGGCGTCGACGGCAACGGTCTGTCTTCCGGTGTTCGTGTAGATCGTGCCGGCCACGACGATGAGCCCGGCGGTGAAGGCCGTGGGGCCGTCAATGGCGATGCGGCACACCTCGCGCAATTGAGTGGCATTGCCAGTGGTGATCTGGGTCAGGGGCGAAAATCGCTGACCGTCCAGCCGGTTGTTGAAATTCGTCCATTGCGAGCCGCCCGTGGCTTGCGGGGATTGTGCCGACGCGGCCACGCTCAGGTTCCCAACCTGAGCCAACACAAGAAGCATCAGAGACCAGACCACGGGTCTCACGCCGCCATTCCCCCTCCCGGTTTCGCGCGCGGACATGCGATCACGATCAACGGACCGGATGATCAGTTGAGCCGTTCCTTTCAAAACGATCGGCTGCACAAAGTTCACCATACGGGCTAGAACGCCACAGTCGCCCACCCCGTGCGATCGCCGCGAACACCCAGGAGCCCGGAATAGTTCCGAAGCTCCTGAGTGCGCCAGGGCTCAGAACTTCTTCTGCACCTGGATCGCGAACTCACGCGGCGGCGCGAGCAGTCCGTACTGCGCACCCGAGCTGCTGAGCAGATCGAAGTTCGACACGTAGTACGACTTGTTGAACACATTGCTGCCGATAGCCGCGACTTCCCAGCTTCCCTCGGCTGTCTTGTAGGTCAGCCGTGCATTGCCCAAGTGACGGCCCGCAACGCGGTTCGAACCGGTGAACTGCGCGTTCGTGTTGAAGCCACCCTGGAACGAATAGTCGAAGCGCGGCGTCAGCGTGGCGCCATTCGCCAGCGCGCCCTCGTACTGCGCACCGATGCTCCACTTCAGCTTGATCGTGCCCGGGGCTTCCTGGCCCACGGTGAGTCCCGTGCTGCCCTGCAGGCGCGTGTACTTGAAGCTCAGGTCGCTGAACGAGGCATCGAACCGCAGCTTTTCGGTCGGCTGCGCCTCGATCTCGATCTCGTAGCCCTTGATGTCGGCGTCGCCGGCATTGAACGTGGCCGCGCAGGGCGCCACGGGCGTGAGCGAGGGGCAGGTCAGCAACGTGAGCTGGATGTCCTTGTACTTGTTGATGAACCCGGCCACGTTCACGCGCAGGCGGTTGTCGAGGAAGTCCGTCTTCGCGCCGAGCTCGTAGGCGGTGAGCTTTTCCTTGTCGAACGGCACCACCTGGCCCGGGCCGAACGGACGGGCATTCGTGCCGCCACCCTTGAACGCGGTCGACACGCTGGCGTAGGTCATCAGCTGTTCCGACCAGCGATAGTCCACGTTTAGGCGGTAATCCACCTTCGAGCCCGAGTACCGGCCCGGATTGCCGTTCAGGCTGTCGAGGCCCAGCACAAGCGACCCGCCCACCGGCAGGCGGCTGTAGTTGTAGACCTTCTTCTCATGCGTGTAGCGCACGCCCGCGTTGATGTTCAGCGCGTCCGTGGCATGCCAGCTGGAGTTGAAGAAGCCGGCGTAGCTGGTCGCGTCGACCGGATCGTTGCCGTAGAACTCGAAGCCCGGCACCGCATAGGGCAGGAACTGGTGCGTGGCATAGGTGGTGGTCTGGTCGAAGTAGTAGCCACCCAGCGTGTACTCGAGCAGCTCGCCAACCTTGCCGTTCAGGCGCAGTTCCTGGCTGAAGCTCTCGTTGAACAGGTGCTCCGCGCCCAGCGATCCGGAGATCGGCGAGACGTCGTTGTCCTCGCTCCAGCGGCTGTCGAACTCGCGGTAGGAGGTGATCGACTTCAGCGCCAGGCTGTCGCCCAGCTTCCAGTCCGCCGTGCCGTTCACGCCCCAGAGCGTGGTGTGCGTATTCGGCGAGTAGCTGAGGGTCGAGCCGGCGAGCGGGTTCGGTGGGCCGAAAGCGTTCTGCGGCCGGATGGCCGTGAACGTCGCGTAGCTGATGCGCCGGTTCGGCGGCAGGAACGAGCGCGTGTAGGGCACGGTCACGCTGCCGAAGCGAGTGGCCGAGGCCAGCGCGCCGCCCGCGGCGGCATTCACGTTCTGCAACACGATGGCCGCACTCTGCGAGTCATCCGCAGTGATGTCGGCGGAGAGGTTGAATTCGAAGTTTTCGCTCGCCAGGAAGCGCAGTGCGCCGCGCGCGGCGATGTAATTCTTGCCGCCTTCTTCGCCCGCGATGCAGTCGCCCTGCGGCGAGTTGCTGGGCACGCCTGAGGTCGGGAACTTGCAGCCATAATCGATCAGCGTCACGTAGCCGTCCTGGCGCTTGGCCACCGCTGACAAGCGGGCGAACACCGAGCCATCCACGAGCGAGAAATCACCCACCGCGCGGGCGTCGATCAGGTTCCGCGAACCATAGCTGGCACGCACGGAACCAGTGCCGTCGCCCTGCGGCTTGCGCGAATACAGCTTCACCGAGCCGCCTTCGCTGTTGCGTCCGCCCAGCACGCCCTGCGGGCCGCGGGCGATTTCCACGCGGTCCAGGTCGAGCAGGTCGAAGTTCGAGCCCGTGAGGCTGGAGTAGTACACATCGTCGATGTAGATGCCCACGCCCGGCTCGAAGGCGGGATTGAAGTCGGCCTGGCCCACGCCGCGGATGCGGGCGGACATGCCCGGGCCGAAGGCGCCGCCGGTCTCGAGCAGCAGCACGTTCGGCGCCTGCGCGGCGACGGCGGCGAGACTGGTCTGGTTGCGGGCCTCCAGCATCTCCGCATCGACGGCGGTGATGGCAATCGGGGTGTCCTGAAGTCTCTGTTCACGAAACTGCGCGGTGACCACGACCTCTTCAAGATCACCACCTTCCGAAGCCGCTGCAGCCCAGGCAGGCGACGCAACGCCAGCAATAGCCGCTGCTACGGACGCTGCTACGGAAATCCTGAATGTATGCATGACCCTCTCTCCCCTATCTTTTGTCAGTCTGGTCGTGGCTCGACGCTTCGTCGTTACTTGAAGCGTTCAATTGAAATTCGAAACTTGCCAACGCCGGTCAGCCCCGGAGCCTTTGCGGCAGACCCCATCTTCAACGGCCCGTCCGGAAGAATTGCCGATTCCCCTCATACCCGTATTCGACGCGCCACTCGCACGGCATGTCTCTAACGGCGTTCGACTAATGGCGTTAGTCTAGCAGCCACCATCGGCAAGTCAAAAAGTTTGCGCTCTGACAGGGCTATGTTTGGACGCGCGCTTCAAGAAACGAGGGACCGCAGTTCGACAGCTGTCGAGGCAAGCGTTTTCGCATCAGCCATTGCGCCCTTCATGACTAGTCGCTTCCCCTGAATGAAGTCACGCCCGGCGTTTACACAGTCGAGAGCGATTACCCGACCCCGCAGCGTGTAAACGACGGAGAACGCGCCGGACTTGGGATCCCCGCGAATGACCGAAGAATCGGCCCCCTGCGAAAGTCCGACGGTCTGCAGCCGGACATCGAACTGCTGGGACCAGAACCATGGAACGGCGTCATACCCTGCTGATTCGCCCATGAGGACCTTTGCAACCGTCGCAGCTTGGTCGGTCGCGTTCTGCACGGACTCAAGGCGCGCCGTTCCACTGGCGGCAAATCGATTTGGGTGCAGCGCACAATCCCCGATGGCATAGATGTCCGGCAGATCGGTGCGGCATTGCTCGTCCACGCGGACGCCGTTAGACACCGATGCTCCCGCCGCCGCCAACAACTCCGTGTTGGGGAGAATTCCGATCCCCACTATCGCAAGCTGGGCTTCAATGCGCCTTCCATCCGCGAGGCGTACGGCGCATATGCGCCCTGCCCGGCTCTCCATGCCTGCGACCATGGCATTGAGCACTATCTCTACGCCACGTGCAGTGTGCGTTTCCTGGAAGAACGTTGACAATTCAGAGCCCGCAACACGGGCCAATACCCTGGGCAAGGATTCTAGGATGATGACTGACTTGCCCAGGCCCGCAAGGGTCGCAGCAGATTCCAGGCCAATGTAGCCCGCCCCTATCACCACAATCCGCTCGGCCTGCGGGAGTTCGGTGCGCAGTGCGTCGACATCATCCTTGCATCGAACGTAATGGATGCCCGCCACATCACTGCCAGGACAGGCCAGGCGCCTAGCTCGCCCACCCGCGGCCCACACCAGCGTACCGTAACCCATGACACTTCCGTCGCTCAGGCCCAACTCATGCCCAGCGGCTGATATCGACTCGGCCCGCGTGCCCCGCAGCACATCGATCGACTGATTCTCCCAGACGGCTGAAGAGCGGAACTGGATCTCCTCGAAGGATTTCACTCCTGATAGGAACTCCTTTGACAAAGGAGGACGCTCATACGGCATGCACGGCTCGTCACTGACCACGCCGATTGACCCGGCAAAGCGCCGCTGGCGCAGATTCAGCGACAGGCCGGCTCCACCATGCCCCGCGCCAACGATCAATATGTCGTAGTGGCTGCGCATGCGTCTACGCTTTGCTGGACTGCTTCTGCTCCTCTCGGACGAGTCTCGCTACCAGCTGGCTGAAGAGCATCACACCGCGATCATGGCCGGTTGGCAGAACCTGGTAGTTCGGCGTGCGGTCTATGATTCGCTGCTGCGCCTCGATAATTGCCTTGTCCTCCGAGAACGCCTTTGCCGCCACCCCCATCAGGATGTCGCGAAGTTTTTCATCGCCGTGAAGACGATGCGGCCCCCAGGAGAAGAAGTAGCGCGCCGCCTTGTCGGCCGTAGGCGTCACGGCCTGGCTCGTGAATGTGACACCCCTGATTGCCTTCGAGTAGTCTGGTCTCTCGTAGCCGCACTTCTCCGCCGTACCTGCTGGAAAACTGCCACTCCACATCAGCAGAATGCCCGGTATGAGAAAGTCATAGGCCGACCACCCGTCCACAAGATCACCAGTACGCGCAGCGACCGGACCCTGTGTACCGACGATCCAGCGCTCGAACCGCACGCCCCTTGGCAACACGGTGAGCTTGGGTCGCTCATCTGCAAAGGCCGGCGGCGCGCCAAAACTGTTTGCATGCACATAGGTGAGATGGCTGAAATCAAGCAGGTTGTCGTTGATGAGCTCGGCTTCAGCCGAATAGTCGAGAAATCCCTTCCCCAGTATCCAATCCGGGTCATCGAACCCAACAGCCGGTGGTATCAGCGATTCGTCCGCACTCTCCGGATCTCCCATCCACACCCATACCCAGCTGTGCTTATCGACCGCCGGATACTTCTTGACCCGGGCCTTTGGCGGCACGGCAGGCTGCCCTGGAATCTCGACCACTTGGCCAGCGCTGTCATAGAGAAATCCGTGATACATACAGCGAAGGTGCGACTTCTCGCAGCGCCCCATGGACAGAGGTGCCAGTCGATGCACGCACCGATCTTCCAGCGCCACAATCGCGTTTTCCGCCCGCCACAGGACGATGGGGTCGCCGAGGATGGAAATGGCAACCGGCTGATCGGCGCTGACGTCCTGCGACCACGCAGCAACGTACCAGGCATTTCGAACGTACTTCATGACACCTTCCCCCTGATTCCGCTCAACTCATTTCCCATGCAACAATCCCGGACTGGCAGACATGGCTGCGGACCCTCAGGCCGTGCTCCTCGAGTTGCCCGCGCACCACCAGAAAGTCCGCCCAGCGCGTATGCCCGATAAAGACACGATCGGCCAATGGCGACCGCAGCCGCTGCCATAACGCGTACTCACCCATGGCGACATCTATGCAATCAGCCGCTGGAAACGACATGCCACGCCCTGTGCCTTCAATTCTCGAGTCGAAAACCCTGATGGACTCCACCTTCCCGCAGATCACCGGCCTGGCAAGCACAGTCGCTGCGGTGGCGACCGACAGGTTCAACACCTCGCGCCGCGTCCATGGCGCAGAGCGCAGAAGACCTTCTTTTGGACTCATGGCTATCTGCCCCTCGCGAGGTAGCGCGCAATGCGATCAAGTTGCGCATCACTGACTTCACCCCGACTGATGCGAGGCATGTTCACAAGTCCGTGACGAGCGACCACCTTCACGTAATCCGCCGTGAGATCGGTGCGCTTCTCCAGCATGGCGCGGTCCGGAGGCACTCTTCGCGCAAGCGACACCGTGCCCATTCCCAGCTGTCGATGGCACATGGAGCACTTCTCGACAAACAGAGCCTCATCATCGGAGCTGGACGAGCGGTCCTGAAGCGCGCCTCGGAAGGCGTTCTCGACGACTGTAGTTGAGACTGGCGCCTCGGCGGCCAGCCCCAGATTCAGGCCGGCGCCAATGCAAACCAACGAAAGCCACGCCGTGCGCTTCATGCCCGCCTGCCCTTAGGCCATATGCCGCTCTTGCCCGGCGCAATGATGCCGTTCGGGTCCAGCGCGTTCTTCACCCGCTCATTGAGTCTGCGCAGCGCATTGCCATTGAAGTCGTAGCTGTTGGCGACGAGATCCATGTAGTCGATATGGGTACGGTATTCGCCATACCTGTGCGCACTGGCATCCGCCACCAGTTCTTTGAACATGGCGTCGACCCGGGACATCATTGCCGGATCGTCCTTGTTGTACAGAAGCTGGTTGACATTGGTCAGGCTGCGCTCCCCCATGGCAAAGCTGGCGTGGTAGTCCATGCCGTATTTCTCATACAGCGCATGCGTTCGGCGAAACTGGTCCATGGCAAGGTCTCCGCGGGGAGGCAGCACGGGCGAATAACCGATGTGCCCACCTCGCCCGCCATGCCAATTGGCATTGGCAAGGGGAAAGCTCACCGGCACACCTGATAGCGGTGATCCCTCTGGGGCGTCTCCCCTGACCCATCGAGCGGGCTTGCGGTCGAGCACTGGCCTTTTCCCAAAGGCGCGTTCCAATATGCGCAGGGAGGACTCGACGACATCCAGGTGTCCGTAGAAGCGGACCTGCACGCTCCACCAGCCTATGTTGAAGCGTTTGCGGATCGCGGAGATGACCTTGTCATCCAACGGACCCTTGTCGGCTGACCACTCATTTCTCGTGGTCATCACCGATGCAGACCGCAGCCAATTTCCAATGCTCGGCGACTGCTGAATCAAGCCGTCGCGGCGAAGCGGCATGATCGCGTCTACCACCCACCCCAGATCCTCGGGCTTGTCGAACTCATAGTCGCATCCGACTATGGCCTCCGGCTCTGGCATCAACCAGAGGCCGAGCTGCGTGACGATGCCGAAATTGGACTGGCAGAACATGGAGTCCCACCCTGGCCCGAAACCATTCCGATACAGCGTCCACGCAGGATTGTTCGCCATCGCGCCCATGCCCGTCCGCACCAGGTCGCCGTCCGGCAGAACGACTTCCAGACCGCAGATCCTGGCAGCGTGGTCACCGTACGAGGTGTAACCGACGCCCCGATCCAGTGCATTGCCGGCTACGGACCCCCAGCTGTTGCCAGGCACGGACAGCCACAACGGGATGCGGTTCTTCTGCAGATGGTCATACAGGTCAAAGAATCCGACGCCAGGCTCGACCAGCACTGTCCCGTTTTCCTGGTCCACCTGGATTCGCTTCATGCGCGAGAGGTCGAGAACCACCGACCCCTTCTGTACCGGCGCCGCTCCTCCGTAGCCGAAGTTCTTGCCGCGGCTGATGGGCCACAGCGCAATCTTGAATCGATTCGCGATGCGCACCACTTCCCGCACCTCGTCGGTGTTTGCCGGCGCAATAGCCCCGGCGGGACGATGCTTCTGCTCATCGGCCGCGAAGTGGTCAGAGTAGGCCGCCTTGTCCTCCTCCTGTGTGAGAACCCACTGGCTGCCAACCGCACCCGCAAATGCCTTGAAGGCCTGTGTTTCCGTCGGTGTCATTTCCGCAGCTCCTCATCTCGCAGGCGCACCACCTGCCATGCAACGGGCAACATCGCCAGGATCAGCAAGGTACAGGCGAAATAGGGGGCATCCTGGTTGACGCTGAAAAGCCAGCCAAACGCGGGTGGCGCCACGATGCGCGAGATCGCATTGGAAGCCATGTTCAGCCCCATGACACTTCCTTGCCGATCCCGGGGAGTCGTGCGTGATACGAGGGCCCCGGCATTCGGGAATGCCAGACTGTGACCCACCATCAGTGCCGACATGAGAATGACGGACGCGACGGGCAATCGCAGCAGTGGTTGCAGGAGGATGGCAAACACGAGGATGACCAGACCACCCACGATGACCCTCGCTTCGCCAAAGCTCGCGACAAGTGGACCGATGCACAAGGCCTGTACCAGCAGACCCGCCCCGCCGACAGCGAGAAAGGTCATCCCGACCTCATGCGCGGACCAGTGAAAATTGCTGGCAGTCCACAAACCGAACACTGCCTCCATCGATGCGAATGCAGCGATGCCGCAGAAGGCGATCACAAACAGGCGGAGCAAAAGGGGCTGTGCACGCACGAATTGCAACGCCTCTGCGTAGCTTGGCGGCGGCCTCACCGCCCCACCCTTCGGGCGCGTCTCGGGCAGGACGGCGAGCGACCACAGTGAAGCACTCGCAGCAAGCGCGGCCGCAGCCAGGATGGGAAAATGGAATCCCGCAAGCCCTTCGGATGGTGTCGCCAGCAGCCCTCCGATTGCAGGACCCGCAGCGAACCCCAGGTTGAACGAGGCGCCGAAGTACCCCATGTTCCTGGCCCGCTTTTCAACTGGAGTGATGTCGGCAATGGCGCCCTGGACAACACCAAAGGTGCCGCTGAAGAACCCACTGACCACCCGAATCGCAATGGCTATCGCCAAAGTGTTCGCGAAGGCGAAGCCCATATACGTCAGGGCGGCCGCTCCAGTCGTGACGATGAGAACAGGGCGTCGACCAATCGCATCCGAAAGTCGGCCCCAGTAGATCTCACCGAAGACATTGCCGAGCGAGTACGCCGCAAAGAGACAGGCCACTTCGAAAGACGAGGCCCCAAACAGGCTGCCATAGAAGGGCAGCAAGGGCAGTATCAGACTGAACCCCGCTATGTTCAGGAACACCGTGACCAGCAGCAGAGGCATGGGCCACTTCAAGCGCCAAACCTCGGCTCGGCAATGCCCTGCACGCCCAGGCCGTCAATCACATACAGGGAGCCGTCGAGAGGATCCGCAGGCCGGCCCATGAAAGCCGGACTCAGAGTAGGAACGAACAACCTGTCCAGCCGAGGACCGCCAAACATCACGCTGCCGGGCAGCTTTACGGGCATTTCGATCATGCGGTCGATGCCGCCGTCCGGTCGAAACCGGACCAGCTTTGCGCCCTCGCAGATCGCGCTCCAAACGCATCCATCGGTATCAACCGTAGCGCCGTCCGGGATGCCGCCCAGTGATTCGGTGCTTGCGAATGGTCGCCGCCTGCTGACTACACCATCATCTATGTCGTAGTCATAGGCGTAGATCAGCTTGCGAATACTGTCCGCGTGATAGAAGGTCCTGTCGTCCGGCGACCAACAGGGCCCGTTGGCAAGAAATATGTCGCTGTCGATCTGGCGCAGCACCGTGGCATTCGGCTCCAGGACATAGAGCTTGCCCCGCGCCTCCTTCATGCCTCTATCACTGGATCCCACGACGAACCGACCGAGGCGATCAACCTTGCCATCCGCCAACTGCACTTGCTCGTTCAGGTCAGGGCTGGACGCCAGCGGCTTGCACTGCCCGGTATCGAAATCCAGTGTGTGAACCCCGTTTGCCAGCGCAACGATCGCCCCGCCTCCACGCCTGATGGCCATCGATCCGATGATCTGCGGGACTGCCCAGCTCTGGATCTGCCCGGCCAGGGAAAGGCGGTAAACGCGCTTCTCGAGGATGTCGATCCAGAACAGGCTGCTGGTCTGCACATCCCATACCGGGCCTTCACCGACGGAACACTTGGGAACCGCAAGACAAGTTAGTTCCATCCGATATCTCCCCGGGCCCGGAAATGCTCTCTAACACTGTTCGAGTGCTTCTGTGTAAGCTAACACCATCAGGGTGAAATGAGCAACGGCGGCTGGGGCAGCAAATGGAACAGGAGAAATTGACCCGGGAAATCATCGTGGAGGAGGCAATTGGCCTGCTCAACGACGAGGGTCTCGACGGCGTAAGCCTCCGAAAGCTCGCCGACCGCGTTGGGGTCAAGGCGCCGACTCTGTATTGGTATTTCAACAGCAAATCCGCACTCCTCGCTGCCCTCATGGAGCGAATCTTTGGTGAATGCCTGGACTCCGTGCCTGATTGCAAGGATTGGCAGGAATGGATGCGCGCCTTCGGCAAGGCGCTTTGGCGGACCCAAGGAACGGTCAGAGATTTCGGCAGGCTGGTCACCACCACCGACATGGATCTCACCCAGCTGCAGCGCACAACGCTCCTTATTCGCAAGCGGATGCGATCACTGGACCTGCGGGAAAGCGACGGCATGGAGATTCAATCGACCATTCAGGCGCTGATGACGGGCTGGTCGGCATTCGCCCATGCCCCTTATGCCCACGCGCTGGAGAAGACTCTCGACATCGACAAACTGGCGATGCGCGGGTTGGATGTACTGATCGAGGGCAAAGCCGCTGAACTTGCGCTTCGTAGCGCCAAACGAAAGCGACGCGCTGACTGAATACGCCGAAGCCGATCTACGACCTGGCGCCCGTTTCGACCTGAGGGCCAAAAACCAGACCGTGCGCGTCGAATTTCCCGAGAGGTGTTCTCTTGTCCGCCTGCGATGAGCGCCCGCATGCGGGCTACCAATTACTCGAAGGCGTCGCCGGCGTCTGAGACCACTTCGTGCTGTTGTTTGGCAGTAGATCCAGAGACGGGCGAGGACATCGCTCCGAAATCGCCCAATAGCGGCCACCTGAAATGCGAGCCACGATTGCAAGGCAACTGCTCGGCAATCTTTTCGCCCTGACGAGCATCGTCCAGATAGTCCGCCCACGCCTGCATGAGAAGCGAGCGAGAGTCGAGGTAGACGGCATGGTTGTACGCGGCACTCACCGCATTGCGCTCTTGATGAGCCAATTGCAGCTCGATGTGCTCATGGCGCCAGCCTTGCTCGTGCAGGATCGTTGACGCCACACCGCGGAAGCCATGCCCACTCATGCGTCCCCGATATCCCAGGCGATAGAGTGCGAAGAGAATGGTGTTGTTGCTCATGGGCTTTGCAGGATTGAGATCGCCCGGAAAGACCAGCTCACGGTTGAACGAAATTTCCTTCAACCGCTCCAGAATCATCGTGGATTGGCGGCTCAGCGGAACGACATGCGGAGATTTCATCTTCATTCGCTCCGCAGGAATGTTCCACCTACGGCCGGCGAGGTCAAACTCCTCCCAACGGGCGCCTATGAGCTCCGAGGTCCGTACAAACGTCAGTGACATCAGTTGCAGTGCGAGTCGCGTGTGTTCACTGCCGACATAGCCGTCGATGGCCTTGAGCAGGGCCGGCAATTCGGCGATCCCTACACGCGGGTAGTTGCGCCGTTTGTGCGGCCTGAGGATGTCGGACGGTTTGATTTCGGCAACCGGGTTATGCCGAACAAGATCATGTGCGACGGCGTAGCGCATGACCTGGCTGCAGGTCTGCAGCACACGCTTTGCGATATCGACCGCACCTCGGCGTTCAATCCGCTGGGCGACATCCCGAAAGGAAGAAGCTGTCAGGTCCTGCAGGGGTCGACCGCCGATTCGGGGAAAGACATCGGCTTCCATCCGCCGGATGACATAGACCGCGTGTCGTTCATTCCGGCCGGTCTTCCAGTGGTCGTACCAGGCGCGAGCTGTCGGCTCGAATCGGACCACTTCCTGCTTCTGGCGCTCTGCAATCGGGTCCACCCCCTGGGCCAGCTTCTCCCGGGCTTCCTGGTGACATGCCCTGGCCTTGGCTAGGGGCACGTCCGGGTAAGTCCCGAAGGCCAGTGTCTTGCGCTTGCCCTCGAAGGAATAATCGAACCGCCAGTACCGGCCGCCGTTGGGCATGACGTGAAGGTACAGCCCCCGCGAATCGAACAGCTTTCGGGACCGGTCGGCGGGCTTGGCGCTACGAACCTGGATGTCGGTCAGCATTTACGGTATCTCCCGTTTTGCGCTGGCTCCGATACCGTAAAAAGTACCGTAACCACGTTGAGACATACCGAGAGCCTAGGAAACGCCGTGAGACCCTAAAACCCTGAGTTTTACGGTTTTTTCGGCGATTCCAGGAAAGCCTGAGCCGGCTTGAGATCGGAAACTGGCGGAGAGAGTGGGATTCGAACCCACGAATGCCCGTTAGGACATTACTGGAATTCCAGTCCAGCGCCTTCGACCACTCGGCCATCTCTCCAAAATCAATAACTTGCAATTCATTCCTCGAGTCACTTCGAGGATCTGCTTCCGGAGGCGCGCCTGATCGGCCTGCCGGCGGCCGCGCATTCTAGCCTAGCGGGCCGGCGTCGAGGCAGTGGTGTACGCCGGCGGCTCTTCCAGGCAGGGGTCTTTCGGCCCCCGGGGCGCTTCGGGCTCGTTCAGGTCGGGGATCTTCATCGCGGCGCGGGTATCGGGACCGTCGAGGCCCACGGGGATGCGCAGCGGCGGCAGGCTCTGCGCATCCGCATAGGCCTGGGGTTTGCTGCAGTTGCTCGCAAACAGCCGCTTGCACCCGGGCAGCACGGCAAAGGATGCGCAGAGCACGGCGGTCAGCAGCAATCTTGGACGGATCATGGTCATCCTGTGTATCAGGCCGCGGCAGCCAGCGGAATTCCAGCCTGCGCCAGCGCGGCTTCCACCGCGGCGTGATGGCGCTGGGCCAGCGGCGTCAGGGGCAGGCGCAGGTGACCGCGCATCATCCCCATGCGCTGCAGGGCCCATTTGACCGGAATCGGATTGGCTTCCAGGAACAGTGACTGATGCAGACCCACGAGGCGTGCATCCAGTTCCGCAGCGCGGGCATCATCGCGCGCCAGCGCGGCGCCGACCATCTGGCTCATCATCGCCGGCGCCACATTGCCGGTCACCGAGATCACGCCCGTGGCGCCATTGCGGATGGCCTCGCGCGAACTGGCGTCATCGCCCGACAGCAGCCCAAAGCCCGGCGGACACTGCGTCACGAGGTCACGCACGCGCTGCATCGAGGCCACGGCCTCCTTGATGCCCACCACGCGCGGCAGGCGGGCCAGCCGCGCCACGGTCTCGGGCAGCAGATCCACCGCGGTCCGCGATGGCACGTTGTAGAGGATCACGGGCACGCTTGAGGCCTGCGCCGCCGCTTCATAGTGGCGGTACAGACCTTCCTGCGAGGGCCGGTTGTAGGCCGGCGTGACCAGCAGCAGGCCATCGGGGCCCAGCGCGGAAAACTGCCGCACGCGCTCCACGGTGGCCGCGGTGCTGTTCGTGCCGCAGCCCACGATGATCTGCATCCGCGTGCCCACCTGCGCGCGCGCGCGCTGCGTGAGCTCGGCGAGCTCCGCATCGGTGATCGTCGGCGATTCGCCCGTGGTGCCACCGACCACCACGCCCGCAGTGCCGCTCGACACATGCCAGTCGAGCAGGCGCGCCCAGCCCTGCCAGTCGATCTGACCGTCGTCGCGGAACGGCGTGACAATGGCAACCTGAGGTCCGGAAACAAGCGGCGAGGACATGCGGGACAAGGGCTCCTGGCGGGCAATTCCCGTGGGACGTGTGGGCGAAGTCTGGCGCGCGATGTTACGGGCCGGCCGCCTTCCCCGGCAAGCGCCGGAAGCCCTCGCAACCGGTGGCCGGATTGCCTAGACTGGCTCCCGATCGTGGCAATTCCCGGCAGCATGAAGCAGTTCCTGGCCGTCTCGGCCATCGGCAAGGACCGTCCCGGTCTCGCCCATGAAGTAGTACGCACCATCTCCGACTGCGGCGCCAGCATCAGCGAAAGCCGCATGCTGCCGCTGGGCGGCGAGTTCGGCATGCTCATCCTGGTGACCGGCAACTGGCATGCCATGGCCCGGCTGGAATCCGAACTCGCCCGGCTGGCCGAGTCGGCCGGCCTTGCGTTGCAGGTGCGCCGCGCCGAGCCCCGGGCGCTGCGCGAGGAACTGATCCCCTACTCCATCGACGTGATCGGCCCCGACCATCCGGGCATCGTGGCGGGCCTGGCCGGCTTCTTCACCGCGCGCCACATCGAGATCGCCGAAATCGTCTCGCGCGGCTACAACGCCTCGCAGACCGGCGCCGCCATGTTCGCGGTGCAGATGATGGTCAACGTGCCCGCCCGCGCGCCAGTGGCACAGTTGCGCGAAGACTTCATGGAGTACTGCGATTCACAGAACCTCGACGCCATCCTCGAACCGGTGAAGAACTGACATGCCAAAAGTGAAGATCGACGCGAAGGTTCCGGCATTCAAGGCCGCTTCCACCGCCGGCGACGAATTCCAGCTCGCGGATGCAAAAGGCAAGAAGCTGGTGCTGTATTTCTATCCCAAGGATGCCACTTCCGGCTGCACCGTCGAGGCGCAGGAGTTCCGCGACCTGGCCGACAAATTCAAGCGCGCCGGCGCGCTGGTGCTGGGCGTGTCGCGGGATTCGCTGAAGTCGCACGACAAGTTCCGCGAGAAGGAATCCCTGCCCTTCCACCTGCTGAGCGATCCGGAAGAAAAGCTCTGCGGGCTGTTCGACGTGATCCGGGAAAAGAGCCTCTATGGCCGCAAGTACATGGGCATCGAGCGCAGCACGTTCCTGATCGATGGTTCCGGTGTTCTGCGCCGCGAATGGCGCAAGGTGAAGGTTGCAGGTCATGCCCAGGAAGTCCTCGACGCCGTCCGCGACCTCGGCTGAGTCCGCCGCGACGCGCGCATCCCCCGCAGGCCACGCCGGCGCGGGCCGCCAGGCTGCAGAGCAGCGCCGCATCTTCGTGCTCGACACCAATGTCCTGATGCACGACCCGGCGGCCATCTACCGCTTCGACGAGCACGACATCTACCTGCCGATGGTGGTGCTCGAGGAACTCGACCACCACAAGAAAGGCCTGTCGGAACCGGCGCGCAATGTGCGCCAGGTATCGCGCTTCCTCGACGAGATCATGAAGGATGCGGACAAGGCCGAGATCGATCGCGGCCTGCCCATTCCCACTGCCCTGGTGGGCAATGGCGACTCGAAAAAGCCACCCTCGGGCAAGATCTTCTTCCAGACGCGCAATCTCAAGAGCTCGCTGCCCGCCGAACTGCCCGGAACCGCCGCCGACAACGCCATCCTGGCGCAGACGCTGGCGCTGCAGGCCGAGTTGCCGCGGGTGCGCGTCACGCTGGTGTCCAAGGACATCAACCTGCGCATCAAGGCCGCGATCGTCGGCGTGCACGCCGAGGACTACTACAGCGACCGCACCATCGACGATGCGGACCTGCTCGATTCCGGCACGCGCGCCGTGCCGCCCGACTTCTGGCAGCGCAACGGCGAGGGCGTGAAGTCCTGGAAGGAAGGCGGCCGCACCTGGTACGAGATCCACGGACCGGATGTGGCCGACTGGCGCACGAACCAGTTCGTGTATGAAGACGCCGAGAACGGCATCGAAGCCATCGTGCGCGACCGCGATGGCGATGCCGCGAAGCTGGAGCTGATCAGCGACTACCGCAGCAGCAAGCACAGTGTCTGGGGCATCGCGGCGCGCAACCGCGAGCAGAACTTCGCCTTCAACCTGCTGCTGGATCCGGAAATCGACCTGGTGACCATCCTCGGCCCCGCCGGCACCGGCAAGACGCTGCTGACGCTGGCTGCGGGCCTGGCGCAGACACTGGACACCAGCCAGTTCGCCGAGATCATCATGACGCGCGTGACCATTCCACTGGGCGAGGACATCGGATTCCTGCCCGGCACCGAAGAAGAAAAGATGGAGCCCTGGATGGGCGCGCTGATGGACAACCTCGAAGTGCTGACACAGAGCGCCGAGGGCGGCAATTGGGGCCGCGCCGCCACCAACGACCTGCTGCGCAACCGCATTAAGATTCGTTCATTGAACTTCATGCGCGGCCGCACTTTCATGAACCGCTTCGTCATCATCGACGAGGCGCAGAACCTCACGCCCAAACAGATGAAGGCGCTGCTCACCCGCGCCGGCCCCGGCACGAAGATGGTCTGCCTGGGCAACATCGCGCAGATCGACACGCCCTACCTCACCGAGACCACCTCGGGTCTTACCTACGTGGTCAACCATTTCCGGGGCTGGCCGCATTCAGGCCATATCACGCTCAAGCGGGGCGAACGCTCCAGGCTGGCCGACCACGCTTCGGATGTGCTGTGAGCCCGAAGCCGGCATCGCCGGTCGGTGGCCCCGCAAGTGCTGAACCCCTGCGCGCCGCCGCGGTCTGATACCGTCGCATGATGAACCGACAACTGCGCAAGACCACGGCACTGCTGCCACCGCTGCTGCTGGTGTTTTTCGGCGACATGGCGCTGGCCCAGACGGCCGGCGGCAAGGGCGATGTGCCGCTGGGCCCGCCCGTGCAGTCCACGCTGCCGGATCTCGGCAGCACGGCCAACACCGTCATCACCAAGGCCGACGAATACCAGCTCGGCCGGATGATGATGCGCGATCTGCGCCAGGAAAACGCCTATTTCGACGATCCGGAGACAACCGAATTCCTGCAGGCGGTCGGCGGCCGCATCGGCGTCGAGGCGCAGGATGGCGGCCAGTCCTTCACCTTCTTCGGCGTGCGCGACCGTTCCGTCAATGCCTTCGCGCTGCCTGGCGGCTTCATCGGCGTGAACACCGGCCTGATCACGCGCACGAACAATGAGTCGGAGCTGGCTGGCGTGATGGCGCATGAAATCGGCCACGTGGTGCAGCGGCACATCGCGCGTGCCTATGTGGCGCAAAAGAGCAGCAGCCTCACGGCGCTGGCGGGCCTCCTGGGCGCGGTGCTGATCGGCGCCGTCACCGGCAGTGCCGATGCGGGCATGGGGGTCATGGCCATGTCGCAGGCCACGGCCATGCAGCAACAGATCAACTTCACGCGCATGGAGGAATCCGAGGCCGACCGCGTCGGCATCAACTTCCTCGCCGAAGCGGGTTTCGATCCAAATGGCATGGCCGGCTTCTTCAGCACCATCATGCGCGAGCGCGGCAACGAGCTGGATGAAATCCCCTCGATGCTGCTGTCGCATCCGCTCGATCAGGTACGCATCGCCGAGGCCCGCGCGCGGGTGGGTGCCATGCCCCCGCATACGCGCCGGCCGGATTCGGCCAGCTACCCCTTCATCCGCGAGCGCGTCCGGGTGCTGTCCGCGCCCAGCGAAACCGACATGCGCGGCTACTACGAGAACACGCGCGCCAACGATCCTGCCAATCCCGCGCTGGTCTACGGCGCGGCCCTGGCCGAGATGAAGTCCGGCTCGCCTGCCACCGCCGCCGCGCTGCTGAAGAACCTGGTCAATGAGCAGCCGAAGCTCACGCTGCTGCAGATCGCGCTGGCGCAGGCGCAGTACGCCGCCGGCCAGAAGAACGATGCCGTGGCCACCTACGAGCGCGCGCTGGCCGTATCGCCGCGGCATGTGCCGCTGACCGTGCGCTATGCCGAGACGCTGCTCGACATGGGCCGCGCGAAGAAGGCGCATCAGCTGCTGCTCGACCTGTTCAATGTGGAGACACCCACTCCCGAACAGGTGAAACTCATCGCACTGGCCGCCAGCGCCGCCGGCGACACCGGCGACGCCTACTACTACATGTCGGAATACCACATCTCCAGTGGCGACCTGATGCTGGCCACGCAGCAGCTCGACCTGGCACTGGCCTCGCCCGACCTGACGCCGGTGCAGCGCAAACGTTTCCAGGCGCGGCGCGAGGAGATCCGCGGCTACCTGCGCGAGCAGCGCAACGACCGATCAGGGCGCGCGCCGCCCGCGGGCTGATAGACTGCCGCAATGCAACGTCGAATCGTCCTTGCCCTGCTGCTTGCAGGACTCACCGCCGGCTGCGCCACGCTGCCCGCGGGCCACCAACCCGATCCCCGCGATCGTTTCGAGCGCACCAACCGCGCCATCTACAAGTTCAACGATGCGCTCGACCGGAGCATCGCCAAGCCGCTGGCCAAGGGCTATGTGAAGGTGACGCCGCGCCCCGTGCGCACCGGCGTCAGCAATTTCTTCCACAACCTGTCGTATCCCACGGTGATCGTCAACGATCTGCTGCAGGGCAAGCTGAAGTCCTTCGGCAGCGACACGGCACGCCTGGTGGTCAACACCACCATCGGCATCGGCGGGCTGTTCGACCCGGCCACGCGCATGGGCCTGCCCGCTGGCGACGAGGATTTCGGTCAGACGCTGGGCAAATGGGGCGTGCCCGCGGGCCCTTACATCATGCTGCCGATATTCGGCCCCTCCGATGCGCGTGACACCGTGGGCTTCGTCGCCGACCAGTTCACCGATCCGAAGTTCTACGTCAGGAATTTCTACGTGTCGCTGGGGCTGTCAGGTGGCGCACTGCTCGACAAACGCGCCGAGCTGCTGGCCACCGACGATGTGCTGGCGCGCGCCTTCGATCCCTACGTGTTCGTGCGCAATGCCTATCTGCAGCGGCGCGCCTACCAGGTGAAGGATGGCGCGCCGTCGGACGACGTGGAGATCTTCGAGGACGAAACCGCGGAACCTCCCGCTACCGGGCCGGCACCGACGCCAGCCCAGTAGCATCCGCATTGCCGCCGCTGACGATCACGCCCACGCGCTGACCGCGCAGTGCCTGTGCCATTGAGCGCGCGCCCGCATAGCCCAGGCAGCCGGTAGGCTCCACCGGCATGTCGAGCAGCCGCCCCAGCGTCTGCGTTGCATCCAGCAGCTCGGCATCGCTCACCGTGAGGATGTCGCTGACGGCGCGCTGGATGATGGGGAAACTCAGTTCGCCGAGCTGCTGCGTCTGTGCGCCGTCGGCGATGGTCTGTGGTGTGTCGATGCGCACACGCCGACCCTGCCGCAACGACTGCTGGCCATCGTTGCCGGCCAGGGGTTCCACACCATAGACGCGGCAGGCGGGCCGCAGCCGCTCGGACACCAGCAACGAACCCGCCAGCAGTCCGCCTCCGCCCAGCGGCATGAACAGGGCGTCGAGTTCGCCCACCTGCTCGAACAGCTCGAGCACGCTGGTACCCTGGCCCGCGATTACATCGGCATGGTCGAAAGGCGGCACGATGGCCCGGCCCTCCTCTTCGGCCAATGCGCGGGTAATGGCGATGCGGTCCTCGCGATAGCGGTCGTAGCGCACGATGCGCGCACCGTGGCCGGCCGTCAGCCTCACCTTCACCTCGGGCGCGTCCTGCGGCATCACGATGGTGGCCGTGGTGCCCAGGAGCTTCGCTGCCAGCGCCACCGCCTGCGCGTGATTGCCGGAAGAATAGGCAGCGACCCCGCGCCGCAACTGTTCGGCGGGCAGCCGCGACAAGGTGTTGAAGGCGCCGCGGAACTTGAATGCGCCACCGCGCTGCAGGTTCTCGCACTTGAAGAACACCTTCGCGTCCAGCTCGGCGTCGACGGCGGCGCTGCACTTCACCGGCGTGCGCAGTGCATGGCCCGCCAGCAACCGCGCCGCCGAGCAGACATCTTCGTAGGTGAGCATGGCGCGAAGCCTAAGTCGCCCCGCTGTGGACGCCAAGAGCGCCCGGGACGTCAGTCCGTGAGCACGGCCTCGGCGTCGGTGATCCGCGCCAGAGCCAGCAGGCGCTCGGGCACGGACTGGAAGCGCAGCGCGCCACCATGCGCACTGGCTGCCGCCCGCCACGCCACCAGCAGCGCAAGGCCCGCGCTGTCGGCCGTGGTGACGCCGGCGAGGTCCGCCTCGCGGGCCTTGTCGAGCCAGGAGCCCTGGCGAAGCTGCTGCCACAGCCAGGGTGCGGTCTCGAAGGTGAGCGCGCCCGACACGGCGCAGCGCCCGTCGCCCTTCTCCCGCAGTTCTGCCGTGGCGCGCATGATTTCAGCCCTTGGCGGCCGGCTTCGCGTCCGCTTCCAGCCGCTGCAGCAGCGCGTCGAGGCCCTTCTGGTCAATCTCGAGCCCGAAGTCCTCACGGAAGCTCTTCACGTAGCTGATGCCTTCGATCACCACATCCCATACCTTCCAGGTGCCGGCGGCATCCTTGCGCAGGCTGTAGGCCACGGCCACGGTGGCGCCGTTGGAGCGCTTGATCTCGGTGCGCACGGTGGCGCGTGGCTGCGAGGGGTCGCCCTGGAACGGCAGCACCTTCATGCGATCGCCGGTGAAGTCCACCAGCGCATCGCCATAAGTGGTGAGCAGCGAACGATAGAACGCCGTGACGAAGCGTTTGCGCTGCTCGGGCGTGGCCGTGCGCCAGTTCTTGCCCAGCACCTGCTGTGCAGCGAAGTCCACGTCCACATGCGGCAGGAACACGGTATCCACAACCTTGTAGAGCTGCGTGATGTCCTTGCGGTACTTGGCACGATTGGCGTCGAGGTCGGCGAACAGCACCTTCGAGCTCGACTCGATCAGCTTCTGCGGCGAGCTGGCATCGATGGACTCGGCCGCCATGGCCGGTCGCGCCTGCATGATGCCCAAGGCGGCCACGCACAGCGCGAGGAACGAACCCTGCAGGGCACGCAGCACCGGAACCCGCATCGTCATTTGCCTTTCTCCTGCGAATCCTTCGAATCGCCCTTGCTGGCGAAGGCGGAGAACAGCCGGTTGATCAGCTTCTCCAGCACCATCGCCGATTGTGTGTTCTCGATCTTGCTGCCGGCTGCCAGATAAGTCTCCGACCCGCCGGCATCCAGTCCCACGTACTTCGCACCCAGAAGGCCCGCGGTCTCCACATTGGCCCAGGTGTCGTCCGGTATGCGGTTGTACTGGTTGTCGATCGACATCGTCACCACGGCCTTGTAGTCCGTCGAATCGAAACTCACGCCCGTCACCCGGCCCACCTTCACGCCCGCCATGCTCACCGGCGCGCCCGCCTGCAGGTCGCCGACGTTCTCGAAACGTGCGGTGACCGCGTAGCCCGACTTGTCGCCCAGCACCGCCAGCTTGCTGCCGGGGAGCTGCGTCGTAAGGAACGCCAGCGCCGCGAAACCCAGCAGCACGAACAGGCCCGTGCCGATTTCAAGACTGCGTTCATTCTTCATGGATGGATTCTCCGCTCGATCGCTTAACGTCCGCTGAACCTAGATGAAGGCCGCGGTCAGCATGTAGTCGAATACCAGCACCAGCACCGACGAGGCGATGACGGTGCGCGTGGTGGCCAGGCCCACGCCCTCGGCCGTGGGTTCGGCGTGGTAGCCCTGGTACACGGCCACCAGCGTGCAGGCCACCCCGAACACCAGGCTCTTGACGATGCCCTCGTTCACGTCGGCCAGGTCCACCTGGTTCTGCATCTGCGACCAGAAAGTGCCCGCGTCCACGCCCATCACCGACACGCCGATCAGCTGCGTGCCGAAGATGCCCATGATGTTGAACACTGCCACCAGCAGCGGCAGCGCGATGATGCCGCCGAGGAAGCGCGGCGCCACCACGTTGCGCAACGGGTCCACGGCCATCACCTGCATGGCGGTGAGCTGGTCGGTGGCGCGCATCAGGCCGATTTCCGAGGCCAGCGACGTGCCCGCGCGGCCAGCGAACAGCAGCGCCGTCACCACCGGCCCCAGTTCCTTCAGCAGCGCGAGGCCCGCCGCCACGCCCAGCGCCGATTCGCTGCCGAAGCGCTGCAGCATGTCGGAGAAGGCCAGGCCCATGATCATGCCCACCACCACGCCGCAGAGCATGATGATGATCAACGAGCGCGCGCCACTGTTGTAGACCTGCCGCACGATCAGGCCCGGCCGGCGCAGCGCCGGCAGGCAGGCGCCCAGAATGCGCACGAAGAACACCGCAACGGCGCCGATGCTGCGCAGCGCGCCGATCACTTGCGCACCGCCACGTCCGCTCCATCCAGCATCGACTGCAGATAGTCCTGCGCCGGATAGTGGAACGACACCGGACCATCGCTGCTGCCCTGCATGAACTGCCGCACCGACGGATCGACGCTGGCATTGAGTTCAGCCGTGGTGCCGCGGGCCACCACCCGTCCACCCGCCAGCAGGTAACTGTAGTCGGCGATGCTGCCGACTTCCTGGACGTCATGCGACACGACGATGCTGGTGATGCCCAGGGCGTCGTTGAGCCGGCGGATCAGCCGCACGATGATGCCCATCGAAACCGGGTCGAGACCCACGAAAGGCTCGTCATAGATCAGCATCTCGGGGTCCATGACGATGGCGCGGGCCAGCGCCACGCGCCGCGCCATGCCGCCGGAGAGCTCCTGCGGCATCAGCTTCTCGGCGCCGCGCAGACCCACGGCCTCGAGCTTCATCAGCACCAGCCGCCGCAGCACCGGCTCCGGCAGGCTCGAATGCTCGCGCACCGGAAAGGCGACGTTCTCGAACACGTTCAGGTCCGTGAGCAGCGCGCCGTTCTGGAACAGCATGCCCATGCGCTTGCGCAGCGCGAACAGTTCGCGCGTCTTGAGCGCGCCCACGTCCTGGCCCAGCACGCGCACGCTGCCGGCCGAAGGCCAGACCTGGCCCGTGAGCAGGCGCAGCAGCGTGGTCTTGCCGGTGCCGCTGGGCCCCATCACGGCCGTGATGCTGCCGCGGGCCACCGACAGATCCAGTCCGTCGAAGATGGCACGGGAGCCGGTGACGTACCGTACCCCGCGCACGTCGACGACGTTTTCCGCGCTGTCAGGCGGGGACAAGGCGGCCTCGCGCACCAGCGGCCCGTTCAGGTCTTCGATGCCTGATAAATGCTCTCGATCGCCTTGTCGAGCGCGCCGTTGAACTCGGCTTCGGACTGCTGGGCCGTCAGCCCCTCGGTGAGCGCACGCGAGAAGCTGGCGATCATGCCGTTCTGGCGGGCAAGGCGCTTGTTGGCCTCGTCGCGCGAGTAGCCACCCGACAGCGCCACCACCTTCAGCACGCGCGGGTGCGCCACCAGCTCCTTGAAGAAGTTGTCCACCTCGGGCAGCGTCAGCTTCAACATCACCTGCTGGCCGGCGGGCAGCTTGTCGAGCTGCGCCAGGATCTCGGCCTTCAGCAGCTTCTCGGCGCCGGCCTTGTCGGGGCACTTGATGTCGACTTCGGGCTCGACGATGGGCACGAGGCCGTGACCGAGCACCTGCTTGGCCACCTCGAACTGCTGCGCCACGACCGCGCGAATGCCCTCGGCATTGGCCTGCTTGATGACCGAGCGCTCCTTGGTGCCGAAGATGCCCTTGGACTTCGCCTTGGTCAGCAGCGCATCGAGCGTGGGCATGGGCTTCATGAGCTGCACGCCATTGGCCTCATCCGCCAGGCCCTTGTCGATCTTCAGGAAGGGCACCACCTGCTTCTTCGTCCACAGGAACTCGGCCGTGGGCGTGCCGTTGATGTCCCGGTCCATGGTGGCCTCGAACAGGATGGCGCCGGCGATGCGGTTGCCGCCGAACGAAGGGCTGGTGATGATGCGCGACCGCATGGCGTGGATCAGGTCCATCATCTGCGTTTCGCCGGAATAGGTGTTCTCGGCTACCCCATACAGCTTCAGCGCCTTGGGGGTGCTGCCGCCGCTCTGATCCAGGGCCGCGATGAAGCCCGGCTGGTTGCGGATCTTGGCGGCCTGCTGCTCGAAATTGCTCATGAAACGTCCTTGCGATCGGGTCTGAAGCGTTCGGGAAGCGCATGTTAGGGTGCCCCACCGCCCCAGGCAAACCGCCCGGGGGCCTGCCGGGGCCGATGACATGCCGGGTATATGGGACTAAAATAGTCCACATTACGGAAATACCTCGGACCCCTCGTGTTGCGCATCAGCAAACTGACCGATTACGCCACCGTCATCCTGGCGACACTGGCGCGCGACACCACCCCGCGGCGCACCGCCTCGGAGGTCGCCCGCAGCTGCCATATCGCCACGCCCACGGCCAGCAAGCTGCTGAAGCAATTGCAGCGCGCGGGCCTGGTGGAATCCGCACGCGGGCAGCATGGCGGGTACCGCCTGGCCCGCCCTGCCCGGCAGATCAGCGCCGCGGCCATCCTGTCGGCGCTCGAGGGCCCGCTGGCCCTGACCGAATGCGCCACCCACGGCAGCCGCTGCGACCTGCAGGCGAGCTGCTCGGTGGGTGGCAACTGGCAGCGCATCAACCACGCCATCCATCAGTCACTCGAGGAGATCACCCTGGCCGAGCTTGCCGGACTTGAAAGCAATCCGAGGCATTTCGCGCTGTTCGATGTGCGGTTGCGCAATGGCGTGGTGTCGGGAGTGAACCGCTGATGAGCACCCAGGACCAGCACCTGCAGAGCCTGCTGTCGCGGGGCTACCAGCATGGCTTCGTCACCGACATCGAGTCCGACACCGTGCCCCCCGGCCTCGACGAGGAGACCATCCGCTTCATCTCGGCCAAGAAGAAGGAGCCGCAGTTCCTGCTCGACTGGCGCCTGCGCGCGCTGGAGCGCTGGTTCACGATGAAGGAGCCGCATTGGGCGAAGGTGAACTACCCGCCCATCGACTACCAGGCGATCTCGTACTACTCCGCGCCCAAGGCGAAGACCGATGGGCCGAAGAGCCTGTCGGAGGTGGATCCGAAGCTCCTGGCCACCTACGAGAAGCTGGGCGTGCCGCTGCACGAGCGGGCGCGACTGGCGGGCGTGGCCGTGGATGCGGTGTTCGACAGCGTATCGGTGGCCACCACGTTCAAGGAGAAACTCGCCGCAGCGGGCGTGGTGTTCTGCCCCTTCTCCGAGGCGGTGCAGACGCATCCGGAACTGGTGGAACAGTACCTGGGCAGTGTCGTGCCCTATGGCGACAACTTCTACGCAGCCCTGAATTCCGCTGCGTTCACCGACGGCTCGTTCGTGTACATCCCGCCCGGCGTGCGCTGCCCGATGGAACTGTCCACGTACTTTCGCATCAATGCGGCCAAGACCGGGCAGTTCGAGCGCACGCTGATCATCGCCGACGCCGGCAGCCAGGTGAGCTACCTGGAAGGCTGCACCGCACCGATGCGCGACGAGAACCAGCTGCATGCCGCCGTGGTGGAACTGGTGGCGCTGGACGACGCACAGATCAAGTATTCCACCGTGCAGAACTGGTATCCCGGCGATGCCGAGGGCAAGGGCGGCATCTACAACTTCGTCACCAAGCGGGGCGAATGCCGCGGCCGCAACTCGAAGATCTCGTGGACGCAGGTGGAAACCGGCTCGGCGATCACCTGGAAGTACCCGAGCTGCGTGCTGCGCGGCGAGAACTCCGTGGGCGAGTTCTATTCGGTGGCGGTGACCAACAACCGCCAGCAGGCCGACACCGGCACCAAGATGATCCACCTGGGTGCCAACACCAGGAGCACCATCATCTCCAAGGGCATCGCGGCCGGCCGTTCCCAGTCCACCTACCGTGGACTGGTGTCGGTGATGCCGGGCGCCACCGGCGCGCGCAACTTCACGCAATGCGATTCGCTCCTGATCGGCCCGCACTGCGGCGCGCACACGGTGCCGTACATCGAAACGAAGAACCCGCAGGCGGTGGTGGAGCACGAGGCCAGCACCTCGCGCATCGGCGAGGACCAGCTTTTCTACTGCCTGCAGCGCGGCCTCTCGGAAGAGGACGCCGTGAACATGATCGTCAGCGGCTTCTGCCGCTCGGTGCTGAAGGAACTGCCCATGGAATTCGCCGTGGAAGCGCAGAACCTGCTCGCCGTATCCCTTGAAGGAGCCGTTGGATGAGCGCCCTGCTTTCGATTCGCAACCTGCATGTGACCGTCGGCGACCGCGAGGTGCTGCGCGGCATCGACCTCGATGTGCCCGCCGGCGAGGTGCACGCCATCATGGGGCCGAATGGTTCCGGCAAGAGTTCGCTGGCACACGTGCTGGCCGGCAAGCCAGGCTATGCCGTTACCGCGGGCTCAGTCACCTATGCCGGCCGCGACCTGCTGGCAATGCCCGCCGAGGAGCGCTCGCGCGAGGGTGTGTTCCTCGGCTTCCAGTACCCGGTGGAGATTCCCGGCGTGAACAACACCTACCTGCTGCGCGCCGCGCTGAATGCCGCGCGCAAGCACCGGGGACTGCCGGAAATCGATGCCTACGATTTCCTCGAGGTGGTGCGTGCGAAGGCGCGGCAGATGAAGATGGACGAGAGCTTCCTGTCGCGGGGCGTGAACGAGGGCTTCTCCGGCGGCGAGAAGAAGCGCAACGAGATCCTGCAGATGCTGGTGCTGGAACCGCGCCTGGCCATCCTCGATGAAACCGACTCGGGCCTCGACATCGACGCGCTGCGCATCGTGGCCGACGGCATCAACAGCCTGCGCGATCCGGCGCGCGCCATCGTGATGGTGACGCACTACCAGCGACTGCTCGACCATGTGCAACCCTCGCATGTGCATGTGCTGGGGCGTGGGCGCATCCTGAAGAGCGGCGGGCCGGAACTGGCGCGCGAACTCGAGCAGCGCGGCTACGACTGGCTGCTGGACGCCGCAGCATGAGTGCCACGGAGCCGCCTGCAGTGCAGCCGGTCGGCGCGCGGTCGCCCGGCATCCGACCTCCCCCGGTGCCCGGCAGCCTGAGCCAGGCGGCATTCGAGCAGCGCCTGCGCGATGCCGTGATGGACGCCGCGCCGATGCTGAACGCGAAACTGCTGCCAGTGAGCGTGCGCAGTTCGGCACTGAACCGCGCGCTGGCCGCGGGGTTGCCGCAGATCCGCGACGATCTGTGGCGTTACGCCGACCTGAAGTTCCTGGGCGGCGCGCCCTGGGCGCCGCTGCCCGCCGCGCAGGACGCCAGTCGCTGGCTGGGCGCTGCGCAGGCCTTCCTGCCCGTGCCGCTGGCCGGGTTCGAGAGCATCGTGTTCGTGAACGGCCGCCACTCGGCCGAGTTGTCCTCTGCCGCCGCCGTCGACAGCGACGCCACGGCACTGGTGCCCGAGCGCACGCGCCACGAGCGTTTCGGCTGGCTCAACGACGCCTTCGCCACCGACGTGGCGCGTCTGCAGATCGCCGGCGCGCGGCAGATCGAACTGGTGTTCATCGCGACACCGGTGGACGCGCCGCAGGCGCAGCATCCGCGACTGGAACTGGCCGTGCAGCCCGGCAGCTCGCTGCTGCTCGTGGAGCGGCACCTCGGCGATGCCGGCGGCAACAGCCTCATCAATGTCGCCGTGCAACTGCACCTGGGTCGCGACGCCCGCTGCCTGCACTTGCGCGAACAGAGCCTGTCGGCGGAGGCACAGCTGCTCGACACGCTGCAGGCCGCGCTCGACGCCAATGCCACCTACGAACTCACGCAGCTCGTGCTGGGCGCGCGTTCGGCGCGCAGCTCGCAGCGGCTGTCGCTGTATGGCGCGGGCGCCACGGCGCGCGTGTACGGCGTGGCGGTGTCGCAGGGACAGCGCACGCTGGATCAGTCGCTGCTGGTCGACCACATCGCCCGCGGCACCACCAGCACTCAGGTGCTGCGCGGCATTGCGCGCGATCGCGCCCGCGTCGCCTGGCGCAGCCGCGTCGAAGTGGCGGCGACAGCGAAGGGCTCGGCATCCGAGCAGTCGCTGAAGGGGCTGCTGGCCGGCGCCGGCGCGGAAGTCGATCTGCGGCCGCAGCTCGAGATCCACACCGACGAGGTGCGCGCCAGCCACGGCGCCACCACCGGCGCACTGGACGAGAACATGCGCTTCTACCTGCTGTCGCGCGGCCTGGATCCGGACACCGCGCGCGGTGTACTGGAATGGTCCTTCCTCGAGGACGCCGTGAGCCGCGTGACCGACGCCGGCCTGCGCCAGCTGGCCGAGCAGCGCCTGCTGGCCACCGTGGGCAGCAACGTCGCACGGGAGGCGCTGCGGTGAACGCCGCGGACGCCCGCCATGGATTGCATCTGCTGGCGCCGCAACGGCTGCAAGCGGATTTCCCGATATTGTCACGGCGGGTGAATGGCCATCGCCTCGCCTATCTCGACAGCGGCGCCTCGACGCAGCGCCCGCGCGCGGTGATCGACGCGGTACTGCATTACGAGACGCACCTTCACTCCAATGTGCATCGTGGCGTGCACACGCTCAGCCAGCTCGCCACCGACGCCTTCGAGGGCGCCCGTGAACGGACGCGCCGCTTCATCAATGCCGCCTCCACCCGCGAGATCCTCTTCGTGCGCGGCACCACCGAGGCCATCAACCTCGTGGCCGAAAGCTGGGGCCGCGGCCGGTGCGGCAATGGCCATGTGGGACCGGACGACGAGATCATCGTCTCGGCACTGGAACATCACGCCAACCTCGTTCCCTGGCAGCTGCTGGCCGAGGAACGTGGAGCGCGGCTGCGCGTCATTCCCATCGACGATCATGGTCAGATCCGGCTCGAAGCCTTCCACGCGCTGCTGAACGAGCGCACGCGGCTGGTGGCGATCACGCATGTGTCCAATGCGCTGGGCACCATCGTGCCGCTGCGGCAGGTGATCGACGCGGCCCACCACGCGGGCGTGCCCGTGCTGGTGGATGGCGCACAGGCCGTGGCGCACACCCGGGTGGACGTGCGCGAGCTGGGCTGCGATTTCTACTGCTTCTCGGGCCACAAGCTGTATGGCCCGACCGGCATCGGCGTACTGTACGGGCGCGAGGCGCTGCTCGCCGCCATGCCCGTGTGGCAGGGAGGCGGCGACATGATCCGCACCGTGTCGTACGAGCGCAGCACCTTCAACGACCTGCCCCACAAGTTCGAGGCGGGCACCCCCAACATCAGTGGCGCCATCGGCCTTGCGGCGGCCATGGACTACGTGGAGCAACTCGGCATCGACAATGTGGCGCGACACGAGCATGCGCTGCTCGACGCCGCCACCGCCGCGCTGATGCGCATCCCCGGCATCCACATCCACGGCACCGCCGCCGAAAAGGCCGGCATCCTCTCCTTCACGCTCAAGGGTGTGCATCCGCACGATCTGGGCACGGTGCTCGACCACGAGGGCGTGGCCATCCGCGCCGGCCACCACTGCGCCATGCCGTTGATGGACCTTCTCGGCCTGTCGGCCACTGCCCGCGCCTCCTTCGGCTGCTACAACACGCTCGAAGACGTGGAGCAGCTCGAAGCCGCCGTGCGCAAGGCCGTGGAGGTATTCCACTGATGCAGCTCACCGAGCTCTATCGCGAGGTCATCCTTGATCACAACCGCCATCCGCGCAATTTCGGGCGGCTCGATCCGCACGATGCGGAGGCCAGGGGTCACAATCCGCTGTGTGGCGACCAGCTCACGCTGACGCTGCGTCGCGAGGGCGATCGCATCGACGACCTGCGCTTCGAGGGCAATGGCTGCGCCATCTCGATGGCCTCGGCCTCGATGATGACCGAAGCGGTAAAGGGCAAGGATCGCTCCGTCGCCGCGGAACTTGCGGCGCGCGTGCACGACCTGCTGACGCAGGATGGCGCCGGCACCGAAGGGTTGGGAAAGCTCGCTGCGCTGTCCGGCGTGCGCGCATTCCCCGCACGCGTGAAATGCGCCAGCCTGTGCTGGCACACGCTCAATGCCGCGCTGGCACAGTCCGACGCGGCGCCGCCCACCGTGAGCACCGAATAAATGGCGCACAGTCACGAACCCTTCGTCATCCAGCGGGAGGTGGACGCGGTGATGGTGCCCTCGGGCCATGCCATCAAGCTGCAGCCCGGCCTTGCCGGGTTCATCAGCCAGGCCCTGGGCGGCAGTTTCACGCTGTACATCGAGGGCAATCTGTATCGTCTGGCCGGCGCGGATGCCGATGCCATCGGCAAGGAACCGCTGGTGGCGCCGGAACTGCCGCCGAACGCCACCGAGGACGATGTGAAAAAGCTCGCCTGGCAGCAGATGAAGAGCTGCTACGACCCCGAGATCCCGATCAACATCGTCGACCTGGGCCTGATCTACGACTGCAACGTAACGGCCAATGACGACGGCACGCGCAACGTCGAAGTGCAGATGACACTGACCGCGCCCGGCTGCGGGATGGGCGAGGTGCTGGTGCAGGATGTGCGCGAGAAGATCGAGCAGATCCCCACCGTGCGGCAGGCCAGCGTGGAACTGGTGTTCGACCCGCCCTGGCGTCGCGACATGATGTCGCCCGCGGCGCAGCTGCAGATGGGCATGATGTAGTCATGGCCGCCGCCGTCCCCGCCTGCGTACTGGTTCGCCACGCGCATGCGGAATGGCCGGCCTGGCGCGGTCGCGATTTCGACCGGCCGCTCACCGACCGCGGGGTCGGCGATGCCCATGCCACCGGGCGCGCCATCCGCAACGCGGAGCTTCTGCCCATGTGCATCATCGCCAGCGCCGCGCGGCGCACCGAGCAGACGGCACGCATTCTCATGGGTCACCTGCAACTGCCCGATGCAGCGCTGCAGCTGCTCGACTCGCTGTACAACGCCGAAGCAGCCGCGCTGCAGGGGGCGCTGGAGGCGGCGGCGGCAGACGGCGCACTGGTGGTGCTGGTGGCGCACAATCCCGGCATCTCGGAACTGGCGCGCCTGCTGTCGGCCGGGGAAGCGGCCGCGTCGTTCAGACCCGCCGAATGGCGGGCCTTCGGCATCGCGCTGCGCTAATTCTTCTGGCGGTACGGCGATGCGCCGGTGACCGCATCGGCGCCTGCATTCGGGGTATCCGCACCGGCCTGCAGCAACGCCTTCACATCGCCTTCGAGTCCTTTCAGTCCCGAGGACTTGCCAATGGCCAGCGATTCCTCCGGGCTCTTGCCTTCGATCCACCTCGCCCGCAGCGCCATCATCGCCCCCACGCGGTTGCCCGAGGCGCAGTGCACCAGCACCTGGCCATCGCGGGCCTCGCCCAGCAGGCGGTCGAAGGCGGTCACATTGTCCCGGGTCAGACCCGCCGCGCCGGCGATGGGCAGTGAGCGGTACTGCATGCCGGCCTTCTCGACCAGGGCCTTCTCATCCAGTTCGGGCGTCTCGCTGGCCGGGCGCAGGTTGATCACCGTGCGCACGCCGGCCGCGGGCAGGTTCGCGATCATCTGCGCCGTGGGTTGCGCGCTCGCGTGCAGGCGGGAATCGACCGCGATATGCGCGGGCAGCGCAGACAGCGCGTCCGCGGGCGCCTCGCCGGCCGTGGCAGTCATTGCGGCAAGCAAGACCAGCAGGCCGCAAACCCTCGTCATCGTGCGCATGCGCTTCTCCAGCTATGTATGTCCGATTATAGGTTGCGCCTTCCGGCGCGATCGCCGTCGAATGAAAATGATTTTCCTTTGGCTGTTTGGTGATGGCGCAAATGCGGGCGCATACTCTTGCCGGTCAACGGGAGAGCGAGGACGAATCCATGCGCATGACCTCCAGCACCCTGTTCGCCGTGCTGCTTGCCGCGGCCGCCAACTGCCTCGCAGCGACGCCCAGCCCCTTCGAGGGCACCTGGAAGCTCAATACCGCGCGTTCGCACTTCGTGCCCGACAAGCCGCCCAAGGAAGTCACCCGCACCTATCACTCCGATGGCGACATGATCACCATGACCATCGATGGCATTCGCGCCGATGGCTCGGTCATCTCCGCGCGCGCGAAGTTCCGGCTCGACGGCAAGGAATACCACTACGTGGGCACCTCGCCACTGGACACGGTCAGCGTCATTGCGAAGGACGACCACACCTGGCTGTCCACCGCGCGCAAGAAAGGCGCTCACCTGAGCCAGAGCATCTTCACCGTATCGGCCGATGGCCGCACGTTGACGCAGCAGGTGCGCGGCAAGCGCTCCGAAGGCGGCGACATCAACGATACGCAGGTGTACGAAAGGCAGTAGAGGCGAAAGGCCCGGCACGGCCCGCCGCCGCGCGACCCGCGCCACCGGGCGGCGCCTCACAGCGCCTTGACGATTTCCTCGACCATCTTCTTCGCGTCCGCGAGCAGCATGATGGTCTGATCGAGGTAGAACACCTCGTTGTCGACGCCTGAATACCCGACGCCGGTCATGGAGCGCTTCACGAACAGCACGGTCTTGGCCTTCTGCACGTCGAACACGGGCATGCCATAGATGGGCGAACTGCGGTCGGTGCGTGCGGCGGGATTCACCACGTCGTTGGCGCCGATCACGAAAGCCACGTCGGTCTGCGCGAACTCGCCGTTGATGTCCTCGAGTTCGAACACGTCGTCGTAGGGCACCGAGGCTTCGGCCAGCAGCACGTTCATGTGCCCGGGCATGCGGCCCGCCACCGGGTGGATGGCGTACTTCACCTTCACGCCATGCTCCTTGAGCTTGTCGGCCATCTCGCGCAGCACATGCTGGGCCTGCGCCACCGCCATGCCGTAGCCGGGAATGATGATCACCTGGCCGGCTTCCTTCAGGATGAACGCCGCATCCTCGGCCGAGCCGCGCTTCCACGGACGATCGATCTTGGTCGCCGCGGCCGTGTCACCGCTGCCCGCGCCGAAGCCGCCAGCGATCACGCCGATGAAGCTGCGGTTCATGGCGCGACACATGATGTACGAGAGGATGGCGCCGGACGAGCCCACCAGCGCGCCGGTGATGACCATGGCCACGTTGTGCAGCGTGAAGCCCATGGCCGCAGCCGCCCAGCCGGAGTAGCTGTTCAGCATCGACACCACCACCGGCATGTCGGCTCCGCCGATGGGAATGATGAGCAACAGGCCGATGACCAGCGACAGCGCGGTAACCGTCCAGAAGATCCAGTCAGCCTGCTCCACCACGAACCAGCCGATCAGCCCGAGGATTGCCGCCAGCAGCGCGAGGTTGATGACATGCCGGCCGGGCAGCAATACCGGCGCGCCCGACAGATTGCCATTGAGCTTCAGAAAGGCGATGACCGAGCCGCTGAACGTGATGGCGCCGATGGCCACGCCCAGGCCCATCTCGATGCGGCTGGCGGGAAGAATGAGCCCGTCGGCGCCCTGGATGCCAAATCCCGCAGGTTCCAGGTAGGCAGCCGCGGCCACCAGTACGGCGGCAAGGCCGACCAGCGAGTGGAAGGCTGCCACCAGTTGCGGCATGGCCGTCATCGCGATGCGTCGTGCCACGATGAGACCCACCAGCCCACCGATCACCATGGCGGCGAGGATTTCCCCGATGCCAGCCAGATGCTGCACCACCAGCGTGGTGACCACCGCCAGCAGCATGCCTGCCATGCCGAAGCGGTTGCCGGCACGGGACGAGACAGGCGATGAAAGTCCGCGCAGCGCGAGGATGAACAGCACCCCGGCGGCGAGGTACGCCAGCATGGCCCAGCCCGGCACCGCGTGCAGCGATTCCATCAGCGCGACTTCTTCTTGTACATGGCGAGCATGCGTGCCGTGACCGCGAAGCCGCCGAAGATGTTGACGCTGGCCAGCGCCACGGCGGCAAGGCCCAGCCATCTGCCCAGCGTGCCATGTTCACCGTGTCCGGCCGCCGCGATCAGCGCACCCACGATGATGACGGAGGAGATGGCATTGGTCACCGCCATCAGCGGCGTGTGCAAGGCGGGGGTCACCGACCACACCACGTAGTAGCCCACGAAACAGGCCAGCACGAAGATCGACAGGATGGAGATGAAATCCATGACTACTTCCCCGCGGCCAGGCGTGGATGTACCGGCGCGCCGCCGCGCGTCAGCCGCACGCCCTGCACGATTTCATCATCGTCGGGCAGCACCATGGCGCGCTGCTCCTTGTTCCAGTACGCGGCGATGAAGTTGTAGAGATTGCGTGCGTACAGCGCCGAGGATTCCGCAGCCAGATGCGAGGGCGTGTTGGAATAGCCCAGCAGCGTCACGCCATGGCGCACCACGGCGGCATCGGCCACCGACCCTTCCACATTGCCGCCCTGCGCCACGGCCAGGTCGAATACCACGCTGCCCGGCTTCATGGTGGCAAGCTGTGCATCGCTGATCAGCCGCGGCGCAGCGCGCCCGGGAATCAGCGCCGTGGTGATGACGATGTCCTGCTTCGCAAGGTGCCCCGACACCAGTTCGGCCTGCGCGGCCTGGTATTCGGGCGACATCTCGGTGGCATAGCCGCCCGCGCCCTCGCCCGCGATACCCGCCACTTTCTCGACGAAAATGGCCTTGGCGCCGAGGGATTCGATCTGCTCGCGGGTGGCGGCACGCACATCCGTGGCCGAGACCTGCGCGCCCAGCCGGCGCGCCGTGGCGATGGCCTGCAGTCCGGCAACGCCCACGCCCATCACGAAGACGCGGGCTGCGGGCACGGTGCCCGCGGCGGTCATCATCAGCGGGAATACGCGGCCGTAGGCGGCGGCGGAGTCGATGACGGCCTTGTAACCAGCGAGGTTGGCCTGCGAAGACAGCACGTCCATGGACTGGGCGCGCGTGATGCGGGGAATCCACTCCATGGCCAGCGCTTCGATGCCCGCCGCCGCGTACTGCTGCACACGCTCGCGGCCGGCCAGCGGATCGAGCAGACCCATGAGGCGCGCACCCGCGGCGATTCCCTGCAGCATGGCCGGTGCGGCACCCTGCACGGTGCACACCAGGTCAGCGCCCGACAGCACCGCGCTGGCCGGACCGACCTCCGCGCCGGCCGCGACGAAATTCTCATCGGCGATGTTCGCACCGCTGCCTGCACCGGATTCGACGGCAACAACGGCCCCGAGCGCGACCAGCTTCTTCACCGTTTCCGGTGTGGCTGCGACACGCTTTTCGGTCGGGATGACCTCCCTGAGCACGGCTATGCGGGCCATACGCAGCCCACATTACTCCAGTTTTCCTACGCGGTCACCGGTCCCTCGTCGCGGGCGGCAGCTTCCTGTCGCAGACGCTCGGTCTCCTCCTCACCCAGGTAGCGGCGCACGCCCGCATGGACCAGGTAGAGAACAGGAATCATCACCACCGCGCAGAGCATCTTGTACAGGTAGTTCACCGTGCCCACGGCGAGGAACTGCGACACCGGCCAGTGCTGCGGGCCGATCACGAAGGCGATGTACAACACGATGAAGCTGTCGAAAAGCTGGGAGATGACGGTGGAGCCCGTGGCCCGCAGCCACATCCAGCGCTCGCCCGTCAGCGCCCGGATGCGATGGAACACGGTGACGTCGATGAGCTGCCCCACCAGGAAGGCGATGATGGAGCCGATGATGGTCCACATGCCCTGGCCGAAGATCAGCGCATAGGCCTTCTGGATGTCGGGCACGCCCAGGGCCGCGTTCGATTCCACCCAGAACGGCGCGGGCGCAAGCTGGATGGCCACGTACGCACAGAAAAACGCCCACGAGATGAAGGCCACCGCCAGCCACGACACCAGCCGCACGCCGCGCAGGCCGAAGTACTCGTTGATCATGTCGGTGAGCACGAACACCAGCGGCCAGTAGATGACACCCGCGGTGAAGTTCAGCGTGCCCGATGCGCCGAGCAGGCTCCAGTTCACGTCGTTCACGCCCAGCGTGCGCTCCAGCGAGAAGATCTTCACGCCCACGAACTCGGCCAGCAGCGCATCGGTGATGAAGAACCCGGCCAGTGCCAGGAACAGTCGCGCGCTGCGGTGGCTGGCCAGGTGTCCGATCGCGAAACGCGACGCCTGGCTCACGGGCTTCACTCCACCGAGCAGAAGCAGTAGGCCAGCGGACGCTGCGAGGCCGCCAGGCGCTTCACGCGCGCCAGTTCATCGCGCAGCGGCGCCAGTGGCGCCACTGCCGATTGCAGTTCGCCCATGGCCGGGCCCAGCAAGCGACCGGTGAGGCGCACGGCGCGGACCTTGAGCTGCATGGCGATCTGCTCGGCCCAGGAAAGGTCCGGCTCGACGCGTTCCACGGCATAGCCGGGCTTCAGGCCCGCGCGGCGCGCGGCGGACTTCACCGCATCGTCGAAACTGCCCAGCGTGTCCACCAGGCCCTGCGCCCTGGCTTCGCTGCCGATCCACACTCGGCCGCGTCCCAGCGCATCCACCTGATCGCGGGTCTTCTTGCGGCCCTCGGCCACATGTCCCACGAACACTTCATAGCCGCGTTCGATGTTGAGCTGCAGGTAGTCGCGCAGCACCGGATCGAGCGGACGGTCGAGCCGCAGCTTGCCGGAAAGCGCCGTGGTGCCGACGCCGTCCACGGTGACGCCCACCTTGCCCAGCGTGCGATCCAGCGTGGGCACGGCCGAATAGATGCCGATGGAACCGGTGAGCGTGGTGGCGCTGGCGAAGATCTCGTCGGCCGGTGCCGCCACGTAGTAACCGCCCGAGGCGGCCAGATCGCCCATGGACACCACCACCGGCTTGCCCGCCTTGCGGATGGCAGCCACCTCGCGATAGATCTGCTCGGAGGCAAAGGCGCTGCCGCCGGGACTGTCGATGCGCAGCACCACGGCCGCGATGTCGTCATCGTCACGGGCCTCGCGCAGCAGGCCCGCGGTGCTGATGCCGCCGACCACGCCCGGCGGCTGCTGGCCATCGAGGATCTCGCCGCTGGCGACGATCACGCCCACGCGGCCGTGGGCGCCGCGCGTGAGCTGCCGTTCGGCCGCCTGCACCCGGGTGTAATCCTGCAGCGCGATGGCGGGGAATCCCTCGTCGGAATCATCCCTGCCCACCAGCTCCTGCACGCGGGCAGTGACCTCATCGTCCGTTTTCAGGCCCGTGACCAGGCCTGCCTCAAGCGCCACACGCGCGGCATCGCCGGCATTGGTGCGCATGGCATCGATGTATCCGTTGGCGTACTGGTCGATGACTTCGGGTGCCAGGTCGCGCGCCCGGCCCACTGCCGACTTGTAAGCCGTCCACAGCGCATCCAGATACGCCTTGGCTTCCTGCCGGTCCTCGGCGGACATGCCGGTGCGCACCAGGTCTTCGGCGGCGGACTTGTATTCACCCACGCGGAACAGGTGCACGTCCACGGCGAGCTTGTCGAGCAGCCCCTTGTAGTACATGCGGTAGCGCTCGTAGCCCTCGAGCAGCACCTCGCCGAGCGGGTCGAGGTAGATCTCGTCGGCCTGCGCGGCCAGGTAATACTGCGACTGCGAGAACGAACCGCCGTGCGCGATGATCTTCTTGCCCGCGGCGCGGAACTCGCGCATGGCGGCGGCCACTTCCTCGAGCGTGGGCTGGCCGGCGCCGGTGAAGTCGTCCAGCTGCAGCACGATGGCCGGAATGCGCGCATCCTTCGCCGCGGCGCGGATGGATTCGGTGAGATCCCACAGCAGCGTTTCGGTCTGACGCTGGCCGCGCGCCTCGTTGAAGGCGATCTGCAGCGGATCGCCGGAGCGCTGCTCGACGATTTCGCCCACCGGCCGGATGACCAGCGCGGCCTTCGCCGGCAGATGCGGCAGGCTGCCGCGCAGCGCGCCGATGATGAAGCCGAAAATGAGCAGCAGCAGGATCAGGTGCAGGATGCGGCGCAGCGCATCGAGGCCGCGCCATACACCCCGGAAAAACCCGCCTACTGCGCCCAGAAACTACACCTTCTCTTCGATGCGGGCGGCCTTGCCCGAGAGGTCGCGCAGGTAGTACAGCTTCGCGCGGCGCACATTGCCGCGGCGCTTCACCTGGATGTCCTCGATGCTCGGGCTGTGCAGCTGGAACACGCGTTCCACGCCCTCGCCGTGCGAGATCTTGCGCACCGTGACGGAGGAATTGAAACCGCGGTTGCTGCGCGCGATCACGATGCCCTCGTAGGCCTGCACGCGCTCGCGGTCGCCTTCCTTCACCTTCACGTTCACGACGATGGTGTCGCCCGGGCGGAACTCGGGCACCTTGCGCGTGGCGCGTTCGGCTTCGATCTGCTGGATGATGTGGTTCATGACTGCCTTTCCTGCAAAAACTCGTTCAACAACTCGATCTCTTCGGTGCTGCTGTCCGCACGCGACAGGAACAGGTCCGGCCTTCGTCGCCATGTCCTGCCCAGCGCCTGCTTCAGGCGCCAGCGCCGTATGCGCTCGTGATCGCCGCCCTGCAGCACCTCGGGCACCTTGAGTCCCGCGAATTCCACCGGCCGGGTGTAGTGCGGCCAGTCCAGTAGACCTTCCGCAAAACTCTCCTCGGCAGTGGAACGCGCGTCGTTCAACGCACCCTCCAACAACCGCGCCACCGCGTCGATCACCACCAACGCCGGCAGCTCGCCGCCGGAGAGCACGTAATCGCCCACCGACAGCTCCTCGTCGATCGACGTCGCGATCACGCGCTCGTCGATCCCTTCATACCTTCCCGCCACGAGCACGAGCCCGGGCTCCTGAGACAGCGCCTGCACTTTGCGCTGCCCCAGCCTTTCCCCCTGCGGGGAAAGATAGATCCGCCGGCTTCCGGCCGGCACCCTCGCCGTGGCCGCGGCGATTGCCGCCACCAGGGGCTCGGGCTTCATCACCATGCCCGGTCCGCCGCCGTAGGGCCGGTCGTCCACCGTGCGATGCACGTCGTGCGTATGCGCACGTGGATCTTCCGTTCCCACCGCCAGCAGCCCGCGCTTCACCGCGCGTCCCGTGATGCCGAACTCCATCGCCTGCCGGATCATCTCCGGGAACAGCGTGACGACTTCGATCTTCACGGCCTTCTCACTCGAGCTCTGCCGGCCAGTCCACCGTCAGCCGCTTCGCGGCGAGGTCGACCTTCAGCAGATGCTTCGGCGCCGCGGGCACCCAGTGCTCGCGCTCGCCTTTCACAACCATCACCGCCCCCGCAGGCAGGTCGGCGAAATAATCCAGCCGGCCGAGCACCGCAGCGTCGGTATTCACCACCTCGAAACCCACGAGGTCGTCGCGGTAGTGCTCGCCTTCTTCCAGTTCAGGCAGCGCACTGCGCGGCACCTGAACCCACCAACCGGTCAGCGCCGAAGCCGCATCGCGGTCCTCGATGCCGGAAAGCAGCACCCGCAGCCGGTCACGGTGCGGTGCGCCTTCGAGCAGTTGCAGTTGCAGGGTTTTCCCGCCCGGCGACAACAACTGCCACTCGTCATAGTCGAGCAGCGAATCCGGCGGATCGGCGAACGACCTCACCATCAGCCACCCGTGCACGCCATGCGCCGCTCCCACCTGGCCGAGGGTCATGAACGACTCGGCCGTGCGTGCAGTCATGGCGTCGGCCTGAGTCAGGCGGCGGCCGCCACCGCCTGCTTGCGATAATCCTTCACCAGCTGCACCACACGCTCGGACTGCTGCGCGCCCTTGGACACCCAGTAGTCGATGCGGGCCAGGTCGAGACGGATCTTCGGCTCGGTCTTGCGGGCAACGGGATTGAAGAAACCCACGAGCTCGAGGCTCTTTCCGCCCTGACGCTTGCGATGGTCCGTGACGACCACGTGGTAGTAGGGCTGGTTGCGCGCGCCGCGCCGGGTCAAACGAATAGTCACCATAATCGGGTCAAGGCCTCAAACAGTTAGGGCTACCGAAAAAAGAGCGCGGATTCTACGCAGATCAAGGGGTTGGAGCAAATCCGGCTGCAGGGCCGGCCAATCCCGCGCCGCAGGGGCTACAGGGCGGGCTTCCAGGCCGAGGCGGCCTTCAGAAAGGCCTGCGTTTCCCCGTCCAGGGCAGTGTTGTCGCCGGGCGGGAAATAGCTCAGTTTCACCACCACCGTGCGGGTGCCGGGGTCCACGAACACATACTGGCCCTGCAGGCCGATGGCCGAATAGGTGCCGCCGCCCAGTGTCCACCACTGCAGGCCATAGCCGCCGCGGCGGTTGTCCTCGGGGCCATTGGGCGATGTGGACTGCTGCACCCAGTCGGCGGACACGATGCGCCGGCCGTCGGCCACGCCGCCCTGCAGCATCATCTGGCCGAAGCGGCCGAAGTCGCCGAGCGTGGCATTGAACCCAGCTCCGCTGAATTCGCGCCCCACCCCCGGCGCGCCATCCATGATGTAGAAGCCATCGCTTTCGGCGCCCAGCGGTTCCCACAGGCAGCGCGCGGTATACGCAGCGACGCTGCCGCGCGTGACGCGCTCCACCAGCCAGCCCAGCACCGCGGTGTCGATGGTCTTGTACTGGAAGAACTCGCCGGGTTTGTGGATACGCGGCAGCGTGCGCGCCGCGTCCGCGAAGCGGGTGGTGTTGCGCACCAGAGAATTGATGTGGTTGCTGGCCGCGCGACCCGGATTGGCGAAGTCGTAGCGTTCTTCGTAGTCCACACCCGAACGCATCTGCATCACGTGGCGGATGGAGACGCCCTCGTACCCGCCACCCTTGAGTTCAGGCAGATAGTCGGAAATGGGTTTGTCGAGCGACTCGATGCGCCCTTCGGCCAGCGCGCAGCCGATCAATACCGAAGTGATGGACTTGGTCATCGACCAGCCGATGAAGCGCGAGCGCTCGTCGCTGCCATTGCGGTAGCGCTCGACGACGACGCGGCCATCCTTGATGACCATGAGCGCATTGGTATAGGTACGCTCGAGGAAATCCTCGGCGGCGATGTTGCGGCCCTGCCAGGCGTAGGTGAAATCCAGCGCGCGCTCGGACTTCGGCAACCTCCATACCGGCCCACTGCGCGGCACCGAGCGCGTGGTGAATATTTGATCCATGCTGCGGAAACTCAGGGCGTTCAGGTCGCCGTCGTTCATGTGCCAGCGGACGATCTGCACGGCCACCGGAACATCGGATGCGGGCAGGCCGGACGCCGCCGCTGCCTGCAGCGGTGCCGGCAATACCTGCTGCGCCGGCAGGGACACCGGCTGCAGAACCAGGGCCGCCAACGCAGTGGTGCGCCAAACCCGGCGAACTGCGATTGCCACGGGCGGGGTGGCCACCGCCAGGCTCACCGCGGCATGCCGGGCAGCTTGCCCGCCATCGCGCCCATCATCCGCGCAAGCTTGCCGCTGCCCAGCTTCTTCATCATGCGCTGCATTTCCAGGTGCTGCTTCAGCAGCCGGTTCACATCCTGCACCTGCATGCCGGCACCGGCCGCGATGCGTCGGCGGCGCGAGCCGTCGATGATCTCGGGGCGGCGGCGCTCGCGCGGCGTCATCGAGTCGATCAGCGCCACCTGCCGCTTCAGTTCCTTCTCGGCCACGCCAGGGGCGAGCTTCTGCGCCGCCGCCGCGCCGCCCGGCAGCTTGTCGAGGATGTTCGACATGCCGCCCATCTTCTGCAGTTGCTGAAGCTGCGCCTTCAGGTCGTTGAAGTCGAAACCCCTGCCCTTGGCGACCTTCTGCGCCAGCTTCTGCGCCTCTTCCACGTCGACCGAACGGCGCACCTCTTCGACCAGCGCCACCACGTCGCCCATGCCGAGGATGCGGCGCGCCATGCGGTCCGGGTCGAAGGGTTCCAGCGCCTCGCTTTTCTCGCCGGTGCCGATGAACAGCAGCGGGCTGCCGGTGATCTCGCGCACCGACAGCGCCGCGCCACCGCGAGCATCGCCATCGGCCTTGGTGAGGATGGTGCCGGTGAGCTTCAGCGCATCGCCGAAGGCCTTGGCCGCATTCACCGCGTCCTGGCCGGCCATGGCATCGACCACGAACAGACGCTCGTGTGGTGACACCGCCGCATCGATGTCGCGCACTTCCTGCATCAGCTCGGCGTCGATGTGCAGGCGACCCGCGGTGTCGACGATGAGCACGTCGTATACACCGCGGCGCGCGGCATCGAGCGCGGTGGAGGCGATCTTCGCGGGCGCGGCGCCGGGCGCCACGGGGTGGAAGTCCGCGCCCACCTGCTCGGCCAGGCGCTGCAGCTGCAGCACGGCCGCGGGCCGGCGGATGTCGGTGCTGACCAGCAGCACGCGCTTCTTCTGCTGGAGCAGCTGCCGCGCGAGCTTGCCGGCGGTGGTGGTCTTGCCCGCGCCCTGCAGGCCGGCCAGCAGGATGACGGCCGGCGGCGCATGGCGCAGTTCGAAGGCCGTGGCGCTGCCGCCCATCAAGGCCACCAGCTCATCGTGGATGACGCCGATCAGCGCTTGTCCTGGCGTGAGACTGCCCACCACCTCGGTGCCCACGGCCTTGGCCTTCACCGCGTCGATGAAGCGCTTGACCACGGGCAGCGCCACATCGGCCTCGAGCAGCGCCATGCGCACCTCGCGCAGGCTCTCGGCGATGTTGTCTTCGGTGAGGCGGCCGCGGCCGCGCAGGGAGTCGACGGCTTTGCCCAGCCGCTCGGTCAGTTTGGCGAACATCGGCCGATTATAGCGGGGCGCCCTCAGTCGCCGGGCGGTCCAAGCACCTTGCGCAATGCATCCTCGATGCGCGCCACGCCACGCACTTCGATGCCTTCCACGGGAACACGCGGCAGGTTCGCCTCGGGCACCAGCGCGCGGCGGTAACCCAGCTTCGCGGCCTCGCGGATGCGTTCCTCGCCGAAGGTGACGGGCCGCACTTCGCCCGTCAGGCCCAGCTCGCCGAACACGACGAGGTCGGGCGGCAGAGCGATCTCGCGCAGGCTCGACACCAGCGCCAGCGCCACGGGCAGGTCCCAGGCCGGCTCGTCGATGTCGAGCCCACCGACCACGTTTGCGAACACATCGTGTTCCTGCAGCGACACGCCACCGTGACGGTTCAGCACCGCCAGCACCATGGCCAGCCGTCCCGCATCGATGCCCTGCGCCACGCGTCGTGGTGCACCCAGCCGCGAAGCATCCACCAGGCCCTGCACTTCCACCAGCAGCGGCCGCGTGCCATCGCGCGTCACCATGACGATGCTGCCGATCACCGGCTGCGGCGCGCGCGACAGGAAGATCGCCGCCGGATTCTTCACCTCGCGCAGACCGTTTTCCTGCATCAGGAAGAAGCCCAGTTCGTTGGCGGCGCCGAAACGGTTCTTGGCTGCCCGCACACGGCGGAAACGGCTGCCGGCATCGCGCTCGAAATACAGCACGGTGTCGACCAGATGCTCGAGCATGCGCGGCCCCGCGATGGCGCCATCCTTGGTCACATGGCCCACGATCAGCACCGCGGTGCCGGTGGACTTGGCATGCCTCACCAGCGCGGCCGTGCACTCGCGCAGCTGGGTCACCGCACCCGCCGCGCTGGGCACGGCCGCCAGCGCCATGGTCTGGATCGAATCGACGATCAGCAGTGCGGGCCTGCCCTGCGAGGCCAGATCGAGGATGGTGTCGAGGTCGGTCTGCGCCACCACTTGCACATGTCCGAAGAGGCCGCCCAGCCGGCGCGCGCGCAACGCCACCTGCGCTGTGGATTCCTCGCCGGTGGCGTAGAGCACGGGTTGCGCACCTGCAATGCCTTGCGCCACCTGCAGCAGCAGCGTGGATTTGCCGATGCCGGGCTCACCGCCGATCAACGTCACCGAGCCGGCCACCAGCCCACCCCCCAGCACTCGATCCAGTTCGCCCATGCCGACGCCGGTGCGCTGCGTGTGTTCGCCGGCCGCCTGCATGGCCTCGGTCAGCGCGGCGGCGGCGCCCACGGGCGCAATACCCGCACGCCGGGCCACTGCAGCCTTGCCCACGCTCGCCGGCTGCACCACCAGGCTGTTCCAGGCGCCACAGTGCGGACACTGACCCTGCCACTTTGGGGATTCGCCATGACAGGCGTCACAGACATGGATGGTTTGGGCTCGGGCCACGGCGCGGGACGGGTTTTCAGGCTGGGGGCTTTGGATGCTAGCACGCGACCTGGCCCACAATTCCGGTGTAAGGCATCGCAAAACAAGTGCTTACCCTGTGCATGTAATCCAGGAGTTAAGTACGATCCGCAAGGGATCAGGGAGCACAGGGCAATCACCGTCCGATGAGCCTGAAAGGCAAACTGCTATGTGTCGGCCAGACCGACACCGGCAGGGTTCGTGAGCACAACGAAGACATGATCGCTGTGGACAGCGACCTGGGCCTCGTCGTGCTCGCCGATGGCATGGGCGGCTACAACGCCGGCGAAGTGGCCAGCGGCATCGCCGTGAAGACCGTGTTCAACCTGGTCCGCGAGGCACTGGAGCGCCAGGATCTCACCGTCCCCGACCCCTCCACCGGACTCTCGCGGCCCAGCATCATCCTGCGCGACGCCATCCAGCGCGCCAACAAGATCATCTATCAGACTGCCCGCAGCCAGGCGCAGTGCGAGGGCATGGGCACCACGGTGGTGGCGGCGCTGTTCTTCGACAACCGCATCGCCATCGCCCACGTGGGGGATTCGCGGCTGTACCGCATGCGTGGCGGCGCCATCGAACAGGTCACGCTCGACCACTCCCTGCTGCAGGAACTGGTGGACCGGGGCTTCTACTCCCCCGAGGAAGCCGCGCGGGCCTCGAACAAGAACTATGTCACAAGGGCGCTGGGCGTCGAAACCCAGGTCGACGTGGAGATGCAGGAACAGCCCGTCCAGAAGGGCGACACCTATCTGCTCTGCTCCGACGGGCTGTCCGACATGATCGGCGACGACGACATGGCGGTGACCATCAGTACTTTCGGAGCCAATCTCAGTTCCGTGGGCCAACATCTGATCCAATTGGCCAACGACAACGGGGGCAAGGACAACATCTCGGTGATCCTGACCCAGGTTTTGGACTCATTCCCGGCCCGACACGGTATATTTGACAGAATCCTGAAGTGGTTCAGCTAAGGGAAAGGCGCTCAACATGGCACGGTTGATTCTGACTCTCGATGGCCAGGTATTGGCCGAATACAACATGAACAAGGAGCGCTATACGGTGGGGCGCCTGCCGGATAACGACATCCGCATCGACAACCCCGCCGTATCGGGCCACCACTCGCTGATCATCAACATCCTCAATGATTCCTTCCTCGAGGACCTGAACAGCACCAACGGCACGTACGTCAACGGCAAGCTCATCAAGAAGCATGCCCTGCAGCATGGCGACGTGATCACCTGCGGGCACCACCAGCTGCGCTTCGTCGAGGACGACGACGCCCAGCAGGACGAATTCGAAAAGACCATGGTGATCCAGCCCTCGCAGCGGCCGGTGGAGAAGATCCAGACCGCGCGCGCCGTGGCGGATGAAGCCAGCGGCAGCACGGGCGCCACCACCTCGCGCCGCGCCCTGCCCGAGGGTGCGCAGCAGACGCTGAAGAAGGCCAAGCTGCAGGTGCTGTCCGGCGCCTTTGCGGGCCGCGAACTGGAGCTGGCCAAGGCGCTGACCACACTGGGACGCCCCGGCATCCAGGTGGCGGCCATCACGCGCCGGGCAGACGGCTTCTACATCGTGCATGTGGAATCCGACAAGCCCGACAACTACCCGCTGGTGAACGGCACGCCGATCGGCGCCCAGGCCCGCCGCCTGGTCGACAACGACGTGATCCAGCTTGCGGGCGTGAAGATGGGCTTCTTCGCCAGCTAGCCCGGCCTCTGCCGGCAAGAGAAAACGCCGCGGAATGCCGCGGCGTTTTCGTTTCAGGCCAGGTCCGGGGTCAGGGGGTCAGGGGGTCAGGATCAGGCCGCGTCGCGTTTGCCGCAGGCCGCCTTGTGCTCACTGAAGGTCTCGCGCGCGACGCACAGGCAGGTGCCACAGGCCCTGCCGATCTGCGTTTCATCCTGCAGCGACTTGAAACTGTGGCAGCCCTCGGCCACCGCCTGGGCAATGTCCCGCTCGGAGATGTTGTTGCAGACGCAAACGATCATGGAGGCATTCTAATGCGAATGGTTCGTGTTCGCAACATTTGACGTATTGCTCCCCCGCGCCGGCTCGAACTGCTAGTTTGCCGGGCCTGAACACGCGCGGTACCGAGGAACCCATGCACGGCGACAAGAAAGTCATTGCTTACCTGAATGGCCAGCTCAAGCTGGAACTCACTGCCATCAACCAGTACTTCCTGCACTACCGCATGCTGAAGAACTGGGGCCTGCTGCGCATGGCCAAGCATGAGCACGATGAGTCCATCGAGGAGATGAAGCACGCCGACCAGCTCATGGATCGCGTGCTGACGCTGGGCGGCCTGCCCAATCTGCAGGACCTGGGCAAGCTGCTCGTTGGCGAAACGGCGGTGGAGACCATGAGCTGCGACCTGAAGGTGGAACTGGCCGGCCAGAAGCACCTGAAGGAAGCCATCGGGTACTGCGAATCGGTGCGCGACTATGTCAGCCGCGAGATCTTCGAGCGCATCCTCGAAGATACCGAGGAACACATCGACTACCTGGAAACGCAGCTCGAGCTGGTGCAGAAAGTCGGCGAGCAGAACTACCTGCAGTCGCAAATGCACGAAACCTGAGCAGACGGATCGCGCAGGCGACGCGCCCGCTGGCGCAATCTGCGCGCGGGCTTCAGATCAGCGTCAGCGGCACCCGCTGGCTGACGGCGCACAGCAGTTCATAGCTGAGCGTGCCGGCATGGGCGGCAATCTCCTCCACCGGCAGTTCCGGCCCCCACAGCACAGCCGGATCGCCCACCTGCACACCCGGCACGCCGGTCACATCGACGGCGATCATGTCCATCGAGACGCGGCCGGCAAGTTGTGCGCGCCGGCCGCGCACCAGCACGGGCGTGCCATTGGGCAGCGCGCGCGGCAGGCCATCGCCGTAACCGCCCGCGATGATCGCGACGCGTGAATCGCGCACCGCGCGCCACACGCCGCCATAGCCCACGGTTTCGCCGGCAGGCACCTCGCGCACCGCGATGACCGAAGACACCAGGCGCATCGCGGCATGCAGACCCAGGTGGGCACCCACCTGATCGGCGAAGGGCGATACGCCATAGAGCGCAAGGCCCGGTCGCACCCAGTCGGCATGGCTGTCGGGCTGTGCGAAGATCGCCGCCGAATTGGCGAGACTGCGGGCCCACCCCCGCCCCTGCGTCAGCACGTCGAAGCGCGCCAGCTGCTGTCGCGTGAGTTTGCTGTCGCGTTCGTCCGCCGAAGCGAAATGGGTCATCAGCCGCAGGTCGAGTACGCGGTCGCCCAGCCGCTGCAGACGCAGCAGCGCGGCCTCGGCTGCCGACGGGCGAAATCCCAGACGGTTCATGCCGGTGTCGATCTTCAGCCACACCACGAAGCGCTGGCCATGCGGCGTCGCCTCGAGCAGCGCCAGCTGCTCGGCCTCGTGCACCACGATGTCCAGGCTCTGGCGCGCAGCCTCGGCCAGCTGCTCGGCATCGAACACGCCTTCCAGCAGCACGATGCGGCCGCGGATCCCTGCGCCACGCAGCGCCATGGCCTCGTCCAGGCGCGCAACGCCGAAGGCATCGGCGTCGGCGCCGGCCAGGCACAATGCCGTCGGCACCAGGCCGTGGCCATAGGCATTGGCTTTCACCACCGCCATCACGCGGCTGGCGGGAGCCACTTCACGGATACGGGCGAGATTGGCGCGCAGCGCGGCAGCGCTGACCTCGGCGCGGATGAGCGTTCTCAGTGCAGGCTCCCGGCATCCTTGCACTGCGGCCGCAGCGCCCTGCTCATCGCAGAACTCCTTCCTGCATGTAGTTCGGCGCGAAGTTCTGGAATCGCGTGAACTGGCCCTGGAAGGTCAGTGTGAAATAACCGGTCTCGCCGTTGCGATGCTTGGCCAGGTCGATGTCGGCCTCGCCCTTGCGCGGCGTGTTCTTGTCGTACACCTCTTCGCGATAGATGAAGAGGATCATGTCGGCGTCCTGTTCGATGGCGCCGGATTCGCGCAGGTCCGACATCACCGGTTTCTTGTTCTCGCGCTGCTCCACCGAGCGGTTGAGCTGCGAGAGCGCGATCACCGGCACATTCAATTCCTTGGCCAGTGCCTTCAGGCCGCGTGAAATCTCCGAGATCTCCGTGGCACGGTTCTCCTTGGTGCCGGCCACCTGCATGAGCTGCAGGTAATCGACCACCACCAGATCGAGGCCATGCTCGCGCTTCACGCGGCGCGAACGCGCGCGCAGCTCGGTGGGCGTGAGACCCGGCGTTTCATCGATGAAGATGCGCGCCTCGGCGAGCTGGCTGGTGGCGCTGGTGATTCGCACCCAGTCCTGGTCGGTGATGCGGCCGCTGCGGATGTCGTGCAGCGGCACGCCGCCCACGGACGACAGCATGCGCGTCATCAGCTGCTCCGAAGGCATTTCCATGCTGAAGATCAGCACCGAACCCTTTACATTGGGATCGAGCGCCACGTTCTCGGCCATGTTGATGGCCAGCGTGGTCTTGCCCATCGACGGACGGCCCGCAACGATCACCAGGTCGCCGCCGCGCAGGCCGCCGGTCTTGCGGTCGAAATCCATGAAGCCCGTGGCCACGCCGCGCATGCCGTCGGGATTGCTGTGCCACTCGTCGATCTTGTCGATGAGCTCGGGCAGCATGGCACGCACGGCCTGTGCGCCTTCGGTGCGGCGAGCGCCGCGCTCGGCGATTTCGAACACGCGTTGCTCGGCCTGGTTCACCAGTTCGCGCGCGGAGAGTCCTTCGTCGGAAAAAACCGAGGTGGCGATGGCGTTGCCGGCGCTGACCAGTGACCGCAGCAGCGCGCGCTCGCGCACGATGTTGGCGTAGGCGCGGGCGTTGGCCGCCGTGGGCGTGTCACGGGCCAGCGTTGAGAGATAGGCCAGACCGCCCGCATCCGCGAGCTTTCCCTTGCGATCGAGCTGCTCGGAGACCGTGACGGCATCGATGGGCTTGGATTCCGCGACCAGGTCGCCGATGGCTTCGAATATGAGCTTGTGATCCGGCCGATAGAAGTCGTCGGCCGAGACCGAATCGCCCACCTGGTCCCAGGCGGCGGTATCGAGCAGCAGGCCGCCGATGACGGCCTGCTCCGCCTCCACCGAATGCGGAGGCGTACGCAGCAGCTCGGTGCCGGAAGCCCCGTCGTGGCGCAGTCGTTGCGGACCGGCCATCGGTAACTCCCGGCCCGACCGTCAGGCCTGTTCTTCGGCCAGGATGGTGACCGGCAGGTCGACGTTGACGTCGGTGTGCAGGTGCACGCTCACCACGTGATCGCCGACGCTGCGCAGCGGACCATTCGGCAGACGCACCTCGGCGCGCGCGAGCTTCTGGCCCGCCGCCGTGGCGGCCTCGGCGATGTCGCTGGTGCCGATCGAACCGAAGAGCTTGCCTTCGCTGCCGGCCTTGGCCGTGATGGTCAGCTTGAAGCCCTCGAACGCGGCCTTGCGGGCCTCGGCGCCGGAAAGCTGTTCGCGCTGCACTTTTTCAAGCTCCGCGCGGCGGGATTCGAACTTGGCCACGTTGGCGGGCGTGGCAAGCGTTGCCTTGCCCTTGGGCAGCAGGAAGTTGCGGGCATAGCCCGAACGCACCGCGACGCGGTCACCGAGATTGCCCAGGTTGGCAACCTTCTCCAGAAGAATGACGTCCATTGCTTCGTTCCCTTAGTGCTGGTCGGTGTACGGCAGCAGCGCCAGAAAGCGCGCGCGCTTGATCGCCACCGAAAGCTGGCGCTGGAAAAAACTCTTGGTGCCGGTGATGCGGCTCGGAACGATCTTGCCCGTTTCCGAGATGTAGCCCTTGAGCGTGCCCAGGTCCTTGTAGTCGATGCTCTTCACGCCATCGGCGGTGAAGCGGCAGAATTTCTTGCGACGGATGAAACGTGACATGGCTTACTCCCGGAATCCTTCGCCATCTTCGTCGCGATCGCGACGACCATGGCCTTCTTCGTCTTCGCCCCGCGCCATCGGCGAGGGTTCGGTGACGGCGGCGTCCATCGACACCACCAGGTGTCGCAGCACCGCGTCGCTGAAGCGGAAGGCGCCGGTGAGCTCGCCCAGGGTCTTCTGGTCGGTCTCGATGTTCAGCAGCAGGTAATGCGCCTTGTGCACCTTGGCGATGGGAAACGCGAGCTGGCGACGGCCCCAGTCCTCGACGCGATGCACGGCGCCGCCGCTGGCGGTGATCATGCCCTTGTAGCGTTCGAGCATGGCGGGAACCTGCTCGCTCTGGTCCGGATGCACCAGGACCACGATCTCGTAATGCCTCATGTAGTCTCCTTGTGGTTTGAGCCACCCGCGTAAGGCTTTGCGGTGTGGCAAGAAGGGCCGCGAAGTCTACGGGAGCCCCCGGCTCAGGGCAAGGAACAGCCTCCGGGCCCCGGGAGGCCCGATTCGTGGGCTTGCGGGGCTGGCGCCGGCCCTATTTCCAGGCGACGGGCATCCCGTAGGGTTGGTCCACGCTCACCGCCTCGATGGATTCGATGCGCCCGTCGGTGATGCGATACACCTCGAACAGCTCGCGCGACATGGCGTGGTAGCGGTCGCTCTCCACCTTGCGCCCGTCGGTGAGCGTGTACTGGCGCTGCGCCAGGCCGAAGTCCGCAATCGACGCCATCATCACCAGGCCCCGTTCCTCGTCCACGGCCATTATCCGGCGCCCGCGCAGGCGGTCGACGGGACGATACAAGCCCAGCTTCAACTGACCCTCGCAGCCCTGAGCATACTGACCGGGCGATTTGACGAGGCCGATGGAGCCCGCGTCGCCGCGCGACACCAGCTGTCCGTTCTCGACGCGTTCGCAGCCGGGAGCGAAGCGGGCATGCAGCCTGCCGTCGTTGCGCTCGACACTGGCGGCGTAACCCTGCGCCGCGGCGATGAGCTGCCCGCGCGACATCCGCAGCCTGGCCGGGGGCGCGGCGTCGAACGCCGGATTGATCCGGAACTGCTTCGGATCGAGCCATGGCCCCGGATTGCGCTCGCGCGCGACGATGACCTCGGCCTCGCTGACGCGATTGCCGCGCATCTTGATGCGCACGCCCGCATAGGCCGGCGCATCGTGGTCGTAGATCAGCCCATACCAGGCATAGCTGCCGGTGGCGGCATCGGCGATGCGCAGCGCCGCATCGGACTTGCCGCGGATGGATCCCCAGATGCCCTCGCCCACTGGAATCGCCACGCCGTTCTCGGTGAACTTCACCTCGCTGGCCCAGGGCACGGTCGCGGGCTTCTGCGCTGCCAGCGCCGTCATGAAGGCATCGCCGGTGGCGAGCAGGCAGGCCTTGTCGCAGCGCGCGCGCATCGCCGCCGGATCTTCGGGCTTCGACGGCAGCGGCGGCAGGTATTCGTAGAACGGGTTGTGCATCCGGTGCGGCACGTACGAGAACACCGCCTCGATGCGATGGATCTTGCTGTCGCGGATGCGGAAGGCTTCGATCAGCGAGATGGAGTTGGGCCACTTCAGCGCCGTTTTCATCTCCCGGCCGTCGGTGAGCAGGTAGCGGTCGAATTCATTGGCGTGGTCGAAAAAGCCGGTGGCCACCACCACGCCGCGCTCCACGTCGATCAGTGGGTAGCGGCGTTCGCGGATGCGTTTGTTGATGCGGTAGATGCCGAGCTTGAACTGCGCCTCGCAGCCCGGAGAGATCGATCCCGCATTGCCGCCGCCTGGCGCAGCGGCCGTGGTCAGGATGCCGTTCTCCAGACGCCCGCAGTCCGGATCGAAAGGCGTGAACACATTGCCGTCGTTCAGCTCGACGGTATTGAAGTAACCATCGGCCACGGCGCGCAGCCTCTCGCGCGAGCGGCGCTGCTCCGGCGGCAGGATGTCGTTGAAGGTGGGATCGTGCACCACCTTGGTGACATCCGCGAAGGGCAGCGGCAATCCGGTGTTGCGCACCACCACGGTTTCGGCTTCGACCAGCAGGCCGTCGCGCACCGCGAGTCGCAGGGCGAAGTACACGGGCTTGCCGTTCTCCTCGGCGGTGCCCAGCCAGGCCGCCTGCCCCATCTGCGCGTCCGCGGCGATGAGGCCGGTGGGTGCAACGCCAGTGGCCGTGGCCCACATCCCTTCCCTGCCGAAGGGCAGTTCGACGTCGTTCTCGGTGAAGCGCACGGTCTTGGCCTGCTTCAGCGACGACGCATCGCGCCGCGCCAGTGCGGACATGTAGTCATGTGCGAACCGGGACAGGCAGGCATGATCGCAGTCCGCGGTGCGCCAGGCGGTGCTCTCGCCCGGGGGCAACTGGGCCATGACCGAACCGGCCATGAACAGCAACGACATTGCGCCAACGATTTTCTTCACGTGGGATTCCTTCGGGACGGGGCTGTCAGCGCCTTGGCAATGCGATGGCAATGGCCTTGAACGGCCCGGGGTCCTTGCCACGCAGTTCGGGGTTGAACAGATACTGGATCTTGCCTTCCACCACGTACACGGTGTTGCCGATCAGCGTGATGCCGGGCGATGAATTCAGGCCATCGCGCAGCACCTGGATGCGGGCCTCGTCGCGCTTCACCGTGACCAGCGTGGCGCGGCCGCTGGTGCCTTCGGCCTGCAGGAAGCGGTTGCCGCCGATATGTCGCAGGCCGTCGGGTCCGCCCATCTTCTCGGACACCTTGAGCTGCGTGAACTGTGCGGGCCTGCCCGCAGTCGGCAGCACCAACCGCCACAGCTCGTTCTTCTGCACGTTGTTCCAGTACAGCGCGCCATCGGCCCCGAAGTCGAGCCCGTCGATGCCCTTCAGGCGCTCATCGCTCACCACAACTTCCAGTGCCTTGCCTCCCCTGGGAAGTTTCAGGATGCGGCCACCAGGGGTATCGCTGGCGTAGGCGCTGCCATCGCGCGCGATGGCAATGTCGTTGCAGGTGCCACCGGGCGCCGGGAAGGGCCAGCGACCGATCAGCCGGCCGGAGTCCAGCGCGAAGGCAGCCACTTCAGAGGGTGCCGGCGGCGGCGCACCCGCGACGCGCGGCGCGAAGGAGTTGGGCACCGAGCACACCCACAGCCGGCCCGATCGCCCATCGGCCAGCACGCCGAACACGGAACGCAGCCCGTTCTCGGCATTGGGGACAATGAACGGCCTCGCCACGCTTCCGCCGGGCGCGGCGCGATAGATGGTGCCACTCATGCTGCCGGTGAACAGCGCGCCGTCCGCGGTGGAGGTGACGCTCTCCGGATGCACCGACTTGCCGTCGATGAGGATATCGCCGCGTGGCGCGATCGTCTTCGTGGCGCAGGCCGCAAGCATCAGCGCCAGGGTGGCGACGGGCGTCGCGCGCATCAGCCGAATCGTTTCCGACATCCCCTCGACCCCCCGCATCCGTTAGGATTTGCCGATGAGAATACCTCACCTGCCTGCCCTTGCCTGCCTGCTGCTGGCGTTATCACCCCTGGCCCCGACGCAAGCCGCGCCGAAGGCGCCGGTGGATGCGGCCCGCCTTCGGGCCGCCGATGCCGAACCGGGCCAATGGCTGATGGATGGCCGCAACTACAGCGCCCAGCGCTACAGCGAACTCGCCGCCATCAACGAAGGCAATGTGAAGCAGCTCGGCCTCGCGTGGTTCGCGGAACTCGACACCTACCGCGGAGTGGAGGCCACGCCGCTGTTCGTCAATGGCGTGATCTACAACACCAGCGCCTGGAACATCACCAGTGCCTATAACGCGAAGACCGGGCGGCGACTGTGGACCTACGACCCGAAAGTCCCGCGTGAATGGGGACGTTATGCCTGCTGCGAGCCGGTGGCGCGTGGCCTCGCCTTCTGGAAGGGTAAGGTCATCATCGCCACGCTCGACGGCCGGCTGATTGCACTCGATGCACGCAAGGGCAAGCCGGTGTGGAGCGCGCAGACCTTCACGCATGATTGGCCCTATTCCATCACCGGCGCGCCGCGCGTCTTCGACGGCATGGTGGTGGTGGGCAATGGCGGCGCCGATCTGGGCGTGCGCGGTTTCGTCAGCGCCTGGGATGCGGATACCGGCAAGTTCCTGTGGAAGTTCTACCTGGTGCCCGGCGATCCGGCCAAGGGGCCGGATGGCGCGGCGTCGGACAGCGTCATGCCCATGGCCGCAAAGACCTGGAACGGCGAGTGGTGGAAATGGGGCGGCGGCGGCACCGCCTGGGATTCCATCAACTACGATCCTGAACTGGGCCTCATCTACGTGGGCACCGGCAATGGCGGGCCGGACGCACAGTTGTATCGCAGTCCGCAGCGCGGCGACAACCTGTTCCTGTGTTCCATCGTCGCGCTGGACGCGAAGACCGGCGCATACCGCTGGCACTACCAGGAAGTGCCGGAGGAAGACTGGGACTACACCTGCACGCAGTCCATCGTGCAGGCCGACCTCACCATCGATGGCAAGCCGCGCAAGGTGCTGATGCACGCGCCGAAGAATGGCTTCTTCTACGTGATCGACCGGACCAATGGGCAGTTCATCTCGGCGAAGAACCATGTGCCCGTCACCTGGACCACGGGGTTCGACGCCAACGGCCGGCCGATCATGAATCCCGAAGCGCATTACGGTACCGATCCGGTGCTGGTGGCACCGGGTCCGGGCGGTGGGCACAACTGGTTCCCCATGGCCTTCAACCCGCAGACCGGCCTCGCCTACTTCCCGCAGTACGAGCACTGGTTCGTCTATGCGCTCGACCCGAACTTCAAGCCGCAGCCCTTCCGCTCCAACGGCGGCTGGGGCGGCTATTCGGGCGATGCCTTGAAGAAGCGGCTGGAACTGCAGAAGCTCATCAATGAACGCGAGAAGACGGCGCTGGTGGCCTGGGACCCGGTGAAGCAGGAGGCGCGCTGGAAGGTGCCCCTGCCCCGCCATGGCAATGGCGGCGTGCTGACGACCGCCGGCAATCTGGTATTCGAGGGCACGACGAAGCAGACCTTCGCGGCCTTCCGCGCCACCGACGGTGCGCTGCTGTGGGAGATGCCCGTGCAGTCCGCGCCGGTGTCAGGCCCCATCACCTACGAGATGGATGGCGTGCAGTACGTGGCCGTGAACGCCGGCTGGGGCGGTGGCGCGGCGCAGGTGGAACGTGGCGCGGGCACGGCACAGAACCGCGCCTCGGCGCGGCTCCTGGTATTCAAGCTGGGCGCGAAGAAGCAGCTTCCGCCGCTGAAACCGGCGCCGCCCATTCCCGAGCCGCCGCCGCTGCGCGCCCCCGAGGCCACGGTGCAGAAAGGCGCCGAGATCTTCGCCCGCACCTGCGCGCAGTGTCATGGCCAACTCGCCGTGGGCGGCGTGAAGGATCTGCGCCAGATGACGCGTGACACGCATGCGCAGTTCAACGACATCGTGCTCAAGGGGCTGCGCGTGCAGAAAGGCATGGCGAGCTTCGCGAATCTCTTGAGCGCCGAAGACGTGGAAGCCGTGCATGCCTACGTGATCTCGCGTGCGCAGGAGGACTGGGGCGCGACGCCGGGCACAGGCGGACCGCACTAGCTTTCGAGCGGCACCGCGCTGCGCAACTGCATCAGCAGCACGCCGCGCTCGGCGGCTGCACGCAGCACCGCGCGGTCGCCATCGGTGAGCGGACCGGGAGGCAGCCGCTCGCCGGCCAGCTTGCGGATATGGCCCGGTCCATGCACGCCGATGAACGACGGCACCCTGGCGTATCGCGCCTGCAGCACATCCACGCCGCTGAAATGATCACAGCCGCTGGACGCAGTATGGGTATGGTAGATCCCGGCAAGCCGGGACGTCGTCGACGTGCGGATGCGGAACTGCACCAAAGAGGGTTTGTCATTGGTGACGGGTGCGCTGAAGACGAAGCAGCCGCCACGATCGTAGATTGCGCCCCCATGCTCCACATCGGAGCGCAGCGCCATCGCCACTTTCAGCGCCTCGATGGCCGCCTGGTCCACGGTCGCGTAACAGCGCGCCTGCTCCGCAACCACGGCCACCGGCAGGTTGCCGGCATGCGCGAATGCCAGCATGCCGATGGTGTGCAGCAGCAGACCCATCAGCGCTCCTCTGTGGCCTTGGCTCGCCGCGCCTCGCCGTACTGCCGCCACTTCTGCCGGTTGGCCTGGTAGTACAGGCGACCGTACTCGCGCTGCCGCTCCAGCAGCGCCTCGCGGTTTTCCTCGTAGTACCGGCGCCGCAGCGCGGCGATGCGTTCCTTGTTCTGCGCGTAATGCCGGCGGCGGGCCTCGGCAATCCGCTCCCGGTTCAGCTCGTAGTAGCGGCGCTGTCGCGCGCGGCGCGCCTCGATATCCATGGCAATCCCTTCGGTGCTTGATGCCCTGGTATTGAGGACGCCGTGCGTGGCGAATTTCCGACAGGCAACTGCCGTCGCGCCGACACAGGCACGCGCATGTCGGGTTCCAGCTCACCAGTGCGTCTGATGAAGGATCAAACCCTTCGCGAGGTCTCCATGTATTCAAACAAGGTCGGTTGTGGTCAGCGCGGCGTGCAGATCGCGGTTCGCTGTGCGATTGCGGCGTCAACGCTGTGGCTGGGGGTCGCGCAGGCGCAACAGGAGGAAGGCGCCATCGAAGAGGTCATCGTCACCGGCTACCGCATCGCGGTGGCCAACATGACCAGCACCAGTCCCATCCTCTCGGTGAGCAGCGACGAGATGAAGATCGGCGGGCGCATGGACGTGACCGACATGCTGAACCAGCTCCCGCAGATCAATTCCAACTACCTCGGTCAGGACATCGGCAACCGCACCAGCGGTCTGTCGTCGGCAGGCGGTGTTTCCACGGCCAGCCTGCGCGGACTCGGACCCAGCCGCACGCTGGTGCTGGTTGATGGTCGTCGCCTGGGCGCCGGTTCACCGCAGACCGTCATTACCGCCCCCGGCCCCGATGTGGACCAGATTCCGGCGGCGCTGGTGGAACGAGTCGAGGTGGTCACCGGCGGCGCATCAGCCGTGTATGGATCGGATGCCATCGCCGGCGTCATCAACTTCATCACGCGCAGGAACTTCGAAGGCCTGCAGCTCGACGCCCAGTACGGCGGCAACTGGCATGACAACAACAACGCCTTCGCGCGCAAGCGACTGGCCGATGCCGGTGAGACGGGTCCGCATGGCATGCGCTGGGATGGCAGGACGGTGAACGCCAGCGTGACGGCTGGCGCCAACATCCTCGAGGGCCGGGGCAATGTCACCGGCTACCTGGCCTACCAGAAGATGGACCCCGTGCGCAGTTCGGAGCGCGACTTCGGGAGCTGCCAGCTCACCTACAACGACAACCTGGACGACGTGTTCTGCCTGGGTTCCTCGAACTCCAACTACTTCGGACCGCGACCCGGCAACGCGGCGTATTCGGTGAAGGGCAACCAGTTCGTGCCGCGCAGCACCGCAGGCCTCACGCCGCCGGCCTTCTTCAACTCGCAGGGTTACATCTACATGCAGCGCGCCGACGAGCGCTACAACGCCGGCTTCATCGCGCATGTGGACGTGAACGACTTCGTGAAGCCCTATGCCGAATTCGCCTTCATGAATGACCGCACGCACCAGGAGGTGGCGCCCACCGCGTTGTTCCGGCAGTCGAACGTGATCGGCGACACAGGCAACTATGCGGTGAACTGCAGCAATCCGCTGTTGAGCGCGCAGCAGGCCGCCATCCTGTGCACGCCACAGCAGATCGCGGCCGACCGGCTCAATCCCGGCTCGCAGAGCGCGGACGTGGAAATCGGCCGGCGCAACATCGAAGGCGGCGGCCGCACCTACGACTACGAGCACACCAACTATCGTCTGGCACTGGGCACTCGGGGCCGCATCGCCGAAGGCTGGTCGTACGACACCTACGGCCAGTACTACTACACCAGCTTCTCGAACCTGAACGGCAACGACTTTGCCTTCGACAAGATCGCCAACGCGCTGCAGGTGACCGGCACCGCCGCCGCACCGCGCTGCATCTCCGGCGGCACCTGCGTGCCCTACAACATCTTCACCGAAGGTGGCGTGACGCAGGCTGCGCTCGACTATCTGGAGACGCTGGGCACGGCCACCGGCAACACCGAAATGCGTACCTTTCATGCCGATGCCACGGGTGACCTGGGTACCTATGGCATCAAGGTCCCGCTGGCCGCGGACGGCATCGGGATCAACGTGGGCTACGAGTATCGTCGCGAACAGGTGAAGTACGTGCCCGATGCGGCCTATGAAAGCGGCCTCATCGTCGGCACCGGCGGCGCCTATCCACGCATCGACAACGCGCTGTCGGTGAAGGAAGGCTTTGCCGAAGTGCGCATGCCCATCATCCAGCAACGGCCCGGCGTGCATGAACTGCTGGCCGATGCCGGCTATCGCCATTCGGACTATTCCACCGGCGTCACTGCCAATACGTACAAGTTCGAGCTGCAATACGCGCCGATCCGCGATTTCCGCTTCCGCGCTTCGTACAACCGCGCCATCCGTGCGCCCAGCATCGTGGAACTGTATGTGCCACAGCTCGTGGGCAAGATCGCCTTCGGCGAGGACCCCTGCGCGCCCGGCGAAGCCACGGGCGTGGCGGCCGAGCCGCTGTCCAAGTGCCTCAACACCGGCGTGACGGCGGCGCAGTACGGCAATGGCGGCAGCACCAACACCATTCCGCAGGGTACGGCTGGCCAGCTCACGCAGTTGCAGGGTGGGAATCCCGATCTGCGGCCCGAACGGGCAGACAGCTACACGCTGGGCGTGACCTTGCAGCCGGCGGCGCTGCCGGATTTCACCGGCAGCCTCGACTACTACCGCATCAAACTGAAGGATGCAGTCGGATCACTCGATGCGCAGGTGATCATGCGCAACTGCCTGGACACGGGCGATCCCACCTACTGCAGCCAGTTGAGCCGCCATCCCATCAACGGCACGCTCAATGGCGCCAGCGTGGCCGGTGGCGGCTACATCATCCAGACCAATGTGAACATCGGCCGGGGCATCCTGGAAGGCATCGACGTGCAGGCGGCCTACAAGCTGGGCCTGGGCGAACTGGGCAACCTGAAGCTGCTGCTCAATGGCGCCTACCTGCTGTCCAACAAGACCACGCCGTTGCCGGGCGCCGGCAGCTACGAGTGCGCGGGATTGTTCGGCCCCACCTGTCAGACCGTGAATCCGCATTGGCGGCACACGGCGCGCGCAAGCTGGGAGCTGCGGCCGGAGCTGTCGCTGGTGGCCACCTGGCGCTTCATGGGCAAGGTGAAGCTGGACAACAACGACCCGAACCCGCTGCTTCTGGGTTCGGCGCTGGGCGGGCCGGCGGTGTTCCGCGCGAAGATGCCGGCGGTAAGCTACCTGGACCTGGCCGCGAGTTGGGAAGTGGGCAAACACCTGCAGGTGCGCGGCGGCGTCAGCAATGTATTCGACCGCGACCCGCCGCTGGCTTCCTTCGAGCTGGTGTCGGGCGGCGCGCCGAACTACTACGAGTTCTACGACGGGCTCGGCCGGCAGCTGTTCCTGGCGATGACTGCGAAGTTCTAAGACGCAGCCATGCGGTCCACTGAGGCCTCCCTCAGTGGATCGCAAGGTCCAGGCGCATCGGGCTGCGGAACGTGGTCGAGGGCATCCAGGGCAGCTGCTGTTCCACGCGGCTGAAGTCGGGGAACTCGGCCAGGAATTCCTCGAAGATGATCCGCACTGCCATGCGCGCGACCATCGATCCCAGGCAGGCGTGCACACCGCCGCCCATGCCCAGATGGGTCCTTGGCTTGCGGCGGATGTCGTAGCGGTCGGGATCGGGAAAATGCCGTTCGTCGCGATTGCCGGCGCCGTAGGCCAGGCAGACGAAATCGCCGGCCTTCATCGTCTGGCCATGCAGCGACACATCGCGCACCAGGCGTCGCTTGAAACGCTGCCCCGAAGTATTGAACCGCAGGGATTCCTCGATGGCATCCGGCAGCAGGCTCTTGTCCGCCGCGATCTCGCGGCGGGCCTCGGGGAAGTCGGCCATGTTCAGCGCGAACATCACCGTGAAGCCCCCCAGAGACTCCACGCCAGCCATGATCAGCGTGGTGGTGGTGAGCAGCACCTCGCGCTCGGTCAGCTTCTCGCCGTCGATCTCGGCCAGGCAGAACTGGCTCAGCAGGTCCTCACGCGGATTGCGCCGGCGCTCGGCGATCACGCCTGCGGCGTAGTCCATCATCCAGCGGTATGCGGCCAGATGTTCCGGCCCCTTCTGCCGGGTGACCGGATCGGACTGCACCATCAGCACCGCCCGTTCGCGCACCTCCTGATCGTCTCCCTCCGGCAGTCCCAGGATGCGGAACAGGATCTTCGCCGTGGCCTTGCTCGAGAAGTCCGACACGAAGTCGAACTGGCGGCGCCCCTTGAGTTCGCCGATGAGTTCGCGCACCAGCTCGCGCACCGGATCGGCCAGCGCTTCCAGATTGCGCTTCGTGAAAGCGTGCGAGATCAGCGCGCGCAGCCGGTCGTGCCGCGGTGGATCGGTGGTTCCAAGCGTGGCGCCGGCCCGGTCCGGCAACTCGTCCATCAGGTTGCCACTGGCGGAAGAATAGGTCTGCCAGTCCTGCAGCGCGTGTTTGATGTCGGCATGGCGGGACAGCACCCACATCCGCGCCTCCGGGCTCCAGAAGCAGGGATACTCGTCGCGGAGGATCCTGTAGCAGGGAAATGGATCAGCGTCGACTTGCGGCGAGTAGGGATCGAAGGTGAACACGGCAGCTCCGTTTGCGAAGGGGCACCGACAAACTAGCAGCGCCGGCGATCCACCTGCGACGGTATTCCCGCGGCCAGTTGGACTTTTCTCAAGGCAGCGCGGCTATGACTCGCGTTTGCCGCGAAGTTGCGGACAAAAAAAGGGCCGCTCGCGCGGCCCTCTTGAAGACTGCGAGCGCAGGTCCTCAGATGAACGTGTTCTCCAGCACCAGCACGCCGGCGCCGGTATTGGAAATCGGCGCGTGATAGTGCTTGTGGATCACCTTCACGTTTTCCTGCAGCGCGCCGCGCATCACCAGCCACATGATGGTCTCGATGCCTTCGGTGCCGGTGCGGCGCATGATCTCGGAGTTGGTGAACTGCGTCATCCACTCCGGATCGCTGGCGATGCGGTCCATGCACTCCAGGTCGAAGTCCACGTCGATGAGGCCGGCACGTTCGCCCTGCAGCTGGTGCGACAGGCCGCCAGTACCCATCACCACCACTTTCAGGTCCTCGTCATAGGATTCCACCGCCTTGCGCAGCGCCTTGCCCAGCTTGAAACAGCGCGCGGCCGTGGGCACCGGATGCTGCACGGTGTTCACCGCCAGCGGAATCGTGGTGACGGGCCATACGTCATGCGTGCCGTACAGCGCGCGGATGGGATTCACGAAGCCGTGGTCCACCAGCATTTCCTGGCAGGTGCAGATGTCGATCTCCTGCTCCACCAGCTTCTCGGCGATGTGCCAAGAGAGCTGCGCGTTGCCCTTGAACGGTGCCACCGGCTTCAGCGCCCAGCCTTCGTCGGCGTTGTAGTAGGTATCGGCGCAGCCCAGCGCGAAGGTGGGCACCTTGTCGAGGAAGAAGTTCAGGCCGTGGTCGTTGTAGACGACGATGGCCACGTCGGGCTTGTGCTTCTGCAGCCATTCCTGCGCGGGCTTGTAGCCGTCGAAGAAACGCTTCCAGTAGGGTTCCTGCGTGAGTCCGTTCGCGATGGCGTTGCCCACCGCGGGAATGTGTGAGCTGGTCACACCGCCAATGATCTTAGCCAACCCAGTACCCTCCCCGGGCCTTCAGCTTCTCGACGAGCCCATCGCCCTTCGCCAGCAGCTTGGCCTGGAATTCCTTCGTGGTGATGCCCTGGAACGCGGCGCCGGCGTCCTGCACCGACACGCCACGTGGAATGGCCATCTTGGCCATGAAATAGATGTTCGCGCCCGCGCGCAGCATGCCGAGGAAGTCCTTCTTCAGGACGAACTCCTTGTACTTGCCCGTGACGCCGTACTTGTCGCAATACGCTGCCGGATCGCGATCGAATTCTTCGCGATTGACCTCCTCGCAGAACGAGAACAGCAGCTTGTTGATCGGATACGACCCGTGCGCGTGCTTGCCGTCGAACACGTACGTGCCCGGAATATCTTCGTAATCGTGCTTGGTCCAGCTCATGGATCCACCCCGAGATGAAATTTCTGTACAGGCAATTGTATCCCGATGTGACTGTCGCGGCAGGATGCCGATCAATACCTGCCGGCGACAGGTTTCAACGCGAGCCGCTTTTCACATCACGCTGCTTCACGGCCTCGTACAGCAGCATTCCGCAGGCCACGGATACATTCAGGCTCTCGACACTGCCTGCCTGCGGCAGCCGAACGAGGAAATCGCAGTTGCGTCGCGTCAACTCGCGCAGCCCCTCGCCTTCGCTGCCCATCACCAGCGCCAGCGGACCGCCCAGGTCGGCCTGCCACGCAAGCTTGTCGCCGGCCATGTCGGCCCCGGCGATCCACAGGCCCGCCTCCTTCAGCAATTTCATCGTGCGCGCGAGATTCGTGATGCTCACCAATGGAGTGGTTTCCGCGGCGCCAGCGGCCACCTTGCGCACGGTGGCATTCATGCCCGCGGCGCGATCCTTGGGCACCACCACGGCGATGGCGCCGCAGGCATCGGCGGTGCGCAGGCAGGCACCGAGGTTGTGCGGGTCCTGCACACCGTCGAGCAGCAGCACCAGCGGATCGCGCGCACCCGTCAAGGCTTCGAGCAGGTCAGCTTCCTGCCAGGCCGGCATCGGTTCGACATCCGCGAGCACCCCCTGGTGCGCCACGTCGCCGACACGCCCCACGATGTTCTTCGCATCGCCCCGTTCGGCCTTGATGCCGGCGGCCTGCGCAAGCTGGATGACCTCACGGATGCGAGGATCGTCGCGACGCGCGTCCACCAGCAGCCGCCGCACCCGCTGCGGCGCGCGCTGCAGCAGGCTGCGCACGGCATGGATGCCGAACACATGACTCAGATTGCTCATTTCACCTTCGCCTTGCGTGCGCCGTTCACTGCCGGCTCCGGCACGAGGTCCAGGTCGATGAGTCCCTCGACCGGATTCACCGCGGTGACGATGACGCGCACATGCGTGCCGAGCTGCAGCCGGCGCTTGCTGCGCGTGCCCACCCAGGCCTGCAGCGCATCGTCCTTGACGTATTCATCGTCGCGCAGGTTGTCCAGGTGCAGCAGGCCATCGGCCGCGGCCTCGATGATCTGCACGAAGCAGCCGAAATCCACCACCGAGGTGATCAGGGCCTCGAAGGTCTGGCCGATGCGGTCGCGCAGATACACGCACTTGAGGAAGCTGTCCACGTAGCGGTCGGCCTCGTCGGCGCGCTTCTCGCACTCGGTGAGGCGCACGCCCATCATCTCCAGTTCGGGTGTTTCATAGGCGCGACCTGCCGGATCCTTCGCCGACAGCATGGCCTTGATGGTGCGGTGGACCACAAGGTCCGGATAGCGGCGGATCGGCGAAGTGAAATGCGCGTACTGCTTCAGCGCCAGGCCGAAGTGTCCGACGTTCTCCGGCTGGTACACGGCCTGCATCATGGCCCGCACCACCAGCGTCTCGATGAAGGGACGCGCGGCCGGGTCCTTGATGCGCGGGGCGATCTTCTGCAGGTCGCGCGTATGGATCTCGGCCGGCAGCTCCACGCCGATGTTCAGCGCGCGCAGCGTGGTCATCAGTGTTTCGAGCTTCTTCTCGTCTGGTTCGGCATGCACCCGGTACAGCGTGGGGCGGAAACGTGCGCCCAGCTCGCGGGCGGTGGCCACATTGGCCAGCACCATGCATTCCTCGATGAGCTTGTGCGCGTCATTGCGCAACGGCAGGTCGATGCCGGTGATCTGCTCCTCGGCGTTGAACACGAAGCGCGGCTCCGGCGCGTCGAAGTCCAGTGCGCCGCGGCGTTGCCGGGCCTTCAGCAGCGCGCGGTAGACATCCACCAGCGGCAGCAGTTTGTCGGTGAGCACGCCCAGTTTCGCGCGCGCCTCGGGGCGCCCTTCGAACAGCGCGGCGTAGGCCCCGCCATAAGTGAGCCTGGCATGCGAACGCATGACGGCGGGATAGAACTTCGCATTGCCCAGCGCGCCGGCACGCGACACCTGCATGTCGGCCACCAGGCACAGCCGATCCACATCGGGCTGCAGCGAACACAGTTCATCCGACAGCACATGCGGCAACATGGGCACCACGCGGCCGGGAAAATACACCGAGGTGCCACGCGCGCGGGCCTCGGCGTCAAGCGCCGTGCCCTCGCGCACGTAGTGGCTCACATCGGCTATCGCCACGATCAGGCGGAAGCCGTCCTGCGTCGGCTCGGCGTACACCGCGTCGTCGAAGTCCTTCGCATCCTCGCCATCTATGGTGACCAGCGGCAGGCCGCGCAGATCCACACGCCGGGCGGCTTCCGCCTGATCGACGCTGTGGCCATGCGCCTCGGCATCGCGCACGGCCTCGGGCGAAAACTCCCGTGGCAGCGACAGCTTTGCTATCGCTGCTTCCGTGGCCAGCGTCACCGGCTTTTCCGGGTCCAGCAGCCGTTCCACCCTCGCCTCGCCGGCCTCACCCGGTTCCGGATAGCGCAGCACGCGCGCGATCACCCAACTGCCCTGGCGGGCGCCGTTCAGGTCGGCGGGCGCCACCGTGCAATACAGGTTCAGTCGGCGGTCGGCGGACTGCACGCTGGCACTGCGGCCGCGGATCTCCACCGTGGCGAGGAATGCGCCCGTGCCGCGCGCGACCACCTCCACCAGTTGCCCGCTCCAGCGCCCGTCATGCCCCTGCTGGGCCGTGATGCGCACCTGGTCGCCATGCATCAGCCCCGCCATTTCCTTCGGCGGCAGGAAAACGCTTTCCACCAGATCGTCGCTGCGGACGAAGCCGAATCCGGCGCGATTGGCGCTGACCACTCCCACAAGCGTGCGGGAAGGTCCGGTGGGCCCGCCGCGGCGCGGCGCGCCCCGGCCACGGGCGCCGAACTGTGGCGCTCGTTGCGGGGACTTGCCCCGGGGAGGATGGGATTGTTTCGATGAGCGGGACTTCTTCAGGGAGAACCTCGGGGACTGCGAATGCAGCCCGGAATGCGTGAATCGACAGTTTATCGTACCCATCCGGGCAAGGCGGCCCCCGACGCAGTCAATTCATTGACTTCGGGGCCCTCACTTGCGTACATTTCGCGCCCACCCGAGCCCAGGTGGCGGAATTGGTAGACGCACTAGTTTCAGGTACTAGCGGGTAACACCGTGGAGGTTCGAGTCCTCTCCTGGGCACCATGACGCACCCCTCCGAACGTACTTCAATACGCAGGAGGGTGACAGAGAAGCACAGTTTCACGGCTTTTTCAGCCGATACCACGTAGATCATCCTTGGCTTCTGCGCCAAGAAAAGCGGTGCTGCAACGCTTTCCTGTGGGTACAAATGGGGGTATCAGGCCTACGCGCGAAACTGTGCCCACTTCTGGGGGTATCCACTGCTCTTTCGTGCGAGTCGATCTATCGTCGCAGCACGATGTCGCACCGTCGCTCATCCCAACGCCAGTCCGGATCGGCGGCACTGATGCGCACACCACCCACCCAACGCATGGGTGGTTCAAGTGAATGGAAGTCCAGTTCGCCTTCCAGCACCGCGCGACCCGCATCCGTAATTTGCAGCACGTCGGTCCACGGCGGTCGACTGCGCCCTTGGGAATCCACGCCCGATATTCGGGAGAACAGTGGCGTCGCCACCTGCTCCATGGGCACCACACGATCGCGCATCTGCGAGTCCCCCTGACCGGGAAGCGGATCGAGTTTGAAGTTCATCATTCCGAACAGTTGATTGAGGCTGCGCGGCTGTTCGCCCAACATCCTCAGGGCCATCTGCTGGGTAAAGCACAGACCATTGAACTGCGAGGGCAGTTCGAGAAGATGCCGATGCAGTGCGGGCGCCAGCAGCGGCAGGGCCGGCGTACCTCCACGCAAGAGGGCTGCTAGCGCACGCGGATCGGCACTGGCAAGTGCCTTCCACGCCGCCAGGCCGAGAGAGAGCTGCGCGGCGGTCACTGCGCAACGCTGAGGCCAAAGAAGGCGCAAGGCCTCCGGCGGCAGTTGACCCAAACCCATGAAGCGCAGGCTGCCGGGGAAGTCAGCCACAGTGATGAGCTCTATTCGCGCAGGCGCGCGATGTGTGGCGTAGTGCGCAAGCAGGCGGATCAGAACCAGCTGGTCGTAGCAGTCCCCTTCGGACCAGATCACGACGCGCTCGTAGTCGGCGGAATCCAGCAGGAGTTGCTCGTCGTGTTGCAGCCCGTGCAGCACGGCCTCGTACCGCAGTGGCGGTTCGCGATCGTTGCCGTAGCTGTCGACCAGGAACTGCGCACGCTGCTCGAGGCAGTCGACTCCTTCACGAACGGGGCCGATCAGGTACGGATAGCTGTGCTCCAGGAAATCACCCCGAAATCCCGCCTCCTGCAACGGTACGCGCAGGTCGCTGCCACATCGCAGGTGCAGCGTGCGCACATCGCCATCGAGCGCTGGGCCGCCGAGGCAGGTACGTTCTCGCTCCATGGCGGCGATGTGATGCTTGAGCGCAGCCCAGTTGTCGAAACGTTGTTCGCGTGCGATCAGGAACTGGGCCTCGGCAAGCTTGGGTGGCAGCGACTTGAATCGCGCCAGCACCTGGGCATCACCCCGAAGCGCGGCTTTCAGCAAGTCCTTGGCGCGCTTTCCCTGCTGCTCGAGGTTGAGGCGAAAATGCGGATAGGGCCCGGGATGAGCCATGGTATTCCCCTTATCGATGACCTGCGCCCGCTCAGGCCGACAAGGGAAACACGGGACCTTCAATCACAAGGTCGGCGTGTCGTGGGCGCAGCCCTTTCCGCGGACGTGGGTGCTCCGACAAGAGCCGGGTCAGGCTACGCCCATTGCCGGGGACCCGGAATAGCCCCTCTCTTCTAAGTGTCTTGCATTGATACGTGTTATACGTATAATACGCTCAAGACACGAAGGAGGCCCGCATCATGGCCCAAACCAGCGCCTTGGAGTTTCAGCGCCGCTTCGGTGAGTTTCAGCATCAAGCTCAGCGTGAACCGGTGGAGATCACCCGGCACGGACGCCGGGAATTCGTCCTGATGTCGGCCGACCACTACGACTGGATGGTCGCCGCTGCCAAACGCACGCATCGCACAAGCGAGACGACCGATGCCGTGCTGAATGCCATCGAGCGGGCGACGATGGACCCCCAGCACGCCGCACTGGATGAGCTGCTGAAGTAGCCGCTGTTCAATGGCGATCCCCGAGCCCTCTCCCGGTCTGGTCGTTCGTTACGACTATCTGTGGTCCAGGGAAGCTACTGCGGGACGCATGCAGGGCAAAGATCGCCCCGCTTGCCTGGTTGCGGCTAGCGACAGCAACACCAAACCGCGCTTCGTAGTCCTGCTGCCCATCACGCACTCCACTCCGATCGGTGACACCGTAGGAATCGAAATTCCCGCGAAGGTTCGACAGGCAATCGGACTGGATGATGAGCCAAGCTGGGTTGTCATCTCTGAATACAACGTCGACGAATGGCCGAACGCAGGCTTGTCCCCTATTCCCGGAAATCCAGACGCCTTCGCGTATGGATTCATACCTCCGGGACTCTTCGCCGTGATCAAGGCACGACTCGTGGAACTGGCGCGAAAGAACAAGAGCGAAGCCGTAAAACGAACCTGATCCCACGGTTCTATAGCTGTGGGTACCGATGGGGGTATCGGCTCAAGCCGGCCACATTGTTGTCTTACAGATCAGCCGGTTGGCAGCTGAAATCGAGTCCTCTCCTGGGCTGTTAACCGGCGTGCAATTCTGACCAGGCAAGGGGTGTAACCGGCGTCCAAAATTGACCACCCCGTACCCTGCGAGGTCCCTATGGCCTTGCGGGGGTGACTGGGGTGCTGTGCGTGGAGACGATTGGGAAGATCCGGCGACGGCGCCTGGTGCAGGGGGAGTCGATCAGCGCGATCGCGCGGGATCTTCGGCTCTCGAGGAACACGGTCAAGCGGGCGCTGCGCGTTGAGGGCGAAGCGTTCGAGTACAGGCGGACGCGGCAACCGCAGCCGAAGCTCGGAGCGTACGTGGCGACGCTGGACGCGTGGCTGGAGGTCGAACAGAACTTGCCGGCGCGCGAGCGGCGGACGGCGCAGCGGATCTACGAGGCGCTGTGCCTGGAGGGTTACACCGGCGCGGTGGACGGGGTGCGCCGTCACATGCGCGCGTTCGAGCGCGCCCGCCGACCGGTGGCCACGGCGTTCATCCCGCAGAGCTTCGCGCCCGGCGAGGCATACCAGTTCGACTGGAGTCACGAGCACGTGGTGCTCGGCGGCGTTGAGCAGGTGGTCAAGGTCGGTCACCTTCGGCTGTGCCACAGCCGCGCGTTCTTCCTGGTGGCTTATCCGCGCGAGAGCCAGGAGATGGTGTTCGACGCGCATGCGCGCGCGTTCGCGTTCCTGGGCGGGGTGCCGCGGCGTGGCATCTACGACAACCTGAAGCCCGCGGTGGATGCCATCTTCCTGGGCCGGGAGCGGCGCTACAACCGCCGGTTCCTGGCGATGTGCAACCACTACCTGATCGAGCCGACGGCGTGCACGCCGGCCTCGGGGTGGGAGAAGGGGCAGGTCGAGAACCAGGTGGGCAACGTGCGCGAGTGGGTGTTTACCCCGAAGCTGCGGTTCGCGGACCTGGCCGAGCTGAACGCGCATCTGGCGGATCGCTCGCTGCAGCTGGCGCGCGAGCGGGCGCATCCGGAGGAGCCCGAGCGGCGGGTCATCGAGCTGTGGGACGAGGAGAGATCGGCGCTGCGCGCCGTGCCGATGCCGTTCGACGGCTACGCCGAGAAGAACGCGCGGATATCAGCCACGTGCCTGGTGCACTTCGAGCGCAACCGCTACAGCGTGGAGTGTCGGTACGTCGGCCAAGTAGCCAGCGTGCATGCGTATGCCGAGCGGATCGTGATCGTCTGCGGTGGGCAGGTGATCGGGGAGCATCCGCGTTGCTTCGAGCGCGGGCGGACGCTGTACAACCCGTGGCACTACGTGGCGGCGCTGGAGCGCAAGCCCGGAGCACTGCGCAACGGCGCGCCGTTCAAGGACTGGCTCCTGCCCGGGGCGATGACGCGGCTGCGCGAGCGGCTCTCTCGCCACAGCGACGGCGACCGGCAGTTCGTCGACATCCTCTCGATGGTCGCCCTCTACGGGCTGGACGCCGTCGCCGAGGCCTGTGCCGCTGCGCTTGAAGAGCAGGTGGTCAGCAGTGCGCATGTGGTGAACCTGCTGCACCGGGCGGCAGAGCCCGCCCGACCGGCGCCGCTGCAGGTGCCCCAGGCGCTGAAGCTGATCACCGAGCCTGCGGCCAACTGTGATCGTTACGACCAGCTGCTGCGGACGCGGGCGGTCGTGAACCTGCCTATCCACCCCACACCGGAGAAGATGCATGCAAGTCACCCTGACCGAACAGATGAAGGTGCTGCGCCTGCGCGGCATGGCCAATGCGCTGGAGGAGAGTCTGACGGCGCTGTCCCAGAAGAAGTTGGCCCCGACGCGCTGGCTGGAGCAGCTGCTGGCCGCTGAAATCGCCGAGCGGCAGGCCCGCTCGTACCAGTACCAGCTGCGGCTGGCCTCGTTCCCCATGCCGCGTGACCTTGAGACGTTCGACTTCCGCGAATCGGCCGTGGACGAGACACGGATCCGGCAACTGTGCACTGGGGAGTACCTGACGAGCGCCCGCAACATCGTGTTCGTCGGCGGCACGGGCACCGGCAAGACGCATCTGGCTACGGCGCTGGGTCGCCAGGCCGTGCTGCAAGGCAAGCGTGTGCGGTTCTACAGCGTAGTGGATCTGGTCAACCAGCTCGACGCCGAGAAGCGCGCGGGTCGGGCCGGGAAGCTGGCCAGTCGGCTGCTGTACCAGCACGTCATCGTGCTCGATGAGCTGGGCTACCTGCCGTTCGCGCAGGACGGCGGCTCGCTGCTGTTCCACCTGATCAGCAAGCTCTACGAGCGGGTGTCGCTGATCGTCACGACCAACCTGTCGTTCGGGGAATGGAGCAGCGTGTTCGGCGATCCGAAGATGACCACCGCGCTGCTGGACAGGCTGACGCATCGCTGCGAGATCATCGAGACCGGCAACGACAGCTACCGGTTCAAGAAGAGAACCTGACATCTGCCGCTGACGCGGCAGACCCACTTGTGCTCCAGATCGTCATGGACATCCCCTCGCCGGAACCCCGGATCACGCCGCCAGAACCCCCGATCCTCTGGTCAAAGTTGGGCGCCGGAGGGTGGTCAGTGTTGCGCGCCGGTTGACACTCCTGGGCACCATGACGCACCCCTCCGAACGTATTTCAATACGCAGGAGGGTGACAAAGAAGCTCAGTTTCACGGCTTCTTTAGCCGATACCACGTAGATCATCCCTGCGCTTCTGCGCCAAGCAAAGCGGTACGGCAACCCATTTCCGTGGGTACAAATGGGGGTATCGGTTCAACGCAAATTCGCGTGCCCACTTCTGGGGGTATCTCGGTCGCTCACCTTTGAAACCGTGGGTAGTGGACTCAGCTACTTTCGAAGCGCCTGAAGCGCTTCATGAATTTCCGGAAGCTCATCCTTGAATTCGCGTGAGAAGGACTGAATACCCGGCGCAAGCTTGTCCCTGAGTGAGACTGGCGCCGCCTTGAAAGCCGCTTTGAGCTCCTCCGCCGCGTCCTGCGCCAGCCCGGCGGTGAGTGTCACCGCCTGCTGGTAGTCCTTCTTCGCCTTCTCTGGCTCCCCGCGACGGGCGCGGCTGGAATAGAGCTTGTGCCAGATGAACCGTCCTGCCTGGGGTATGCGGACGGGGACGCAGTGCCCACCGGCCAGCACAGCGCTGGGCTCCGCATCCTTCAGCAGATAGTCATAGAACGGGATGGCCTGTGCGTGCCACGACAACTCCGGAATCGTCACCGGAGCGCCCAACCGCGTCCCGGAAGTGAGGACATCAATCCGCAGCCCCCCCGCCCCCGGCAACTTGGCCGAGGTGGGCGGCAAGCGGGGTGACAGCCCCGGTACCTCGACAAATGGCAACGTCGTCGCTTTCAGCGCAGCCAGGAACTCCAGCTGGATCGCCAATTTGATGCGACTCTCCCGCGCCACGTCGATATCCCGGGTACGACTGCTGAATGCCGCCACGCCCAGATCATTGAGACGGGCCATGTAGGCTAGTGTCCCCACCAGCACGAGCCCCGCGGCGAATGCCCCGACATTGTGCAGCTCGACAAGGACCCGTGCGGTTTCCCGATCTGCCACCTGGAACCCGAGCTTGCGCAGCTGGCTGACTCGCGTCTGCATCCACTCGGCAAACTCCATGCGCTCCGCAACCGTTCGCCGCAGCTCCTCGTTGTCGGAGGGTCCGATGTACTCCTCAAGCCGCCTGGAAGAGGCCACGTAGTACGCGCGACTGAGATAGGAACCGGCCTTCACCTTGTGCGTGACGATGCTTCCGGGAGTGCCTGGCAGCAACGGTCCCGCCGCCCTCGCCCTCTCCTTGAGCTCGGCGTAGTGGGTTCGGAGGGTATCGTCGTGGAGGCGCTGCACGGTTATCACATACTTTGTGAAAATATGTGATAAATCTAGTCGAACAGCATCGGGTTTCGCAAGGCATCGGGATCGGCGGGGAAATTTCGCGGGTACCAGTGGGGGTATCAGTGCGTCGCCGGTCCCAGATTCCTTGCCCGGTCAATTACTTGGCACCGACTCTCAAGTCCTCTCCTGGGCACCATGAATATTCGTACCTAACTTACGAATATTCATGCTAATATCCAATCATGATCGACCGACCAGATCATGTTTCCCGCCTCAAGAAGCTGCTCCGGGACTACCCGGTGGTCGCCATTCTCGGCGCCCGGCAGGTCGGCAAAACCACCCTCGCTCGTGAACTTTCCCAGAGCCATCGCGGGCCGGTCACCACCTTCGACCTCGAGGACCCCGCAGCCCTCGCCAGGTTGCAGGATCCCGGCTACGCGCTGGGCTCGCTAAAAGGCCTCGTAATCCTGGACGAGATCCAGCGTCGACCGGAACTCTTCCAGATTCTGCGGGTACTGGCCGACAGGCGGCCCATCAGGGCGCGGTTTCTGGTGCTGGGAAGCGCCAGTCCTCACCTCTTGCGCCAGAGTTCGGAGTCCCTGGCAGGGCGAATCGCGTTCTATGAATTGCCCGGACTGTCCCTGTCCGAAGTCCCCTCCGGCGACCTCGCAAGGTTGTGGATGCGCGGTGGTTTTCCGCGCGCGTTTCTGGCCCGGGACGATGCCGCCAGTCATGAATGGCGCCAGAACTTCATCCGCACCTTCGTGGAGCGCGACCTTCCCCAACTAGGAGTCACCATCGCCGCAGACACCATGCGGCGGTTCTGGACGATGCTGGCACACCACCATGCGCAGCTCTGGAATTCATCCGAACTGGCACGCGCCTTTGGAGTGGCCGACAAGACGGTGCGCGGCTATCTCGACCGCCTGAGCGATGCGCTGGTCATCCGGCAACTGGCGCCCTGGCACGAGAACCTGGCCAAGCGCCAGGTCAAATCCCCCAAGGTGTATGTGCGCGACACGGGCCTGCTTCATTCACTGCTGGGACTTCCAACCCAGCGTGACGTCACTGCTCATCCCAAGGTTGGCGCATCGTGGGAGGGGTTCATCATCGAGCAGATCATCTGCCAGCTTCGGCTAAGCCCATCCGAATGCTATTTCTGGCGCACTTACCAGGGTGCGGAGCTAGATCTGCTGGTCATCCGAGGCAGCCAGCGCCTTGGCTTCGAGATCAAGCATACGAGCGCGCCGCAGCTGTCTCCTTCCATGCGAACGGCATTGAGCGAACTGAACCTCGACTCACTCGCCATGGTGCACTCAGGCACGGAATCCTACGCGGTATCAGGGCGTATCGAGGCGATTGCCGCAGCGAAGCTCGGCGACAAGCTGCGAAAGATTCGTTGATGCAGTGCGGACTGCCCCCCGCTTAAGGTCACTGCTTCGCCCAAACACAACCTCTCTGCAACGGGGGAAGGGCGCGGATTCTGTTGTTGAAGCCTCCAGTCGCAGGTCGGTTCTGATCCGTAGCCGCGCGTCACCCCAGGGAGCACAACTGCAGCGCAAGAACGGTCAGGTTTCCAGAAAGGGGAAAGTGCAAAATGCCCGCCGATGGCGAACGATACTCAAGCCAACGTACAGCGCATCGTGGACCTTGTTCATTGCAGTGTTGATGCGCCGCTGCGGCTCACGGAGCTTGGCGAACTCGCCGGTTGGTCCGCATTTCACCTGCAGCGCGTCTTCAAGGCCGCGACGGGACACTCGCCTGCGCAGCGCGTGCGCCTGCTACGCCTGAAGCGCGCCTCGATGCGACTGGCGATGGAGCCGTGGAGACGCGTGACGGACATCGCGCTGGAGGCCGGCTATGAAAGCGGCGATTCCTTCAGCCGTGCTTTCCGGCGAGAGATGCGGCAGTCGCCAAGGAAATTCCGGCAGCATCCGGACTGATCGAGATGGCGCTCGTTGTTCGCATTTCTCGCGCAGCCTCACCTGCCGCGCCTGGACGTGAAAATCGTGAATTTCCCACGCACGGTTGTGGCAGCCGTGGAACACATCGGGTCGTCGGACGATATCTACGACAGCACGCGCAAACTGGTGAAGTGGCGCCGGAACCATCGTGTTTCGCTTGACCGGCACCGCACCTACTGTGTGCTGCATGATCTGCGCACCCAGGCCGCCAACGGCTACCGAGTAGACATCTGCGTCTCCTACGAGAAGCCCATCTCTGCCAACTCCCAGGACGTGATCACCAAGGTCATAGTTGGTGGGCGTTGTGCGCGTGTGCGATACCTGGGGCCTAGAGAACACATCCCTATTCTGCAGCCGCTCTATACCGAATGGCTGCCGCGCAGCGGCGAACGGCTGCGGCCAGACCCGCCCTTTCTCCATTTCGTCAACATGGGCCACGACATCGCCGCCCACGAACTAATCACCGACGTCTACCTGCCGATCGCATCATGAAACAACAGAACCTGCAGAACGGTGCCGATACGTTTTTGACTTCTGTCGTCGAGGCGGCCATGCCGCGGCGTACGGTGCTGTTCGCCGCGGGTGCAGGCGGCAATCCCGAGCGCCACGCCGGACTGTTGGAGGCGTTGGCCGCAGATTGCGGCACGATAATTGCGCCGCATTTCGACCGCCTGAAGTCGAACTACCCTACGGAGGAGGAACTCATGACTCGCGCGCGCCGGATGGTGGCAGCCATCGATGCGCTGGCGGATTCGAACCTGCCTCTGGTCGGCGAGGGACACTCCATTGGGGGGACGTTGCTGCTGGCCCTTGCGGGCGGCCGCATGTGGCTGAGCCGTAGCCAGCCACTGACCATGGAGCCTGTCGCCCGCCTGGCGCGACTGGTCGTGCTCGCGCCGCCAACAGGCTTCTACGGCGCGCCCGGCGCACTGGACGGCATGCACGTTCCAGTCATGGCCTGGGCTGGTACCGAGGACGCCATCACACCAACCGACCAGGCCAAGTTCTTCCGGGATGCGTTGGGGAACCGAGTGCCCCTCGACCTGCGAGTGGCGGAAGGTGCGGGACACTACTCGTTCATGAACGTTCCGCCGCCGGGCACGACTGAGCCACTCGCGGATCGCGACGCATTCCTGGAGCACCTGGCCGGGGAGATTCGCCGCTACGTTGCTTGTGTAGGAACCAGCTGATGACAATGATTTGTGAAGCAAGCTCCTAGCACGGGGGTATCGGTGGGGGTATCGCCCCCTCTCCGCGCGAGTGCGGATCGCTGATTCAACGACTTGGGAGAAGGTCTTGGGTCATCTCCTGGGCACCATCTAGAAAAAGAACGCGTGAACTCAAGAAGTTGCATGCGTCGCGGAGGACCCGAACCCGGGACTCTTCACAGAGACGGACTCTTGATCAAAGCGATTGCTCCTCAGCGAGTGAAAGCGTGATTTCACGCTTGTTTTTCAGGCATTTTCGATTCATCGGGGCGAATGCCCACGCACGATTCCGTGCCTAACCAGCGCCTCAAGTTGCCCCTCAAGCAAGCTCATCGTGGGGGTACAAATGGGGGTATCAGATCGAGCCAAATTCTTGTGCCCACTTTCGGGGGTATTTCGGTCGCGATCTTGGAGAGTCTTCGTTGATCGACAAGGGTCACCTGCGAAGCGCCAGCAGTGCGTCATGGATCTCCGCCAGCTTTTCCTTGAACTCGAGGGAGAACGCCTGAAGCCCTGGCGCAAGCTTGTCCCGGAATCCCGAGCAGGCACCCGTATCAGCGCCGCGGATGACCTCAAGATGACCGAATGGTCATGAAGAAGACTGTCTCGCGATGCACTATGCAGGACATCCTATGAGACTTCTGGTCGTGGAAGATGAATCAAAAGCCGCCGAGTTCCTGCGCAAGGGACTGAGCGAGGCCGGATTCGTCGTCGACGTCGCGGCCGACGGCATCGAGGGATTGTTCCTGGCGGGCACGTTCGAGTACGAGTTGGTGGTTCTTGATGCCATGCTGCCCGGCAAGGATGGATGGCAGGTCCTGCGGGAACTGCGGCGCCTTGGTCGCCAGATGCCGGTGCTGTTTCTCACAGCGCGGAGCGATGTGATGGATCGGGTACGAGGCCTGGACCTGGGCGCCGACGATTACCTGGTGAAGCCCTATGCGTTCACGGAACTGCTTGCCAGGATCCGTGCCCTGCTTCGTCGCCGCGGGGAGCAATCGCCGGAAGTGTTGACCGTGGCGGACCTCAGAGTGGATCTGCATGGGCTGCGTGCCGACCGAGACGGCGTTCGACTCGACCTTGCTCCCAAGGAATTCGCGCTGCTCTCGCTGCTGGTTCGCCGCCATGGCGAAGTACTCTCGCGTCGGGTGATCTCCGAACAGGTCTGGGACATCAACTTCGACAGTGACAGCAATGTGGTGGACGTGGCGGTGAGGCGCCTGCGGCGCAAAGTGGACGATCCATTCCCGGTCAAGCTGATTCATACCGTTCGCGGCATGGGCTACGTGCTTGAGCAGCGGTAAGGCGGCAGTCACTGGCCGGCGCGGCAGCCTGGTTGCCCGCCTCACGCTGCTCAGCGCGGCCTCCGCATTCGGCCTGCTGCTGGCCGCTGCCCTGTTCCTGAACTGGGAACTGTCGGGCAACCTGCAGCGCGACGCCGAGGACCGTCTCCGACACAAGGTCCAGGTACTGGAACGCCTGCTCGCTGAATCTCCGCCCAACTTACAGGGCATCCGCCAGGAGGCCCATGAGGAAGCCGAGGTTTCTTCAGAGTCGGAATTTCCCTTCTTCCTGCGTGTCATGGACTCGCAGAGCCATGAAGTCGTGGCTAGCCGCAGCATGGCGCAGTTGCTGCCCGTTGCGACCTTTGGTGGGGATCGCACCGGCGCCCACCGCCGCTGGCAATCGCCCCAAGGCACGCTGTATCTGCTGGCGACTGCGGATGTAAGGGCCGGATCGTCAGGTGCGACCTGGACCATCCATGCCGCATTCGACGTGACCGCCATGCAGCGCCTGCTCTCCCGTTTCCAGCGCGACGTGATCCTGATGTTGCTGGTGGGTCTGCTGGCCGCGGCAACCGTCGGGGCATGGGCGGTTCGGCGCGGCCTTCGGCCACTGCACGACATCGCAGCGGTCATGGAGCCGATCGGGGCCGCGGAGTTGGACCGGCGCATCGCCACGGGGCGTTGGCCGGTGGAACTGCATGGCGTCGCCGACGCCTTCGACCGGGTCCTGGTGAGATTGCAGGACTCCTTCGGTCGATTGCGGCAGTTTTCCGCCGACCTGGCGCACGAACTTCGCACACCGATCAACAACCTGATGGGAGAGGCTCAGGTGGCACTTTCGCGCCCGCGCTCGATTGCCGAGTACGAACGGGTGCTCCAGTCATCACTGGAGGAACTCACCCGCCTTGCGCGGATGATCGATGGCATGCTGTTTCTGGCGCAGGCCGACCAGGCCAGAATGGCACTCAAGGCAACCCCGATGCTGGCCTCGAGGGAACTCCACGCGGTAGCGGAGTTCTACCAAGCCCTTGCCGACGAGCAGGGCGTGACAATCAGCGTGGGTGGTGACGCGGAGTTCATCGCGGACCCGATGCTGGTACGGCGCGCGCTGAGCAACCTGCTATCGAATGCACTGCGCCATACATCTCGTGGGGGGTTGATCCAGTTGCAGGCACAGCGTGCTTCGGAGCGCGTCGAGCTTTCGGTTAGCGACAATGGAGCGGGCATTGCGCAGGAACATCACGCAAAGCTCGGCGACCGGTTCTTCCGGGTCGACGAGTCACGCAATGCGAGTCAACCGGGATATGGGCTCGGACTGGCCATCGTCCGCTCCATCATGGAACTCCACGCGGGCGCCTTGCGCATCGACAGTCAGCCTGGTCGCGGCACAATAGCAATTCTGTCTTTTCCAGTTACCGAGGCGGTCCAGGCGGTTTAATGACCGTTCGGTCATCTGGCGGTCATTACCCGGACAGTGGTTGAGCCCTAACATCGGGTAAATGCCCTCTACCCTTACTCGCCGGAGATTTGCTTGGCTGGCGGCTGCCGGCCCGATTGCACTCGCGGCGTGCAAGGACAGGTCCGCATCCTTGCCTCAGGCCCCACCCGTTGATCTTCTCGTTGAGTCAAACGGTGACCTGCTCGAATTCCTTCCGAAGGAACTGACATGCCACGCAGGGGACCACGTTCGCCTCACTTTCCGCCATACCGGCAAATACGTGAACTTCGAGCACAACTGGGTATTGATCGTCCCCGGCAGTTTTGACGAAATCACCGCGGCGGCCACTGCCGCCGGCGAAGACAAGGGATGGCTGCCAGCCGGCGACCAGCGAATGTTGGCCTTCACGCCGATGTGCAGCCGTGGCCAGATGGCCGTCACCCAGTTCACCGCGCCGAAGGCCGGCGACTATCCGTTCATCTGCACTTTCCCCGGCCATGCGCAAAGCATGTGGGGCGTGCTGCATGTACTGCCTCCAACCGCCTGAACCAGCAACCTGTAGGAGATCCCCATGAGGAACGTGAACCGGATACTGGCTGCGCTGGGTGGCGTGCTGCTGCTCGCGCTAGCGAACGTGGCCCATACGATGGAGCCCAAATCACCGGATGCGGTGAAGAACGCGCTGCGCATCCTCGCCTATGTCCAGGACGACATGGCGCGCAAGCTGCCCACGAAGGCCTATGCGCGGCTGCCGCACGAAAGCCAGGAGTTCGATGAGGCCTCCGCCGCAATGCGCGATGCAGTAGCCATGGAATCTCCGGACTTTCGTGCGAAGGTTGAAGGCGCCCTGACCAAGGCGCTGCAGGCATCCCACGCCGTAGCGGAGGTGAGCAAGTCCAATGATGACGCGAAGATTGCCGCCGCCGTGAAGGCCGTCGATGCCGAACTGCAACAGCTCAACGCACTGTTCCCCGCCGCGCTGCGCCCGGTCCCGGGACAACTGGGCACGGGCCCGGGACGGGGCCCCGGTGGGCCTCCGCCCGGCCTTCGGTAGGCGCAAGCGATGTCACCCACGAACTTGCGATGTTGGGCAGCCGCGCTGACGCTCTTGCTGGCTGCCCTTCCGGCTCCGGCACAGACGATCTCGCGCGACATTCTCGCTTCCGCATTGCGTGACGGGGGCTTCGTCATCGTGATGCGTCATGCCAATTCGCCACGCGAGGCGCCGGATGCCGCCACCGCCAATGCCGACAACACCGGTCGCGAGCGGCAACTGGACGCCGCGGGACGCCGTGATTCCGCCGCCATGGGAGTCGCGCTGAAGCGGCTGAAGATTCCGGTAAACGAAGTCCTCTGCAGCCCGACCTATCGAGCGCGGGAGACCGCTCGGTTACTGGATGTCGGCAAGGCAACTCCAGCGGGCCAGTTGAGCAACGAAGGCATGTCGGCCACGGACGAGGCGCGTTCGACATGGCTGCGTCAGCAGGTCTCCCGGAAGCCCAAGGCGGGCGGCAATCGCCTGCTGATCACGCACGGCCCGAATATCTCGGCCGCTTTTCCCGAGTATTCTGCTGGCATGACGGAAGGGGAAGCGCTGATCTTCGATCCGCACGGCATGAATGGCTCGGTGATGATCCAGCGCATCAAGATCGAGGACTGGTCGGCACTGTAAGTCCGATCGATTCTTCGGGCACGATACGGATGAATCACTCCGCATGGGAAGTTTTCAAGGCATTCCTGAAGTCGGGCGTCACCGCATTCGGCGGCCCGATCGCGCACCTCGGATATTTCCGCGAGGAGTTCGTGCAGCGCCGTCGCTGGCTGGATGAGCACGCGTATGCAGATCTCGTAAGCCTGTGTCAGTTCCTTCCTGGCCCAGCGAGCAGCCAGGTGGGATTCTCGCTGGGACTGATGCGCGCGGGGTTGCCGGGCGCACTCGCGGCGTGGGTCGGGTTCACTTTGCCATCGACACTGTTGCTGCTGCTGTTCGCCCTGTACGTCGAGAGTTTCTCAGGTCCAGCCGGCGTGGCCCTGCTCCATGGCCTGAAGCTCGCGGCGGTTGGCATCGTCGCACAGGCGGTTTGGACCATGGCGCGGACACTGTGTCCGGATTGGCCGCGCGTGCTCATCGCCACCGCATCGGCGCTGTTTCTGATCTGGGCACAGACGCCGTCCGCACAAGTTGCAGTAATCATCATGGGAGCCGTGGCAGGGTTCGTAGCCCACAGGTCCGGCACGATTGCCGCACCCTTGGGGCATTTGCCGACACTGGTTCCCCGGCGGATGGGACTGTCCTGCCTGCTGCTGTTTGCCCTGCTGCTCGCCGGGTTGCCAGTGCTGCAGTGGTTGCGGCCCGGTACCGTACTGGCGCTGTTCGACGCCTTCTATCGCGCTGGTGCCCTGGTGTTCGGCGGCGGCCATGTGGTTCTGCCGTTGCTGCACGAATCCTTCGTCACGACCGGTTGGGTGGATGAGGACCGCTTCCTTGCGGGCTACGGCGCGGCGCAGGCCGTTCCCGGCCCTTTATTCACGTTCGCGGCCTACTTGGGCGCGATCTCGAGCATCGCGCCAACTCCCGTTCTCGGCGCCGCCATCGGTATCGTCGGGCTGTTCCTGCCGGGAATGCTGGTGCTCGCGGGCGTGCTGCCGTTCTGGGAAGCGTTGCGCAGGTTGCCGCGCGCGCGGGGCGTGATGGCCGGAGTGAATGCCGCCGTCGTAGGCCTGCTCGCCGCAGCGCTTTGGACTCCGGTCTGGACCGGCACAGTGCGCGGGATCGCCGACGGCCTGCTGGCCGTCGGCGGATTCGGCCTGCTGGTCGGACTTCGGGCCCCTCCTTTGATTGTGGTCGCACTCTTCGGTGTGGCCGCCGTCCTGTTTCGATTGGCACTGAGGATGTGACATGAAGACCAGATCGTGCTTTGGCAGGAGACAGGTAGTGCGGGCCGCGATTGGCCTTGCCGCAACGGCCGCGGGATTCTCGATGCGAGTCGGGGCTCAGGTGGCTACGAGAATCCCCGCTGCCGCCCCTGCTCGCGCCTTGTCGGGAACACAGATTGTGCTGTTGGGCACGCGAGCCGGCCCCGGCGTTGACTTGCGGCGTGCACAAACCGCCACAATCATCCTCGTCGACGGAACACCCTACCTGATCGATTGCGGCTATGGTGCCGTGCGCAACATGACCGCGGCGGGCATCAACAGCCAGCAGGTCTCGCAGGTCTTCTTCACGCACCTGCACAACGACCACACCACGGACCTGCCGGCATTCCTGAGCCTGCAGTGGACTGGCGGCCGAACCCGGCAGATCGATCTCTACGGGCCGTACGGCACCTCAGCCATGATCCGCGCGGTCAATGACTATCTCCAGGCGGACCAGGGCATCCGAAGTGTCGATGAGGGCCGCGAGGCGCGCGTAGAAGATCTGTACCACGGCCACGATGTGGAGGCCACGACGACGCCTCGCATCATCTTCCAGGACGGCCGCGTGAGTGTTTCCACTGTGGAGAATTCCCACTATCCCGAACATTCCCGCAGCCGCATGCCGCACCGTTCGATTGCGGTCCGCTTCGATACCAAATCACGGTCCGTCGTGATCAGCGGCGATACCAGCTATTCCACCAATCTCGTGCAACTCGCCAGGAACGCCGATGTGTTCGTCTGCGAAGTCATGGACCAGGGCACACGCGACAACTGGCTGGCCCAACTGAAGCAGGATCCAGGGGCGATCAACCGCCCCAGCGTCACTCGACATATTGCCGAAACCCACTCCACGCCTGAGGAAGTGGGTCGAATGGCCACTGAAGCCAACGTGAAGCTCGTGGTGCTCAACCATCAGCTCACCAATCCGGGGAGCAGCCTCCCGACCGCGCATCTGCTGGAGGGGGTGCGAAAGAACTACGCAGGACCGGTCGTGGCGGGTGAAGACCTGATGATGATCTAGAAAACCACTGCGCACGTGAGTGCGCAGTGGTTGGTTGATGGGTTTGTCGAGCAGATGCTCGTGAAGGAACGAGGAACTGCATGGTCATTCCTTTACCGTCGTACGGACCAGCCGGAGGTTGCCCATTAGACGCACGCACTCCAGGACTCCAGAATCCGTCTCATGAATACATCGCGCGTCATGCGCCCGATCGCCGGTCTGCCACCGGCTATCTGGGTGCTGGGCTTCGTCAGCCTGCTGATGGATGTTTCTTCCGAGATGATCCACAGCCTACTGCCGCTGTTCATGGTGGGCACACTGGGCGTCAGCACAATCGCCGTGGGTCTCATCGAGGGCCTTGCCGAATCCATTGCGCTCATGGTGAAAGTGTTCTCCGGCACGCTCAGCGACTACCTGGGCAGGCGCAAGGGGTTGGCCGTCTTCGGCTATGCACTGGGCGCACTGACCAAACCGCTGTTCGCCATCGCCGGCGGCATCGGCATGGTGGTCACCGCGCGGCTCCTGGATCGAGTCGGCAAGGGCATCCGCGGCGCACCCCGCGACGCGCTGGTGGCCGACATCGCGCCAGCGCACCTGCGGGGCGCCGCCTTCGGGCTCCGTCAGGCGCTGGACACCGTCGGGGCATTCATTGGCCCCCTGCTGGCCTCGATCCTGATGCTGCTCTGGGCCAACAACTTCCGCGCCGTGTTCTGGATCGCCGTGATCCCCGGCATGCTCGCGGTGGGCCTGCTGTTGTTCTGCGTCCGTGAACCCGAGCGGCCCGAGCGGGCCCGAAATTCGAATCCAATTCAACGGGCAACCCTGGCGCGGCTGGCCCCAGCCTACTTTTGGGTGGTCGGCGTGGGCGCGGTATTCACACTCGCACGCTTCAGCGAAGCCTTCCTGGTGCTGAGGGCCCAACACGGCGGCGTCCCGGTTGCGCTCGTACCGCTGGTAATAGTCGCGATGAACGTGGTCTATTCCTCATCCGCCTATCCGTTCGGCAAGCTCGCCGACAAGCTGAGCCACCCGCTACTGCTGGCAATCGGGTTGGTGTTGCTCATCTTCGCCGATGTCGTGCTCGCTTCGGCGGGCCACTGGGCCGTCGTGCTGGGGGGAGTCGCCCTGTGGGGGTTGCACATGGGAATGACCCAGGGGCTGCTTGCCACCATGGTGGCCGATGTGGCGCCACCGGATCTGCGCGGCACGGCGTTCGGATTCTTCAACCTAGTAAGCGGCGTCGCGATGTTGGTGGCAAGCGTGTTCGCGGGCTGGCTTTGGGAAAACCACGGACCCAGCGCGACATTCCTTGCCGGCGCAGCATTCAGCGTGATCGCGTTGCTTGCCCTGGTTCGATTCCGGCCAGAAAAGCACGCCGGCGATAGAAGTCGATAACCGGCTACGGTCTATTCGCAAAATTGCGCTGCACCTCGAACCCGCGCAGCGCGAGTACGGGTCCGGCAAAACCCCGCGACTGAGTTCGTCGTCCGAGAAGCAGGAGGCGCGTACCCTACTTGCCGGACGAAACCTGCGGATGGGTCGAATACACCTGGGTACTTCCGTCACGATTGACGAGTTCCACGGTGAACGCATCGACATGGCCGTCGGCCACCTCCATGCCAGGCGAACCAGCCGGCATACCCGCAACCACCAGGCCACGCGCATCCGGTCGCTCCGCAAGCAATCGTCGGATGTCCTCGACTGGAACGTGTCCCTCGATCAGGTAGCCCTCGATCTCCGCGGTATGGCAGGAACCTTTCGCGGCGGGAACACCCAGGCGCGTCTTCACGTCGTTGAGGTTGTCCTCGTTGCGCACGTCCACCTTGAAGCCCGCCTGCTGCATGTACTTCACCCATTCACCACAGCAGCCGCAACTTTCATTCTTGTGTACCACCAGAACCGACTGGAACTGGCTGGCCGGAGTCGCCGGCGAGCTGGCGGCGGCGGGAGCGCCGTCGGCCACCGGGCCTCTATCTGCAGCGCCGGAGCAACCGGCCACAGCCAGCACCATGGCAACCAGCGAACCCACCTGTGCGATCTTCCTGCTCATTTCCGATCCCCGCGTATCACTGCGACTTCGACTCGTCATGATGCGAATGCCCATGACCGCCATGGTGCCCGAACAGGTGCATCAACGGACAGGCCAGCAGGATGAGATATGGCCAGTAGCCCGCCACATGGGCCCAGTGCTCACGCAGCAGGGCGAAGACGGCAATGGCCGCGAGCATCAACAGCGCGATGCCCCACGGTGATCGTATCCCCGACCGGCCTGATCCGTTATCCGCATGCATTGCCACGGCGACGCCTACTTCGCGGCGTCGGCGTGGTTGTGGTCGTGCTCCGCGGACTTTGCCGGCGCGGCAGGTGCCGCGGGCGCTGCAGGCTTTGCGGCGCCGTGCTCCGCATGTTCACCGCCGGATCCACCGTGCATGTGCTCCATCATCTCCTTGCAGCAGCCTTCCTTCTTGCCGGCCATGCCGCCCATGCCGCCCGCCGTGAGTTTCGCCGTGGCCGACACCTTGAATTCGATGCTGCCCTTGGTCTCATGCTGGTCACCGCTGAGGCCTGCGTACGTCAGCACATAGTCGCCATCCGCCAGCTTGGCCAGCGGTACGGACAGGTACACCGAGTCATCCTTGGGCAGCGGCGTGAGGTCGCGCGCGGCGGCCTCGCCCTTCTTCTGCAGCTTCAGTGCCGTGAGGCCCACGGGCTCGTTGAAGACCAGCTCCACCTTGCCCGGGCTCGCCTGCACGGTGCTGCCCTTGCCCGGCACCGAACTCTCGAGATGCGCGTGGGCGAACGCCGCGATCGGCAGGACCAGCGCAGCCATCGACATCAGTTTCTTCATAACCTTCTCCTTCGTGATGGATTCAGAACCACGCGCGCAGCCCGGCGACGAACGTCGTCGAGCGCGTGCTTTCACCCGCGGCCTTCCAGTAGTCGGCCGTCGTGGCGAAGCGCTTCTCCCAGGAAACCCCGACGTATGGAGCGAACTCACGGCGGATCTCGTAGCGCAGCCGCAGGCCGACTTCAGCGGTGGACAGGCCGGAGCCCGTCTGGGTCGCAGCGGTGTCCTGCGCGGCGAGGTTCAGTTCCACCCGAGGCTGCAATACCACTCGCTGCGCAAGGCGGATGTCGTAGCTGCCCTCCGCGCGAGCCAGCAGTTCACCCTGGGTGGACAGGAACAGCGCCCCTTCGAGGTCGAACCAGAAGGGCGCCAGCACCTGGGCGCCGAGGCTGGCATAGGTGCGGCCGTGGGGTTCGATGTCCTGGCGCAGCCCGACCTGCAGGTCGGTATAGCGCGAGACGGCGCGGGAGTAGAGCGCCTGCACATCGGCCGTCTCCACGCCGTCGCTGCCGCCCTCGCCTTCGGTGCGCAGCACGAATCGATGGATGTCGCCGCCGTACCAGGCCTTGGCGTCCCAGCGATACCCGTCGCCTTTCGAGTCAGGCAGGTACTCTGCGAGATTCAGCATGACCTTGGAGAAGCGCATCTCGCCCATCTCCTCGCGCATCATCTCGCGCGCATGCGCCATCACCTTGGGATCGAAATACCGGTCCGCGGCGTAGTCGCCCTGCGCGGCATGATCGTGCCCTGATTCCTGGGCCAGCGAGGCAGCGCTGAAGGCCAACGTTGCAACGGCGATGGGGAGCAGGCGGTTCATGAGCGCTGCTTCGGCAACGGCCGTACGGAGAAGACCTGGAACATGCCCACCGCCATGTGCATGAACATGTGGCAGTGGAAGGCCCAGTCACCGGCATCCGCGGTGAAATCCCAGCTCACCTTGCCGCCAGGCACCACGTTCACCGTGTGCTTGCGAGGATGGTGGCCGTCGGGGCCATGCGCCAGTTCGAAGAAGTGGCCGTGCAGGTGGATGGGGTGCGACATCATGGTGTCGTTCACCAGTGTCACGCGCACGCGCTCGCCGGTGCGGAACAGGTAGGGCGAGGTGGTCTCGCTGAACTTCCTGCCATCAAAGCCCCAGATGAAGCGTTCCATGTTGCCCGTGAGATGGATCTCCAGCGTGCGCTGCGGTGGCCGCGCGTCGGGATTGGGCTCCAGCGCCTCGAGGTCGCGATAAACGAGCACCCGGTGCCCCACGCTGTCGAGGCCCTGTCCCGGCTCGCCGGTGCGGTCCTGGGGCAGTGGCGAAATCATCTGCACGCCGGGACCGAGCTTCACCTGCGGCGCGTTCAGCGGGTCGAGCATGGACATCGACATGCCGGGCATGTCCTGCATCACGTCGGTGCCACGGGTGGGGGGCGCGGCCATGCCGGGCGGCGCGCTTGATGCGGGAACCGCTGCCTGCGCGGCCTCGTGACCTGCATGGCCGGCATGCGCGGACGCATCCGCCGGCGGCACGGCCGCGCCATGCGACATGCCCGCCATGTCCATGCCCATGTCCTTCATCCGGTCGATGGGTCGGGCGCGCAGTGGCGGCACAGGGGCAACCATGCCGGCGCGCGGCGCCAGCGTGGCACGCGCCATGCCGGATCGGTCCACGGCCTCGGCGGCAATCGTGAAGGCCCTGTCTTCGGTGGGCTGCACGATCACGTCGTAGGTCTCGGCGTTGGCGATCTGGAATTCGTCCACTTCGACCGGACGCACGGGCTGTCCATCCGCGGCCACGATGGTCAGCTTCAGTCCGGGGATGCGCACGTTGAAGATCGTCTGCGCGCCGGCGTTGATGAAACGCAACCGCACGCGCTCTCCCGGATTGAACAGACCCGTCCAGTTGTCGCCCGGGCCATGGCCGTTCACGAGATACGTGAGCACGGCGCCCGTGACATCGGAGATGTCCGTGGGATCCATCAACATGCGTGCCCAGGTCAGGCGCTCGCGGAAGGTCTGATCCCTGCCCTTCAGCAGGCCGCCCACCGTCTGGCGCTGGTAGTTGAAGACACCGCCTTCCTGCTTGAGCTTCTTCAGCAGAAGGCCCGGCGCCGTGAAGCTGTAATCCGACAGCATCACCACGTGCTCGCGATCGAAGGCGATCGGGTCCGGCCCCTTCGGATCGATGATGATGGGCGCGAACAGGCCCTCGAGCTCCTGGAAACCGGAGTGAGAGTGATACCAGTACGTGCCGCTCTGGATCACCGGGAACTCATAGACGAAGGTGCTGTGCGCCGGAATGCCCGGGAAGCTGACCCCCGGCACGCCATCCATCTGCACCGGAACGAGCAGGCCGTGCCAGTGGATGGAGGTTTCTTCGTCCATGCGGTTCTCCACCGCAATGCGCACGTTCTGGCCTTCCTTGAGGCGCAGCAGGGGGCCGGGCATCGTGCCATTGATCAGCACGGCGCCGCCCTTGCGCCCGTCGATGGTCCAGGGTCGCCGCTCGATGTTGAGCTTCAGGTCCTGCCCGGAGAGGGCTGGCATGGCGGTGACGCCGGCCGCGGGGCTCGCGCCCCAGGCCGGCAACCGGGCAGCGGCCAGGCCCCCGCCCAGGTAGGCTGCCCCACGAAGCAGTGCACGCCGATCGATATTTTTCATCATCTGCCGGTCACGTCAGGTTCTGTCACCGAGGTTACGCGCGAGACTCCCCTTCCCCCTCATTTATTTTCCTGAGGGATCGGCACGGGCTGCCGCGTATGACAGATAGGTATGCCGGGCGACCCCGCCCATGGAGATCGCATGAAATACATGATCCTGATGGCCGGCGCACTGAGCCTGGCTGGCCCTGCAATGGCGCAGGACAACAGCCATGAGGCCCATGCCGCGCATGCGGTTCCCGCCGCACAAGACGCGGTCGGCGCCGAGGCCGTGGGCCAGATCAAATCCCTGGATGCCAAGTCCGGCAAGGTCACCATCCATCACGGTCCGATCGCCTCGCTCGGCTGGCCGGCAATGACCATGACCTTCGAAGCCGCGCCAGAGCTGCTCAAATCGGTGAAGACCGGGCAGACCGTGAAGTTCACGTTGAAGACGCCCGGCAACCAGATCACCGCCATCCAGCCGCAGTGACAGACGTTATAGTGTCTGCAATCCAACGGAGTGCCACGAAGTGAAGCGCGATCTCGACGCCTGGATGTCGGAACTGGCTGAAGCACCATCCGACCGGAACCTCGCGGGTCTCGAAGCCCGCATCCGACGCGACATCGCCGACCTGCGGCGGCAGGAACGCACGGTCAGGGCACTGGCTCCCGCCCGCGTCATCGCGCTGGGTGTGGCGGTGGTCATCGGTGCAGTGGCGGGCGGCACCATGGCCCTCTCGGCACTGCATGCTCCGCCGTCGGGCGTGTTCGCGGCGGGCAGCGATCTCGCGCCCTCCACGCTGCTCGCGGGCATCTGATGACCGTCACGCGCAGCATCCTGCTCACGCTGATCCTGTCGGTACTGCTGGCCGGATTCGGCGCCTGGGCCGGGGCCACTTACATGGCCCACCACATGCACGCGGAAACACCGCTGCACGACCTCGTCCATGCAAAGCTCGGCCTGACAGCCGAGCAGATCCGGCAGATCGAGGGGCTGGAGCACGAACAGAGTGCGCGGCAGGAAGCCCTGCAGGCCGAGATGCGCGCGGCCAATGCCGACCTCTCGCGCGCGATCTCCGCCTCGCACGCCTACACGCCCGAGGTGCAGGCCGCCGTCGACCGGTTCCACCACGCGATGGGCGAGCTGCAGAAGCAGACCATCCTGCACGTGCTCGCGATGCGCGCCGTGCTCACGCCGGAGCAGGCTTTGCTGTTCGACCAGACCGTGCAGCGGTCATTGACAGTCCCCGGGAAGTGAACACGGCGCCCGAGGTCGCGGACAACGACCTGGCCCGGCGCGCCGCCCAAGGCGACGACGAGGCATTCGCGGAACTCGTGCGGCGCCACAAGGAAGGGCTTTACCGCCTGCTGCGACGCTACACCGGTAATCCGGAGGACGCATACGAAGCCACGCACGAGGCGTTCGTTGCGGCCTGGCGTGCACTGGCGCGATACAACCCCGAACTGCCCTTCGTTCCCTGGCTTCGCACCATCGCCATCAACAAGGTCCGCGACCTGGGCCGCCGTTCGGCGCTCCGCAGACTTCTCTTCGGTTCGAAACCCCTGGAGGACTCGGAGGCACAGGAAACGGCCGATCCCGCGCCTACACCCGAAGAGTCTCTGGCCGCGAGGCAGATCCGCGAACGGCTGGATCGCGCCATCGCCGCCCTGCCCGCGAAGCTCAAGCAGCCCCTGCTGCTGACGGCGTTCGAGGGATTCTCGCAGCAGGAAGCGGCGCACGCACTGGGCATTTCAGCCAAGGCGGTGGAAACACGGGTTTACCGTGCCAGGAAACTGCTTTCCGGAAGGCTGGGGGATGAAATCGGCGTCACTGCATCCGGTCGCGCTCGAAGCTGACCCGACTCACTACCTCGCGCTGACAGGCACCGCGTCATCCTGCAATTGATTTCCACGCACCCGGATGTGCGCGGTGCCGTCAACGATGTCCTGGTCGAATGCATCGAGAAATGCTTTGCCTGCGCGCGGAGGCGCTGGAAACCTTCCATTGACTTGACTCTGGACTGCACTCAAGGGTTTAAGCTGGCGCCAGTCCCTTAGAGGAGGCGTCATGGATTCCCTTGGAATCGGAGCAGTGGCCAAGGCCGCCGGTGTCGGCATAGACACGGTCCGCTACTACGAGCGTGCCGGGCTGGTCGTCCCCAAGGGGCGGCTCGCGTCGGGCTATCGCCGCTATTCGGAACTGGAAGTCTCGCGCCTTCGATTCATCCGCCGTGCCCAGGCGCTGGGATTTTCCCTGAAGGAGATCCGCGAGCTGGTGGCGCTTTCCTCGAGCCGCAACGTTGCCAGCGTCAAGCGCAAGGCGGAAGCCAAGCTCGCCGACGTGGACAAGCGTCTGGCGGAGCTGCAGCGCGTGCGCGAAGGCCTGTCGTCGCTGGTCGCGGCCTGTCCCGGCCATGGCATGCCGGAACGCTGCCCCATCCTGAAAGCACTGGGAGGAGAAGAATCATGAGCAACCCCGAGACCCCGCAAAAGGGATCCTGCTGCTGCGCCGACAAGGCCAAGGCGACTGCCGCCATGTCGGCAAAGGATCCGGTCTGCGGGATGGCCGTTTCTCCGGACTCGCCTCACCACACGATGCATGAGGGAGAGCACGTGGCCTTCTGCTCGGCTTCGTGCCGGACGAAGTTCATCGCCGATCCGAAGAAATATCCCGCTGCACCCGCACACGATCATGGCGCGCATCAGGGGCATGCGCACGGCGGCCCACCGGGTTCAACCGCTGATGTGATCTACACCTGCCCGATGCATCCGGAGGTCCGGCAGATCGGACCGGGGAGCTGCCCGATCTGCGGGATGGCACTGGAACCGCTGAACTCCATGGAATCCAGTGGCGAGAACGCGGAACTGAAGGACATGCAGCGCCGATTCTGGATTGGCGCGGCGCTGTCGCTGCCTGTGGTGCTGCTCGAAATGGGCGCCCACCTGCCCGCCCTCAACGTGCATCACTACCTGGGCGCGAAGACCTCGCAGTGGATCCAGTTCCTGCTCGCCACGCCGGTGATCCTCTGGGCCGGCTGGCCCTTCTTCACACGAGCGGCGGCCTCGGTGAAGAACCGCTCGCTCAACATGTTCACGCTGATCGCGCTGGGCATCGGCGCAGCGTTCCTCTACAGCCTGGCGGCACTCCTGCTGCCCGGCGCGTTCCCGGCCGCATTGCGTGGCGAGGAAGGCACCGTGGCGGTGTACTTCGAGGCCGGCGCCGTCATCACCGTGCTGGTGCTGCTGGGCCAGGTGCTGGAATTGCGCGCGCGCGAACGCACCGGCGGCGCGATCAAGGCCCTGCTGAACCTTGCGCCCAAGATCGCGCGGCGCATCGGTGCCAGCGGATCGGACGAGGAGATTCCCCTTTCGGAAGTGAAGGTCGGTGACACGCTGCGCGTGCGCCCCGGGGAATCTGTTCCGGTCGACGGCACCGTGCTGGAAGGCCAGGGCGGCGTCGATGAATCCATGGTGACTGGTGAATCCCTGCCCGTTGCCAAGCAGGCCGGTGCCCGCCTGATCGGCGGAACGCTGAACGGTACCGGGGGCCTCGTAATGCGCGCCGAGCGGGTGGGCGCCGACATGATGCTGACGCGCATCGTCCACATGGTTGCCGAGGCCCAGCGCAGCCGCGCGCCGATCCAGCGACTGGCGGACCAGGTATCGGCGTGGTTCGTGCCCGCGGTCATCCTGATGGCGGTGCTCAGTTTCATCGCATGGATGGTCTGGGGACCGTCCCCGGCTTTCAGCTTCGCGCTGGTGGCGGCGGTGTCGGTCGTGATCATTGCCTGCCCCTGCGCGCTGGGCCTCGCGACGCCGATGTCCATCATGGTGGGCGTGGGCAAGGGTGCTACCGCCGGCGTGCTCATCAAGAACGCTGAGGCGCTGGAGCACATGGAAAAGATCGACACGCTGGTGGTCGACAAGACCGGCACGCTCACGGAGGGCCACCCGCGCGTGATCGCCGTGGTGCCCACGGCGGGTTTCGACGAGAAGCAGGTGCTCTCGCAGGCCGCGGCGCTGGAACAATCCAGCGAACATCCGCTGGCGGCGGCCATAGTGGCCGCGACGCGCGAACGATCGTTGCCCATTCCGGCGGTCTCTGATTTTGCCTCGGTGACCGGCAAGGGTGTGACCGGCCGGGCCAACGGACAGGCCGTGGCCGTGGGCAACAGCAAGCTGCTGCAGGGCCTTGGCGCGAGCGCCGACGCGCTGGAAGCCGAAGCGGATCGGCTGCGCGCGGACGGCGCCACGGCCATGTTCGTCGCGATCGATGGCAAGCCGGCGGGTGTCATCGCGGTGGCCGACCCGATCAAATCCACCACGCCCGCCGCGCTGCAGACCCTGCGGGCCGAGGGCATCCACATCGTCATGCTGACGGGCGACAACCGCACCACGGCGCAGGCCGTGGCGCGCAAGCTCGGCATCGACGCGGTGGAAGCCGAAGTGCTACCGGAACAGAAGAATGCCATCGTGCGTCGCCTGCGGTCCGAAGGGCATGCCGTGGCCATGGCGGGTGACGGCGTCAACGACGCTCCGGCGCTGGCGGAGGCGGACGTAGGCATCGCGATGGGCACTGGTACCGACGTGGCAATGCAGAGCGCCGCGGTCACGCTGGTGAAGGGCGATCTCGCCGGCATCGCGCGGGCCCGCGTGCTGAGCCGCGCCACCATGCGCAACATCCGCCAGAACCTGGTGCTGGCGTTCGTCTACAACGTGCTGGGAATACCGTTGGCCGCCGGTGTGCTCTATCCGGTGTTCGGGCTGCTGCTCAGCCCGATCGTGGCTGCGGCGGCCATGAGTCTGAGTTCCGTATCCGTGATCGGCAACGCGCTGCGACTTCGGCTGGCGAGGGTCTAGCCGGCCACAGGCCGCTTCGCCATCTCGGCGCATAGGCGATCCAGACGTCCACCGTGCATGCATCTGGGGTGTCCCCACCGTCCGCCATCGCTTGCGCAGAGGCGCCACGCGATCGGTGACGATCTCCTCCACGGACAAGTGAATGCCGAAGGCCGATCCACCCATGCGGATCACCGAACCTTCCGCATGTCCCTTCAGGTCGTCGAACCGGCAATTCATCCGCCCGCCGCCGATCATCAGGGAGCGGCGTGTCATGTGCTTCGCCTGAGCGTGGCAGTCTGGACTTGTGATCTATTGTCCACGGAAGGCCCGGACCTGGTTTTGTTCAACGTGGGGGTACAACCCGGGGTACAGGCACACTTAGCTCATGGCCTTCCTCGGGTATTTCAGCGACTTGGAGGTCACTATTGAGTCCTCTCCTGGGCACACCCTCTGTCAAGAGGGGTATCGCGGATTCTTGCGCCGAAACCTCTTACTCGCAGGTCGGCCTATCGACCTAACAGTAGGCCTCTCCAGGAAACCCGGACCGGTTCGGTCAGGGCACGGCCTACTTTCTTCATGACGATCTCCTCTTCAGGATGGTTGAACGCTGGAACTCGAAATCTCCCGGTTGCGCATCAGCCGATAGGCCACCGGCACAACCAGGAGCGATAGAAGCGGCGCGGTGATCATTCCGCCGATCATCGGCGCTGCAATGCGCTGCATGACCTCGGAGCCGGTGCCATGACTCCACATGATGGGCAGCAGGCCGGCCAGAATGACGCTGACCGTCATCACCTTCGGGCGCACGCGCAGCACGGCGCCCTGGCGAATGGCGTCGATCAGGGCGGCCGCAGTCACCGAGCCTGCAGCCTGCTGTGCCTCCCAGGCCTGCTTCAGATAGATCAGCATCACCACGCCGAACTCGGCGGCGACACCGGCCAGGGCTATGAACCCCACGACGGTGGCCACGGACACCTCATGACCCAGCAGGTAGATGAACCAGAACCCGCCGATCAGAGCGAACGGCAGCGTCGCCAGCACCAGCAGAGCCTCATCCAATCGCCGGAAAGTCAGGTACAGCAGCACGAAAATGATCAGCAGCGTGAACGGCACTACGACGGCGAGTCGGGCCTTGGCACGTTGCAGGTACTCGAACTGACCGGACCAGGCGACGGAATAGCCCGCCGGCAGGGTCACCTTCTGCGCAACCACTCGCTGCATCTCCGAAACAGCCGACTGCAGGTCCCTGCCCCGCAGGTCGACGTATACCCAACCGGACAGCCGCGCGTTCTCACTACGCAGCATGGGTGGGCCATCGACAATGGCAACGTGGGCCACCGTACCGAGCGTGATGTTGGCTCCGGCCGA
>JAXMGX010000017.1:0-94632 GCA_046347045.1 Steroidobacteraceae bacterium
CATCTGCCGTTCCAGTTCATAAAGATCCACCACGAGCCCGACGGTACGTTCCCGAACGGTGTGCCCAATCCCATGCTGGAGGAAAACCGCCAGCCGACAATCGACGCGATCCTGAAGCACAGGGCCGATGTGGGTCTGGCCTGGGACGGTGATTTCGACCGCTGCTTCTTCTTCGACGAGAACGGCACTTTCATCGAGGGGTACTACCTCGTGGGCCTCCTGGCCGAGGTGTTCCTGAAGCGCGAGAAGGGCGCGCGGATCGTGCACGACCCGCGACTGACATGGAATACGCTGGACATCGTCGCGAAGAACGGCGGCAAGGCCGTGCTCTCGAAGTCCGGCCACGCCTTCATCAAACAGGTCATGCGCGACTGCGACGGTGCCTACGGTGGCGAGATGAGCGCGCATCATTACTTTCGCGATTTCGCCTATGCCGACAGCGGCATGATTCCTTGGCTGATCGTGCTGCAGGTGATCAGCGAAACCGGCAAGAGCCTTTCGCAGCTGGTGGGAGAGCGGATGCGCATGTTCCCGGCCAGCGGCGAGATCAATCGCAAGCTTGCGTCCGACAAGGGCGGGGCGAAGGCCGTTCTGGGCCGTGCCGAAGCGCAGTACAAGGCGCAAGCGAAGTCGGTGGATTACACCGACGGCCTTTCAATGGAATTCGACAATTGGCGATTCAACATCCGGGCCTCGAACACCGAGCCGCTGGTGCGGCTGAATGTGGAATCCAGGGGAGATGAAGCCCTGATGAAGGCCAAAACTGCGGAATTGCTCGCGCTGATGGACGCCTGAGCGCCTCCCGGGGCCGGACTTCGGGTATCGTCCTGCCTTGCAAGGAGGACTCTTGAAGACCGTCCATCTCATCGCCGCTGCGCGCCCCAACTTCATGAAAGTGGCGCCCCTGTTCCATGCCCTCACCAAGGCAGATTGGGTCAAACCGTGCCTGGTCCATACTGGCCAGCACTACGACGCGAACATGTCGGACGCGTTTTTCCGCGACCTGCGGCTGCCCACCCCAGACTTCCACCTGGAAGTGGGCAGCGGCACGCATGCCGAACAGACCGGTGGCGTAATGATCGCTTACGAGAAGGTGGCCCTGCAGCACCGCCCCGACTGGATCGTGGTGGTGGGCGACGTGAACAGCACCGTGGCTTGCGCGCTGGTAGGCGCCAAGCTCGGCATCCCCACCGTGCATCTGGAGGCGGGTCTGCGCAGCGGAGACCGCTCCATGCCCGAGGAGATCAACCGCCTCGCCACCGACGCCATCTGCGACGTCTACTGGACGCCATCTCCCGATGCGAACGAGCATCTGAAGCGAGAAGGCGTGGATCCGGCGAAGATCGATTTCGTCGGCAACATCATGATCGACAGCTACGAGATGATGCGCGGACAGATCGAAACCGACGTCACGCGCGCGCACATGAATCTCGTGGGTAAGCCTTACGGCGTGGTCACGCTGCACCGGCCGGCAAACGTGGACAATGAATCGGTTCTGGGCGGCCTCGTCCGGCAGCTCGTGCAGATCTCGGGTCGCCTGCCGCTGGTATTCGCGGTGCATCCCCGCACGCGCAAGCGTCTGCAGGATTTCGGCCTTCTGGCCACCCTTGAGGCCACGTCCGGCATAACGCTTACCGAGCCACTGGGCTACATCCAGTTCATGAACCTGGTCACTGGCGCCACGGCGGTGGTCACGGATTCCGGTGGCGTTCAGGAGGAATCCACCTATCTGGGCATTCCCTGCCTCACGCTGCGCGAAAACACGGAGCGACCGATTACGGTGACGGAAGGCAGCAATCGGCTTGTACCGGTAACGGAACTGGGGGCTTCGCTGCAGTCCGTGCTCGACGGCAAGTGGAACCGCGGCCGCCGTCCGGACCTGTGGGATGGCCAGACCGCAGGTCGCTGCGTGGCCGCGTTGGCGAGGCGCTCCGGCGTGGCCTGATGCGCGACACCTACACCCGCGACCGCCTCCGCACCTTCGGCCTCCTGCTCCTGGTGGCCGTCCTGATACATGCGGCGTACACATTTTACGTCCGCCCTGTGGCCGCCGGCTGGCAGGCAGGGGAGCAGGCCAAGCAGGCCGCGAACCCCGCCTATAAGCCACAGCGTTCGGTCTGGGTGGTGCTCCACGACCCGGAGCAGGAAGTCGCGGTCATCCTGGGCATCTGGGCCCTGGGCCTTGCCCTGATGAAGGCCCGCGCCATCACCCGCCACCGCCGCCAGCTCGACGCCGGCCTGCTGAAGGTGCCGCCCGGTTATCGCATCCTCCCCGGCGACGTCCGGGAGTACTCCCACCGCCTCGACGAGCTGCCGCCTGACGAGAGGAACCTGATTCCGGCCCGCACCATCCGCCGTGCCCTGAAGCGCTTCGGCGAGACGGCCGATGTGCAGGACGCGGCCACCACCGTGCACGACTACTGCGAGTCCGAGGCGGCGCGCCTGGATTCCGAACTGGCGGTGATCCGCTTCTGCGTCTGGGCCATCCCGGCCATCGGCTTCGTGGGCACGGTGCGCGGCATCGGCAACGCCCTGGCGGGCGCGCAGCTCGCGCTCAGGGGCGATACCAGCGCGGTCACCAGTGGCCTGGGTGTGTCGTTCAATTCCACCTTCGTCGCCCTCATCGCCAGCATCATCCTGATGTACGTGATCCACGAGCTGCAGCTGCGCCAGGAGCGCCTGGTGCTCGACACGGAGCAGCACGTGGACGATGCGGTGATCAGCAACCTGCAGTCCCGGTAGGGGCGGTCCGGCGGGCCGCCGCGGGGGCCGGTTGTGGCAGAATCCGGCGCCATGAAGCACCAAGACCTCATCGCCATCGACGTCCACACGCACGCGGAAATCTCCTGCCGCCAGCCGGAAGACGATTTCGCCAACGACATCGAGGAGCAGAAGAAGAAATACTTCAAGTCGGGCAATCCGCCGACCATCCTCGAGACGGTGGATTTCTACCGCGCGCAGAAGATCGGCCTGGTGATGTTCACGGTCGATACCGAGTTCGAGATCGGCCGGCGCCGCATCCCGAACGACGAGGTGCTGGAGGCGGCCAAGGCCAATTCCGACATGATGATGGCCTTCGGCAGCGTCGACCCGCACAAGGGCAAGATGGGCCTGCGCGAGGTGAAGAAGCTGATCGCCGACGGCATCAGCGGCTTCAAGTTCCACCCCACCTGCCAGGGGTTCTACCCCAACGACCGCATGGCCTACCCGATGTACGAGGCCATGGCGGCAGCGAAGATGCCGGTCATCTTCCACAGCGGGCACTCGGGCATGGGCTCGGGGCTGCGCGGCGGTGGGGGGCTGCGGCTGAAGTATTCGAACCCCATGCACCTCGACGACGTGGCCGCGGATTTTCCCGACATGACGGTGATCATCGCGCATCCCTCCTGGCCCTGGCAGGACGAAGCCCTGTCGGTGTGCCTGCACAAGCCCAATGTCTACATCGATCTTTCGGGCTGGTCGCCGAAATACTTCCCGCCGCAGCTCATCCACTACGCCAACACGCAGTTGAAGCACAAGATGCTCTTCGGCACCGACTACCCGCTGATCACGCCGGAACGCTGGATGAAGGATTACGACGCCGCGGGCTTTCGCCCCGAGGTGAAGGACCTGATCCTGAAGCAGAACGCCATCAAGGCCCTGGGCCTGGACCGCAAGTGAAGCACCACAGGGCAGTGCGGGCATTTGCCGCCGCGGTGATCAGGGTGGGCCTGCTGGCCTGCGTGGCCGTGACTTGCGCAGCTCCGGCAGGGGCAGCCGAGCCGGTGAAGGCCGCAAGGTCGCAGACCATCGTGGTCTATGGCGGCAGCGGCAACATCGGCAGCCGCATCGTGAACGAGGCGGTGGCGCGCGGTCACAAGGTCACGGTGGTCGATCGCAGTCCCAAGGCGGAGCTGGCGCCGAAAGGCGTGATACTCGTCACCGGCGATGCGCTCAACCCCGAGGACATCCTCAAGAACATTGCCGGCGCCGACGTGGTGGTCTCGGCGGTGGTGGTGCGGCCCGCGCCTTTCCCCGACTTCGCGTTGAAGGTGGTGCAGTCCTTCGTGACGGCGCTGCGCCAGCAGCAGGGGGCAAAGAAGACCCGGTTCATCGACGTAGGCGGCGCCAGCAGCCTCTACAACGCCGACGGCAAGCGCATCATCGACACCTTCGGCGCCCGCCCGGGCGCTGGCGGCGGCAATGGCGGCATGCCCACGGCCATGGCAGGCGAGGTGAAGTCGGCAGTCGATGCGCTCGACTACCTGCGCACGGTGAATGACATCACCTGGACGTTCTTCAGCCCGGCGGGAAGCATCAGCCCGGGCACGCGCACCGGCAAGTTCCGGCTGGGCATCGACACCATCGTCACCGACGCAACGGGTCGCAGCGCCATCTCGATGGAAGACTATGCGGTTGCCATGCTCGACGAGATCGAGAAGCCGCAGTTCCTGAACCGGCGCTTCACCGTCGGCTACTGACCCCGGCAGCAACGCGTGGTGGCGTTCGCAGCCCACTTGCCCCCGGAAATCGGCCGGTCGATGATTGGGTGATAACCATGTGGGGGTGGGGCATGACGCGTTCAAATGTTTCTCTGACAGTGCTGTTCGCGATGGGGATGACCTCGGCTGCGGTTGCCGCGCAGGCGCCGGCGGGAGCTGCTGCCACCCTGTCGGGAACGCCTGAAGCGCGCTGCACGGCGCTGCAGGGCGCAACCGGCTTCGCCAATACCGTCATCGCCCGTACGCAGCGCGTGCTGCCCGCGGGGCGCGACCTGGCGCCGTACTGCGAAGTGACCGCCACCATCAGTCCGGTACCGGGCTCGAAGATCACCGCCGTCTATCGCCTGCCGGACAACTGGAACGGCAAGATGCTGGGCCTGGGCGGCGGGGGCTGGTCGGGCAATATCACGCTGCAGGCGGCGCAGCCGGGCCTGGCGCGCGGCTATGCGCTGGCGCAAACCGATGGCGGCCACCCGCAGACCGATTCGGCCAACCCGGCCTGGACGCTGAACAATCCCGTGCTGGTCACCGACTTCGCGCACCGCGCGGTGCACGAGACGGCGGTGGTGGGCAAGCAGGTTGTCGCCGCCTTCTACGGCCGCGCGGCCAACCGCAATTACTTCCAGGGCTGTTCCACCGGTGGCCGCATGGCCATGATGGAGACGCAGCGTTACCCCGACGACTACGAGGGCGTCATTGCCGGCGCCCCGGTGTACTCGCTGCTGGTGCAGACCAGCAACGTGGTGCGCGACCAGATCTTCCGTGCCCCTGGCGCGGAAATCAGCGTCAGCCTGATGAAGAAGGTCAACGCCGCTGCCGTCGCGGCCTGCGACAAGGACGATGGCCTTGTCGATGGCGTGGTGAACAAACCCTATGCCTGCAAGTGGGATCCGTCGGCCATGGCCTGCAAGGCGGGCGCCGACCCGAAGAGCTGCCTTGCGCCCGCGCAGGTGAAGGCGGTGCGCCAGGCCTACACCACGGTCAAGACCAGGAGCGGCGTCGTCGGCAACTACGGCCTTACGCGTGGCAGCGAGGCGGGCTGGAATCCCTTCGTGGCCACTGTGTATGCAACGGCACGCACGTCGATCAACGGCTCGCTCGGTGAGCTGGTGCCGCTGATTTTCGGCGATGCGGATTTCCCGATGTCGCAGTTCAACATCGAGAAACACCAGGCGGCGGTGCACCAGACGCCCTTCGCGAAGGAGTACGAGGCCAGTTCCACCGACCTGTCGCGCTTCTTCCAGCGCGGCGGCAAGCTCTTGCTGTGGCATGGCATGGACGACCCGGGTCCCTCGGCGCTGGCCACGGCCGACTACTACGATCGCGCGGTGACGCAGAACGGCGGCGACAACATCCGCTTCTACGGCCTGCCGGGCGTCTACCACTGCGGCGGCGGCCCGGGCGCCGACCAGCTCGACACCATCACGGCGCTGGAACAGTGGGTGGAGCAGGGCAAGGCGCCGGGGGATCTCGTGGCGAAGAACACCCGCGCGGGCTTCGAGCGCCCGGCCTGCCAGTGGCCCAGGACGCCGCGCTACACCAGCGGCGATGACAAGTCGGCCGCGAGCTTCAGGTGCGAGTAGCGATCGCATTCGCAATGGCGATGCTGGTGGCCCAGGCCCACACGGCCTCGGCGCCGGTGGCCGATGGCACCACGCCGCTGCACCGTGCGGCTTACGACGGTGACGTGGACGAAGTGCGCGGGCTGATCAAGTCCGGCGCCGACGTGCGCCAGGCCAACGTTTTCGGCATGACGCCGCTGATGCTGGCCTCGGTCACCGGCAACAGCGAGGTGATCCGGCTGCTGCTGGATGCCGGCGCACCGGCCAACGCGGCCAACGCCGAAGGTCAGACGCCGCTCATGGTGGTGGCGCGTACCGGCAACGTCGAGGCCGCGAAACTGCTGCTGAGGAAGGGCGCGAAGATCGACGCCCACGAATCCTGGGGCGGACAGACGGCGCTGATGTGGGCCGCGGCCCAGAGCCAGGCCAACATGATCGAGTTCCTGCTGTCGCGCGGCGCGCAGGTGAACGAGCGCTCCACCGTGCGCGACTGGCAGCGCCGCGTCACCGCCGAGGGCCGGCCGAAGGACATGAATCGCGGCGGCCTGACGCCGCTGCTGTTCGCGGCGCGCGAGGGTTGCATCGACTGCATGCGGGTGCTGCTCTCGCATGGTGCCGACATCGACCTCGCCGATCCTGACGGCACCACGCCGCTGATCCTGGCGCTGCTGAACCGCAACTACGACGCTGCGAAATTCCTCATCGGCGCCGGCGCCGACGTGAACCTCTGGGACATCTACGGCCAGACCCCGCTGTATGTGGCGGTGGACATGAACACGCTGCCGGTGGGCCGGCGCGTCGAGCTGCCCTCGATGGACGAGACCACCGGGTACGACATCGCGAAGCTCCTGCTCGAGCGCGGCGCCAATCCCAATGCGCAGCTCAAGCTGCGGCCCAAGTATCGCAACATCCCCTACGACCGCTACCGCGATCCGCTGATGGTATGGGGTACCACCTCGCTGTTGCGCGCGGCCAAGGCGGGCGACATCCCGGTGGTGAAGCTGCTGCTCCAGCACGGCGCGCTGGTGAACCTGCCCAACTCCATCGGTGTCACGCCGCTGATGGTGGCTGCCGGAGATGGCCACATCAACGATCCCACGCGCGGGAACACGCGCACCGAGGCCGATGCGCTGGAATGTTATGCGCTGCTGAAGGCCGCTGGCGCCGATGTCAATGCGCGCACCACGCGGGGTCTGGCCGATGCAGACCTCAAGATCTGGATGGCCGGCAACCGCACGGCGCTGCACGCGGCGGCCTCGCGCGGCTGGAACCAGCTGGTGCGCCAGCTGGTGAAGGATGGCGCGCAGCTCGATGTCATCGATACCGACGGGCTGTCGGCCATCGACTACGCGCTGGGCCGCTACCCGAAAGTGTTCAATGCGCTGTCGCCCACGCCGTATCCGGAGACCGTGGCGCTGCTGCGTTCGTTGGGCGCGAAGCTCGAAAATCCCGCCGCCACCTTCCCGCCGGGCACCACGCCCCACATCCAGGCCCTGGTGCCTGAATAATCGACGGTTCAATTGCCCCGAACCCTCGCGCCCGGGCCAGACGCCCGGGGAGATTGCGGTCCCCGGCGTTTCAGGCCAAGCTCGCGTACCAATTCGAGGGGGGTGGGTTGATGGATCGACGGGACCAGGCGTACGACGCCGGCATGGCGGTACGCCGGGAGATGTTCGGGGCGGCGGGCGCGGAACAGCGCATTGCGCAGGCCACCGATTTCAATCGTCCCTTCGAGGAACTGGTCACCCGATACTGTTTCGGCGACGTCTGGAGCCGTCCCGGCATCGACCGCAGGACGCGCAGCCTGATCACGCTTGCGGCGCTCACGGCGCTGTCCAAGCCCAACCAGCTCAGGGTGCACGTGGCCGGCGCGCTGGCCAACGGCGCTACCATCGACGAGATCCGCGAAGTGCTGCTGCATACCAGCGTGTATGCCGGCATTCCCGCCGGTGTCGAGGCCTTCAACGCAGCGGCTGAAGTGCTGGCAACCGCAAGCAATGCCCGGAACAACGACAACAAAGAGTGATGAGCATGGAGAAGAAGCAGGTAGACGTCGGCGCGGTCATCGATTCGGCGAAGTTCTTCTGGATGCCCGCCGGCATCGCGCTGATGATGATCATCATCATGCTGTCGGACGGCTACGACCTGTTCCTGATGGGGCACGTCGGCAACCATCTGGTGAATGACTGGGGCATCACGCGCGCCGCGCTCGGACCGATCAATACCGCAGGTCTGGTGGGCATGGCTGTGGGTTCGGTATCGCTGGGCTGGCTGGGCGACATCATCGGTCGCAAGCGTTCGTACTTCGCCTGCCTAGTGCTGCTGTTCGCCGGTTCCGTGCTGTGTTACTACGCCGCCAAGTCGGGCACGCCCGAAAACGCCATGGTGACGCTGAAGCAGATGACGATGTGGCGTTTCGTGACGGGTCTGGGCATGGGCGGCGTCACGCCGCTGGCCACCACGCTGATTTCGGAATGGACTTCCAACAAGGTGCGCAGCGTGATCGTGGCGCTGGTCATCTCGGCGGTGCCGGTCGGCGGTTCGCTGGCCGGCTGGGCCATCCAGCATGTCCACTGGGAACAGATGTTCCTGATCGGCGGCCTGGTGCCGCTGGTGCTGTTCATCGTGTTCGGCGTGCTGATGCCCGAATCGCCGAAGTTCATGGCGCAGCACCCGGCGCAGCATGCGCGCCTGGCGCGCGCGCTGAACCGCCTCGTCGGCGAGAAGCGCTTCGACGGCACCGAGGATTTCCGCGTGGTGGAGCTGGGCAAGCGCTCCAGCCACTGGCTGGCCACCATCTGGAACAGCGACTACGCCCGCGCCACGTTCTTCATCTGGGTGGCATTCTCGTTCAACAGCTTCGTGCTGTACCTGTACACCAACTACTTCAAGGTGCTGCTCACCACCGATGGCATCAGCGACGGCATCGCGGGCTCGGCGCTCAGCCTGTTCTCGATCGGCGCCTTCTTCGGCTCCATCGGCGGCGCATTCTTCATCCGCTGGTTCGGGTCACGCTGGGTGGGAACGCTGCTGGCATTCCTGGGCGTGACGGCCACCTTCCTGATCGGCACGGTCACCGCGGCAGTGGCGAATCCCACGGATTTCACCGTGCAGGCGCTGGCCTTCACCGCCGGCATGTCCATCAACGGCATGCAGGCCTTCATGTACGCCGTCAGCGCGCATTCCTATCCCACCGAGATCCGCGGTTCGGCGGTGGGCATGGCGCAGACCGTGTCGCGCATCGGCGCGGTGATGAGTCCCATCGCGGCCTCGATGTACTTCGACATGAAGCCCACGCCCACCGTGAACCTGTTCTTCTGGTTCGTGGCGGCCTGCGCCTTCATCACCACGCTGAGCTTCTTCCTGATTCCCTCGCACATTCCGCAGCACAAGAAGGTGTAGGACCCCTGCGGTCGCGGCCGGAGGCATAATCGGCGGCGTGAGACATTCACGCGCAACGCTGCTGATCATGCTGTTGGGCCTTGCCTGCGCCGCGAGGCCCGCGCAGGCGCCCGCGCCGCACTCGCCCAATGCGCAGGCGCCCGCGCGGACATCCGAGCCCGCGGCCGTTCCGGCTCCGCCGGCATCGGGACCGGCGGAAGAGGGCGCTGCCATCGAAGTGGTGGAGCCCGATCTCGCCGAACAGCAGCTTTCGCAGGCGGCGCGCAATCGCCTCGACCGCGCCCGCGATTCCATCGTGCAGATTCGCGGCTTCCTCGCCGATTCCGCATCGAGCGCCTTCCATGGCAGCGGCTTCGCCGCAGGCGAAGGCGGCCTCATCGTCACCAACTTCCATGTGGTGTCGGAGGCGGTGCTGCATCCCAATGAATACCGGCTCGAATACGTCACTGCCGACGAGCGCACCGGCGTGCTCAAGGTCTATGCCGTCGACGTGCAGAACGACCTGGCCGTGGTCGGCGCAGATGATCTGAAGCTGCCGCCGCTGCGCTTGCGTACCGACATCCCCGATCGCGGCGAGCGCGCCTGGTCCATCGGCTTTCCGCTGAACCTGGGGCTGACCATCACCGAAGGCGTGGCCAATGGCATCGTGACCGGCAGCTTCGAGCAGCGCATCCACTACACCGGCGCCATCAACAGCGGCATGTCGGGCGGGCCCGCACTGGATGTGCGCGGCGCGGTATATGGCGTGAACGTGTCGGTGATCCAGTCGCGGCAGCTCGTCGGCTTCGTGGTGCCGGCCAAGCACATCCCGGCGCTGCTGGCACGGGCGCGCAAACCCTTGCAGGACAGCCTGAGTCCACGGCAGATGCGCGAGATGGTCACCGCGCAGGTGCTGGCGCACCAGGACACCATTTTCGACTTCGGCAGCCGTCCGCCGCAGGCCGGTACGCAGAAGTTGCTGGGATTCACGCTGCCCACGCAACTGGTGTCCAGCATCGAGTGCGGCACCACCGGCGGCGGGGAGGTTCGACGCTACATCACCGAAGAGGTGATCGGCTGCGCGGGCCGGTCGCGGCTGCTGGTGCAGAGCGGTCTCGAAGTGGGCGACATCCGCTACCAGCACCGGGTGCTGCGCGGCCCCACGCTGCATCCGCTGCAGTTTGCATGGCGGGTCAACCGGCTCGTCTCGGCGTACCGCCGCACAGGTTCTTCACGCGATGTTGCGGATTACGCCTGCAAGCAGTCGCTGGCCACGCTCGATGGCTTCGACGCGCGGCTGACGCTGTGCGTGCGGCAATACCGGCTGTTCTCCGGCCTGTACGACATCGCGGTGAGCCTGGTGAGCATCGACAAGCCCCGACTGGCGCTGGTCAGCCACCTCGATCTGCACGGCGTGGGGTTCGAGGCGGGGATGGTGTTCGCGCGTCGTTACCTCGAGGCCATGCGATGGACCCCGTAGCACTGGTCGATGTCCACGACCAGCACGGCAGGCTGCATCAGCGCGTGCGCCTGGCAGTTGCGGGCGATCAATGCTGCATCGGTCGCAGTCTTGCCTGCGACGTGGTCATCGACGATGCCTATGCTGCCGGGCGTCATGTGCTGCTCACGCTGCAGGACGACGGTCGCCTGCTGGTGCAGGACCTCGACACGCGCAATGGCACCTGGGTGGAGGGTCGCAGGCTCGACCCGGGAGGAGAAACGCGCATCAGTGCGGGGGAAGTGCGTGTGGGCCGCACGCTGGTGCGGGTGCGCACGCAGGAACTGCAGTTGCCACCCGAAAGGGTGTTCCGCCGCGATCTGCTGCGCCGGCATCGCACGCTGCTGGCCATCGGCGGCATCGTGCTGTGCCTGCTGTTTGCGGTGCTGTCGCAGTGGCTGGCCGCGCCGGGCAGGGCAGCCCCGCGGATGTTGATCGCGGTGCTGGTGGTGGTGGCGCTGCTGGGGATCTGGGTGGGGTTCTGGTCGCTGGTGGCGAGGCTCGCCATCGGCGTCTGGCAGATCCGCATCCACCTGGCCATCGCCACCGTGTACCTCGCCGTCTGCGCCTGGGGTTATGTGCTGCTGCAGGCGCTTTCCTACATGCTGCAGTGGCCCTCGCTTCCGGCGGTGTTCATGCTGATCGGGGCCGCGCTGGCCCTGGTCGCCGCCTGGCTGCATCTGCGCAATGCCACGGCGTATTCCCCGATGGTGGCGCTGGCACTGGCAGCGCTGGCGCCATTGCTGCAGGGCGGTGTGCTGTGGCTGGTGGACCTGCAGTTGCACCCCCGCTCGGTGAACCGGATCGAGGCCGCGCCCGACGTGTATCCCTCGCTGCTGCGCCTGTCGCCCACCGTGGATCTGGCGGACTACCTCTCGGACGCGGAGTCGCTGCAGCGCGCCGCGAACCGCAACCGCCAGGCGTCGTTGCTGGAAACCCCGCTGGCCGACGACTGAACGCCCTCGCGCGAGCTCACGCCCGCGGGCCGCGTGCGCGGAACGCGCGCGGCGAAACGCCGGCCCTGCGGGTGAAGAAGCGCGTGAAATACGCGGCATCGTCGAAGCCCAGCTCGTAGGCGATCTCGCTCACCGGCCGCGAGGTGTAGTAGAGCTGGCGTTTGGCCTCGAGCAGCAGCCGCGCATGTACCAGGTGGATGGGCGGCTGGCCCGTGGCCTTCAGGCAGGCATTGCGCAGGCTCGATTCGGACACCTGCAGGCTCTTCGCGTATTCCGGTATCGACTTGTTGCCGCGGAAGCCGCCTTCGATGGCGGTGCGGAAACGGGCGACCAGATGGCGATGGCGTCCCATGGTCGTGTCCGTGGCGCGGTCGGCGGAGCTGGATATCCTGAGGACCTGCGCCAGCAGCAGCGCCAGGCAACCCTCCATGGCGAGACCCCGGTTGGGCGCGAGCTGGCCATGCTCGCGCGACAGCAGGCGCGACACGCGCAGCAGTTCGATGGTGGCAGCCGAACCTGCCTGCAGCTCCAGCGTGAACGGATCCTTGAACAGCGACAGCAACGCCGGTTCGCGCCGCGAGAGTTCCTGCAGCAGTTCGTCGGCAATGGTCACGACGCTGCCCAGCGTCCCGGGTTCGAATTCGAAGCCATGCACGGTGCCGGCCGGCACGATGCTCAGGGAGGGCGGACGGAAATGCGCCACGCTGCTCTCGGCTATCGCCACGCCGCGGCCCTTCAGCACCAGCACCAGCTGATGCAGCGCCCGATGCCGGTGCGCGTCGATCTTCCAGCGGTGCCGGCTGCTGCGCGCTTCGATGGATTCCACGTGCAGCGTGCGCTCGTCATGCGCGCGGACGGCTTCGCCATAGAGGAAGTAGCTTGGAATGCGCTGCGGTGCAGGCCTAGCCACGTGGAATGTCCTCGTGAGAAAAGTCCAAGTATCCGCCGGATGATTCCAGTTTGAAAGACGCCGGCAAGGCCAGAATCGCGCCCCATGCGTACACAGGTAGCCATCATCGGTGCGGGGCCCTCCGGGCTGCTGCTGGGACAACTGCTCCACAAGGCCGGCATCGATGCGGTGATCGTCGAAAGGCAGTCGCCGGACTATGTGCTGGGCCGGATCCGCGCCGGCGTGCTCGAACAGGTGGCCGTCGACCTGCTCGACGAGGCCGGCGTAGGCGACCGGATGCATCGCGAAGGCCTGGTGCACGAGGGTTTCGAGATGCTGGTGCAGGGGCGGCGCCATCGCATCGACATGCATGCACTCACCGGTGGCAAGAGCGTGCTGGTCTATGGCCAGACCGAACTCACCCGCGATCTGATGGACGCCCGCGAGGCGTTGGGGCTTCCCACGGTGTACGAGGCGCGTGACGTGGCCATCGGCGGGCATGAGGGCAATCGCCCCTTCGTCACCTGGCATACCGCTGCCGGTGAGCAGCGGTTGGACTGCGATTTCATCGCCGGCTGCGATGGTTTCCACGGCGTCTGCCGTGCCAGCGTGCCGCGCGGGGCCATCCGCGAATTCGAGAAGGTATATCCCTTCGGCTGGCTGGGGCTGCTGTCGGATACGCCGCCGGTCAGCGACGAGCTTATTTACGTCAACAGCGAGCGGGGCTTCGCGCTGTGCTCGATGCGCAGCCGCACGCGCAGTCGCTACTACCTGCAGGTGCCGCTCACCGACAAGGTCGAAGGCTGGAGCGACGAAGCCTTCTGGCAGGAATTGCGCCTGCGGCTGGATGACGCGGCGCGCGCGAAACTCGTGACCGGGCCATCGATCGAGAAGAGCATTGCGCCACTGCGCAGTTTCGTGGCCGAGCCGCTGCGCTTCGGGCGCATGTTCCTCGCCGGCGATGCCGGGCACATCGTGCCGCCCACGGGTGCGAAGGGGCTGAACCTCGCGGCCACGGACGTTCGCTATCTGGCCACGGCCTTCATCGAGCACTTCCGCGAGCGCAGCGACGCCGGCATCGACCACTATTCGGCCCGTTGCCTGCGGCGCATCTGGCGCGCGGAGCGCTTCTCCTGGTGGTTCACCAACCTGATGCACCGTTTTCCCGACGAGGGGCCCATTTTCGAGCGCTTCCAGCACGCCGAACTGGACTACCTGCTCAATTCGGAGTCGGCGCGGCGCACCATTGCCGAGAACTACGTAGGCCTGCCGCTGGACTTCGGCGAATGACCGGCGGGCCGGCCCGTGCCGGCCCGCGCCGCGACGCTTATTTCCAGGGCGTCGGCATGTTGTAGGGCACCGTGATGAACACGGCCTCGATCTGCTGGATCTTGCCCGCGCGAATCTTGAACGCCTCGAGCAGCACGAAGGAGTGTGGTCGCCGGAAGATGGGCGATTTCGTCTGGCCGTTGGTCAGCTTGAAATCCCCCAGCCGTCCCTCGTGGTCGATGAAGCCGCCGGCCAGCACGATGCCGCGTTCCTCATCCACTGCCAGGAAGCGCCGGTCGCGCAGACGGTCGTCGTAGCGGTACTGACCCAGCCGGAACTGGTCCGCGCAGCCCCACTGCGAGATGGGATCGAGCACGGCCTGCACGTTGTTGGTGGACTGCATGCCGTCCTCGCGGCGATTGCAGTCGTCGGCGAACTCGGTATGCAACGTGCCGTCGTTGAGCTGCAGCGTGTCGAAGTAGCCATTGGCAAGATCGATCATCTTCTGCCGCGGCGAGCGCAGCGCGGGCGTGAGGATCTCGTCCCACACGGGCAGCGGCTTGATGTCGGCGGTGACGAAGGGAATGCCGGCATCGGAAGGGCGCACCACGATGGTTTCCACTTCGGTGACGGTGCGGTTCACCACCTTCAGGCGCGTGGCATAGGGCGAGCGCTCGGTGGTTTCCTGCACCACGCCGAAGATGGCCACCGCGCCGGTCTGCGGATCGGCGAAGCGCATCTCGTAGGCGTCGAGCGCCGTGATGGTGCCCCACAGCCCGTCGCCCAGGCGCAGTTCCACGTTGTTCTCGGTGTTCTTCACATGTGCGGCCCAGGGCACCTTGCGGATGTCGCGCGCCTTGCGGCCGGCCAGGTACTGGTCGAGCACGCGATACAGGCAGGCCCGGTCGCAGTCGGGTGAGGCGCGCATGGCAGGTTCCGCGGCGCGAGCTCGCGCAGCGGTGCACAACGCAACAAGGGCGAGCAACGCGAGACCGGACGCCTGTAGTGGGCTGCTCAGTGGTAAACGCTGCATGGTCAAGGATTCTCCCGGTTGCTGAAGGCCCGCGGTGTTTTGTGGTGCAATGCGCGCCCTGGTCGCGAGTTTCCACCAGTCGCAAGAAATACAGAAGAGGGGCACAGCATGACGAGCACGATTCGAGGCGCAGCGGCGATCCTTCTCACGCTGGTTGCGGTGACTGCCGCAGCGCAGGGCGCGCCCGCACCGCGTGTGTTCCCCGGGCCCGGCTCAGCGCCAGCACCCGTTGCGGCACCGGCACCGGCTGCGGTACCCGCACCGGTTCCCGCCGCGGTTGTCATCGCGCGACCCAGTGATGCGGAAATCGAGGCCATGCGGCGCGCCTTCGCGCAGTTCTCGGCCAGGGCCGATTCGGGCACCAGGGCGCTGCTGCGCAAGTATCCGAACCTGCTCGAGGTGCGCCCGCCGGTGGCGAACACCGCGGTCATTCCCTTCCTCTCGCCGCAATTCCAGGCCAAGCACGACGCCAACCTGGCCGTCGCCCGGCAGGGCGATGCGGAACTGCTGTTCATGGGCGATTCCATCACCGACTTCTGGCGCAACGAGCAGGGCCCATATGCGGGCAAGGCGGTGTTCGACAAGTACTTCGGCAAATGGAAGGTCGCGAACTTCGGCATAGCCGGGGATACCACGCAGGGTGTGCTGTATCGGCTGCAGCACGGGGAAGGCCAGGGCATCAAGCCGCGCGCCATCATGCTGATGATCGGCACCAACAACACCGCCCGCAATTCGGCGGCGGAGATCGCCGAAGGCGTCGGGGCCGTGGTGCTGGAGTTGCAGAAGGACTTCCCGGAGGCCCGTTTGCTGCTGCTGGGCATTTTCCCGCGCGGCCGGCCGAACGACCCGGTGCGCGCGACCATCGCCGACATCAATCGCAGCATCGCGCGTCTGGATGATGGACGCCGCGTGTTCTATCGAGACATCGGGGCCGGATTCCTGGACGAATCCGGTGTCATTGCCACCGACATCATGAGCGATGGACTGCACCCGACCTCGAAGGGCTATGAGATCTGGGCCCAGGCCGTGATCGCGCCCATCACCGCTCTGATGGAAGGTCGCACGCCATGAGTCGTGCGGGTTGGCGGTTCTGCAGGGCGGGTGGTGCCGCAGCGTCGGTGGCGATCCTGGCCATGGGCCTCTGCGGAAGGGCGACGGCTGCGGATGCACCTGCCGATGCCTCGGCGCAGGGGCGCTGTGCCGGTCTTGCCGGCTTGTCCGGGCCCGGCTACGAAGTGGTCACGGCAGAGTGGATGCCAGCGTCGAAGCTCGAGGGTCGCAATGGCGCGCCGGCAACGGATGTCCCGGCCCACTGCCTGTTCCGCGTGACGATCGGCGCAAGGGACTCCGGCATTCCCGATATGAAGTTCGGCACGGGCGTCGAACTGCGGATGCCTGCCAACTGGAACCAGCGCCTGCTGTTCCAGGGCGGAGGCGGGTTGGACGGCGTGCTGAATCCCGCCTACGGCAATGTATCGGGATTCCCCTCGGCGCTGTCCCGCGGCTTTGCGGTGGTGTCGACCGACAGCGGGCATCGCGGCCGCAACAACATCGATGCGCGCTTCGCCGTCGATCAACAGGCCAAGCTGGATTTCGGCTACCAGTCGCTGGAGCGCACGACGCATGAGGCGAAGAGCCTGCTGCAGCGTTTCTATGGCCGCAAACCCGAGTACTCGTACTTCATGGGCTGCTCCACCGGCGGCCGCGAGGCGATGATGGCGGCGCAGCGCCTGCCCATGGAGTTCGACGGCGTGGTGTCGGGCAATGCGTCCTTCAACCTCACGCGCGTGGCCGCCAACCAGGTCTACAGCCTGCAGGTCGTGAATCGCATCGCGCCGCGCGATGCGCAAGGCCGGCCGCTGCTGCACGAGGCCTTTACCGATGCGCAGCTCAAGGCGCTGTCCGAGGCGGTGTTGCAGCAATGCGATGCGCTGGATGGCCTGCGCGACGGCATGATCAATGACTACAAGGCCTGCGGCTTCGATCCGCGCAGCCGCGTATGCAAGGCGCAAGGCAAGGGCGACGCCACCTGCCTGACGCGCAAGCAGGCTGACGGTCTCGCGGCGATATTCGCCGGCGCGCGCAACTCGCGCGGCGAATCGCTGTATGGCCGGTTTCCCTACGACACCGGCATGGCATCGCCGGCATGGCGCTCCATGCACCTGGGCAGCGCCACCAGCCCTCCCGCCAATGCCACGCTGGGTCGGGACACACTGCGCGAATTCTCGGTGACACCCGCGGATCCGCAGCTCGATCCGCTGAAGTTCGACTTCGATCGCGACATGGTGCGCACGGTGGAGACGGCCGCCATCAATGATGCAGTGGCCACGCTGCTGACGAGCTTTGCGGCACGCGGTTCGAAAATGATCGTCTACCATGGACTTTCCGACCAGGCGATGGCCACCGGTGCGCTCACCGACTGGTACGAGCGGCTGACGCCGCGTTCATCGGCGGGTCCGCAGCAGTGGGCGCGATTGTTTCTCGTTCCGGGCATGCTTCATTGCGGCGGTGGGCAATCCACCGACCAGTTCGACATGCTCACGGCGATCCAGGAGTGGGTGGAACGCGGCCATGCGCCCGATCGCATCATTGCAACCGGACGCGCCTTTCCTGATACCGCAAGACCACTGTGTCCTTATCCGAGCGTAGCCCGGTACGACGGCGGCGACGCGAAGCAGGCGGCAAGCTTCTCCTGTCGATGATTGTCTGCTAGCGGCAGTGTGGTCTCGCAGGGCGGAATCGACGCGCCGGCATCCGCGGAGCTATCCTTGTCCGGACAACGATTCAGGTCCGAACAGGGGGTCTCATGCGTCAAGTGAATGTTGGATTCGTCGTGCGCCAGCTCGTCTGGTCGGCGGCTTGTGTGCTGGCTGCGGGTACGGCAATGGCCGCGGACGCTGCGGCTGACGACGAACTGGAACAGGTCGTGGTCACGGGCTCGCGCCTCGCGCCTTCCGGCTTCACGACCCCCACACCCGTGACGGTACTCGGTGCCGAGGCCATCGAAGAGCTGGGCATCACCAACATCGGCGCCGGCGCCAACCAGTTGCCGGCCTTCCGTGCCACGACCACGCCGACCACCAATGGCTGGGGCAGCTTCAATGTCGGCGCGCAGATCGTGAACCTGAGGGGTCTGGGCGTCACGCGCAACCTGGTGCTGGTCGACGGTCGTCGTTTCGCTCCGGTGACGCGCGAAGGCACCGTGGACCTGAACCTCGTGCCCAGCGGACTCGTCGAGCGACTGGAAGTGGTGACCGGCGGTGCATCGGCGGCCTATGGCTCCGACGCGGTGGCCGGCGCCGTGAACGTCATCCTCAACAAGAATCTCACCGGCATCAAGCTGCAGGCCGACTACGGCGTGACCGCCGAGGGCGACGGGCAGAACTACCACCTGGCGCTTGCCGGCGGATCACCCTTCGCGGGCGGCCGCGGCCATTTCATCCTGGGCGGTGAATACGCCAAGCAGGATGGCATCGGCGACTGCTTCACGCGCAGCTACTGCAAGCCGGGTGTCGTCGTCTCCAACTCCGGCGCGGGGGCCGTCGCGTTTTCTCCCCCGGTGCAGCAGTATCGTTCCCCGACTTCCGGCGGCTTCATTGCCAATCCTCGGGGCGTGGTCACGCTGCTGAACAACAACGGCGCCCCCGGCGCGGGCGTGGTCAGCGTGCCGGTCGCCACGTCGATCCGCAACCTCTTCGGCACCCAGGCCATCAGCTTCAATGCCAGCGGCACACCCGTGCCCTACACGCTGGGGGCGCCGGCATCGGGCAGCACCACCGTCGGTCCCGACGCATTCCCCTCGTTCGCCACTGCGCAGCTCGAGGTGCCGGTGGAAAGGTATGCCACCTTCGGCCATGCCTATTTCGATTTCACCGACAACGTGCAGGGTTTCATCGAAGGATCGTTCGGCCACGTGAATGGTTCGGTGGACCAGTCGCGCTATTTCGGCGCGGCGCTGCCGATCTATGCGGACAACCCGTACATTCCCGCGGCCATTCGCACCTTCCTGCCGGCCGCATCGGCCACGCCCAGTGCGACCCGGCCGACCACCGCCAACTTCAACCTGGCCGTGCTGGGCCAGCGTCGCGGCCATTCGGCATCGGAAGCCGATTCCATGCGTGCCACCACCGGCATCAAGGCGAAGATCAACGACAAGTGGCGCTGGGATGTGTACTACCAGTTCGCTCATACGGATCGCTTCCAGTCCGTGGAGAACAACCTGGTGACGGGCGCTTCGCGCGTCATCAACCGGCCCGGCAGCGGTGGTGTGAACAACCCCGCCTCGTTTGCCTTCTGGAGCTGGGCGAATGACCCGGTATACAACCCGGCGGATGCTGCGCTGCCGGCGGCGCAGCGTCGCATCGTCTGCCGCGCCACTCTCAGCACGGATGCCGCGCTGCGCGCGGCGGCGGCGGGCTGCGTGCCGTTCAATCCCTTCGGCGAGCAGGCCAGCCAGGCCGCGCTCGACTATGTCTATCGTACGCTGACCGAAGACATCCACATCCACCAGCACGTTGCGGCAGCCAACCTGCAGGGCGAGGTGGCGGACCTGTGGGCCGGCCCGCTGTCGCTGGCCACGGGCGTTGAATTCCGGCACGACTCCACCTCGCTGCAGCATGACCCGCTGTCGAACTCGTTCGTCTATTTCCAGAATTTCGGCGCCGATTACCACGCCCAGCAGAACGTCACCGAGGCGTACCTGGAGACCGAACTGCCGCTGGCCCGGGACCTGCCGCTGGTGAACGCGCTGAACTTCAACGGCGCGATTCGCCGCACGCGCTACGACATTTCGGGTTTCGGCAGCTACAACCAGGCCGCCGCGGGCAACAAGTTCAACGCCACGACCTGGAAGCTGGGCATGATCTGGGAGCCGATCGACTGGGCACGCTTCCGGTTCACCACCTCGCGTGACATCCGTGCGCCCAACTTCAACGAACTGTTCCAGGCCAGCGCGAGCACGTTCGGCTCGGTGGTGAACAGGTTCGTGACCGGCGCGCCCTCGCAGTTCCCCGTCGCCCTCACCGGCGGCAACCCGGAGGTGGGCCCCGAAACCGGCCGCACCACCACGGTGGGCCTGGTGATGCAGCCGCAGTTCATCGAGGGCCTGAGCGTTTCGCTGGACTACTACCGCATCAAGGTGAAGGGCTACATCGGCACGCCGGGCGGTTCGCAGAACATCGTGGATCGCTGCGCGAACTTCAGCGATCCGCTGCTGTGCCCGCTGATCACCTTCGGCGCGAACCAGTCGCTCTCCGAGATCCGCAACATCAACCTGAACCTGCAGTGGCTGCGCACCAGTGGTCTCGACATCGAGACCGCATATAAGCTGCCGCTGTCGCGCTTCGGCGATGTGCCGGGCACGTTGAACTTCCGGCTGCTGGCCTCGCGTACCTACGAGCTGGCGACCAACCTGTTCGGCGTCGTGACGGATCGCGCGGGCGAGACGGGCGGCCTGGGCGGATCCCCGACCTGGCTGGCAACACTGAATACGGGTTACAGCAACGGTCCTTTCACAGGGACGTTGACTACACGCTACATCCGGGGCGGCAAGCTCAACGCCACCTACTATGAACCGGGTCAGTCGCCGCCGGTGCCTGGCGCCAACAGCATCAACGACAACCACGTGGGCGGGATCGTCTACTTCAACCTCAACAGCAGCTGGGATCTGGGCGGCAAGCTCGGCACGCAGCTCTTCGTGCAGGTGAACAACCTGGCCAATCGCGCGCCGCCCAGCGCGCCGCAGCTTCAATACCCCAGCAATCCGGTGTACTTCGACCTGATCGGTCGTTCATACCGGTTTGGCGTGAGGATGAAGCTGTAAGGTCGCCATGCCAGCGATCAGGTGAAGCAACCGGGCCGGCCTTGAGCCGGCCCGGGCCGCTTGCGAACAATGGCGAAGGTGGTGGGCGGTACAGGGCTTGAACCTGTGACCCCTGCCGTGTGAAAGCAGTGCTCTACCGCTGAGCTAACCGCCCTTTGAAAGGGAGCGCAAGTCTACGGATTGGGGCGGCCCGGTGCAAATCCGGCGGCCCCATATTGTCCAATGAAGACCCTACCAGGCGGGGCTGGTGGCCGTTGCGGCCATGTTTTCCCGCTGCTCGTTGAAGATCTGGCGGCGGGCGAAGTACCACCGGCCGTTGACCCTTCTCAGGTCATCCTGCTGATGTCCGTATGCGCCCACGTAAGGCTTGCGCTCGGGATTGTCGTTGTTGAACTCGAACCAGTAGCCCCGCTCGGTGGCTCGGTCGCCCTCGATCTTCAGCACCACATTGGTAATGAAGTGCCGCCGCCGGAAAGGCCGCAGCGGAGCGGCGGCCGCATTGGCGCGCTCGTCGGCGGCGCGGGCATTGCGCATCTCGGTGACGATGTTGGCGCGGCCGGTGACGGTGCCGCCGGCCCAGACCAGCACGCCATCCTCGGTGAAGGTGCTGGCATACAGTTCCGGATCCTGCCAGTCGAGCGCGAAGGAGTAGCGGGCGAGCAGGTCGTCGATTTCCGCGCGGTCGCGCGCGTAGTCGTTGCCGTACCGCGCGCCGGTGGCGGCCGCCAGGGCGAACCCGGCCATGACCAGGCCACCCGCAAGAACCCATGCAATGCGTCTATCCATACGTTTCCCCGCCCTGTTTTTCGCTAATCTACGCGGCCCATGACCATTGTCACGCGCTTTGCCCCGAGTCCGACCGGGATGCTCCATATCGGCGGGGTCCGCACCGCGCTGTTTTCCTGGCTGTATGCCCGCCGCCACGGCGGCAAGTTCATCCTGCGCGTCGAGGATACCGATCGCGAGCGTTCCACCGACGAGGCCGTGCGCGTCATCCTCGAAGGCATGCGCTGGCTGCGGTTGAACGAAGACGAAGGCCCGTTCTACCAGACCCAGCGCTACGACCGGTACCGCGCCGTCATCGCACAGATGCTGGCGCAGGGTCTGGCCTACCGCTGCTACTGCTCGAAGGAAGAGCTGGATGCGATGCGCGAGGTGCAACTCGCCCGCAAGGAGAAACCCCGTTATGACGGCCGCTGGCGCGACAGCACCGAGACGCCGCCGGCGGGGGTGACGCCGGTCATCCGCTTCAAGAACCCGCTGGCGGGCGAAGTGGTGGTGGATGACCTGGTGCATGGCCGCACGGTGTTCCGCAACGAAGAACTGGACGACCTGATCATCCAGCGCTCGGATGGCAATCCCACCTACAACTTCTGCGTGGTGGTGGACGACTGGGACATGGGCGTGACGCATGTCATCCGCGGCGACGACCACCTGAACAACACTCCGCGCCAGATCAACATGCTGAAGGCGCTGGGGGCGACGCCGCCGGCATATGCACATGTGCCGATGATCCTGGGTGCCGATGGCACGAAGCTGTCGAAGCGCCATGGCGCGGTGAGCGTGCTGGAATACCAGAAGGAAGGCTTCCTGCCCGATGCGTTGCTGAACTACCTGGTGCGCCTGGGCTGGTCGCATGGCGACCAGGAAGTGTTCACCCGCGAGGAGATGATCGCGGCCTTCGACATCGCACATGTCGGCAAGGCGGCTTCGGCGTTCAATCCCGAGAAACTCCTGTGGCTGAACCAGCAGCACATCATGAAGGCTCCGCGCGCCACGCTGGTGGCTGCGCTGCGCGAGCAGCTGGCGATGCTGGGCGTCACCGCTACGGACGACGCCCTGTGTGGCGGCGTGGTGGAGGCGCTGCGGGAACGCGCGAAGACCATGAAGGAAATGGCGGCCTCGAGCCTGTTCTTCTTCGGCGAACCGGTGATGGACGAGAAGGCCGTGGCCAAGCACCTGACGCCGGAGGCGAAGTCGCTGCTGGCTGAACTGCGGGGCGCCTTCGCCGCGGTCGCGGAATGGAAAGCGCCGGCATTGCATGCGGCCCTGCAGTCCTTTGCCGAAGCACGCAGCCTCGGGCTGGGAAAGGTGGCGCAGCCGCTGCGCGTGGCCGTCACGGGCGGAACCGTGTCGCCGCCCATCGACGCCACCCTGGCGGTGCTGGGGCGCGAGCGGGTGCTGGCGCGACTGGACCGGGCGCTGGCCTGAGTCACCCGGCGGGCGAGGGCACCCCGCCAAACCGGGGCGTCGCGCGGGGATTCCTTGACAGTCCGGGAGGCGCCAAGTAACGTCGCGCCCCTCCCGCAAGTGGGGCTATAGCTCAGCTGGGAGAGCGCTTGCATGGCATGCAAGAGGTCGACGGTTCGATCCCGTCTAGCTCCACCAATCTTCCCTTCTTGTCGTCAGGCGTCCGGTGCCAGCCGGGGCCACAGGCTCTTGAACGATTCGGTCAGGAATTGCGTGGGATCGCCCAGCTTCGCGCCATAGTCCTTCGCCGGATTGGCCGCCAGCATGTCGGCCGGGCCGAAGCCGGCGCGCATCATCTTGCCGAGCTGGTCGGCGAGCTTCGACAGCATGTCGACCTCGGAGGCGAGGTCCGCCTTTGAGTAGAGGCGCGAACCGTTGGCCGTGATCACCCGCGTCTGGTCGTCGCATTGCCCGATCAGCGTGCGGTAGCCCGCCACCGTGCCGTTGATCCAGCCACCAGTCACCCAGTCGGCCGTGGGCCAGGCATCGCCGGCCACCACGCCGCCGGTGACCAGCACATTCGCGCGCGTGAGCTTCACGTACAGGTCGCCATCGGTATGGGCCTGCAGCAGGTAGCCGTACTTCAGCGTCTCATCGCCCAGCTTGAGCTCGCCGCGGGTGTAGGTGGTGGCGTTGGGCAGCGCGCTGGCAGGCAGTGGCCCTATGGGCGGGCCATCGGGCTGGTAGCGCACGGTGGTCGACAGCCACAGCCGGGTGTTCTCGTGCGCGATGATCCTGGCGTGCTGGCCGCCCAGCAGTTCATTGAGGCCGGTGTGCTCCGGATGCCAGTGCGTGTTGATGAGCACGCCCGGATTGCGGGCGCGAAGCTGCTGCTGCGCCAGTGCGAGCAAGGCCTTTGCATTGGCCTTCAGGCCGCCGTCGACAAACACCAGGCCATCGCCATCGCGCAGCGCCAATACATTGCAGCCCGCGCCCTGCACGAGCAGCAGTCCTTCCCCGAGGGATTGCGCCTTGAGTTTGCCGTCGGACGCCGCCGACGCGCGCGTCGTGGACAGAAGGCCCGTGCCCAGGGCGCCGCCGGCCAGCAGCGTGCCGGATAGCGAAGCCAGGAAATCGCGTCTGCGTAGCACTTTCATGGTGAGCAGGACTCTAACCGATCATTTCCGGTGCCGATAACCTAGAATCGGACCGGTCGATCCGGCGGGGTGCATGAGATGGCGAAGGTGCGGGGATTGCTGCATGGGCTGGCCGGCGCAACGGCGCTGGCGATGATCGCATCCGGAGCGGCGCCTGCAGCCCAGCCGGCGCGCGTGACCGCTGGCGCGCCCGCCGCCGATCACTGGCCCATGGTTGAGCAATACTGCGTCGGTTGCCACAACACCACCGACTGGGCGGGCCAGCTCGCGCTCGATGCCATGGATCACGGCCGTAGCGCCATTCCCGCAGAGGCCGAGACCTGGGAGAAGGTGATCAAGCGGATGCGCGGCCGCCTGATGCCGCCGCCGGGCGAGAAGCGTCCCTCCAACGAGGAACTCGACAGCTACGTGCACTGGCTCGAGGGCGCCATCGATGACAACGCCGCGAAGCATGTGGAGCCCGGCTACGTACCGCTGCATCGCCTGAACCGCCGCGAATACACCAACGCCATCCACGACCTGCTCGATCTGCAGTTCGATCCGTCGGCGCTGCTGCCGCAGGATGACCTGTCGGATGGCTTCGACAATGTGGCCAAGGTGCTGCAGGTGTCGCCCACCTTCCTGGACCAGTACCTGGCTGCGGCGCGCACCGTGGCCGTGCAGGCCGTGGGCAATCCGGCCTCCCGGCCGGTGGGCACGCCATACAACAATCCCTTCGGCGGCCCCCAGCACCTGCACGTTGAAGGGCTGCCCTTCGGCACGCGCGGTGGCTTCGGCGTGGACCATATCTTTCCGGCCGATGGCGAGTACGAACTCAACATCAACAACATGGCCCGCGCGCTGTGGGTCGAGGGCATGGAGTTCGAGAACACGCTGGTCGCGCTCGTGGATGGCGTGAAGGTGTACGAGGTGGTCATCGGCGGCGACACGGACCAGAAGGCCATCGACCAGAAGGGCGATGCGCCGGTGGATGCCATCAACGCGCGACTGAAGAACATCCGTTTCCAGGCCAAGGCGGGCCAGCACCGCGTGGTGGTCACTTTCCGCAATCGCAGCTACGCCGAATCCGATTCGCGCCTGGCGCTGCTGGTGCCCGGTGGCGGCGAGGACCGGGTGCTGAAGGTGACGAACTTCGAGATCCGCGGGCCCTTCAAGACCGATGGCGTCAGCGACAGCAGCAGCCGGCGGCGCATCTTCAGTTGCTATCCGCGCGCGGCGGCCGAAGAACAGGCCTGCGCCGAGAAGATCACTGCCACCATTGCCCGCAAGGCGTTCCGCCGGCCGCTGCGCGATGGCGAGGTGGCGAACCTGATGCAGGCCTATGTCGCGTCGCGGCAGGGCAAGGGCTTCGATGACGGCATTCGCGGCGTGATCACGCGCATTCTCGCGAGCCCCGACTTCCTCTACCGTCCGGAGCCCGCGCCGGCCGGCAAGCGGCCCGGTGACATCTTCGCGCTCGACGATCTGCAGCTCGCCTCGCGGCTGTCGTTCTTCCTGTGGAGCAGCCTGCCCGATGACGAGCTGCTGGAGGCGGCGGCCGGCGGCCATCTGGGCGACGACGCGGTGCTCGAAAAGCAGGTGCGTCGCATGCTGGCCGATCCGCGCGCGCAGTCGCTGGCGCGGGACTTCGCCTTCCAGTGGCTGGGGCTGTCGAAGCTGGCCGACATCGAGCCCGATCCCGGTGTCTTCCCGTACGCGGCCAATCACCGCGATCTCGAGGGCGACCTGCGCGAGGACTTCCGCGAGGAGATCCGCCAGTTCGTCGATGCGGTGTTCCGCGGCAACCGCAATGTGCTCGAGCTCATGAACGGCAATTACACCTACCTGAACGAACGCCTGGCCGTGCACTATGGCGTGCGCGACGTGAAGGGTTCGTCGTTCCGGCGTGTGACGCTGGCCGACCCGAACCGCTTTGGTCTCCTGGGCAAGGCCGGCGTGCTGATGGTGTCCTCGTATCCGAACCGCACCTCGCCGGTGCTGCGCGGCGCGTGGATACTCGACAACATCACCGGCACGCCACCCACGCCGCCACCACCGAATGTCGAGGCGCTGAAGGAGGCCGCGACCGGCGCCAAGGTGCGATCGATGCGCGAGCAGATGGCCGTGCATCGCACCAACAAGAGCTGTTTCGCCTGTCATGGCGTGCTCGATCCCATGGGTCTTGCGCTCGAGAACTTCGATGGCGTGGGACGCTGGCGCGACAAGGATCGCATGGCCGAGACCCGCATCGATGCTGCAGGCGTGCTGCCCGACGGTCATGAGGTGAAGGGCCCGGTCGACCTTCGCAATGCGCTGATGAAGAACCCCGACCAGTTCGTGCAGACGCTGACCACCAAGCTCATGATCTATGCGGCCGGCCGGCCGATGGAGTGGCAGGACATGCCCACCATCCGCGGCATCGTCAAACAGGCCGCGGCCGACGACTACCGGTTTGCCACGCTGGTGACGCTGATCGTGAAGAGCGCGCCGTTTCGCATGCAGCAGATTCCCGCGGATGCCAAGACGCCTGAAACCCGCCAGGCTTCGTTGATCAACTAGAGGTCATTGCCATGTTCATCACGAAGAAATTTCTGGATCGCCGCACCGTGCTGCGCGGCGCGGGCGTCAGCGTGGCGCTGCCGCTGCTCGATGCCATGGTGCCCGCCGCCACCGCGCTGGCCGCCACCGCCGCGGCGCCGAAGCCGCGCATGGCCTTCGTGTACTTCCCGCATGGCGCGGTGATGCAGCATTGGTCGCCGGCCAAGACGGGCAGCGACTTCGAGCTGACCAAGATCCTGGAGCCCGCGGCCAAGCACAAGGCGTCCATGACCATCGTCAGTGGCCTGCGCAACAAGGGCGGCGAGAGCAATACGCCGCATGCCATCATCGCGGGCACCTGGCTGGGCTGCGTGTCGCCGGAGAAAACGCACGATCCGCACGCTGCGACCACCGTCGACCAGATGGCGGCGCGCGTGCTCGGCGCCGATACGGCATTTCCCTCGCTGGAGCTGGCCACCGAAGGCGGGGCGGTGTGCGACCCGGCCTATGGCTGCAGTTACGGTCACACCGTGTCGTTCCGCTCGTCCACCCAGCCACTGCCGATGGAATTCAATCCGCGCAAGGTGTTCTACCGTCTCTTCGGCCAGGGCGATACGGCCGATGAGCGCGTGGCCATCACCACCGAGACCACCAGCATCCTCGATGCCGTGGCGGCCGATGCGGCATCGCTGCAGCAGCGCCTGGGTGCGCAGGATCGCGCGGCGGTGGCCGACTACCTCGACTCGGTGCGCGAGATCGAGCGCCGGCTGCAGAAGATCAAGTCCGAGGGCATGGGCGGCGTGGTGCTGCCGGATGCGCCCGTGGGCATTCCCGCGGTGTTCGAGGAACATCTGAAGTTGCAGTTCGACATGATGGCGCTGGCCTTCCAGGCCAATCTCACCCGCGTGGCCTCGTTCATGATGGCGCGCGAGGTGAGCATGCGCACCTACAACAACCTGGGCATCTCCGATGCCTTCCATCCGCTGTCACATCACCAGGAAAATCCTGCCAAGATCGAGAAACTGGTCAAGGTGCAGAACTTCCATACCAAGGTGTTCACCGGCTTTCTGGATCGGCTGGCGGCGGCGAAGGATGGCGATGGTTCGCTGCTCGATCACTCCATCATCCTGTTCGGCAGCAACATGTCGAACAGCGACAAGCACAACAACGACCCGCTGCCATCGGCGGTGTTTGGGCGGGGCTACGGCAGGATCAAGGGCGGCCAGCACCTGAAGTACCCGCAGAACACGCCGCATGCCAACCTGCTGCTGACGCTGCTCGACCGCGCTGGCGTGCCCGTGGAGAAGGTGGGCGACAGCACCGGCACCTTCGCCGAGGTCTGAGTGCCGATGCGCAGGCTGTATTCGATTGCGCTGCTGGGCCTGGCCTGGTGTGGCGCCGCGATCGCCGGCGGCGCCGATCCTGCGGCGGCCAATGCCCGGCTGTTCGAGGCACTGAAGGCGCAGGATCCGGAGACCGCGCTGTATGCGCTGGGCGAGGGCGCCGCGGCCAGTGCGCGCGAAATTGATGGCACTACGCCCCTGCACTATGCCGCGCACATCGGCGATGCGCGGCTGATCGCTGCGCTGCTGAAGGCAAAAGCCGATCCCAATGCGCGCAACGAGTTCGGTTCGCTGCCGCTGGCCGAGGCGGCCACCACGGGCAATGCCGAGGCCATCCGCCTGCTGCTCAAGGCCGGCGCCGAGGTGGAGGCCGCCAATCCCGAGGGCCAGACGGCACTGATGCTGGCGGCGCGCGCCGGCAAGGTCGATGCGGCGCGCCTGCTGATCAAGGCCGGTGCCAAGGTGAATGCGCGCGAGCGCTGGGCCGACCAGACCGCGCTGATGTGGGCCTCTGCCCAGGGCCAGCCCGAGATGATCCGCCTGCTCGTGCAGGCGGGTGCCGACGTGAATGCGCGCGGCGCCACGCGCGAATGGGCGCGGCGTGTCACCTCCGAGCCCCGGCCGAAGGGCATGAACCGCGGCGGATTTACCCCGCTGCTGTATACGGCGCGCGAGGGCTGCATCGAGTGCGCGCGCGAGCTGCTGAAGGGCGGAGCCGACATCAATCGCGCCGATCCGGACCAGACCACGCCGCTGGTGCTGGCGCTGATGAACCTGCACTTCGACTATGCCGCCTTCCTGATCAAGGCCGGCGCGGATGTGAACCGCTGGGATCTGTACGGCCAGTCGCCGCTGTACGTGGCCATCGACATGAACACGCTGCCGCGCGGCGGCCGGCCCGATCTGCCCAGCGAGGACTTCACCACCGGTCTGCAGGTGGCCGAGCAGCTGCTGGCCGCGGGTGCCAATCCCAACATCCAGTTGAAGCTGCGTCCGCCGTATCGCAACTACATCTTCGATCGCGGCGGCGATGCCGTGCTGTCCACCGGCGCCACGGCACTGCTGCGCGCCGCCAAGGGCGGCGATGTGGAGGCGGTGCGGCTGCTGCTGAAGTACAAGGCAAACCTGGCCCTGCCCACGGAAGAGGGCGTGACGCCGCTGATGGCGGCGGCAGGCACCGGGCATGGCGCCAATCCCACGCGCGGACGCTACAAGACCGATGCCGAGGCGGCGCAGTGCGTGGCGCTGCTGGTCGAGGCCGGTGCCGATGTGAATGCCGCCGATCCGCGGGCGCGCCGCACGGCGCTGCATGCCGCGGCTGCCCATGGCTGGACCGCCACGGTCAAGGCGCTGGCCGATCGGGGCGCCGACCTGGAATTCGCGGACAGCCGGGGCCTGCGGCCCATCGATCATGCCGCCGGCAGGGCCGAGAGGGGCTTTCTGGAGCCCGAGAAGGCGCCCAGCAATGAGACCATCACGCTGCTCAGGGAGCTGATCGTGGCCCGCACCGGCCACCAGCCGCAGGAATACAAGGGCCCGGCGCTGCCACAGGCTGGCCGCACCGTTGGCAGCGGCGCCGACCGGGCGCAATTGGGCGCCCCGCAATAAGCCCGTAGGAATCCGGGGGCGGTTTTGATTAGAATGCCGCCCCCTCCGGTACGTCCCCATCGTCTAGAGGCCTAGGACATCGCCCTTTCACGGCGGTAACCGGGGTTCGAATCCCCGTGGGGACGCCATTGCCGCCGACAACGCCCAGTGCGATGTCCGGTCGGTTGCCTCCTACATCCATTCCCATGGGATCGCGCATGTTCGTGCACAGGCGCAACCCCCATCCTGCAGTCCTCGTTCACTCGTTGCAGACAGGGGATATACATGACTCAGACCGTGATGAAACGCGCGAGGTGTTCTACTACCGAGCCAAGGTGCCCAAGGCACTGCGTAATGTTCTCCGTCGGGCGGACTGAAGTATTCCCTAGGGCGTGTGGATCGAGAGGCAGCGGAGGCGCTGGGTCTCGAAATGAGTGCGGCGCAGCTGCGGCTCTGCGCCCTCCGGCAGGCTGGTCCGATGAGCGCAGACGCAGTAGATAGATTGGTTGCTCACTACATGACTTCCTTCCGGGCAAACCGCGAGGAGGATTCGATCAATCTTGGCGAACAGTCGGTAGAAGCTGGAGCGGCACGGATCGCGTGGGTGACGGAAGAACTTGCGGCAGCAGAGGAGGACTTGCTGCTGAACCGCCTTACGGCTACAGAGCGTATTGCCCGCGAGATACTTATCGAGTCGGGGACCAGTCCCGCCGCGCTGGGCGAGGAGGGCTTCCGTAAGCTCTGCTCGCGCCTTCTCACCGCCCGCGTAGACGTGATGCGCGAGGAGTCCAAGCGGCTACCCTCAGGAAGTCGCCGCTTTTCGCGCAAAAGCCAGCGCAGGCCGAAGCGCCCTCGCCATCGCAGCGCATCTCCGAGATTGCCCGCGCCTACATGGAACACCGCGACGCGACCGGAGAGCTGAAGCCCTCTACCCGAATTGAGATGGTGCGGCGCTTGCAGCGCTGGTCAGTCTTACGGCGACCCCGCCATCCGTCGGTTCGGGCAAGGGATGCACAGGATTTCGCCCGCAAGTACTGGATGCTGCCGCAGCGATGGCGAAGGCACAAGGGAAAGTCCGCTGTCGATGTCCTGAAGGAAACCGCTGGAACGGACGTTCCTCGAAGTGCGGCGGGCACGGTGAAGAAGGAACTTGCCCTATCAAGACTTTGGCGCTGGGCCGTAGTGCGTGAGGAGCTGACGACCAACGCAATGATGCCGTTGCGCCGCCAGATACAGGTAGAGCTGGACGCGGCGGCCGTTTAGATGAGGATATCGCGGCTCTACGGCTCTCTTGGAAGCACAGCGTGTTAACCGGCGTGCAATTCTGACCAGGCAAGGGGTGTAACCGGCGTCCAAAATTGACCACCCCGTACCCTGCGAGGTCCCTATGGCCTTGCGGGGGTCGGGGTGCTGTGCGTGGAGACGATTGGGAAGATCCGGCGACGCGCCTGCAGGGGAGTCGATCAGCGCGATCGCGCGGATCTTCGGCTCTCGAGGAACACGGTCCGGGGCCGCGCGTTGAGGGCGAAGCGTTCGAGTACAGGCGACGCGGCAACCGCAGCCGAAGCCGGAGCGTACGTGGCGACGCTGGACGCGTGGCTGGAGGTCGAACAGAACTTGCCGGCGCGCGAGCGGCGGACGGCGCAGCGGATCTACGAGGCGCTGTGCCTGGAGGGTTACACCGGCGCGGTGGACGGGTGCGCCGTCACATGCGCGCGTTCGAGCGCGCCCGCCACCGGTGGCCACGGCGCTCATCCCGCAGAGCTCGCGCCCGGCGAGGCATACCAGTTCGACTGGAGTCACGAGCACGTGGTGCTCGGCGGCGTTGAGCAGGTGGTCAAGGTCGGTCACCTCGGCTGTGCCACAGCCGCGTTCTTCCCGGTGGCTATCCGCGCGAGAGCCAGAGATGGTGTTCGACGCGCATGCGCGCGTGCTGGTTCCTGGGCGGGTGCCGCGGCGTGGCATCTACGACAACCTGAAGCCCGCGGTGGATGCCATCTTCCTGGGCCGCGCTACAACCGCCGGTTCCGGCGATGTGCAACCACTACCTGATCGAGCCGACGGCGTGCACGCCGGCCTCGGGGTGGGAGAAGGCAGGTCGAGAACCAGGGCAACGTGCGAGTGGGTGTTTACCCCGAAGCTGCGGTTCGCGGACCTGGCCGAGCTGAACGCGCATCGGCGATCGCCTGCTGCAGCTGGCGCGAGCGGGCGCATCCGGAGGAGCCCGAGCGGCGGTCATCGAGCTGTGGGACGAGGAGAGATCGCGCTGCGCGCCGTGCCGATGCCGTTCCGGCTACGCCGAGAAGAACGCGCGGATATCAGCCACGTGCCTGGTGCACTTCGAGCGCAACCGCTACAGCGTGGAGTGTCGGTACGTCGGCCAAGTAGCCAGCGTGCATGCGCATGCCGAGCGGATCGTGATCGTCTGCGGCAGGTGATCGGGGAGCATCCGCGTTGCTTCGAGCGCGGGCGGACGCTGTACAACCCGTGGCACTACGCGGGCGCTGGAGCGCAAGCCCGAGCACTGCGCAACGGCGCGCCGTTCAAGGACTGGCTCCTGCCCGGGGCGATGACGCGGCTGCGCGAGCGGCTCTTCGCCACAGCGACGGCGACCGGCAGTTCGTCGACATCCTCTCGATGGTCGCCCTACGGGCTGGACGCCGTCGCCGAGGCCTGTGCCGCTGCGCTTGAAGAGCAGGTGGTCAGCAGTGCGCATGTGGTGAACCTGCTGCACCGGGCGGCAGAGCCCGCCCGACCGCTGCTGCAGGTGCCCATGTGCCGAAGCTGATCACCGAGCCTGCAACTGATCGCTACGACCAGCTGCTGCGGACGCGGCGGTCGTGAACCTGCCTATCCACCCCACACCGGAGAAGATGCATGCAAGTCACCCTGACCGAACAGATGAAGGTGCTGCGCCTGCGCGGCATGGCCAATGCGCTGGAGGAGAGTCTGACGGCGCTGTCCCAGAAGAAGGCCCCGACGCGCTGCGGAGCAGCTGCTGGCCGCTGAAATCGCCGAGCGGCAGGCCCGCTCGTCAGTACCAGCTGCGGCTGGCCTCGTTCCCCATGCCGCGTGACCTTGAGACGTTCGACTTCCGCGAATCGGCCGTGGACGACACGGATCCGGCAACTGTGCACTGGGGAGTACCTGACGAGCGCCCGCAACATCGTGTTCGTCGGCGGCACGGGCACCGGCAAGACGACTGGCTACGGCGCTGGGTCGCCGGCCGTGCTGCAAGGCAAGCGTGTGCGGTTCTACAGCGTAGTGGATCTGGTCAACCAGCTCGACGCCGAGAAGCGCGCGGGTCGGCCGGGAAGCTGGCCAGTCGGCTGCTGTACCAGCACGTCATCGTGCTCGATGAGCTGGGCTACCTGCCGTTCGCGCAGGACGGCGGCTCGCTGCTGTTCCACCGATCAGCAAGCTCTACGAGCGGGTGTCGCTGATCGTCACGACCAACCTGTCGTTCGGGGAATGGAGCAGCGTGTTCGGCGATCCGAAGATGACCACCGCGCTGCTGGACAGGCTGACGCATCGCTGCGAGATCATCGAGACCGGCAACGACAGCTACCGGTTCAAGAAGAGAACTGACATCTGCCGCCGACGCGGCAGACCCACTTGTGCTCCAGATCGTCATGGACATCCCCTCGCCGGAACCCCGGATCACGCCGCCAGAACCCCCGATCCTCTGGTCAAAGTTGGGCGCCGGAGGGTGGTCAGTGTTGCGCGCCGGTTGACAGTCGGGTCATTTCCTCGAGGCCACGGCCGAGAACTGGGAAAGTGAATTCCTGCAGATGGCTGCCTATGTGATCCTGACCGCGGTGCTGTACCAGCGCGGATCGGCAGAGTCGAAGCGCATCGGTCAATCCGAGGCAGTGGATCGCGATCCGCGCAAGTCCGGCGGAAGGCGGGGCGCGCCCTGGCCCGTGCGCCGTGGCGGCTGGGTGCTGTGGCTGTATTCGAACTCGCTGTCGCTGGCCTTCCTGTTGTTGTTCATCTTCAGCGTGGCAATCCATGCCGTGGGTGGCGCGCGCCTCTACAACGAAGAGCAGACCGCCATTGGCATGGCGCCCGTTTCGGTACTGCAATATGTCGGGCGTTCGCGGTTCTGGTTCGAGTCCCTGCAGAACTGGCAGAGCGAATTCCTGTCGCTGCTGTCGATGGTGGTGCTGAGCATCTTCCTGCGCCAGCGCGGCAGTCCCGAGTCGAAGCCCGTGGATGCCCCGCATCACACCACGGGTTCCTCGTGACCGGCCGATGACCGCGCCACGCAAGCCTGGCGGCACCGCGCTCCTGATCCTCGACATGGTGTCGGAGTTCCGCTTCGACGACTGGCGACCGACACTGCGCGCCGCCCGGCGCATCGCGCCGCGCATCGCCCTGCTGAAGCGCCGGGCGCGCGCTGCGAGGATTCCCGTGTTCTACGTGAACGATGCGCCCGAAGACTGGGACTGCGACAAGGCGGGCCTGGTCACGCGCGCCTGTCTGTCCACCGCGCGCGGTGCAGATGTGGTGCGGCAGGTGCAGCCCTCGCCGGGCGATATCTTCGTGTTCAAGCCGCGCCACTCGGGCTTCTATGCCACGCCGATGACGGAACTGCTCGAACGCCGGCGCGTGCGCAGGCTGCTCCTTGCGGGTCTCACCAGCCACCAGTGCGTGCTGTTCACCGCGGTGGATGCCTACGTGCGCTGCGCGACTCGTTGGACGCGCAGACGCCGCTGTCCGCCAGTGTGCGGTTTGCGTCCTGAAGCGCGGTCTTTCCTTCCAGCGGCAGCAGCAGTTGCGCGCCGGCCTGGCGCGCCTCCACATTGAACAGCGGATGGCCGGCCGCAATCGAATCCAGGATGCGGCGTCGCTCGGCCACCCGCGCCTCGGCAAGCGTAGTCCAGTCCACGACTATCATGGCCGGCAGGCGCCGCCCATCGCCGAACAGCGTGCGAATCCACTCGTACAGCGGGCGCAATTCGGGCTTCTGCACCCACCATGGCAGCTCATCCGGCAGCCACAGCCTGGCCGTGTTCAGGTGCTGCAGCAGCCGGCGCCGGGGTGAGCGTGTCTGACCCACATAGCGCACGCAGCGCAGATCACGCGGGTCCGCGAGCGTGTAGATGGCTGCATCCCGCACTGCCGTGCACGAGTCATCCACCAGCAGGTGATCCAGCCGCGCGCGGATCAGGCGCGAGACCTGGGCCTGGCCCAGGGGCGCCGCGGCTTCGCTGCACCCCGGGTCCTCGCTCACACGATGGCCACGCCTGCGCCCGACAGCGGCAACTGCCGGTAGGTCTTGCCCGTGAGCACCGCCAGCGCGTTCGCAACGGCGGGGCCGATGGGCGGCGTGCCGGGTTCGCCCACACCAGTGGGGTTGTTGGTCGATGGCAGGATGTACACCTCGATCTTCGGCACCTGGTTCATGCGCAGCACGGTGTAGTCATGGAAGTTCGACTGCTCCACGCGACCTTCCTTCAGCGTGATTGCGCCGGTGGCGATGGCCGCGAGGCCATAGAGGATGGCCGATTCCATCTGCATCTCGACGATGTTCGGGTTCACCGCGATGCCGCAGTCGACGGCGCAGTACACCTTGTCCACCTTGAATCCCTTGTCGTGTTTGGTGACTTCCACCACCTCGGCCACCACGGTATTGAAGGACTCGTGAATGGCCACGCCGCGCGCGGTGCCTGCCGGCAGCGGCTTGCCCCAGCCGGATTTCTCGGCCACTGCATTGAGCACGGCCAGGTGTCGCGGCTTGTCGGCCAGCAGCGTGCGGCGCAGTTCCACCGGGTCCTGCTTCGTGGTGCGCGCGATTTCATCGAGGAAGCTCTCGATGGCATACGCCGTGTGCGTGGAACCCACCGAACGCCACCACTGTATGGGCACGCCCAGCTTGGTGGTGTGCAGCTCCACCGCGAGATTGGGAATGGCATAGGGCAGGTTGGCCGCGCCTTCCACCGAGGTGAAGTCCACCGGCGCGCCGTTGTCGAGCGGCGAGCCGGCCAGGATGGACTGGCCCACGATGCGCTGCTGCCAGCCGGTGATCTTGCCGCTCTTGTCCACCGCGGCCTTCAGCGAGTGCAGGTACACGGGGCGATAGAAGCCGGCGCGCATGTCGTCCTCGCGCATCCACACCAGCTTGACCGGTTTGCCCTTGGCGCCGGCCTGCGCGATGGCCACCGTGTCGAGCAGGTAGTCGGCGAAGGAATTGCCGCGGCGGCCGAAGCTGCCGCCGGCGTAGAGCATGTTGATCTTGATCTGCTCGGGCTTGAGGTTCAGGAACTTGCCGATGGTGCCCTGGTCGGGGGTGTGCATCTGCTCGCCGTTCCAGATCTCGCAGCCGCCGTCCTTGAGCTGCACCACGCAGTTCATCGGCTCCATGGCGGCGTGCGCCAGGAACGGGAATTCGTATTCCGCCTCGATGCGACGCGCGGCGCCGGCCAGCGCCTTGGTTGCATCGCCCTGCGGCTTGTTGGCCAGCATGCCCGGTTTCTGCGCCAGCGCTGTGTACTCAGCCATGATCTCGCTGGAGCTCTTGGTGAAAGCGCTGGATTCATCCCATTCGACCTTCACCGCGTCGCGCGCCTTCTTGGCGGACCAGGTGTCCTTCGCGAGCACGGCCACGCCTTCGCGCAGCGGCGTCTTGAACTGCACCACGTCGACCACGCCCGGCATGGCCTTGGCGGCGGCGGCATCGAAGCTCTTCACCTTGCCGCCGAAGCGGGGCGGGTAGGTGACCATGGTGACCAGCATGTCGGGCAGCTTGATGTCCTGGGTGAACACCGCGGTGCCGCTGGACTTGGCGCGCGCGTCGATGCGCTTCGCGGGCTGGCCGATGAGCGTGAAGTCCTTCGGGTCCTTGAGCTTCACTTCCTTCGGCGCCGCCTGCCTTGAGGCGGCGCCCGCGAGGTCGCCGAAGCCGGCGGACTTGTTCTTGCCGGCATGGGAGACCACGCCGTTCTTCACGGTGATCTCTCCGGCGGGCACGCTCCACTCGGCCGCCGCGGCGGCCACCAGCATGGCGCGCGCCGTGGCGCCGGCCTTGCGCATGGGTTCCCAGAAGGCCGGGATGGTGCTGCTGCCGCCGGTGCCCTGCAGCGCGCCGCCGAAGGCGGGATTGCCGAAAAGCTTCACGTCGGCCGGCGCGGCCTCGAGGGCGACCTTGCTCCAGTCGGCGTCCAGTTCCTCGGCCACCATGGTGGCAAGCCCGGTGTAGGCGCCCTGACCCAGTTCGGTCTGCGGAGAAACCACGGTGACCGTGCCGTCGCTGCCGATGCGCAGGTACTGCGTGGCGGCAAGCGTTCCGCCCTTGGCGTCGCCGCTGCCGGCGCAGGCGGTGAGCAGCGAGCCGCCGCCCAGCACGGCCAGCGTGAGGCCGGCGCCCTTGAGAAGGTCGCGGCGGTTCATTTCCGGCAGCAGCGCGGCGTTGACGATGGAGATATCGCGGGTGTTCTGGTTCTTCATGGCAGTTTCCGTGTTCAGGCCAGGGCCGCGGCGGCGCGGTGGATGGCGGCGCGGATGCGCACGTAGGTGCCGCAGCGGCAGATGTTGCCCGTCATGGCGGCGTCGATGTCCGCATCGGTGGGCGACTTGTTCTGCTGCAGCAGCGCGGTGGCGCTCATGATCTGGCCCGACTGGCAGTAGCCGCACTGGGGCACGTTTTCCGCCACCCAGGCTTCCTGCACGGCCTTGCCCACGGACTCGGCGGCCACGTTCTCGATGGTGGTGATCTTCTTGCCGGCGACGGCGGAGACCGGCAGCACGCAGCTGCGGGTGGCCTGGCCATCGATATGCACGGTGCAGGCGCCGCACTGGGCCATGCCGCAACCGAACTTCGTGCCGGTGAGGTTCAGGTGGTCTCTCAGCACCCACAACAGGGGTGTGTCGTCGGCGGCGTCGGTGGTGAGTTGTTTGCCGTTGACGTCGAGGGTGATCATCGGGGGACTCCGGGGGCGAGGGGTTCGGGAAGCTCGGCATTATTCTACAATTGCCGGATCAATGACCGATTCCTCTCCAGAGCAGGATCTGCTTGCCGTCGCGCTGAACTGGCGCGATGCCGGCCAGCGCGTGGCCATCGCAACGGTGGTGTCCACCTGGGGATCGGCGCCGCGCGCGGCAGGCAGCCAGCTTGTCTGCAACGAGCAGGGTCAGTTCGCCGGTTCCGTCTCTGGCGGCTGCGTGGAAGTGGATGTGATCCAGGCTGCGGCCGGGGTCATGCACAGCGGGGAACCGCGGCTGCTGGAATATGGCGTCAGCGATGATCTCGCGTTCAGCGTGGGACTGGCCTGCGGCGGCCGCATCCGCGTATTCGTGGAGGCGCTGGAGTAGATGCATCGCGGGATGGCCGAAATGCTGCTGGCCGCCCGGCGCGCGGCGCGCGCGGTGGTGCTGGTCACGCCGCTGGACGGCAGTGCGCAGCGGCTGCTCGATGAGGCCGCGCTCGAACTGTTGTCGCACACCGACGCTGAACTCACTGCCGCGGTCCACGAGGCGCTGCGCAGCGATCGCGCCACCGTCTTCGCGCGCGGCGGCGTGGAGCATCTGCTCACGCCGCAAAATCCGCCGCTGCGGCTGGTGGTGGTGGGCGCAGTGCATATCAGCGAGTCGCTGTGCGCCATGGCGCGCCAGTGCGGCTATGCCGTCAGCGTCATCGATCCGCGTTCGGCCTTCCTGCGGCCCGAGCGGTTTCCAGGCGTGGAGTTGATCGACCAATGGCCGCAGCAGGCCTTCGCGCAATTGAGGCCCGATGCGCGCACTGCCGTGGTACTGCTGACGCACGATCCGAAGATCGATGATCCGGCATTGCTGGCGGTGCTGCCGACGGCGGCATTCTATGTGGGCGCGCTGGGTTCCACGCGCACGCATGCGAAGCGGCTCGAGCGCCTCGCCGCAGCGGGCGTCAGCGAGGCGCAGCGCGCACGCATCCATGGTCCTGCGGGCCTTTCGATCGGCGCGCGAACACCGGCCGAGATCGCGGTGTCGGTGCTGGCGCAGATGACCGGTGCACTTCGGGGCAGCGGATCTTGAAGTTCGGACCCGTGCCTGTTGGCGACGCCGCCGGGGCGGTACTGGCGCACAGCCTGAAGCTGCCGGGTGGCGCGCTGAAGAAGGGACTGGTGCTGGGTGCCGACGACATCCGGCGGCTGCGGGACGCAGGCATCGAGAGCGTGGTCGTGGCGCGGTTGGAGGCGGATGATGTCGCCGAGGATGAGGCCGCGATGCAGGTGGCCCTGGCACTGGGCGGCGCCGATGTGGATATCGGCAATGCAGGCACGGGCCGCGTCAACCTGTATGCGCGGCACGCAGGGCTGCTGATGCTCGACGCCGCGCGCGTCCATGCCGCCAATGTCGCCGACGAGGGACTCACGGTAGCCACGCTGCATGCCGAATCACCGGTGGAGTCGGGCCAGATGCTGGCGACGGTGAAGATCATTCCCTATGGCGTGCCGCGCGCAGCGTTGACACAGGTGATTGCTAGCCTCAGGGGCACGGCCGGACCTGAAACCGGCAGGCGGGCGCTGCGCGTGGCTGCGTGGCGACCGCTGGCGACTGGTCTGGTGCTGACACGCGCGGCGGAGACGGCCGAATCCATGCTGGACAAGATGCGCCACGCAGTGCTGACGCGCCTGAACCCGCTGGGCGCAGCGCTGCAACGGGAGGATACCGTCGCGCACCGCTCCGCCGCCGTGGCCGGCGCGCTGCGGCAGATGATCGCCAGTGCCGACGCGCCGCGCCTGCTGCTGGTCGCCGGCATCGCGGCCACCGTCGATCGGGAGGATGTGGTGCCGGCGGGCATTGTCCAGGCTGGCGGCCGGGTCGTGCACGCGGGCATGCCGGTGGATCCTGGCAACCTGCTGGTGCTGGGCGAGCTGCCCGGCCCGCAGGGGCCTGTGCCCGTGGTGGGCATTCCCACCTGTGCCCGATCTCCGAAGCTCAATGGTTTCGATTTCGTCCTGCGCAGACTGGTGGCGGGCGAGCCGGTCACGCCTGCGGCTATCATGGCGATGGGCGTCGGCGGGCTTTTGACGGAGATCGAATCCCGCCCCATGCCGCGCGATCCGCGGCGACAGGGCTGAAACATCGGGGGCGAACATGCGCGAATTCGACGAAAAGAGTGTCACGGCGGCGGTGCTGGCCCGCATGGACGAGTGCAAGGATCCACGCTTCAAGCAGGTGATGACCTCGCTGGTCACGCACCTGCACGATTTCGTGCGGGAGGTGAAGCTCACCGAAGCCGAGTGGATCACCGCCATCCAGTTCCTCACCGACACCGGCAAGATGTGTTCGGAAAAGCGGCAGGAGTTCATCCTGCTGTCGGATACGCTGGGCGTCTCGATCCTGGTGATCACGCTGAATCACCCGACCAGCGGCGGCGCCACCGATTCCACGGTGCTGGGGCCGTACTACTGGGAAGGCGCGCCCGAACTGCCGCTGGGCGCGAATCTCGCGGTGGACGTGAAGGGCGAACCCACGTACTACTCAGGCCGGGTACTCAGCGCTGACGGCACGCCCATCGCGGGCGCGGTGCTCGACATCTGGTCGGGCGACGGCGAGGGCACCTACGACATGCAGATGGAAGGCGACGTGGGCATGAAGGCCCGCGGGCGCATCCGCACCGATGCACAGGGGCGCTACAGCTTCCGCTCCATCAAGCCCGAGTACTACCCGGTGCCCACCGATGGCCCGGTGGGCCGCATGCTGAACAAGATGGGTCGCCACCCGATGCGGCCCGGCCACATCCACATGATCGTCTCGGCGCCCGGGCACAGTGCGGTGACCACTCACCTGTTCGCCGCGGGCAGCCAGTACATCGACTCGGATGCGGTGTTTGGCGTGAAGGAATCGCTGATCACGCCGTTCGCGAAGCACCCGGCGGGCACGGCGCCCGATGGGTCGAAGATCGATGTGCCGTACTACACGGTCAACTACGATTTCAGGCTGAGCAAGGGCTAGGCGGCCCTGTACAAGGCGAGAGTGGCGCTCCCTACCGGATTCGAACCGGTGTACTAGCCTTGAGAGGGCTATGTCCTGGGCCTCTAGACGAAGGGAGCGTGGCCGCGTGGCGGGGCGCGGTATTATAGGCGTCCCCGAAATGCGCTCAAGTCCCGTAGAAGAAACGCCCGGAAAATCCACGCTTTGAATCCCGATTCCGACTCCCCAGGCGCGGCCCGCACGCCGCGCATCATCCCGCGAGCCGAACATTCCATATCGCGGCGGAACATCTCGCCCAATGCACTGCGGGTGCTGTATCGCCTGCGCGAAGGGGGCTATCAGGCCTTTCTCGTCGGCGGCTGCCTGCGCGATCTGCTGCTGGGCGTGGAACCCAAGGACTTCGACGTGGCCACCAGCGCGCGGCCGGAACAGGTCAAGCGGCTGTTCCGCAACTGCCGGCTGATCGGCCGGCGCTTCCGCCTGGCGCATGTGTTCTTCGGCCACGAGATCATCGAGGTGGCCACTTTCCGCGCGGCCAGCGCGCCGTCGCAGGGCGAGGAGACCGAGGACGATCCGGACATCCTGCCCGAGGTCGGCGCCAGCGAGGACAACCCGGAGGCCGAGGCCGAGTCGGACCAGGAGCGCGAGCGCGATGCCGAGGCCGCCGAGCGCGACGAGGGGCCGGTGGACCGGGTGCTGGACGAAGGCGGCCGAATCCTGCGCGACAACAGCTACGGCAGCATCGAAGAGGATGTGTGGCGGCGCGATTTCACCTGCAACGCGCTGTACTACGACATCGGGGATTTCTCGCTGTGGGATTTCGTCGGCGCGGTGGACGACATCAACGCGCGGCGCCTGCGGCTGATCGGCGATGCGGCGCAGCGCTATCGCGAGGATCCGGTGCGCATGCTGCGCGCCGCGCGCTTCGAGGCCAAGCTGGGCTTCTCGCTGGATGCGGACACGGAGTCGGGGATCACGCAGCTTGCCGAGGCGCTGCGCGAGGTGCCGGCGGCGCGCCTGTTCGACGAAACGCTGAAGCTGTTCCTCACCGGGCATGGTGTGAAGTCGCTCGAGGTGCTGCGACGGCGCGGGCTGCTGGGCGTGCTGTATCCGGGCGTCGAGAAATTCCTCAGCCGCCATCCGGGCAGCCTGGTCGAGAAGCTGCTGGTGGCCGGCCTCGAAAACACCGACGAGCGCGTGCAGGCGGGCAAGTCGGTGACGCCCACCTTCCTGTTCACGCTGCTGTTGTACGGGCCCATCGCGGCCTACATCGAGAAACAGCCACAGGAGAAATGGGCCGACGTGGGCACCATTCTCGACGGCTGCGATCACGCGCTGCGCGAGGCGTTGCAGCGGGTGATGATCCCGAAGCGTTTCTCTCTGGGCGTGCGCGACATGTTCGCGTTGCAGCCGCAGCTCGAGCATCCGCGCAGCCGGCGGGTGCTGCGGCTGATCGAGCAGCCGCGTTTCCGCGCCGGCTACGACCTGCTGCTGCTGCGCGCGCGCGTGGGCATGGCGCCGCGCGAGGTGGCCGAGTGGTGGACGGCGCTGCAGGCCGCCTCGCCACAGCAGCGCCAGGAGATGGCGCAGCAGCTCGAGGCTGCGCGTGGGCGCGCTTCGCGCGGCGAAGGTGGCGATGCCGAAGCCGGTGGCAATCAGCCACGCCGCCGGCGTCGCCGCCGCAGGCCCTCGAGCCCGGAATGACGGCCTGGATTCCGGCCTACGTCGGCATTGGCAGCAACCTGGGCGACTCGCGTGCCCGGGTCGAGGCCGCCTTCGATGCGCTGGGGGCCATTGCCGAGACGAAACTCATGGCACGGTCGCGGCTGTATCGCACGCGGCCTTACGGGCCGGTGCAGCAGGGCGATTTCGTGAACGCCGCGGCGGGACTCCTCACCCGGCTTTCCGCGCAGGCGTTGCTGGCTGCGCTGCGCGGCATCGAGGCCGCGCAGGGGCGCGTGCGCGCCGAACGCTGGGGTCCGCGCACGCTCGACCTCGACCTGCTGGTGTATGGCGACCTGCGCATCGATGACGCCGAACTCGTGGTGCCTCACCCCGGCATCGCCGAGCGGGGCTTCGTGCTCGCGCCACTGAACGACATCGCTCCCACGCTGGATGTGCCTGGCAAGGGCAGGGTGGAGGAGCTGCTGAGACAACTGCCCGACGATGGCATCGCCGGCATGGTGGCGGCGTGAACAGTCCGCATCGCTACATCGTGGTGGAGGGCGCCATCGGCGTGGGCAAGACCAGCCTCACGCGCAAGCTGGCGGCGACGCTGGGCGCACAGCCCGTGTTGGAACAGGCCGACGAGAATCCCTTCCTCGAGCGCTTCTATCGCAATCCGCGCGTCGGTGCGCTGCCGGCGCAATTGTTCTTCCTGTTCCAGCGCGCGCAGCAGCAGGCGCAGTTGAAGCAGCAGGACCTGTTCGGCAGCGTGCGCGTGGCCGACTACCTGCTGGCCAAGGACGACCTGTTCGCGCGCATGACGCTGGACGACGAGGAGTACGGGCTGTACCGGCAGGTGTACGACCGCCTGGCTATGGATCCGCCGCGGCCGGACCTCGTGGTCTACCTGCAGGCACCGGTGGATGTGCTGCTGGAGCGCATCGCGCGCCGCGGCATCGCTCATGAAACGCTCATCGACCGGGCGTATCTGACGCGGCTCAACGAGGCATATGCGCGCTTCTTCCTGGCCTATGACGACAGCGCGCTGCTGATCGTGAATGCGGCCAACATCGACCCCATCAACAACGAGGCCGATTACGAGGAGCTGCTGGGGCAGATCGGCCGCACCGTGCGCGGCCGGCTCTACTACAATCCACTGCGCCACAAGGACTTGTAGGTAACGCCATGTACACGCAACTGCAGCTGCGCGGTTCGGCCCGCCCCCCGGTCACGCTGGCGACCCTGGACAAGATGCGCGCCGAGGGCGAGGCCATTGCCGCGCTCACCTGCTATGACGCCAGCTTCGCGGTGCTGCTCGACGAGGCGGAGGTCGACCTGGTGCTGGTGGGTGACTCGCTGGGCATGGTGATCCAGGGCCACGACACCACGGTGCCGGTGACCATGGACCACATGGTCTATCACACGCGCGCCGTCGCCCGCGGACTGTATCGCCCCTTCCTCGTCGCCGATCTGCCGTTCATGAGCTATTCCTCGCCCGAGCAGGCGCTGGCCAACTCCGTGCGCCTGATGCAGGAGGGCGGCGCGCGCATGGTGAAGCTGGAAAGCGGCGCCGAGCAGCTGCGCATCGTCGAATTCCTGGCCGGTCACGACATTGCCGTCTGCGCCCACCTGGGCCTGAAGCCGCAGTCGGTGCACAAGACCGGCGGATTCCGGGTGCAGGGCCGCGCGAAGGATGCGGCGGAGCGAATCCAGCAGGAGGCAAAGGATCTGGAAGCGGCAGGCGCCGACATCCTGCTGCTCGAATGCATTCCGAACGAATTGGGCAAGGCGATCACCGACGCGGTGTCGGTGCCCGTCATCGGCATCGGTGCGGGTCCCGGCACCAGCGGGCAGATCCAGGTGCTGTACGACATCCTCGACATCACCAGTGGCCGCAAGCCGAAGTTCGTGCGCAATTTCATGCAGGGTGTCGACTCGCCGGCGGCAGCGGTGCGTGCCTATGTGGCGGCAGTGAAGTCGCGCGACTATCCGGGACCGGAGTACTGCTTCTCTTGATCACCGTCGAACGCATTGCCGAGCTGCGGCAGGTCGTGCGCCAGTGGCGGGGCGAGGGCGCGCGCGTGGGCTTCGTGCCAACCATGGGCTCGCTGCATGCGGGGCACATGAGCCTGCTGTCGGCGGCGCGCTTCCGTGCCGACCGCGTCATTGCCAGCGTGTTCGTCAATCCGCTGCAGTTCGGGCCCAACGAGGATTTCGAACGCTACCCGCGCAGTCCGGTGGAGGATTCCGCATTGCTGGCCGAAGCCGGCTGCGACCTGCTGTTCCTGCCCGCCGTCGACGAGATCTACCCCGATGGACGCGAGAGTGCCACGCGCATCAGCGTGAGGCCGTTGTGCGAGATCCTCGAGGGCGCGCACCGGCCGGGGCATTTCGATGGCGTGGCCACCGTGGTGGCGAAGCTGTTCGGCATCGTGCAGCCGGATGTGGCGGTGTTCGGCGAGAAGGACTACCAGCAGCTCGCCGTCATCCGCCGCATGACCGCGGACCTCGACATCCCGGTGGAAATCGTCGGCGCGCCCACGGTGCGCTCGCCCGATGGCCTCGCGATGAGCTCGCGCAACCGCTATCTGTCGGCGCAGGAGCGGGCCGTGGCGCCGGGCATCCACGCGGCGCTCAAGGGTGCCGCGGCGCGCATCGACCAGGGTGAACGTGACTACGCGGCGCTGATGGCCGGGGGCATCGGGCAGCTTCGCGCTGCGGGCTTCCAGCCGGACTACTTCGAGATCCGCGATGCGGCCACGCTGCAGCCGCCGGGCGCGGGCACGCGCGAGTTGGTGATCCTGGTGGCGGCGCGGCTGGGCAAGGCGCGGCTGATCGACAACCTGCGGGTGGCGCTGCGCTGACGGTGGCGGCGCTGCGCTCGCAGCGTTCAGCCCAGCAGCCGGTCCAGTGCCCAGCGCGCATGCTCGGCAATCAGTTCCGAGTCATCCGTGCACTTGAGCCGCAGCAGTTCGACAGCCTCGGCATCCGCCGGGCCATTGCCCAGCGCCACCATCACGTTGCGCATGAATGCCTCGTAGCCGATGCGGCGGATGGCGCTGCCTTCGAAGCGCTGCTCGAAATCCGCGCGGGTCCAGCGCGCCAGGTCCGTGAGGCGCGGTGCATCCAGCGCATGCCTGACCTTGAAGTCAGGATGCGAAGCGGCGCGCGCGAACTTGTTCCAGGGGCACACGAGCTGGCAGTCGTCGCAGCCATAGATGCGATTGCCGATGGCCTCGCGCAATTCCACCGGAATGCTGTCGCGCAGCTCGATGGTGAGATACGAGATGCAGCGACGCGCATCCAGTTCGAAGGGCGCCACGATGGCCTGCGTGGGGCAGGCCGGCATGCAGGCCGTGCAGGTGCCGCAGTGGGTGGTGGCGGGTGCATCCACCGGCAGCGGCAGGTCGGTGAGAATCTCGCCCAGGAAGAAATACGATCCGGCGTCGCTGCCGATCAGGTTGGTGTGCTTGCCTATCCAGCCCAGTCCGGCGTTGCGCGCCAGCGGCTTTTCGAGCACCGGGCCCGAATCGACGAACACGCGATAGCGATGCGGCATGCGCGCGGCGATGGCCTCGGCCAGTCGGGCCAGGGCGTGGCGCATCACCTTGTGGTAGTCGCGGCCCAGCGCGTAGCGCGACACATAGCCGAGGCGGGCATCGCCCAGGATGTCGGCAGCCGGTGCGGCCTCGGCGGGCCAGTAGTCCATCGCCAGGCTGATCACGCGGCCCGTGCCCTCGACCAGTTCGGCCGGACGGCTGCGCCGCGTGCCATGCCGCTGCATGTACTCCATCCGGCCGTGGTAGCCGCGTTCCAGCCACTGCAGCAGCCGCGATTCGTCTGCGGCCAGGTCGACGCCGGTGATTCCGATGCGCGAGAAGCCTGCCGCTTTCGCCAGGCCTTCCAGTTCTTCGCGCGAAATCGGGGAGCTCATCGCCCGGCAGTATAATTGCCGGGTGACACTGCCCAGCGATGCATATCCGGCCGCCGCCATCCGCCAGCTCGAGCGGCAGGCCATCGAATCGGGCGTGGCGGGATTCACGCTGATGCAGCGGGCCGGCGCGGCCGCGCTCGATTGTCTGCGGCGTCGCTGGCCTGGCGCGCAGCGCATCGTCGTGATCGCGGGCACGGGTAACAACGGCGGCGATGGGCTGGTGCTGGCGCGGCTCGCGCGGCAGGCGGGCATCGACTGCCGCGTGCTCTTCGTGGGCGATATCGGTGTGATGCGCGGCGAGGCCGCGCAGGCGCTGCAGGCACTGCGCGCGGCGGGCATGGCTGTGCAGCCTTTCGACGTGGCGGCCCTCGGCGGCTGCGATGTGTTGGTCGACGCGCTGCTGGGCATCGGCGTCAGGGCGCCGCTGCAACCAGCCTGGCGCGCGGCCATCGATGGGATGAATGCCGCGGGCCTGCCCATCCTTGCACTCGACCTGCCTTCGGGACTCGATCCGGACACGGGCCAGGCCCTGCCAGCGGTGAAGGCGGCGGCAACTCTGACGTTCATCGGGCTCAAGCAGGGGCTGCTGCTGGGCGAGGGTCCGGATCATGCGGGTGCGCTGGAGTTCAACTCCCTGGACGTCGCGCCCTTGACCGCGCGATCACCAGTGCCATCGTTGCAGCTGCTGGATGCCGACTGCCTCGCCATGGCGCTGAATCCGCGTCCGCGGCACAGCCACAAGGGTCTTTTCGGCCGCGTGCTCATCGTCGGCGGTGGTGCAGGCATGGCCGGTGCCGCGCGTCTGGCCGGCGAAGCGGCGCTGCGCGTGGGCGCGGGACTGGTGACCGTGGCCAGCCGTCCCGAGCACCTGGGCGTGGTGGTGGGCGGACGACCCGAGCTGATGTTTCTCGCGGTGGAGCGAGGTGCCGACCTCAATGCGGGCCTGGAGCAGGCCGATGTCGTTGCCATCGGCCCGGGCCTGGGGCGAAGCAGTTGGGCGCGTGATGTGCTTGATACGGTGCTGTCGAGTGCACGCACGGGCCAGAGGCTGGTGCTGGATGCCGACGCACTGAATCTGGTCGCCGGGTCCGGTGCCCTGCATCGGGATGACTGGATACTGACGCCGCATCCCGGCGAAGCTGCGCGACTGCTCGGCAGCACCGCTGCGGCCGTGCAGGCCGACCGCCCCGCCGCGCTGGCGCAACTGCTGCGCGCGCGCGGCGGCATCGTCGTGCTGAAGGGCGCGGGCACGCTGGTGGGTCGACAGGAAGAAGTCCCCCGGCTGTGCACGCGGGGCAATCCCGGCATGGCCGTGCCCGGCATGGGCGATGTGCTGACCGGTGCCGTCGCTGGCCTTGCCGCGGGGCCTGTGGCGCAGGGCCGCGATTGCTTCGCCGCCGTCTGCGCGGCCGTGCAGGCCCATGCCATGGCGGGTGACCGCTGTGCCGAAGGTGGAGTGCGCGGCATCCTGGCGCAGGATGTGGCGACACAACTGCGCGGTGCGCTCGCGCACCTGCCGTGAATCCCTCGTTCCTGCTGGCCGATGAACAGGCCACCGAGGCGCTGGCATCGCGCGCCGCACGCCAGGTGGTGCAGGGCGCCGCGCCGCTGGTGCTGCATCTGGAGGGCGATCTGGGTGCCGGCAAGACCACCTTCGCGCGCGGCATGCTGCGGGCGCTGGGTGAGTCCGGCCCCGTGCGCAGCCCCACTTATGGGCTGCTGTCGGAATACCACACGCCGCGCGGACGCGTGGTGCACATGGACCTGTACCGCATGCGCTCGCCGGCCGAGCTTGCCGCGCTGGGACTGGACGACCTGCTCCCCGGCAGTCTGCTGTGGTTGGTGGAATGGCCCGAAAAGGGCGCAGGGGGAGTGATGCCTGCCGCGGACGCGCTGTTGCGACTGGTGGTGGTGGATGGCGGGCGCCGATTGCACGCTGAGGCGCTGACGGAAGCGGGCCGACAGTACCTTCACGCCATGTACGCAGATACGGGTTGATGAAAGCTTCCTATCCTCATAATTTCACTTGAGAAAACTCTGCGCTACACCTAGATTACGCAGCATGGTCAGAACCTTCCTGCGCTTCGGCATGGCCGTTGCCGCGCTGATCGCGTTGCCATCGGTCACCTCGGCCGCCACACACCTGCAGAAGGCGGAACTCAAGAGCGCCTCTGCGGATTCCGCCCAGTTGGTGCTGGGTCTTTCGGCTGCGGCGGTGCCCAAGGTGTTCTCGCTCGACTCGCCGGATCGCGTGGTCATCGACCTGCCGGCGACGAAGCTGGCGTCATCCACGCGGATGCCGCCGGTTGCAGGTCCCGTCAAGTCCATCCGCAGTGGCGTGCAGGACCGGCACACGCTGCGTCTGGTGCTGGAGCTGGATCGCGCGCTGTCGCCGCAGGTGACCAACCGCGGCAACCAGCTCGTCATCAGTCTGGGCAGTGCCGCGCCCGCGCAGCCCGCCGCGCCAGTGGCCGTGCGCGCGGCCCACGCGCCCGCGGATGAAGGCCGTGACATCATCGTGGCCATCGATGCCGGGCACGGCGGCCAGGATCCCGGCGCCAGCGGTGCCACGGGCACGCGCGAGAAGGATGTGGTGCTGGCCATCGCCCGCGCGCTGGCCAGGCGCATCGATGCCGAACCCGGCATGAAGGCCTATCTGACGCGCGACGACGATCGCTTCATCCCGCTGCGCGAACGCATGAGTCTGGCGCGCAAGGCGCGCGCCGACATCTTCGTGTCCGTGCATGCCGATTCCATCCGCAACCGCGACGTGTCCGGTTCATCGGTGTACGTGCTGGCCGATCGCGGCGCCTCGAGCGAGGCCGCGCGCTGGCTGGCCGAGCAGGAAAACGCGGCGGACCTGAAGGGCGGCGTGTCGCTGGGCGACAAGGGCGACCAGCTTGCCGCTGTGCTGCTGGACGTGTCGCAGAGCGCGAGCATCGGCTCCAGCGTCATCGCCGCAGAGCGCGTGCTCGCGCAGCTGGACCGCGTGGGCACCATTCGCAAGACCGAAGTGCAGCGCGCGGCGTTCGTGGTGCTCAAATCCCCCGACATCCCCTCGATGCTGGTGGAGACCGCGTACATCTCGAACCCGGCCGAGGAGCGCAAGCTGCGCACCGCGGCCCATCAGCAGGCCGTGGCCGACGCCATCTTCAATGGCGTGCGCGAACATTTCCGCATCAGCCCGCCCGATGGCAGCCTGTTCGCCCGCCAGCGCGAATCCAGGCGCGGCGCGTCCACCATCATCGCCGGCAGCGCTTCGCCCTAGGCGTCGGCGGCCACGCCGGCGCCAGCATTGACGACTCGGCCGGCACGGCCGCGGCTGGCTGCAGGCGTTAAGATGCGCCTCGCATGACGATCCGCATCCTTCCCTCGCATCTGGTCGACCAGATCGCCGCCGGCGAGGTGGTCGAACGCCCGGCTTCCGTGATCAAGGAGCTGGTCGAGAACGCCATCGACGCCGGCGCCACGCGCATCGAAGTGGAGATCGAGCGGGGCGGGGCCGGCCTCATCCGCGTGCGCGACAATGGCTGCGGAATCCCGGCACCGGAACTGCCGCTGGCGCTGACGCGCCATGCCACCAGCAAGATCGCCTCGCTCGACGACCTGGCCGCGGTGCAATCCCTCGGCTTTCGCGGCGAAGCGCTGCCATCGATCGCCGCCGTGGCGAGGTTGCGGCTGGCCTCGCGGGCGCAGGATTCCTCCGCTGCGCATGAAATCGAGGCCGCCGACGGCAGCCTCGGCGCCGTGAAGCCTTCGGCGCTGCCCGAGGGTACGCTGGTCGAAGTACGCGAACTGTTCTTCAACGTGCCGGCGCGGCGGCGCTTCCTGCGCAGCGAAGCCACCGAGGCGCTGCATGTGCAGCGCATGATGGAGCGTCTGGCGCTGTCGCATTTCGAGGTGGGTTTCCGCTACCTGAACAATGGCCGCGAAGTGCTGCGCGTGCAGCCGGCCATGGATGAAGCCTCGCGGCGCGGGCGCATGGCGCAGGTGGTGGGCGAGGAGTTTGCCGCAAGCTGCCTGCCACTTGAAGCCGCCGGCGGACCGCTGCGGCTGTCGGGCTGGATCAGTCTGCCCACCTTTTCGCGGGCAGGGCCTGATCTGGCCCATTGGTTCGTTAACGGTCGCGCCGTGCGCGACCGGTTGCTGATGAATGCGGTGAAGATCGGCTATCGCGACGTGCTCTACGGCGGGCGCCATCCTGCGTACGTGCTGTCGCTGTCGATGGATCCGCGCGAAGTGGACGTCAACGCGCATCCGGCCAAGCAGGAACTGCGCTTCCGCGAGGCACGTGGCGTGCATGATTTCATCCAGCGCACGGTGGAGCGGACGCTGGCGCAGGCAAGGCCTGGCGTGCAGCACAGCGCCGTTGCCGGCAGCATTGCGGAGTCCCCGCGGCCCGCGGAGTTCAATTTCGGATCGCGTTTCCACGGCTCGCATTTCCCGTCAGCACCGCAGTCCGGAGGCACCTGGGGCGTCCGCGATGCCATGGCGGCAACGGCCGGGGCGGATGCAGGGTCCCCTCAATCGTCTGCCGCGGCGGATTCATCCGACACGCAGCCTCTGGGCACCGCCATCGCGCAGCTCCATGGCATCTACATCCTGGCGCAGGACAAATCCGGCCTGGTGCTGGTGGACATGCATGCCGGTCACGAGCGGGTGCTGTACGAGAAGCTCAAGCAGGATCACGCCTCGCGCCGTGCCGATGCCCAGCAGTTGCTGACGCCGGTGATCGTGGAACTGTCGGCCGCGGTCATTGCCCGCGTGCTCGAAGACGAGGCGGAATGGTCGCGCTGCGGTTTCGATCTTGCGCAGATCGCCCCGGACCGTCTGGCGGTGCGCAGCGTGCCCGCGCTGCTGGCCCGCGACGATGTGGCCACACTGGTGCGCGAGACGGCGCTGGCCGTCGCGGGCGATGAAGGCACGCACCACGTCGATGGTGCCGAGCACCGCCTGCTGGCGACGCTGGCCTGTCGCGGCGCCGTGCATGCAGGTCGCAGACTGTCGCTGCCGGAGATGGACGCACTGCTGCGGCAGATGGAACACACCGAGCGCGCGAGCCAGTGCAACCACGGCCGGCCAACCTTCACGCGCGTGGCGCTGGCCGAACTCGATCACCTGTTCCTGCGCGGCAGGTAGCGGCCGTGGCGGATGCGTTGCCCGGTGGCATCGCCATCGCAGGTCCCACTGCCTCGGGCAAGAGCGCGCTGGCCATGCGCATCGCCGAGCTGCTGCCGGTGGAGATCATCAGCGTGGATTCGGCGCAGGTGTACCGTGGCATGGACATCGGCACGGCCAAGCCCACTGCGGCGGAACGTGCGAAAGTGCCTCATCACCTGATCGACATCCGCGAACCGGAGCAGGCCTATTCAGCCGGCGAATTCCGCATGGATGCGCAGCGGATCATCGGCGAAGTGAAATCACGCGGTGCGCTGCCGCTGCTGGTGGGCGGCACCATGCTGTATTTCCGCGCGCTGTTTCACGGCATCGCCGATCTGCCTGCTGCCGATACGGACCTGCGCGCGCACATCGATGCCCGCGCCGCCGTCGAAGGCTGGCCGGCACTGCATGCCGAACTCGCGCAACGCGACCCCGCCGCTGCCGCGCGCATCCATCCCAATGATGCCCAGCGCATCCAGCGTGCGCTCGAGGTGCTGCAGCTTTCCGGTCGCACGCTCGATGAGCACTGGATTGAACAGCAGGACCTGTCGGCGTTTGGCGACTGGACGTTCTGTTCACTGGAGCCCGCCGACCGGGAGCGCCTTCACCGACGGATTTCGCAGCGACTGGAGCAGATGCTGGCTGCCGGATTCGCAGACGAAGTCAGCCACCTGCTGGCGCGTGGCACGCTGGATGAGCACTCGCCGGCGCTGCGCCTGGTGGGCTACCGTCAGCTTCTGTCCTACGTCCGGAAGGGCGAATCCCTGGGCGAATCGGCCGAAAAGGCGCTTTACGCTACGCGGCAACTGGCGAAACGGCAGCTCACGTGGCTGCGTTCCGGAAGAATATTTCCAAGCGGCGCCATACCGTTGAAAGTCGACCCTTTTGACCTGCCAACGATGGAACGATTGCCGGGGGCCTTGATCAAAGCGGAGGCGTCCCCATGATAGGATGCGACGCAGCAAAATAAGGAGAATATTCAGTGGCCAAGACCCAGACGTTGCAGGATCCCTTCCTGAACGCGCTGCGCAAAGAGCGTGTGCCGGTTTCGATCTATCTGGTCAATGGCATCAAGCTTCAGGGCACCATCGACTCGTTCGACCAGTTCGTGGTGTTGCTGAAGAACAGCGTCAACCAGATGGTGTACAAGCACGCCATTTCCACCGTCGTGCCTGCGCGCAATGTGCGCGTGCCCGGTTCCGAGGAAGACGAGGCGCAGAGCCCCGCTGCCTGATGTTCGAACGTCCGCGCAGCGGCGAGCGGGCAGTTCTGGTGCGACTGGGACTCGGCGCGCCGCTGGACCCCGAAGACCTGAACGAATTCACGCAGCTTGCCACCTCGGCCGGCGCGATCCCGGTGGCCAGCATCACCGGCCGCCGCGAGCGGCCTGATCCGCGCTACTTCGTCGGCAGCGGCAAGGCGGATGAAATCCGCCTCGAGGCCGAGGCGCAGGGTGCCGATGTGATCCTGGTGGATCATCCGCTGTCGCCCAGTCAGGAGCGCAACCTCGAGAAGCTCACGGGCCGCCGGGTGCTCGATCGCAGCGGCCTGATCCTCGACATCTTCGCGCAGCGCGCCAAGAGCCATGAGGGCAAGCTCGAGGTGGAGCTCGCGCAGCTCAAGCACATCGCCAGCCGCCTGGTGCGCGGCTGGACCCATCTGGAGCGCCAGCGCGGCGGCGGCATCGGCCTGCGCGGTCCCGGTGAAACGCAGCTGGAAACCGATCGGCGGCTCCTGGGCAAGCGCGTCAGCGTGCTCACCGAGCGCCTGCAGAAGATCAAGCAGCAGCGCGAAACCGGCCGTGGTGCGCGCGTGTCCATTCCCATTCCTTCCGTGGCGCTGGTGGGCTACACCAATGCCGGCAAGTCCACGCTGTTCCGCAGCCTCACCGGCGAAAACGCCTACGTGGCCGACCAGCTCTTCGCCACGCTCGATCCCACGGTGCGCCGGCTGCGCCTGCCGGGCGGCACGCCGGTGGTGCTGGCCGACACCGTTGGTTTCATCCGCGATCTGCCGCATGAGCTGGTGGCGGCCTTCCAGTCCACGCTCACCGAGGCGCGCGAGGCCAACCTGCTGCTGCATGTGATCGATGCCAGCGATCCGCGGCGCGCCGAGCACATCGAAGAGGTTGAGCGCGTGCTGCAGCACATCGGCGCGGGCGAGATTCCCGCCATCCGCGTGTACAACAAGATCGACCGGCTGGAGATCCTGCCGCGCGTGGATCGCGACGAGACCGGCGCGGTGGAGTCGGTGTGGATCAGCGCCGCGGGCAATTCAGGTCTCGACCTCCTGGGCCGGGCCATCGCCGAGCGGCTGTCGCATGGGGTGCAGCGCATGCGCCTGACGCTGCCGCTGAGCGAAGGGGCGGCGCGCGCAAGGCTGTATGCCGCAGGGGTGGTGCTGGGCGAAACGTCCAGCGCCGACGGCTTCGATCTGACCGTCGATCTGCCGGACTCGGAAGTAGAGGCCCTGGGGCGGCTCCCGGGGGCCAAACTTGTTCCCGTCGGCAGCGATACCCTAGAATTCTCCGGCAAAACGCACCGTCGCCGATCCGGGTGGCGGTAACCCTCGCTTTTGAAGCGGTAGTCAATTCAAGATGGCCTGGAACGAGCCCGGAAACCGGGGGGAGAACCCCTGGAGCAAGAAGCGCCCTGCGCCCAAATCCGACGGCGGCACGAACTCCTTCAGCGACTGGCTGGAGCGTCTCAAGGCCAGCCTCGGCGCTGGTGCATCCGGCGGCGGTGCGCCCGGTGGCGGGGCAGGCCATGGCGGGCAGGCCGGCAATCCGGCTGCATTCGGCCTGATGTTGGCCGGCGTGCTGGTGCTGCTGTGGCTGGCCTCGGGCATGTTCCAGATCAACGCTTCCGAAAAGGGCGTCGTACAGCGTTTCGGTCGCTTCACCGAGGTGCGCAACGAGGGTTGGGGCTGGGCTTTCCCCTGGCCCATCGAGACCGTCACCAAGGTCAACGTTTCGCAGGTCAACAGCGTCGATTACAAGTCGCGGGTGCTTACCGCCGACGTGAACCTCGTGGAGATCCACACTGCCATCCAGTACCTGAACAGCGATCCGGTGAAGGTGCTGTTCCAGGTGCGCGACGTGGAAGCCACGCTGCGCGAGGTGAGCGAGAGCGCCATCCGCGAGGTGGTGGGCCAGGCCAGCCTCGACGATGTGCTGGGCTCGGCGCGCCAGCGCATCACCGACAGCACGAAGGAGCGCATCCAGCGCACGCTGGATGGCTACAACAGTGGCCTGCGCGTGGCCAGCGTCAACCTCACCGACGTGCAGGTGCCCGAGGCCGTGGTCGCCGCGCAGCGCGATGCCAACAAGGCCATCGAAGACCGCGAGCGCTACCAGAAGGAAGCGCTGGCCTACACCAACGACATCGTGCCAAAGGCCGAGGGCGCGGCGCAGCGCATGGGGCAGGACGCCGAGGCCTACAAGGCGCAGGTGGTGGCGCTGGCCGAGGGCGACGTGGCGCGCTTCAACAGCGTGTATGCCGCGTACGCGCAGGCCCCGGAGGTCACGCGGCAGCGCATGTACATCGAGACCATCGAACAGCTCATGCAGCAGTCGAAGAAGGTGATCCTCGACACGAAGCAGGGCAATGGCGGCAACATGATCTACCTGCCGCTCGACAAACTGCTGGAGCGTCAGTCCGCGCGGACGGCCGCGCCCGCGCCCGCGGCGCCCACCGAGGAGCTGCCCACCGTCACCATCGACGGCCGCAGCCGCGGAGTACGTTGATGCAGTCGCGATTCGCAAGCTTGCTCGTGCTGGGGCTGGCCGCCATCCTGCTGGTGTGGCAGTCGCTGTTCCAGGTGCGCGAGACCGAGACCGCAATCCGCATGCAGTTCGGCAAGATCGAGGGTGCGAATTACGCGCCCGGCCTGCACATGAAGTGGCCGCTGTGGATCGACACCGTGCGGCGTTTCGAGCGACGCATCGTCACCGAACGCTATCCCGGTGAAACCTTCCTCACCAGCGAGAACAAGGCGCTGATCGTCGACTTCTACGTGAAGTGGCGGGTTCGCGACGCCGCACAGTACTACCGCGCCACCTCGGGCAACAGCGACTTTGCCTCCTCGCGCCTGGGCGAGAACGTGAAGGACGGCATCAAGGGCGTGGTGGCGCGCCGCACGTTGCAGGAGATCGTCATCACCGAGCGCACGGTGTTCACCGGCGACATGTTCAGCCGCGCCAGCGAGGCCGCCAAGGAACTGGGGCTGGAGCTGATCGACGTGCGCGTGCAGCGCATCGATCTGCCCGACGAGGTCAGCGGCTCGGTGTACCAGCGCATGCAGGAGAGCTTCCGTGCACGCGGCAACCAGTTGCGCGCCGAAGGCAGCGCCGAGGCCGAGCGCATCCGCGCCGAGGCCGACCGCAAGCGCACCGAGATCCTGGCCGGTGCGCAGCGCGATGCGCAGCGGCTGCGTGGCGAGGGCGACGCGCAGGCCGGCCGCATCTATGCGCAGGCCTACGGCAAGTCACCCGAGTTCTACCAGTTCTATCGCAGCCTGCAGGCCTACCGCAATTCGCTGGCGCGCGAGGGCGACGTCTGGGTGGTCACTCCGGAAGGGGAATTCTTCAAGTACCTGAACGCGCCGGGCCGGCGCTGAAGTCGTCCACCGTGAACCTGCAGTGGTCGGATCTGCTGGCCGCGGTGGCCATCCTGCTGGTGCTCGAGGGTCTGTTGCCCTTCATCAATCCAGGTGGCACGCGCCGCGTGTTCCAGCAGATGTCGCAGATGCTGGACCGTGAGCTGCGCGTGGCGGGATTCATCGCCATGGCCGCAGGGCTGCTGCTGCTGTTCTTCGTGAGATCTTAGAGAGAGTCGCAATGGGTCGTTTCGTCATAGTCATCGGCACGCAATGGGGCGATGAGGGCAAGGGCAAGGTCGTCGACCTGCTCACCGAACGCGCCGCCGCGGTGGCCCGCTTCCAGGGCGGTCACAATGCCGGCCACACATTGGTGATCGGCGGCGAGAAGACCGTGCTGTCGCTGATCCCCTCCGGCATCCTGCGCGAGGGTTCGCGCTGCTACATCGGCAATGGCGTGGTGCTGTCGCTGGAGGCACTGCTGAAGGAAAGCCAGACGCTGATCGATCGCGGCGTGCCCGTGTTCGAGCGGCTGCGCATCTCGCCGAGCTGTCCGCTGATCCTGCCGTCGCACATCGCGCTCGACAAGGCGCGCGAGGTGGCGCGCGGCGCCAACGCCATCGGCACCACCGGCCGCGGCATCGGGCCCGCCTATGAAGACAAGGTGGCCCGGCATGCGCTGCGCGTGGCGGATCTCTTCAATCCTGCGCGGTTCTCCGACCGCCTGTCGGAAATTCTCGACTTCCACAATTTCGTGCTGACGCGCTGGTTCGAGCAGCCGGCGCTCGACGCCGAGGCCATGTGCGACACGCTGCTGGCGCAGGGCGAGCGCATCAAGCCGCTGGTGGTGGACGTGACGCAGGAGCTGGCGCAGCTGCGCGAGCAGGGTGCCAATGTGCTGTTCGAAGGCGCGCAGGGCGCCATGCTCGACATCGACCATGGCACCTACCCCTATGTCACCTCGTCGAACACCACGGCGGGCGGCGCGGCCACGGGCACGGGCCTGGGTCCGCGCTATTTCGACCATGTGCTGGGCATCGTGAAGGCCTATGCCACGCGCGTGGGCGCGGGGCCGTTCCCCACCGAGCTCTTCGATGCCACCGGCGAGCATCTGTCGCGCGTGGGCCATGAGTTCGGCTCGGTTACCGGCCGCGCGCGCCGCTGCGGCTGGTTCGATGCGGTGGCGCTGCGTCGCTCCATCATCCATTCCAGTGTCTCGGGCCTGTGCATGACCAAGCTCGATGTGCTCGACGGCCTGCCCACGATCCGCATCTGCACCGGCTACAAGGTGGACGGCAAACTCACCAGCGTGCCGCCGCTGTTCGTCGAGGGCTATGGCAACATCGAGCCGGTGTACGAGGATGTGCCCGGCTGGAAGGAATCCACCGTGGGCCTGACGAAGTACGCGCAGCTGCCCGCCACGGCGCGACGCTACCTGGAGCGCGTGCAGGAAGTGGTGGGTGTGCCCATCGACATCATCTCGACGGGTCCCGACCGCGACCAGACCATGGTGCTGCGCAATCCGTTCGGTTGAAATGACGACGCCCGCTGCAGGGCGTCCGCCTCAGGGCACGTAAGCCCTGCCTGTCACCGGGTTCACGTAGTGGAACGGTGGCAGGAAGTTCTTCGGGTACAGGTCGAACTGGAACGAAGGCGGGCGGTCCGGCGGATTGGATGCCGTGATGCCCGGCGGCGCACGTTGCGGCAGGTCTTTCCAGCCGGTTTCATAGGGCGCGAAGTAGGTGTTGATCTGCTGGTCCTTGTGGAACATCCACCGGCCGTCGATCTTCACGAATTCGTTCTCGTAAATGCCGCCCATCCACATGGCGCTCTTCTCGTAGTTGCCCATCATCGACAGCGCGCGTGAGCGCAGCTTCGCCGTGCGGCCGTCCTCGCCCACGTGGATGACCATCTGGTACTGCATGTGATTGTGCAACACGCCATCGTCGAGACCGGCCTGGCCGTACAGGTTCAGGTTGCGGCGTACGGCGGGGCGCCCGACATACACGCCGCGCAGCGCAATCTCGATGGTGCCGTCCTGGGCGAACAGTGCCGCCAGGTCGTCCCACAGCAGCGTGGCCAGGTAGTAGCCATAGGCGGTCTGCAGGTTTTCGATGGAGGCGCGGTCCTCGGTACGGCCGAGTTGCCGCTCCAGGGCGTCGATGGCCGAGGCGAGCTGCCGTTCATCCAGCGCCGCGCGCGGCAACGTGGTGGCGCTGGATGCGCGCGCATCGCGGACCGGGTGCCCGTAATGGTAGGGCGGGGTGAAGGGCCTGTCATAGGTGCTGGCGCCGGATGAAGGTGCATCGGGCTTCAGCGCGGGCTCGAAGCGCGAGGCGGGCAGCGACTGCCTGCCCCAGCCGGATTCATACGGCGTGATCATCGTCGGATACAGGTGCAGGCGGTGGATCTTCCACGTGCCGCCCTCGTTGCGATATTCGTTCTCGTAGACGCCGGTTTCCCACTCGTGGAACTTGCCGTGCTGCGCAAGCTGCGCGAACAGGTGCCAGCGGCCGCGCGCCGACTTGCCGTCGGCCGACACGTGGGTGAGGGGCTGCAATTGCATGTTGTCGTACAGGCGTCCCTGCTGCAGGCCTTCCGGCCCCACGGCGCGCAGGTATTCGAGGACTCGCGCGCGGCCGCGGAACACGCCACGGCCCTGCACCTCGAATTCGGCGTCGTCGGTGAACAGCGCCGCGGCCTCGCTCCACAGACCCTTGTCGATGTAGAAGCCGTAGATGCGTTGCAGATTCTCGATGTCGTCCTGATCGGTCAGGCGTCGGGCGCGTTGCGCCAAGGCGGCCTCGCGGCGTGACAGCTCTGCCAGCGAGGCGGTGCCCGTCACAGGCACCGGCGCCAGCGGTTCGAGTCCCGGATACTGTCCGCGGAAGTGAAACGGCGGCGTGAACGCACCGGGCCAGGTCTTGTACTTCACGCTGGGCGGGGCATCGGGTTTCAGGCGATCGCCGACGAAGCGGCCTGCATTCACATCGCCATGCTTCTGCCAGCCGCCTTCGTAGGGCACCCACAGGGTCTGGAACCAGTGCAGGCCGGCGATCTTCCACACGCCATTCTGCTTCACGTACTGGTTTTCGTAGGGGCCCTCCGCCCAGTACGCATCACGGCCGAGCTGACCCGAGAGGATCACGTCGCGCCACGTGCCCCTGGCCTGGGTGCCTCCCGGCAGCAGCGTGATCACCGGCATCAGCTGCAGGTGTTCGTTGAGCTGACCGGCGCGGAGCCCCTGTTTTCCGCCACCCATGGCGCGCAGGTATTCGCGGATGCGCGCGCGGCCCCGATACACGCCGTCGAAGCCGATCTCCAGGCTGGCGTTGTCGGCGAACAGATCGGCTGCATCGTCCCAGCGTCCCTCGTCGAGGTAGTAGCCGTAGGCGCGCTGCAGGCGCTTGATGGCGTTGATGTCCTCTATGCGCTCAGCGCGGGCTTCGAGGTTTGCCAGGCGTTGCTCCAGTGCGGCGGTCGCAGCGGGCGACGTGGCGGCGGGCGGCTGCCGTGGCGTCTGGGTGTTCGCGCACCCGAGCAGTGCCGACATCGCAAGCGTCGCGCCCGCCAGCAGCGCCGGCACCTTGCCGCGCGCGTTCACTTGCCGGTCACCGGGTTGCGATAGTGGAAGGGCGGCACGAACACGGCCGGATAGGGCTCGTACTCGATGGAGTGCGGCAGATCGGGCGGATAGCCAGGGAAGTAGTTCATCAGCGGGTTGGACGCCTTGCCCCAGCCCTTCTCGTAGTCCGTGTAGAAAGTCTGATAGCCGTTCAGCGTCTGGTATTTCCACACCCCGTTGTCGAGCACGAAGGTGTTCTCGTAAACGCCCTCCGCCCACTGCGCCTGCTGCCCGTTCATGCCGAACATTTCGAACAGGCGCGCGCGGATGTTGGCACGGTTGCCGTCGGGCGACACGGTGATCACGGGCTGCAACTGCATGTGCGTGAACAGGCGCCCATCGGTGGGCGCGCCCAGCCGCCGCATGTATTCATAGATGCGGTCGCTGCCGATGAACACGCCGCGGCCCAGGATCTCGAGCGTGGCGTCTTCGGTGAACAGCACCGAGGTTGCATCCTGCATCGACATGTCGGCGTAGTAGCCGTAGGCGCTTTCCAGGTTCTCGAGCGAGTCCACGGCTTTCAGCCGCTTGAGCTTCAGTTCCAGCGCGCGTACCTGCGCCTCGAGTTGCATGGCGCTGCGCGGCGCATTGGCGGCCGGTGCCGGCGCCCGCGCGCTGTTGGCAGGCGCGAGCCGGTAGTTGTCGATCCCCTGCGCCGCATAGTGCATGGGCAACACGAATCGGGTGGGCCAGGTGGCATGGTGCTCGGCGGTGGGGCGGTCGGGCTTGGCGGTGGACTTGCCGAAGCGCTCGTTCAGTGCCGCAGTGGTGCGCGTCCAGCCGCCCTCATAAGGCGCGTAGAAGCGCACATACAGGTGCAGCTTCGCGATCTTCCACACACCGCCCTGTTTCACGTATTCGTTCTCGTACAGGCCGGTGCCCCAGTTGGCGCTCTGGTTGAAGACGCCGTCCTGCATCACGGCCCGCCAGCGGGCCTGCGCGTGCAGGCCATCGGCAGACAGGGTGATGACAGGCGAGAGCTGCAACTGGTTGTTGAGCTGGCCCTGCACCAGCCCCTGGCGTCCGTTGGTCAGTCCGTAGAAATAGCGGCGGATGCTGGCCTTGCCGACGTACACACCATGCGGCTCCACCTCGAGCGTGGCGTCATCGGCGAACAGGTCGATGATCTGGTCCCAGAGCGCCTCGTCGTAGTAGTAGCCGTACATCTGCTGCAGGTTGCGCAGCGTGTTGTAGTCGTCCACACGCGTGGCCTGCGCGTCGATGGAGGCGATGCGGTCGGCGATGCGCTGGTAACGCGCGGTGAGGTCGACCGGGCGCGGCGCAGGCGCGGCCGGCGGTGCGCCGGTGGGCGACGCGGCCGCCGTGGGCGCTGGCGCCTGCGCGACGGCCGCAGCCGCGGCCAGCAATGCGGGCAGCATCATGCCGTGGCGCAACTTCATGGCGTGCTCCCGTTGGGCGGGTAATCCCAGGCCACCGGTTGCCCCGACACCGGATTCAGGAAGTGGAAGGGCGGCAGGTAGAACTGCGGGAACGACTGGTACTTCTCGGAGGGCGGCAGGTCAGGCGGCAACTCGGCCAGCGGCCCAGCGGCCGGGAAGGACTTGCGATGCCATCCCAGGTCGTACGAACCGCTCATGGTCGTGTACCAATGCAGGCGGCTGATGCGCCACACGCCGCCTTCCTTCACGTATTCGTTCTCGTAGGGGCCTTCTTCCCAGTGGCCGTCCTGGCCGTGCACGCCACCCATCACCAGCGAACGCCAGCGCGCCTTGGCCGTCTTGCCATCCGGCGCCACGCTGATCACGGCCTGCATCATCGGCGTCTCGCGCAATTCGCCGGGCGCCGTGCGCGCACCACTGGCCTTCAGGAAGGCTTCGATGCGCGGCCTGCCCAGGTACACGCCCTGCTGCGCATACTCGATCGAGGCGGTGGGGTTGGCCGAAAACAGTGACGACGCCTCGCGCGCCATGCCTTCGCTCACGTAATGCGCCCACATCTGCTGCAGCCGCTCGATGGCCTTGTGGTCCTCGATGAGGTCGATCTGGCGCTGCATCGAGGCGAGCTTGGCCTCGAGGATCTGTACGCGACGCTCTTCGTTGATGAGTCGGCTGTCGGTGACCACCGGATCGCTGGCGCGCAGCGGCAGACTGAGCAGCGCGCCGCCAACAAGTGCCAGAGCAGGGCTGGTTCGTATCATCAGACGTCCCCCGTTGATCGTGCGCCGATCTTACCGCAGGCCTTCGCTAGTGATGCAGCTCCCGGCCGCGGGTTTCCTTCACCAGCAGCGCGCCGATCACCAGCGTAGCCGCGGCCACGATCACCGGATACCACAGGCCGCTGTAGATGTTGCCGGTCTGGGCCACGATGGCGAAGGCCAGCGGCGGCAGCAACCCGCCGAACCAGCCATTGCCGATGTGATAGGGCAGCGACATGGAGCTGTAGCGGATGCGTGTGGGGAACATCTCCACCAGCATGGCGGCAATCGGCCCGTAGACCATGGTCACGTAGATGACCAGCAGCGTGAGCAGGGCCACCAGCAGCGGGCGGTTGATCCCGGCCGGATCGGCCTTGTCGGGATAGCCCGCGTGCTTCAGCGCCGCGGCAAGCTCGGCCTTGAAGGCCGCCTCGCGTGTCTTGAGTTCGGAGGCCGAAAGGCTGGCGGCGTCGTATGCATTCACGACCGTGCCCCCCACGTTGATGCGCGCGGTGCCGTCGGCCGGGGTGCTGTCGTAGTTCACGGAGGCGTTGGCCAGTGCCTGCTTGGCCACGTCGCAGGAGGTGGTGAACTTCGTCGCACCCGTGGGATTGAACTGGAACGAACACTCGGCAGGATCGGCATGCAGCGTGACGGGCGCGGAGCGTTGCGCGGCGGCGAGCTGGGGATTGCCCGCCGCGGTCAGTGCCTTGAACACAGGGAAGTAGGTGAGTGCGGCAAGCAGGCAGCCCGCCAGGATGATGGGTTTGCGCCCGATGCGGTCGGACAGTGCGCCGAACACGATGAAGAATGGCGTGCCCAGCAGCAGCGCCAGCGCGATGAACAGGTTTGCCTGTGCGGCGTCGATCTTCAGCAGTTGCGTCAGGAAGAACAGCGCGTAGAACTGGCCTGTGTACCAGACCACGGCCTGCCCGGCGGTGAGGCCGAACAGCGCGATCAGCACGATCTTCAGGTTCGACCATCGGGCGAAGGACTCCCGCAGTGGCGCCTTCGACAGGCGTCCTTCCGTCTGCATCTGGCGGAACACCGGTGATTCCTCCATCGACAGACGGATCCATACGCTTGCGGCCAGCAGCAGCACCGACACCAGGAAGGGGATGCGCCAGCCCCAGGCCGCGAAGGCATCTTCGCCCATCGCCGTGCGAGTGCCGAGAATGACCATCAGCGACAGCAGCAGTCCCATCGTGGCCGTGGTCTGAATCCACGCCGTGTGCGCGCCGCGGCTTTCGGGCGGCGAATGTTCGGCCACGAAGGTGGCGGCGCCACCGTATTCACCGCCCAGCGCCAGGCCCTGCAGCAGTCGCAATGCGATCAGCAATATCGGCGCGGCCACGCCAAGCGTCGCATAGCCCGGCAGCACTCCCACCAGGAAAGTGGAGGCACCCATGATCAGGATGGTGACCAGGAAGGTGTGCTTGCGACCCACGGTGTCGCCGAGGCGGCCGAACACCAGTGCGCCGAAGGGCCGCACGATGAACCCGGCGGCAAAGGTGAGCAGCGCCACGATGAAGCCGGAGGTGGGGTCGAGCGAGGATAAGAAGTGCTTGCCGATGATGGTGGCCAGCGATCCGTAGAGGTAGAAGTCGTACCACTCGAACACCGTGCCCAGCGACGAGGCCAGCACCACCCTGCGTTGCGATCTGTTGAGCCACATGAGGCTATTCCCCGCTGCTTCCTGCGCGCATCAGTCCCACCATGGCCACCGCAGCGATCAGCGCGGGCACCGCCAGCAGTGTCAGCAGGTCCTGCGTGCTCATGCCGCGCGCCATCAGCGCGCCGCCGAACAAGGGTGCGAAGAAAGCCCCGATTCTTGCGAACGCGGAACCCCACCCCGTGCCGGTGGAAAGAATGGCAGCGGGGTAGTAGCGCGTGCCCAGCGAGGGCAGCGTGAAGATCGCGCCGCCCGTGCATGCGCCGATCACGATCAGCAGCGCGCCCCAGGTCCAGAACCCGGAAGGGACGACGAGGAACAGCAGCAGCGACAGGGTGCATATCAGAAAGCCCACCAGCAGGATGCGCTCGCCGCCCAGCCGATCCATCTGCGTGGCCAGCAGGATGCCGCCCAGGATGCCGCCGGCCTGATTGAAAGCCACGGCATTCTGCGCCTGCGAGACGCTCCAGCCGGCCGACAGCAGCAGCGTGGGCAGCCAGCTCACCAGCAGGTACAGCACGAATGCCGTCATCGCGAAGGCCAGCCACAGCCACAGCGTGCGGCTGCGATAGCGGGGTACCAGCAGGTCGCCCACGTTGCCCGATGCGGCATCGGGGGGAGGATTCACGTACACCTGCTGTGCATCCGTGCCCGGACTCAGGCGCGCCAGATTTCTGGCGATGGCGGCGTGGCCGGGCCTGCGATACAGCAGGAACTTCAGCGATTCGGGGGCCATCAGCAGCAGCAGGGCGCTTGCGATCGGCAGCACGCCGCCGAGCACGAAAGGGCCCCGCCATCCCAGCCAGGCCACCATTGCAGGTGCCGTGAGCCCCGCCACCAGTGCACCGGTGGCATTGTTGCAGAACATAAGCGTGACCAGCGTCGAGCGGCGCGCGCGCGGTACATAGTCGGCGGTCAGCGCGATGGCATTGGCCATGCTGACGCCCAGCCCCACGCCGGTGAAGAACCGGAAGAGGGCCATCTGCGTAAGATTTTGGGCGGCCGCGCAGGCCAGTGCACTGATGCCCACTGCGAACAGCGACAGCACCAGCAGCGTGCGCCGGCCATGGCGATCGCCCAATGGGGCGATGAAGGCGGCGCCGATCCCCATGCCGAGCAGCGAGGAGGACAGTGCGAACTTGAACTCCGGCGGGGGCAGCGACCAGGCCTTCGACAGCGCAGGTACCGTGAGGGCCATTACCTGCAGGTCGAAGCCGTCGAACACCACGGACAGGGCGCAGGCGGCAATGACGAAGATCTGCAGGCCCGACAGCGGCCGGGAATCGATCAGGTCCTGGATTTCCACCCGCGCAGCCGTGTTCGCCATGCATTCGCCCCCTGTGGGGCGACACTAGCGCACTCCCGGGACTTGCGCTCGGGATGTGACGATTTCGCGTGGGACAATCGTCGTGGCGGGAGTGTCAGGCGTCGCAGCTGTCGTCGGGCACGACTTTGGCGATCTTCTTCGCTGTGCCCGGACTTCGCGCCGCCTTCTGGCGCAAGGTCGGCGCGCGCAGCATCTGCTCGGCCCGATGTCAGTCCTCCTCGGGACTGCCCTCCGGGCGGCCCCGGCCTATCCACAAGATGCAGGCCAATGTCCGACGCCGGAGTCCTCCGACAATCCAGGGGCCCGAACGTCAAAGACCATGAGGCCATTACCGACGCATGCATGCCTCTCAAGTGAGCCGCCTCGAGCGCCGAGGTAATCGCGACCCCGTGAAGCACGAGCTATAGTATCGGGACAACTACAATCCCCGGGGGATGCATGAAGCCTTCGCTTGCCGCAGTCGTCGCGAGCCTCGCGCTCGCAGGGGCAGCCATCGCCGCACCCGCACCCGACACTGCCGGCCCGCAGTATCAGTCCACGGGTGAGCAGAGCCGGACATACAAGTTTCCGGGCACGGGCGAAGAGATCGCGTATCACCTCTACGTGCCGTCGAGCTGGAACAGGAAGGCAAGATTGCCGTTGGTGGTCGTCACCCACGGCGCAGCCCAGCCGCCAGCGGCGCCTTTCCAGCGGCCGATGGATGCACCCACGCTGGCGAAGACCGCCGAGGCGCGCGGCTACATCGTCGTCGCCGTGACGGGCTATCACGCCAATGCCACCGGCGTCGGCGGCTGGAACGTGCCCTACAAGATGGTGACGATCCCGCGCCCCGCGAATCCCAACGCACCGCCTCCTGCCAATCCCGCGCCGGCAGCGCCGACCGACCAAGACTTCCAACGTGCCGAGCAGGATGTGTTGTACGTGGGCGACCTGGTGGCGAAGGAATACAACGTGCCGCCCGGGCGCAGGTACCTGATGGGCAATTCCTCCGGTGGCAGCGCCGTGTGGGCTTATGCAGCGAAATACCCGACGCGCTGGGCCGCAATCGCCCCGAGCGCGGCGCCACTGGAGGACGCGAGCTTCCCGTACGAGAAGCTCAAGCGCGTGCCCGTGCTCGTGATCCATGGCGACAAGGACAACGTGATGAATTTCGATGCCTCCAAGGCAATGGTCGACCACGCGAAGGCGAAGGGCGTCGATGCCATCTGGTTGCCGGTTCAGGGTGGTGCGCACACCGATGCCTGGGCGCAGCCCGCCGTGATCGCGCAGATATTCGACTTCTTTGACGCCCACAGAAAGTGAACGGCAGGACCGGGGGAGCATTGCGCATGCGTATTCGCCTGTTCGCGATGGTACTGGCCGGCACCATGGGGTGTACGTGCGCGCCTGCCGGTGAATCCCCTGCGCAAAGCGTCACCCGTCACGTGGAGTCCGCCCGCCGTGCTGCGGGTGTGGATCACGGGTTCATCTTCGGGCGACTCTGCGAGGAACCCATCCGCGCGATCCGCGCCGCGCCGGCAACCGGGGAGGTTCCGGCGGAGCTGCCCGGTGGCGATGCTGACCGCAAGTGGTATGCCGAACCGGCGCGTGTGTTCGATGACCTGTTCTTCCTGGGGCAGACGGCATTCTCCGTCTGGGGATTGCGCACCAGCGCAGGAATCATCCTGGTCGATTCGATCTTCGACTATTCCGTCGAGGCGGAGGTGCTGCAGGGCCTGCGGAAGCTGGGCATGGATCCGGCCGACATCCGCTACGTGATCATCAGTCATGCCCATGCAGACCATTCCGGCGGTGCGGGCATCCTGCAGCGTCAGGATGCACGCATCGTGATGTCCGAGGCCGACTGGAAGCTGTACGAGCAGGGCAACGACAAGATCAAGGCGAGGCGGGACATCGTGGCCACGGATGGCATGCCCATCACGCTGGGCAACACCACGGTCCGCGTCTACCTGACGCCGGGGCATACGCATGGCACCCTGTCGACCGTGCTGCCGGTGCATGACAACGGCACGCCGCATGTCGCCGCGTTGTGGGGTGGAACCTTGTTCAATTTCAGGGACAGCCCGGACGATCCCAGGGACGCGCGACTGGCGCTCTACGCCGGGTCAGCCGCGAAGTTCCGCGAGGTGGCCAGAGCCGCGGGTGCGGATATCCTGCTCTCCAACCACACGGCGTATGACGGTACGACCGTCAAGCTGCCCCAACTGGCCACGCGCAAGGCCGGGCAGCCCCATCCCTACGTGATCGGTACCGATGCCGTGCAAAGGTACCTGACCGTGGCGCAGGAATGCGCCATCGCAACGCGCTCGATCGCTTCCATCCCGTCGGGCGCTCAGTGAGTCTCTGAGCCTTCAACCGGCGCGACCCCGCGCGGAGCGCCCGGTTCAGCCTTGCCGTCGAGCGCCAGCCTGGCGCCACTCCTGATCAGCGCCGTGGCGGGCGGCCCCTGGAAGAAGGTGAAGCCCTCGCGCGTGCCTTTCCAGGCGGAAGGCCCCGCAAGGTATTTCTTCGCACCGAGCGTCGCGTCGTGAATGCGCGTGACCAGGGCCTCGTACCGCGGATCGCCCTGCTGCCAGCCGGTGAAGCTGCCCAGATCCGTGCTGGCGGCGAACACCACGTCCACCTGTTCGACCGCAGCGATCTTGTCCGCGATACGCACGCCCTCAGGGCTCTCGATCATCGCCACGATCATGATGTTGTCGTTGGCGTAGCGGCGGTAGTCACGCCCCCACAATGTGCCGTACTGGCCGCCACCGAGGCTGCGTTTGCCCACCGGCGGGTATTTCGCGAAGGTCACGGCGTTCTGGATCTTCTGCACGGTGTCGACCAGCGGCACGATCACGCCCAGTGCGCCGATGTCCACGGCCTTCTGGATGTCGCCTTCGCTGTCCGTCGGCACGCGGATGAAGGGAGTCGCCGGTCCAGGGCAGGCGCGAATCATCGCCGCCACCTGGGAATAGGTGAGCGGGCTGTGCTGCATCTCTATCCACAGGAAGTCGAATCCCGCACTGGCCATCGCGCAGTAGATGTCCACATCCGGGGAGTCCACGGTTCCGCCAACGACCTGCTGGCCCTGCGAGAGCTTCAGTTTGACTGTATTGAAGTGCGCCGGATCCGGTGCCTGGGCTGCCATGGAAGCGCCGACTAACAGAGAAGCAGCGGTGAAAAGCCACAGGCGATGCAGGTTCATGAAACTGCCCTCTTGTTCCGCAGCGGGGAGGCCTACGGGATTAATATAGACTGGCTTGCCGCAGATCGAAATGCACCGAGCCGGAGGGGCTGATGGTCAGGTCGTGGAACGGGGCAGTTCTCTTTCTTTTCGCCGCTGCTGCTGTTGGCGCACAGCCGGATCTGACGGGTGTGTGGACGACGGCCGACGGCGCGAACACGCGCGGATCCGCGAATGCGCCCGGCGCGCTGGGATCGCTGAAGCCGGAACCCAGGAAGCGGTTCGATGCGTTCACCGAGCTTGTCGCGCCGACGGGCGATACGCCGGGTGGCGTATGCCTGGGAGCCGGGATGCCCGCGATGTTGCTCGGCGGGGGAGGGTATCCCTTCGAGATCATCCAGCGCCCGGAGCAGATCACCCTGATCTATGAACTGCACGGGGAAACCCGTCGCGTCTATTTCGGTGCCCGCAACGCGCCGGAACAGGACCGGGTCCCGGGTCGAACCGGATACTCCAGTGGCCGATGGGAGGGCGATGTGCTGGTGATCGAAACCAGCAATCTCGTCGAGCAGCTCGACCAGAGGACGACACCGCACTCCGACGAGGCCACCATCACCGAGCGTTACCGGCTCGACGGCAAGGACGCGCAGGGAAACTCCTTCCTTGTGGCCGAAGTGACGATGGCGGATCCGAAGTTCTACACGGAGCCGGTGAAACTCACGCGACGATGGTCACGGGTTCCGAACGGACACCTGCTGCCTTACGACTGCAACGAGGAGTTCTGGCGGGACCGCCTGGAGAAGCTGGCCGAGAAGCGCGGCGTGCAGCTTCCCTAGGCGACCGGGTGGGCCGCGCCGATGCGTCCACTGCTACTGCGCCGGCTCGACTTCGATTGCACCCTTGGCGCTCCGGTGTGAAGTGAAAGTACTTCGGTACACTTTCCATGCGCCGGCGACCTTCCTGTAAACATTCACGAATTCCCCTTCTTCGATGAATGCGCCCAATTTCAGGTTCCTCACGCGGTAGGTTCCCTGGACGACGCCCAGATTTCCATCAGCGATGTTCGTGGTCGCCGTGGAAAACATCGCGAGGTCGGGTGTTATTTGTGACTGGTAGAACTGCAGGATCGAGTTCCGGCCCGTTACATGCTGCCCGCCTACCTCGCTGATTTCCGCATCAGATGTATAGAGATCCGCACACCCGGACGCATTTGCACCGGCGACGCAGGTTTCGACTGCCGCTATGACATCCTTCGGAACTTCGGTCTCGTGTCGCGCACAGCCATTTAGCCAAACCAGAGTGCCGGACATGAGTATCAGATTCATGATTCGCATAGTCGCTCCTGGCTTCCGGAGGTGGGAAAGGATCTTGCGTTTGCGAGCTTGACCTTGCTCCATTGCCCTGACGGGCTGCGATCGGAGATTCGCTGCTTCTGAAGGCTGTGCACACTCACTGCGTTCTGCAAACCTTCTTTGCGTCGGATTGCCTCGTGAGCGATTGTCGGTGGACATTGTAGTCCATCCACGACGGTTCGACTCGGCACGGGCGTTGGCGCGCCCATTTAGTGGTTGTCGCGGCACTAATCGGCGCAGCTTGCCCAGCTTCTTGCGCCGGCAGTTTGATCGTCAGCGATAAAATCACGCCGAATCCATGTCCGGAGGTCATGAATGAAGCGCGACGAACTGGGCGAACTGCTGGCTCGCCGTGGCGGAGGAGCGCAGTTTCACCCGCGCAGCGTGGTCCCTACGGAGGCTGGCGAGCGATTGCTCGAAACGCCACGACCGGCGTTCGATGACATCGAAGCCCGACTCGAAGCGTTGAAGGCGTTACGCGAAAAGCCCGCCGGATCGATCCGTATCACCACGGGCCAATACGCCGCGCACACCCGGCTGTGGCCCGTTCTGGCGAAGTTCCTGCCGATGTATCCGGATGTCCAGGTCGAACTGGCAATTGACCAGGGGTTCGCCGACCAAGCAGGCAACACCGGCACAGATCGCACTGGCGTGGCTAGTGCCCCGCAAGCCGTGGATCGTTCCGATCCCGGGCACGACGCAGATGGCGCAAATGATCGAAAATGCTGGCGCCGCGGATGTACGTCTGGACGCAGCGGAAGCGGTCGAGCTCAACGGTGCCGTGGCTGCGATTCAGGTGCAGGGAGCTCGACTGCCCGACGCGGTGCAGGTCTTCTCGGGCGTCGAAGCGCCCCCTCGCGGGTGAGCGCAGACCATGATCTTCAGACAGACCTTGTCATGAAACTTCGGTCTGGTGCCCAGGAGAGGACTCGATTGTTCATTCCAAGTCGCTGATATTTGAAGAGAACTCGCGGAGCCGCCAAGCTAGTACCCCTTGGTGTACCCCCGGCGTCAGTCCCTTGCCCCCGCGCAGTACGATTTATACCGAAACCGAATGGTTCGATTGCCATTCAGCATCATGCGGGGACGGCCCAAAGCTAAGAATCCGATCGGTACCTTGCTTGCCTCGTTCGAAGGCGCCGGGCGTTTTACGCGCTCCGTCCTGGCATCCGGTCGCATACGGGGGAATGATGAGAACGACTCGCTTCGGATGGAAGGCGCTGGCACCTCGACCGGTCCTGGCAGTGGCCTCAATACTGATGGGCGTCTGCCTTGCCGCGGGTTCCGCGAGGGCCCGGGATCTCCCCATGGTGAGGCCCGTCATGGGCTGCGAGGCACTTGCGCAGAAGGACATCGCTCCAGCCGGCGAAGCTCCCGGCCGCATCGTCTCCGCCCGGACCGTCACGACCGGCACTGTCGGTCCGTACTGCGAAATCAAGGGATACGTGGCTCCGCAGGTCCGGTTCGAACTGCGCCTTCCGACGCAGAACTGGACCCAACGCCTGATGTTCTCCGGCTGTGGCGGATTCTGCGGCCGCGTGGAATTCCGCATTCGCGCATCCGAGGGCTGCGAAGCCATCGACAACGGCGAAATCGCGCTGGTGACCAGCGACCTCGGTCATGACGCACCCGACGGCAATGCCAACACGGTGTGGGCCGCCAACAACCGCCAGGGGAAGATCGACTACGGGTACCGTGGCGTCCACGTCGTCACCGTCATCGCCAAGGCCATCCTCGCCCGCTACTACGGGCAGCCCCAGGCCTACGCCTACTTCAATGGCTGCTCTGATGGCGGCCGCGAAGGGATGATGGAAGCCCAGCGTTATCCGGGCGACTTCAACGGCATCATCGCCGGCGCCTCGGTCATCGGCGACGTGGCGAACAACACCGTCTTCCATGCGTGGAACGCCCGCCAGTCCGCCGCGGCCGATGGCGCAGCCGTGCTGAAGCCGCAGGACCTGGCCGTGCTGCATAAGGCCGCGCTCGATGCCTGCGATCTTGCGGGCGACGGGGTCCGGGACGGTGTGGTGGGTGATCCTCGCGCATGCCGGTTCGATCCGGCCATTGCGGCATGCCGCGGGGGCCAGTCGCAGGGATGCCTGAGCGCCGCGCAGGTGGCGGCAGCCAGGGCCATGTACGGTGGACCCGTCGATGAAATGGGGCGCCCGCTCTATTTCGGGCGTCCGGTGGGATCGGAACTCGCCTGGGGCAGTCCGGACAACGGCGAGATGGTCGGCGCGTTCGTCCGCTACCTGGTCAGCGACGACATCCTGGATTTCGACCTCGCGAAGTTCCCTTTCGACCGGGCATGGTTCGACAGGCTTCATGGCCTGGCGTCCGTTTACAACGCGACGAATCCCGACATCGATGCGTTCCAGAGGGCCGGCGGCAAGCTGATCATGTGGCATGGATGGGGAGATCCCGGCGTGCCGCCCATGAGCTCCGTCACTTACTACGAATCGCTCCTAAAGCGCTACGGGCCCGCAACCGCTTCGTTCGCCCGGCTGTTCATGTTGCCCGGCGTGGGTCACTGCGGGGGCGGTGATGGCCCGGATCGCATGAATCTGACGGACGCGATTTTCGCCTGGGTTGAAGATGGCACGGCGCCTGCGTCGGTGATTGCATTGCGGAAATCCTATGGCCGGACGGTGCAGACCCGTCCCGTGTTCCCCTATCCCTCGAACTCGCGCTACCGTGGCGCGGGTGATCCGGCCCTCGCGAGTTCGTTTGCCGAAGCGACGCCGCAATGACGGGGCAGCCGCGATTCGATGTGAGCCTTGAATCGCTGCATTCAGGAATCGCATTGCTCCCTCGTTGAGAAATCGCCACGCTCCCCGATCGGAAAACTGTCGGGGGATTGATGGTCATGCGAGTTCGGAATTCTCTGTCGAAGGTCGGCCTGGTTGTCGCGGGATTGGTGCTGCCCTGCGCGGAATCCCAGGCACAGGCCGCGCGCGCGACGAACGAAGAAGGCTCGAGCGCGCTCGAGGAGATCGTGGTCACCGGTTCGCGCATCGCGCGACGTGACTACACGTCCACCAGTCCCATCGTCACGACGACCCAGGCCGCGATCGAGGACACTGGCCAGGTCAACCTGGAGCAGGCGCTGCAGCAGTTGCCACAGTTCCTCGGCGGTCGCGACTCCACCGTCACCGGCCTCGGCGGCAACGGCTACTCCACGCTGAACCTGCGCGGCCTGGGCGACAACCGTAACCTGATCCTGCTGGATGGCCACCGGCTGCCCATCGCCAGCAGCACCGGCGCCACCGACATCAACATCATTCCCGGCTCGCTGATCGGCAGCGTCGAGGTCATCTCCGGCGGTGCGTCGGCGGTCTACGGCTCCGACGCCATCTCCGGCGTGGTCAATTTCAAGACCCGCCACCTGGACGGTGTGGAGGTCGCGGCGCAGGGCAATCTCTCGGAAATGGGAGATGCCGGCGTGCGGAACTTCTCCATCAGCGCCGGAGGCAAGTACGCGGGCGGCCGGGGCGAGTATTTCGCGACCGGCAACTTCACGGATCGCAGCCTGGTGTTCTACAAGGCGAGGGACTTCTTCGCCAAGGCCGGCGGCTCGGGGTCCCAGGCGACGGGCGCCGTGCAGTTCGTGGGCGGCGCGCCCAGCAGGGCGGCGCTGGATTCCGTGTTCGGCGCCTATGGCGTCGCCGCGGGCGCGGTGGCCACCAACTCACGCTTCGGTTTCAACAGCGATGGCACGCTGTACGCGGTCACGGGCGGCTACAACTTCAAGGAGAGCCTCGAGGACTACGGCCTCGTCAGTAACCAGATCGTGGGTTTCACAGGCCGCGAGAACTACCTGATCTCCCCGCAGGAGCGCTACAACGTCTTCGGCAAGACGAGCTTCGACGTCAACGACCGGGTGACGGTGTATGGCCAGGCGCTGTACATGCAGTCGACGATCACGACCTCGAGCGCCTGGGCCATCACGGCCCCGACGCAGCCCTCGGTTCCGGTGACCAATCCCTTCATACCAGCAGGACTGCGCACGCTGCTGGCGTCGCGGCCGGCGGCCGTGCGCAACAACCCGGTGCTGCTCTTCAAGGGCTACCAGGAAATGGGGCGCCGGACCTACGAGGAGGACTACGACGTCTACCAGCTCGGCGCCGGCGTGCGCGCGAAGCTGGCCTCCGACTGGACGCTCGATGTGTTCGGGTCGTACGACGACACGACGCTGCATGAGCGGATCAACCATGTCGTCCTCTACCCCCGCGTCCAGATCCTGCTCAACGCGGCCGATGGCGGTGCGTCGATCTGCGCCGGTGGCTACAACCCGTTCGGCCTGGCCGCCAGCGCCACGATCTCCGACGCCTGCCGCAACTACCTGACGGCCCCGACGGACACGCAGATGGGCCTCAAGCAGTCGGTGTTCGAAGCCACCGTGCAGGGAACCGCGTTCAACCTGCCGGCAGGTCCCGCCAAGGTGTCGTTCACGGCGGACTGGCGCGAGAACCAGTTCGACCTGAATCCCGACATCCTGCTGATCCCGAACTACGACTACACGGGCACGGCGTTCAACGACATCGCCAGTGCGCGGTATGCGAACAGCCCGGCGTCCGCCACCAACACCATCTTCCCGGCGGCCGGCAAGGTGTCGGTCAAGGAACTGGCGGGCGAACTGCTGCTGCCGATAGTGTCGGACGGCGCCTTCGCGAAGTCCCTGAACCTGACGCTCGGCGCCCGCATCTCGGACTACAACCTCGCAGGCAGTGCCTTCACCTACAAGGCCGAGCTGGACTGGCGCCCCGTCGAGTCGCTGTTGCTGCGCGGCGGATTCGAACATGCGCTCCGTGCGCCGAACGTGGCGGAACTCTTCAGCCAGTCGGGTACCGTCGTGTCGGTGGGCAATCCCCCGACCGCCGGCGATCCCTGTGACAGTCGTTCGTCGCTGCGCACCGGCGCCAACGCCACCGGCGTGAGGAACCTGTGCCTCGCGCAGTTCCAGTCTGCCGGCCTCACGGCGACAGAGGCAGCCAATCTGTACCCCGGCTATACCTACGTCAGCGCCGTCGTGGGCTCGAGGATCACCGGCAACCCGAAACTGGATCCGGAAGCCGCGGATACCTACACCCTGGGTGCGGTATACAGCATCGGGCCCCTCGGTGAATGGTTCCGGAAGGGCAGCATCTCGGTGGACTACTACAACATCGAGATCAAGGACCAGATCGGCACGGTGACGGGTTCGCTGGCGCTGCAGAAGTGCTTCAACCTGGATGGTTCGAATCCGACTTACGATCCGGCCAACTCGTACTGCTCGACGATCGTGCGCTCGGCCGGCAGCGGCATCCTGTTCGACATCGGCGCCCCGTACCTGAACCTGGCGGGCACACGCACCAGCGGCATCGACGTGCAGTTCGATTCGGAGTTCAACCTCCCGCACGACCTGCGGCTGTCGTTCAACACCGTGGTGAACTACCTGGACGAGTTCAGGATCCAGGCGCTGAAGGGCTCGCCCTGGCAGGAGTACCGTGCGACCATCAGCAGCGGCCGCGCGACCACGCCTCCGCTGCCAGGCTGGCGCTCGGCCACGACGCTCGGCCTCGCGTACGGGGATGCCTCGGCCTCGCTGCGGTGGCGGCACATCCACAGCATGCGCGACATCGCGTCCGTCACCTCGGCAACGCCTCCGCCGGGCGTGGATGCCTACGACATCCTCGACCTCTCCGCGCGTCTCAAGCTCAGCGAGCGGTTCGAGCTGAGCGCGGGCATCAACAACCTGCTGGAGAAGTCTCCGCCCGTGGTGGGTGGCGTGGCGGGGCAGACGACGCCGACGTTGTACGACGTCATCGGGCGCAACTACTTCCTCGGCGCCAAGGCGAAGTTCTAGAAGAGGGATCGGCGAGTGGCGGAGGGGCGTTTGTCCCCTCCGCTGGCGCATTGTCCATGCCGCCTTCCCGCGCTCAGGTCACGGGCGCGGGATCGAACAGCACCAGCTCGTTGCTCAACTTCCAGTGCTCTGCCCAGGTGCGCTTGCCGCTGGCCACATCTAGCAGCAGGCGGAACAGTTCTTCCCCGGCCTGCTGCAGCGTCAGGCCCTCGTCCAGAATGCGCCCGGCATTCCAGTCCATCAGGTCGTGCCAGCGCCGGGCGAGATCGGTGCGGGTGGCCACCTTCACTACCGGGCACTGCGCAAGGCCATAGGGCGTGCCGCGTCCCGTCGTGAATACGTGCAGGTTCATGCCCGCCGCCAGTTGCAGCGTGCCGCAGATGAAATCACTGGCCGGTGTGGCGGCGAATACCAGGCCACGCTCGATTCCCTTGTCGCGCAGGCTCTCGCCCGGCGCCAGCACGCCGAGTATTGGCGCTGAACCGGACTTCGCCACCGAACCCATCGCCTTCTCGACGATGTTCGCCAGGCCTCCGCGTTTGTTGCCAGGCGTGGTGTTGGCGCTGCGGTCCGCGCCACCCCGCGCCAGGTAGGCGTCGTACCACGCCAGCTGGTTCACGATGTCGTCGGCCACCTGCGTCGTCGCCGCACGCGTGACTAGCTGCGCGACGGCATCGCGCACCTCGGTGGTCTCGGAGAACAACACGGTGGCGCCGGCGGCAACCAGCAGGTCGCTCATGACGCCCACGGCCGGATTCGCGGTGATTCCCGAGAACGCGTCGCTGCCGCCGCACTGCACGCCCACGACCAGGGCGGACGCGGGGCAGGTTTCGCGGTGGCGCTGGTTCAGTCGCGACAGGTGTGCCTGCGCCGTGACCATGATCGAATCGATCATCGACTCGAAGCCGACATGGGATTCATCCTGCAGGCACACCACGTCAACGCCATCGGCATCGGGCGGGGGGCGGTGCGTGCTCACGGCGCGGATGGGAATCTTCCCGGGCCCCAGCAGGCGTGTCGGCTGCAGCTTCTCGCAGCCCAGGCTCACCACCATGACCTCGCCGCCGAAGTTGGGGTTGCGGGCGAGGTTGCGCAGCGTGCGGATGGGAATTGCGGCGTCCGGTACGTCGATGGCGATGCCGCAGCCATAGGAATGCTCCAGCGCGACCACGTCGTCCACGTTGGGGAATCGCGGCAGCAGTTCGCGGCGGATCCGCTGCACGGCATGGTCCACCACGCCTGCAACGCACTGCACCGTGGTCGAGATGGCCAGAATGTTGCGCGTGCCCACGGATCCGTCGGGGTTGCGGTAGCCCTGGAAGGTATGCCCGTGGATCGGCGTCGGATCCACTGCCGAAGCGGGACCGCGCGCGCACTGTTTCAGCGACGCCGCGGCGGGCAGCGTCAATCGCTGCTCGTTCACCCAGCTGCCGGCTGGCAGGGCGTCGACGGCGTTGCCGATCACAACCCCGTAACGACGCACGGCGTCGCCGGCTGCCAGCGGCGCGAGCGCAACCTTGTGACCCTGGGGGATGTCCTCAGTGAGCGTTAGGCCGTCTTCCAGCTTCGTGCCCGCGGGCAGACCACCGGGGTTCACTACGATGGCGACGTTGTCCGTGGGGTGGATGCGCAGGCAGCGATGGGCGGGGTTCGACATGGGCCTGATGTTACGGCGCTAACGGGCCGCGCGTTCTATGCATTCGCCGCATCGTTCGATTCAGCGCCGGCATCGGGCGGACATTGTCTTCGGCCGCCGGCTGGGCGATGTTCCCCCCGGTCATCAAACATACTCAGGCTGGGGCGGCATGGCATCGAAGCACACGCGCATTGGGGCGAAACTCATCACCGTGGCCGGGATCGGCGCCCTGGCCCTGATGGCCAGCGCACAGGAAGCCACGCGCCGCCAGCCGGTCAGTGCTTATCCCACCCCGACGGAGTTCCCGAATCAGAATCAGGCCGCCGTCAACAAGTACCTGGCCAAGGCGCGGCGAATCGCCGGCGACGAGCTATTCCCGGACTTCATCCATCGCTGCATCATCAGCCCGCGTTATCCGGTGCGGGTGCGGGGCATCCAGTTCGACGGGCTGGTGGAACCCACGAAGCTGTTCGACCAGCTGTACTCGGTGGGCCAGAACGCCGTGTCGTCGCATGCGCTGGTGACCTCCGCGGGCATCGTGCTCTTTGACACGCTCAACAGTCCCGAAGAGGCCGAGAAGATCATCGTGCCGAATCTGCGCCGCGTCGGACTCGACCCGAAGAACATCAAGTACATCGTGGTGACGCACGGCCACGGCGACCACTACGGCGGCGCGCGCTACCTGCAGCAGACCTACGGCGCGCGCGTGCTGTCATCGGCGATCGACTGGGACATGATGGCCAGCGAAAAGGGCAATGGTCCGTTCGCGGGGCTCGAACCCCCGAAGCGCGACATGGTCATCGAGGATGGGCAGGCGCTGGTGGTGGGCGACACCACGCTGCGCTTCTACATCACCCCGGGGCACACGCCAGGCACGCTTTCCACCATCTTCCCGGTGACGGACAAGGGCCAGCCGCACCTCGTGGGCCTGCATGGCGGCACCGGCGGCGGACGCGACATCCCGGGCCTGCAGGCCGGCATCAAGTCCTACGTGCGCTGGCGGGAGATCACGAGCAAGGCTGGTGTGGACGTTCTCGTCGCCAACCATCCGCTGCATGATCGCGGCATCGAGAACAACGAGCTGCTGCGCGCGCGGATTCCCGGCCAGGCGAACCCCTATATCCTGGGTCGCGACCGTTACCAGAAATACATGCAGGTGATGGAAACCTGCTCGCGCGTGCACCTGGCACGACTGGGCGGCAAGGAATAGATGCAAGGCGCGTGGCCGCGCCAGGTGCCGGACGGGGCGCGGCCTACTGTGCCGCGCGGCCGTCCCGGCGGCGCGGCAGGTTCCAGGGGTTGCCGTCCCGCAGCGCCTCGGGCAGCAGTTCCGCAGGGAAATTCTGGTAGCACACCGGGCGCAGGAAGCGCTCGAGGGCCAGCGCGCCCACGGAGGTGGTGCGGCTGTCGCTGGTGGCAGGCCAGGGGCCGCCGTGCACCATGGCATGGGCCACTTCAACGCCGGTGCCGAAACCATTCACCAGGATGCGGCCGGCCAGTCGTTCGAGCAGCGGCAGCAGCTCGCGCGCGGCGGAGTGATCCGTGGCATCCATGTGCAGCGCCACCGTGAGCTGGCCTTCGAGCGTCTGCAGCACCTGCCGGAATCCAGCGCTGCCCTCGCAGCGCACCAGCAGGCCCGCGGGTCCGAACACTTCCTGCTGCAGCGTGGGCTGTGCCAGGAAATCCGCCATCGATACTTCGAACAGGGCGGGCAGGCCCTGGCGGATGCCCGCCGCGCCGGCGCCGCGACCGAGCGCGCGGACACCGGGGGTCTTTTCCCAGGCGGCAACGCCGGCGCCGTAAGCCTCGCAGATGCCATCGGTGAGCATCGTGGCCGCGGGCAGCCGCGACAACGCCGCCACGGCCGCGTCGCGGAACGCATCGCCGTCCGTTCCCCGGGGCAGCAGCACCAGCCCCGGATTCGTGCAGAACTGGCCGACGCCGAGCGTCAGCGAGGCCACGAAGTCCGCGGCGATGCGCGCGCCGCTTGATTTCAGCGCGCCCGGAAACAGCAGCACGGGATTGATGCTGCTCATCTCCGCATACATGGGAATGGGCACGCTGCGGGACTGTGCTATGCCCAGCAGGGCGGTGCCGCCATGGCGCGAGCCGGTGAATCCCACGGCGCGGATGGCAGGATGCGCCACCAGGTCGGCACCCACGCTGCCGGTGACCAGCGAGAATATTCCGGCAGGGAATCCCTGCGCCTGCAGCGCTTCGCCAATGGCGATGGCCACGAGCCGCGAGGTCTCAGGATGACCCGAGTGCGCCTTGCACACTACCGGGCAGCCGGCCGCCAGCGCCGAAGCGGTATCGCCGCCGGCGACGGAGAACGCGAGCGGGAAGTTCGATGCGCCGAACACCGCCACAGGGCCCACGCCAATGCGCCTCTGCCGCAGGTCGGGCCGCGGCGCGGGTAGTCGTTCGGGCAACGGGCTGTCGAACTGCACGCCTGCAAAGCTACCCTCCCGCAGGATAACTGCGAAGAACCGTAGCTGCCCGGTGGTTCGACCCAACTCGCCCTGCAGTCGCGCGACTGGCAGAGCCGTCTCGGCATGCGCTGAGGCGACGATGTCCGCGGAATGATGCTCCAGGCGCAACGCGATGGCCTCGAGTAGCGAGGCGCGAGATTGAGGTGGCGTTTCACGGAAAGCGTCGAATGCCGCCTCGGCGGCGCGGCAGGCCGCATCGACGCCGGGGCTCAAGCCGCGCGCGCCCGGCGCTGCACCGAGTCGATCAGCTTGCGCAGATCGTCGAGTTCCTGCGGCAGCAGGTCGGTGAGGGGCGGCCGCACCGGGCCGGCCGGCCGGCCGATCACGTTCAGTCCCGCCTTGATGATCGACACTGCGTAGCCCTTGCCGCGATTGCGCAGCTCGATGTACGGCAGCACGAAATCCTTGAGACCTGCGTCCACCGCCGCGCGATCACGACGCCGGACGGCGCCGTAGAATTCCAGCGCCCATTCCGGCATGAAGTTGAAGATGGCCGAGGAGTAGGTGGTGACGCCCATCTCCAGGTATGCGGGAGCGAAGGTCTCGGCCGTGGGCAGCCCGCCGATGTACATCAGTCGGTCACCCAGTTTGGCACGGATGCGCATCATCAGCTCGATGTCGCCCACGCCATCCTTGTAGCCGACGAGGTTCGGGTTGCGGTCGCACAGCTGCGCCAGCGAATGTTCGTTGACGATGGCGTTGTCGCGGTTGTAGACGATCACGCCCAGCGGGGTGGCGCGGCACACGGCATCGACATGCGCCACGACGCCCGCCTGGCTGGGCGTGATGAGATAGGGCGGCAGCAGCAGGATGCCATCGGCGCCGCTGCGCGAGGCCTCGCGCGCCATCTCGGTGGCGATGGCGGTGCCGTAGCCGCAGCCGGTGATCACCGGCACGCGGCCGGCAGTTTCCGCAGCGGCTGCGGCGGTGACGCGCGCCACTTCGGCGGGCGTCAGCGAAAAGAATTCACCCGTACCGCCAGCGGCGAACAGGCCGGCCACGTTCCGCTGCAGCATCCAGCCGCAATGCTGGCGGAATTCCGTCTCGGCGAAGGCCATGTTCGCGTCGAAATGCGTGGCTGGAAACGACAGAAGGCCGCTGCCCAGTCGCTTGGCCAGTTCGCGGGGTTGCATCATGACGGGGATCCTGGAGTTGAAGTGTTGGTGAAAGAAGGTGTTGCCACCGGAGCGATCTCGATGCGCCGGATCTGGCCAATGACGAACAGGAAGCTGAACACGGCCAGTAGCGCGTTGGCCGCCACGAAAACCAGGGCCATGTCGAACGATCCGGTGAACTGCACGATCGCGCCGATGACGATCGGCGTGACGATCGAAGACAGGTTGCCGAACGTGTTGAAGATGCCGCCACTCAGGCCCGCGAGCTGCCGGGGCGCCACGTCGGCCATCACCGCCCAGCCCAGCGCGCCGATGCCCTTGCCGAAGAACGCGATGCTCATGAACACCAGCACCATCGCGGGCGAGTCGACGTAATTGCAGCCGAGGATGGCGAGCGACACCAGCATGCCGGTGATCACGGGGACCTTGCGCGCGCGCGTGAGCGAGCTGCCACTGCGCAGCAGCTGGTCGGACCACACGCCACCGAGCACGCCGCCGGCGAAACCGCAGATGGCGGGCAGCGAGGCCGCGAAGCCGGCCTGCACCAGGGTGAGGCCGCGCTGCTGCACCAGGTACACCGGGAACCACGTGATGAAGAAATAGGTGAGGGTGTTGATGGCGAACTGGCCGATGTACAGGCCGATCATCGAGCGGTCGGTGAACAGCACCTTGATCTGCTGCAGCGTGAAGCGCTGGCGCGCTGCCCGCGGCGCGCCGTCGAGATCGGCCATGCCGCCGCCATCCACAATCAGCTTCAGTTCTGCCGGGCCCACGCGCGGATGGCGCGCCGGATCCTGCATCACCTTCAACCACACGAACGCCACCAGGATTCCCAGCGCGCCCATGACGCCATAGGTCCACGGCCAGCCCATCGCATGGGTGATCCAGCCCATCAGCGGCGCGAACAGCACCGTGGCGAAGTACTGCGCGGAATTGAAGATGGCCGAGGCCGTGCCGCGCTCGCGCGCCGGGAACCATGCGGCCACCACGCGGGCGTTGCCAGGGAAGGCCGGCGCTTCGGCGAAGCCGATCATCAGCCGCAGGATGAACAGCGCCACCAACACCGAGTAGCCGCTGCCGAACGACAGCAGCGACTGAGCCGCCGTGACCGCGGACCACAGCAGGATGCTGCAGAAATACACGCGGCGGGAGCCGAACCGGTCCAGCAGCCAGCCACCGGGCACCTGGGCGATGACATAAGCCCAGCCAAACGCCGAGAACACCCAACCGAGTGCCAGCGCGTCGATGCCCAGGTCCTTGGCCAGCACGGGGGCGGTGATGGCCAGGATGGACCGGTCGGCATAATTGATCGAGGTGACGAGGAACAGCAGCGCGACGATGACGAAGCGGAAGCGGCCGGGCGTGGAGGTTGGCGGGGGCATGGTGTGACGGACTATATACGCCCGGTTTCACGGCCCTTTCATTGCCTTCCAAGCATCGATCGATGCGAATTGGGCATTGCAGCCTGGGGGGCTTTCCACCCGGTCCGCGCTCTCCTACGCTGTGGCCATGTTCGAACTCATCCAGCTGCGCTGTTTCGTGGCCGTTGCCGAGGAACTGCATTTCGGCAGGGCCGCCGCGCGCCTCAACATGACACAGCCTCCGCTGAGCCGTCAGGTCCAGATCCTCGAGCACCTGGTGGGGGTTACGCTGCTGGAACGCACGAGCCGCAACGTGCGCCTGACAGCCGCTGGTCGATCCTTCCTCGTCGATGCCCGGCGTATCGTCAAGATGGCCGAACAGTCGACTGCGCTGGCCCAGCGCGTGGCCCGCGGCGAATTGGGCAGCCTCTCGCTGGGGTTCACGGCGGCCTCCGGCTACAGCTACCTTCCCAGGCTGCTGGAGCGCATACGCACCGAACTACCCGGCATCGACCTGCAGCTCACCGAAATGGTGACGCCGGACCAGCTCGACGGGCTTCGCAGCGGTGCGATCGACCTCGGATTGCTGCGCCCGCCCGTGAGTCTCTCGGAATTCGCGGTGATCCCGGCACTGCAGGAACCCCTGGTGGTGGCTTCCCCCGCCAGCGGTCCGATGGCCGCGCGGCGCGTGACGCGATTGCAGGATCTCGACGGCGTGCCGTTCATCATGTACGCGCCTGTGGGCGCGGCGTACTTCCACGACCTGCTCACCGAGCGCTTCTACGCACTCGGAATCGCGCCGCGCTACGTGCAGTTCGTCAGCCAGATCCATTCGATCCTCGCGCTGGTCGGGGCGGGCATGGGGTTCGGCCTCGTGCCGGCCGGTGCGCAGTGCATGCACATGGACGGCGTCAGGTTCGACGCGCTTCAGGAAGGAGACATGCCTCCGGTGGAGCTTGTACTGTGCCATCGGCGCTCCAATGACAACCCCGCGCTCGCCCGGTTGCTCCAGAACCTCCAGCAGGAAGAGTGAACGTGAAATCCCCGACGCGACTGCCGGCCATCGTCGATATGCGGGTTGTGCCCGTGGCGGGCCAGGACAGCATGCTGCTGAATCTCAGTGGCGCCCACGCGCCGTACTTCACCCGCAACGTGGTCGTATTGCGCGATGCAGATGGCGTGGTGGGTATCGGCGAGGTGCCCGGGGGCGAACCCATCCGCAAGACGCTCCAGGATGCGGCAGTTCTGGTCCTGGGCAGCCTGGTGGGACAGCACGCCACCGTGATGGCACAAATCCAGCAGCGCTTCGCCGACCGCGACGCGGGAGGGCGGGGCCAGCAGACGTTCGACCAGCGCGTCACCATTCACGCGGTGGCCGCGGTAGAGGCTGCAATGCTGGACCTGCTCGGGAAGCACCTGGAACTGCCGGTTGCAGACCTGCTGGGCAATGGCCGCCAGCGAGAACGCGTGCCTTTGCTGGGCTATCTGTTCTACATCGGGGATCGCACGCGCACGGATCTTCCGTATCGCGGACCGCCGACTGCGGGAGACGACTGGCTGCGCCTGCGGGACCTTCCTGCGCTGGATCCCGCGGCCATCGTCCGGCTGGCCGAGGCCGCGCGCGCGCGCTACGGCTTCCGCGATTTCAAGCTCAAGGGCGGGGTGATGGCGCCGGACGCCGAGTGCGAGGCCGTCGAGGCGCTCGCGCGGCGCTTTCCGGATGCCCGCATCACGCTCGATCCGAATGGGGCCTGGAGCCTCGCCGAATCCATTCGCCTTGGCTCCGGCCGACTGCGCGACGTGCTCGCCTATGCCGAGGATCCCTGCGGCGCTGAACAGGGATTCTCGGGCCGTGAGGTGCTCGCGGAATTCCGTCGCGCCACGGGTCTGCCAACGGCCACCAACATGGTGGCAACCGATTGGCGGCAGTTTGCGCATGCCGTGCGGCTGGGCGCCGTCGACATTCCGCTGGCTGATCCCCACTTCTGGACGCTGTCGGGTTCCGTGCGCGTGGCACAGTCCTGCAACGACCTGGGACTGACGTGGGGATCGCATTCAAACAACCACTTCGACATCTCGCTGGCGATGTTCATACAGGTGGCGGCTGCCGCACCGGGGCGCATCACCGCCGTGGACACGCACTGGATCTGGCAGGACGGCCAGCGACTCACGCGTGAGCCGCTGCGAATTGTCGACGGGGAAGTGGCGCTGCCGACGAGACCCGGCCTCGGCGTCGAACTGGACGAAGAGGCGCTGCAGGCCGCGCACGCGCTGTACGCAGAACATGGACTCGAAGCGCGCGACGACGCGATCGCGATGCAGTACCTCGTACCCGGCTGGCGCTTCGATCCGAAGCGCCCGTGCCTGCAGCACTCCTAGCCGAAACGCTCCACTGCCTGCAGCAGCCCGCGGATGTAGCCGTAGGCGAAGGCGAACGAGGCCTCGTGGCCATCGTCGGCGCGATTGCTGCCGCCGAGGTTGTAGGCGTATTCGTCTGATTTCTCGCCCGGGGGCGGGGGTACCAGTGGCACGTGGTCGGGCATGATCATGCCGTCGTAGCCCACCTCGCGGTACGTGAGCGCGGCCTGCAGCATGTCCACGTCGCCGTCGTCATGGAAGGTTTCGACGAAGTGGTTGCGTCCGCCGCGAATGTTGCGGAAGTGCACGTTGAAGATCTTCTTGCGCGACCCGAAATAGCGGATCACGTCAAAGATCTCCTTGCCAGGCGAAACCAGGTTCTCTGAGACTGTGCCTTGGCAGAAGTTCAGGCCATGCCAGGGGCTTTCACGCAGGCTGATGAACTTCTTCATGCCATCGATAGTTCCCAGTACCGTGTCTATTCCCTGGTATCCAGGCGGTGGCACGCCCGGATCATGCGGATGGCAGGCGATGCGCACCTTGTGCTCCGCCGCCACCGGTACCACCCGCTCCAGGAAATAGTCGATACGTTCCCAGTAGCGGTCGGCATCGACCAGGCCCGCGCGGGTCAGCGGCGGACTGGCCTGGGCGCTGGCGCGGTCCCACCCGCGGTACACCGCATCCCCGCGGCCGCCATTGGTGTAGTTGCGCAGTACCCCCAGCAGGCTCATGTTGTATTTGACCGCCGGAATGCCGGCCTGGGCGCAATTGCGGATCAGTGTCTGGAACGCCTCGATGTCACGGTCGCGCTGGGGGCTGTCCGCCAGCATGATGGCCGGGTTGCCCTCGGCGTCGATGTGCGTGGAGCGCAGCAGCACGCTGTCCACCATGTCCACGCTGATGCCGTGGCGCTGTCCCATCTCCTGAAGCCGCTTGAGTTCGTCGACCGTGGGGTACAGCCGCTTCGGGTCGGCCATCAGCGCGGAGGCGCTGATGTGCTTCACCCCGTAACGGGCCATGAATGCGAAATGGGCTTCCGATGTTGGTCCGCTCTGGCAACCCAGCTTCAGCCGGGAGGGCGGGCGCTTCCGCACGAAGGGGCCTGAGTCTGCGCCAAGGGCCGAAATTCCGGCGCCTGCTGCCGAGCCAGCGAGGCCGGCGGCGATGAAACTGCGTCGATCGACCATTGAAGACCCCCTTGTCGCGAATGAGAATGCGCTGACGTCAGGGTATGGGCACGGCCGCCGTGATCGATCCAATTCCGGCATCCATCCATAGTGCCTTGGAATTGGTCTCTTGATGTCGGATGGCACTACCGTCACGGCATCAAGAAACTGCACATGCTCGGGGGATCCATGCTCGCGACTGCCATTCCATTCCGCAAGGGGATACTGTTTGCCATCTCCAGCGCCGCACTTGCGCTCTCGCCGGTTTCAATGGCGGTCGCGCAGGCGGTAGCGGACGCGAAAGCGGGGGATGACGCCGAGCTGGAGACCGTGGTGGTCACCGGCAGCCGAATCATCGCCAACGGCTTCAATGCGCCTACTCCCACGACGGTCGTCTCAGCGGAGCAGCTCGAGCAGACCGCCCAGCCCAACATTTTCGATTCGATTGCCCAGCTCCCGGCCCTGCAGGGCAGCGCCGGTACGGCCAACACGGCGCGCAACGGCGGCACCAGCTTCGGCAACAATGGCCTTTCCTCGCTGAACCTGCGCGGCCTGGGATCGAACCGGACTCTGGTGCTGCTGGACGGCCAACGGGTGGTAGCCGGCCACATCACCGGCATCACCGATGTCAGCCAGTTCCCCCAGCTGCTGATCAAGCGCGTCGATGTGGTCACGGGCGGTGCGTCGGCCTCCTGGGGCTCCGACGCGGTGGCGGGCGTAGTGAACTTCGTCACTGACACCCGGTTCAAAGGCATCAAGGCCACGCTGCAGGGCGGGCAGTCGAAGTTCGGAGATGACAAGAGCGTACTGGCGCAGGTGGCCGGCGGCACGAGTCTCATGGATGATCGCCTGCACGTGCAGGCAACTGGCGAGTACTTCAAGAACGATGGCGTTCCGGGTGGCAACATCGGTGGCGAACAGCCCAACGGGCGCCCGATCTCCTTCCGCTCCGGGATCACGTCCTACGGCCTGACCAGCACACCCGCGGGGTCGCCGCAGTTCTTCGCGTTCCCACGCGACGCCCAGAACATCACCTTGGCGCGCTTCGGACTGATCACCGCGGGTCCCGCGACGCTTCGCGGACTGGCATTCAATGAAATCGGGCAAGCGTACAACTTTGCATTCGGCAGCCCCTGCATCGCCACCACCTGCCTGGGCGGCCAGCAGGATGCCTTCCTCACGACCAATACCATCGACAATCCACTGGAACGGAAGGTCGGCTACGGCCGGGTGGGGTTCGATATCACACCGGACGTGGAGCTCTACGGGACGCTGACGGCTGCGCAGGTCCAGACGTCGAACACCCCGATCGCTTTCCCGCGCAAGGCCGCGAACCTCACCATTCGTTGCACCAACGCGTACCTTTCCAGCGTCACGCTGCCGGGCTCGAGCACCACGATTCCCCAGGCCTGCACCAACGCCAATGTCACGACCTTCACGGTGGGCACGGTGAATGCGAACTTCCCGGCACGGGAGTTGATCGAGACAGACCGCCAGCAGCTGCGCTGGGTGGTGGGCACGAAGGGCAAGTTCAACCTGGGTGATACGCCGGTGACCTTCGACGCGTACTACCAGAAGGGCACGAACGACGCCGACGTGCGCCTGTCGAACATGACGCTCAATGGCCGCTACAACGCCGCCATCGACGTCATCCGTGACACCAGCGGCAACATCGTGTGCCGCTCGACCGTAGCCCAGGCGCAGGGCTGCATTCCCATCAACATCTTCAGCGGATCGCCGGTGACCATGGCCCAATTCCGCTGGATCGCGCCCGCCAATGGCCCCTACCAGATCAATGACTTCCAGCAGGACGTGGCCGCAGCGTCGTTCAACCTGAATCCCTTCAGCACCTGGGCCGGCGAAGCCTCGATGGCCTTCGGCCTGGAGTACCGCGGCGAATCCTACAATACCTTGGCCGATCCGTACGGGAACGGAATCACCGCCGCAACGCCCAACAGCGCCGACTATCCGGTCGACGGGTTGCTAAACAGCGCCGGCACCAACTGGTTCGCCGGCAATTTCAAGAATGGCCACGGCGCCTTTCATGTCCGCGAGGCCTTCCTGGAATTTGCCCTCCCGCTCGCGCGCAGCGAGCAGGCTGGCAATGTCGACCTGAATCTTGGCGGACGCCTCGCCGATTACAGCACCGCGGGCAATGCCAAGACCTGGAAGGTGGGCGCCACCTGGGAGACGCCGCTGGAGGGCCTGCGCCTGCGCGGGGTCGTCTCGCGCGACATTCGCGCACCGAACCTCAACGACCTGTTCACCCCGGTCACCTCGGCCACGCAGAACGTCACGAATCGCGCCACCGGCAACAACGTGCAGGTGGTGGCTACCGGTATCGGCAACACGAACCTGCGTCCGGAGGTGGGCAAGACCTGGGAGATCGGCGCGGCCTACCAGCCGTCATTCGTGCCGGGCCTGAGCGTGTCGTTCGACTACTACGACATCAAGTTGAACCAGGCCATCTCAACGCTGACCATCCAGCAGATCGTGGACCTCTGCTACAACGGCAACACGGCCTATTGCTCCAACGTGAAGCTGACCGGCGTGCTGGGCACGGCCGACTTCCCGTACGTGATCCAGCAACCCTTCAATCTGGCGTCGCTCGACGCGAAGGGCTTCGACATCGAACTTGGCTACCAGATCGACCTGGGCGCCAGGGGCAAGCTGAGCCTTCGTGCGCTGGCCACGCGTTCGCTCGACATGATCAGCAATACCGGTATCGCTGGACAGCAGATCGCACAGCTGGCCGGAAACAACACCGAGGGTGGAGCAGGCATTCCGCGCTGGAAGGCGCTGTTCAGCCAGTCATGGGCCAAGGGGCCGGCTTCGCTCACCCTGACGGAGCGCCTGATCAGCGCGGGTTACATCGATCCCGAGGCGATTGTCTGCACGTCGGGTTGCCCCGCGACCACGGTGCAGAACCCAACCTACAACTTCAACCACGTGCCAGGCGCGCTCTACTTCGACCTGGGCGGAAACTACAAGATCGGCGGTGGAGTGGAGTCGTACTTCAAGGTGGACAACCTGTTCAACCATCGGGCGCCGCCCTTCGGGGGTTCCTCGTTGTACGACACGATCGGGCGGATGTATCGATTGGGCGTGCGTTTCACGCTGTGAGGCACACGATCTCCGAAACGTTCGCCGCTGCGCTGGTGGTCGCCTGCGCGGGTGCATTCCCAGCCGCAAGCCTGGGGCAGGCGACACCGGCGTCGGCCGGGATTTCCCAGCCGCACCTCGCGGAAGCGCGGCGAATCGCGGCGGAGGAAAACACCTGGAAGCACACGGCGCTGATCACCTGTTATCCCGAGGAGGGGCAGGCGGCGCAGAAGGTGATCAAGGATCCGCCTGCTTCGCGCGCCTTTGACAACCTCTATTTCCTCGGCAACGGTATCGTTGCCTCCTGGGCGCTGGATACGCCTGAAGGCATCGTGCTGATCGACACACTGAACGACCAGGCCGAGGTCGACCGGTTCATCATCGGCGGACTGCAGAAACTGGGGGTCGACCCGGCGCGGATCAAGATCATCCTCGTGTCGCATGGGCATGGCGATCACTACGGCGGCGCGAAGTACCTGCAGGAACTCTATGGCGCCAAGGTCTACATGCCGCGCTCCGACTACGACATGGCGGCGCAATCAAACGGGGGCGACAAGCGTCCACTGCCCCGGCTGGATACCGACCTGCGCGACGGCGACAGCATCAAGCTGGGAGGACAGACCCTTCGAGCGTTCGTGACTGGAGGCCACACGCCAGGATCCATTTCCCTGCTGCTACCGGTTCTGGACAAGGGGCGCGCGGTCACGATTGCCTATTTCGGGGGCATTACCAACCGCAACATCACCCCCGCCATGCACATGCTCTACGACCAATGGACCGGGCGCTTCCAGCGCATCGTTGCGGACAACAAGGTCGAGGGATTCATCGGCAACCATCCTTCCTTCGACGACGTGGCCGGCAAGCTGGCCCACATGGTAGAACGGCCGACGCGGCCCAATCCCTTCCTCGTCGGCACCGAGGGTACGCTGCGCTTCCTGCGCGTGCTGCAGCAATGCAACCTCAACAATGCTGACATCGAGAAGGGTGGTTCGCAGCCTCCAACAGCGGGCCCCTGACTGGCTGGTGAGCAGGGTGGGTTCGGGCTTCGGGTCAACATGAGTTTGATGCCCGACTAGATCGGGTCCGAGCTGCGTGCGCTGTTATCACACGCCCGGGAAAATTGTGTGATATCGAAAAAGCGACTTCGCTTCTGAAAGAGCATCGGCCATCGAACGCCGAGAATCACCCAGATCTTCCGCGAATCTCCCCCTTGACAGAGGGTGTGCCCAGGAGAGGACTCGAGAGTTGCTCATAAGCACCTGAAGGGACTGGAAAACCCGGTGAAGAGGAGGGTGCGTACCCCAGCTTGTACCCCCAGATGTGACCGCCGAGCCTGGAGGCTGGCTGAATTCAGAGCTCGGCAGGCTAATCACCTGAGAAATGCGACGCTTGCTACAGAACCTCGGTCGTAGCTGGCGGTCTCACTGCCATGGGACTATCTTCCTAGCTTGTGAAGCATCGCATTCTTCGTCCCTTGGTCTATGCCCTGGTGGCCGTGCAGCTGCTGCTGTCCGTGCCCGTGGCAACGGCTTGGGCGGCGGAAGTCACCGCTCAGGCCCCCACGGCCCAGTCGATGCCCTGCGATGACATGAACATGCCGGGCGAGGGTCATTCGGAGCACTGTCCCTGCTGCCCGGAGGGATCGACCGGCGCCATGGATTGCCAGACTGCATGCGCTGCCAGCGTTGGCCTTTTCATGGTTGCGCGCTTCCTGCTGCCGAGTCCCGTCGCGGTTCCCACCGTGGAGCCCTTGCCAGTGATCTTCCTTCCGCTGGCAGATCCCCCGCTCAAACCTCCGCCGATCATCTGATCCATCACCTGTTGTAGCGCGCGAGCGCTTCGCGCTTGCTCGCCGTGATGTAATGCGTGTGCGGAGGGTTCTTCATGAACCTGATTCGTTGCGTTCGGCCGACCGGAATTGTCCGGCACGCACCGGCGCTGATGGTATTGGTCGCAACCTTGTGCAGCGTCGCGCTCGCGAGCGCGGCTGAAGGCGTTCTCACGCTGGATGATGCCGTGAGGCGCGCGCTGATTGACGCGCCGCAGTTGCTGGCTGCGCAGGCTTCGGTGGATAGCGCCCGGCAATTGGCTCCCACAGCGGGCAGGTTGCCGGACCCTGAGGCCATCGTCGGCATCGACAATCTGCCCGTGAACACAGCAGACGCCTTCTCGCTGTCCCGTGACTTCATGACCATGCGCAAGGTTGGCGTGATGCAGTCCGTGCCCAGCGCGGCCAAGCGCAGTTCGCAGCGCAATCTCGCTTCGCGTGAAATCAATCTCGCCGAGGCGAGGGTGGCCGCCGGTCGATTTGAGATTGCCAAGGCTACTGCCGAAGCCTGGATCGAGAGCGCCGTTGCCGCCAGATCGCTGGAGGTGCTGCGTGCCCGTCGCCAGGATCTGGCCACACCCGCCGCAGCAGCGAGGGCATCGCTGGCAGGTGGCAACCGCAGTGTGGGCGATGTGCTGGCGGGTGAAACCACGCTCGCGCGCCTCGACGCGCGAATTCTCGATCTGGAGCAGCAGCTGGCCATGCGACGTGCGGAACTGGGGCGTTGGGTGGGCGACGCTGCAGCGCGAGATTTCGGGCTGTTGCCCTGGGCGCGCGAGCTGGAGCCGGAGTCATTGACGTTGGCGCAGACCGTAGAGGCACATGCACCGCTGGCGCCTGCAGCGGCGGAAGTCGAACTGGCGCGTGCCGAGGTGCAGGCGGCGCGGGCCCAACGGCGCCCGGACTGGTCTGCCGAGCTCAGCTACGCGGATCGCGGGTCGAGCTTCTCGAACATGGTGTCGTTGCAGTTCCGCGTGGGCTTGCCGCTGTTCGCGAAGTACCGGCAGAACCCGGTCATAGCATCGGGTCTCTCGACCTTGAGAGCACGGGAAGCCGAAAAGCAGGCGGAGATTCGCATGCACCGTGCCGAGGTGGAGTCCCTGCTCGCGCAGTGGCGCTCGGGTCGAACTCGATTGCAGCAGTACATCGAAACACTGCTGCCATTGGCGAGTGATCGCAATCGCGCCGTGACCGCGGCTTATGGCGCGGGCCGCGGTGATCTTTCTGCGGTGATCGGCGCGACCGCTGAAGAGATCGATCTGCAGATCGAACGCATCGCCCTGGAAGGGGAGATCAGTCGCGCCTGGGTGTTTCTGCATCTGCTGCATTCCGGGGGTATGCCGTGAGCGCATCAAAGATCTCGTCTCGAGTCGGCTTCGTGATCGGCGCCGCGCTGCTGGCGGCCGGCGTCGCAGCCGGCTACTGGATGGCACGCCACCACAATGGATCGCCGGTGGCCACGGTTGCCGAAACTGGCGAGCGCAAGGTGCTCTACTGGCACGACCCCATGATGCCCAATGCGCGCTTCGACAAGCCTGGCAAGTCGCCGTTCATGGACATGCAGCTCGTGCCCGTCTACGCGGATCAGGCCGGCACAGATGGCGGCGTAAGCGTTGCCGCCAATGTCACGCAGAGCCTGGGCATCCGCATGGGCAAGGTGGAGAAGGTCAGCATCCAGCCGAAATTGAAGGCCGTCGGTGCGGTGGCCTTCAATGACCAGCTTCTGGAAGTGGTCGCAGCGCGTACCGAAGGTGTAGTCACGCGTCTGCATGTCCACGCGCCGTTCGAGCAGGTGCGCCGCGGTCAGGTATTGGCGGAGATCACTTCACCGGCTTGGATCGAGGCGCAGCAGGAGTATTTGTCACTCCTGGACGCACAGTCTGAGGCAGGTCGTGCGCTGCGCGCCGCCGCGCGCGAGCGCTTACGTGTAATCGGGGTACCAGAGGCTGCGATCCAGCAGATTGAATCCAAGCACGCCATCTCGGGACCGACGGCGCTGATATCGCCCATCGATGGCGTAATCAGCGAGCTGGGTGCGCGGGAAGGGGCCGCGCTCACACCGGGCATGCCGCTGTTCCGGATCAGCGGCCTGGAGTCCGTGTGGATGAATGCACGCATTCCCGAGGCGCAGCGCGCCTTGGCCGTCGTGGGTTCACAGGTAGAGGCTGCGGCCGTGGCATGGCCAGGGGTGAATTTCCCGGGCAAGTTGATCGCAATTCAGCCGCAGGTGGACGCCGACTCGCGAACCATCACCGCGCGCATTCTGTTGCAGAACGCGGATCGGCGCCTGGCACCCGGCATGTTCGTTTCGGCGGATATCGTAGCGGCCGAGCAGCGGCCGCAACTCGTCGTGCCCGATGAGGCGGTGATCGCCACCGGCGAACGCAATGTCGTGATCACCGCCGATGAGAAGGGCGCCTTCGGCGTCGTTTCCGTCATGCTCGGCGCATCGCAGGATGGGCGCACCGTGATCATGGAAGGTCTGAAGGAAGGCCAAGCCATCGTGCTGTCGGGTCAGTTCCTGATCGACTCCGAGGCAAGTCTCAAGTCCACGGTGGCGCGACTGGAAACATCGCAGGCCGCGCAACAAATGCCGACTGCCAGCACCGTGCCCACTGCTCATCTAGCCGAGGGCACCATCAAGTCGATCACTGCCGGCGTCATCACCATCGCACATGGACCAGTGCCGTCCCTGGAATGGCCGGGCATGACCATGGGGTTCAGGTCGCCGGCAAGTGGCTTGCCGAAAGACCTGCAGGTCGGGGACCGTGTCAGCTTCTCGTTCGTCGAGTCCCGGGGCGGCTACCAAATCGCCGGCATCGCGAAACTGGATCCGCATGCCGGCATGGCGGAGCACGGCCCATGATCGTCCGCCTGATCAGCTGGTCCATCGGCAACCGCTTTCTGGTGCTGCTCGTGTCCTTTATAGTTACGGCCTGGGGTGTGTGGTCGATCTCCCGTACGGCGGTGGATGCGCTACCAGACCTCTCGGATGTGCAGGTGATCATCCGCACGCCGTTCCCCGGGCAGGCGCCGCAGATCGTCGAGAACCAGATCACCTATCCGCTGACCACGACGATGTTGTCGGTGCCCGGTGCCAAGACCGTTCGCGCGTATTCGTTCTTCGGGGATTCCTACGTCTACGTGCTGTTCGAGGACGGCACCGATCCCTACTGGGCTCGCTCGCGAGTGCTCGAATACCTGAACCAGGTGCAGGGTAAGCAGCCGGCGGGCGTGACGCCGGCGCTGGGACCGGATGCCACGGGGGTCGGCTGGATCTATCAATACGCGCTGGTGGACCGCACCGGTCAGCACGACATCTCGCAACTGCGGGCGCTGCAGGATTGGTTCCTGAAGTACGAGTTGAAGGCCGTGCCAAACGTGGCCGAGGTTGCCACGCTCGGTGGGGCGGTGCGCGAGTACCAGGTCGTGCTCGATCCGGATCGCATGCGCGCTTATGGCATCAGCCATCGCGAAGTGGTTGCAGCCATTCAAGGGTCCAATCAGGAGGCGGGTGGTTCGGTGCTGGAGCTGGCCGAGGCCGAGTATGCCGTTCGCACCACGGGCTATCTGAGGGGCATTGGGGACTTTCAGAAGATAGTCCTTCGCACGGGCAAGGACGGCGTGCCCGTGCGCCTGTCGGATATAGCCCGCATCCAGATCGGTCCCGAGGCGCGGCGCGGTATAGCCGAGCTCAACGGGCAGGGCGAGGTCACCGGCGGCATCATCGTGATGCGCTCTGGCAAGAACGCACTTGAAACCATTGCAGCCGTGAAGGCCAAGCTCGCCACACTCAAGGCCAGCCTGCCGCAGGGCGTGGAGATCGTCGAGACCTACGACCGGTCCGGTCTCATCAACCGTGCAGTCAAGAACCTCACCGGCAAGCTGATCGAGGAGTTCATCGTGGTGGCGCTGGTGTGCGCCGCATTCCTGTTCCATCTTCGCTCGGCGCTGGTGGCCATCGTGTCGCTGCCGCTGGGCGTGCTGGTGGCGTTCATCGTCATGCAGAATCAGGGCATCAACGCCAACATCATGTCGCTGGGCGGTATCGCAATTGCCATCGGCGCCATGGTCGATGCGGCCATCGTGATGATCGAGAATGCCCACAAGCATCTGGAGCACTGGCAGGACGCGCACCCGGGGGAGGTGATCGGTTCGACCGAACGCTGGAAGATTATTGGCGAAGCCAGCGCGCAGGTGGGTCCGGCACTGTTCTTCAGTCTGCTCATCATCACGTTCTCGTTCGTTCCCATCTTCACGCTCGAAGCACAGGAAGGGCGGCTGTTCGCGCCGCTGGCCTACACCAAGACCTACGCCATGGCAGCGGCGGCGGGACTCGCGGTCACCGTGATTCCGGTGCTGATGGGATTGCTGATACGAGGCCGCATACCGGGAGAAGCGAGCAATCCCCTCAACCGATGGCTGGTGCGCCTCTATCGACCCGTGCTGGAGAGCGTGCTGCGCTGGCCGCGC
>JAXMGX010000018.1:0-77361 GCA_046347045.1 Steroidobacteraceae bacterium
GGTCTGCATGGCGGGCTTCGGCATCATCGGCTGCCAGGGTGTGCTCAATGCATCGGCCGGGCTGATCTATCCCGTGTCGTGCAGGCCCACGGGTGTGGGCGCGGCGCTGGGCGTGGGGCGCATCGGCTCATTGAGCGGTCCGGTCGTGGGCGGCTTCGTGGTTGCGCAGCACTGGCCCCAACAGCAGCTTTTCTTCGTGCCCATGCTGCCGCTGGCCATTGCCGCCATCGCCACGCTGATTCTCATCCTGCGCAAAGTGGATGTGCGAGGCGAGGCGGGCGCCGCGCACTAGCGGACGCGGTGTCAGCGGGCCGGCAGCACGGCGGGCCGCTGGCTACAGGAACAGCTTCACCGACAACTGCGCGCTGTGTTCCACGGCGCGCGGCGTTTCGCCCAGCGCGGCGCGACCGCTGTGGAAGCTGTCGATGCGCAGCCACTCCGCGGCCAGTTCCAGATGCTCGCGCACGGCCCAGGTATAGCCCACCGTCCACGCGTTTCCGTGTTCGTGGGAGAACCAGGCAGCGGCGTCACCCTGTGTCTGGTCGACGCTGAAATCATCGTAGCGTGCCGCCACGCGATGGCGGCCGAACGTGTGCGCCAGCAGCAGGAACTTCGTGTCGAAGTTCCACTTGTTCGCCGGCGCATCATTGACCAGCGTGCTGCCCTTGAGCCATTGCGCGATCAGCGTGGTGCCGCCGGGGTGGTCATAGCGCAATCCCGCCGAATCGAAGCGCGTCTTCCACGCATAGTCGTCGATCGAGGGCTTCTCCGCGGCGGGATCGCCGCGGTTGTCGTAGTGCAGCGCGCGCAGCTCCAGCCCGGTGTCGGTCTTGAGGTAGGCGCCCACGTGGTATCCCGCGCGATTGTCGATCTCCGAGAAGATCACGCGCTGCTCGCGGCCGCCGTAAGCATAGGTGCCGATGCGGCCGAACAGCGGTGTCTGCCGGTCGTTCAACGAGAAGCCGCGCAGCGCAAGTTCCACGCCCGCCGGATCGTTCCAGCCGAAGACGGCGACGGTTGCGCCAACGTCGACCCGGCCGCCGTCGGCGATGCCCAGGTGTTCCAGCTCATAGGCGGCGCCGATGGTGCGCAGCTCCTCGCCAACCCAGGTGTTCAGCGCCGAGCTGCTGAGCGTGTAGGGATTGCTCCAGCCGGGCGCGCGATGCTCCAGCGAGATGGGCGGATAGAAGGCGCCGAGCTTCACATTGGAACGCCATGCGGAATCGGGCACGGGACGCCATTCCACCAGCGCCTCGGTGAGATCGACCACGTTCTTGTCATGCAGGCTCCAGGCAGAGGCATCCACCGTGGCATGCCAGTTGCCGCCGATGCCGCCGCGCCAGGCCAGCCGCGCGCGTCCCAGTTGCAGGCCCTCGCTGGTGGAATCGTAGCGCAGCTTGCCGAAGCCCCCGTCGAGGAAGCCATCGCGCCCGTCGGACGAGACCAGCCGCAAGTCGAGGCTGGCTTCGACTTCGGCGTGCGCGGTGCCGAGGCCCGACAGCGCCATCGCCAGCACGCACGCGACGAAAATCCCTGGCGCCTTGCGAAGCGCACCCATCAATACACGTCCCAGTTCGACGGCTGTTGCGAGTCGCTGCGCAGCTTCAACGGCATGGCTGCGCGCAGCGTCAGCTTCGCGCCGCCGGCAGGCACCGTGATGGTCTGCTCCAGCACCGGCCGCTGCACGCGCGACAGTGGATGCCAGATCTCGACGCGATACTCACCCGGCTCCACATCGCCTGCGTTCCACGTGCCACTGGCATCGGTGCGGCCGAAGTACTGCGCCTCGACCACATATACATAGGCGCGCATCTGGTCGTGGATGTTGCAGCCGAGCGTGACCACGCCCGCGCGATCGAACAGCACCGGGGGATAGGGCTTGCCACGGTACAGCGGCAACTGGAATTTCTTCGCCGGTGAGAACGAATAGACCTGGTGGCTCACCGAATCGCTGTTCGGGAACACCACCTGCGATCCCACCGGGATCACCAGCACCTTCGGCACGAAGGTGCGGTCGACCTGATCGACCACCGCCGCAGCGGGTTTGGCCACCGGGCGTGCCGCGTCGCTGCTGCGCAGCGTCACCACCGTGCCGGCGAATCCCTTGCCATCCACACCCACGAAACCGAGCTGCAGCGGCGCCGCCACCGCTGCCGGCATCGCGAACGCCAGCAGTGTTATGAATACAAGTCGCATTTCAGGGCTTTACAGATCGCCTGCGGAACGTGCGCGCACTAGGATTTCTCCCTGGGCTATTGAACATCACCCGATGCTGAGCTTTCGCAACCGGCTTCTCATACTGCTGATCGGCCTCGTGGTCGGGGCCCAGACCGTGACGCTGTTCACGGCGCTGGCCAGCACCTCCGCCACGGTGCGCGGCCGTGCCGACGAGCAGCTCGTGGCCGGCGCGCACATCGCGCAGCAACTGCTGGAATACCGCGAACGACAGCTCAGCAATGCCGTGGCCGTGCTGACCGCGGACTACGGCCTGCGTGAGGCGGTGGCTTCCGGCGACCGGCCGACGGTGGGTTCGGCGCTGGTGAACCATGCGGCGCGCATCGGCGCCGACCTCACCGTGGCGGTGGACATGGACGGGCAGGTGATCGCGCGCGGCGACGCGGGGCATGCCGTGGATCCGGCGTTGCTGGCGGCGCTGAACGCGCCCGACGATGGCCTGCGTGACAGCACGCGCTTCATCGTCACGCCCTCGGGCGTCTGGCAGGTATTCGTTTCGCCGGTGCTCGCGCCCGACGAGATCGGCCGCGTGGCGCTGGGTTTCGCCGTCGACGAGCGGCTTGCCCGCCAACTGCGCGATCTGGTCGGTGTGGATGTGGCCTTCCTCACCGGGCCGGTGGGTGGGCAGACCATCGCCGCAACCACGATCGGCGCGCTGCGCAACACCGGTTTCACCGTGCATGCAGGCCTGCGCAGCTCGCCTGCCAGCATCGACATCGGCGGCGAGGACTATCTCGCCACGGCCACGCACCTGGATTCGCGTCGCACGCTGCTGGATCTGGCGCTGTTCAAGCCCATGCAGGAAGTGATGGCCCCGTACCGCGAGCTGGCGCTGAACCTCGGCCTCATCGTCGGAGTGACGCTGGCTGCCGCGGTGATCGCCGGCATCTACCTGGGTCGCAGCGCTGCGCGTCCCGTGCAGCAGCTCGCCGCCGGCGCCGCGCGCATCGCGGCCGGCGACTACTCGCAGGGCGTGGTGGGCACGGGTCCGCGCGAACTGGGGCGTCTGGCCGATGCCTTCAACAGCATGCAGCGCGGCATCGCCGAGCGCGAATCGCGATTGATGCACATGGCGCGGCATGATTCCAGCACCGGCCTGCCCAACCGTCTGCATGCGGAGCAATGGCTGGAGCAGAAACTGCAGGGCATGACGCGCGACCAGCAGCTCTGCGTGGTACTGGTGGCTGTGCAGAACCTGCAGGAGATTTCCGCGACGCTGGGGTTCGGCATCGCCGGCGAACTGGTGGAGCATTTGGCGCGCTGCCTCGCGCCCTGGCAGGGCGAGCAGGGCCTGGTGGCGCGGGTGGACAGCATGCACTTCCTCGTCGCCGGCTCGGCACTGGCCGAGGACGATATCAACGCACTGCTGCAGCAGGTACGGCAGCGCTGCACGGAGCCGCTGAGCACCTCGGGCATTGCGCTGCATGCGGCCGTGGTGTTGGGCGCGGCAGTGGCGCCGCGGCATGGCCACACCGCCAATGAACTGCTGCGCTGTGCCGAGGCCGCGGTGGAAACCGCCACGCAGCGGAAGCTGGCACATGCCTTCTTCGAGCATGCCAGCGACGAGGTACAGCGCCGGCGACTGAAGCTGGGCGCCGAACTGCCGGTGGCGCTGGCCACCGGGCAACTGTACCTGCAGTACCAGCCGAAGTTCCGCCTGGGCGATCGCCGCGTCGCGGGGCTCGAGGCGCTGGTGCGCTGGCGCCACCCCGAGCTGGGCACGATCTCGCCGGCCGAGTTCATTCCCATCGCCGAGCGCACCGGTGCCTCCGGCGCACTGACGCGCTGGGTGCTGCGCGCGGCGCTGGTGCAGCTCGCGCAGTGGGAGGCCCAGGGTGTGCGCGTGGAGATGGCCGTGAATTTCTCGGCGACTGACATCCTCGATACCGGCATGCTGCAGCATGTGCTGGAAGTGCTGCGCGACACGCAGGTGGCTGCCGGCTCGCTGACCATCGAGATCACCGAAAGCGTGATGCTGAACGAACCCGAGGCGGCGCGGCGCAACATGGAACTGCTGCGCGTTGCCGGCGTCCGCTTCTCCATCGACGACTTCGGCACGGGCTATTCATCGCTGTCGCAATTGCGCGATCTGGCCGCCGACGAGCTGAAGATCGATCAGGCCTTCGTGCGGCGGCTCACCGACGCGCCCGAACACCAGGCCGTGATCCGCGCCATCGTCGATCTTGCGCATGGACTCGGCCTGCGCACGGTGGCCGAAGGCGTGGAAACCGAGGCGCAGTGGCGGCAGCTCGTCGAACTGGGCTGCGATTACGCGCAGGGCTACCTGACGGGCAAACCGCAGTCGGCGCAGGATCTTGTGCCGCTGCTGCAGACGGCGCGTGATGCGCAGATGCAGGACACTGCACGCACCGCATCGCTGCGCGTGCTGGAACTGCGCCGCGTCAACGACGCGGAGTCGTAGCCCTGTCGACGGCGGCCTCCCGCCTGGCACCCGGTGTCGCCAGCTTCTTCCAGCAGCGCAGCACTTCGGCCACGCTCCAGGCTTGCGCGATGCAGCCATGCGCCGTGTGGGGCCACTCGCCATCGAACACCTCGCTGATGCTGCCCAGGCCCGCAACCTGCAGATGTTCCGGAAAGGCCGCGAGCAGATCCTCGGCCGTGTCGGCGTCGCCGGCGGATTTCAGGCAGGCATCGATGTAGGATCCCAGCAACCAGGGCCACACCGTGCCCTGATGGTAGGCCGCATCGCGGCTGCGCAGATTGCCGTGGTAGCTGCGGCTGTACTGGCGGTCGTTTTCATCCAGCGTGCGCAGCCCCACCGGCGTCAGCAGTGCCGTGCGCACCGTGTGCAGCACCGCGGCCCAGCGCGTCTCATCCAGCACGGGGTGATCGAGCGAGATGGCGAATAGCTGGTTGGGCCGCAGGCGGGCATCGTCGCCATTGTCGCTGTCGACCACATCGAACAGGCAGTTGGCGTCCGGATTCCAGAAGCGGGTGTTGAACGAGCGGCGCGCCAGTGCGGCGCGGGCTGCGTAGTCCTCGCGCGCCGCGGCCTGCGTGTCCCACTGGCTCATCAGGCACAACGCGTTGTACCACAGCGCCTGGATCTCCACCGGCTTGCCGCGCCGCGGTGTCACGATCCAGTCGCCCATGTGCGCATCCATCCACGTCAACGCATTCTGTGGCGTGCCGCTGCGCAGCAACCCATCGCCCGGATCCACACCGATGTTGAAGCGCGTGCCCTGGATGTGATGACGCATGACATCGCGCAGCGCTGGCAGCAGTTCATCCACCAGACCGACATCGCCGGTGATGCCCACATACCGGTGGATGGCGTGGAAGTACCACAGCGTGGCATCGACGGTGTGATACCAGCCTTCACGCGAACCCTCCGGAAAGAGGTTGGGCAGCAACCCATCGCGCAGATAGTGCGAGAAGGTCAGGAGCGTGGCGCGCGCCTCGGCATGGCGTCCGGTGGCCAGCATCAGTCCTTCCAGCGAGATCATGGTGTCGCGGCCCCAGTCCAGGAACCAATGGTAGCCGGCCACCACGGTGCGCAGCGCATGCCCCTGCTTCGATGCTTCGGCGGATTCCTCCGCGCGGTTGCCGGGCAGGATCAGGAACTGGTCGGCTGCGACGGCCAGACGCGCCAGCGTCGCGTCGCTGCCGGCACCGGCGCGCTCGACCAGCCCGGCGATGCGCGTTCGTTCCTCTTCGAACGGGCGCTCCACGTCGGTCTGCGGATGGCTCTCATCGGTGGTCATCACCAGGATGCAGGGTGCATGCGGCTCGGCATGCCACTCCCAGCAGCCCGGGCTTGCGATGACCTCGTGGCTGTCATAGCCGCGCGCGTCCTCGCGCCACAGGAATGAATCCATTTCCTCCTCGGCCTCGGTGATGAACCTTGCGCCCGGTGAATGCAGTCGCATCGCCAGCCACAGCTCGCTGTCGGCAAGACCCACGCGGCATTCGCCATCCTCGGGCACCGCAACTTCAAAGCGGCCGTAGCCCGCGTGCTGCAGCGGCGCATCCTGGCGCCGGAAGGGCAGCCATGGACGCAGCCTGATCCGCGCCGGCGTGTCGCTCTTGAGTTCATAGCGCAGACAGGCCGTGTTGCGCAGATGCGGCATCACCAGCCGCCGCTCCAGCACCAGATCGGCGCAGGCAAAAGTCCAGCAGGCGGTGTTGCCGTCGAGATGGAAATCCCGTAGCCAGGTGCCATTGCAGGGCGCAAGTGCATTGTCCACGCGGTCGCTGCCGCCCAGCCTCACTGTTTGCCCCGCAATGTCGATCTCTTCGTCGAAGCGCGACACCAGCACATGTCGTCCGCGCGGCCGCGGCAGGTTGGGCACGAACATGCCGTGATAGCGGCGCGTGCACACGCCGGCCAGCGAACCGGAGGCATAGCCGCCGAGCCCATTGGTGATGAGCCACTCGCGCGTGCGCCAGCCGATGACATCGCTCACCGGCGGCAGCGGAATGTCCAGCCGCGTCATCGGTCGCCGGCGGGCACCGCCGCGAGCAGCATGGCGCAGTGGCCCGGCAGCATCCATCCCTGCGCCGGATGCGGGTCCGTCGCGCCGCTGCCGCCGTAGCACACGGACTCGCTGGACCAGATCATTTCCCAGCGCCTTTGCGCCGGCGGCGCGAGCAGCGGCTCGGGCATGGCGCGATCGCGCAGGTCGAGGCCCATGTTCACCACCAGCAGCCGGTCGGCACGCGAACCATGGAACCAGCGCAGCACGAAGGCATCATCGCCGAGCACGGCACCGTCCAGCCCATGCCGACCCTGCGCACTGATCACGGGGTCGTCGCGCCGCAGCGCCAGCAGGTCGCGATGCAGTCGCAGCGCGGGCGAGTCTTCGCGGCATTCGCGCCAGTCGATGCGGCTGCGCAGGAAGGTGGATTCAGCGGCCGGGTCGGGCAGCGCGGCAACGCCGTCCGCCGACGCGGCGCCCGGGAACTGCGACAGGAAATCGCGCCGACCCTGCCACACCTGGCCTCGCAACGGCTCCTCATGATCGGCAAAGAACAGGAATGGCGCGGAAGCGCTGAACTCCTGCCCCATGAACAGCAGCGGCGTCTGCGGACCGAGCAGCAGCACTGCCGTGAGCACGCGGAACAGCGCAGGGCTTGCGATCTGGTGCAGCCGCAGTCCGCCGAGACTGTTCGCCACCTGATCGTGATTCTGCAGATAGGCAATGCAGTGGCTTGCGGCACCGGCCAGTGGCGCGCCCCGCGGCTGCTTCTGCCAGGTGTAGTACTGGCCCTGGTACAGGAAACCCCGCCGCGCGGTGGAAATGAACTCCTGCGGGCTGCCGAGGTAATCGTCGTAGTAGGCATCGCGCCTGCCACTGGCCGCGACGCGGGCCGTGTGGTGGAAGTCGTCATTCCACAGCGCATCGAGGCCCATCCCGCCCTGCGATTCCGGCAGCAGCCAGTCGGCGCGCTGCGGCTCGTTTTCGGCCATCACCAGCACCTGGCGCTCGCCCGCCGCGCGGCGTACGGCAGCGGTGAGTTCCGCAACCAGATGGCGCGGTCCGTCATCGAAGATGCTCTGCGTGGCATCGAGCCGCAACCCGTCAAGGTGAAAATCGCGTACCCATTCGCAGGCGCTGGCGATGACGAACTCGCGCACCGCCTGCGAGCCCTCGCCGTCATAGTTGATGGCTTCGCCCCATTCTGTGGCACGTGGCGTGAAGTAGTGCGGACTGAACCGCGACAGATAGTTGCCATCTGGCCCGAAGTGGTTGTAGACCACATCGAGGATGACGGCGATGCCATGTCGGTGCGCCGCATCCACGAAGGCCTTGAAGGCCGCATAGGGTCCGTAGTTGTGCGAAGGCGCGAACCACGACACCCCGTCATAACCCCAGTTGAATCGCCCCGGGCATTCGAACACCGGCATCACTTCCACGGCGGTCACGCCCAGTTCGCGCAGATGCGCAAGATGCGTGGCAGCCGCCGCGAAGGTGCCTTCGGGCGTGAACGCGCCGATGTGCAGTTCATAGAGCACGAGACCCGCAAGCTGCACGCCGCGCCACGCTGAATCGCTCCATGCAAAGCCGGTGTCGACCACCGCAGAGGGCCCATGCGGTCCTTCCGGTTGGTAACGGCTGCAGGGGTCCGGCAGCCGCTCGTCGATCACGTACCAGTAGCGGTCGCCCGCACTCACATCCGCCAGGGCGAGCTGGTGGAATCCATCGGCCAGGCGCTGCATCGCATGCCGGCGCACGCCTGCAGGGGTGTGCAGCTCCACCAGCAGCGTGGGCGTGGCCGGCGCCCAGACACGGAAGTCACAGTGCGTGCCGCGCAACGCGGCGCCAAGCGTAGTCATCTGAACTGAAGCATAGGGAAGCGTCGCCGCAGATGGTCGCCCACGCCCGGCGCATTGGCGCGTAAGCATTGTCCGACGCCATGCCGCGGTTGACCCGCCGCAGTCGAACGACTTGTACTAATTGATCCATCCACCGCTGGAGGTACAGATGCTGCAGATTCGTGCAGGCACGGTGTGGGCAGGCGCGCTGGTGCTGCTGATGGTGGCGCTGGCGCATATCGGCCTGCACTGGTATTTGCGCCGGCGCGCCGCAGCGCGACAGGCGGCATCGAAGGCCGCGGGCACCGGTGCCGAGCAATCGGCGGCGCGCGCCTGGCTGCCCACGACGCTCCTGGGTCTGGTGCCGCCACTGGCGCTGCTGCTGTGGCTGTATGGCCTGCACTACGCATTGTCGCTGGCAGTCGTCGACATCAACGAACCACAAGTGAACCGCTACGCGGTGCCGCTGCTGGGCGCGCTGCGCGGCATCGGCACGCTGCTGGCGCTGGTGTGGCTGCTGCTGCGCATTGGTCGCGCCATCGAACAGCGGCTGGTGGCCATCGCGAAGCAGTCGCATACGCGCAGCGACGACTTCTTCCTGCCGATTGTCGGCACCGCCATCCGCCTGCTGCTGCCGCTGCTGGCCGTGATCCTCGGTTCCACCACGCTCGACGTGCCCGAGCGCTTCCAGACGCTGTTCCGCAACGGCGTCAGCATGCTGCTGGTGGGAAGCCTGGCCTTCGTGCTCTACCGGCTGGTGGATGCGGCCTGCGACCTGCTGCTGGAGCGTTATCGCATCGACGTGCCCGACAACCGCGAGGCGCGCGCCGTGTACACGCAGGTGACCGTGCTGCGCAAGGTGGCGGTGTCGGCCATCGTGCTGTTCGGCTTCGCCGCCATGCTGATGGTGTTCGACCAGGTGCGGCAGGTGGGCGCCACCATACTGGCCTCGGCCGGCGTCGCCGGCATCGTCGTGGGCTTCGCCGCGCAGCGCAGCCTCGGCACACTGTTCGCGGGCTTCCAGATCGCGATGACGCAGCCCATCCGCATCGACGACGTCGTGATCGTGGAAGGCGAGTGGGGCCGCATCGAGGAAATCACGCTCACCTATGTGGTGCTGAACATCTGGGACATGCGCCGGCTGGTGGTGCCCATCACCTATTTCCTGGAGAAACCCTTCCAGAACTGGACGCGCACCTCCACCGAATTGCTGTGCACGGTCGAGCTGTTCGTCGATTACGACGTTCCGTTGCAGGCGCTGCGGCAGAAGCTCACCGCCATGCTGAAGATCTCGAAGTTCTGGAACGGCAAGGTGAATGTGGTGCAGGTGACCGACGCACGCGAACACACCGTGCAGATTCGTGCCCTGGTCAGCGCCGACAATGCCGGCGCCGCCTGGGATCTGCGCTGCGAGGTGCGTGAGGGGCTGCTGCGTTTCCTGCAGCAGGAGCATCCGGGCAGTCTGCCGAGGCTGCGGCTGGCGCGCGCGGCGCAGCGCGCATCCGGCTAGTGCAACCGCCCCGGCGTGGGACGCACCACGCCCGCGCTGCGTTCCTCGGGCGCTGAAAAATCCTGCGTGGCCGTGGGGTCGCTGGCCGGATACGTGGCGTCCAGCGATTCATCGAGCAGATCGTCCTGGCGGTGCTGGCAGCGCCGCTCATAAAGCCGGTCGAGTGTCGCACCCAGCAATACCAGCGCACCGCCCAGGGCGAGATGGATGAGCTTCATGTGCGAAGCATTGCTGCCGCGCGAGCCCAGCGAACATAGGCGCCCAGGAGGTGCGGCATGGCGCACAGTCCTACAAGACCTCGCCGAACCGTCCGCTGTGCCGCCGCAGCGCCGGCAGCCATCATCGACGTCCCCATTTCACCGGAGAGCCCCATGAGCAGCCCCATAGTCACCGCGCTGGCAACCTTGGTCATTGGCGCATCGACCCAGGTCGTGGCCGTGGCCGCCGAAGCGCTCACGCCCGCGGCGTTCGTCACCAAGGCTTCGGAGGGTGGACTGGCCGAAGTGGAGATGGGTCGCGTTGCCGCGCAGAAGGGCAGCAGCGCCGCCGTGAAGGACTTCGGCCAGAAGATGGTGACCGACCATTCGCAGGCCGGCGATGAACTGGCGAAACTGGCCACATCCAAAGGCCTCATGCCCGTCAAATCCCTGAATGCCGAGCACCAGAAGACGCTCGATGACCTGCGCACGAAGAACGGCGCGGACTTCGATGCCGCCTATGCGAAGCTGATGGTGCAGGATCATGACGAGGACATCGCGCTGTTCCAGTCGGCGAGCATGCTGGCAGATGCGGACCTCGCCGCCTATGCGAAGCGCATGCTGCCCAAGCTGCGCGAGCACCGGCAGATGGCCGGGCACCTCGGCGCGCACTAGCGCGCCAAAGGCCCCGCGATTCGGTGACGCCCCGGGCAACTTATCGGGTTCAGCTCGGACCCGCATTCGGCTTCGATGCACTGCGCAGCGTGGTGCCTTATCTGCACACGCTGGGCATCAGCCACCTGTATCTGTCGCCGGTGTTCCGCGCGCGGACCGGCAGCGAGCATGGTTATGACGTCACGAACCACGGCGAGTTGAACCCCGAGCTGGGCGGCGAGGGGGCGTTCATGGCGCTTGCGGAAGAGTGCCGCAAGCGCGACATTGGCCTGGTACTCGACATCGTCCCCAACCACATGGCGGTGATGACGGGCGAGAACCCGTGGTGGATGGACGTGCTGAGGCATGGCCGAGCATCCCGCTTCGCATCCTACTTCGACATCGACTGGACGCCGGCGCGCGCAGCGATGCGCAACCGTCTGCTGGTGCCCGTGCTGGCCGACCCGCAGGGAGAAGTCATCGACCAGCGCCGTCTGGCGCTGGCATTCGACCCGGCCACCGGCGAGTTCTCGGTGCACTATGCAGGTCTGGCGTTTCCGCTTGATCCGGACACCTGCACACCGCTGCGCGACGCCATGGCGGCGCGTGGCGTGCCGGAGGACCGCGCAGACCACATCCAGGCTGCCCTCGACGACATCAATCGGATCGGCAACGAGGCCAATGCGCAATTGCTGACCACGCTGCTGGCGGCGCAGCCCTACCGGCTGGCGTTCTGGCGCGTGTCCGGCGAGGAGATCAACTATCGCCGTTTCTTCGACGTCAACGATCTGGCCGCACTGCGCGTCGAAGACATGCAGGTGTTCGAGGACACACATGCGCTGGTGGCGAGACTGTGGCGGGCCGGCGCCATCGATGGCCTGCGGGTGGACCACGCCGACGGGCTCTATGATCCCGCGCAGTATTTCCATCGCCTGCGGCGGCTGCTCGCGCAATCCGCTCCGGCATCCCGCGCGTGGATAGTCGCCGAAAAGATCCTCGGTCCAGGTGAGCAGCTACCGGCCGACTGGACGGTGGAGGGCACCACCGGCTATGAATTCGCCTCGCTGGCAGCTGCCTGGCTGATGAAGCCCGAGGGCGCTGACATGCTGGAGCGCACCTGGCAGCGATTCGCGGGCCACGCTCCCAGTTATGGCGAAGTGGCCCTGGAATGCCGCCGGCTGGCGATGCGCAGCTCGCTGGCCGCCGAGATCAGCGGCCTGGCCGCGCGCCTCGATCGCCTGGCGCAGATGCACCGCAATACGCTGGATTTCACGCTGTTCGATTTGCGGCAGGCGATCGTCGAGGTCATCGCAACCTTTCCCGTGTATCGCACCTATGTCACCAACGGCCGGCCAGATGCGCGCGATGCGCAGTACATCCGGCGCGCGGTGGGCGCGGCGCGCGCGCAGAAGATCGCCGCGCCGCGCGCGCTGGATTTCCTGGAGTCGGTGCTGCTGGGCGCACTGGCGGATGACCCGGGCCGCGCCAGCGCGGCCTGCGAATTCGTGCTGAAGTTCCAGCAGGTCACCGCGCCGGTGATGGCCAAGGGCATCGAGGACACGGCCTTCTACCGCCATCCCTGCTTGCTCGCGATGAACGAGGTGGGCGGCGATCCGCTGTGTCGCGGCATCACCATCGAGGCGCTGCATCGCGCCAACGAGGCGCGTGCACGTGACACCCCGCATGGGCTCCTGGCCACCTCCACGCATGACACCAAGCGCGGCGAAGACCCCCGCGCGCGACTGTGCGTGCTCAGCGAAGTGGCACACGAGTGGGCCGCCTGCGCCGCGCGCTGGCGCCGTCTCAAGAGCCGTCGCCGCAATGCCGCGCCGGTGGGCGGCGTGCAGGAATACTTGCTGCTGCAATCGCTGCTGGGTATCTGGCCGCTGCAGAACGAGGCCGGTACGCAGGACGAACTGCGCAGCCGCATGGAAGACTACGCCATCAAGTCGGCGCGCGAGGCCAAGCTTTCCACTTCCTGGCTCGAGCCCGATGCCGAATACGAGCGCGTGCTGCGGGCCTATGTGGGTGTGCTGCTGCCGGGCAACGATGCGCGGGGTTTCCGCCGCTACTTCGAGCCGGTGCTGGATCGCGTGCTGTACTTCGGGCTGTTCAACAGTCTGGCCACGCTGGTGCTGAAGCTCACCGTGCCCGGTGTGCCCGACATCTACCAAGGCAATGAACTGCCGGCGCTGGTGCTGGTCGATCCGGACAACCGTCGCACGCCGGACTTTGCGGCACATGCGGCAGCGCTGGAGCAGATGCGCACGGCTTTGGCAATGAAGGCGCCGGCCGATCTTCTGCGCGACTGCATGGTGGACTGGCGCCGTGGTCACCTGAAGCTGTTCGTCACCTGGCGCCTGCTGGAGCTGCGGCGTCTACACCCGGCGCTGTTCGACCAGGGCGAGTACCTGCCGCTGCAGGTGGAAGGTGAAAAGGCCGCACATCTCTGCGCCTTCGCGCGGCGTATTCCTGGCCGCGTGCTGATTGTCGTGATATCTCGCTGGGGCGCCACGCTCACCAGCGGCGAACTGCGCGTGCCCGTGGGTGAGGCAACCTGGCGCGATACGCGCGTGCTGCTGCCGAAGGACATGCCCGCCGATGAATGCGTGGACGCGATCAGTCAGTGTCGCGTGCGCATCGAGCGCGGCCCGCACACCAGCACGAACACCGACCAGGATCGCTGGTTGCCGGTCGCAGCGCTGCTGGATCCGCTGCCGTTCTGCGCGCTGGTGGTCGACGAAGGCTCAATGCCACTCGAAAAGCAGCAGTGAACGGCCCGTGATGCCATAGGTGTCGCCGGCGTCGAACGTCGCCGCGTCGTCGAGGTCCGGCAGATTGGTGTCGATCAGCCGCCGCCAGTGGCAGGGTGCCTCGCCATGCGCCGGCAGCGTGAACTCCACCAGATCATGGTAGCCATTGAGCACCAGCAGCAGCGTGGCCTGATCGCCGCGCTGGGCAAGGCCGGTGGGCCGCGCCCGGCCATCCATCAGCATGCCGAAGCACTGCATGTGGTCGTCCTGCCAGTCCTCGTCGCGCATCGGATTGCCGCTGGCATTGATCCACGTCAGGTCGCGAAGCTGCAGTTCCTCGTCGTAGTCGCCGGTCAGGAAGCGGTTGCGGTGCAGGATGGAATGGCGATGGCGAAGCTGCGTCAGCCGCCGCACGAAGGCGGTGAGTGCGCGACCGCGCTCGCCGGTGTCCCAGTGCACCCAGCTCGTGGCGTTGTCCTGGCAGTAGGCATTGTTGTTGCCCTGCTGCGTGCGATGCGCCTCGTCGCCGGCCGTGATCATCGGCGTGCCCTGTGACAGCAGCAGCGTCGCCAGGAAGTTGCGCGCCTGCCGGTCGCGCAGTGCGTTGATGCCGGCATCGTCGGTCTCGCCCTCGACGCCGCAGTTCCAGCTGCGATTGTCGCTGCTGCCGTCGCGGTTGTCCTCGCCGTTGGCCTCGTTGTGCCTGTGGTTGTAGCTCACCAGGTCGTGCAGCGTGAACCCGTCGTGCGCAGTCACGAAGTTGACGCTGGCCGAGGGGCGGCGCCCGAAGTAGTTGAAGAGGTCGCCCGAGGCAGTGAGGCGCGGCGCCAGTTCCCGTGCGCAGGAACTGCCCTTCCAGAAATCGCGCACCACGTCGCGGAAGCGATCGTTCCATTCCGCCCAGCCGGGCGGGAAGGCCCCCACCTGATAGCCGCCCGGTCCGCAGTCCCAGGGTTCGGCGATCAGCTTCACCGTGCGCAGCACCGGATCCTGGTTCACCGCGCGCAGGAAACCGCTCTGGTTGTCGAAGCCGTGCAATTCGCGCGCCAGCACCGTGCCCAGATCGAAGCGAAAGCCATCCACATGCAGCTCGGTCACCCAGTAGCGCAGGCTGTCCATCACCATCTGGATCACCGGCGGATGCGACAGGTTCAGTGTGTTGCCGGTGCCGGTGTCGTTGATGTAGTAGCGCCGCTGGTCGGGCAGCAACCGGTAGTACACGGCATTGTCGATGCCGCGAAACGACAGCGTCGGCCCGCGCTCGTTGCCCTCGGCCGTGTGGTTGTACACCACGTCGAGGATCACCTCGAGACCGGCATCGTGATAGCGCGCCACCATTTCCTTGAACTCGCGCAGCGTCTGGTCCGGCGCGGACGCATAGCGCGGATCGGGCGCGAAGAAGCCGATGCTGTTGTAGCCCCAGTAATTGGTGAGTCCGTGCTCCAGCAGATGGCTCTCGTTCACGAAGGTATGCACGGGCAGCAGCTCGATGCTGGTGACGCCCAGGTCCTTCAGGTAGGCGATGACCTCGGGGGCGGCCATGCCGCGGAAAGTGCCACGCTCATGTTCCGGCACCTGCGGGTGCAGCCGCGTGAAGCCGCGGACATGCGCTTCGTAGATGATGGTGCGATCCCAGGGAACGGCGCGGCTGCGCGGCATGCCATTCCAGTCGAAACGCGGATCGACCACCACGCACTTGGGAACGAAGGGTGCGCTGTCGCGTTCGTCGAAGCTCAGGTCCTCATTCTTTGCGCCCAGCGTGTACCCGAAGCACTCCGGCGCCCACTTCAAGTCACCCACATGCCCGCGAGCGTAGGGATCGAGCAACAGCTTGTGCGGATTGAAGCGGTAGCCGTTCAAGGGATCGTAGGGACCATGCACGCGCAGGCCATACACCGATCCTGGTCCCACGTCCGGGATGTAGCCATGCCAGTAGCCATCGGTGTATTCCGGCAGTGCCAGCCTTTCGAGCTCGGTGCGGCCAACGGAGTCGAACAGGCAGATCTCCACTTTCGTCGCCGCAGTGGAGAACACGGTGAAGTTGGTGCCGGCGCCGGTCCAGAGCGCGCCCAGCGCCTCCGCGCCGCCCTCGCGGATGCGGCTGCGCCGGCTTGCGCTCATGCGCAGGCTCCGCAGCGGGTTACTGGTCCGCGGGTGGTTTCGCGGCGCCGCCGGCGCCGGTGGGGTCGGGATAGCCCAGCCGGAACTCGATCTCCAGCAGACGTTCGGCCTCGCGCCAGTGATCCTCCGCGCGGCCCGCCGGCCGACCTTCCCGTTCCCACAGATGGTAGGCCATGAATTCCATCAGCTCCGATTCGCGCGGGTAGTGCATGTGGCACTCCTTCAGGTGCCTGCGGGCGAGCGCTGCAACCGGTTCAGGAGCTGCCAACTCACCGAATCGCGCTGCAGCCGCGGCGATACGCCGAACTCCGGTCCCTCGTTGCGCAGTGCGAGCAGCGCGGAGATCGGCCGCAGTGCAGGGTCGAGCCATTCCACACCCACGCCGCGCGCTTCATTGCGCACCACGCAGGCTTCGATCCAGCCAGTGCCCGCAAGCTGCGGCCTGAGTGCGATCCGCGACAGCACCGGCAAGCGAACCGGCGTCTCGATGAATGCGCCGCTGAGGCTGGCATTGCACACCGTGGCGTTGAATGCGCGGCCAGCCGCGGTTGCTACCTGCGCAGGAACGAACAGTTCCACTCTCGAGCCCCAGCGGTGTTCCATGTGCAGCGTATTCGTGATCATAGGCATCCTTCGGCAATCGAACGGGCGGTTCGTGAAAGATGCACCGCGACACGCTGGCGCGCTGTAAGCGGCATTGCATAAAAAGTGTAGGAGCGGGGCGGAAAAACGCAGACCTGCTGCAGGCGGGTGCTGCGTTGCGACGAGCCGCGCCGAGGACGTATCGCTTGGCCCGCTACCGCGCGCCCGGCCGCGACTCCGCCAGCGCCGCATCACGCGCCAGTCGCAGCTGCTCCTGCTGGTGCGTATCACGCGCAGCCAATGCCTTGTTCATCTGGCGCTTGTACGCCGCTTCGATTTCCGCCCGCGTGGCCGTGCGCGACACATCCAGCAGCAGATGCCAATCCGCATGGCGCAAATGCGGCAGTTGCTTCACTGCCGGAGTGGATTTCAGCGCCGGCGGTGCCCCACGCGATGGCGCGCGAGTGGCTTCGGGCGATTCGTCATGCCGGTCGCGGCGGGTGATATCGACACCTGGCCCCATCACGCTGTTGACGATCCAGTAACCGCCTGCAAGGCAACCCAGGATGATCAGGATGTCGAGGATGCTCATGCTGCCGCAGTCTCCAGCCTGCCCAGCCATTGCGCAATGCGCGCTTCCTCGGCCGGCGCGGCCGCTTCCCCGCCTCGCGATTCCTGCAGCCGGCTGCGCACCAGCGCCGCGAACCGCGCGCGCGTCGACGCATCGAAGTGACGCGCAGCGAACTCGACGGGATTGCCGGCGATGCCGTGCCGCAGCGAGATTCTGCGCACCAGGTTCACGGCAAACGGCGCGCAGGCGACTACGTCGAAGGCCAGGCTCCAGAATGCGCGCGACGTCAGCGCCAGACGCCGGCGCCTGACAAACACCAGCGCCAGCGCCGCAATCACCAGCAGATAGTACGCGGCAAACAGCGCCAGCACGCTGATCCCCGCGCCGAGCATCCAGCACAGTGGCCACAGCGCCAGCAGCATCAACAGCAGCACCTGGCACATCACGCCCAGTGGGCGCAGCGCTGCCAGCAACGGCGCAGGATCGGCATCCCCGGCCACGCGCGTATCATCGAGGCTCCACGCCACGCGAAACAGCGGCCGCTGCGGCATGAACGGATTCGGCAGCACCAGCCGGCGTCCCCAGCGACGCAGCGGCGATTCGGCGCGCAGATGCCACTGACCGCCCGCGCGCTCGAACAGCACTTCGTTCTGCCACAGCCCCTGCGTGGCGTCATAGAGATGGAACGCGATCGCCCCGAGGGGCAACCACAGTTCGGTGGGCGTCATCAGCCTTGGGTCTTCCGGCCGAAGAATTTGCGGATGCCGGCCACGAGCGCCACGAGGCCCGCGGCGATCAACTTCCACGCTGCGGCGAAGAACGTGCCGAGAATGGCCCAGAAACCCTTCTTGGTCGCGATGGCCGCGGCGCCACCCAGCACCAGCGCGGCAAGTCCGTACTCGGCCACCTTGTCGCCCGGCACCCAGTCGGCATAGCGATGGCCCTGGTTGAAGCTGTAGCCGGCCAGCACCTGCTCCAGCTTCGGTCGCGCGGCCGACAGTCCTTCTTCGGAACTCACGAGGATCACCGAAGTATGCCCGCTGCGGCCGAGCACCTTGGTCGAGAAGTTCACGCCGCGGCCGCTGCGCCCCTGCAGTATCGTTGCCCATTCCAGGCGCTTGTTGGCGGAGTTGTAGGCGGGCGGCACGGCCCAGCCGAGCACATGCAGTTCATCCCAGCCGCGCCGCCGGCGCTCCTGGTTCGCATCCTCGGTGCCCTGCTTCATGGCCTTCAGCAGTTCGTCCGCGTCGATCTTCTCGTCGTCCTTCACGTAGCCCTCGTCCGAGAACGACAGGTACGCGGACCACTCGAGGTCGGCCGGCGCGATCATCACTTCCTTGCCACCGGGAATGTTCTGGTTCAGCAGCAGGAACTTGTCGGTGTTGGCCGCATCGAGGAACACATAGCCTTCGGGGACCACGAGCTTCGAGTTGCCGGCCACCGTCGCCGTGCTCGGCCCCTTCACCCAGTTGAGCTCCGACTCGGCCTTCAGGTAGGCCTGCTGCTCCGGCGTGCGCGCGGGTTCCTGTTCCGCCGCCACCGCATCCGCCGGCGCCGGCTGCTGTGCCAGCAGCGGCGCGCCTCCCAGTACCAGGACCACGGCGGCAGCGACGGACAGCGGATGCTTCATGTTCAGGCCTTCTTGTTGGGTATGGCATCGCCCGGCACCCACCAGCCGTGAATCTGCCCGGCAATGCGCGTGGGCAGCTTCACCGTGGCGATGGGGCCTTCATCGATGCGTTCGGCATCGAGGATGACCAGATCGCAGCGGCCGTTCTGTGACGCATACGACGCCACGCCCATCAGGTAACCCACGCCTTCCGGTGCGTTCCTGCTCTTCGGCGCGAAGCAGGCCTCGGCGAGCTGGGCTCCTTCGGGTGCACGGAACAGCTTCGAACTGCGGTTCGACAGATCGAAGCGCGCATAGCACGAGGCGGGCCGCTTGGCCGGGTCTTTCGGATCGGGATCAGGGCAGGGCAGGAAGCCGTAGCGATACGGCACCGTGTTGTAGCGATCGTCCTGCCGCGGCAGCGCGCCGATGTGATTGGGGTACAGCGTCTCGATCTGGTAGTCGGTGGGGTTCTTCTGCGACACGTCGGCCGACAGCCGCGTGATGTGGCTGGCCCCGCGCACCGGGTCCCACTTCGAGCCATCGCGCATGGGCATGAACGGGAAGGGATTCGACAGCGACATCTCCACGTCCACGTAGAGCCGCTTGCCATCGTCGAAGCCGCCCATCATGTGCGTGGCGCTGCGCTCCGGCCCCTTGATCCACTTGACGTCCTTGCCATCGCCGCCGCGGCGGAAATAGCCGAAGTACGTGGGCTGGCCGGAGTACCACGACCAGTGGATGCCGCCGCGTTCGATCTGTGCCTGATCGAAGGCCAGCGGAATCACGTACAGCATCACGAAGTTCTCGGTCACCTGGTAGTCATGCAGCATGCCCACGTAGGGCACGTTCACCCAGGCCTCCCACACTTTCTTGCCCTGCGGCGTGTACTCGAACACGTTCACGTCGGTGGTGTTGAAACCCTTGGCCTCGTACCCGAAGCCCAGCAAATTGCCGGTGCGCGAATCGGTCTTCGGATGCGCGGTGAAGGTCTTGCTCTTGAGCTGTCCGTTGAAGGTGTACACGGGATCGAGCGTCTCGAGCGTGTTCAGGTCCATCGCGGCGGGCGGGCTGTCTTCCTTCAATGCCAGCAGCCTGCCGTTGTGATGGATGATGTGCGTGTTGTGCGTGCCGCGCGACAGACCCTTCACCGATGGATCGTCCAGGTATGGATTGCGGTACATCGGGAAAAGGATCTTCCCGGCCTTTTCCTGCGCCAGGTAGCGCTGGTTGCGCACGAAGCGCGTCTTCAGGTTCACGCGTCCGTTCTTGAAGCGGAACATGCTCACATGTCCTTCGCCGTCGAAGGGAATGTTGCCGGCGCGCATGGGGTATTGCGCATCGGGCCCCACGCGATAGAACGCACCGTCGAGGTCGACGGGAATCTTGCCTTCCACCTCGCAGTCGGTGATGTCCAGTTCGGCGCGGAAGAGCTGCGGCCCGCGCGCGGCCGGCGGCGGCGTATAGCGCTCGGCCATGTCGCTGGCGCGCGGCGCACCAGCGGGCGGTGTGGCCGAATTCGGCGCAGGTTGCGGCGCGCCCGCAGGCACCTGCGCATCCGCCGCGGCCATCAGTGTTGCACCTGCAGCGCCGATGGCGCCGCCCATGAACTGCCGCCGGCCGATGCCGGCGTCCTGATCTTTCTCAGCCATGACAACCCTCGTGTGATTACGGCCAGATTCCGATGATGGTGCCCATGATGGCGAAATTCACCACCTGGTATCCCGCATTGACGAGCCACAGCCGCAGCGGCCGCTGCTCGAACAGATAAATGACGCCGACGGACGTGGCAACGAAGAACAGCGCGCTGAAAAGGCCCGTGTGCAACCCCATCTTCCAGCCCGCATGCGGGCCCGCCAGCAATGCCAGCGCCGTGGCGATGCACAGATTCAGCACGAAGGTGCCGCCGAAGGTCAGCGCCATGCTGCCCTGCGCGCCCTTCTCCTTGGTCATGCCGCTGGCGGCCATCCAGACGCGGCCGAATACCGGGCCGTACCACAGCGACCCGAGCGCGAATGACGAGACGGTGGCCACGACGACGGCCAGCCAGTTGATGTCGGACAGATGATGCATGTCAGACTCCCCCCTGTTGTTGTGCCAGCTATCTTGCGCCCGACGCGCGGTCGCCTGCTACCCCAGCAGGGCGCGGTCAGAGGCCAGCGCGGCCGCGAATGAAGGCCGCGCCATCATCCTCGCCAGGAAGCCGGCGAGCTTGGGGTGCTTCGACGCCGCGGGGGCCGCATTGCAGTACGTCATGTTCACCAGCATGGCGGCCAGCGCCACGTCGGCGATGGTCAGCGCCTTGCCCACCAGGAAACCCTCCGCCGGCACCACGCCCTCGAGGTAGTCGTACACCGGCGGCAGCAGCGTATCCTGCGCTTCCTGCGCGGCGGCCAGATCGCCAGCGCGGTTCAGGAATTTCGGCGCCACCACGCGGTTGAAGAACACCTTCTGCCCGGCGGGGAACAGGACGGTGTCGGACATCTCCTCGAACCACACCGCGCGCGCCCGCTCCTTCGGCGCGGCGGGCAGCATCGCCGGCGCCGGATGCAGTGCCTCGAGGTAGGTGACGATGGCCGTGGAATCGGCGAGCTGGAAGTCGCCATCGACCAGTGCCGGGATCTTGCGGAAGGGACTGGCCGCGAGGAACAGCGGATCGTCGCTGGTGGTGGGGTTGATGGCACGATTGTCGAGCTTGATGCCCTTCTCCGCGGCCACCACCAGCACCTTGCGCACGTACGGGGAAACACTGGCACCGAGCAGGATCATTGCGGAACTCCCCTGAAACTCTTCGTCTTGTGTCGATCAGCCGGGCAGGCGCGACAAATCGGCGATGCCGCCGAACAGCTTCTGCAGCGCCGACAGCAGCGCCAGCCGGTTGGCGCGCAGCGCCGGGTCCGGGTCCATCACCATCACCTCGTCGAAGAAAGTGTCGACGGCCGGCTTCAGCCGCGCCAGTTCGCCAAAGGCCTGGGTGTACTCGCCCGCCGCCACATGGCCGGGGACGGAATGCATCACACCCTGCAGTGCATCGAACAGTCGGCGCTCGGCATCGAACACGAGCTTCGCGCTGTTGATCGGGGCATCCCCGATGCCACCGCCGGCGCTCTTCTTGAGAAGGTTGGCGATGCGCTTGTTGGCCGCGGTGAGGCTGGCGGCCTCGGGCAGCTTCAGGAAATCCAGCAGCGCACGCAGCCTTGCATCGAAATCCAGCGGTGAACGCGGGCGCACTGCGATCACCGCATCGCAAGCCTCGGGCGTGATGCCGGGAATCGGCGGGCCACCATCGGGCGGCTCGAGCCATGCATTGCGCTGACGTTCGAGGATGTAGTCGTATATCTGCGTGGCCACCACGTCGCGCGCGGGCAGCGGCTTCGCGCCGGCGGCCACGGGCGCCTCGAACACCGTGTGCGCGCGCAGTGCCTCGTCGATGAGATCCACCACGTCCAGCGGCAGGCGATGCTCGAAGATCATGCGGCCGATGCCGATGGCCGCGCGCCGCAGCGCGAAGGGATCCTTCGTGCCGCTGGGCTTCTGCCCGATGGCGAAGATGCCGGCGAGCGTGTCGAAGCGATCGGCCAGCGCCACGGCAAGGCCGGTCTTCGACGCGGGCGTATCATCGCTGGCGCCGCGCGGCTGGTAATGCTCGGCAATCGCGGTGGCCACTTCCGCCGGCTCGCCATCGGCTACCGCGTAGTAGCGGCCCATGATGCCCTGCAGCTCGGGGAACTCACCGACCAGATTCGTGACCAGATCGCACTTGGCGAGCAGCGCCGCGCGTTCGGCCAGCGCGCCATCACCGTCGATGCGCGCCGCAATGGCGCGCGCCAGCGGCGCGATGCGACGCACCTTGTCGCCGATGGAGCCGAGCTGCGCCTGGAAGGTGACGGCATCGAGCTGCGCCAGCCGCGAGGCCAGCGGCGCCCGGCGATCCTGCTCCCAGAAGAAAGCCGCATCCGACAACCGCGGGCGCACCACGCGCTCGTTGCCGGCGCGCACCACGTTCATGTCGCGGCTGTCGACATTGCTCACGGTGATGAACCAGGGCAGCAGCCTGCCGTCGGCGCCCGCCACCGGGAAGTAGCGCTGGTGGTCCTGCAGAACCGAGATCAGGAGCTCGCGCGGCAGCGCGAGGAAGCGGTCCTCGAAGCGGCCGGCCAGTGGCACCGGCCATTCGTTCAGCGAGGTCACTTCGTCCAGCAGCGCATCGCCGATCAGGGCGTGGCCGCCGTGCTGCCCGGCCAGCGCGATCACGCCGGACCGGATGCGCTCGCGGCGCGTCGCGAAGTCGGCGATCACGAAGCCGCGCTTCGCAAGCGTGCCTTCATAGGCGCCCGGTGTCGTGATGCGCAGCGGCTTCGTCGAATGGAAACGATGGCCACGCGTCTGGTTGCCCGCCGGCACGCCGAGAATGGTGGCGGGAATGACGTCCTTGCCCAGCAGCAGTATCAGCGTGTGCACCGGCCGCACGAACTGCGCCTCGCCCGCGCCCCAACGCATGCGCTTGGGGATGGGCAGCTGGTCCAGTGCCTCGGACACGAATCCCGGCAACAGCTTCGCCGCCGCTTCGCCGGCCTTCACGCCGGTATACGACAGACATTCATTGCCCTTGGGATCGGTCTCGCGGCCCAGCGATTCCAGCGCAACGCCGCAGCTCTGCGCGAAGGCCGCGGCGGCACGCGTGGGCGCGCCTGCCTTGTCGAAGGCAGCGGCCACGGGCGGGCCGCGACGCTGGATTTTCTGCTCCGGCGCCTGCAACGCCAGTCGCTTCACGCGCACCGCGAGCCGGCGCGGCGTGGCGAAGGCTTCCACCTTGCCATGTGCGAGACCCGCGGCGTCGATGCGCGATACCAATCCATCGCGGAACGCATCAGACAGTGACAGCAGCGCCTTCGGTGGCAACTCTTCCGTGCCCAGTTCGACGAGAAAATCGGCGCGGTCGCTCATGCGCGCGCTCCCGCCGCATTGGCAGCATCCGCCATCAGCACCCGCGGCCCGGCCGCCAGCATCGGAAAGCCCAGCGCCTCGCGGCTGGCGTAATAACTCTGCGCAACCGCGCGCGCCAGCGTGCGCACGCGCAGGATGTAGCGCTGGCGTTCCGTCACCGAGATGGCGCGCCGCGCATCCAGCAGATTGAAGGTATGCGAAGCCTTCAGCACCTGCTCGTATGCAGGCAACGCCAGCTTCGCCGCGAGCAGGTCATTGCAGGCCTTTTCGTGCTCATCGAAATGCCGCAGCAGCACCGCCACGTCTGCATGCTCGAAGTTGTACGTGGACTGCTCCACCTCGTTCTGGTGAAACACATCGCGATACGTCACGCGGCCCAGCGGGCCATCGGCCCAGGTGAGGTCATACACGCTCTCCACGCCCTGCAGGTACATGGCCAGGCGTTCGAGTCCGTAGGTGATCTCGCCGGTCACGGGCCGGCAGTCGAGGCCGCCCACCTGCTGGAAGTAGGTGAACTGCGTGACCTCCATGCCATTGAGCCAGACTTCCCAGCCCAGGCCCCACGCGCCCAGAGTGGGCGATTCCCAGTTGTCCTCGACGAAGCGCAGGTCATGCACCAGCGGATCGAAGCCGATATGCATCAGCGAACCGATGTAAAGGTCGAGGATGTCCACCGGCGAGGGTTTGATCACCACCTGGAACTGGTAGTAGTGCTGCAGCCGGAAGGGGTTCTCCCCGTAGCGACCATCGGTGGGCCGGCGCGAGGGCTGCACATAGGCCGCGCTCCAGGGCTCGGGGCCGATGGACCGCAGGAAGGTGGCCGTGTGAAAGGTGCCGGCGCCCACTTCCATGTCGAGAGGCTGCAGCAGTACGCAGCCGCGGGCAGCCCAGTACTGCTGCAGCGCGAGGATCAGGTCCTGGAAGGTGGCGGGTCGGGCGCCAATTTTTCGAGTCGCCATGGGGTGTTAGCGGTGCCGGATGCGCAAAATGAGCGCGGCAGTATATCGAGTCGATCATGGCGCAAGCCGCTGGCGGCGTACACATGATCTGCACCATAATGATGCAATACGTGGTGCAACGCACTGAAACAGTGCAAATTAGCGGCCAAAATAGCCGAGTGTTCCGCTAACTAATTGATTATAAAGGCTGCGACCTTTGGCACAGGGCCTGCATTGGAATGGGGCCTGGTACGAATTAGAAAGACATCCATCAAATCGGAGGAGCCATGACTACGCCCAGCGACGTCCTGAAGATCATCAAAGAGAAGGAGATCAAGTACGTCGATTTTCGTTTCTGCGATACCCGCGGCAAGGAACAGCATGTCACGGTGCCTGCGCACCAGGTGAAGGAAGGCCTGTTCACCGACGGCAAGATGTTCGATGGCTCCTCGATCGCCGGCTGGAAGGGCATCAACGAGTCCGACATGATCCTGATGCCCGATGCCTCCACGGCCATCATCGATCCGTTCTTCGAGCAGCCCACGCTGAACCTGCGCTGCAACGTGATCGAGCCCGCCACGATGCAGGGCTACGAGCGCGATCCGCGCTCGCTCGGTCGCCGCGCCGAGGCCTACCTCAAGTCCACCGGCATCGCCGACGGCGCGCTGTTCGGACCCGAGAACGAATTCTTCATCTTCGACAGCGTGAAGTCGCACAGTGCGATCAACAGCACCGGCTACACCATCGATTCGTACACCGGCGCGTGGAATTCCAACACCGAATTCACCGATCGCCCCAATCTGGGTCATCGTCCCGGCGTGAAGGGCGGCTATTTCCCGGTGCCGCCGGTGGATGCCTACCAGGACATCCGCAGCGCCATGTGCGATGCGCTCGAAGAAATGGGCATGGAAGTCGAGGTGCACCACCATGAAGTGGCCACCGGTGGCCAGTGCGAAATCGGCGTGGGCGCCGGCGGCCTGGTGAAGAAGGCCGACGAGGTGCTGATCCTCAAGTACGTGGTCCAGAACGTGGCGCACCAGTACGGCAAGACGGCCACCTTCATGCCGAAGCCGCTGGTGGGCGACAACGGCTCGGGCATGCACGTGCACCAGTCGCTGCAGAAGGACGGCAAGGCGCTGTTTGCCGGCGACAAGTACGGCGGCCTGTCGGAAACGGCGCTGTACTACATCGGCGGCATCATCAAGCATGCCAAGGCCATCAACGCCTTCACCAACCCCGGCACCAACAGCTACAAGCGCCTGGTGCCCGGCTTCGAAGCGCCGGTGATGCTGGCCTACTCGGCCCGCAACCGTTCGGCCTCGATCCGCATTCCCTGGGTGGCGAACCCGAAGGCGCGCCGCATCGAAGTGCGCTTCCCGGACTCGCTGGCGAATCCGTACCTGGCGTTCTCGGCCATGATGATGGCCGGCCTCGATGGCATCCAGAACAAGATCCACCCCGGCGATCCGGCCGACAAGGACCTGTACGACCTGGAGCCGGAGGAAGAGAAGCACATTCCGCAGGTCTGCCATTCGCTCGACATGGCGCTGGAGCACCTGGACAAGGACCGCGGCTTCCTGAAGGCCGGCGGCGTGTTCACCGACGACGTGATCGATTCCTACATCGCGCTGAAGATGACGGAAGTGACGCGCTATCGCATGAGCACGCACCCCTGCGAAATCGACATGTATTACAGCCTCTGATGAGCTGAAAGAGAGGCTTCCGGCGCGCTTATGTCGCGCCGGGGGCCGATCCTTGAATCGACGGGAAATGGGACTATGCTGATGCCCTATGCGACAACTCGCCGCACTCCTGTCGATGCTGATCGCGCTGTCCGTGGGCGCCGCCGAGCTGTGGCGCTGGAAGGATGCGGATGGCGTGATGCACTACTCCGACCGCCCGGTACCGGGTGCGGAGCGTATCGACGTGCTGTCGGCCCAGAAGACCACGGATGCGGTCACACCGACCGCAAGGCCCGAGACTGTGGCGCCTGCACCGCAGATCAAGTACACGCGCTGCGAAGTCATCGAGCCGAAGAACGATCAGGTATTCATGAACGTGAGGGCCGTGCAGGCCAGCATCGCGGTCGAACCCGAGCTGCAGGGCGACTTCCGGCTGCAGGTGCTGCTCAATGGCAGCCCCGCACCCGGCTGGCCGCCCGGTGCCTACACGCATACCTTCGTCGACCTGTTCCGCGGCAGCTACACGCTGGCGGTGCGCGTGCTGGATGCCGATGGTCGGCCGGCCTGCGCCGGACCGGTGGTGAATTTCCATGTGCGCCTGCCTTCGGTGCTGGCGCCTGGCCGCAAGCCGCCCGCGAAGAAACCCTGATCGTTGCTGGCGGCCCCGGCGCCGCCGGCTGCACGCCGCGCCGCGAGGGCCTGGGCCCATGAGCGCGCTGCGCGACTACCACTCGGCGCTGTCGCACTTCGAGCCCGCCGAGCTCTTCGACTCGCTGTCCACGGGCATCGTCGTGCTGGATGCGCAGTACTGCCCCATCTACGCCAATGTCAGCGCGCAGGATTTCATGGCCGTGAGCCTGCGGCAGTCGCGCGGGCGCCCCTTCGCCGATCTTTTCTATGATCCGCGGCAACTGGTCGAAGTGCTGCGCCGTTCGATGACGCATCTGGAAACCTGCACGCAGCACGAGCTGGTGTTGAAGGCGCTGGGTTCCGCAGTGACCCGCGAGCCCTCGGTGGTCGATGTCATCGTCACGCCGCTGGAAGGGCAGATGACGGGCACCTGCCTGCTGCTCGAACTCACCGATGCCACGCAGCGCCAGCGCATCACGCGCGACAACGACATCCTCGCCGGCATGGACGGCAGCCGCCTCATGGTTCGGCAGCTTGCGCACGAAGTGAAGAACCCGCTGGGCGGTCTGCGCGGTGCCGCGCAGTTGCTGGACAAGGAGCTGGCCGATCCGGCGCTGCGCGAATACACGGCGGTGATCATCAACGAAGCCGACCGCCTGCGCGCGCTGGTGGATTCCATGGCCATCTCCAGCGGTCCGCCGCGCCGCGATCTGCTGAACGTGCACGAGGTCTGCGAGCATGTGTACAAGCTGATCCGCGCCGAGGCCCCGGGCGCCGTGCAGATCGAGCGCGACTACGATCCCAGCCTGCCCGATGCCATGCTCGACCGGCACCAGGTGATCCAGGCGCTGCTGAACGTGATGCGCAATGCCATGCAGGCCGTCGATGGACATGGCCGCATCTGCATTCGCACCCGCGTACGCAGCGGCATGAACATCGGCAAGATCCGCCACCGGCTGGTGGCGGCCATCGAGGTGGAGGACAACGGTCCTGGCGTGCCGGCGGATCTCATCAAGACGCTGTTCCTGCCGCTGGTCACCGGTCGTTCGACCGGCACCGGCCTGGGCCTGGCGGTGGCGCAGGATCTGGTCACGCGTCACGGCGGCATCATCGAGTTCACCAGCCAGCCCGGGCGCACGGTGTTCTCGCTGCTGTTGCCCATCGAGGGAGGCAAGGAATGAGCAATTCGCTGCGCGTGTGGCTGGTCGATGACGATGCCTCGATCCGGTGGGTGCTGGAGCGCGCGCTGAAGAACGCAGGCATGGCGCCGCGGCTGTTCGAAGCCGCCGAGTCGGCGCTGGCCACGCTGGGCAGCGAAACGCCCGATGTGCTGATGACCGACATCCGCATGGCGGGCAAGTCGGGCCTGGAACTGCTGCGCAATGTGCACGAGCGCCACCCGAATCTGCCCGTCATCGTGATGACCGCGCATTCGGATCTGGGCAGCGCGGTGTCGGCCTATGAAAGCGGCGCCTTCGAATACCTGCCCAAGCCCTTCGATGTGGACCATGCGGTGGACCTGGTGCGCCGCGCGGCGCAGGTGAATGAGCGCCCCGCTGAAATCGCGCCGCCGGTGCAGATGTCGGAGCTCCTGGGCAAGGCGCCGGCCATGCAGCAGGTGTTTCGCGCCATCGGTCGGCTGTCGCGTTCCAGCGTGAATGTGCTGGTGACCGGTGAGTCGGGCACCGGCAAGGAGTTGGCCGCGCGCGCATTGCATGGCCATTCGCCGCGCGCCAACAAGGCATTCATCGCGCTGAACACCTCGGCCATTCCCGGCGAGCTCCTGGAATCGGAACTGTTCGGCCACGAGAAGGGATCGTTCACTGGCGCGGATTCCCTGCGCCGCGGCCGCTTCGAGCAGGCCGATGGCGGCACATTGTTCCTCGACGAGATCGGCGACATGAACCTGCCGCTGCAGACGCGCCTGCTGCGCGTGCTGGCCGAGGGCGAGTTCTATCGCGTGGGCGGGCAGACATCCATCAAGGTGGACGTGCGCGTGATCGCCGCCACGCACCAGAACCTCGAGGAGCGCGTGGCCAAGGGCCAGTTCCGCGAGGACCTGTTCCATCGCCTGAACGTGATCCGCATCGAGTTGCCGCCGCTGCGCGCGCGGCGCGAAGACGTACCCATGCTGCTGTCGCACTATCTGGCGCTGGCGGCCAACGAGCTGGGCGTGGATACCAAGACCCTGGCCAGCGACGCCACTGAGGTGCTGACGCGCTATAGCTGGCCGGGCAATGTGCGCGAGCTGGTGAACCTGTGCCGCCGGCTCACCGTGCTGGCGCCGGGCAGCGAGGTGCATGTCGATGACCTGCCGGTGGAGATCACCACCGCCGGGCCGTCCACCACGCCCGCCGACGACTGGGTGTCGAGCCTCGCCGGCTGGGCCAACAAGGCCGCCGTCAGCGGCGGCCGGCCGCTGCTGGATGAATCGCTGCCGCAGTTCGAGCGCACGCTGATCCGCGTGGCGCTGAAGCACACGCAGGGCCACCGACAGGCGGCGGCGCGGCTCCTGGGCTGGGGGCGCAATACGCTCACCCGCAAGCTGAAAGAGCTGGGGATGGACGACATCCCCGAATAGGCCGGTCCGACACCGCGTGCGCCGCGGCGGTCGCGGTAGAATCCCGCCCGCATGCTGAACCACACCTTCCTCAACAATCCGCTGCGCGACTGGCTGCTGGCCGCGGCGGTATTCCTCGTGACCTTCCTGGTCACGCCCGCGCTCAAGAGCCGCATCCGCACGCAGCGCCGCAAGTGGCAGGCGATGGAATCTCCGACGCCCATGCTCGAACTGCTGGCACTGCTGCTGGCGCGTACCAGCCAGGCCGTGGTGCTGGTGTTTGCGCTGTACTTCGCCGAGAAGATTCTCGCCTGGCCGCCGAAGGTCGACCGGGTGTTCGATGTGATCATCGTGTGCGGTATCTGGTTGCAGGTGGGGCTGTGGGCCACCACCGCGCTGCGCTTCTTCCTCGAACGGCGCCAGCAGCGCGCGGGGTTGAACGATGCGGTGGCAGCCAGCACGGTGAACGTGTTGATGTTCATCGGACAGATGCTGATCTGGGCCGTGTTCGTGCTGCTGGCGCTCGACAACCTGGGCGTCAACATCACCGCGCTGGTGGCCGGCCTGGGTGTGGGTGGCATCGCCATCGCGCTGGCCGTGCAGACCATCCTCGGCGACGTGTTCGGCTCGCTGTCGATCGCTTTCGACAAGCCCTTCGTGGTGGGCGATTCGCTGCGCATCGACGACGTCGAAGGCACGGTGGAACACATCGGCATCAAGAGCACGCGGCTGCGCAGCGTCACGGGAGAGCAGATCATCCTCGCCAATGCCGACGTGCTGAAGGCGCGGGTGCGCAACATGGGCCGCATGCCCGAGAAACGCGTCAACATGCGGCTGCGCGTCGCCTATGAAACACCGCCCGCGCTGGTGGCGCAGGTGCCGGTGCTGGCCGAGGAGGCCGTGCGGGCCGGCGAGGGCGCGCGCTTCGTCAGCTGCCTGCTGGCCGAGATCGGCCAATACGCGCTGGAGTTCGAGCTGGTGTACTTCATCTCCAACGTGGGTGACCGCCAGATACCGCGCACCACTGATGCGGTGAACCGCGGCATCGTCGCGCGCTTCGGCGCGGCGGGGATTGCGTTCGCGTATCCCACGCGGCGGTCGCTGAGCTGAAGAAGCGCGCGAGCTTCAGTCATGCGCGATGTCCCGCCGACTGGATCCGACCAGCCTAGCGTGCCTTCGCGCGTGGCGCGTTGCGCTCCAGGTATTGCGCAATCTGCCCCAGCGCTGCGTCGCTGATCTCGCTGGGGCGATAGGCTGGCATGGCATTCTGTCCGTGCCGCACCACGTAGCGGATGTAATCGCCCGCAAGGTCGGTGCGTGACTCCAGCAGCGCCAGCTTCGCGCCGCGGATGCGCTCAAGCTGCTGCGTGCCGGGATGGCCATGGCCGGCCGCGTGGCATTCCGCGCACCAGCGGTCGAATTGCGCCTTGCCGGGCAATGGCTGTGGTGATGTCGCGGTGGCGGGCGCGGTCGGTGCCGGCGCGGGCGCGGCGGCCAGCGTGCGCAGCGGCAGTGCGCCGGCGGCCAGCGCAATCCCCATCAGCAGTGCGCGAATCGCCGGTTGCGTGCAGTCCCACTCTTTCATGTTCAGGCTCCCTGCCGGTAACGCGCCGGCCAGATGCCCTGCTTGCCCGGCGAAAGGATTCCCTTTGGATCGAGCGCATCCTTCAGCGCCTGCTGGAATCGAAGTTGCGCGTGATCGTTCCAGCTATAGGTCTTTGCCACCTGGTCCATGAACGAGATATGCGTGCGGTATTCGCCGTAGCCGGCTTCGGCAGCCTCGCGCACCATGATGCTGAACACTTCGTAGGCCTTGCGCTTCTCCTCCTGATCGCGCCGATCGAAAATCAGCTCGATCACATGGTGCAGCTCGCGCCAGCCGATGGCGAACACGGAAAGATAGTCGAAGCCGTACTGGGCGAGTCGATCGCGCACCATGACGTACTGCTTCATCGCCTCCCTGCCATTGATGGGCGACACCGGCGAGAAGCCGATGTGGCCGCCGCCGCCCACCCAGTTCACGAAGCTGTACTCCGTGAGCCTGGGTACGCCACGCATGGTCATTGCGCGGTGCTTCAGCACGTCGTTCTCGTGCCTGCGCTCCTCGGGGGTAAAGAAGCGCGCGCCTGGCACCGAAGCGAATGCATCGCGCGTGATGCTCCACAGCACCTCCATCAGCGGCGGCGGCCCGTACAGCGCGCCATAGAAATTCCACATGCCGATGTCCTGGTCGGCCATGATCTTCTTCGCCGCGCTGTCGGGGATGGGTCCCGGGCCCGCGTGGTACTGGCTGCGCGTGGCGTTGATGCCGGCCACGAGCAACAGGCTGCGAATCGTGGCGGCATTCTGGATGACATTGTTCACCTTCAGCGGGCGCAGGATCTCGATCACCTGCTCCAGGTCCTCCTCGCGCTGGAAGCTGATCATGTAGGGGCGATAGCCCGGCGGCTCGGGCATCAGCCAGATGCCCATCTTGGTGACGATGCCGTAGTTCGACTGCGTGAACATGCCGTCCACGTAGGGCCCGAAGCCGTACTTGAACAGCTGCCAGGCACTGCTCTTCGGCATGGCGCCCATGCCGGTGCGCATCACATCGCCATTGGCCAGCACCACCTCCATGCCACACTGCATCATGAAGTGATCGCCATACGGTGTGTAGCCGATGCCGCGCTCCAGCGCATTGCCCACCACGCTGCCCCAGCCCGGGTCGGGCACGTCGAGCCACAGCTTCAGGCCCTTCTCTTGAATGTGGCGATACAGGTCGAAGTAGGTGACGCCGGGTTCGAGCAGGGCGTAGCCGGAATCCACGTTGATCTCGAGGATGCGGTTCATGCGCGCGAGGTCGAGCACCACGGTGCCGGCCATGCGCGGCGCGGCCCCACCATAACCGTGGTTCTTGCCGGCGGAAATCGTCCACAGCGGTACGCCGTACTGGTTCGCCACCTTTACCACGGCTTGTACCTGCTCGGCGCTGGCGGGCGCGATGGCTGCGGGCGTGGCGAACTTGGCATCGTCCTCGATGGAATACGGATCGCGATACGCAGCAAGCGAATCGCCCGTGAAGACGTTTGCGTCGCCGACGATGCGGCGGAATTCCGCCAATGCGTCGTTGAAGTCCTTTTCGGAAAGGCCGGGAGGCAATGTCGCGGGTGTCATGCGGTGTGCACCAGATGCCAGGCGAACAGGTCTTGATCGAGTCGATGCAGGGTGAGCTGCGGGCGCTTGTTGCGCGGTGCCAGCTCCGAGAGACAGAAGGGAACAGACTCCGCAGTCACACCGATCAGCCTGCGCGGGCCGCGGCCGGCGGTGAAGGTCTGCATCAGCTCGGTGGCATCGCCGGGCATCGCTTCCACTCGCTGCCGGGCGCCGGCCAGCTTCTCGGCGTGTGCGCGAGCGGCGGAAAAGCGCCCGTCGAACAGCACCGGCACGCCGGTGGCGCTGGCCAGCGCCGTCAGCGGCGGCAGTGCGGCGATCGATGTGCTGGCTGCCACCAGCGCGGCGACACCGCCCGTTGTCTGCAGGAAGTCGCGGCGATTCATTCGGTGCATGGTGGAGGCTCTCCCATCGCGATCAGCGCATCGATTGCATGAGTCGCGGCCGTGGCAGTCATGCTCCCAGACTACGTCGACGCCGTGGCGCCGACTCCACTGGCGCGGTACGCTCCTTCCACTCCCGCGGCCATGACGGGGGCGTCAAAGGCAGGGGCAGTCATGCAGGCCTGGTCCACACGCGGGATGTCCGCATCGCAGAAGCTGGCGTACTGGAACGCGCTGTCTTCCGAATCCATCGCCGCGATGGACGTGATGCCGCGCGACGCGCGCGCTTTCGAGGGCGAGATGTTGCGCGAGGCCGTGGGGTCGCTCACCATCATCGACGTGCGTTCGGCCGCCGTGCGCCTCGCGCATACGCGCACGCATGTGCGCCGGCTCGACATGCCGTCTTACCTGCTGCTGGCGCCGCTGCAGGGTCGCATGCAGTTGTCGATCGACCGGCGATTTCCCATCGAGGTTGAATCCGGCGAGCTGTGCCTGCTTGACCATGCGCTCACCTATCAGGTGGAGCATGGCGATGGCATGCGCACGCTGTGCGTGGATATCCCGCGTGCCACGCTCGATTCGCTGTTGCCGGCACCGCAGCGCGCCGTGGGTATGCGGCTGTCGCCGCGTCGCAGCGCGGTGCGCATGCTGGCGACGCTGCTGCGCGAGCTGGGCGCCGAGCTGCAGCCCGACGCCCACGCCAGTTTCACGCCCGCGTTCGCACAGGGCCTGCTGGGATTCATCGCCGAGGCCTACGCCGGCGAGCCGGATCTGCTGCCCGAGCACGCAGCCGCGGCGCGCGTGGCGGCGCTGCGGTTGCGCATCGATGCGCGCCTGGCGGAGCCGGACCTTGCGCCGCGCGACATCGCCAGTGAAGCCGGCATTTCCGAGCGGCGGCTGCGCGCACTGCTGGCAGCCGAAGGCGAGGGCTTCGCGGCCTACCTGCTGCGTCGCCGCCTGGAGCGCTGTGCCGACCGGCTGCGCGATCCGCAGTGGCAGCACATGAGCATCACGCAGATCGCCTTTCGTGGTGGCTTCAACAACGCCACGCACTTCGGCCACGCGTTTCGGGAACGCTTTGGCGCCACACCGCGAGCGTGGCGCGCGGCGGGTGCGATATAACCAATCGCGCACGAAGCGGCGGTTGAACCCGCATAAGCATCTGGTTTCAGATGTGGTCAACACGAGCCACAGGCGAAACCTCCATGACCACTCCATCCGCTTCCCCTCTCACTATCTTCGTCACCGGCGCCACCGGCAAGCTCGGCCGCCTGGTCGTCGAGCGACTGCTGGCTACCGCGAAGGGCCACAGGATCATCGCGGGTGTGCGCGACAAGTCGAAGGCGCAGGATCTGGCCGCCCTTGGCGCGGAACTGCGCGTGGCCGACTACGATCAGCCCGCCACGCTGGCCAGTGCCTTTGCCGGCGTGGATCGCCTGCTGCTGATTTCCGGCAATGCCGTCGGTCAGCGCGTGCGCCAGCACACCGCGGTGATCGAGGCTGCGAAGGCGGCCGGCGTGAAGCTCATCGGCTACACCAGCGTGCTGCGCGCCAACCGGTCGCCGCTCAGCCTGGCCGTGGAACACAAGGGCACCGAGCAGGCGCTGGCGGCCAGTGGCGTGCCGCATGTGCTGCTGCGCAACGGCTGGTACCTGGAAAACTTCGTCGACCGCGCCAAGGCCGGCGCGCAGTTCGGCGTCATCGCCACTTGCGCGGCGCAGGGAAAATTCTCGGCTGCGACGCGCGGTGACTTCGCCGCCGGCATCGCGGCGGTGCTGACCAGCGCCGATGGTCATGCGGGCCGCACGCTGGAACTCGCGGGCAGCACGGGGTTCACCATCGACGAACTGGCGGCCACGGTGTCGAAGCTTGCGGGCAAACCGGTGGTGGCGCGCCACCTGGATCACGACGCCTACGTGGCGGCGCTGCTGCAGGCCGGGCTGCCCGACTTCGTGGCGCAGATTCTCGCCAGTTCCGATCAGGGCGCCGCGGGCGGCTGGCTGGCCGACGACAGCCGCACTCTGGAAAGACTGATCGGCCGGCCGACCACCACGCTGGTGGATGTGTTGCGGCCGGCGCTGGCGGGCTAGCGGCGCACGGCCTTCACGGCCTCTGCCAGCCGCTTGATGCCTTCGTCGATCTGCGCCGGCGACAGCGCGCAGAACGGCAGCCGCAGGAAGCGCTCGCCGCCGCCCTGTGGGAAGAACGCCAGGCCATCTGCCAGGTTCAGGTTCAGCTTCGACGCGGCCGCGCGCAAGTCGGTGGTGGACACGCCGGCGGGCAGTGTCAGTGACAGGAAGAATCCGCCATCGGGCCGCGTGGCAACGGCATCGGGGATGTACTTGTCGAGCGCGGCAAGGCAGGCCTGAAGGCGCGGCGCATACAGCGCCTTCAGCTTCTCGATCTGCGGATCCAGCTTGCCGGCCTTCAGCCATTCATACGTGACGCCATGCGCGAAGTAGCCCGGCGAGATGTAGGTGTCTTCGGCCACCTTGCCGATCTTCGCGAGGATGGCGGCATCGCCGATCATGAATCCCAGCCGCACACCGGGCGCGATCAGCTTGGTGAAGCTGGTCATGTGCAGCGTGCGCTGCGGCGCCAGCGAGAAGATGGTGGGCTCCTGCGTGCCGCGATAGCGCAGCATGCGGTAGGGCGCGTCTTCCAGCAGCAGCACATCGTGCTGCGAGGCCAGTTCGGCGATGCGCTTGCGCTTGGCGGCCGAGCAGGTGGCGCCCGAGGGATTCTGGAAATCGGGGATCACGTAGAACAGCTTCGGCGTGTGTTCGGCCAGCAGCTTTTCCAGCGCTTCGATGTTCGGACCGTCGGCTTCCAGCGGCACGCCGATGACCTTGAGCCCGTGGCGGCGGAACAGCGTGATGGCACGGTCGTAACTCGGCGATTCGGTGAACACCACGTCGCCCGGCTTCAACAGCGCGGTGCAGAGGAACTCCACCAGTTCCAGCGAGCCATTGCCGGTGAGCACCTGCTCGGGCTTCACGCCCTGCCATTCGGCCAGCCAGGCGCGCAGCGGCGCCAGACCCGCCGACGGGCCGTACTGCAGCACCGCGTCGGCGCTGGTGGCCAGCGCATTGGCCGCGCACTGCGCGAGGTCGGCGGTGGGGAAGGATTCGTTCGCGGGCACACCGCGGGTGAAGTTGATGGTTTCGACTGCAGACATGATTTGGGGGAAGGTCCTGATAGCGAGTGAATTCATTGGGCCGCGAGTGCGGCCAGGTTTGCATGGCCGCGCGCAGCGAGATACTCCGCGATGCCGCGATTGATCTTCGGGCACACCAGCGGGTCGTAGAACAGCGCCGTGCCCACGCCGATGGCGGTGGCACCGGCCAGCAGGAACTCGATGGCGTCATTGGCGCAGACGATGCCGCCCTGGCCGATGATGGGCACGCCATGCGGGCGCGCCACTTCGGCCACCTGCGCGGTTTTCAGCAGCGCGATGGGTTTGATGGCGGGGCCCGACAGGCCGCCCTGCCGGTTGCCGATCACCGGCTTGCCCGTGCGCGTATCGATGGCCATGCCGGTCATGGTGTTGATCACTGCCAGGCCATTGGTGCCCGCTTCGATGCACAGCCGCGCATTGAGCTGGATGTCGGTCTGGTTGGGCGAGAGCTTGGTGATCAGCGGCTTGCTGGTGACCTTGCGGCAGGCCGCCACCACGCGCGCCGACATCTCCGGCGAATTGCCGAACTGCACGCCACCCTCTTTCACATTGGGGCAGGAGATGTTGATCTCGATGGCATCGATGGGCGAATCGTCGAACTTCGACACCACCTCGATGTATTCCTCGATGGTGGAGCCGGAGGCATTGGCGATGAAGCGCGTCTCGGTGAAGTCGAGCGTGGGCAGGATGTCGCGCACCACCACGTCGACGCCGGGATTCTGCAGGCCGATGGCATTCAGCATGCCCATGGGCGTTTCGAAGACGCGATGCGGCTTGTTGCCCAGCCGCGCCTTGCCGGTGGTGCCCTTCAGGCAGATGGCGCCCACGTCGCGGTTCGAGAAACCCGTCACGCGGGTGTATTCCTCGCCGAAGCCCACGCACCCCGACAGCAGCACGATGGGCGAGGCGAACTTCATCCCCAGGAAATCGAGCGCAAGCGAGGCCGGGGGCGGTTGCCAGGCGGCAGGCGCGGCATGCTGCGCGGCGGACTTTTCCAGGGCTGCATTCATGTGCGAATTATCGCTGAAAATAGGGCACATTGCCGGACGAGGGGACCGTGTTCAACGTATTGCTCTACGAGCCTGAAATTCCGCCCAACACCGGCAATTCGATCCGGCTGTGCGCCAACACCGGCGCTCACCTGCATCTGGTGGGGCGGCTGGGATTCGATCTTTCCGCGCCGCAACTGAAGCGGGCGGGGCTCGACTACCATGACCTGGCACGGGTTTCGCTGCATGCGGACCTCGCGGCCTGCCTCGCGGCCATCGGTCCCACGCGGCTGTTTGTCATTGAAACCGACGGCGCGCGGGCGTTCCACCAGGCCCGTTTCCAGCCCGGCGACAGCTTCCTCTTCGGACGCGAGACCTCCGGATTGCCTGAGGCGGTGGTGGCGGGGCTGCCCGAACACGAGCGGCTGCACATCCCCATGCGGCCGGGCAACCGCAGCCTGAACCTGTCGAACGCGGTGGCCGTGGTGGTCTACGAGGCCTGGCGGCAGAACGGCTTCGCGGCCGGCGCATGACCATCCGGATCGGTGCGTTGCGGCGCATGACGCGCCGCGCCGGCCTGCGCTAGTCTCTGGTCTGCAAGGGAGGGGTCGATCATGCCGCAACATCGCTGTCTGCGCCGCGCATACCTGTTCTGCCTGCTGCTGGGGGTGACCTTCGCCACGACTGCGCAGGCGCAGTACCTCGACCGCGGCTGGACGCTGGAACTCGCTGCCGGCAAGACCTCGTTCAAGGACGTGAGCACGGCCGACCTCGATGGCCTGACGCGCGACTTCTTCGATTCCTTCACGCTGCCCGTCCAGACGCTGGCCTCGACACTGGACACGCGCGATCGTTCGCTGGGACTGTCGGCAGGCTACCGCTTCAACCGCTGGCTGGCAGCCGACGTGGGGTTCTATTCGCTGGGCTCTTTCAGGTACGCCGCCAATGGCACCGTGAGCGATGCGGGCGTCATCACGCCGGCCGCGTTCACCTTCAACTATCGCGTGCGCGGCATCCTGCTCGGGGGCACGGCCACGCTGCCACTGGGGCGCAATCTCGAGTTGCGCGCGCGCGCCGGCATTTCGAACTCGGATGTGACGGTCAGATACTCGGCCACCGTCGGCCCCGACACACTGGACGACAAGTATTCGGGTTCATCGCAGGATTTCTACTACGGCGTGGGCGCGGCCTTCGTGGTGTGGGACTACTACCGCATCGGCGTCGATTACCTGCACCACGCCAAGGTGGGCAAGACCAGCACTACCGGCACCACCGACGTGGACAATGTGATGCTGACGCTGGGCTTCCGCTACTGACCGGAGCGCGTTACTCGAACTCCGCCTGCGGCGGCCGGGCCATCAGTTCGCGCACCACCGCGCGCGCGTCGGCGCCATCGAAAAGAATGCGGCAGATGGCTTCGCAGATGGGCAGGTCGAGGCCCAGCTTCGCAGCCACCATGCGCAGCAGCCGCGCGGCGTGATAGCCCTCGACCACCTGGCCGATCTCGCGCATGGCCTCTTCCACCGACAGGCCGCGCGCCAGCGCGAGGCCGCAGCGCCGGTTGCGTGACTGGTCGTCGGTGCAGGTGAGCACCAGGTCGCCGAGGCCGGCAAGCCCCATGAAGGTGCGCTCATGCGCACCCAGCGCCACGCCGAGGCGTGTCATCTCGTTCAGGCCGCGGGTGATCAGCGCCACGCGCATGTTGGCGCCGAAGCCCAGGCCATCCGACAGGCCCGCGCCCACGGCGATCACGTTCTTCACCGCACCGCCGATTTCCACGCCGCGGATGTCGGTGGACACATAGGTGCGAAAGCCCGGCGTGGCGAGGTCTTCGGCCACACGCATCGCGAAGGATTCGTCGGTGGAGGCCACCACCATGGCGGTGGGCAGGCCCGCGCCCACTTCGCGCGCGAAGGTGGGGCCCGACAGCACCGCCATCGCATGTTTGGCGCCCAGCACTTCATGCGCCACCTGGTGCGGCAGCAGTCCGGTGCTGCGCTCGAACCCCTTGGTGGCCCAGGCGATGCGCATCTCCGGTGTCAGTCGCGGCGCAAGCTGCGTCAGCAGCGCGCGAAAACCGCTGCTGGGTACGGCCACCAGCACGTCCGAAACGCCGTGGAGTGCGGCATCGAGCGAGGGCGCCACCTCGAGCAATTCCGGGAACGGCGCGTCCGGCAGGTAGCGGCGATTGCAGCGCGCCGCGCGCATGTCGGCGAGCTGCGCCGCGTCGCGGCCCCACAGCCGCGTGGGCTTGCCGGCGCGCGCAAACTGGATCGCGAGCGCGGTGCCCCATGAACCGCTACCCAGGACTGCAATGGGCGCGCTCAGCACGCACGTCCCCACGAACCGCTGCCCAACACTGCAATGGGACTGGTGAGCATCGTGGCCGCGCCGTGCAGGCCCGCTGCGGTCAGTTCGTGGTCTGCGGAACCGGCTGCGACTGCGCGCTCAGGTACAGCGCGTCGAAGTTCACCGGCGGCAGCAGCAGCTGCGGGAACCCGCCCTGCGACACGAGCTGGCTGACCATGGCGCGCGCATAGGGGAACAGCACGCCCGGGCAGATGCTGGCAATGGCGCGCTTCACTTCTTCCTGCCCGAGGTTTTCCATCAGGAAGGCGCCGGCCTGCTTCACTTCGACCAGGAACAGCGTCTTGTCGCCCTGCTGTGCCGACACCGTGACGGTGAGCACCACTTCGTGGATGTTGTCCTGGATGGGCGAGCTGTTGGTGGCGAGGTCGAGGTTGATCTGCGGCTGGAAGTTGCCGTCGGCGCGAGGACCCTGCGGCGACTCGTACGAGCAATCCTTCAGGTACACGCCCTGCAGGGCCAGGTTCGGCTGCGCGGCGCCGTTGCTCTGCGCGGGGGTTTCATCGGCCATCTCATCCACCTCGTTCTTGGAAAATTGGTTCAGGCGCCGCGCGCGGCGGCCAGCAGCGGGTCGAGCTCGCCCTTGCGATCGAGCGCGCTGGTGTCGTCATAGCCGCCCAGGTGGCGGTCGCCGACGAAGATCTGCGGCACCGAGGTGCGGCCCCCGGCGCGCCGCTGCATCTCGGCGCGCGCGCCTTCCACCGCTTCCACGTCGATATCGGTGTAGGGCACGCCCTTGTCGTCGAACAGCTTGCGCGCGCGGGCGCAATACGGGCACCACGAGGTGGTGTACATCACGACGTTCGCGGCGGCGTTCATCAGCGTGTCAGCGGCAGGCCGTCGGTGCGCCAGGCGGCGAGGCCGCCGCGCAGGTTGAAGGTCTTGGTGAAGCCGGCGGCGTGCAGCTTGCGCGCCAGCGCGGCCGACACGCTGCCGTCTTCGCAGTACAGCACCAGGAATTTCTCGCGATGCTTCTTCAGCACGTCGGCAGCCTGCTCCTGCTGGTCAGCGGCGAGCGGCTTCGCATTGCCGATGTGGCCGGCGGCAAAGGCCTCTGCGCCGCGCAGGTCGTACACCGCCGCGCCCTGGTTCATCAGGCGGATGGCTTCCTGCGGCAGCAGCGCGGCGAAGCCCAGGCGGCGCGTGCGCAGTTCGAAGGCAATCACCGCCAGCAGCAGCGCAACGGCGAGGCTCACCAGGAAGGGGTGGCGGTTGATGTACTCGAGCAGGCGATCCATGGCATCACACGCAAAACGGGCGCGCATTATAGCCACCGGCCGCGCCCGGCTCCCTTAGACTTGCGTTGCCGATGAAACATGCATTGCCCCTGCTGGCGCTGGGATTGTGGTTCGCGACACTGGCGCTGCCGGCCGCGCAGCCCGACCGCGCACGCACCGAGGCCAACCTGCGTTCGCTCAAGGAGCGGATCGAGCGCATCCAGCGCCAGGTGCAGGAAGACGCCGCCGAAAAGGACCGCCTCACGCGCGATTTGCGCGCCGCCGAGCAGTCGGTGTCGAAGGCCCAGGGCGAGCTGGGCAAGGTGCGCACCCAGCGCACCGAGACCAGCGCCGAGCGGGCACGCCTGCAGGCGGAGCGCACCCGGCATCAGGCCGAGCGTGACCGCACCCAGGCCGACTTGGCCCAGCAGCTTCGCTCCGCCTACATGATGGGTCGCAGCGAACCGCTCAAGATGCTGCTCAATCAGCGCAGTTTGTCTTCATTTCAGCGAAATTTGACGTATTACGGCTACTTCGGGCGGGATCGCGCCGCCAAGATCGGCATCATCACGAAGAATATTGCCGAAATCGACGAACTAGCCCGCCGGATCGAAGAACAAGACAACGAATTGGCGCAACTTGAGCTGCAACGCCAGCGCAAGGTGCAGGAGCTGGACAAGGCCCGCAAATCGCGCGGTCAGGTGCTGGCCAGTCTCACGGCCGAGTCCCGCAACCGCGGCGCGCAGTTGAAGCGCCTGCAGCAGCAGCAGCAGCAGCTCGAGAACCTGCTGACCGAGCTGCGCCGGGCGACGGAGGCCACGCCCTTCGACCCCAACGACCCCTTCGCCAGGCTGCAGGGCAAGCTTTCCTGGCCGGTGGCTGGCAAGCTGGAGGTTACCTACGGGGAAACCATAGCCGGCGGTTTACGCTCCAATGGCATCGAGATCGCTGCAGATCGCGGCACGCCGGTGCGGGCCGTGCACGAGGGCAGGGTGATTTTCGCCGACTGGCTGTCGGGCCGCGGCCTGTTGATCATCCTAGACCATGGCAATGGCTACTTGAGCCTGTACGGCCACAACGAACAGCTTTTCAAGCAGGCGGGCGCCACCGTGCAGGCCGGCGAGGCCATTGCCGCGGCAGGAGATTCCGGCGGACGCGCGCGACCGGGCCTGTATTTCGAGATCCGTCGCGCCGGCAAACCGGTGAATCCCAGCGGGTGGTTCAAATCACCCTCGCCCCCGCCCTGATAGCGGGGCGTTCCGGCGTCTCTTCAATCTGCCGACTGGATCAATCCGCCTGTCAAGTCATTAAGTCATCCTGCGCCCCATGCCGAACCAGGGTGATCTGCTGAAGGACTACGCGGCCTACGCGCAGTTGGTGAGCTCGCTGTTGCCGCGCGCGCTCGGCGTCACCGTGTTCGAACCCAGTGGCGATGTGCGCTGGACCAGCCTGCCCTCGATGGAGCCGATGCTGCCGCAGCGCGTGATCGATGCGCTGGCCGAGGACAGTTCCGGCGATGGCGCGCGCGTGCAGGTGAGCGGCGAGCCCGTATACCTGTTCTGGATGCGCGACGCGAACGAAGCGGTCTGCGCCGTGTTCGCGGTGACCTGGAAGGTGGGCGAGACCGATCAGCGCACCTTCAACTACGTCAATTCGATGCTGCGCCCCGTGCTCGTCTGCCTGCAGCGCGAACTCATGCTGCAGCGGCTGCTCGACAACTCCTCGCCGGCTGATGAACGCGACGGCGACCTCGACGTGCTGCTGGCCACCAGCGGCGGCTCCGGCGGCGATCGCACGGACGAAGACGTGCAGCATCTGCTGCAGAGCGTGACCAATCACATGCACTGCGAGTTCGCGGCGCTGGTGGTGCCCGAGCGCAACCTCGTGGTGCTGGCCAAGGCGCAGGGCCGCCCGGTTGATACCGGCGTTCTGGCCCGCCTGCATCGTCCGCTGCTGTCGCTGACGCTGGTGCGCAATGCAGCCATTGCGCTGAATGCGCCCGACGCGCTGCCGGGCATGAACCTGCCGCTGCGCGCGCTGTGCGCGCCGATCCGCAATGCCTCGGATCGCGCCGCCGGATTGCTGGCGCTGTTCCGCACGCACAAGTCCCCCGAATTCCGCCCGCGCGAGCAGCAGCTCACCGAGCTTCTGGCACGCCGCGCGGCCAGCATCATCGATGCCAGCTACGATGCGCTCACGGGCCTGCTGACCCGCGATGCCTTCGAGCGGCGCGCGAAGAGCCTGCTGGTGCCGCGCGCCGACGGCCGCAGGCCGCAGTGGACCGGTCTGTACATCGACGCCGATCGCATGCATGTGCTCAACGACAACTACGGCATGCATGTGGGCGACAAGCTGCTGGGCAAGCTCGGCGAGCTGATCCGCACGCGGCTGGTGCCGGGGTCGCTGGCCTCGCGCGTCTCCGGCGATCGCTTCGCCATCCTGCTGCCCACCGGCACCGAGGATGCGATGGTTTTCGGCGAGGCGCTGCGCGCCGGCGTCGAATCGATCGGCGCCGCACAGCTCGGCGGTGGCGAAGCCGTCAATTTCGCCGCATCGGTCAGCATCGGCGTGGCGCCACTGAGCGATGTGGGGCTGAACCTCGCGCATGCGCTCGGCGTGGCCGAGACCGCCTGCAAGGCTGCCAAGGATCGCGGCCGCAACCGCGTCGAGCTGTACCAGGCCAGCGACGTGTCCATCATCCGCCGCTACGAGGATGTGGAAATCGCGCCCAGCCTGCGCAAGGCCATCGCGGAGAACCGTCTGCGGTTGAGCGCGCAGCTCATCGCGCCGCTGCGCGACCCGGGCGCCGCGACACATTTCGAACTGCTGTTGCGGATGCTCGACGACAACGGCCAGGAAGTGGGGCCGGGCCGGTTCCTCTCCGCCGCCGTGCGCTACCAGCTCATGCCCGCCGTCGACCGATGGGTGGTGCAGGAGGCCGTACGCGTGCTGCAGCCGCATGCGACGCTGCTGGCGAACCGCCCCGTGGCCTTCACGGTGAACGTGTCGGGCCAGTCGCTGTGCGAGGACGGCTTCGATGAATTCGTGGTCGAGCAGATCCGCGGCAGCGGCATCAACCCCGGTGTGTTCTGCTTCGAGCTGACCGAGACCGCGGCCATTGCCAACCTGGCGCGTGCCGAGAAGGTGATGAAGCGGCTGCGCGACCTGGGCTGCAGCATCGCGCTCGATGACTTCGGAACGGGCCTGTCGTCGCTGGCGTACCTGCGTGCGCTGCCCATCGACATGCTGAAGATCGACGGCAGCTTCGTGAAGGACATTCTCAAGGATTCGCGCGCCGAGTCGATGGTGCAGGCCATCGCGCAGCTCGCGCGCTCGATGAAGCTGACTACCGTGGCCGAGTTCGTCGAGACCGACGAGATCAGGCTGCACGTGGCATCCCTGGGCGTGGACTACGGCCAGGGTTTTGCCATCGCGCGGCCCGCGCCGCTGCAGGACACCATCAACGAGCTGCCGCGCTACGAAGAGGCCACTCGCCAGCAGCAGCGCGACACGCAGGAACTGCCGGTGCACGACGACACGCTGGTGCGCATCGAGAAGATGCTCGAGCACTACGATCACTCGGAGTCGACGCTGTACCAGGCCGTGGCCGCCAAGGGGCGTTGAGCGACGCCCGTCCGGCTCCGCTCGCGGCGCCAGCCCGCGTGCGCCCGTGTAGACTGCGGCGCCTGTCCATCCATCTGCCGGTGCCGCCTTGGAACTGATCCACTTCCTGATCGATTTCGTCCTGCACCTGGATCGCCACCTGGTGGAACTGGTGGCGCGCTTCGACGTGTGGATCTATGCGCTGCTGTTCCTGGTGATCTTCGCGGAGACCGGCTTCGTGGTGACGCCCTTCCTGCCGGGCGACTCGCTGCTGTTCGGCGTGGGGGCACTGGCCGCCATCGACACGCAGGGCACGCTGTCGGCGCCGTGGCTGGCGCTGCTGCTCTGCATAGCCGCGGTGCTGGGCAACACCACCAACTACTGGATCGGCCGCGGCATCGGGCAGCAGGCCTACAGCGGCAAGTACCGCTTCATCAAGGTGGAGCATCTGCGCAGCACCGAGGCCTGGTTCGCGAGGCACGGCGCCACCGCAATGGTGCTGGCGCGCTTCGCGCCCATCGTGCGTACCTTCGCGCCTTTCGTGGCCGGCATCGGCCGCATGCATCATGGCCGCTTCCAGGTCTACAACATCATCGGCGGTGTGGCCTGGGTGAATCTGTTCATCTGGGCGGGTTACTTCTTCGGCAACATTCCGCTGATCAAGAACAACTTCGGCCTGGTGACGATTGCCATCATCCTGGTGTCGATGCTGCCGATGGCGGTGATGGTGTTCCGGCGCGAACGCTGAGCGTTGCGCGGCGGCATTGAGCTTCGCCGGGCAAAAAGAAAGGGCCCCGCCTTGCGACGGGGCCCCAAAACAAACGCCCTGCAGCCCGCGCCGCAGGGCGGCGACTCAGAACGACATCGTCAGATTCAACGAGTAGCGACGACCGACCAGGTCGCCATACGGGTCGAATGTGCCGAAGCCCTGCGTCGCATCGGCATAGGCATAGCCCGCGCGTCCCGGCTTGGTGTTCAGCAAGTTGCTGACATTCACCGAGAGATCGAGCTTGTCCAGCTTCTGGCCGACGCTCAGGTTGAACATGTTGTTCGTGGGGTAGCCCGCGAAGATCGTCGTCGGCCGGTTGTCGCCGCCCAGGGCCTTGGTGCCCAGGCGGTACAGCCAGGTCAGGTTCACGCGCGTGCCCTCGAGGCTGTAACCCAGCACCGTGTTGCTGCGGAACTTCGAGGCGCCCACGTAACCGGCGTAGTCCTGCAGCGCGCCGCCCACCGTCACCGGCAGGTTCTGCTCCAGGAGGAAGTTGGTGCCGATGTTCAGCGACAGCGTGCCGGGAACCGATTCCATTCCCATGTCCGCCATCGCCGCGCTCCAGCGCACCGCCACGTCCACGCCCTTCACGCTGTTCTCGCCGATGTTGGCGTACTTCGTGCGCGTGGCCGTGACGCCACCCGAGATCGGGTCGCGTTCGATCAGCGCGCAGTATCCACCCGGGTCATTCAGCGAGTACGTCGGGTTCGAACCATCCTGGTTGTAGCAGGCGTTCAGCACCAGCTGCGATGACTGCACCGTCAGCGCATCCTTGATGCGGATCGAGTACCAGTCGATGGTTGCCGTCATCCGCCGCAGCAGCACGTTGTCGAACGGCGACTGCAGCACGAGGCCGGCTGTCCAGGTGTCACCCTTCTCGCTCTTCAGGTTCGGGTCGCCGCGGAAGGTGACCACCGCCGGGGGAGGCAGCTGCACGGTGTTGGGAGCGAGATGGAAGTTCGAGGCACTGTTGCCGCCGTACAGGTTGATCTGCGCGCCGCACAGTGCCTGCAGCAGCGCGCGGTCGGGATTCGACGCCACGTTCGACTTCGGCAGAGTGGCGCCATTGGTGGTGGTGCAAGGGTCCGAACCCGTGGTGAGCTGCGAGCTCGTCGTCGGCAGCGTGTACAGCTCGGCGATGTTGGGCGTGCGCTCCGCGCGGTTGTAGCCGCCGCGGAACCGTATCCAGTCGAGGGGCTGCCAGCTCAGTTCCGCCTTGTAGGTGGGAACGCTCTGGCCGGTGGAGTACTTCGAGTGGCGGAAGCCCAGGCCCAGCTCGAGGTTCTTCACCGCGGGCAGGTCCTTGAGCAGCGGCACCAGCAACTCGCCGTACACTTCCTTCACCGACACCGAACCGTCGATGTTGGCCACGCCGAACTGGCCCATCGGGCCGTCGAACACCGATTCGGTCTCGCGCATCGAATCCGGGCGGAAGAAGTAGTTGTTCTTGCGCCAGGACACACCCACCGCCGTGCGCACTTCGCCGGCCGGCAGATCGATGATGCCTCCCTGCAGGTTCAGCTGCGACTCGTACTGCTTCATGGCCTGCTTGTCGGCCTGGTTCGAGATCAGCGCGTTGATGCAGTCCTGCGAAATGCCGGTCGGCTGGCCGCTGACATTGCTGAAGGGGCTGAGGCCGCTGGTGCAGGTGAAGGTCTTGTTCGACACGTTGCTGCTGGCGGAGAAGCCCTTGCCGTAGTTGGGGGCCGAGATGATGGCGTAGTAGTTCGCCGCCGACACATAACCCACGTACTGGGTGAGCGTGCGCGACTCGCCTTCGGAAATGTAGGCATCCCAGGTCCAGTCCTTGAGGCCCAGGTCGCCCTTGAGGCCGGCAAACAGCTGGTAGTTGACCACCTGGTTGGTGGTGCCGCGCGGTGGCAGGAAGCCCATCTGCGTGGCTACGCGCCACGGTGAGTTCGGGCCGCAGATCTTGAACGTTTCGCCCGTGTTCGGATCCATCTGCACGGTATAAGGCGTTCCACCGGCCGTGGTGGCCTGCACCACGTGACCCGGCTGGCCGGCGTTCTTGTCGATCTCGCGCAGCTCGCAGACGCTCATGCCGTTGAACGGGGAATTGGCATTGTTGAGATAGACGTCGGGACGCGACGCCAGCAGCGTGCGCAGTTCAGCCGGCACCGGGAAGGCCTGCGCCATCGTGCAGCCATTCAGTCCGCAGTTCGTGCCGCGGGTGTTCGTGCCGCCAAGCGCCGTCGACCGGTACTCCAGCAGTGTTTGCCCCGCTGTCTGGCCGTTGGCCGTGACCTGCGATATCGAAGGCAGGTAGATCTCGTTGACATTGGAATGGAACGGAATCGCGATGCCCCAGTTGCCGCTGGCCGGTGAAGGTTCGCGACGCGTCTCGGTGTGCGAGCTCGCGAACGAAATCGTCGAATACGCCGTGATGTGGTCGGTGACGGCATAGTCGGCGCTGCCCAGCAAGGTGTAGGCCTCGCGCGGGCTGGTCAGCCGGCGGCCGTAGTCGACGCGGCTCATGGTCGGATTGCAGGCCGACTGGTAGCCCGGCACCGCGTTGACGAAGCCGGCGACGTAGCCGCAGGTGAATTCGTCGGGATTGGCCTCGGTGCCGGCGAGCACGCCGGTGAAGCTCTGCGGGCCATAGCGGTTGGTGACACCCGCGATGGTCGCGTTGCTGGAGACCGTGAACAGCGTGTTGTCGGCGTTGAAGTAGTAGGTGCCCTGCGACGTGTTGGTGATGCAGGTGACCGTGGCGCCGCAGGTGCGGTCGGCGAACACGCTGTTGATGGCGGCCTGCGACGGGCCGTTGCCCGCCCAGGCAATGATGCCGTTCTGGCGGTTGAACACGTTGTTGCTGCCGCCGCCCGCGTTCACGGCAAGGCTGGTGGTGCAGGTTGCAGTGGCCGGCAGGCCGAATGAACCCGGGCACGCGCCGCCCGCCGCGGCCGCGCCGCCCGCTGCATAACCCGGATACCAGGCGAACAGGTAGTCACCCGCGCCCGACAGCGGCGATTCCATCACTTCGCGGAAATACGAGCGGTTCTTCCACAGCGAGATCTCGCGCTTGCTGTAGTCCATGGCGACCATCGCGTGGCCCTTGCCCGCGATGCTCGTGCCCATGATGGTGGAGAACTGCCACTCCTTGCCGTCGCCGCCCGCCTCGTTGATGCCGCCGCGTGCGCGGACCTCGGCACCTTCGAAGGTGTTGCGCAGCTTGATGTTGGTGACGCCGGCGATGGCGTCGGCACCGTACACCGACGAGGCGCCGCCGCTGATGACTTCGATATTGCCGATGGCGATCTGCGGGATGGTGTTCAGGTCGATGGCGCCGGAGGCGTCATCCGGCACGCCGCGGCGGCCGTCGATCAGCACGATGTTGCGGTTCACACCCAGGCCGCGCAGGTTCACCGTGGCAGCGCCCGGCGTGAACTGGCCGGCGCGGGCATTGTCCACGCCGCGGGCGGTGTCGAACATGTTGCCGGTGCCCTGGCCGCCCGCAACGTCGCCGGCGGCCGTCAGTCCCGTGACCGCGCCCGCGCCGAACAGCGCGCCGCCGGACATGAACTGGGGCAGTTCGTTCAGGGCCTGCTCAACCGAGATGTACGAGCTCTTCTCGAGCACTTCCTTCTCGACGGTGACCAGCGGGCTGGTGGATTCGGTGTCGCGACGCGTGATGCGCGAACCGGTGACGGTGATTTCCTCGAGCTGGGCGTCCTTGGCCTGCTCGGCCGCGCTGGCGACCGTGAAGCTGCTTCCCGCCAGTGCCGCGGCGACCGCAGCCTGGACCAACAAATGAGCCGAGATGCGCGAACGGACGCTGCCGTTCGCGGCGTTTGAGACCTGCATTGATTGACTCCCCGATTGATGTAGCGGACCACCAACGATTGGCGGAACGGCAACACAATACAATCAATCAACGGCAGTGCCTGCTTGACTCAGGCGGAACAGCGCAATTCGAAACGCAGGGTCTCGAAGATATAACCTCTGTCGCGGCAGGTATTAGTGTCGAGGCTATTCCTTCGACGCGGTGATTGCTGGCGCTGTGTCAGGGCCGCAGGGCGATGTCGCGGATGAACTGCGTGACGATCCACTTCTCGCCGCGCAGCGGCGGCGAGCCGATGTGCAGCATTTGCCGATCGGCCGAACGGTCGGCGCGCGAGTTGATGAAGTACAGGCCCTCGCCCTGGTGGCCGCGGTTCGAGATGCCAAGTTCCGGAAAGGTGGTCTCCCCGCCGTCGTAGTCGTCATTGAGGTACAGCAGGCAGGTGATCATCCGCTGGCCTTGTTGCTCGATCTGCAGCGCGTAGTCGGGCGCAGCGGTGTCGATGAAGTCGAAGTGCGGCCGAATCTGCTGGCCCACCGCGTAGTGCAGCACCATGGGTGCCTCGAGCTGCTGCAGGCGCTGGCCGCAGGTGAGGGCCATGCGCGACTGCACCAGGAACTGCACCACGTCGAGCGAGGCGTAGTCGAAGTTGGCCGCGCTGTTGGTGCGCATGGGGTGGGCCTTGTCGCGCTTGTCGATGGCGTCGTACACCAGCGCGCGACCCAGCCGTGGGCGCGCACGGGCGATCAGCCATTCGCATACGGCGGCGGGTGCGAGCTGCAGTATCCTGCCCACGCGCGGTTCGAGCACGATCGTCGGCGCAGCGCGGGTCCAGTCCGCAAGCGGCACGCGGGCCGCGGCGGCGGACCAGTCCGTGGCCGACTCGCTCGTGGCCTCGAGCGAGTGCGGCGGCTGCAGGCAGATGAGCTGTCCGCGGGCATCGGCATCGCCCGCCGCGGCAGCCGAGGCCAGGAGCTTCAGCGCGGCGGGCAGATCGCGGGGCACATAGGCGCCGGCGGCGGTCAGCGCCGCCATGCGCGCCAGCGCGCGGCCGTTGCCGCCGCGCGCGGCGCCGGCGATCAATGCCAGCGCGTGGTCGGTCATCTTCGGCGCGCGGTCGCCGATGAGCAGGCGATGTCCCAGCTCGGCCATGGCCGGGAGGTCGCCTGCGGCGCTGGCGCGCTTCAGTACATTGAAGGCCTCGCCGGAATTGCCCGCGGCGTCCAGCTCCAGCGCCGTCGACACTGCGGCGGAAGCCACCTGCTGCATGGTCAGCCCGGGAAGAGCATGCGGGCCACTTCGATCAGCACGCCCACCAGCATCACCAGCGAGGGAAGCATCGACAGCGCGAAGCCCAGTTCGCGGGACTTGGGATCCTTCACGTAGCTCAGGAAGTACAGCGTGCGGCCCACCAGGTACACGCCGCCCAGCCCCGCTGCCCAGTGCGGATCGACGAACTGCGCAAACAGCCACAACGCGGGCAGGAACACGATGAGTTGCTCCAGCGTGTTCATGTGCACCCGGAAATAGCGCTCGAAATGCTCGTTGCCGCTGACCGCGGGGGCGTGCACGCCGTACCTGCCGCGCGCCCGGCCCACGGCGATGCCGAACAGCACGAACTGCAGCAATGCGAGCACGATCACAAGAAGTACATAAGCCATGGCGGCTCCCGTGAGCACAAGGGATGGAAGTGGCAGAATAGCCCAAGGGCGTGCAAACGCCCCAAGCAAGCCACAAGGACCAGGCGGCCGATGAAAACGCGCGGATTTGCGCACCGGATCGACATCGAGGCGGCGCCGCCCAAGGTGTGGACGGCCATGTGCGGCCCGACGCTGGCCGCGCTGTGGCTGGGCCGCGATGCGCGCATCCGGCCACAGAAGGGCGGCGCCTGGTCCGCGACATTGGCGCCGGGCCTGGCGCGCGAGGGCATCATCGATGTGTTCGACCCGCCGCGGCGCCTGCGGCTGATCTACCTGCCGCCCGCCGACCTGCCGCACTTCGAGGGCGCGGTGGTCGACGATGTGATGCTCGAGGACACCGAGGGCCACACGGTGGTGCGGCTGCTGTGCTCGGGCATGCCCGACACGCCCGAATGGACGCAGCATTATCTGAAGGTGCGCGTTGCCGCCGAGCGCGCGCTGGCGCGGCTCAAGGTTCTGGTGGAGCAGCGCGAGCGGATGGCAGCGGCGAAGTCGCCGGCCAGTTGACCATCAGCACGCCAGCCAGGATCACGGCGGCGCCCCATACCTGCATCAGGCTCATGCGCTCGCCGAGGCCGATGTAGCCTGCCAGCGTGGCGAGCGCGGGATTCACGTAGCTGTAGGTGCCCGTCTGCGCTGGCGTGGCATGGCGCGCCAGCCACGCATAGGCCGTGTAGGCCAGGCAGGCGCTGAATACCACCAGGTACGCCAGCGCGAAGGCGCCGGGGCGCGACCAGTGCCATAGCGCGGGTTCGCCGCGCAGCGTGCCCATCAGCACCATCCACGTGCCGCCCAGCAGCATCTGCAGGCCCATCAGCGCGAACAGGTCGATGGCCACGGTGTGGTTGCGCATGTAGATGGTGCCCAGCGACCACACCACGCAGGCCAGCACGATGGCGAGCTGCGGCAGCAGGGGCGTCGCGGCGGCTGTGCCATCGCCGGTCGCAGGCAACACCAGCAGCGCGGTGCCGACGAAGCCGATGGCCAGCCCCAGCATCTCGCGCCGCCCCGGCCGATGCGCGCGCGCGCCGAACAGGCCGAACAGCACGATCCACAGCGCACACGAGGCATTCAGCAGCGCGCTGGTGCCCGAGGGCACCCATTGCATGGCCCATACCTGCAACCCGTTGCAGACGGCGATGCCGAGAAAGGACATCACCACCAGGTGATGCCACTGGCCGGCAAGTTGCGCCGGACGGAAGCCGCGCCAGAACGCGACGCCGGTGAGCACCGTGCCGGCGATGAGGAAGCGCAGGCCGCCGAACAGCAGCGGCGGCAGGTGCAGCACGCCCACGCGCGTGGCGAGGTAGCTGGTGCCCCAGATCAGGTACACGGCGGCGAGGCACAGCACCAGCATGCGACGCTGGCGCAAGGCTGCGGTCATGCGGCGTTCTTGCCCGCCTGACTCAGGTTGGCCCAGCGGCGCAGCAGCGGGAACAGCAGCAACAACGCGCCGGCGCCAAGCGCCCCGTACTGGAACATCAGCATGAAGTAGCTGGCGATGCCGTGCGCATCGGCGCCATCGAGGCTGCCGGCGAGGCGGCTGGCCAGGAGGTTGCCCATCGCGAGGCTGGTGAACCAGAGGCCCATGGCCTGGCCGGCGAAGCGCTGCGGCGCGAGCTGCGTGGTGGCGCTCATGCCCACGGGCGACAGGCACAGCTCGCCCAGTGTATGCAGCAGGTAGGTGGTGACCAGCCACATCGGTCCGGCATTGCCGGTGACACCGAGCACGCTGTGGCTCACCACCTTCGCGGCGCCCACCATCACCAGGAATCCCAGGCCCATGCCCGCAAGGCCCAGTGCGAACTTGATGATGACCGGCAGGTCGCGCCCGCGCCGGGCGAGCCAGGTCCAGAGGCTGGCGAGCACCGGCGCGCACAGCAGCACCCACACGGCCGGCACCGACTGGAACCAGGCGGCGGGGAATTCGTAGCTGCCGATCATGCGGTTGGTATTGCGCTCGGCAAACAGCGTGAGCGAGGAGCCGGCCTGTTCGTAGCCCGCCCAGAACAGCGTGCTGGCCAGCACCAGCACCAGGAGCACCACGATGCGGCGGCGCTCGGCGGCGGTGAGCCCGGCGAAGAACAGGAGGTACACGAAGTAGGCACCGGTTGCGGCCAGCATCACTTTCATCGCATGCGCGCTGAGCGTGATGGCTGCGACTTTCAGCACGCCGGTGAGCATCGCCAGCGCCACCAGCACCGCCACGACTATCCACAGGATGCGCCAGTCGCGTGCCAGCGCGGCGGCGTCGCGCTGTGGTCTTGCACCCACGGCGCCGAACAGCGCGCGCGTGCGCAGGAACCACCACAGGCCCGCACCCATGCCGATGGCCGCCGCCAGGAAGCCGATGTGCCAGCCATAGCGCTGCTGCAGCCAGCCGGTGACCAGCGGGCCGGTCATGGCGCCGATGTTGATGGCCATGTAGAACCAGGTGAAGGCGGCATCGCGCACGCCGCCACTGCTGCCGGCATGCAGCTGCCCGACCATGGCGCTGATGTTGGGTTTGAGCAGGCCGGTGCCGAGCACGATGAGCGCGAGGCCCAGCAGGAAGATCTGCAGGTGATCGGTGAATCCGGCCGCGGCCAGTACCAGATGCCCGAGCGCGATGAGGCAGCCGCCCCAGAAGATCGCGCCCTGCGAGCCCAGCAGCCGGTCGGCCACCCAGCCGCCCGGCATCGACATGATGTACACGCCGGCGGTGTAGAGCCCGTAGATGGCCGTGGCCGTGGCGTCATCCAGGCCCATGCCGCCGGTGGTGACTTCGCCCACCAGGAACAGCAGCAGGATGGCCCGCATGCCGTAGTAGCTGAACCGCTCCCACAGCTCGGTGAAGAACAGCGTGGAAAATCCCGCGGGCTGGCCCAGAAAACCGCGTGCTGCTTCGGCGTTCATGCTGACTCCAGGGCCTAGGCCGGCGTGTCGGCGGTGTCTTCTTCTTTCTTCGGACGGTTGCGCGTCATCAGCCGCGCGGCGATCACGCCGCCTTCATACAGCAGCCACATGGGGCCGGCCATCGCGAGCTGCGAGATGGCGTCGGTGGTGGGCGTGATGATGGCGGCAATGACGAAGATGGCGATGATGACGTAGCCGCGGCTGGCGGTGAGCTTCTCGATGCTCATCATGCCGGTGAGCACCAGCAGGATGACGACGATCGGCACCTCGAAGGCCAGGCCGAAAGAGATGAACATCGTCATCGCGAAGCTCACGTACTTGCCGATGTCGGTCATCATGTCCACGCCCGCCGGCGTGATCGACACCAGGAACTTGAACACGCCCGGGAACACCAGGAAATACGCGAAGGCCATGCCGGCGTAGAACAGCGCGATCGACGAGAACACCAGCGGCCCGGCGAAGCGCTTTTCGTGCTTGTAGAGACCGGGCGCCACGAAGCCCCAGATCTCGAACAGCAGGTAGGGCATGACGATGGACAGCGACACGTAGAACGACAGCATGAACGGCGTGGTGAACACGCCCATCACCTCGGTGGACACCAGCTTGCTGCCTGGCGGCAGCGCGGCCTTCAGCGGTTCGGCGAGGAACACCAGGATGTCGTTGCCGAAATACGCGCAGGGCAGGAACACGATGACCAGCGCGATGCACATGCGCAGCATGCGGTCGCGCAGCTCCAGCAGGTGCGAGAGCAGCGTGCCTTCTTTCAGCGATTCCTTCTGCTCGCTCACGATGCCGCGTCCTTGCGCGCTGGCGCCGGGTCCGAACCCGGTGCGGGGTCGGAAGCCGGCGCGGATGCGGTGCCGGGCGGTGCTTCGAGCACGAAGTCATGGCCGTGGTCGGGATTCATCGGCGAATCCAGCGGCACCGGCGGCGGTGCATCGTGGAAACCTTCGGCCTCGGGCGGCAGGTAAGGCGCAGGATCGCTGGCCGCGGCATGCGCCTGGGTGTCGACACCCGGTGCCGCGGCTTCAGCCGGTGCGCCATAGGGATACGTGCCGCCGTAGGGATAATTGCTGTTTTCCGGCGATGGCTCCGCTGCCGGCGCCGGCGAGCCGTCGAGTCCCGCGGCGGGCGCAGGCGTGCTGGCGGCCGTCTTCGCGGATTTCTCGAAGTCCTCGAGATTGACCTCGGATTCGAGCTGTTCACGGAACTGGCGCGCCATGCCGCGGGCCTTGCCCACCCAGCGGCCCACCGTCTGGGCGAGCTGCTGCATGCGCTTGGGACCGAGCACCACAAGCGCGACGACAAAAATGACGATCAGCTCCTGGAAGCCGAAATCGAACATCGCGGCGGTACTCGCGCGCGGCCTGTCGAAAGGCGCCGGCCGTCAGGCCGGGCGGTCGGAAGACGAGTTGCTGGTCGTCTTGGACTCGGGGAATTCCGCGTCGTTGCCGTTCTTGAGCTGCTTGGCGACTTCCTGACCTTCGTTGTCGCCTTCCTTCATGGCCTTCTTGAAGCCGCTGACGGCGCCGCCCAGGTCGGAGCCGATGGAGCGCAGCTTCTTGGTGCCGAAGATGACCAGCACCACCAGCAGGATGATGATCAGCTCGCGCATGCCTATGCCACCCATGTCATTGCTCCGTAATGCGTTTCAAAACAAGTCCTGCATCATAAGACTTTCGACCCCGGCAATGGTTCGGATTACAGGAATTTCGGCTCGTTACGTCACGTGGAGGTTGAAGGTGACGGGGCCGTCGTTGGTGAGGTGCACCTGCATGTCGGCGCCGAACACCCCGCCGGCAACGGGACCATGGGCGGCCCGCGCGGCCGCCAACAAGGCCTCGAACAGCGGGCGGGCCTTGTCGGGGGGTGCGCCGCGGCTGAACCCGGGGCGGGTGCCCTTGTGCGTGTCGGCGGTGAGCGTGAACTGCGGGACCAGCAGCAATCCGCCTCCGATCTGGCGCAGATCGAGATTCATCTTGCCGGCATCGTCTGGGAAAATTCGATAACTGAGCACCTTCTCAAGCAATTTCACACCGATTTCCGGGGTGTCGGTGGCTTCGATGCCAATCAGGGCCAGGATGCCACGGTTAACCGCGCCCACGGTGCTGCCGTTGATCTCGACCCGGGCCTGGGTCACCCGCTGGATGAGAGCGATCATCAATTCCCCTTTGTGTTCTGCGGCTTAGCGGCCGAAGCTTAAGACAGCGTGGTACTTCGCGCCGGTGGCATTCTCGCCGGTCGAACCTTAATATTCGCGGCTGTTTATGAACTCGATCGCCGAGGCTTGAATGGTCCGCTCCCTGCAGAAGATCCTGGTGTCGTCGCTGGCCGTCGTGGCCGCGGGTTTCATGCTCACCGCGCCTGCCTCGGCAGCCGGCGATCCGGTGCGCGGCAAGACGCTGGGTTATACCTGCCTTGGCTGCCACGGCATCGAGACCTACAAGAATGTGTATCCCACCTACTCGGTGCCGAAGCTGCGCGGACAGCACGCCGAGTACATCGTGGCGGCGTTGAAGGAATACCGCGACAGCCAGCGCGGCCACGCCACCATGCACGCCCATGCCTCGACACTGTCGGACCAGGACATGGAAGACGTGGCTGCCTACATGGCCGGCGGTGAAGTGAAGACGGCCGGTGCCGCGCCTGCGGGCAAGCCGCCGGCGGCCGTGGCCACCTGCCAGGCCTGCCACGGCCAGGATGGCGTGGGCATCATGGGCATGTACCCGACGCTGTCGGGCCAGCACGCCGACTACATGGTTCAGGCGCTGAACGACTATCGCAAGGGCGTGCGCAAGAACGCCATCATGGCGCCGTTCGCCTCGCAGCTGAAGGCCGAAGAGATCAAGGAAGTGGCGGAATACTTCTCGCGGCAGAAGCCTTCGTTGCAGACGCTGCCGAAGATCGAGAAGGTTCTTACGGCTGCGAAGTAAGCAGCCGTTTCAGGAACTGCGACACCGTAAGCAGGTACGCATCGACGTTGGGTTTCCTGCGAAACCCGTGACCTTCATCGCGGGCGGCCAGGTACCACACCTCGCCCCCGTTGCCCCGCACCCGCGCCACCATCTGCTCTGACTCCGTGAATGGCACGCGCGGATCATTGAGCCCCTGCACCACCAGCAACGGCTTCTTGATCGCCGCCGCATTGTTCAGCGGCGAGATGCCCTGCAGGAACAGCCGCATGTCGGCATTGCGCTCGTCGCCGTATTCCACGCGCCGCAGGTCGCGGCGATAGGCCGAGGTGTTGGTGAGGAAGCTGACGAAGTTGCTGATGCCCACCACGTCGATGCCGCCGGCCAGCCGGTCGCCGTAGTTCACCAGCGACGACAGCGTCATGTAGCCGCCGTAGGAGCCGCCCATCACCGCCACGCGGCTGCGGTCGAGGTCGGCTTGCAGGCCGATCCACACCAGCAGCGAGCCGATGTCGCGCACCGAGTCCTCGCGCAGCTTGCCGTCGTCGAGCCGCAGGAAGGTGCGGCCGTAACCGGATGAACCGCGCACATTCGGCGCCACCACCGCGTAGCCCAGTTCATTCACCAGGTACTGCGTGAAGGCATCCCAGCGCGGGCGGTACTGCGATTCCGGGCCGCCGTGGATGATGATGAGCACCGGATGCGGGCCGGGTGTCGCGGGCTTGTACACGAAGCCGCTGATCAGCCGCGGTGAATTGCCCACGGTGTCCCAGGTGGGAAACAGGATGGGCGTGGCCGCCACGGGTTTGCTGCGGTCGATGGGGCCAAGCTCGCTCTGCGTCCAGCGCGCGAGGGTGACCTGCGGCAGCGGCGTGCCTGCCGCGATCGAATACACGTACACGTCGCGCGGCGACTGCGCGTTTTCCAGCGACACGGCCAGCTTCTGGCTGCTGCGGTCGAAGCCGATGCGGCTGATGACGCTGCCGGGCGGCAGCGGCGGCAGCAGCACGTTGGCGCGCGTGGCGGTGGCGTAGAGCACGAGGCGGTCGGTGCCGGCCTCGTTCTGCGTGTAGGCCACGTACTGGCCGTCGGGGCTCAGGTCGAAGCGCTCCACATCCCAGCGCGCATCGGGCGTCAGCGATTGTTCGACGCCGGTGTACAGGTCGCGATAGCGCAGCTCGATGAACTCGCCGCCGCGATCGGTGAGCAGGTAGATGCCGCGCCCATCCTTCGAGAAGCGGGCCTGCGCCACCGACACGGGGCCGGGCACGGCCGCCGCGGCGCGCGCGGGCCTGGACTTGCGCGATGACTTGGTGACCGGCGCCGGCGGCGGCGGCAGCGGTTCGAGCCGCGTCTGCTCGCCGGTGGCCACGTCGATCATCACCAGCTCGCTGTCGGCCGCGGAGCGGTAGCGCACGAAGGCAATGCGCTTGTCGTCGGCGGACCAATCCTCGACGGAGATGTCTTCGCTGCCGCCGGCCATCACCAGCCGCGGCACGCCGCCGGTATCCACGTTCGTCATGTAGATGTCGGTGCTGGCCGCATCGCGGTCGTTGCCGGTGAAGGCGATGCGCTTGCCATCGTGCGCGAACACCGGCGCGCCGTGGCGCGACTTGCCGTCGGTGAGCAGGCGTTCCTCGCCGGCGGCGAGGTTGCGCAGCCAGATCTGCTTGTTCTCGTCGCCGCCCTTGTCGCGGCCGAACAGCAGGAGGTTGGCATCGTAGGGATGCGACCAGACCTCGTTGATGGGTTCGGCGCTCCAGGTGAGCTGCTCGCGCATGCCCAGCGGCGCGCGCACGCGATGCAGCTGCGCCACATTGGCGAAGCGGGTGGTGATGATGAGGCTGCCATCGGCCTGCCAGTCGAGAAAGCTGGCGCTGCGCGATTCCAGCCAGCGCGCCAGGCGGGCGGCGTCGTCGGCGGCCGCGGTGGGGATGCCGTCGTAGATGAGCGCGCCGGCTTCGATGCGGCCGGGCGGAGCGGCGGGCGGCTGCGCCGCGACGGCGCACAGGGTGAGGGCGGCGCTTGCGGCGGCCCAGATCCAGCGTTGCTTCATGGGCAGGCAGTGTAGCGCAGCGGTAAGATCGTTCCGTGCAGTCCTATCGCGCATTCCGCATCCATGAACAGGGCGCCGGCGTCGAGACGCTGGCGCTCGAGCCACTGGCCGCCGGCGAGCTGCTGATCCGCGTGCAGTGGTCGGGCATCAACTACAAGGACGCACTGGCCGTCACCGGCAAGGGGCGCATCCTGAGGCGCTTTCCGCTCACCGGCGGCGTCGATCTCTCCGGCGTGGTGGCCGACCCGGGCGGCACGCAGTTCAAGGCGGGCGATGCCGTGCTGGTCACCGGCTGCGGATTGTCGGAGGTGCGCGACGGCGGCTATGCCGAATTCGCGCGTGTGCCGGCCGAGGCGGTGATCCGCCTGCCGGCCGCCTTTTCGCTGCGCGATGTGATGGTGATGGGCACGGCGGGGTTCGCCGCTGCGCTGGCCATTCACCAGCTCGAACACAATGGTCTCGAACCGGGGCAGGGACCGGTGGCGGTGACCGGCGCCAGCGGTGGAGTCGGCTGCATTGCCATCGACATGCTGTCGCGACGTGGCTACGAGGTGGTGGCCTTCTCGCGCAAGCCCGAGGCCGCAGCGCTGCTGAAGTCGCTGGGCGCCAGCGAAGTGCGCGCCTTCGAGACCAGCGGCCGCCCGCTGGAACCGGAGCGCTGGGCCGGTGCCATCGACAATGTGGGCGGCGAAGTGCTGAGCACGCTGCTTCGCGGCACCAGGAGCTGGGGTGGTGTCGCGGCGGTGGGGCTGGCCGGTGGCGCGGAGCTGAGCGTGAGCCTGATGCCCTTCCTGCTGCGCGGCGTGAACCTCCTGGGCGTGAACTCCGCGGCCACGCGGCGCGACAAGCGCGAGCTGCTGTGGCAGCGCATCGCCACCGATCTCGCACCGCGCCACCTCGATCGCATCGCCACCGCCACCGTGGGCCTGGATGAGCTGCCGGCGGCCTGCGGGAAGATCCTTTCGGGCGCGCACATCGGCCGCACGCTGGTGAGGCTGGATGCATGAGCGAAGCAGGGCGCATGAGCAGCGGTGGGCGCGCGGGCGCTGCATCGAATGCCGCGGATGTCGATTCCGGCGCGCGACAGCGGCTGCTGGTGGTGCTGGCCGCGATGCTCGAAGGACTGTACGACGATGCCGCGGTGAAGGTGCTCGCCACGCTGAAGCCCTCGGACATGCGCTCCGGCGGCGCGCGCATCCCGGGCACATCGTATGAACTGCCACCGCGGACGGCGGCGCGCGCCATGCAGCAGCTTCTCGCCATCCGCGGCGTTGCCGCGGCGAATTCCCTGACGGAAGCGCTGGCCGATGCCGACGTGGCCGCGCGCCAGGCGGCGCTCACCGGCAAGCCGCCGCCGGTGGTGGGCACGCTGTTCGCGCTGTGCGGCGCCGACCTGGCGCTCGATGGCAGCGATTCACTGCGCAGCGCATTGCTGCGCCTGTACACGGTGTGCGAGAAGCTGTTCACGCTCACGCACATGCGCCGCATCGACGAGCTGCTGTTCGAGTGGGGGCAGTCGCCGCGACAGCTCGACAGCATGCCGGTGCAGAAATTCATCGCGCAGTTCGTGCGCAACGCGCCACCGCCCCGTGGCTGATCCGGCGGCCGCGCTGGCGCGCGGCGCCGCAGAGCTGGGCGTCGCACTCGATGCAGCACAGCGGGAGCGGTTGCTGAAGCTTGCCGCGGAGCTGCTGCGCTGGAACAAGGCCTACAACCTCACGGCCATCACCGATCCCGCCGCGGTGCTCACGCATCATCTGCTCGATTCGCTGGCGGTGGCGGCGGATCTGCACGGCGCCACCGTGGCCGACGTGGGCACGGGCGCGGGATTTCCCGGCCTGCCGCTGGCCATCGTGCAGCCGCAGCGGCAGTTCACGCTGATCGACACGGTGGACAAGAAGCTGCGCTTCATCGATCACGTGGTGCGGGAGCTGGGCCTGGGCAATGTGAAGACGCGGCATGCGAGGGTGGAGACGCTGCGCACCGGCGCCGGCGCCGATTTCGACCTGCCGTTCGATACCGTCATCGCCCGCGCCTTCGCGCCGCTGCCGAAGATGCTGCAGCTCGTGGCGCCGCTGTGCGGTCCGCACACCCGGGTGCTGGCCATGGTGGGTCGCTGGCCGCCAGCCGATGCGGCCGAGGCCGTGATCCCGCCGCAGTGGCATCTGGTGAGCGAACGCCCCATCGAGGTGCCGGGCCTGGGTGCCGAGCGGCATATACTCTGCCTCATGCACAGCCCCAACACTTCCGCAGGCCGCTGAACGCATGCAACGCGTCATCGCCATCGCCAACCAGAAGGGCGGGGTGGGCAAGACCACCACGGCCGTGAACCTGGCCGCCTCGCTGGCGGCCACGCAGCGGCGCGTGCTGCTGATCGACCTTGACCCGCAGGGCAATGCCACCATGGGTTGCGGCGTGGAGAAATCCGCCGTGGAGAAGGGTAGCTGCGAGGTGCTGCTGGGCGAGTGCACCGCGCAGGACGCCATCGTGCACGTGCAGGGCGCGCAGTTCTCGGTCATTCCAACCAACCAGGACCTCACCTCGGCCGAAGTGCGGCTGATCACCGGCGCCGAAGGCCGCGAACAGCGGCTGCGCGAGGCGATCGAACCCGTGCGCGGCAACTACGATGTGATCATCATCGACTGCCCGCCGGCGCTGAACATGCTGACGCTGAACGCGCTGGTGGCGGCAGACAGCGTGATCGTGCCAATGCAGTGCGAGTACTACGCGCTCGAGGGGCTGTCCGCGCTCAGCGCCACCATCGACCAGGTGCGCGAGGCGGTGAACCCCGGTCTGCACATCGAGGGCATACTGCGCACCATGTATGACCCGCGGAACAATCTTTCCACTGAAGTGTCGGCGCAACTGTTGCAGCACTTTGGCGATGCAGTATTCCGCACGGTGATTCCGCGCAATGTGCGGCTGGCCGAGGCGCCCTCGTTCGGCAAGCCCGCGCTGCTGCACGACAAGGATTCCCGCGGCGCGCTGGCGTATCTGGCGCTGGCAGGCGAGATGATCCGTCGCGAGGAAGAGGCGCGCGAGGCCGTGAAGGCGGACGAGTCTGCACAGCCCGCGGAGTCCATGCGATGACGCAAAAAAAACCGTCCCTGGGAAGAGGGCTGGCCGATTTGCTCGGCGCATCGCGCGCGCGCGCAGCCGTGCCGGCGAAGCCCGTGCCCATCGCGCCGTCCGCGCCTGGCGCTGGCGGCGGTGCAACCAGCGCGCCGGCGCTGCAGCCATCATCCACGTCCGCAGGCCAGGTGCCGGGCGTTGCCGCGGATACGGCGGCGTCAGTCGCGACGTCCGTGCCCGCTTCACCCGCGCCGCGCGGCGGTGGCGATGAACTCGCGCATCTGCCGCTCGATGTGCTGCAGCGGGGCAAGTACCAGCCGCGCGTGGACATGCGGCAGGAAGCGCTGGAAGAACTGGCCATCTCCATCCGCAATCAAGGCCTCATCCAGCCCATCGTCGTGCGTCCATTGAAGGATGCCGGCGCCGCCGGCATCCGCTACGAAATCATCGCCGGCGAACGCCGCTGGCGCGCCGCGCAGATCGCCGGGCTCAAGACCATCCCCGCCGTCATCCGCCGCGTGGCCGACGATGCGGCCATCGCGATGGCGCTGATCGAAAACATCCAGCGCGAAGATCTGAATCCGCTCGAAGAGGCGCGCGCACTCGAAAGGCTCATCGCGGAATTCGGCGTGACGCATCAACAGGCCGCGGATGCCGTTGGCCGTTCACGCGCTACGGTCAGCAACCTGCTGCGTCTGCTCGAACTCGCGCCCGATGTGTCGATGATGGTGGAGAAGCGCCAACTCGAGATGGGCCATGCGCGCGCGTTGCTCGGACTTGCCAACCGTCGACAGCAGACACAGTTGGCTGAACAAGTCGTCAGGGAAGGCCTGTCGGTGCGCACCACTGAGGCGTTGGTGCGCAAGCTGGCCGCGCCGGCCGAGGCGGCTCCCAAACCCGCAATTGCTGCGTCGCACAAGGCAGATCCGAATGTGGCTGCACTGCAACAGGACCTGACCGAGCGGCTGGGCGCCAAGGTATTGATTCAGCAGGCTTCTGGCGGGAAGGGCAAGCTGGTCATCAGCTACAACAGCCTGGACGAGCTGGACGGAATCCTGGGTCATATCCATTGACAATAGCTGCCTAAGCATTGACCTTGCTCCTGCCCTAGGCAGTCCGTATACTGCGCGCGCTTTCAAGGCCACCGGACCCCAAAAGATGCTCGCGCGCGACCCGGCAACTCGTCGACTCGCTGCGCGGATTCTCGGAGCCCAGGCGGCCACGACGATCGTGATCGCTGCGCTGTGTCTGGTCTTCGGAGGCCGGATACAGGCGCTGTCGGCACTGGCCGGCGGCGGGATAGGGCTGGTCGCAAACGCCTACATGAGCTTCTCCGCACTGCGCCCGATGTCGGGCGCTGGGGGCGCGCTTGGCAGGTTGATCTTTGCGCAGCTCGTGAAGGTGGCGCTGACAGTGGGCGGCATGCTCATCGTCGCGCAGGGCAGGTGGGCCAACTGGCCGGTGCTCATCCTCGCCTACGCAGCGACGTTGTTTGTGTTCTGGCTGGTGCCCGTGCTGATGATGCGCACGCGCCGGGCCGGATGAAGAGAACGCGGAACAGAAGTATTTAGGGATACGAAGAACGATGGCTGCTGAACACGGCGCGGAACACGCGGCTCCCTCCGCCACGGACTACATCAACCACCACATGACTCACCTGAAGGTGGGCGAGGGGTTCTGGTCCTGGCACGTGGACACGCTGATCATGTCGGCGGCGCTCGCGCTCATCGTGATGTTCATCCTCGGCCGCGCCGCGCGCCAGGCCACCGCCGGCGTGCCCAGCCGATTCGTGTGCTTCATCGAGATCGTCTTCGGCTTCATCGACAACCTGGTCAGCGAGATCTACCACGGCAACCGCAGGTTCCTCGTGGCGCTGGCGCTGGCACTGTTCACGTGGATCGTGGCGATGAACGCCATGGATCTGCTGCCGCTCGACCTGCCGTCGAACATCGCGGGTGCCGCAGGCTTCGAGCATGCCTTCTGGCGCGTGCTGCCCACCGCCGATCTCAACGGCACGCTGGCCATGGCGCTGGTGGTGCTGGTGCTGGTGATCGGTGCCTCGATCCGCGTCAAGGGCGTGGGTGGCTATGTGCACGAGTGGACCTCGGCGCCGTTCGGCTCGCACCCGGTGCTGTGGATCCCCAACATCTTCCTGAACGCCGTGGAACTGCTGGCCAAGCCCGTGTCGCTGGCCATGCGACTGTTCGGCAACATGTTCGCCGGCGAGTTGCTGTTCATGCTGATCGCGTTGCTGGGTCTTGCCGCAGCGGAGGCCACGGGCATCGCGTTCGGCGCGTTCTTCATCGGTCAGGTGCTGCTCGCCGCGGGATGGGCGATCTTCCACATCCTGATCGTGCTGCTGCAGGCCTACATCTTCACCGTGCTGCCCATCGTGTACATCTCGATGGCCGAAGCACACCACTGATTTCCTTTGTTTGATATCAAGTTCGACCAGGAGTATTGAAATGGAAGCTACCGCACTTGTTCAGGGTTACATGGCTCTCGGCATCGGCCTCATCATCGGCCTGGGCGCCATCGGCGCCTGCATCGGCATCGGCATCATGGGCGCCAAGTTCCTCGAGTCTTCGGCCCGCCAGCCCGAGCTGACCCCGAAGCTGCAGCAGAGCATGTTCCTGCTGGCCGGCCTCATCGACGCCGCGTTCCTCATCGGCGTGGGTCTGGCCATGATGTTCGCGTTCGGCAACCCGCTGCTCAGCAAGCTCGCAGGCTGATCCGCAACGTACTGACGCCGAGCTCCCGGAGCCGCCATGGATATCAACGCTACATTCCTCGGGCAGATCGTCGCTTTCGCGATCCTGCTCTGGTTCATCTTCAAGTTCGTCGTGCCGCCGTTCTCGAACGCCATCGACGCGCGCCAGAAGAAGATCGCCGAGGGGCTTTCGGCCGCCGACCGCGGCCAGAAGAGCCTCGATGAAGCCAAGGCGCGCGCCGAGGACGTGATCCGCGAGGCGCGCGACCGTGCCAACCAGATCGTCGATGCGGCGTCGAAGCGCTCCAACGAGATCGTCGAGGCGGCCAAGCAGAGCGCTCTGACCGAGGGCGATCGCCTGGTGGCCACTGCCAAGCAGCAGATCGAGCTCGAGACGGCCAAGGCGCGCGAAGCGCTGCGCCGCGAAGTGGCCGATCTCGCCGTGAAGTCGGCGGCCAAGGTGCTGGGTCGCGAGATCGACCCGGCCAAGCATGCCGACATCCTCGGCAAGCTGGCCACGGAGATCTAGGGCACCGTCATGGCAGATCGTCTGACCGTCGCACGTCCGTACGCCAAGGCCGCTTTCGCGCAGGCGAAGGCCGCGGGCGCCCTGGGTTCCTGGTCCGGGGCGCTGGCCCGCGCTGCGGCGGCGGTCAGCGACGAGCGCGTGCGCGCACTGTTCGGCAGCCCGAAAGTGACGGCCGCGAAGCTGGCGGAGCTGGTCAGCGGCGTGGCCGGCGCGGAACTGAGCCAGGACGGCCGCAATTTCATTGCGCTGCTGTCCGAGAACAAGCGCCTGCCTTTCCTGCCCGAGATCTCGCAGATCTTCGACACGCTGAAGGCGGATGCCGAGCGCGTGGTCGATGTGTCGATCACCTCCGCCGTGCCCATGGGCGCGGACGAGCAGGGCAAGCTGGTCGCGGCGCTCGAGAAGCGCTTCGATCGCAAGGTGCGGGTCGAAGCGGCGGTCGACGCGTCGCTGATCGGTGGCGCCGTGGTGCGCGCCGGCGACCTGACCATCGATGGTTCCGTGAAGGCGCGCCTGGCGCGACTCGCGCAGGACCTCACGGCATAACGAATTCATATCAAAGGACTAGCAAGTCATGTCCATCAAGGCATCGGAAATCAGCGACCTGATCGGTCAGCGAATCCAGAACTTCGCGGGCGGCACCGAAGCCCGCAACGTCGGCAGCGTCATGTCCGTGGCCGACGGCGTGGTGCGCATCCACGGCCTGGCCGATGTGCGCTACGGCGAAATGATCGAGTTCCCCGGCAATGTGTTCGGCCTGGCGCTGAACCTGGAGCAGGACTCGGTCGGCGCCGTGGTGCTGGGCGAGTACAAGTCCATCAAGGAAGGCGACACGGTGAAGACCACCGGCCGCATCCTGGAAGTGCCGGTGGGCCGCGAACTGCTGGGCCGCGTGGTCGATGCGCTGGGCAATCCGGTGGATGGCAAGGGACCTGTCAACGCGCAGAAGACTGCCCCTATTGAGAGGGTTGCCCCCGGGGTGATCTACCGCAAGAGCGTGAGCCAGCCCGTGCAGACCGGCTACAAGTCGGTGGACTCGATGGTGCCGATCGGCCGTGGCCAGCGCGAGCTGATCATCGGCGACCGCCAGACCGGCAAGACCGCGATGGCTGTCGATACCATCATCAACCAGAAAGACTCCGGCATTAAGTGCGTGTACGTCGCGATCGGCCAGAAGGCCTCGACCATCGCGAACGTGGTGCGCAAGCTCGAAGAGCACGATGCGCTGAAGCACACCATCGTCGTCGTGGCGCCTGCCTCGACGCCCGCCGCGCTGCAGTACATCAGCGCCTACTCGGGCGTGACGATGGGCGAGTACTTCATGGACAACGGCGAAGACGCGCTGATCGTCTATGACGATCTGTCCAAGCAGGCCGTGGCCTACCGCCAGATCTCGCTGCTGCTGAAGCGCCCCCCGGGCCGCGAAGCCTTCCCCGGCGACGTGTTCTATCTCCACAGCCGTCTGCTGGAGCGCAGCGCGCGCGTGAACGAGCAGTACGTCGAGATGGTCACCAAGGGCGCCGTGAAGGGCAAGACCGGCTCGCTGACGGGCCTGCCCATCATCGAAACGCAGGCCGGCGACGTGACGGCCTTCGTGCCCACCAACGTGATCTCGATCACCGACGGCCAGATCTTCCTGGAGTCGAGCCTGTTCAACGCCGGCATCCGTCCGGCCATGAACGCCGGCATCTCGGTGTCGCGCGTGGGTGGCGCGGCGCAGACCGACATCATCAAGCGCCTGGGCGGCGGCATTCGTCTCGCGCTCGCGCAGTACCGCGAACTCGCGGCGTTCTCGCAGTTCGCTTCGGACCTCGACGAGGCCACCCGCAAGCAGCTCGAGCGCGGCCAGCGCACCACCGAGGTGATGAAGCAGAAGCAGTACGCACCGATGTCGGTGGCGCAGCTCGCGCTGTCGATCTATGCGGTGAACAACGGCTACATGGATGGCGTCGCCCTGAACAAGGTGACCACCTTCGAGGCCGCGCTGCAGAGCTTCGCGAAGACCACGCACAAGGCCGACATGGACGCGATCAATGCGGAGCCGGTGCTGAAGAAGCACGAGGCCACGCTGAAGAAGATCGTCGAGAACTTCGCGAAGACGGGTTCTTACTAAAAGAGAACGCGATGGCCGGCACCAAGGAAATCCGCAACCAGATCGCGAGTGTCAAAAGCACTCAGAAGATCACCAAGGCCATGCAGATGGTCGCGACCAGCAAGATGCGTCGCGCCCAGGACCGCATGAAGCTGGCCCGGCCGTATGCCGAGAAGATCCGCCACGTGATCGGCAACCTGCACCATGCGAATCCGGACTACCGGCATCCGTTCATGGCCACGCGGGATGCGAAGAACGTCGGCGTCATCGTCATCAGCACCGACCGCGGCCTGGCCGGCGGCCTCAACGCCAACCTGTTCCGCCAGACGCTGAACCTGATCAAGGACTGGCAGGGCAAGGGCGCGGGCGTCAGCCTGTGCCTGATCGGCGCGAAGGGCGTGGCCTTCTTCCGCCGGCTGACGCTGCCGGTGCTGGCCAGTGTCACCGGCATGGGCGACAAGCCTCACGTGAACGACCTGATCGGCACCGTCAAGGTGATGCTCGACGCGTATCGCGAGGGCAAGATCGACCGGTTGTTCCTGGTGAACGCCGAGTTCGTGAACACCATGACGCAGAAGCCCACGGTCACGCAGCTACTGCCGGTGGAACCCACCGACAAGTCCACGCTGCAGGAGATGTGGGACTACATCTACGAGCCGTCGGCCGCGGACATCCTCGATGGCCTGCTGATGCGCTACGTGGAGTCGCAGGTCTACCGCGGCGCGGTGGAGAACGTGGCCAGCGAGATGGCCGCGCGCATGGTCGCGATGAAGGCCGCGACCGACAACGCGGGCAAGCTCATCCACGAGCTGCAGCTCGTCTACAACAAGGCCCGCCAGGCGGCGATCACCACCGAGCTCGCGGAAATCGTGGGCGGCGCGGCAGCGGTCTAAGGCCGCAACAGAATTCCAGAGGAAGACACCATGGCTACCGGCAAAATCATCCAGATCATCGGACCCGTCATCGACGTCGAGTTCCCGCGCGAAAGCATCCCGCAGGTGTACGAGGCGCTGAAGCTCACCGACGCGGACCTGACGCTCGAAGTGCAGCAGCAGCTCGGCGACGGCGTGGTGCGCACCATCGCGATGGGTTCTTCCGAAGGCCTGAAGCGCGGCCTGGCCGTGAACGCCACGGGCAAGCCGATCAACGTGCCGGTGGGCAAGGCCACGCTGGGCCGCATCATGGACGTGCTGGGCACGCCGCAGGACAACCGCGGCCCCGTCGCCGCGGAAAGCACGCTGCCCATCCACCGCCCCGCGCCGTCTTTCGACGAACAGGCGGGCGGCCAGGATCTGCTCGTCACCGGCATCAAGGTGATCGACCTGCTCGTTCCCTTCGCCAAGGGCGGCAAGGTAGGCCTGTTCGGCGGCGCCGGCGTGGGCAAGACCGTGAACATGCTCGAGCTGATCAACAACATCGCCAAGCAGTACTCGGGACTTTCCGTGTTCGCCGGCGTGGGCGAGCGTACCCGCGAAGGCAACGACTTCTACCACGAGATGGCGGAGTCCGGCGTCATCGACCTGGAGAAGCTCGACAACTCCAAGGTGGCGATGGTGTACGGCCAGATGAACGAGCCGCCGGGCAACCGCCTGCGCGTGGCGCTCACCGGCCTCACGATGGCCGAATTCTTCCGCGACGAGAAGCAGGCCAACGGCCGCGGCCGCGACGTGCTGTTCTTCGTCGACAACATCTACCGCTACACGCTGGCCGGCACCGAAGTGTCGGCGCTGCTGGGCCGCATGCCTTCGGCCGTGGGTTACCAGCCCACGCTGGCCGAGGAAATGGGCGTGCTGCAGGAGCGCATCACCTCGACCAAGACCGGTTCGATCACCTCCATCCAGGCCGTGTACGTGCCCGCGGACGACCTGACCGACCCGTCGCCCGCCACGACGTTCGCCCACCTCGACGCCACCGTGGTGCTCTCGCGCAACATCGCCGCGCTGGGCATCTACCCCGCCGTGGATCCCCTGGATTCCACCAGCCGCCAGCTCGATCCGCTGGTGATCGGCGAGGAGCATTACAACGTCGCGCGCGGCGTGCAGGGCGTGCTGCAGAAGTACAAGGAACTGCAGGACATCATCGCCATCCTGGGCATGGATGAACTGTCGCAGGAAGACCGCCAGACGGTGTTCCGCGCGCGCAAGATCCAGCGCTTCCTGTCGCAGCCCTTCAATGTCGCCAAGGTGTTCACGGGCCAGGACGGCAAGATCGTCCCGCTGGCCGAAACCATCCGCGGCTTCAAGGGCATCTTGAACGGCGACTACGACCACCTGCCCGAGCAGGCCTTCTACATGGTGGGCTCGATCGACGAGGCCGTGGAAAAGGCGAAGACGCTGAACTAAGGCCGCAAGAGAGCGAGCACGAACATGGCAAGCACCATCCACGTGGACATCGTCAGCGCCGAGGGCGAGATCTTCGCCGGCCCGGCCGAGATGGTGTTCGTGCCCGCGAAAGAAGGCGAGCTGGGCATCACGCCGCGGCACGCCCCGCTGCTCACGCTGCTGAACGCCGGCGAAGTGCGCGTGAAGACCGCCGAAGGCGAGCAGAGCGTGTTCGTCGGCGGCGGCGCGCTGGAGATCCAGCCCAACCGTGTCACCATCCTCGCCGACACCGCCATCCGCGCGCATGACATCGACGAGGCTGCCGCGCTCGCCGCCAAGCAGCGCGCCGAAGAGGCGCTGGCCAGCAAGGAAGACAAGATCGACCAGGCGCAGGCGCTGGCCGAGCTGGCCCAGGCGGCCGCGCAGCTCAAGTTGCTCGAGAAGATCCGCAAGACCCGCGGCTGAGGATTCCAGGGCGTGCGTACCGTCGACGCTCGCCGCTACGTGACACCGCTGAAGGAAGGCGGGTCGATGCCGGCCATCATCGAGGCCGATGATGCGGGGCTGTACGTCATCAAGTTCCGTGGATCGGGGCAGGGACCCAGAGCCCTGATCGCCGAGCTCGTGGCGGGCGAGATCGCCCGCGCACTGGGCCTCGACGTGCCCGAGATCGTGTTCATGACGCTGGACCCCGTGCTCGCCCGCACCGAGGGCGATCCGGAGATCCAGTCGCTGATCAAGGCCAGCGCCGGGCTCAATGTGGCGCTCGACTACCTGCCGGGCGCCGTCACCTTCGATCCCGTGGCATGGCCGGTCGATCCGGTGCTGGCCTCGCGCATCGTGTGGTTCGATGCCCTGGTGACCAATGTCGATCGCACCGCAAAGAACGTGAACATGCTGCTGTGGCATCGCCGCCTGCGGCTCATCGATCATGGCGCGGCGCTGTACATGCATCACGACTGGGACACGGCGCTGGCGCGCGCCCGCGATCCCTTCAGCCGCATCCGCGATCATGTGCTGATCGGCAAGGCGCGGCACGTGGCCGCGCTGGATGAGGAACTGGCCGCGAAGCTCACTCCCGCGGTGCTGCAGGATATTGTCCAGACCATTCCCGTGGAGTGGCTGGCCGACGCCGGCGGCGAGCCGCGCCGGGCCGACTACCTGCAGTACCTCACGCAACGGCTGGAGGCGCCGCGCGCCTTCGCAGAGGAGGCCCAGCGTGCCAACGCCGGACTGCTATGACTATGCGGTGATCCGCGTGGTGCCGCGCGTGGAGCGCGAGGAGTTCGTCAACGTGGGCGTCATCCTGTCATGCCCCGCGCGCGATTTTCTCGATGCGCGGCTGCACGTGGAGCACGCAAGACTCGTCTCGTTCGCGCCCGATCTGGATCTCGCGCTGGTGGAGCAGCACCTGGCCGTGATTCCCCTGGTATGCCGGGGTGGTGAAGCGGCCGGCGCCATCGGTGCATTGACGGCGCGACAGCGCTTTCACTGGCTGGTTGCACCACGCAGCGCGATCATCCAGATGTCGCCCGTGCACAGCGGCGTGACCGATGATCCCGCGGCGACGCTTCAGCAACTGCTGCAAACCATGGTGTTGCCGCGCGGCTGACCGGGCCTGCGCCGGCGACGCTGCTACTTCGGGCGCCCCGCGAATCCCTGCGAGAGCATGGGGATGCGATAGATGCTCATGCCCACGTTGCGTACACCCTGAGGCGTGGTCCATGGCTTTCCGTCCGGACCCACCACGCCCATCATCGGCACATACAGGATGTTCTTCGCGGCGCCCGCGAATGTCAGCGTGATCGGCGAGCGCGGCGTGGGGATCAGGCCAACGTACTTGCCGTCTTTCGCCAGCACGTGCACGCCTTTCGAGGCGGTGACGTAGAGGCGCCCTTCGGAGTCGATGGTCATGCCGTCGGCGCCCCGGTCGCCATCGAGGGTGCCGAAGTCGCGACGGTTCTTCGTCGAGCCATCGGGCTGCACGTCGAAGGCGATCACGCGATCGGTGTTCGTCACCCAGAGTGTCCTGCCATCCGCCGACAGCAGAATGCCATTGGAGACCAGGTTCTGGTTTTCCACCACGGTAACCGCACCCGCGGCGCTGACGTGATAGGCACCACCCACCGTGAAGTACGCGCCGCCCTTGCCATCGGCCATCACGTCGTTCAGCCGGCCGAAGGGTCTGCCGTCGGCGAAGCTGTTGGCGAGCACGCGCTGCTCGGGCAGAAGCTGCGCAACGTAAGAGAGTTCGTGGCAGCTCTGGTAGAAAGGACGGGCCGAATCCGTGCAGGTGCGCTGCACGCCAAAGAGACGGCCCGATGCATCCTGCGAGACGGCGCCGGTGGCATGCGTGTCGCGCAGCACCACATACTCGCGGCCGTCGGGGGCCAGCTTGCGGATCGTGTCGGTCTGTTCCTGCGCGAACATCACGCCGCCGTCGGCGGTGGGAATGATGCCGTCGGCTGTCTCGAAATCGGCCCACACCAGTTCCCACTGCGCATTCGCGGCGATCACGCCGGGAATGGCATTCACCGTGGCGACACGCTCGCCGGCGCGCAGTCCGGGAACGGGAACGTAAGGTTGCGGTGCCGGCGCGCCTCCCGCCGCGGCGGCGGCCGGTGCCGTGGGTGTCGCCGCAGGCGATACCGGCGCAGTGTTCTGCGCCTGGGTGATGAGCGCCGAAGTCAGCAGCCCTGCCAGCGCGCCAGCGCGCATGGATGCTCTCGTCATGGGGTTCTCCTCGACATGCCGAGCGGCATGCCGCGCAACTACAGCTTCACCACCTCGACACCCTGGAATGCCTTCAGGAACTCCAGGCTCTTGCCGATGGCCTCGAAGCGATCCATCGTGAACGGCGGTTCCTGTTCCACGTAGAACTTGCGCACGCCGGCGTTGTACGCCGCGGGCAGCAGCGTGGGCCAGGGCAGCTTGCCCGCGCCCACTTCGGTTGGGTCCTGCTGCAGCGCGTAGTTGGTCTTGGTGCTGGCCTTGATGTCCTTCACATGCATGAGCTGGAAGCGACGGCCATGGCGCTTCAGCAGCGCCACCGGATCGACGCCCGCGGCGGCCACCCAGCCCACGTCCATCTCGAAGCTCACTTCGTCGGGCGACGTGCCCGAGAGCAGCAGCTCCATGCCCGTGGTGTTGCCCAGCGGCGCGAACTCCGGATTGTGATTGTGATAGCCCAGCCGCAACCCTTCGGCGCGCAGCTTCGCGCCGCGATCGTTGAGCAGGTCGGCCGTGCGCTGCCAGTCATCGCGCGTGAGGCCGGCCGTGACACGCTGGATGTAGGGCTGAAACCCTTCGCCCTGCTTGGGTGCGCCGAAGCGATCGGGCACCGGGAACATCGGCAACACCACATCGGTAACGCCCAGCTCATGCAGGTCGGCCGCGAGCTTGGGAATGTCCTGGTCGAGACCCGGTTCGCCGGGGCGGCCAGTGGCACCCACGTGGATGCTGGTGAACTTCAGGTTGTACTTGTTGGCGGTGGCGCGCAGCACTGGCACCGGCTGGCCGTGATAGCCCGCAAGTTCCACCGTGCGATAGCCCACTTTGGCGACGCGCGCGAGCGTGGCGTCGATGTTCTTGCGGGCCTCGTCGCCCACGGTATAAAGCTGCAGCCCGAAGGGCAGGTGGTGTTTGGCAAACCAGCCCAAGGCGGGATCGACCGCAGCGGCGGCCAGCGACAGCCGTCCAGCGCCCGCCAGTCCCAGCATTCCCGCGGTCGCGCCCAGCACAGTTCTTCGGTTCATCATGACGGTGTTTCCCCCTTCGCCTAGACTGCGCCCAGAGCCCGCCCCGCCGCAAGCAGCAAGGAAAGGGACATGAACGAGAAGCGCACCAAGCCCGTCATCAACCTCGACGAGGTGACCCTCGACGAGCGCCCCGCCTTCTTCCAGCCGCCCGGCAGCATCGCCGACCGGTTCGGCTCGCGCAGCGGCATGGTGGGGGCGCGCATCGGCGCGCGACTGCTGGGCTACAACATAACCGCCGTGGCGCCGGGCAAGCGCGCCTTCCCGCTGCACAACCATCATGCCAACGAGGAGATGTTCTACATCCTGCAGGGCAGCGGCGAACTGCGCATCGGCGACGAGCGTTACACCATCCGCGCCGGCGACTTCATCGCCAATCCCCCCGGCGGACCCGAGACCGCGCACCAGATTTTGAACACCGGCGCCGAGGAAATGCGTTACCTCGCCGTGAGTACCATGATCACCCCCGAGACCGTGGAATACCCCGACTCGAAGAAGATCGCCACGTACTCGCGGCAGCCGCAGGCCGATGGCAGCCTGCGCGTGCTGCGGCAGATCAACCGCGAGGGGCAGAGCGTGGATTACTGGGACGGCGAATAGCGCCGCGGCCGCCCCGCTGCGGGCAGCCAGACGCGTGTGTCCGCGGCGTCAGCCCGCCGAGCGATCCCGCAGCTTCGTCACAGCCGCCTTCTGTCCCGCCTGCGCGGCCACCAGCGCCATCATCGCCAGCACCCGACGCACCGTGGACGACGGCGTCATCACATGCGCCGGCGCTGCTGCACCCATCAGCATGGGGCCCATCGTGGTGGCGCCGCTGCTCACGGCCTTCAGCACATTGAAGAGAATGTTGGCCGCGTCGATGTTCGGGCACACCAGGATGTTCGCCTCGCCATGCAGCGAGCTTTCCATCAGGTTGTCCTTGCGGATGGCTTCGAGCAGCGCCGCGTCGCCGTGCATCTCGCCGTCGCATTCCACGTCCGGCGCCATGCTGCGGAAGATCTCGTAGGCCTCGCGCACGCGCCGCGCCGACTCGCGGCGCGACGATCCATAGTTCGAATGCGACACGAACGCCACCTTCGGCGCCAGGCCGAAGTGGCGCACCTGTTCCGCGGACTTCAGCGCGATGCGCGCGAGCTGCTCGGAGGAGGGCGATTCATTCACGTAGGTGTCGGCGATGAACAGCGTGCGCTTGTCCATCGACAGCGCCGACAGCGTGGCCAGCGTAGTCGCGCCCGGTCGCAGGCCGATGATGTTCTCGATGTTCTCGAGGTGCGCATCGAAGCGGCCGTGCGTGCCGCAGAGCATGCCGTCGGCATCGCCCATGCGCACCATCAGCGCCGCGATTATGGTGTTTGAGCGATGCACCGCGGCCTTCGCGGCCTCCGGCCCCACGCCGCGACGGCCCATGATCTGGTGGTAGGCCTGCCAGTACTGGCGGAAACGCGGATCATCGTCCGGGTTGATGCAGGTGACATCGCGGCCCAGCTTCATGCGCAGCTTGGCCTTGGCAATGCGCGCCTCGATCACCGACGGGCGGCCGATGAGCAGCGGCACTGCGAGGCCTTCGTCCAGCGCCACCTGCGCCGCGCGCAGCACGCGCGGGTCTTCACCTTCGGCCAGCGCCACGCGCTTGTGCGGCGAACGCTCCGCCGCGCTGAAGATGGGGCGCGTGAGCATGCCCGCCGAAGAGAACATGCGCGTGAGCTGCGCGCGATACGCATTCATGTCGGCGATGGGCCGCGTGGCCACGCCCGAGGCCGCCGCGGCGGCGGCAACCGCCGGCGCGATGCGGATGATCAGCCGCGAATCAAACGGCTTCGGAATGATGTACTCCGTGCCGAACGCGAGTTCCTGCCCCGGATACGCGGAGGCGACTTCATCGCTGACTTCCGCCTTCGCCAGGTCCGCGATCTCCTTCACGCAGGCCAGCTTCATTTCATCCGTGATCTTCGTCGCGCCGCAGTCGAGCGCGCCACGGAAGATGTAGGGGAAGCACAGCACGTTGTTCACCTGGTTCGGATAGTCCGAACGGCCGGTGGCGATGATGCAGTCGGGCCGTGCCGCCAGCGCGAGTTCAGGACGGATCTCCGGCTCCGGATTCGCCAGCGCCAGGATGATGGGCCGCGACGCCATCGTCTTCACCATGTCGGGCGACAGCACGCCACCGGTGGAGCATCCCAGGAACACGTCCGCGTCGCGCACCACATCGGCCAGCGATCGCAGGTGCGTCTTCTGCGCGTACCGCGCCTTCTCCGGATTGAAGGAGTCGCCGCGCGCATCGTGGATGAGGCCCTTCGAATCGCAGGCCCAGACATTTTCGCGCTTCAGGCCAAGGCCCACCATCAGGTCGAGGCAGGCGATGGCCGCTGCGCCCGCGCCCGACACCACCACCTTCACCTTGCCGATGTCCTTGCCCACCAGCTCGAGGCCATTCCTGATGGCCGCCGCCGAGATGATGGCCGTGCCGTGCTGGTCGTCATGGAACACCGGGATGCCCATGCGCTCCGTGAGCTTGCGCTCCACGTAGAAGCACTCCGGCGCCTTGATGTCTTCAAGGTTCACGCCACCCAGCGTCGGTTCCAGCGAGGCCACGATGTCGACCAGGCGATCCGGATCGCGCTCGGCCAGCTCGATGTCGAACACATCGATGCCCGCGAACTTCTTGAAGAGGCAGCCCTTGCCCTCCATCACCGGCTTCGCGGCCAGCGGGCCGATGTCGCCCAGGCCCAGCACGGCGGTGCCATTCGTCACCACCCCCACCAGGTTGCCCCGCGAGGTGTAGAGCGCCGCCGCGGACGGGTCCGCCGCAATGTCGAGGCAGGGGTAGGCCACGCCCGGCGAATAGGCCAGGGACAGATCGCGCTGGTTGGCCAGCGGCTTCGTCGGCGCCAGCGAGATTTTTCCCGGTGCCGGCTGGCGGTGGTAGTCGAGCGCGGCCTCGCGCAGGGCGGCTTCGGCAGGGGTGAGCGTTTCGGACATATAGAGGTACTTATCGGTCGAAAGAGGCCGGATTATCGCGATTGACTCCTGCCCGCGCCAGAGAGCGCCACTACCACCTGCAGGGGCTTGGCGCAATGCGAAAAGGCCTAGATAAGCCCGTCGAGAGGGCTCTTCACCGCCCGGCCGCCGCGGTTCAGCACGTGCGTGTAGATCATCGTGGTTCTCACATCCGAGTGGCCCAGCAGTTCCTGCACCGAGCGGATGTCGTAACCGGATTCCAGCAGGTGCGTGGCGAAACAGTGACGGAAGGTGTGGCAGCCCGCGGGCTTCACGATGCCGGCCTGGCGCAGGGCCGTGCCCACCGTGCGCTGAAGCGTGCGGGGATGAACGTGGTGGCGTACCAGCGCGCCATCGTAGGGGTCGCGACACCAGGAATGCGAAGGGAAGAGCCATTGCCAGCCGAGGGAAGTGGAGGCCGAGGGGTACTTCTTCTTCAAGGCGTCTGGCAGCGAGACGCCGGGCGCCCCTGTGTGGCGTTCACGGCGGAACCAGGCTTCGAGCCGCGCGAGATGATCGCGCAGCGCCGGCACCAGCTCTGCCGGTACAACGGTCACGCGGTCCTTGCCGCCTTTGCCATTGCGCACCAGCAATTCACGTCGATCGAGGTCGAGATCCTTCACGCGGACTTCGAGCGCTTCCGAGAGACGCAGGCCGCTGCCATACAGAAGGCCGACCACCAGCCGGGCGCGACCGCGCAGATTGGCGAAGACTCTGCGGACCTCCTCGTGCGTCAGCACCACCGGCAGATGTCGCGGCTTGCTGGCACGGACTATGCCTTCCAGCCGCGGCAGTTCGATCTGCAGCACCTCGCGATACAGAAAGAGCAGCGCCTGCAATGCCTGGTTCTGGCTGGAGACCGATACCTTCAGGTCAACGGCCAGATGCGTGAGGAACGTGGTAATTTCATTGGCGCCCAATGAGCGGGGATGACGGCCGTTGCAGAAGCGCAGGTAGCGCCGCACCCAGCCGATGTAGGTTTTCTCGGTGCGCAGGCTGTAGTGGCGCAAGCGGGCCGATTCACGGATGGCGGTGAAGAGGGTGAGGGGGGCGGGGTGGACAGAGCGGTTTGGAATATTCATGTCGCCCAATTTCCTTATCGCGACACGTCGCATATCGCGGAGGTGCGGGAAGGTAATCAGGGGGTTGCGGGGAGAACAGCCGGATATGTTGGGTGTTTGCCGCAATATTCGGTTATCGCGATGAATCCAATTAATAGTTAGGCGGCATGACCACACGTCTCAGCAAGATTCTGCTGCTCGTCGAAGGCTTCGTCTTCGTCCTTCCAGTGAGCCTCCTATTTCTCACTATTATCCCAGGTGCTTTCTTCTTCTTTACCTCCTTCTCTGCCTTCGCTGCATCTGCGCTAATTGTGGCAATCAGCGCTGCATTAGTCGCAACGATGGTGGTCATCTCGGAATTCTGCAACCATGGAGCTGAAGGATTGCGTACCCTTCCCAAGATCTGGTGGCGGCTATGCTTCTTTGGGGCAGCTATGTCGGTCATGGGAGCCACTTTTGCGGTGCTTCGGAAGTCCATACATCTTCCAGGCAATGACTTCTTCTTCGTGGTGAAGCTTGCAGCATATGGTGTTC
>JAXMGX010000019.1:0-56721 GCA_046347045.1 Steroidobacteraceae bacterium
CCATCCTGCAGCCGCCGTTCTTCGATCCGAAGGCCGACGATGCGCTGAACTATGGCGCCATCGGCGTGGTGATCGGCCACGAGCTGACGCATGGCTACGACGACCAGGGCGCACGCTTCGGGCCCACCGGCAACTTCGAGCAGTGGTGGACGCCGGAGGACGCGAAGAAGTTCGCCGCGCTCACCGGTGCGCTGGCCACGCAGTACAGCGGTTACACGCTGATGGACGGCAAGGTGAACGGCAAGCTGACGCTGGGCGAGAACATCGCCGACCTGGGCGGCATCAACATTGCCTACGACGCCCTGCAGCGCGCCACCAAGGGCGTGCCCGATCCCAAGCTCGACGGGCTGACGCGCGATCAGCGTTTCTTCCTGGGCTTCGCCGCGGTGTGGCGCGACCAGATCCGGCCCGAGGCGCTGAAGGTGCAGCTCGTCTCCGACCCGCACTCGCCGGGCCGCATCCGCGCCAACGGCACGCCCACGAATGTGCCGGCGTATGCCGCGGCCTTCGGCTGCAAAGCCGGCGATCCGATGGTGAATCCCGACAACAAGCGTGTGGTGATCTGGTAGCGCAGCGCTGAACCAGCGATCAGGGCGGGGCCTGCCCCACGGCGGGCCCCGCGCGCGCGCAGATCGATGCGGAGCTGCCTGCCGCGGACCTGCGGTCGATCTGTTGCTGCGTGTCGAGAACCGCCGCCTTCATCGGCTCGCCCAGTTGCCGGGTATCGATTTGCGCGATCTGCGCGCGGGCCTCGTCGATGCATCCGGATTCCAGCAGTGCGACTGCCAGGTTGTTGCGGGCGCCGGACAGCCCGGCATCGATGCTGAGCGCAGCGCGGTAGTCTTCGATGGCAGTGCCCAGCGTCCCGCTGCGATAGCTCGCCGTGCCGCGGCCGATCAGGGCCACGGGATCGTCAGGCCACTGCCGGGCTGCGGCATCGAAACTGCGCCAGGCATCCTGCGCGGAAGCCACGCCCTCGAATGCGGCCACGGATTCCAGATAGCGGCGCCTGTCGGGTGTGGTCGGCAACTCGCCGGGCCGTAGCATCACAAGCGCCCAGCGGCCGCCGTTGTCCCAGGCACGCATGAAGTTGGCAGCCGAGAGCACCTGCCGTCGCGTGGTTCCGGAGCGCATGATGATGCGATCCCGCGCGCCGTCATATCCCACGACCACGGCATAGTGCCAGCGCGGCCAGAAGGGCAGGCCGTAGTTGTGCAGCACCAGCACCGGACGTCCCGCATCCACCTCATGCACGATGGCCGAAAGTTCGCTCGCGATGCGATACGACAGCCGGCCGTAGGCGCGAGGCGCCGCTTGCATCTCGATTTGCAGGCTGCCGCGGCGCCCCGGCAGATAGATGCGTTTTTCCAGGTCCTCCGGCTTCACCGGCACTTGCGATGCGCCCAGCACGGTGGCCAGTGCCGCGGGACCGCATTCGTGCCGGGACTGGGGAAAGAACGGTGTGGATTCGAGTTCGACGACCCGCGCCGGGGATTCCAGCAGTGGCCCGCGCGTGGCGCAGCCGCAGAGCAGAATCACGCAGGCGGCCAGCAGGACGCTGACCGCCTGGCGTGCGCGGTTCACCGCGACGGCACCTTCTTGAAGATGTCGATGACGCCCACGAATTCCAGGATTAGAAGAACGACGAACACCGCGCCGAGCAGCACCAGCACATCACCACCGGCCGGGGCCTTCTGCATCTGGTCGGCCATGTCGCGCAGTTCGCTGTTGCTCAGCGTTGCAAGACGGGCCTCGACGCTCGCCGCATCCACGCCCATCTTCTGCATCTGGGCCTGGACGTCCTCGCGCTGCAGCTGGGCGCGGATCGACGTCAGGTCGGCATCCCGCTCGGCGTTCACGATCGAGTCGGTCGAGACGATTCCGGCTTGCGCGGCGCTCATGAGGCCGGAATTGAACATGGCAGCGGCAATGACGGTTACCAGCGCGGTGCGCCATCTTGATCGGGTCATGAATGCATCTCCAGGGAAAACCGGCGAGTCCGGGGGAAACCTATGGTACGCGCGTCCATCGCCATTGGCATGTCCGGTAGGCTCCCTCCGACAGCGACAAGGCGGGCCGCGCCGATTCATCGCGGACGCGGCCGGCCCCGATGCTCCTCTTTCATGCCGGCATCCAAACCCATTCGGGCCTTCTGGAAGGGAGCCATCAGCTTCGGGCTGGTGCATGTTCCGGTCACGCTGCACCCGGCCAGCGGTGACAGCGGCATCGACTTTGACTGGCTCGACAGCCGCAGCATGGACCCCGTGGGGTACAAGCGGGTGAACAAGCGCACCGGCCGCGAGGTGCCGCGCGAGAACATCGTGCGCGGCGTGGCGCATGGCGACGGGCAGTACGTGGTGCTGACGGACAAGGAGATCTCGGCCGCCTATCCGAAATCCACGCGCACCATCGAGATCGAATCCTTCGTGCCGCTGCAGGATATTTCCTTCCTGTATTTCGAGCGTCCCTACTACCTGGCGCCCATGCAGAACGGTGCGAAGGTGTATGCGCTGCTGCGCGAAACATTGAAGAAGAGCGGCAAGGCCGGCATCGCGCGCGTGGTCATCCAGACGAAGCAGCACCTGGCCGCGCTGGTGGCCGATGGGCCGGTACTCATCCTCGACCTGCTGCGCTGGAGCGCGGACCTGCGGGATTTCGATGGACTCGGCATACCGGCCGTCGGCGCCCGCTCGCCGCGCATCACGGCCCAGGAGATGAACATGGCGCAACAGCTCGTGCAGAGCATGAGCGCCCCGTTCAAGCCCCAGCAGTTCACCGACCGGTTCCGGACTCAGGTGAAGAGCCTGGTGGCGAAGAAGGCCCGGGCCGGCAAGACCGAGACGGTGGCTGCACTGGAAGAGGAGCCGCCGCCGCAGACCGCCGACATCATCGACTTGACGGAGTTGCTGAAGCGCAGCTTGAAGGGCGGCCGGGGCGCGGATGACAGGAAAACCCGCGCGCGCGGCAAGGCTGCCTGATGGGCGCGCAGTCGCTGGATGCCTATCGGCGCAAGCGCGATTTCAGGCTGACGCCGGAACCGGCGGGCATGCCTGCGAAGCGGGCGGCGCGCGCCGTGAGTAGCGGGCGGGCCGCGCGGACGGAAGTGCAGCATCCACTGCAGTTCGTCATCCAGAAGCATGCCGCGCGGCGGCTGCACTATGACTTCAGGCTGGAATGGGATGGCGTGCTGAAAAGCTGGGCCGTGCCCAAGGGGCCGAGCCTCGATCCTGCCGTGAAGCGCATGGCCGTGCAGGTGGAGGATCATCCCCTTTCCTATGGGGAATTCGAGGGCGAGATACCGAAAGGGCAGTACGGCGCCGGCACGGTGGCTGTCTGGGATCGCGGCCGGTGGATACCCGAGGGCGATGCGGCCAGGGGACTGCGCGAAGGCAAGCTGAAATTCACGCTGGAGGGCGAAAAGCTGCATGGCGGCTTCACGCTGGTGCGCATGCACGGGCGCGGGGAACGGCAGCCGCCGTGGCTGCTGATCAAGGAAAAGGACGAGTATGCACGCGCGGCTGGCGCAAGTGCGCTGCCGCGCATGATGGCCCCTCAGCTCGCCACGCTGCTATCCGCACCGCCGGCCGGGGGCGACTGGCTATATGAACTGAAGTTCGACGGCTACCGCCTGCTGACGCGCGTGGACGGCAACGATGTTCGCTGCTTCACGCGCAGTGGCCAGGACTGGACCTCGCGTCTGCGGGGCCTCGCCGCGGCAATCGCGAAGCTGAAACCGGGCCGCGCGTGGCTGGATGGCGAGATCGTGGTGCTGGACGAGAACGGCGCGCCGGACTTCCAGAAACTGCAGAACGCTTTTTCCGAGGAACGCACCGCGGCCATCCGCTATTTCGTGTTCGATCTCATGCACCACGGCGGTGAGGATCTGCGCGACACGCCGCAAGCCGCGCGCCGCGAACGCCTGCGTCAACTCATCGGCAAGCAGGCCGGGCCGGTGCAGTTCAGCCAGTCGCTGCAAGGCGATCCGCGCAAGCTGCTGGCGGCCGCGGCGGCGGCCGGCTTCGAGGGCATCATCGGCAAGCGCGCGGATGCGCCATACCGTTCGGGCCGCACGCGCGACTGGATCAAGCTCAAGAGCGGGCCGCGGCAGGAATTCGTCATCGGCGGATTCACCGATCCCCGCGGCACGCGCAGTGGATTCGGGTCGCTGATGCTGGGCGTGCACGACGCGCAGGGAAACCTGCGCTATGCCGGCAACGTGGGTGCGGGATTCAGTGACGCGACGCTGGCGGTGTTGCGCGGCAAGCTGGGAAAGCTTGCAACCGATACCAACCCCTTCACGGATGCGCCGCGACGGGTGGGTCCCGCCCGGATGCAACCGCACTGGATCAAGCCGAAGCTGGTGGCGGAGATTGCCTTTGCCGGCTGGACGCAGGATGGTCACGTGCGGCAGGGCGTGTTCCAGGGCCTGCGCAGCGACAAGGAGCCGAAGCAGATCACGCGCGAGCAGGCACAGCCGGCGGATTCGCAGGCGGGGCGCACGGCATCGGGCAAGACGCGGTCATCGCGCGCGCCGTCGTCATCGAACAAGGCGCTTGCGGGGCTTCGCATCACCCACCCGAATCGCATCATCGATGCACAGAGTGGTGCCACCAAGGGCGATCTCGTCGCCTACTACGCACATGTCGCGCCGCTGATCCTGCCGCATCTCGCCGACCGGCCGGTTGCGCTCATCCGCGCGCCCGCGGGCGTGGGAGGGGAGCAGTTCTTCCAGAAGCATGCGCAGGCCAGGGCCTTGCCCGATGTGGACCGTCTGCCGAAGAAGCTCGATCCCGGCGAGCCACAGCTCCTCGCCATCAACAGCGCAGCCGGATTGCTCTCCGCGGCGCAGATGAACATGGTGGAGCTGCACACCTGGAACGCCACCACCGAGGCCATCAACCAGCCCGATCGACTTATCTTCGACCTTGACCCCGGCGAGGGTGTGCAGTGGAACACCCTGCGCGAGGATGCGCAGTTGCTGAAGGGACTGCTGGATGAGCTGAAGCTCAGGAGTTTCCTGAAGACCAGCGGCGGCAAGGGTCTGCACGTGGTGGTGCCGCTGACGCCGGATCTGGGCTGGGATCCGGTGAAGGCGTTTTCCCGGCAGCTCGTGCAGCATCTGGCACGAATCATCCCCGGGCGGTTCGTGGCAAAGAGCGGACCCGCCAACCGCGTGGGCAGGGTATTCGTCGACTACCTGCGCAATGGGCGCGGCGCCACCACGGCCGTGGCCTGGTCGGCGCGGCTTCGGCCGGGGCTGCCCATCTCGGTGCCGCTGGACTGGAGCGAGCTTGAAACGATGCGGGCCGCGCCGGCGTGGAGCATCCAGCATTGCGATGACCGGCTGGCGCTGGGCAACCGGCCCTGGAAGCAATACGAACGAGCCAGGCAGGGGCTGGACAGCGCCACGCGCGCCCTGAAGGCCGCCGGAGCCGCCCGGACCCGCTAGCGGCCTGCAGTCGAGGCGATGTCGCCTTTTCCATCGGGTTTCCGATTTCCCCGGTATGGAAAAGAAAATCCTCTCTGGAATTGCAGTGGCCCTGGTCAGCCTGCTGGGGCTTCCCGCGGCGGTGGCGACCAGCCCCCCGGTCAGAGATCACATTGCCGGCATCAAGGTAACCGGCACCGCGATGCGCGTGGAGATGCGCAGCGGTCGGGTCATCGAAAGTGAAGCGCTGGTCGGCGCCACGCTGACGCTGCGCATGACCGATGAGGCCGATCCCGGCCTCATCTACATCGAATCGCAGCGCATCGATGCCTATGACCCGCAGCACGAGATCACGCTGTATCACATGCTCACCGTGGATGCCGTCACCGGTGCCCGGCAGGAAATGTGCGGCCCCGACCTGCATGGCGAGCACTGGGCCTTTCCTCTGGCCGGTCAATGGGACGCCAACGGCCGGCACCTGACCAGCACCGGCTACACGCTGACCTGCGCGGATGGCGCCCAGGGCAAGTGCGTGCGCTGGGGATACAAGCCCTGGAAGAGCCTGCCCGATGGCACGGCGCTGGAGCCGTATCACCAGACCTGCATCCACCTGGTGCGCGCGGCGTATTGCGGCGACGAACCGACCACCAACACCGGCACGCTCATCGACATCTACGACAAGGTGGGCATACAGGAGCCGGATCCGCACCCGGAGGAAGTGGGCCTGCGCTTCGAGGCGGCGTGGAATCCCCAGGGTGCCGTGTGCGTGGAGCACACAAGAGTTCCCGAGAACATGTCGATGTCCCAGCTTGCGCAGGGATGCCCCCGGCTGAAGCAGCGCATGGGCGCAGCGGCATGTTCCGCGGACACGGCGGGTAACTGGGGCGACCCGGTCCTGCTCTTCAACCGCTCGCGCTAGCGAGTTCATTCGACCAAGAAGGAGAAGCAACAATGCGTATCATCAAGTCATCGGCCCTCATGCTTGCCATCGCGGCAATCATGGCGGTCGCGGCGCCGGCCGAAGCCCGGATTTCTTTCAATTCCAAGGCGACGAACGGCAGCTACCTGAATGCGCGGACGAGCAACGCGCGTACAGGCAATGCCCGCCACGGCAATGCCCGCCACGGCAATGCCCGCAATGGCAATGCGCGGCACGGCAATGCGCGCAAGGGCAACGCCCGCAACTCGAATTCGGCGCATCTGAATTCGGTGGCCGGTGATGGCGCCTTCGCGGACCTGGCTGCCGTCAAGCTGGCGGACGGCACGAGCTTCAGCCTCTGAAGCCCCGGGGGCCGCGGGGTTCCCGCGGCCTTTCCCTCGCATGAGTGATCAGTCAGGTCCCTTGCCATTCAGGCTGCTGAACAGCAGCAGCCTGGCCTTTTCCCAGTCCCGTTGCACCGTGCGTTCCGAGACGCCGGTCAGTGCCGCTATCTCGCCGAACGAGAAGCCGCTGAAATACTTCAGGTCCACCACCTCGGCCAGCCGCGGCTCGGTCGCCGCCAGTTCATCCAGCGCATCGGATATCCGCGAGAGGTCATCCGCCTCCACCAGTTCGCCGGACATCTGCGTGCTGAGCTGCGTGATGTGGAACTCGCCGCCGCGCTTGAAGGCCATCCGCGTACGCGCGGCATCGATGATGAAGCCGCGCATGGCGCGCGCCGCATAGGCCAGGAAGCGGCCGCGATCGGCAAAGCCCAGCTCCTCGCGCTTTGCCATGCCGGCGTACACCTCGTGCACCAGCGTGGTGGTGCTGAGCGAGGCCACGGCGCCTGCGCCGCGGCCCAGTTCGCGGCGCGCGAGCCGTTTCAGTTCGGCATACAGCTCGGTGAACAGGCGGTCGCGGGCCGCGCGGTTGCCGCGTTGCGCTTCCAGGATCAGCTCCGGCAGCGCAGCCTGCATCCGGGCGGAATCCGGTTGGTCTTCGCCATCAGGCACGGGAAACCTCCGCGATCATTGTGCGCACCTCCTGGGTTCGCGGCGCCGCCTCGCCCAGCGCGTTGGCAAAACAGGCCACGGCCCGCTGCAGCAGCCTGAGCGCCTCCTGCTTCTGGTGTACGGCAAGCAGCACCTGCGCCTGCAGCGTGAGTATCTCACCCACGTCGGCGCTGGTGTCGGGTCCGCGCGCCAGATCGCTGGCAATGGCCAGCGCATCCCGTGAATAGGCACTGGCGCTGTCCATCGAACCCAGCGCCAGCGAAGCTTCCGCGGCGCGCAGCAGCGCGGGCAACAGAATGGGCGCGGCGGGTTTCCGTGGATACTGCCGGCGTGCCAGGAAATCCCGCAGCCGTGAGGCGGCCTGCGAAGCCCTGCCTTCATGGATATCGATTTGCGCGAGCTGCGCCTCGGCCTGCGCCAGCCCGCTCGCGTTCAGCTCCGGATTCATCGCCAGCACCTCTATGGCCTTCAGCACCATCTGCCGCGCTTCGGCCGTGGCGCCCGCATCGAAGCGCAGCGCGGCGTCGTGGATGAGCGTGAAAGCGCCCAGGCTCGGGCTCTGCTGCGCCAGCAGCTCTTCTGCGGCGCCCTTGATGATCCTTTCCGCGCGTCCGCGTTGTCCCAATCGGCGCAGCGCCCAGGCCCAGACGCAGCGGCCCGGCAGCATCAGTTCATCGTCCGACTGCACGCCGTTCTGTGTCCGGCGCGAGGCTTCCAGCTCCACAAGTGCTGCGCGCGGTTCACCGCGGTATACCAGCAGCGTGCCCAGGTTCTGGTGCACCACCGCGCGCCCGCGCGTGCCACCCCGACCGCCGCGGTCGAGGGATTCACCAGCCTCGGTCTCGGCCTCGAAGGCCTCGACGTAGCGGCCTTGCCCGACGTAGATCGAGGACAGTTCCTTGAGCACGGTGGTGTAGTACAGGCCGCTCTGGAGGCCCTCGGCCACCTGCAGCTCATGCGCCTGCCGCAGCAGTGCGATGGCGCCCTGCCAGTTGCCGCGGTCCTGCTCCCGCGCCTCGCGCGCCAGCAGGCACGAGACGGCGGTGCGCAGCGGCACCTGCGCCGATGCGTCAAGCAGGCGCTGGGCTTCGTCGATCCAGCCGTCCACATGCGGATGCGAAGGCGCGAGGATTTCCTGCCAGGCCGCTTCGCACATCGTCATCGCGAGGAGGCTGCGGTTGCCGCTGGCCCGCGCCAGATCCACCGCGCGCGCAGAGACCGCCATCGCCTTGCCGTTGAGCTCGGCGTCGCCATAGCGCCCGGCGAGCTGCGTCAGCATGTCGGCCACGAACTCGCGGTCACCGCCATAGCGCGCATCCAGCAACTGCACGTCGCTGTCCAGCAGTTGTTCCCGCGACATGGCCTTGCTGCCTTCGCCCACCTGCTCCAGCGTCAGGCTCGAGAAATCATTGGCCGCCTCGGCGCGGTGCAGTTCCGAGCGCGCCAGATCGCGCTGAGTGCGCGCCTCGGACATCTGCCACAGCGCGAAGGCGCTGGTGGAAACCAGGCCCGCCGCGACCAGCAGGCCACCGGCCACCGCGCCCCGATGGCGGATCGCGAATTTCGTCACGCGATAAGTCACGGTGTCGGCCCTGGCCTGCACGGGTTCATGCGCGATGAAGCGGCGCAGGTCCTCGGCGAAGGCGCTGGCCGATTGATAGCGTTCATCCGGCGGCTTCTTCAGCGCCTTGGCGACGATGTTGTCCAGGTCGCCGGCCATCAGGCGTCGCAGTGCCCTGCGGTCGGCGACCAGACTCGACAGCCGGGGAGGGTCCTCGGTGAGGATGGCGCGCATCAATTCGGCGCCGGAACGCTCGATGCCGGTGGGCGAGCTGGCCACCAGCGGGTGGGTGCCCGAGAGCAGCAGGTACAGCATCAGCCCGAGCGCATAGACATCGGTGGCAGTGGTCACGTCCCTGCCGTTCAACTGCTCGGGTGCGGCATATTGCGGCGTAAGGGCACGGGAGCTGGCCTGTGTCAGCGGCTGCTCCGTATCGTCGAGCAGCTTGGCGATGCCGAAATCCAGCAACTTCACGGAGCCCTCGCGCGTGACCAGCACGTTCGAGGGTTTCAGATCGCGATGCACGATCAGGTGGCTGTGGGCATGTGCCACCGCATCCAGCACCTGCGTGAACAGTGCGATGCGTGCCTGTCGGTCGAGCGCGTTGTCCCGGCAGTAGTCGTCGATGGGCACGCCATCCACATGCTCCAGCACCAGGTAGGGCTGTCTGCCGTCGAGGATGCCGGCGTCGATCAACCGGGCAATGCAGGGATGATCGAGGCGGCCCAGCAGCCGCCCCTCGCGCCGGAATCGCTGCTCGCCCTGCCCACCGAGCCAGGCGGGGTGGATGAACTTGATCGCCACGGCGCCTTCGAAGCGCCCGTCGGCACGATGCGCGCGCCAGACCGTGCCCATGCCGCCAGCGCCGATCTCCGCGTCGATGACGTATGGCCCCACGGCCTTGCCGATGAGCACCGAGCCCCGCGCCGATCCGGCCAGCGGATCGTCGGTCAGGAACGCGGCGAAACTCACGCTGCCGCCCGCAGCCAGCAGTTGCCGCAGACGCCGAGCCACCTCCGGTTCGCCCGCCGCAAGCGCTTCCAGGTACGCCCGACGCGCGGCTTCCGGCAAGTCGAGCAGGTGGTCCAGATGCTCGCTGACGAGTTTTTGATGATCAGCGTCGGTCCGGGACATCGAGGCTCACCCCTGAAGTCACAATCGGATTTGCCGGCCGAAACACGACATCGGGTCGGGGCCGTCACGCCAAACATACGCCACTTGCCCGCAGGCAGCAGCGGCGCAGGACTAGCCCGCGGCCAGCAGCGAGCGGAAATGAGCCGATGTCGTGCGCAGCATGGCGGGTGTCCCCTGTGCCACCAGCCGTCCCTCGTGCATGACGATGATTTCGTCGAAGCGTTCCAGCACGTGGACCCGATGCACGGACGAAACCAGGCAGGCCTGTGGAAACTCGGCGAACAAGGCCTCGTACACGCGCTGCTCCGTCACGGTATCCAGGCTCGCCGTGGGCTCGTCGAGCAGCAGCAGCGGGCAATCCCTGGCTGCCAGCACGCCGCGGGCCAGTGCGATGCGGGATTTCTGTCCACCGGACCAGTTCGCGCCGCGTTCCACGATGGGGCTGTTCAGACCGTCTGGCGAGGCGGATATGAAATCCGCGGTCTGCGCCACCTGCAGTGCATGCGCATAGGCACCGGGTGGCGGCGCGCCGTACAGGGATTCGCACAGCCCCAGGTTCTCGGCCAGCGTGCCCTCGTATACCTCGGCCTCCTGCGGAATCAGCGTGCTGCTGGCGCGAAGCCATTGCGCGGCCTGGATGCAATCACTTGTGTTCTGGGAGTCCATGGAAAGTTGCATGCGTTCGGCGGCGTACAGTCCCGCCAGCAGGCGCAGCAGCGTGCTCTTGCCAGAACCGCTGGCACCCACCAGTGCGTAGCGCCGGCCCCGTTGCAGCACGAGGCCCTTGACGTCCACGGTGGGCCGAGCCTCGGGCCTCGATGCATGGCGAAACTGCAACTCGTCCAGCCGCAGCTGCTGCCAGCGCGGCAGGACGCCCACGGCAGTGCTGGCGAGATACGGCGCAGGCGCGGAATGCCGGATGCCGTCGGCGCTGGAATAATCCACCTGCAGCCGCGCAAAGCCCTGCATGTGCGAGGCGATGTCGGTGACCACGCCGCCCGCCTGCTGCGCGTATTCCCACACCATGTACAGCGATCCCAGCAGCAGCGTCGGGGCGCCGGCGCCGGATGAATCCGGTCGCGAGGCCAGCCATGCATACAGTCCGACGAGCACGCAGCTCAGCCCGCGGCTGGCGATGTCCACCCAGAACCACTTCAGTTCGTTGATCACGATCAGGCGCCGCACGGGTTCGAACACCTGTTGCAGCCGATGCTGCATCAGCCGGATCACCGCCGGCGCCTGGCGCAGCGCGAACAGCGTGGTGACATTGCCCAGGCTGTCGAGCAATGTGGTGGCGAAGCGCCGTTCGGCGTCGTTCTCGGCGCGTGCATGCTGCACCATGCGACGATCGAATCCGCGCGTTGCCAGCGAGATCGCCAGCAGGCCGCCGATGGCGGCAAGTCCCACCACGGGCTTCAGTACCCACAGCGCCACCAGCGGTCCGAACAGCGCCACGAGGCTGCTGAGGTACACGTACTGGCTGCCCGCGAAGCCCACCAGCGCATTGACGCTCTGCTGCACGCGGTGCACGGTGGCGCCTGAATGCTGTGCTTCGTGCCAGGACAGCGGCAGCGACACCAGCCGTTCCAGCAGTTCGCCCGACATGCGTTGCCGCAGCCGCAGCGCCACATTGCGTTCGAAATAGCGGCCCGGGCCATGCAGTGACCAGCTTGCGAGCGTGAGCACTAGGATGCCCGACAACCACAATGCCGCTTCGCCGATGCCCTGCGCGCCGCGAAGCTGCAGCACGTTCATCGCGCGGCCTGCCGCGTAGGGCATGGCCAGCAACACGATGCGCGCGCCGAGCAGGCAGGCGAGCGCGGCCAGCAGCGCGCCGCGCGCACCTTGCGCGTGACGCCATAGCGCCTGGTACAGCACCACGAGTCCCGGCGGGCGGTCTTCAGTCATGCGGCGTGCGCGCCAGCCGCAGTGCCTGAGTCACACCCAGCAGCAGGCAGAAGAGGCCGATGCCGCCGAGCAGGTATTCGCGCCGTGGGTCGTTGCTTGCGTGCGAGAGATGCAGAACCGCGAACATCAACGCAATGAGACCGAGCACTGCGACGAGGCTGAACAGCAGGATTCCGGGCATGGAGCTCACGTCACGGTAGTACGTGTGCCTGCGCGTACGCGCAGCCAATGTCCACCACTTGCTCACTCGATTTCCTTCAAATGCTCGCGGGGAGATGGCGGCGCGTCGTTGGATCATATTAGCGCCACGGAGGCGCAATGCGGCCAACGGCCCGGCAAGATGACAGTGAATTGAGGAATTGCTATCCTCGCGGCAGCTAGAAGAGAGTCCTTTTCGCGGGGACCACCGAAGGCGAAGGCAGGAAACCCCTGTTGAACGCTCAGGTAACAAGGACTGGCTAACGCCGATGAGGCGTTCCGAGCTGGAGAGAGATCTGCCTCGAGCAGGTCCGCCGAAGGGGCAAGTGGCACTTGGCTGCAGCGAGTGTCGCGAATCTTTCAGGCAAAGCGGACAGCACGGTCAGGTCGGCATGTGTGCCTTGCGGCGTGCATGCCCTGGATTTGACGTGTAGGGGCCCGCCTCGTGTCCATCTCCCATACGCCGCTTTATCCATTGCATGTCGAACTTGGCGCCCGCATGGTGCCGTTTGCCGGCTACCAGATGCCGGTGTCCTACCCGGCCGGCATTCTCGCGGAACACCATGCCTGTCGCCAGCGCGCCGCGCTTTTCGACGTTTCGCACATGGGACAGGTGCTGCTGTCCGGCAGTGATGCCGCGCGCGCGCTGGAAACACTGGTGCCGGCCGACATCGTGGGCCTGGCACTGAACCAGCAGCGCTACGGGTTCTTCACCGTGACCGGTGGCGGCATTCTCGATGACATCATGATCACCCGGCGCGCAGAAGGTCTGGTGCTGGTCGTCAATGCCTCCAACAAGGAGGCGGGCATCGCGCATCTGCGCGCCGCCATCGGCGATCGCTGCGCGATCCTTCCGCTCGCGGACCAGGCATTGCTGGCCCTGCAGGGGCCGGCGGCGGCGGCCGTCATGCAACAGCATGCGCCGGTGCTTGCGCAACTGGCATTCATGCATGGCGCGGCCATCACCCTTGCAGGCGTCCCCTGCTATGCCACGCGCTCCGGCTACACCGGCGAGGATGGCTTCGAGATTTCCGTTCCCGCAGACCGCGCGGTGGAACTTGCCAGGCTGCTGCTCGATTCACCGGATGTATCGCCCGCCGGTCTCGGCGCGCGCGACACGCTGCGCCTGGAGGCCGGCCTGTGCCTGCACGGCAATGACATCGATCTTTCCACCACGCCCATCGAAGCGGAGCTGGCCTGGGCGATTCCGCGCGTGCGGCGGTCCGGTGGCGAACGCGCCGGAGGCTATCCGGGTGCGGAGGCGATCGCGAACCAGCTCGCGCAGCCGCCAGCGAGAAAACGCGTGGGTCTCGTTGCCGAAGGGCGCCTGCCGGTGCGCGCCGGCACCAGGCTCACCATGGGCGATGCTGAGGTCGGCGTCGTTACTTCCGGCACGCTTTCACCCACGCTCAATCAGCCCATCGCCCTTGCCTATGTGCAGCGCGACGCGGCGGCAGCGGGCGCATCGCTCCAGGCCACTGTCCGCGGCAGCCGCATCGCGCTGCACATCGCACCGCTGCCATTCGTTCAGCATCACTATGTTCGCTCTTCCGGGAGAAACCCATGACCATCCGCTACACGCGCGAGCACGAGTGGCTCGATGACGCTGATCCGGCCAATGCCACCGTCGGCATCACCCAGCATGCCAGCGCCGCGCTGGGCGACATCGTGTATGTCGACCTGCCGCAGGTCGGTGCGCATCTGACGAAGGGTGGCTCCGCCGGTGCAATTGAATCCGTGAAGGCCGCCTCCGATCTGTATTCGCCGGTCAGCGGTGAAGTCGTTGCCGTGAACGAGGCGCTGCGTGCCGATCCGGCGCTCGCCAATGGCGATCCGGAAGGCAAGGGATGGTTCTTCCGCATCAAGATTGCCGATGCCGGCGAGCTTGCCACGCTGCTCGACCGGGCGGCGTACGAGAAATACATCGAAGGGCTCTAGCCATGGATCCCCTCTGCTTTGCCGATCGGCACATCGGGCTGTCCGCTGCCGATGAGGCAGCGATGCTTGGCACCATCGGTGCGGCCTCGCGCGCCGAGCTCATCAAGGCCATTGTCCCCGCCTCCATCGTGCAGCAGCAGGCGCCGGACCTTCCCGCTGCCGTCGGCGAAGAGGCGGCGCTCGAGGAGTTGCGCGCGATTGCCGCCCGGAACATGCCGCTGACCAGTTGCATCGGACAGGGTTACCACGGCACTTCGACCCCCGGGGTCATCCTGCGCAACATCCTCGAAAATCCCGCCTGGTACACGGCCTATACACCGTATCAGGCGGAGATCTCGCAGGGGCGGCTCGAGGCCCTGGTCAATTTCCAGACCATGATCACCGACCTCACGGGCCTCGATGTGGCGAATGCCTCACTGCTGGATGAGGCGACCGCGGCGGCCGAGGCCATGACCATGGCGCTTCGCGTGCACAAGGGTGGCGGTGCTTCGCGCAGCATCTTCGTCGCGGATGATGTGCTGCCGCAGACCATGGCCGTGCTGCGCACGCGCTCGCGAGCGCTCGATATAGACGTGGTCGTCGGCCCTGCCGCCGACGCGGCGATGGCAGCCGGCTACGCCGTGTTGCTGCAGTACCCGGGCGTCAATGGTGAAGTGCGGGACCTGGCGGCGATCGCGCAGGCCGTGCATGCGCGCGGCGGGCTGGTCATCGTGGCGGCCGACGTGCTGGCGCTCACGCTGCTGGTGCCGCCCGGCGAACAGGGTGCGGACATCTGCGTGGGCAGCACGCAGCGCTTCGGAATGCCGATGGGATGCGGCGGCCCGCACGCCGCGTACATGGCGACGCGCGAGCAATGGATGCGGTCGCTGCCCGGCCGTCTGGTGGGCGTCAGCATCGACGCCGCCGGCAGGACCGCCTATCGACTGGCATTGCAGACGCGTGAACAGCATATCCGCCGCGACAAGGCCACCTCGAACATCTGCACCGCGCAGGTGCTGCCGGCCGTGGTCGCCGGCATGTACGCCGTGTACCACGGCCGCGAAGGTCTCACGGCCATCGCGCGGCGTGTGGCGCATTACACGGCCATATTGGCCGCCGGCCTGCAGGCGCTGGGCCTCGAGCGGATCAACTCCAACGCCTTCGATACCCTCGAGCTTCATGTGGGCGACAGGACTGTCACCGCGATGCAGGCCGCCGTCGAACGCGGCATCAACCTGCGGCGGGCATCGGAGGTTTCGATCGGCATCAGTCTCGACGAGACCACCACCCGTGAAGTCATCGAGCGCATCTGGGACGCGTTTGAAGCGACAGTTGGCGGTGCAAGCGTGTCATGGGAAGCGGCGTCGCGCGATGTGCATCCGCTGCTGCCTGAAATATTGCAGCGCGGCAGCGACTTCCTCACGCACCCGGTGTTCTCGCGCTACCGCACCGAAACCGAGATGCTCCGCTACCTCAGGCGGCTGGCGGACAAGGACCTAGCGCTGGACCGGACGATGATTCCGCTGGGCTCATGCACCATGAAGCTCAACGCCACCAGCGAAATGCTGCCCATGACCTGGCCGGCGTTCGCGAACATCCATCCGTTTGCACCCGCCGCGCAGCGGGAAGGCTATGCCGAACTCTCGCGCCAGCTATGTCGGTGGCTGGCCGCGATCACCGGCTACGCCGGCGTGAGCCTTGAACCCAATGCAGGTTCGCAGGGCGAGTACGCGGGGCTGCTCGCCATCCGCGCGTGGCATGACTCGCGTGGCGAGCGCGCGCGCAGGGTCTGCCTCATTCCGGAATCCGCGCATGGCACCAATCCGGCAAGCGCGCAGATGGCCGGCATGCAGGTGGTGGTGGTGAAGTGCGATGCCCGGGGCGACATCGACATGGGGGACCTGGCGGCGAAGTGCCGCCAATATGCCGCGACGCTGGCGGCGATCATGATCACCTATCCATCGACCTACGGCATCTACGACCTCCGGGTGAAGGAGATCTGTTCCCTCGTGCGCAGCTTCGGCGGCCGCGTCTATGTCGATGGCGCGAACCTGAATGCGCTGGCGGGCATTGCATCGCCCGGTGCATTCGGCGGCGATGTCAGCCACCTGAACCTGCACAAGACCTTCTGCATCCCCCACGGCGGTGGCGGACCGGGCGTGGGGCCGATATGCGTGGTGGAGGATCTGGTGCCATTCCTGCCCCGTGGCGCGGTGGTGGGCGCCGTGTCGGCGGCGCCGCTGGGCAACGCGGCGGTTCTGCCCATAAGCTGGATGTACATCCGCATGATGGGTGCGCAGGGCCTGCGCCGTGCGACGGAAGCAGCCATCCTCTCCGCCAATTACATCGCGGCGCGGCTTGCGCCGCACTTCGACATCCGTTTCAGCGCCGGTGTGAAGGGCATTGCCGGTGGCGGAGTGGCGCATGAGTGCATCATCGACCTGCGCGATCTAAAGGACACCAGTGGCATCAGCGCCGAGGATGTCGCCAAGCGCCTCATCGACTACGGCTTCCACGCACCAACGCTGAGCTTCCCGGTGGCCGGCACGCTGATGGTCGAGCCGACCGAGAGCGAATCCCTGGCCGAACAGGATCGCTTCTGCGACGCGATGATCGCCATTCGCGGGGAGATCGCGAAGGTGGAGAAAGGCGAGTGGGATCGCAACGACAATCCGCTGCGCAACGCGCCGCATACGGCCGAAGCCCTCGTGGCGGATGACTGGAAGCACGCCTATGGACGGGAGGCGGCCGCCTATCCGCTCAAGGCCGTCCGTGAGAACAAGTACTGGTCGCCCGTGGCGCGCGTGGACAATGTCTGGGGTGACCGCAACTTCAGTTGCGCCTGTCCGCCGGTGTCCGACTATCGGGAATGATCGAGGATGGCCGAGACGCGTTGCCGCAGCCGCGGGACGAGTTCGGCCTCGAACCAGGGATTGCGGCGCAGCCAGGGAGTGTTGCGCGGACTGGGATGGGGCAGGGGCACCACGGCAGGCCAGTGGTCGCGCCACCCCATCACGACATCGGTGAGGTTCGTGCCGGCACCCGGCAGATGCCAGGCCATGGCGTAGCTCCCGATGACGAGGGTCAGCTCCAGGTCGGTCAATCCCGCCAGCACGCGCGCCCGCCAGGTGGCGGCGCACTCGGGACGCGGCGGCAGATCGCCGCCCTTTCCCCTGCCGGGATAGCAGAACCCCATGGGCACGATGGCGACGCGTCGTTCGTCATGGAAAACGGATTCCGGAATGCCCAGCCAGTCGCGCAGCCGCTCACCGCTGGCGTCGGAGAAGGGCTTGCCGGATTCATGCACCTTCGTCCCCGGGGCCTGCGAGGCGATCAGGATGCGCGCCCGCGGGGCGGCCTGCAGCACCGGTCGCGGCCCTCGCGGCAGCTGCGCCTCGCACAGGCGGCATCGCCGGACCTCGCGCAGCAGGCTCTGTAGCGATTGCTTCATTGCGAATACACTGGATACGAAATGAAGCTCATGATCAAGCGGGTCTATGAGCAGCCGGTCGCCGGCGATGGAAAACGCATCCTCGTCGACAGGCTGTGGCCGCGCGGCCTTTCAAAGGCGAAGGCCCGCGTCGATCTCTGGCTGAAGGACATTGCGCCCAGCACTGCATTGCGCCAGTGGTTCGGCCACGATCCCGACAAGTGGAACGAGTTCCGCAAACGCTATCGCGCCGAACTGCGTGCCAACGCCTCGCAGCTTGCCCTGCTCAGGCGGGAAATCGGCAAGGGTCCGGCGACACTGGTCTACGGCGCCAGGGACGCACAGCACAACAATGCAGTGGTGCTGATGCAGGTGCTGCACGCAGGCCGGGGCTGACCTGCGGCAGTGTGGGTCTTCAGATGCGGCTGCCGGGCGCCGGACTGCCCGCGAGGGCGGCCATGTCCAGATTCTTCGGCATCGGTGTCACCGGGAACAGGCAGTTGATCTGCCCGGTGCCGGAACTGGGGAAGCGCGGCGTGACGACCTCGACGCCGGCCGTATACTTCGACCACCCCATCGCACCCATCAGCATGGCGGTGTCATGCATGAAACCTTCGCCATGACCCTTGGCCGCGTACTCGGGCAGCATTTCGCAGAAATCCGCCCACTCGCCCTTCTCCCACATCTCGACGATCTCGGCGTCCAGGCGGTCGAGGAAGGGCGTCCACATCCTGTCGCGGTACTCGTCGGTGCTGCGGTTCTGCGCGAAGCGGTGCGAGAGCGAGCCGCTGGCCAGGATGGCCACCGTGCCGTCGTAATGATCCTCGATGGCGCGGCGGAAGGCCCAGCCCAGCCGCGCGCTGTCGGAGAGGTAATGCACCGTGCAGAGCGCGGATACCGACAGCACCTTGAAGTGCTTGTCGGTATCCATGTAGCGCATGGGCACCAGCGTGCCGTATTCCGGCGGCAGCGTGGTTGCCGGGTGCGCCAGCGTGGCGATGCCGTGCTCGTTGGCCACCTTCGCCAGCAGCACGCCCAGATCCGGGTTGCCGCGGTGGTCGTAGGCCATGTTGCTGATGAAATGCGGCAGCTCGTTGCTGGTGTACACGCCCTGGAAGTGCGGCGCGCAGTTGATGTGGTAGCCGGCGTTCACCAGCCAGTGCGTGTCGAACACCACGATGGTGTCCACGCCCAGCTCGCGGCAGCGCCGCCCGATTTCCACGTGGCCGTCGATGGCGGCCTGGCGGCCGCCGTGGCTGGGCCCCGGAATCTCGCTGAGATACATCGAGGGAACGTGAGTGATCTTCGCCGCCAGTGCCAGCCTGCCCATGATTGCCGCTCCTTGCGAGGCGCGCCTCGATCCCTCAGGGCCGCCTCATTGACGTTGTGTCGATCAGCCTGCTGGAAACTAAATCACTAACATGTGAGTATGTCAACAATGACGAATCGAGACTCCGCGTTCCGGTACCGAAACGTGCCGTTGCTGCTGCTGCACCTGCGCGAACGGCACCTGGCGCGTTTCCGCCCGCTGCTCACCCGCAAGGGCCTCACCGAGCAGCAGTGGCGCGTCATCCGGCTGCTGGTCGATCACGGCTCGCTCGAGCCGCGCGAGATCGGCCGGCTGTGCGGCTTTTCCAGCCCCAGCCTCACCGGCGTGCTGGCGCGCATGGACGAACTCGGTCTCGTCGTCCGGGAGCGCCACGCGCGCGACCAGCGCCGCCTGCACGTCTCGCTGACGGCGCGCGCGCGGCGGCTTGCCGTCGCCATGGCGCCGGAGATCGACGCCATCTACGAGCGCATCCGCGCCGACGTCGGCGAGCCGCTCTACGCCCGCCTCTGCGAGGCCATCGAACACGTCATCGCGCAGCTCGAAGCCGCGCCTCATTCCGGGAGGAAATCATGAAGCCCATGTCCCTGATCATCGACGGGCGCCCGCGCGCCACCACCGCCAGCTTCGAGGTACGCAATCCCGCCACCGGCGAGGTGGTGGGGCAGGCGCCTTCCGCGACGCCGCAGGACCTCGACGACGCCGTTGCCGCCGCGCAGCGCGCCTTCGCCACCTGGAGCGTGGCGCCGGACGCCACGCGCGCGTCTGCCTGCACCGCCATTGCCGAGGCGATCGAGGCCAACGCCGAGGAACTCGCCCGTCTGCTCACGCTGGAGCAGGGCAAGCCGCTCAATGGCCTCGGCTCGCGCTTCGAGGTCGGCGGCGCCGTCGCGTGGACCCGCGCCACGGCCGCGCTGACGCTGCCCGTCGAGGTGGTGCAGGAAAGCCCGCGCATCGAACTGCATCGCCGGCCGCTGGGTGTCGTCGGCTCCATCACGCCGTGGAACTGGCCACTGCTGATCGCCTGCTGGCACGTCGTGCCGGCCGTGCGCAGCGGCAATACCGTGGTCATCAAGCCTTCGCCGCACACGCCGCTGTCCACGCTGCGCCTGGTGGAGATCATGAACACCGTGCTGCCGCCCGGTGTCGTCAACGTCATTACCGGTGAGGACTCGCTCGGCGCGGCCATGTCCTCGCACCCCGGCATCCGCAAGATGGTCTTCACCGGCAGCACGCGCACCGGCCGCAGCGTGATGCAGTCGGCTGCCGCGACACTCAAGCGCCTGACGCTGGAACTGGGCGGCAATGACGCCGGCATCGTGCTGCCGGATGCCGACCCGGCCGCCATCGCGCCGGGCATCTTCTGGGGCGCCTTCATCAACAACGGCCAGACCTGCGCGGCGCTGAAGCGCCTGTACGTGCACGACAGTGTCTACGACGCGGTGTGCCGCGAGCTGGTGGCCTTCGCCGCCACCGTGCCGATGGGCAATGGGCTGGATGACAACTCGCAGCTCGGCCCCATCCAGAACCGCATGCAGTACGAGCGCGTGGTCGGCCTGGTCGAAGATGCTAAGCGCCGCGGTGGCCGCGTGCTGTGCGGCGGGCAGGCGCCGGGCGGCCCGGGTTACTTCTACCCCATCACGCTCGTGGCCGACGTGAAGGAGGGCATGCCGCTGGTGGACGAAGAGCAGTTCGGCCCGGTGCTGCCGATCATCCGCTACAGCGACGTGGACGGCATCGTGCAGCGCGCGAACGACAACCCCAACGGCCTGGGCGGCTCGGTGTGGAGCGGCGATGCGGCGAAGGCGCGCAACCTCGCGATGCGGCTGGAGTGCGGCACTGCCTGGGTGAACCAGCACGGCGGCATCCAGCCCAACGCCCCCTTCGGGGGCGTGAAGCAGTCGGGCATCGGCGTGGAGTTCGGCGCGGAGGGCCTGAAGGAATACACCAGCCTGCAGACGGTGTACTGCTAGTTGCCGCGCGCCCGGCGCGTCGACGCGCCGGGCGTCAGCGGGCGCGTCAGCGCGCGCTGGGCATCCACTTGCCGATGCCTTCCTCGTAGCTCGGCCGCTGCTTCCAGCGCTTCACCCAGGCCATGAAGTTCGGGAACTGCTCGAAGGGGAAGTCGTTGCGCTGCAGCAGCGCGTACTGCGGAATCCAGGCGACGTCGGCCAGCGTCGGCGTGTCACCTTGCATCCACGGCTGGTTCCTGACCATCGCGTCGATGCGCGCGAAGCGATCGAGCAGCACCTGCTCGGCGCTCTTGATCTCCGCTTCCGGGATGTAGTCCTTGCTCATCGTCTTGCGGTGGAAGGTGAGCAGTTCCTGATCCGTCTGCAGGCTCTCGAAGACAGCCATGGTCTCGGCGGTCTTGGTGGGCTTGCGGTTGCGACCGTAAGCCCAGGTCTTGATGGCCGAGACATGCTGGCTGCGGGTGAACTCCAGCCACTCATGCATTTCTTCCAGCGCCTGTGCGCCCTTGGGCAGCAGCGACGGCCCCGGGAAGTTCTCTTCGATGTACAGCAGGATGTCGGCAGACTCGTAGACGATCAGCCCATCGTGGATGATCGCCGGCACCAGACCCTGGGGGTGGATGGCGAAGTATTCCGGCGTCAGGTTCTTCTGCGCGCGGATGTCCATGTAGCGGTCGACCCACTCGATGCCCTTCTCCGCGAGCTGGATGCGGATCCGCATGGAGCAGTTTGACGTCGAAAAATGGAACAGGTGCAATCCCCGGCACTCGAGGATTTCGGGCCTGTCTGACTTGCGGATTGGCATCGATGGGTCCCTCTGCTGTCCGGGCGCGGGTCGATTATTGATACTCAGGAAGCCATTAAGATGTTAATGTATTTCCCGGTGCACGGGAAGCTGCCGGGTGTGATGCATGAATAGCCTGTTCAGGGAAGCCTGCCTCATCGATGGGCAATGGGTCCGCGCCGACAACCGGATCGCGGTCGACAACCCCGCCACCGGCGAGGTCATCGGTCATGTGCCGGCACTCGGCGCCGCCGAAACCGAGCGGGCCATCGATGCCGCCAGACGCGCGCTGCCGGGCTGGTCCGCGCTGACTGCCAGGGCGCGCTCGGTGATCCTGCGCCGCTACTACGAGCTCATCATGGCTCACCAGGAGGAGCTCGCGACGCTCCTGACCCGCGAGCAGGGCAAGCCGCTGGTCGAGGCCCGTGGCGAGATCGCCTATGCGGCCTCGTTCATCGAGTGGTTCGCCGAAGAAGCCAAGCGCCTCTACGGCGACGTGATTCCGAGCCATGCCGCCGACAAGCGGCTGGTGGTGCTGCGGCAACCCATCGGGGTCGTGGCGGCCATCACGCCGTGGAATTTCCCGGCCGCGATGATCACCCGCAAGATCGGGCCGGCGCTGGCCGCGGGCTGCACGGCAATCGTGAAGCCGGCAGCGGAAACGCCCTTCACCGCCATCGCGCTGGGCGTGCTGGCCGAAGAGGCCGGCGTGCCGCCTGGTGTGCTGAACATCCTCACCGGCCGGGCCCGCGAGATCGGCGCGGTGCTGACGCGCAGCCCGGTGGTCCGCAAGCTGAGTTTCACCGGCTCCACCGAGATCGGCGCGCTGCTGTATGCGCAGTGCGCGCCGACGATCAAGAAACTGAGCCTGGAGCTCGGCGGCAACGCGCCCTTCATCGTCTTCGACGATGCCGATCTCGACAAGGCGGTCGAAGGCGCCATGGCGTCGAAGTTCCGCAACGCCGGCCAGACCTGCGTCTGCGCGAACCGCTTCTACGCGCAGGCTGGCATCTACGATGCCTTCGTCGCGCGCCTCGCGGCGGCCACCGCTGCGCTGAAGCTGGGCGATGGCATGGCGCCGGAAAGCCAGATCGGGCCGCTCATCAATGACGCGGCCGTGCTCAAGGTGCGCGAGCACGTCGATGACGCCGTCGGCAAGGGCGCGCGCATCGAGACCGGCGGCAACATCGCCGTGCCGGGGACGCGCTTCTTCGCGCCGACGGTGCTCAGCGGCGTCACGTCCGACATGCGCGTGACGCACGAAGAAACCTTCGGCCCGCTGGCGGCCGTGGTGCGCTTCGACACCGAGGCATCGGTCATCGCGATGGCGAACGACTCCGATTCGGGGCTGGCGTCCTACTTCTACGCGCGCGATATCGGCCGGGTGTGGCGCGTGGCCGAAGCCATCGAGGCGGGAATGGTCGGCGTGAACACCGGCCTGATCTCCACCGAAGTGGCGCCCTTCGGCGGCGTGAAGACATCGGGCCTGGGCCGCGAAGGCTCCCGCTACGGCATCGAGGACTACGTCGAACTCAAGTACGTGTGCATGGGCATCTGAACCCGGACCGGATCGTCATGACCACCTACCTCGACGAATTCGAGGACATACCCGGCACGCTGGTGTTCAACGCCTTCCGGTCGCGGCAGGGCTTTCATCTGAACCAGTTCTGCATGTCGCTGATGAAGGAGGCGAATCGCCAGGCATTCCGCGCCGACGAAGCGGCGTACCTGGCGCAATGGCCGCTCACTGCCGCGCAGTCAGCCGCGGTGCTGCGCCGGGACTGGAACGCGATGATGCGCGAAGGCGGCAACATCTACTTCCTGTCGAAGCTGTTTTCGACCGACGGCAAGTCCTTCCAGCAGGTGGCCGCGGAAATGACCGGCAGCACGCAGGAGGAATACGCCAGGATGATGCTCGAGGGCGGTCGCAGTCCCACGGGCAATCGCAGCAAGCAGGACCCCACACTGTAGCCATGGCGCGGATCACCGCAGGCATCACCTGTTCGCATGTTCCCGCCATCGCGGCGGCGATCGATCTGCGCAAGCACGCGCAGCCGTACTGGGCGCCGATCTTTGCGGGCTTCGCCGAATCGCGCCGCTGGATGGCCGCGCATCGCCCGGATGTGGCGATCGTCATCTACAACGACCATGCGTCGGCATTCGATGCCTCGATCTTCCCGACCTTCGCAATTGGCTGTGCGGACGAGTTCCAGTCCGCCGACGAGGGCTGGGGCCGGCGTCCCGTGCCGGTGGTCAAGGGGCATGCGGATCTGGCCTGTCACATCGCGCAGAAGCTGATCCTCGACGAATTCGACATGACGGTGGTGAATCGCATGGACGTGGACCACGGCCTCACCGTGCCGCTGAACCTGCTGTTCGGTGAGCCGGGACCGGAAGAGGCCTGGCCCTGTCCGGTGATCCCGCTGCATGTGAACGTGATCCAGTATCCGCCGCCGACGGGCAGGCGCTGCTACGCGCTCGGCGCGGCACTGGCGCGCGCCGTGGCATCCTGGCCGGAGGACCTGCGCGTGGTGGTGTTCGGCACCGGCGGCATGTCGCACCAGCTGCAGGGCGCGCGTGCCGGCCTCATCAACAGCGACTGGGATCGGCGGTTCTTCGATGACCTGACGCGCGATCCGGAAGCGCTGGCGCGCATGCCGCACCTGGAATACGTGCGCGATGCGGGCTCCGAAGGCATAGAGATGGTGATGTGGCTGGCGATGCGAGGCGCCCTGGGTCCGAACGCGCGCGAGGTCTATCGGTTCTATCACGTGCCGTGTTCGAACACGGCACTGGGACATCTGATTCTCGAGAACGACTGAGCGCGCTTCAGTACACGCCGCCAGCCGGCGGCGTGGGCGAGGCAGCGCCCTTGAACGAGGCAAGAAGCTGCCGTGCGGCCTTGACCAGCAGCGTGGTATCCACGCCCACGGCGACGAACAGCGCGCCGAGTTCCAGGTAGCGGCGCGACAGGGCGATGTCGGCACTGAGGATGCCGGGCGCCTTGCCCGCGCGCCGCACGGCGGTGATGCCGTCGGTGAGCGCCTGCTGCACGTCCGGATGACCCGGGTTGCCCAGATGCCCCATCGAGGCGGCAAGGTCCGCGGGCCCGAAGAACACACCGTCCACGCCGGGCGTCGCGACGATGGCATCGAGCTCGCGCAGCGCACTTGCCGACTCCACCTGCACCAGCACGCACATGCCCTCGGCGGCATGGTGCAGGTAGCCTTCGATCTGGTTCCAGCGCGAGGCCCGTGCCAGCGCGCTCCCCACGCCACGCACGCCATGCGGTGGATAACGCGTCGCGGCCACCACCTGCGCGGCCTGTGCCGCCGTTTCGACCATCGGCACCAGCAGTGTCTGCACACCAAGGTCGAGGTACTGCTTGATGAGCGCCGTATCGCCGAGCACCGGGCGTACCACCGGATGCACCGGATAGGGCGCAACGGCCTGCAGTTGCCCGAGCGTGCTGCGCAGATCGTTGGGCGCATGCTCGCCATCGATGAGCAGCCAGTCGAAGCCACAGGAGGCCAGCAGCTCGACGGCATAGGCATTCGCCAGTCCCGCCCACAGGCCGATCTGCGGACGACCTTCCTGCAGGGCCCGCTTGAAGGTGTTTGCTATCGGCCGCATGGCGGGCGCTCAGGCAAAACGGAAGGTGACGTTGCCGAACCGGCCATAATCGGCATGCAGCACGTCGCCGCGAACGGCCGTGGTCGGCCGCGTGAAAGAGCCAGCCAGCACGATGTCACCGGCCTGCAGTTGTTCGCCGTACTGCGCAATGCGGTTCGCCAGCCAGGCCACGCCGGTGGCCGGGTGGTTCAGCACTGCGGCGGCGAGGCCGGTTTCCTCGATGACGCCGTTCTTGTAGAGCATCGCGCCCACCCAGCGCAGATCCTCCGCATCGGGGCGGAAGGGCCGGCCGCCCAGCACTACGCCCGCATTGGCCGCAAAGTCGGAGATGGTGTCCGTGACCTTGCGCGGCGCACGCGTTTCCCGATCGAACTGCTCGATCCGCGCGTCGATGATTTCGAGCGCCGGCGTCACGTACTCGGTGGCTGCCAGCACGTCGAAGAGCTTCACGGTCGGGCCGCGCAGCGGCTTGTTCAGCACGAAGGCCAGCTCCACTTCGACGCGCGGCGCAATGAAGCGGCTGACCGGGATGCTGTCACCGGTCTCGAAGAACATGTCGTCCATCAGCGGCGCATAGTCCGGTTCGGTGATCTGCGAGGCCTGCTGCATGGCGCGCGATGTCAGGCCGATCTTGCGGCCCAGGATGCGGCGTCCTTCGGCCAGTTCCAGCTTCACCCATTCGCGCTGGATGGCGTAGCCGTCCTCGATCGTCATGTCCGGATGCGCCCGCGAGAAATGGCGCACGGGGGTGCGGGTCTTCCGGGCTTCGTGAAGCTGCCGGGCCAGGGTTTGTGTCAATTCGGCGGGCAGCATGTGTCAGTTCCTGAAAAGCGGGTGAATCGTGCTGTGCTTGGCATCGAAAACTTCCTGGCCCTCGTCGATCTGCAGGGTCATGCCCAGCAGGCGTCGATCCATGAGGGGTTGCAGGTGTTCGCGCGCGGCGGCAGTGAGCCGCTGGCCGGCGTCCTGTTTGACGGCGGCGCTGCGTCCCCGGCCCATGCGCAGGTTGAGGTAGATGAAGGCGTAGTCGCGCTGGCCATCGGCAACGGCCCAGTGCGCCGCCGGATACGCAAGGACACGCGTGCCGCCGGTGGGAAAGACCTGCGCGCCCTGCTCGTCATGCACGGTCAACATCGCATCGGCCAGCTTGCGGCACAGGCCGCTCATGTCCGTTTCGCGGTCGAGATTGCCCGTGTAGAGCAGGACGAGATGGGGCATGGCGTTGTCTGCTTCTACAGCCGCGCGCCGGTGGGGTTGTGTTCGCGGACGCGCGACGCCACCGGCGCCGGCACGGCCGAGCCGTCCTGCGGCGTGACCGGGAAGATGGCATTGACCTGGCCAGTGCCGGAGGAACCGAAGTAGGGCGTCACGACTTCGGCCTTGCCGTCGTAGGCGCTCCAGCCCAGTGCGCCCAGCAGCATGGCCGTGTCGTGCATGAATCCTTCGCCATGACCCTTCGCCGCGTACTCGGGCAGCATCTCGCAGAACGGCGCCCATTCACCGGCCTGCCACATGCGCATCACGTCGGCGTCGAGGCGTTCGAGGAAGGGACTCCAGATCCGGAAGGCGAAGTCCGGCGTCTGGCCGTTCTGCGCGAACCGGTGGCTGAGCGAGCCACTGGCGAACATCGCGACGGTGCCGTCGTAGTGGTCCTCGATGGCCCGGCGCATGGCCCAGCCGAGCCGCGCGCTGTCGGCGAGGTAGTGAGAGGTGCACAGCGCGGAGACGCAGATCGCCTTGAAGTGCAGATCCTTGTTCATGTAGCGCATCGGCACCAGTGTGCCGTATTCCGGCGCCAGCGAGGTGGCGTCGTGCGCCAGCGTGACCACGCCCTGTTCGGTGCAGACCTTGGCCAGCAGCCTGCCCAGTGCGGGGTTGCCGGGCATCTCGTAGGGCATGTTCGAGATGAAGTGCGGCAGTTCGTTGCTGGTGTAGACGCCCTTGTAATAGGGCGCACAGTTGATGTGGTAGCCCTCGTTGACGAGCCAATGCGTGTCGAAGACGACGATGGTGTCGACGCCGAGCTCGCGGCAGCGGCGCGAGATCTCCAGATGTCCGTCGATGGCCGCCTGGCGCGAACCCTTGCGGGGTCCGTCGAGCTCCGACAGGTACATCGACGGCACATGCGTAATCTTGGCTGCCAGCGCGAGCTTGCCCATGATCAGACCCCCCAGTGCGGAATGTGGTGAGATCCCAGGCTGACGCAGACGTTCTTCGGCTCGAAGAACACTTCGTAGCTCCAGGTGCCGCCTTCGCGACCCAGGCCCGAGGCCTTGGTGCCGCCGAAGGGCTGGCGCAGATCGCGCACGTTCTGGCTGTTCACGAAGCACATGCCGGCCTCGATCTGCGCCGCCACGCGGTGCGCGCGGCCGACGTTCTCGGACCAGACATAGCTGCTCAAACCATACTGCACGTCGTTGGCCTTTGCCACCGCATCCGCCTCGTCCTTGAAGGGGATGAGGCAGGCCACCGGTCCGAAGATCTCGTCCTGGGCGATGCGCATGCGGTTGTCGACATCGGCGAACACCGTCGGCGGCACGAAATTGCCCTTGCGCAGCGCCGCCGGCAGGTTCTGCACTTCGGTGCCGCCGCAGAGCATTTTCGCGCCTTCGGTAACGCCCAGTTCGATGTAGCCGCGCACCTTCGCCAGATGCTGCTTGCTGACCATGGGCCCGACGATGTTCGATTCGTCCAGCGGATCGCCGACGGTGATCTTCTTCGCGCGCTCGACGAAGCGCTGCACGAAGCCGTCGTAGACCGATTGCTGCACGAGGATCCTCGAGCCCGCCGTGCAGCGCTCGCCGTTGTTCGAGAAGATCATGAACAGGGCAGCGTCGAGCGCCCGGTCCATGGCCGCATCCTCGAATATCACGAAGGGGCTCTTGCCGCCCAGCTCCATGCTGAACTTCTTGAGTCCGGCGGTGCGCATGATGCGGTTGCCGGTGGCCGTCGAGCCGGTGAAGGAAATCGCGCGGACGTCCGGATGCTGGCACAGCGGTTCGCCCACTTCGGTGCCGAAGCCATGGACCAGGTTCAGGACGCCCGCCGGCACGCCGGCTTCCAGCGCCAGCTCGCCGAGGCGCGCTGCCGTCAGCGGCGACAGCTCGCTCATCTTCAGCACGGCCGTATTGCCGAATGCCAGCGCCGGCGCCACCTTCCAGGTCGCGGTCATGAACGGCACGTTCCAGGGCGAGATCAGTCCGCAGACGCCGACCGGATGCCAGAGCGTGTAGTTCAGGTGCGTCGGCGTCGGATAGCTGTGTCCGTCGACCCGCACGCACATCTCGGCGAAGTAGTGGAAGTTGTCTGCCGAGCGCGGCACGAGCTGGCGCAGCGTCTGTGCCAGCGGCTGGCCGGTATCGCGCGTTTCCATGTCGGCGAGCGCGGGTACGTGCCGGGCGATCAGATCGCCCAGCTTGTGCATGATCTTCGCGCGCTCCGCCGCGGGCTTGCCGGCCCAGGCGGGGAACGCCGCCTTCGCGGCGGCGACGGCGGCCTCGACTTCCGCGGCGCCGCCGCGTGCCACTTCCGCCAGCACCGACTGGTCGGTGGGGTTGATCGATTCGAAGTAGGTGTCGCCGGTGACGGCTTTGCCATTGATCAGGTGTTCGATGCGCATGCTGTTCGTGCTCCGCTGAATCTGCCCTTCATCGACCGAATTCGGAATCCGGTGCAAGGGTATTGATGAGCCGGCCCAGGCCGTCGATTTCACAGGCCACTTCATCGCCGACGACGACATTGCTGACGCCCTCGGGAGTACCCGTGAGGATCACATCGCCTGCATCGAGCGTCATGAAGCTGCTCAGATACTCGACGAGGGCGGGAATGTCGAAAACCAGGTCGCGCGTGCTGCCCTGTTGCCGCAGCTCGCCATTGACGTAAGTCCGCAGTCCCAGCGCATTGACGTCGGCGACGTCGGCCGCATCGACCAGCCAGGGGCCGAGCACCGTGCCACCGTCGCGGTTCTTCACGCGCAGGTTGGGCCGGTAGTAGTTCTCGAGGTAGTCGCGGATGGCGTAGTCGTTGGCGATGCAGTCCGCCACGTGCGCCATGGCTTCGGCGCGTGGGACGCGCTGCGCGCGACGACCGATGACCACCGCCAGTTCGCATTCGTAGTGCATGAACTTCACGTCCGCAGGCCGGCGCGTGCGCCCGAGATGCCCGATCACCGAACCCGGGCCCTTGAGGAAGGCCAGCGGCTCTTCCTGCGCGCCGAAGCTCAGTTCCTTCGCGTGGTCGGCGTAGTTGAGTCCCAGTGCGATGATCGTTCCCACTTCGAAGGGCGCAAGCCAGGTGACCGCCTCGTGCGCGACCACACGGCCGTCGGCAAGGCGCAGCGTGCGCTCGCCGTCGGGAAAGGCGGTGTGCACCACGCCACCGTAAGCGACCCGGGCGCGCTTCACGCGGCCTCCGCGACGAGCGTGTGCGACAGGCTGCCCAGCGGGGCGATCTCGATGCGCACCGACTGACCGGCGCGCGCCTGCGGCGCGGGCGCCGCCACGCCCGTGGCCAGGATGTCGCCCGGCACCAGCGTCATGAAGTCGGTGACATCGACCAGGAGCTGCGCCACCGAGCGCAGATTCCCGGCAGTGCTGGCCGAGGCCACGCGCGCATCGTCGATGTAGGTGTCGATCTGCAGCCGGTCCGGGTCGCTCACCACCTCGCGCGGCACGAAGGCGCCCAGCGGGCAGAAGCCGTCCCGCGCCTTGTAGCGCAGGGCAGGCCGGTAGTAGCTGGCATGCGGTACGCTGATGTCGTTGACGATGGCGTAGCCGCCGACATGGTCGAGCGCGTTGGCCAGGGACAGGCGGCAGGCCGGCCGGCCGATGATGAGGCCGAGGCAGGCGCCAATCTCGAGCGATTTGCATTCCGCCGGCACCTGGACTGCGGTGCCGGGGCCGACCAGCGTGTTGCGCGGTTTTACATACAGCACGGGCGCCCGGGGCGGCGCCTTGTACGGAGCGGCGTTGACCGCCTCACCCAGCGCGTCGCGGGCACTGGCATGGTTCAGCAACGTGCCGTAAACGGTCCCGGTGAGCCGGAACGGCGGAAATTCGAGACGCGCCCAGTTCGGCACCATGGAGTCACTCAAACCCTTATTTTGCAGCTTGCGCTTGCTGCCGGGACGTAATATTAAGATATGAACAATCTAGGGGTCATGCCGGAGCCTGTCAAGATGAACAGCCCGCTGTTGATCAGCGTCGCGCCCAATGGCGCGCGGCGCACCAAAGCGGATCATGCGGCGTTGCCGCTGGCGCCTGGCGACATCGCCGGGACGGCCTCGCGCTGCGCCGCTGCGGGCGCCGCGCTGCTGCATCTGCATGTGCGCGACGGGCAGGGTCGGCACAGCCTCGATCCAGACCATTACCGGGACGCCCTGCAGGCGATCGGGCGTGCGACCGGCTCCTCGCTGCTGGTGCAGGTGACCACCGAAGCCTGCGGCCTGTACGCCGTCGACGCGCAGATGCACTGCGTCGAGTCGCTGCAGCCGGATGCCGCCTCCTTCGCCATCCGGGAGTTCTTTCCCGGGGAAGACGTGGATGCGCGGGTGGCCGCCTTCTTCGCCGGCCAGATCCGTCGCGGTCTGGCCTGCCAGTTCATCCTGTACACGCCCGCCGAAATCCACAGGCTGCAACAACTCGTGGCGACGGGCGTCATCGAGCTGCCGCGTCCGCATGCACTGTTCGTGCTCGGTCGCTACGGGGACGGACCGCCCTCGGACCCTGCGGCACTCGATGCCTTTCTCGCGCGCTGGCCCCGCGACTGGCCCTGGAGTGTCTGCGCCTTCGGTCCCGCGGAGCTTGCCGTGATGGCCCGCGCCATCGAGCTGGGCGGCCATGTCCGGGTCGGCTTCGAGAACAACCTCCAGGACGCCGACGGCCGCCTGCTCGCTTCGAACGAAGCGCGCGTGCAGCAGGTCGCCGCACTGGCCGCCGCATCCGGTCGCCCGCTGCTGGATGCAGCCGGAGCCCGCACCCTGTTTCATCTGACTGCCAAGGAATCCTGAACCATGCATCTCGCCAGTGTCCTGATCGACGGCCGCGCCCACATCGGTTGGCAGGTCGATCCCCGGCATCTCGTGACACTCGACGCCGCGCTCGATGCGGTCGGAGCCGGCGCCTTTCCGACGCTGGCCCGGGTCACCGACATGGCCGGCCTGATTCATGCGGGCAGCGCAGCGCGCGCCGAACTCAACCGCCTGGCGGCGGCGGTCGCTGCGAATCCCGCCCGCGTGCCGGCCATCGCGCTGGATACGCTGCGCTGGCTGCCCCCGGTGCCGCGGCCGGGCAAGGTGCTGGGCGTTGCGATGAACAACAGCGCCTCCGATGCGCGCAAGATCAGCGCGCCCTCGCATCCGATGTTCTTCCTGAAGGCCTCGACCAGCCTGCTCGGGCACCGCGAGGATCTGGTGGTGCGGCCCTTCTACGGCAGCCTGCACCCGGAGCCGGAGCTGGCCGTCGTGATCGGGCGCCGCGCACGCGACCTCGATCCGCACACGGCCATCGACGCCGTCTACGGCTACACCATCCTGAACGACGTGACGGGCAATGCAATGCGCGCCGAGGACCGCGTGCACTACTACGCGCTGTACGCCTCCGCCGCCGATCCGGAAGTGCTGGAGCGGCGCGAGCAGCATCTGTCGTATGCGGCGCGGTACAAGGGCACCGATGGTTTCGGTCCCTGCGGCCCCTGGCTGGTGACCGCTGACGCGGTGCCGGATCCGGGCAAACTCGACGTGGTCTGCCGTGTCGGCGGCGAGATCATCGCCGAGGACAGCACGGCCTACTACACCTACAGTGTTCCCGAAGTGCTGGCCTTCATCTCGCGCTTCCAGACGCTGGAACCGGGCGACATCGTGTCGATGGGCACGGCTTTCCGGCCGAGCCAGGGTTCGCGCCGCTCACTGCATCTGGCGGACATGCAGCGCGTACCTGGTCCCATGGAGGTGACGATCAGCGGGCTTGGCACGCTGGTCACCGGCATCCGGCATGAGGACCCGCAGTTGCCACCCTGGCGACTGCCCGCGCCCGCGCGCTGACCGGCTTCAATCCCGCAATTCGGGGCGGTCGCGATACTGGTCCAGTGACTCGGGATTCGCGATCGCCTCGAGGTTGCCAACCGGCAGGCCGTGGACGACATCGCGCACGGCCAGTTCCACGATCTTGCCGCTCAACGTGCGCGGCACGTCGGTGACCTGCAGGATGCGCGCCGGCACATGGCGTGGCGACGCATTGCTGCGGATCGCATCTGCGATGCGCCGGGACAGCGCGGCATCCAGCTGGAGCCCGGGACGCAGGCGCACGAACAGGACGATGCGCTCGTCACCATCGCGGCGCTGCCCGATGGCCACCGACTCCAGCACCTCGGGCAGCTTCTCGACCTGGCGGTAGATCTCTGCGGTGCCGATCCGCACACCACCGGGATTCAGCGTTGCGTCGGAGCGGCCGAGGAAGACGTAGCCGCCGTGCGCCGTCCGCGCAGCGAAGTCACCGTGGTGCCAGATGCCCGGCATGCGGGAGAAATAGGCGGCGCGAAAGCGACTGCCGTCCGGGTCGTCGACGAATCCCAGTGGCATCGACGGAAAGGGTGCGGTGCAGACCAGATCGCCATCGCGGACATCAACCGCCATGCCGAGGCCCGCCGCCTGCAGCTCGCCGCGATAGACGGGCAGCGTGGGCACGCCCAGGCAGAAGCAGGAGAGGATGTCGGTGCCGCCCGAGATGGAGGCCAGGTGCACATCCGGCTTCACGTCGCGGTAGACGTAGTCGAACTGCGACGCGGCCAGCGGCGAACCCGTCGACAGCAGCGTCCGCAGCGTGGAGAGCCTGTGCGTCGCGCGGGGCTGGCTGCCGTTCTTCTCGCAATGCGCGAGAAAGCGCGGACTGGTGCCGAACTGCGTGATGCCGAATTCATCCGCGAGGTCCCACAGCACATCGCGCGACGGGTGGGTGGGCGAACCGTCGTAAAGCACTATTGCGGCGCCGGAGGCGAGTCCGGAGACGAGCCAGTTCCACATCATCCAGCCGCAGGTGGTGAAGAAGAAGAGCCGATCTGCGGGGCGCACATCGACATGCAGCCGATGTTCCTTCACATGCTGCAGCAGGCTGCCGCCGATGCCGTGCACGATGCACTTGGGTTTGCCGGTGGTGCCCGATGAATACAGCACGAACAGCGGCGCGTTGAACGGCATGCGCCGGAACCGCGGCTCGACGCGCGCGCAATGGGCACGTTCGGCGGTCTCCAGCTCCTCGCCGACCAGCAGTATCCTCTGCAGCGAGGGCAGCCCGGCCCGCAGCCTTTGCAATACCGGCCGCAGGTCCATGGTCTTGCCGGCGTAACGGGCGCTGCTGGTGGCGAAGAGCAGGCGCGGCCGGACCTGGCCGAAGCGCTCGACTACCGCATCCGCCCCGAAATCCGGCGAGGTCGATGTCCATACCGCGCCCAGGCTCGTGGTGGCGAGCATCGCAACCACTGCGTCGGGCGTATTGGGCAGAAAGCCCGCGACTACGTCGCCGGGGCCAATGCCCTCGTCTTCCAGCAGGGCCGCCACCCGGGCGACGCGCGATCGCAGGCTGCTCCAGCTGATCTGCTGCCGGGCACCGCCTTCGTCGGCAAAGAAGATGGCCGTATCGGTCGCCGCGGCGCCGGCGCCAGCGAGCAGGTTCTCGGCGTAATTGAGCCGCGAATCCTCGAACCAGACCGCGCCGGGCATTGCATCGCGGTTGCGCAGCACAGGCGCTTCGCCGCGATCGATGTGCAGCGCCGTGTAATCGAGCAATGCGGACCAGAATATTTCGCGCCGGTCGATGGACCAGCGCCACAGCGCCGCGTAGTCGGCGCCTGGGTCGCCGCTGGCTGCCGGCGCACCGTGCGTGCGCCGCGCCCAGTCGGCAAAGCGGACGAGGGCGGTGTCCCCGGCGCGCGCTGCGCCGGGGATCCAGATCGGATTAGGGAGTGTCCCCGATTTGCTTTCCATCCGCCCCCAGCATCTTCACGATGGCGCCACCGGCGCTGCCGTCACGCATGGGATGAATGGTAACGGTGACGACGTCGCCCGTCTTCAGCGAACGCTTGGTCCACCCTTGCCGGGCCAGCACGCTCGGGCTGTTGCCCTCGATGCTCCACTCGACGACCTTTCCATCCTCACCCTTGACCAGGATCTGCACCCAGGCGTGGGGATTCGTCCACTGGAATTCCTTGACGGTGCCGCTGATGGTCATTTCCTTCTGCATGTCGAACATGGAGAAGGAGTGATGGGCCAGCACCGGCGCGGCAAGCATACCGCCTGCGGCGAGGATTAGGCTCGTCCTGATAATCTTCATCGCTGTACTCCTTGGAAAGTAGTGCCCAGGGCTCACTGCCCGGGGCCGCCTTCAATCGTCGATCCGTCGGCCAGCGTCGCCTTGACCAGGCTGCCGCCGGGTTCTCCACTGCGCAGCGGATTGACGATGACCTTGACGTGGTCGCCGACCTTCAACTGACTGCGCTTGAGCCCCTTCTTGAAATACTGCCCCGGACTCAGGCCTTCGATGCCCCAGCGGACGGCCTTGCCGTCCTGCCCGGTCACCTCGACCTGCATCCAGCTATGCGGATTGGTGAACTTCACTTCGGTCAGCACGCCGTCCACAGTCACGGTCTTCTGCAGATCGAATGCCGCGAAGGAATGGTGCGCCATCGCCGGCGCACCGCCGGCCGCCAGCGCGAGAGCGCCGGCGGCAACTGCGATCCTCATGCCTTCCATGCCCATTCTCCTGGTCGCCGATCAGAAGTGGTACCGCGCGCCGAGCGCGAAGTACCGGCCGATCTTGTCGTAGTCGGGTGACAGGGTCGTCTGGCCGGGCGTGGCGCTGGCCGAGGGGATGATCGGCGGATCCTTGTCGAACAGGTTGTTGATGTTGCCATAGATCTGCAGGCGGCCACGCGTGTCGCTGTCGAACAGCGTGTACTGCGCCGACGTGTTGACATAGGTCCGCGCCGGAACCCGGTTGTTCGCGATGTCGTTCGGGCCGTAGGTGTTGTCGATCTTCGCCGGTTCGATGAAGCGCACCTGCATGTACGCGGCAAACGGGCCGTTCGCGTAGTTCACGCTGCCCGCCACGCGCCAGTGCGAGTTGCCGAGCTGGCCTGCGCGGTCGACCGTGACGATGCCGTTGTTCTCGTCGGACTTGTCGACGTAGGTGCCGAGGATGCGGATGTTCATCGAGCCGCCGGCGCTGGCGATCAGGTCGGACATCTGGAACCGGTACGCCGCCTCGAGATCGACGCCGCGCGTATTCACGAAGGCGAGGTTCAGGTTCTGGTTCAGGATGTTGCTGATGACGCCATTCGCATCGCGCGAAATCAGGCTGCAGTACGTCGACTGGACGCTGGTGAACGGCGACTTGCCGTAGCAGGCGTTGACGATGTTCTGGCCACCCAGCGAACCGATCGCGTCCTGGATGTTGATCTTGTAGTAGTCGATCGACGTTTCGAAGCCCGGCAGGAACGACGGCCGCCAGCTCATGCCGACGGTAGTCGTCTTGGCCGTCTCCGGCTTCAGTGCCTGGTTGCCGACGGTGGTGGTGGGCACCGAGGCCGACGGGTTGCCGGTACGGCCGTAGTCCACCACGGCGCCGACCACCGTCACGCCGACGGTGTACAGCTCATTCAGGTTGGCCGCGCGGATGTCGCGTGACCGCGTGCCGCGGATGCGGAATCCGTCCACCGGCTCGTAGGTGAGACCGGCCTTCCAGGAGGTCACGCTGCCGCTGGTGCTGTAGTCCGCCGTGCGGACGGCGGCGTTCAGGTCCAGCGCGCGGGCCAGTGCCAGGTCCTTGGCCAGCGGCACGACGGTTTCGGCGAAGAACTCCGTCACGTGCACCGAGCCCTTGAGAGGGCGCCGGTTGCTGAACTGCCAGGCACCGGTCTGGTAGGCGGGGCTGGTCTGCAGGGCCGTCGCATCGGCGACCTGGTCGACGCTGTCCTTGCGGTAGTCGAGGCCGGCGGCCAGCGAGACACTGCCGGCCCAGGTGCCGAACGGCTCGCCCTGGACCGAGGCGCCACCGCTGCTCTCCTTGATCTTCGATACCGCGGAGCTGGTGCCGATGATGTAGTCGATCGCCGCCTGGGTGAACGAATTCGGGCCGAAGGGGTTGGCCGCCACGCAACCCGACCGGGCGCCGCGACCCTGGTAGTTGGCTGCACTGACGATGGCGATATCCGCCGCCACGGTGGAATTGATGCGGCAGATCGGCGTGCCGCCCGGGCCGACGACGGTGTCGACCGCCGCGCGCAGGTTCGGCTCGTTGATGTTGTTGAGCGCCTTGTCGTAGTAGTCGGTGCTGCCGGCGCCGACATAGGCCTTCCACTTCCAGCCCTGGCCCAGCTCGCCATTGAGGCCGGCCGCGCCGCGCGTCACGGCGCTGCGCGAGGCGCCCACCGAGTACCTGCCGAATTCAGGCAGCCAGCGGCTGACGCCGAAGCTCGTGATGTTGTTCGTCAACATCGTGGTGCGCAGGCTGGCCGGCAGGAAGGCGTTGTCGCGCTGGATGATCAGCGCGCCATCGCCGTTCGGCAGGTACATGGGCTGCGTGTCCACGACGGACTTGGATTCGGCGTAGGCCAGTTCGGCGAAGCCGCTCAGCTTGTCGCTGAAATCGAAGGTGGTGCGGCCGTAGGCATTGAAGCGGTCGGTGGGGGCGCCCAGGCTGCCCAGCGTCGAGAGGACTGCGCCGTCGCCGCCCACCATCTGGTTGTTGCCCAGGTAGCTGCCGTACCGGAACGGCACCACCGTGCCGCCCGGACCGAACTGCAGGCCGCGCAGCGCGGAGATGGCGCCCGTGGTCGGAATGGGCGTGCCGTTGGCCTGGGTGATGACACCGCCGGCGGTGAGGCCCGAGGCCGTGACACCGGCCATGGCCACACGGTTCGGCAGGCCGTAGGCCGTGCCGTTGATCCAGCCGTACTGGTGGCTGCCCCAGTCGCGATCGCCGTAGGTCGGAATGTCGTCGAGAGAGCTGTATTCGGCGGCGAACATGATCTGGCCGCGATCGCCGGCGTAGCCATGTCCCCAGGCGGCGGTCAGGCTGCGTTCCTTCGCGTCCTTGCGCTGGGACATGCCGTACTGCGCGGAGAAGTCGAGGCCATCGACCTTCTTCTTCAGGATGAAGTTGGTGACGCCGGCGACGGCGTCGGAGCCCCAGGCGGCGGAGGCGCCACCCGTCACGACTTCGACGCGCTCGATCAGGCTGGTGGGGATGGCATTGAGGTCGACCAGACCCGTGGCGGTGTTGGGCACCACGCGGCGGCCGTCGACGAGCACCAGCGTGCGCGTGCCGGACTGCAGCGGGCCGCTGAGCGGGTTGAGGTTGCGCAGGTTGGCGTAGGTGCCGCCTGCCGAAGACGAGAACGGCACGGCGGTTGCCGTGGGCCGCAGCGCCGGGATCTCGAACAGCACCTGACTCACGCGCACTGCGGCGCGCGATTCGATGATGTCCGATCCGATCACCGTCGTCGGTGTGGGCGCCTCGAAGCCGGAGCGCTGGATGCGCGAGGCCGTCACGCGGACTTCCTCGAGCTGCTCGACCGCCTGCTGCGCGCTGGCGACGCTGTTGCCGATGATCATCGCCACCGCAATGGCCACGGTCGGCTTGATTCCCTGGAACATCGAATACTGCTGATCCATCTTCACTTCCCCCAGTTGCATGAAATCGAACTACTTCTTGTCATTGCCCTGCAGGATCACGCCGACGGAGCCGTCGGGCTTGATCGGATTGCGGTTGTTCTCTTCGCAGACGAACTCGCGCATTTCCTCGCCAGGCTTCGCGCGCTTGAAAATGCGCGTGACCGTCCACGGCCGCGTGAAGGCGACCGGGTCCTCGAGCGTCAGCTGGTTCTCGAGCGTCTGCGGGTCGATCAGCCGCATGCGTTCGATGACGTGGATGTCCGGGCTGTGCTTCATGCCCGTCTGATCCAGCATGGTGTCGCCCTTCATCGCCACCGTGTCGATGACCAGCGTGTCCTTGTCCCAGTGGCCGGTGGAATGGCCCACATAGGTGATATCCGGGTCTTCCGGATGCGGCCGGCCGTCGGTGAAGACGCGGCGGATCTGGCCCATCCACTCGGTGATGATCGTCACCTGGCCCGGGGTCATCAGGATTTCCATCGGGTATACCACGCTCATCATGCGCGGCATGCCCGGCGGGATGCAGCCCGCAGTCGGGTCCAGCGTGTTGACGCCGGTCTGCGCGACCTTGTTCCGGTGCGCGTCGAACTCGGCCATCCATTCCGGCTTGTACGGCGGCTTCATCAGCAGCGGATCGCGGATGGCCGGATCGAACAGAAAGCTGCCCGTGCGGACCCAGATGCCGTTGAAGTTCGGCAGCGACTTGCCGGCGACGACCAGGCGGGCCGGTACCGTGGCGACGGGCTTGGCAGGCGCTGCGGCGGGTTTGACCGGCGTCGCGGCCACGGCCAGCGCGGCGGCGCCCAGCAGCGCGGCGCCCCAAGCGAGCGCCACGCGGGTCCTGCGGCGTCGCGGCGTCGCCCGCTCAATAATCGAAGTGTGGTTCATCGTGCAATCCCCCATAGTTTTGCGGAATCATTAATAGCAGAATGATTGGCGCAATGGAATCATTAACAGCATAATGAATTCGGCAGTGGATTCCTGAACGGCCCGTTCCGCAAGGCGGGGCGGGCGAACCGAACCTTAGGGGAAGGTCATGAGCGATTCATCGAAAGGCAATCATTTACAAGTACGCCGGCTGGCGGCCCTGGCGCTGGCCGCAGTTGCCATGGCGATACCTGCTGCGGCACAGGAACGTCGCGTGGAACCACCAGTCAAGGTGATCAAGCCCGTTCCCGGGCAGCCACTGTCGATGCTGGCCGAGGCCAATCTGAAGGCCAAGCGGCCCAAGGCTCCGGTCAACTTCATGGGTACCTGGCTGATGCAGCGCACGGCCACAAATGGGCCGCCGCCGGACTGGGAATTCTGGCCGATGCCGAAACTCACGCCCGAAGGGCAGCGCATCTACAACGAGAAGCTGCAGGCCGACAAGGAGGGCAAGGCGTACAAGGACGATGCCGGCGCCTGCTATCCGCCGGGCATGCCGCGTTTCCTGACGCGCGTCTGGCCGATCCAGCTCATCCAGTTGCCGACGGCCATCGTCATGATCCAGGGCTTCGAGAACCAGGTGCGCTGGATCTACCTGGACGGCCGCAAGCACCCGGATCCGGAAGTCACGCTCGCGTCGTTCAATGGCGATTCCATCGGCCACTGGGAGGGCAACACGCTGGTGGTCGAAACCCAGAACCTGGAGCCGGGCCACCACTGGATCCAGAGTGGCGTGCCGGTGGGCGAGGCGCTGCGCATCGTCGAGCGCTGGAAACTGACCGAGGGTGGAAAAGTGCTGGAAATCCAGCTCAAGATGACGGACCCGCAGTACTGGGAAGGGGACTGGGTGAATACCAAGCGCTACAACCTGCGCGACGACCGCGACATCTTCGAGGTGCACTGCATCGCCGCCGAGATGGCGAAGCTGCCGAGCGCCTCGCCGTCGGCCAACCAGAAGTAGGCGCCATGATCACTCGACGCCGATTGCTGGAACTGGTCGGACTCGCCGGCGGCGCCGGCGCGGTCTATCGCGTGGCCGCCGCCCTGGGGGCCTTCCCGGCCTTCCCGGCGGCTGCCGCGGCATTTTCCCTGCCGCCGGCGCAGGGCAAACGGCACGTGCTCGTGCTGGGCGCCGGCGTCGCGGGGCTGGTCTCTGCCTATGAACTGGAGCGCGCCGGTTACACGGTGGAGATCCTGGAGGCGGCGCCCCGGATCGGCGGCCGCGTGCTGACGCTGCGGCACGGCGATGTCGTCGACGAGATCGGCAACCGCCAGGTCTGCAACTTCGACGACCACCCGGATCTCTACTTCAACGCGGGCGCCTCGCGCATTCCGTCCACGCACGACCGGCTGATCGGCTACTGCCGCACGCTGGGCGTGCCGCTCGAAACGCACGTCAACATGAACTCCTCCGCATGGCTGCAATACGACGGCAGCAATGGCGGGCAGCGCATCCGGCAGCGCGAATTCAATGCCGACGCGCGCGGCTTCATGGCCGAGCTCATGGCCAAGGGACTGTCGCAAAAAGTGCTGGAAACACCGCTCAGTGCGGATGATGCCGGCCGCCTGCTCGAGTTCGTGGTGCAGTATGGCGACCTCGACTCCGACCTGAAGTACCACGGCTCGAGCGGTCGCGCGGGCTACGCGCAGGGCGGCCTGTACGTGGCCGGCACGCACAAGCACGTGCACGAACTCACGACGCTGCTGCGCTCGGATTTCTGGCGCTCGGCCATGCATTTCGGCGAGGGCGAGGCGCAGTCCTCGGTGCTGCAGCCGGTGGGCGGCATGGACCGCATCATCAAGGCGCTGGCGTCGAAGCTGTCGCGGCCGCCGCAGCTCGGCGCGCAAGTGGTCGACATCCGCACCGGCGACGACAAGGTCACGGTGCAGTACCGGCAGGGCAACGAGCTGAAGACCGCAACCGGCGACTACTGTCTCGACAGCATTCCCGGCCAGTTGCTGGCCGGCATCCCCAACAACTTCAGCGCCGCGTACAACGCCACGCTGCGCGCCAGGCCCCGCGGCCGCCTCGGCAAGATCGCGTTCCAGATGCGCGAGCGGTTCTGGGAGCGCGAGGGCATCTACGGTGGAATCTCGTGGACCGGGCAGGACATCGGCCAGATCCAGTATCCCTCGCACGGCTTCAACGGCAACAAGGGCATCGTCATCGGGGGTTACTACTTGCAGCAGGATGTGGCGGATCGTTTCCAGGTCATGTCGGCGCGCGAGCGCTTCGATGCCGCGGTCGCTCAGGGCGAGCGCCTGCATCCCGGATACGGCGGCTACGTGGAGAACGGCGTCAGTGTCGCCTGGTATCGCATGAACCACATGCTGGGTTGCACGGCGCGTGACACCGACGCAGCCACGCTCGAGGCGTTGCGTCGCCCCGAAGGCCGGCACTACCTGGTGGGCGATCAGATCAGCGCACATGCCGGCTGGCAGGAGGCGGCGGTGCTGGCGGCGCACGACGTGCTGGAGCGCATTGGCGCTCGCGAACGTGAAGGAGTGCGGTCATGATGCGGTTGCGCCGACTGCTTTATGTGGCGCTGTTCGCCATCCCGTCGTTCGCCGGCGCCGCGGATTACCGCTACTGCACCACCTGCCATGGCGCCACCGGCAACGGCAATGCCGCCATCCAGGCGCCGTCGCTGGCCGGCATCGAGCCCTGGTATCTGGCCGCGCAGCTCGCCGCCTACCGCAGCCATGATCGGGGCCGCGACTGGAGCGCCGATGCGCCCGGCACGGAGATGCGCACGGTCGCGCGGGAGATCGCTCCCGAGCAGATCGCGGACATCACGCGCGAGGTCGCCAGTTTCCGCCGCGAACCCCAGGCGCCGCTGGTCGCCGGCGACGCGCGGTCGGGCCGCAAGCAGTACGCCACGTACTGCGCGGCCTGCCACGGCGCGCGCGGCGAAGGCAATGCGTCGCTGCAGGCGCCGGCCCTGGCCCGTCTGAACGACTGGTATCTCGTCTCGAGCTTCGGAAAATACCGCGCCGGCACCCGCGGCGCGGATGCTGCCCATCCCGCCGCTGTTTCGATGCGCGCCGCGGTGTCGGCATTGCCGGCGCAGGTGCGCATCGAGGACATCGCCCGTTACCTGAGGAGCCTCCCGTGAACATTGCACGATCGAACATCGCACGTTGCCTCGCCATCGCCGGCTGCCTCGCCGCGCTGCCCGCTGCCACTTTCGCCGACGGCGTCGTCGTTTCGCGGCAGGGCGCGCCCACCGCGCCGTTTTCCTCGACGGTCTGGGCGGGCGATCTGCTGTTCGTCTCCGGCATGCTGCCTGAAGCGAACATTCCCGGGGATCCGGCCAAGGGCACTCGTCCCAGCATCGGCGGCGACACGCGCGCGCAGACCGTGAGCACGCTGCAATCCATCCGCCGCGCGCTGGTGGAGCAGGGCCTGGATCTGGGCGACATCGTGCAGATGCGTGTCTACCTGCTGGGCGATCCCGCGCAGGGCGGGCGCATGGATTTCGCCGGCATGAACAGCGCCTACCTGCAGTTCTTCGGCACCGCCGAGCAGCCCAACAAGCCGGTGCGCGCAACGGTGCAGGTGGCCGGCCTCGCCGCCCCCGGTGCGCTCGTCGAGATCGAGGTGGTGGCCGCGCGACCGCAGCGGCCGGCGCGCGCGAAGTAGGGCGTACATGGACCGACGCGCGTTCACGACTGCACTGGGCCTCGGCGCCGCGGCTGCACTGGCGCAGCCGGTGTCGGCGGCCGAACCATTCCAGATAGGGATGCTGGTCTTCGAGGGCATGACCCACCTCGATCTGGCCGGGCCGCAGGATGCGTTCACGAAACTGCGGCCGGGCAAGGTGTTCTGCCTTGGCAAGACGCGCGCGGCGGTGACCAGCGACTCGGGGCTGCGCGTGCTGCCGGATCTCGCGCTCGACGAGGCGCCGGAACTGGATCTGCTGTTCGTCGGCGGCGGTGCGGGCGTCGCCGCGTTGATGGAGGATGCCGCGGTCCTGAACTTCCTTGCCAGCCGCGCACCGCGGGCACGCTGGGTGACCTCGGTCTGCACCGGCGCGCTGGTGCTCGGGGCTGCGGGCCTGCTGCGCGGCTACCGGGCCACGACCCACTGGACAGCCATGGACATCCTGCCGGTGCTGGGTGCGCAGCCGGTGCAGGAGCGCGTCGTCATCGACCGCAACCGCATCACGGGTGGGGGCGTCACGGCCGGCATCGACTTCGGACTGGTGGTGCTGCAGCAGGTCGGCGGCACGGAACTCGCGCAACTGGTGCAGCTGGGTTCGGAATACGACCCACATCCGCCGTTCGACTGCGGCTCGCCGCGCACCGCGCCTGCGGCGCTGGTGGAACGCTTCCGCACGGTTTCGGCGCGTACGACGACGGAGCGCATGGCGGCAGCCCGGCGCGCGGCGGCGCATTGGGCCTGATGCTAGGCTTACGAAAACACGCCAACAGGACTTGCCGATGCGCAGTTTCGAACGTTCTCTCCCCATGGCCCTGCTGCGCGCGCGCGAGTCGGTCATGGAGTTCTTCCGGCCGCACCTCAAGGCCCACGGGCTCACGGAACAACAATGGCGCGTGATCCGCGCGCTGCACTCCCACGGCGAGATGGAGTTCCAGGGACTGGCGCGGCGCATCTGCGTGCAGCCCCCCAGCCTCACCGGCATCCTCACGCGCCTGGAGAAGCTGCATCTGATCCGGCGCCGCCGCGCCGCCGATGACCGGCGCCGCCTGTTCGTGTCGATCACGAAGGAGGGGGCGAAGCGCTTCGAGGCCGTCAGCGAACTGGTCGAAGGCGTGTACCACGACATCGAGCAACAGTTCGGCGAACGCCGGCTCAACACCCTGTTCAAGCTGCTGACCAACGCGCAGCAGTTGCAACGACCGGCGGCTGCATCCGCCGCGAAGCGCGCCGGCGCCACGCGCCGCAACAGCAAGGAGAAGACGGGATGACCGTGATGACGACGGGCGATGCGATGGTCGAGGCCCTGCTGGCGCATGGCGTCGACACGGTGTTCGGTATTCCGGGCGCCCACATGTACGATTTCAACGATGCGCTCGCCCGTCGCGCGGACCGCCTGCGGTTCATCACCACGCGCCATGAACAGGGCGCCGGATACATGGCCTTCGGCTATGCGAAGTCCACCGGTCGCGTGGGCGCCTACACCGTCGTGCCCGGTCCGGGTGTGCTGAATTCGGGCGCTGCGCTGTGCACGGCCTATGGCGCCACCGCGCCGGTGCTCTGCCTGACCGGCAACATCATGTCGCACCTGATCGGCCAGGGCCGCGGTCAGCTGCATGAACTGCCGGACCAGCTCGCGCTGCTGCGCGGGCTGACCAAGTGGGCCGATCGCATCGAGCATCCCACGCAGGCGCCGTCGGTGATGGCCGAAGCCTTCCGTCAGCTACGCAGCGGCCGTGTGCGCCCCGTGGCCGTCGAGGCGCCCTGGGACGTGTTCGGCCAGAAGGCCGCGGTGGCGGCCGTGGCGCCACTGGCGCCGCTGCCCAATCCACCGGTCGATGCGGATTCCATCGAAGCCGCGGCGAAGCTGGTTCGGGCGGCAAAGCGACCGTTGATCTGCGTGGGCGCCGGTGCGCTGCATGCCGGCGAAGCCGTGCTGGCGCTGGCGAAGCGGCTGCAGGCGCCGGTGACGGCGCATCGCAGCGGCAAGGGGATCGTCGGCGAAGACCTGCCGTATGGCATGTCCATGGCCGCGGCCTGGGAATACTGGAAGGACTGCGACCTGCTCATCGGCATCGGCAGTCGCCTGGAGCTGCCGTATTTCCGCTGGCGCTGGTTTCCGAAGGGCGTGAAGACGCTGCGCATCGACATCGATCCCACCGAGATGGTGCGCCTGAAGCCGGACGCTGGCGTCGTGATGGACGCCGACGAGGGCACGCGGGCGCTGCTGGCCGCGCTCGATGGATCGCTGGATGCGCGGGCGAACCGCGAAGCGCAGTTCGAGGCTGTCAAGGCCAGCGCCCGCGCGAAGATCCGCGGCGTCACGCCGCAGATCGATTATCTGGACGTGATCCGCGAGGTGCTGCCGCGCGACGGCTTCTTCGTCGAGGAGATCTCGCAGGTGGGTTTCACCGCGCGCTTCGGCTTCCCCGTTTACGGCCCGCGCCAGTACGTCACCTGCGGCTATCAGGACAACCTGGGTTTCGGGTTCAACACCGCGTTGGGCGTGAAGGTTGCAAACCCCCACAAGGCGGTGGTGTCCGTCAGCGGCGACGGCGGCTTCATGTTCGGCGTGCAGGAACTGGCCACGGCCGTGCAACACCGCATCAACCTGGTCAGCATCGTCTTCAACAACAGCGCCTTCGGCAATGTGCGGCGCGATCAGAGCGAGCGCTACGGCAGCCGCTTCCTGGGCGCGGACCTGCACAACCCCGATTTCGTGAAGCTCGCGGAGAGCTTCGGCGTCAAGGGCTACCGGGCGAGCACGCCGGCGGAACTGCGCAGCACGCTGTCGACGGCGCTGGGTGCGGATGCGCCGGTGCTGATCGAGGTGCCCGTGCCGCGCGGCAGCGATACGTCGCCCTGGTCGTTCCTGCATCCAACGCCCCCGGGGGCCTGAACCAGGCAGGCCCTGAACCGGAGGGGATGGCCTATCGGCGCTCGCGGGCCGCGCGTTCGAGCGCTTCCGCGTACACCGCCACGGCGGCGTCGAGCGAGCGCTCGCGCGGCTGCGTCGCGCGTGTTTCGGCGGCAAGCGGCGTAGAGGCGAGCAGCGCATACAGCCACTCCGCGCCGCGGTGGAAATCCGGAGTGACGCCCACACTGTCGAACGTGGCCGCAATCTCGGCCATCTCGGGCACGTAGCGCACGGACGTCGACGGCAGGAACGGCACGCGCGCCTGCATGCGCGCGAGCGCAGCAGCCTGGCTGCCCGCGAGCTCCTGCATCAGCGCCGGGCGCACGCCGAGACGCTCGGCGGCGAGCAGTATCGTCGTCAGCAGCGCGTCCATGCCTTTGTTCAGCGAGGAATACACCATCTTCAGCGCCGAGGCGGTGCCGATCCCGGTGCCAAGGTCGACCAGCGCGATCTCGGGCACGACCAGATCCAGTACCGCGCGGCGCGCGGCGCCGCTTGCATAGAACCGGGTGCGCTCGCCGCCCGGCCGGGGGCCGCGGCCCACGATGCCGACGTCGATGAAAGGCGCACCGATGGATGCGACAGTCGCCTCGATCGCGCGCACCGTTGCCGGTGCCACGGCGTTGCAGTCGGCGAATGCAGGGCGCGCACCGGTCTTGCGCATCGCGTCCACCGCTTGCGCAGCAAATTCAGTGGCGGCTGCCGGTGGCACGATCGACAGCACGAGCGACGCGGCCCGCACCACGTCAGCCAGCGTGCCGAGATCCTCCACGCCAGCGTCCGCGGCGAAGGCGCGCGACGCGGCGCTGCGCCCGTGTCCGGCCGTCACCACCCGATAGCCAGCCCGCACGAGCGCCCCGCCGACCGCGGCGCCCATGTCGCCCGTGCCGATGACGGCGACGGTCGTCTTCGCGTCGTTCAACAGCCGCCTCCCTCAGGGCTTCGAAAGCAGGCGCTTGATCTTCGCCGCGGACAGCAGTCCGCGCAGGCGCCGCTCGCCGTTCGCGCTGGTTTCCATCACCGGGATGTGCGACAGCCGGGATTCCTCGAGCAGCCGCGCCACCGAGGCCACGGTGGCGCGCTCGATCGCGCCGATGTCGACGACCTTCACTTCGGCGAGAGGTTGCATGATGTCGCGCACCAGGATCTCGTCGTGCTTGCCGCCGACATCCCGCACATGGCGCATCGGCCTCTCGCCGGTGATGTCGTAGGCCGTGATCATGCCGACCACGACGCGATGCCGAGTGTCGATCGCGAAGGCGCAGCGCACGCCGGTGTGCTTCATGTGCTCCAGCGCCGCGCCGATGCGGTCGGTGTCGGCCACCGTCACGGACGAGCGCTCGCGGAAGTCCGTCATGACCGACAGCGCAGGGTCTTGCGGAGCCGCGTACCAGGGTTCGGCGCCGGGGATGGGCAGGGACGGTGACAGGATTTTCGCGAGGGACAATACGGGCATTAGGACCTCCAATGGTTCAGGACCGAAGGCGGCGGGGCGCCTTCGAATCCTATTCGATGTTCTGCACCTGCTCGCGGGGAGCGGCGCTACCAGGTTGAATCCTAAAGTCTTTATTCTGACCGTGATTGATCTAGCTACATCATCAGCTACAAGCCCGAAAGGACTGATCGTCACCTCAGAAAAGGCTGGGGAGGGGCTGCGCGGTGGCTCACGTAGTGAATGTCCCACTCCTTCAGCAGACGTGCGTTGTAGACGGAAAGCTGCCTGTCAGATGCGACGAGTACGCCGGAAAGCTCGATCCATTTTCTGGCGCCGGTGTCGTCTTTCTTGGTCCGATTCGCGAACAGCTCCTTGATGTCTGCGGCGACCTTGTCAGCCTTTGGGCTATGCGTGTCTGCATCGTCCGATGGATAGAGAACGACGATCTTCAGGCTGTAGAGATCGTCTTGACCAGACCTTTCCAACATGGCGCCTTCATCCAGATCGAAGTAAAGACCCAGCACGGCGTGGCCGGCGTCGTCTCGCTCCAGCAGCTTTACAAGCCGTTCCGCCAAACCGGTTTCCTTGTCCAATCTCCTGTCGAACTCAGTCGGAAATGCGGACCGACGGTAGCGAGCCGCCAACCAGTCCTGAAGGACCACGAAGGCATCTTCGGTAAGGCGCACATCGGTTCTTGGGGAGAAGTCCGCGAGGGATGGGGCGGTTCCTTCCTTGGGAATGCGTACGCGATCTTTTGCAATCAACTCAACCCAAATGTCTTTTGAGCCGCAATAGCGCGCGTGCAGAATGCGAGAGCTCTTTGCGTGCAGGAACGTGCCATTGGGTTTTTCGATGATCCGGCCGACGACTAGCTCAATGTCGGGCTCCTTGTCAGCGGATCTGGCTAGGTCGCAGTCGTGGCTAATGACAACGCCCACGGTTTCTGCGGGGTTGCCGTTGCTCGTGAGGTTCAGCGCCTGAATTGCTTCGAGCGGAAGGAGGTGGCCCTGGCGCCAAGGAGTGTCTGTTGGCCAGTTCGCCATTCAAGGGCTACGCCTCTTCAAAATCCTTATCAGCGTGCGGCATCACGAATGAAGCGATACCGCGCTGATTCTTGGTGTGTTGGTTTCCGAGGAAAGCATCGAGAGCATCGCGCTGCGCATTGTCCTTTCGAATCAGGTTGGCAGCAGTTTGCGCCACAGTGATCGGATCTTCGCCAGCGGAAATGGATTCCACGACGGTTCTTCCGGTGGGGAGTTTTCTCCTGGTCAGAGCGCGCGTATCGCTCTTGGCGAAATCGGTGAGGATTGCTGCCGCCTCGCGGAGCTGCGCGAGGCGATTCGTGTGTGCGTGATTCATCGGCTCGCCCGCTAACCACTTGTAGACGGCCTGTCGGGACACGTCGAACATACTGGCGAAGGTTGAGACCGAAAGTCCGAGAAGCTGTCGCAGATTTTCGATGTCAGCGACAGACTGGGGGTGCTCGGCGAACGACTTTCTCGCAGGCGCGGGACACTGCTGTGGTGTCCCGGCCAAGAACGTAAGCACGGATAGTCGCGCCGAAAGCTGTTCGGGATCTTCGACGACCAACCATGCGAATGGGTTTCCGCTGCTCGTGCTCGGCATTGGAGCGTAGAGAGCGGCACCGCGACGATGTCGTTCCAAGCTGTCGGCTATGTTGGTCGTAGCTGCAGGAGCGTCAAGCACGACTACCCCTCCCAAGTCTTGAGCGCGTGCGACGTGACATTCGCACGGAAAGCCACGCCGATCAGGTCATGAATCTTGGTCAGATTGCTCTTAGTAAAATCCTCGCTGTATTCGCTCCGCCCCATCCAGCTGCCATCGGTATCAATCAACGCATGGCGGACAGGCGGTGACTTTCTTAGCTGTTCAAAGCGATCCAGGAAGGGCATGTTCTCTGCGCCCAAATCCGCTGGAAGCCCGAGATGCCTTTCGTGCGAAAAGACACGGGTGACGACGGAGTAGCCATCGTCCGTCCGCAGCGCAGACTCTGTAAACGAGTGGTTGGGTTTCATACCGGCTACCAAGCCGGATACGCCGAGGACCTCCCGCACGAGATATTGCTCCAGCGTCTCGCCCTCTCTCGGAAAGACAGCATCCACGTAACGCAACCCGATCCGCTCGACATAGCTCAGTCCGCTGACAGCACTATTCACCGTGCGGACCGCCTTCCAGAGTTCTTCAGAGAACAGCTCAAACGTTTCGTATTCGGTTGTCTGAAACGAAACCGCATCCGGCGCGAGGATGATGCAGCTACGACGCGAAAGATTATGGAAGCGGTGCTGTGCGACTTGCTGGATGGTAACTGCCGCTGCAGCGGCGTCTGGTTCGCGACCGTCCTGTTGAGGTGTCAGCACCGTGTTGATCACGGTGGCCTTACTGTAGTCAGGATAACCAGCCTTTCGCAGGTTCTCCTGAATGCCGGCAATGTAGTTGTCCAGCTGAAGAACGGCGTTGTGCTTTACCTGCCCGATGACGAAATACACCGGGGGATTTCCCATTCGCTTACCCATGGCTGCTGTCTCCTTACCCGGAGACTCAGTTTACACCATAGTTGACACGTGACAGGACGCGGTTAACAGTTTGGTTTACGCGCGGAACTGTGCCGTCATGTAACTGACTGAGGCAGATAACAAAATCCTCCCTGGTGTGCTTCCGAGGGTAGGTTGCGTTGCTGAGGGGTTTCCTATTGCCGCACTGTTTCGGCGCGATAGCGTTCGATTCGATCCGCAAGCCAACCCTGCACCTCCGCCTCAACCCACCCCACGGCCCGCGCCCCGATGCGAACCCTGCAGGGAAAGCGGCGTGCCGATTCGAGCTGGTAGATCATCGAGCGTCCCAGACCCGTGACCTTGCAGACCTGCGGCAGACGCAGAATCTGCACACAAGGTGCTGCTGGGCGGGGGTGGTTGAGCATGTCTTCGATCGCCATATGTGGAAGCGGTAGCACGCGGGCAAGTTGGTACGTACATCAAGACTACGTTTCGCGACACCACTCTTGCGAGGGTGGGTTTCGCCGAGAAACTGCCCAATACCTCGCTGTTGAGCGACGCTCATCAGCCACAGGAATGATGAGGTTTCGCCCGAATTTTCCGTGATTTGCAGGATAGCTGCGCGCTTGCTCTTGGGCCACATTGTGACCCATGAAGACGTTCAAGCTTCCGAGTGAAGAGCCGCTGCTCAACATCGCCAGCCATGCGCGAGGCGGATCGCGTGTGGCAGGTCGACTGACACCCGCGCAGATCGAACACATACGCCTGACAGTCAACCGCGCGCCAGAAGTGATGGTGAAGGTGCTGTCACCGGGCAGCAGCGACCTGAAGGCCGTCGGCCGGCATTTCGACTACATCGGTCGACAGGGCCATCTGGCACTGGAGAGTGACGACGGGTATCAACTGCATGGGCGAGTTGGGCAGGAGCTGATCGACGACTGGGGCCTCGACCTCGACGAGCTGCGTCCGCAGTCGAGCCTCAATGCCCTGCCAGCCCGCAAACCCCCGAAGCTGGTCCACAAGCTGGTGTTCTCGATGCCAGAAGGAACGCCGCCGCAGAAGGTGCTCTCGGCGGTTCGCAACTTCGCGCTGGAGGAGTTTCACGGCCGGCATCGCTACGCGATGGTTCTGCACACCGACGAGCCGCACCCCCACGTGCACCTGGTCATGAGAGCCATCAGCGAAGGCGGGCGGCGGCTAAACATCAGGAAAGAAACCTTGCGCCACTGGCGCGCCCAGTTCGCCCACCAACTGCAGGGGCTGGGTGTGGCGGCAAATGCCACCGAGCGCGCGGTGCGCGGCGAAGACCGGAAGCCCATAAAGGATGGGATCTACCGGGCGAGCCTGCGGGGTGACTCCTCGCATGTGCGGGCGAAGGCCGAAGGAGTGATGCGGGAATTGGCCGCCAGCGGCAGCGTCCGGCCGGAGCCTGGTAGACGGACACTCTTGGAGACGCGAGCAACCGTACATCAAGGCTGGCAGTCGGTCGCGCAGAAGCTGGCGCTGCAGGGCGACTGCTCATTGGCGACAGCCGCGGCCCATTTCGCCGGTGACTTGGGTCGGCCGCTGACGGATCGAGAACGGATTGCGCGTGAACTCATGGCTTTGGTACGGGGAAGGCAATTGGAGCAGAGGACGCTGTGAAGCTCCAAGAGGGCTGTTGGAATGTCGAGGTCCCTTGGCCTTATGGTCAGCAGAGAAGGCAACTTATCGTGGGAGGCCTCGACGCCAAGTAGGGGCGATAGCTAAGCACCAATCCAAACCAACTATTCAGAGGTAGAGTAGGCGTCAAGAAAGAGGCGCCGCCGCTCGACTCAGGCGGAAGGTGCTGGGAGGGGGCATGAGCGACACACCAAAGTTTCCTTGGCGCTTGGATGTCAACGACCGTTATCGCGAAGTTGTCGGCCTGGTAATTGGACTATCAACTGCAGCACTGCTTGCTCCAATTGTTCTAGCAAGAGATTTCTTGGGGATAAGCGGGGAGATCCCCTTAGTGCGCATTATGCCCCTTTCCGCATACGTGGCATGGATCCTGCTTCTGCTCTCGACGTTCTGCGGTATTGGTTTCCATCTTTTCTCAGCGAAGTGGGTGCGGCTTGCATGGGAGCAACCCGCAAGCATCTTCAGAATTGATCTTTCTGGCACGGCCTGCGAGTGTTGGCTTGAAGTAACTTTCTGGGGAAATGTCGTCTGCTTCCTCGGTGGCTGCGTAGCTACTCTGGTGTGTTTCTTGAATTTCACCCCGGGAGCCTAAGAGCTCGCAGGAACAGAGCTGTAGTGCAAATTTGAGGGCGGCAAGCTCGACCCCAACGGCCCAGAAGAGGTCATGGTGTGCAGAGCATCAAGGGAGGATCTGTGCGACTAAGTCTGATCGGTATTGCTCTAATCGCGCTGTCTTACGTGGACTTCGCTTACGCGGATGGCGTCGATTGGAAACTGTACGGGTGGGCAGGTTCGAAAGATGATGTTAAGGAGCTCTTTTTTCTGTCATCCGAGGTTCGTCGGAACTCCCAGGGAAATATTGAAGTCTGGACAAAGGCGATTCGAGATAGTGATTTTGATAGGTTCTACTCGAAGCCGGCAGACAGCGACTTCACGAATCGACTTGCTGTGAAGAAGCTTTCTGGATACGTGCCACCAATCGTAGCCGTCCTAGGACGCAAGGTCTCGGAAGATGAGCAGTTGAACATCATAATGGCCGAAGACGTTGCAAACGAAGAATTGGTAACTACGGAGAGCAAGACGCTGTACGAGATTCAATGCAAGGCTAATTCGATTCGGATCCTTAGTACCGTGAAGTACAAGGATAGTGCAGTGGAATCAAGGAGCGAACCATCAAAATGGATGCCTATTCCTCCTGAAACCAATGGACAAGCCTTGGCTAAGCTACTTTGCCGAACTCGTACTAGCAGGCAATAGAGGCTCTATTTCGAGAAGATTTTTTTGGGGGATGGATGGGCCTTCGCGCAGGCGTCAATCCATTTCGCCGGCCTCGTAGAAGCGCGTGGATCGATTGCAGTGCGAAGATTAAGACGCGAGGCGGCGTCGTTTCGAGTAGGAGAATGATTTCTACTGCATTGAGAGTTGAATCTGGCGGCAAGGGCGAGGATCGGGTGCTCGTGGAGCGCGTTTTCGGAGGCGCGATTGTCATTGTCTGTGACGGCGCAGGCAACAGCGGAAAGGGCGGCCAAGCAGCCGACAGAGCCATCGGGGAACTGGCGCGGATGGCGAAGGAAGGTTTCGTCGACTGGCGCCGCGCGCTGCTGGCGGTCGATCAACTCCTGCTGAAGGAGGTTCCCGGGGGCGAAACGACGTGCGTTGCGGTGCGCGTCACCGATAGCGGGGAATGCGTCGGTGCGAGCGCGGGCGATTCGGGAGCCTGGATGCTGCCGGCGAGCCGCCCGCCAGAAGAACTGACGCGCCTGCAGAGCCGCGAGCGCCTGGGTTCCGGGCAGGCCAATCCAGTGCTATTCAAGGCGCAGCTGATGGGTCGGCTAGTCATCGGAACGGACGGGCTCCTGAAATACACGCACCTCAAGGATCTTCGCGCGCGCGCGTTGCGCGGCGTCGATGCGCTGGTCGAGGGGGTGCGCCTCCCCGGCGGCGGCTTTCAGGATGATGTGGCGGCGGTCATCGTGGAGTGAGCGCCACCATGGCACTGACCATTTGCGGCAACGCAACTCCTGCCGGCGCGCGCACGCAGAAATGCACTTCCTCGTCGAGGCGGTATGGTCGAGCGCGCTTTTCGCAACGTGACCGCCCAAGTGTCTCAATCAACCACATAAAGAAGCGATCTGCGCCCCGAGATGCATACAGTAGTCGGACGCGTACTGCCGGCCTATTACCCTGTTCAGCGTCCCGCGCCAGCGGGTTGCAGGTCAGCGTGCGGGCGCATATGCGGGTCGTCAAGCTGCACCCCATCCATAGGAGCTAAGTCAATGAAGAACTGGTACCTGGCGATTGCAATCACTTCTGCATTCTGTGTCCTTAATGAGACTGCACATGCGGCCAGTGGACAGCTGCTTTGCACAATAAAGCGAGTTGAGCAAAGTTCCTCTGACCGGGTGGAAAATGACATCCTGCTGCTGTACCGAAAGAGCTTCATCGGAAAGCAATTCACAGTCGACAAGGCCACTGGAGTCATGTCCGGAAAGCTCACGAACACGAGCATCAACGCTCCGCAGGTCATAGATTCTGGATCCGCAAGCAACCCATACAAAGTGATCAACATTTTGTATCGCCACCAAGGCGCTGGGGAGGGCTCAATGATCTATGTCTTTGTGGTGGACGAGTTCTCCAAATCTGCTGAGAAGCCCTTCACCTTCTATGATGGGTACAGAGTTCACTTTGGCACTTGTCGCTAGGCGACATGTCGAGGCATTCTCCAATCGGAAAACTCGCCATAGAGCCGCAGCTCGTCTGCGACTTCTTCGCAACGTTTGCGCGGTTCGAATATGCACTAAAGGCCATCGGATGCATCCGCGAAGGTCGCGAGCCCGTAGAGCCAGCGTGGCGTAGGTTTTCGGCACGAATGCGCGAACTTCTTAATGTTCCTGCGGGCGGCGAGCTTGAGCAGGCCATTCAGTATCTGATCACATATCCACCGCGGATTCAGGTTACTCCTACCGAATGGAGAGAGCAGGCGCTCTTCGGTGAGTCATTGGCTGAAAGAGCAATTGATGCTGCATGCAGAGTCAGGAACAACCTATTCCACGGCGGCAAATTTTTTGAGCCTGCTTCGGAAGGTCGCGACCAATTGCTAGTTGCGCATTCTCTCGCTGTCCTGCATTTCTGCTTGGAATGCGACGAAGAATTGCGCAATGCTTACCATTCCCCCTAACAAGCATGTCCCGCGTGCCGTGAGGAATAAGGAACTCGATGGCGGGCGGCCGAGCGCGGCGCCCTTTTCATGGCTTGGGCGCCGGCGCTCTGATGCTTCGGAGCGCGGGCGTAGGTCTTCGTAAGACTGTGTAAGTAAGCTGGGGCTTGAATCAGGATTTGAACCAATCCCGAATTCAATCCGTCATGGCCTTCGTGATCTCCGGCAAGGCCACACCTGCCGGCGCGCGGACGCAGTAATCCACTTCCTCGTCGAAATCCGTCGGGTTGGGATTCACTTGCACGGTAACGGCGCCAGCCTTGCTCGCACGCATACCCAACGAAGCGGCAGGTTGAACTCGTGCAGACGTACCGACGCAGAGGAAGAGTTCACAATGACGGGCTGCCTCGACCGCGGCACTCCATGCGGGCGCGGAGATCGGCTCGCCAAACCAGACCACACCGGGACGGATGTGCCATAGACAATCCGGACACCGCGGAGGCTTGATCCGCCCGCCGTCCGGAGGCAGGTCCGGAATCGCATCGGAAAAGTGATATGGTCGCGAACACTTTTCGCAGCGCGGCTTAAGCAGTTCCCCGTGCAGGTGCAGCACGGCCGTGCTGCCGGCGCGTTCGTGCAGGTCGTCAACGTTTTGGGTGACCAGAACCATCTCCGGTCGGTGCCGGGCAAGGTCTGCTAGGGCAGAGTGGGCAGGATTGGGCTTCGCGCGCACCACGAGGGCGCGGCGCCACTCGTACCAGCCCCAGACCAAGGCGGGGTCTTTCCGGAACGCATCTTCGTTAGCAAGCTCCGCCGCGTCAAAGTTTTCCCAAAGTCCGGTCTGCTTGTCCCGGAATGTCGGGATGCCGCTCTCGGCCGATACTCCGGCCCCGGTCAGTACCAGGATCCGACGTGAACGCTTGAGAATCTTGATCAGCGCGCTATCCATCGGCCGAAAGGAGCCCCCCATCGTTTTTTCGGGATAAGTACTGACTGATTGTAGAGCCTCTACCGGTCGCGCAGGATAGGCACGACCTCCGAAGGAGGCAGCATCTCGAATTTCAACGCGCACCCTAATCCCATTCCCTGCTGCGCTACATGAGGACCATCCTTGCCAATAGCCCCGCGCCCGAAACCCGTCGCCCTGCGAATCGAACTGCTGGACGTTGAGCCTCTCGTCTGGCGTCGCGTTCTGGTATCGAATCAATGGACCCTCGCCGGCCTGCATGGCTATCTGCAGTGGGTCATGGGGTGGACGGACTCTCACGCACACGAGTTCGAGATCGGCGAGGGCACGGTCGCGCCCGACTGGTGGATCGCGGAGATCGGGCACGACAGGGATACCCGCGGGTATCGGGACGAGCGCAGGGTCTCTGTCGCCGCCGTGGCGTCGCAGCTGGGCATCCGGGGAGAGTTCGAGTATCGCTACGACATGGGTGACGGCTGGCGGCATCGGATCGTGGTTGAGTCCCTGCCGCCGCTTGCGGAGGTGCCGGATCTGCTCCTCCCGGTATGCCTAGCAGGCGAAAATGCCTGCCCGCCGGAAGATGTCGGTGGGCCGCCTGGTTACGCGCTGCTTCTGGAGGTGCTCACGGATCGAAGGCACGAGCAGCACCAGGACATGGTGCGCTGGATCGGCGGCGTGTTCGATCCGAAGGGGTTCGATCTGAACCGGATCAATCGGGACTTCAAGGGCGCGAAGAAGCGGCGGCGCTGAACCTTCTTTCAGCCGACGCCCGAACTAGCGTTCAGCCGAGCGCCTGGGCCGGAGCGGCGCCACTTTTCGATCGCCGCGCTCGATGCTCAATAGCAGCGCCGCCCAGGATTCGAGCGCCGCCCGGCGCTCCCGGAAATAGTCGTGACGGTCGTAGGTGCCCTCGACGCCGCGCAGCTTGTGCCCGAGGCAGCGCTCCGCGACTTCGCGCCGCACGCCTAGCGCAGCAAGGTGCGTTCGTGCCGTCCGACGCAGATCGTGCAGAGTGAAGTGCGGCAGTTCATGGGCGACACGGTTCAGGGCGACGTTCAGGGTATCGATGCCCATATGCGGTACCCGCTCTCGGGGATCGCGCCGACGCTTCGGAAAGACGAACTCGCTGCCGGCGGCGAGACCGCGCAGCGCGCGAAGCCATTCGATCACGGCGGGTGCCAAGGGAATGTTGAGACCCTCGCCGGTCTTGGTGCGTGAGGCTGGCAGGTGCCAGACCGCGCCGGCCGTGGTCTTCCCATCGAGGTCGAATTCCGCCCATCGGGCGCCGAGCAGTTCACCTTTGCGCACGCACAGAGCCAGAAGTAGCTTGATCGCGAGCAGGCTGTCTTCGCCGAAGTTCGGGGTCTTCCGCATCTTCTCGAACAATCGGGTGAGTTCTTCCGCGCCGAGGGCGCGGCTTCGCGGCCTCTCTGTTCCGCCCGCATCGAGGCGTGGGGAGAAATCAGCCGCCGGATTGCTCGGCACGATGCGACGTCGCACGCCAAACGCAAAGATGCGCCGTGTAAATCGCAGCAGATCATTCGCCGCAGTCGGCGCGCGCCCCTTAAGATCGTCCAATACCCGGGCAAC